>CP050293.1:5000-1206666 GCA_014189435.1 Mesorhizobium loti
GGTGTAGGCGCAGCGAAAGCGAGTCTGAATAGGGCGTTCAGTTCGTCGCATTAGACCCGAAACCGAGTGATCTAGCCATGAGCAGGTTGAAGGTAAGGTAACACTTACTGGAGGACCGAACCCATAACTGTTGCAATAGTTCGGGATGACTTGTGGCTAGGGGTGAAAGGCCAATCAAACTCGGAAATAGCTGGTTCTCCGCGAAATCTATTTAGGTAGAGCGTCGACCGAATACCCCAGGGGGTAGAGCACTGGATGGGCTAGGGGTCCTCACCGGATTACCAAACCTAACCAAACTCCGAATACCTGGGAGTACTAGTCGGCAGACACACGGCGGGTGCTAACGTCCGTCGTGAAAAGGGAAACAACCCTGACCTACAGCTAAGGTCCCCAAGTTATGGCTAAGTGGGAAAGGATGTGAGGATCCCAAAACAACCAGGATGTTGGCTTAGAAGCAGCCATCATTTAAAGAAAGCGTAACAGCTCACTGGTCTAAATAAGGGTCTTTGCGCCGAAAATGTAACGGGGCTAAAGCCATACACCGAAGCTTAGGGTTTGGTCCGCAAGGGCCAAGCGGTAGCGGAGCGTTCTGTAAGCTGATGAAGCCATACCCGTGAGGGGTGGTGGAGGTATCAGAAGTGCGAATGCTGACATGAGTAACGTAAGGGGAGTGAGAGACTCCCCCGCCGAAAGACCAAGGGTTCCTGCTTAAAGCTAATCTGAGCAGGGTTAGCCGGCCCCTAAGACGAGGCGGAAACGCGTAGTCGATGGGAACCACGTTAATATTCGTGGGCTTGGAGGTAGTGACGGATCATTGAGGTAGTCCAATCTTATCGGATTGAACGGGCTGCTGCGTGGTTCCAGGAAATAGCTCCTCCTTATAAACCGTACCCGAAACCGACACTGGTGGTCTGGTAGAGTATACCAAGGCGCTTGAGAGAACTATGCTGAAGGAACTCGGCAAATTGCACGCGTAACTTCGGAAGAAGCGTGACCCTTTTCTACGCAAGTAGAGGAGGGTGGCACAGACCAGGGGGTAGCGACTGTTTATCAAAAACACAGGGCTCTGCGAAGTCGCAAGACGACGTATAGGGTCTGACGCCTGCCCGGTGCTGGAAGGTTAAGAGGAGGGGTGCAAGCTCTGAATCGAAGCCCCAGTAAACGGCGGCCGTAACTATAACGGTCCTAAGGTAGCGAAATTCCTTGTCGGGTAAGTTCCGACCTGCACGAATGGCGTAACGACTTCCCCGCTGTCTCCAGCATAGACTCAGTGAAATTGAATTCCCCGTGAAGATGCGGGGTTCCTGCGGTTAGACGGAAAGACCCCGTGCACCTTTACTATAGCTTTACATTGGCATTCGTAGTGGCATGTGTAGGATAGGTGGTAGGCTTTGAAACCTGGGCGCCAGCTCAGGTGGAGCCACCCTTGAAATACCACCCTTATTACTATGGATGTCTAACCGCGGCCCGTTATCCGGGTCCGGGACAATGTATGGTGGGTAGTTTGACTGGGGCGGTCGCCTCCTAAAGAGTAACGGAGGCGCGCGATGGTGGGCTCAGAACGGTCGGAAATCGTTCGCTGAGTGCAATGGCATAAGCCTGCCTGACTGCGAGACTGACAAGTCGAGCAGAGACGAAAGTCGGTCATAGTGATCCGGTGGTCCCGCGTGGAAGGGCCATCGCTCAACGGATAAAAGGTACGCCGGGGATAACAGGCTGATGACCCCCAAGAGTCCATATCGACGGGGTTGTTTGGCACCTCGATGTCGACTCATCGCATCCTGGGGCTGGAGCAGGTCCCAAGGGTATGGCTGTTCGCCATTTAAAGCGGTACGTGAGTTGGGTTCAGAACGTCGTGAGACAGTTCGGTCCCTATCTGCCGTGGGTGTAGGAATATTGAAAGGATCTGTCCCTAGTACGAGAGGACCGGGATGGACGGATCTCTGGTGGACCTGTTGTGGCGCCAGCCGCATAGCAGGGTAGCTATATCCGGACGGGATAACCGCTGAAGGCATCTAAGCGGGAAACCCACCTTAAAACGAGTATTCCCTGAGAACCGTGGAAGACGACCACGTTGATAGGCCGGGTGTGGAAGAGCGGCAACGCTTGAAGCTTACCGGTACTAATAGTTCGATCGGCTTGATCGTTCTCATTCCTTATGCTCATCGTGAAACACGATGGTCTTACCAGCGCTCACGCATGAGCGGCCCCTCTGGGGCCTATGCTCCGCGAGGGCGCCGGAAAACCGGCGACGCGCAGTCGCGCTTGCGGGCTTATGCCCGAAGCGCCCTGTAGATAACGTCGCCTTGGCACGGAAAGACGGGCAAATGGCACAAGCTTATAGCGAGCAGGTATCTCCTACTCACTATTCCCTACTGCCTAATCCCTAACCCAGCTTCTCGAACAACGTGCGTTTTGCCGACCTGGTGGTTATGGCGGAGCGGCTGCACCCGATCCCATTCCGAACTCGGCCGTGAAACGCTCCAGCGCTGATGGTACTTCGTCTCAAGACGCGGGAGAGTAGGTCGCTGCCAGGTCTGCTAAACGCACGTTGAAATCTTCTCTCTACGAAAAGGCCCGCCAATCGGGAAACCTCGGGCCGCGAAAGCGGCCCTTTCATTTGGTGAGCCATCTACCTATTTGTAAGCCATCCTATTCGTAGGCCTCGGCTTACGTCCAATAAAGCAAGCAAGTGCTTGCCTAGGAACGCAAGCAAACGCTTGCCTAGAGGTGACGCGGGGTGGAGCAGCCCGGTAGCTCGTCAGGCTCATAACCTGAAGGTCACAGGTTCAAATCCTGTCCCCGCAACCAAATATCAAAACGGCCCGCTAATCGCGGGCCGTTTTGCTTTTGGGGGACTGCTTCTCCGAACACCCCGCAGGGCGCCATTGTTGATCAATCTCGGAGGCTTTAGGAGCCTTTGTCCTGAAAGCGGTTCCAGGCGTGCATGCGGTTGGCCACCTGCACCGCGATCGGATGGAAAGGAACCGGCTTCATGTTGGTGACCGGGAGCGACATCTGCTCATCCGTGCGCCGCCCTGCCGCCCAGCGGCCGATTTCCTGGCCGAGCGACATCGAGAGTGCCACGCCACGACCCGAATAGACTCCGCCAAACACAAGACCGGGTGCCAGACGATAGAGGCGCGGCCTGCGGTCGGGCACCACCGCGAACGTCCCGTGCCAATATTCCACCATCTCCGGTTCGCCGCCAAAGGCCGGGAAGGCTTTGCCCAGCATGCGCGAGACCTTGGTGCGGCCGCGATCGGCCTCGCCGAACCAGAATGTATGCGTGCCGCCGCTGACCAGCCGGTTGTCCCGGTCATAGTGGAAATAACGGATGTCGTTGCGCATGTCGGATACGGCC
Source organism: Mesorhizobium loti (assembly GCA_014189435.1). Taxonomy (NCBI): domain Bacteria; kingdom Pseudomonadati; phylum Pseudomonadota; class Alphaproteobacteria; order Hyphomicrobiales; family Phyllobacteriaceae; genus Mesorhizobium; species Mesorhizobium loti. Next base: position 8,365 of record CP050293.1, read on the forward strand.
GGATTGCCGACGAGGATTTTCGCGCGCACCTCCTCCGGCAGGGGGTTGGTCGCAGCCTGGAACACCTTGAGCGGCACCAGCGTCTTCTTGAGCCCTGGCCAGATGTCGCCGGTCAACGCATTGGTCGCCAGCACCACCTCCGGTGCGGTGACGCTTCCTGATGCGGTGAAAACGCGCCACCCACCTTCCACCTTCTCGATGCGCGTTGCCCGGGAGTTCTCGCAGATGGTCACGCCTTCGCGCTCCAGCGCCGCCGCAAGGCCGATGGTCATGGCAAACGGGTTGATATGGCCCGAATTGTGCACCATCCAGCCGCCGAGATAGGGACTGCCGATGCGCGCGGTGGCTTCGTCGCGGTCAAGGCTCGAGACATTGGCGCCGAAGGCTTTCCACTCCTCGTAGAACTGGCGGGTGCGGGCAAGCGTCGCCTCGGTGTGTGCAGGCTGGATCCAGCCTTCCTGCACCTGGTGCGCATCGATGTTGAAGCGCTGCATCAGGCCGAAGGCCACACCGGCCGCATCGGCGACCATGCGGTTGTAGCGGGTGCCGACGGTCTTTCCATATGCCACTTCGAATTCCGAAGGCGATGCCTTGGAATGGTGGGAGATGACGAGACCGTTGTTGCGGCCGGAAGCCGCCGAGCCGACCTCGTTGCCTTCGAGGATGATGACGTCGACGCCGCTGTCGCGCGCGCCGAGTGCCGCGGCCATGCCGGTGAAGCCGCCACCGACGACCAGCACATCGGTCTTCAAATCGCCCTGGAGCGCCGGCGCCGTCTGGCGCAGATCCGCGGTCTTGCGCCACAGATGCGGCGTCTTCCAGTCGACTTCAAACATGAAGCACTTCCACGGTGGCGCCGCCGAGATAGTGCTCGCTCAAAGCTGAATGCTCGGCCATTTCCTGTGCGGGGGCGTGAAGCTTCACCTTGCCGGTGTTCAGCAGATAGGCGTAGTCGCCGCATTCGAGCGCGAGCTGAACGTTCTGCTCGACAAGGAGGATGGAAATGCCGTTGCGCGACAGGTCAAGGATGATGCGGAAGATCTGATGAACAATCTTCGGGGCGAGGCCGAGAGACGGTTCATCGAGCATCAGGAGTTTCGGCTCGGCCATCAGCGCCCGACCGATCGCAAGCATCTGTTGCTGGCCGCCGGACATGCGGCTCGCCATGCCGTTGCGCCGCTCCTTCAGCACCGGAAAGAGATCGAAGGCCTCGGCGCGCAGCGCCTCAAAACTCTTGCCGCCGCGCCCGACATGGGCGGCGACCAGGTTTTCTTCCACGGTCAGCCGTTGGAAGATCTGGCGGCCTTCCGGGCAATGGGTGATGCCCAGGCGCACGACCTGCTCCGGCCGCAGGCCGGTAATGTCGCGCCCTTCGAAGGTGATGCTGCCGGCGGTCGCACGCGCAACGCCGGAGATGGAGTTGAGCAGTGTCGTCTTGCCGGCACCGTTCGGGCCGAGAACGACGACGATCTCGTGCGGATCGACGTCGACGTATATGTCTTCAAGAACGCCGACGCGTCCGTATCCCGAGCTGAGCCCGGCGATCCTGAGCAGCGGCTCGGATGTCGTCGATGTCATTGGCGGTTCCCAGATAGGCGAGTTGGACGTCGGTGCTGGCCTGCACCTCGGCGGGTGTTCCCTGAAAAAGCAGCTTTCCGTGATGCATGACGATGATGTTGTCGCAAAGCGCCATCACCAGATCCATGTCGTGCTCGACGATGATCGTGATCCGGTCGGGCGCGCGCTGGGCGGCAAGCCTGGCGGTCAACTCCGCCGTTTCGTGATGGTTCAGCCCGGCGGCGGGCTCGTCAAGCAGCAGCAGGCGCGGATTGCAGACCAGCGCGCGGGCGATTTCCAGCATGCGTTGCCGGCCATAGGGCAGGCTGCCGGCTTCCGCGTCGGCATGGCCTTGCAGATCGAAAAACCGCAAGATCTCCATGCATTTTTCACGCCGGTGGTCGCGCCGGGCCGAGGCATAGGGCGGCCACAGCACTTCTTTCCAGATGCCGCCGACATCGCTCGGATAGAAGCAGACCTCGAGGTTTTCGAGCGCCGTCATCTGATCGAAGAGACGGATGTTCTGGTAGGTGCGGGCGACTCCTGAATTGGCGATCTGATATTTCTTCAGCCGGTCGAGGCGTTTGCCGTCAAGCGCTATCGATCCGGAGGAGACGGTGTAGGAGCCGGCGGTCATGTTGATGAGCGTCGATTTGCCGGCGCCGTTGGGGCCGATCACGCCGTGGATCAGCCCGGGGGCGAAGGAGGCGGTCACGTCATCGATGGCGACGACCTGGCCATATTCCTTTCGCAATTTGTCGAAGGCCAGGGTCATTTGCCGAACAGTCTCCGGATAAGCTTGTCTGGTCCGAAGCTGCGCGGAACGATGCCGGCCGGGCGTACAATGATCAGGAAGATCATCAACAGCCCGAGGAAAAGAATGCGCCATTCGGCGAATTCGCGCAGCACTTCCGGCAGCAGGATCAGGATTGCCGCACCGGCGACGATGCCGAGAATGTTGCCGATGCCGCCGACCACGATCATCAGCACGATCAGCACGGATTCCTGTAGCGTGAAACTCTCCGGGCTGACGAAACGCTGAGAGGCGCCGAAGATCGCTCCCGCGATCGAGCCGATCGTCGCGGAGGTCGCAAAGGCGGCAAGTTTGGCGTTGGTCGTGTTGATGCCGATGCCGCGCGCGGCGTCCTGGTCTTCGCGGATCGCTGCCCAGGCCTTGCCAAGGATGGACCGCTCCAGCCGCCGGGCCAGAAGCCCGGCCAGGAGCACGACGACAAGCAGGAGCCAGAAGAAATCGACGGGCCGGGCGATCTGGATGCCGAGGATCGAAGCCTTGTCGAGGCGAGCGATGCCTTTCGGCCCACCGGTAAGCCAGTCGACATTGTTGATGATGATGCGCACGATCTCGCCGAAGCCCAGTGTAACGATGGCAAGATAGTCGCCGCGCAGTCTCAACACCGGGATGCCGAGCAATATGCCGGTGATCGCACCGAGGCAGGCGGCTACGACCAGAATGAGCAGGAAGGGCAGATGCAGGTCGAGTTGGGGGCTGGCGAGCAGCGCATAGCTGTAGGCGCCCACTGCATAGAAGGCGACGAAGCCGAGATCGAGCAGGCCGGTATAGCCGATCACGATGTTCAGGCCGATGCCGAGCAGGATGTAGATCAGCAGGCTGTCGATGACGCGGATGTAGTAGTTGGGCAGGAAGGGCGTCGCCGCGATCAGCGCGATCGCGATGGCGAAGACAAGGAACGCGACGGCCCGGCTCGAGCGCGGCCTGGCAGCCGTAAGGCTCTCGGCGACCGACATCAGAACTCCCTCTTGTACACGATGCTCTCCTCGGACACGGCCTCGCCCAATATGCCGGCGGGGCGAACGAGAAGCACGAGTATGAGGATCGCGAAGGTGAGCACATCGCGATATTCGGTGCCCAGCACGCCATGGGTGATGACGGGCAGCAGCGCGGTTCCGCCCACTTCGACGAAGGCCAGGATGAAGGCGCCAAGCATGGCGCCGGGAATGGAACCGATGCCGCCGAGGATCGCCGCGGTGAAGGCCTTCAGGCCAATGACGGCGCCCATCGTCGGCGACATGATGCCGTAATAGCTGGCATAGAGGATGCCACCGGCCGCGCCGAGCAGCGGGCCGACGAAGAACACCATCGAGATCGCGCCGTTGACGTTGATGCCCAGAAGCTGTGCGGTGGGGCGGCTTTCCGAAACTGCACGCACGATGATGCCGATGCGGCTGCGGTTGACGAGGAAATGCAGACCGAACATCAACACGAAGGCGGCGACGAGGATGCCGATCTGCATCGAGGTGATGGTGCCACCCAGCACCTCATAGCGGACGACAGGGAAGAAGCTCGGAAAGGCGACAGGCTGCGGGCCGGCAAGAATCTGCATGCCGGTGACCAGTGAGAGCGAAACGCCAAGTGAGGACAGCATCGGCGCAAGCCGGGTGGAATTTCGCAACGGTTTGTAGGCGACGCGTTCAATGCCGACGCCGATGAAGCCGACCAGGAAGACAGCGACGACAAAGGCCACGGTAAGCGCGATCGCGCCCGCCATGCCGACATCGCCGACCAGCATGGAGAGGATCAGAAAGGCGACATAGGCGCCGAGCATGAACATCTCGCCATGGGCGAAATTGATCATGCGCAGCACGCCGTAGACCATCGTGTAGCCGAGCGCGATCAGCGCGTAAATCGAGCCGATGGTCAACGCGTTGACCGTCTGTTGAATGAGGTTTCCCAGCATGGGCCGGTGTCCTGTGCAATGGGTTCCCGATCGACGGTCCGTCGCACTCTTGTCGGGCGCGGCCGTCGACAGGCAAGGGGAGCCGCCTTTAAAAAGGCAGGCGGCTCCGGCGCCCGGCTGCTATTTCGAGCCGACAAGCTGGAACTTCGATCCCTCGACCTTGTAGAGGTACGATGGGGCAACTTTAAGTTCGCCCGTTTCGTCGAATTCCAGTTCACCCACGGCGGTCTTGACCTTGACCGCGTGCAGCGCCGTGTTGATGTCCTCGCGCGTCAGGCCCTTGGTCGTCTTCAGCACCTGTTCGAGGATCTGGCCCTGAACATAGCCATAGATCGAGTAAGGGCCGGCTTCTTCGCCATACTTGGCCTTGTAGAGTTTGGCGAACTCGGCGATCTCCGGCGAGGCATCCATCGGCGGCACCTGGATGGCGACGAGCGTGCCCTGGACGTTGGGCTCGCCGGCCTGCTTGATCAGGTCCGGCGTATAGCCGCCGTCGGGCACGATCAGCGTGGCGGTGATGCCTTGCTCATGCATCTGCTTTGCAAAGAGCGCCAGCTGCGGCATGACGGCACCGAGATAGATGACGTCGGGCTTCTTCGGCTTGATCTGCGCCAGCACGGCGGCGAAGTCCACATCGCTTGGCGCGACCGAAATCGTGTCGATGACCTTGCCGCCGCCATCCTGGAAGTTCTTGGCGAAGATTTCGGAGATTCCCTGTCCGAAAACCTGCTTGTCGTTGACGACCAGGGCCGTCTTGGCGCTCAGCTTGCCGAGCGCGTATTCAGCCGGCAGCAGCGCGCCCGCCAGATCGTTCGCGACCGGACGCACCATGAGCTTGTAGCCCTGCTTGGTGAGCGAAGGGTTGGAGCCGAAGGTCATTGTCGGCAGCGAGCAATCCTCGTAGATCGGCAGAGTGGACTGGGCGACACCGGAATTGAAGTTGACGAGGCCCAGAACCACCTTGTCATTGTCGCAGAACTTTTGCGCCACGAGCGTTCCCTCGCGCGGATCCGCCTTGTCGTCTTGCTGGTCATAGGCAACGGTCACGCCATTGACCCCACCATCGGCGTTCAACTTGTCGACATAGAGCTTGAAGCCGTTATGCCATGTGGTGCCGAAATAGGCCTGCGGGCCGGAAAGTGGAGCGGATAGACCAATCGTGATCTGCTCGGCCATGGCCGGACCCGCGAACAGCGATGCTCCGAGAAGGAGCGTGGCGATAAATTTTCTCATGATGGTTCCCCTTGGCTACTGGTCACAGCAGGAGCGGCCGTTCCGGTCTTTTCTCCCGTGGAAGCCATCGAAGCAGACAAAGAGACTGCCGTCAAGAAAGTGTCGACACTATTGCGTTCAATTTTGTGCTCAGATATCGATTATGCGTCGCGGGTCCTTCGCCGGCGCTTCAGATCGGCGCCATTGTCGGGCGCGAAAACCTTGAGCAGGGCATCCTTGAGCGCCTGCTGCGTGGCGGAGACGGTCATCTCGATATGTTCGCGCAACAGTTTCATGCCGTTTTCGACATCCCGCCTGACGGCGGCATCGACGATTGCCGAGTGAGAGGTGATCTGCGTCCTGTCATGCGAGGGATGTTCGATCTGGATGCGGCGGATGAAGCGGATACGCGCATTGATGGAGGTGAGCTGGCCGACGAGTTCCGGATTTCCCGACAGTTCGGCGATAAGCAGATGGAAGCCTTCGTCCTCGGCCAGGATGATGTCCGGCGGCTGGTTTTGGTAGGCGTCGACGATCGCTTCCCAGTAGCTCCGCAGCCGGTCGATTTCGCCGTCGTCGGCGCGTTCGCACATCAGCTTGAAAGCGGCGCATTCGATGATCGAGCGGAACTCGTAGAGGTCGAGCAGGCCCTCGGTGCTGAGGCTCCTGACGAAAAAGCCGCGATTGGGCGTGAGCGAAACGAAACCCTCGGAGGCGAGCCGGTTCAGCGCCTCGCGGATCGGTGTGCGCGACACGCCGAGGCTGCGCGAAAGCTGGACTTCGTTGATGCGTTCGCCGGGCTTCAGCTTGAACTCGACGAGAAGCTTGCGGATGGTGTTGTAGGCGCGTTCGCTGCTATCGGCAGCGCGGCGCGTTTCGGCCTCGTTGGCAAGGGACGGGTCGCTATCGGCGCTGGTCTCGGCTCGTTCGGTCACGACGATTCTCATCTGATTTGTATGCAGGCTGTGTCTACACTTCGTAGAGCGCCTTTCTTTCCCAACTTCGCGTGAATGGCAAGCAGCAGGTTCAAATCCGGGGGACAACAATGATTGTAGGCATTCTTGGCGTCGGGCATCTGGCGGCGTCCATGCTGGCTGGTTTCCTGCGTTCCGGGCTCGATCCCGCGGCGATCGTGCTGTCACCGCGTGGCAAGGCGGCTGCGCTTTCCGCCCGGCACGGTTTTCGATTGGCAACCGACAATCGCGATCTCGTCGAACGATCCGATGTCGTCATTGTCGCCGTGCGTCCGGCGCATGCGCCGGACGCGGTCGCCGGCCTGCCATGGCGCACGGATCAAATAGTGGTTTCGGTTTGCGCCGGCGTAGCGCTGTCGCGGTTCGCTGTCGCGCCTGCGCGCGCGGTGCGCGCCATGCCGTTCACCGCTTCCGAAATCTGTGCCAGTCCGACAATCTATTTCCCCGACCTCGAGAAAGCGCGGGCGGTTCTCGACCGGCTCGGCCCCTCAATCGCTCTGGCCAGTGAAACGGACTTCGAAGTGGCCACGGTCAATGCCGCCATCTATGGCTGGGTGCAGGATCTGATCCGCAGAACGACTGAATGGTCGAGCACGCAAGGTCTCGATCCGGCAATTGGCCGCCGGCTGACGGCGATGACGTTCGTGGCCGCCGGGCGGCTGATTGAGGAGAAGGACCAGCCGATGGATCAGATGCTCGAGGAGCTGGTGACACCGGGCGGCATCACCGAGCGGGGCCTGCGGGTGCTTTCGGCGCGCGGTGTGCCAGCCGCCTGGGAGGAGGCTTGCTCGGCCGTGCTCGACAAACTGACGAGCCCTTGCTGAGGCGCAGCGCCACACGCGCTCACCGTTGCGGCGCGGGCGGATAGGTATGGCCGCCGGGTGCCTGTTCACTTGGTGCAACGATCAATTCGGCGATGTCGACATGGTCCGGCATCCGCAACGCGGCAACAAGCACGGCGGCAATATCGGCCGGGCCGAGCGGCCGCTGTTGCGAGTACATGCGCTTGCGCAAGCCCTCGCGGTCGCCGTCGAAGGCCTTCAGGTAGAAATCCGTTTCCACGCGGCCGGGAGCGATCTCGGTCAGCCGCACGCCGGTGCCCGCGAGATCATAGCGCAGGATGCGGCCGGCCTGGGAAAGGCCGGCCTTTGCCGCACCATAGGTCGCCGTGCCGGGAAAGACGCCACTGGCCGCCGTGCTGGTCAGGTTGAAGATATGGCCACGCTTGCGGGCGATCATGCCCGGCAGCAACATGCGGATGAGCTGCAAGGGTGCGGTGAGGTTCAGCGCTACCACCTCGGCTGTTTCCTCCGCGCTCTGCTCATGCAGAGGGCGCACTGTCGCCAGACCGCCGGCATTGTTGATCAGCACATCGATTTCCGCCGCACCGAGCGCGGACGCGATCGCTTCGGTGTCGCGCACATCGGCGACAAGCGGTTTTACGCGCGGCCCGAGCCTCTCCTGCAGGACCTGCAGCGCGCCATGGTTGCGCGCCAGCGCATGGACGGTCAATCCTTCCGCGACCAGGCTCTCGACGATCGCTGCGCCGATGCCTTTCGAGGCGCCGGTGACGAGGGCAGTGCGGTAGTCCATTGCCGTTCTCCTGAACCGTGACGATCAGAGCAATTCCAGGAAAAGTGTGAACCGGTTTTCCGTCCGGAATTGCGTCAAAACAAAAAGTTAGAGCGCGCCGCGTTCGGCCACTGTTTTCAAAATGCCGACCAGGCCAGCTTCGCGTGCGGCCTTCAGGTCCCCGTGGCTGCGCCCGCCCACCGCCGCATTTGTCGAAGCCGTGATCGCGCGGATGGTCTCGCTGTCGAGCCTTGCGTCGAGCAGCGTGTCCCAGATCGCCTGATAGGTCGGGCCATATTTGTGCAGGAAGTCCTCGATGCCATCGGCGTTGAGGCTGTTGGAAATGAACGAACCTTGCAGGGTCCATTTCGCCCCCGGTCCGTACATGAAGGCACGATCCACGTCCTCGACCGAGGCGACGCCGTCGCGCACCAGCGCGATCGCTTCGCGCCACATGGCGCCCATCAGGCGCAAGGCGATATGGCCGGTCACTTCCCGGTTGAGCGTCACCGGTTTCTTGCCGATGGCCTCATAGATGGCGTGTGCCCGGGCGATCGCTTGTGGATCGGATGCCTTGCCGCCGACGATCTCGACCAGCGGCATCAGATGCGCCGGGTTGAAGGGATGACCGAGCACGACGCGGCCGGGCAGGCGGCACTCGCCCTGCATGTCGGACACCAGCAGGGCCGAGGAGGACGAAGCAATGACGACCTCATCACCGACATGGTCTTCGATCTCGGCGAGCAGCCGGCGCTTGAGGGCCAGGTCTTCCGGACCGTTTTCCTGCACGAAATCGACGCCTTCGAGCGTCTCGGCAAGCGTCGGGAAAAGACGGATCGCACCGGGCGCGGCCGAGGATCCTTTCAACGCATCGAGGTCGGCCATGAGTGCAGGCAGCACCTCATTGAAAGCCGCTTCGCGCCGCTCCGTCGGGTCGAACACGCGCACCGCGTGGCCGGCATGGGCAAAGCAAGCCGTCCAGCGCTGCCCGATGACGCCGAAGCCGACAATGCCGATGGTCAGTTTTTCCATCACCCGGCCCTCCTGCCGTCAAGCGCTGCGCGGAAGGCCTCGTTGAGGTCGTTCCATGGGATGAGAAGATCGATCCAGGCGCCGACCCGCCCTGCAATCAGGATCGCTTCGTCGATCAGGGCATCGAACGGATAGCCCTCTTCCATCGCCGCGTTGAGCCGGAAAAGCAGGGCCGGCGTTTCCTCCATGTGGCAGAAGTCGCGCAGGCGGGTCGCTGTCTTGTCGAGCGCGATTGCCGCCGCCTGGCGCAGCACCAATTCGTCCTTCCTGCCGCGCCCAGCGCGGACCCACCAGAGGAATTCGTGCAGCACCCGCGCTTCCGATTCCGCGGTGAAGACAGGCCCTGCCGGGTGCATGATGGCGCGTGACGCGGTGACCCGGCTGATGTCGGCGGGACAGGTCGCCCACAGCGCCTTGCGCGCGGCAATGATATCCTGCGGCAGCGACGATGGCGGCGAAGGCTCGGACACGCCGCCATCCGACCGGACAAGCGTGCCTTCCAGAATACGGCGGCCCTGGTCCCGCTTCAGTGTCGCGGCAAGCTCGGCAATGCCTTCCACCGGGGCGTCGAGATGGCCGAGAACGGTGATCTCGGCATTTTCCGCCTGAAGCGGCGCGAAGGTGATTTCGAGGAATTGGCGCACCGGCCAGTAGATGAAGGCACCGGCGGATGCGGAAAGCACATGCGTTGCACCTTCGATATCCTCGACGAAGGGGGCATGCCAATAGATGTGGCTGCCGGCGATCTTGGGCGTATGGAGCTGCAAGCGCATCGGCAGGGCCGAAAGCAGCGCACGGCGCGTGCGCTCGGCATCGCCGGTCAGGCGCAGCGGCCAGCTGCGCCCCTCGGCCGAGAAAATCAGGTCCATCTTACTTTCCGGGATTGAAGAACGAGACGGGTTTGAGGATCTGGTTGCGCATGTCGAGAAGATAGTCGGTCTCGATCACCTTACGCCGATAAGCCTGCCATTCGGGATCGGCCTCCATGCGGTCGCGCCGCTCCTCCCGGTCGGCAAGGCTTTCATATTTCCACAGATGCACGGTGCGCGAGAGGTCGCCGATATGCGTCTGGAAGAAGCCGAAGGGCTCGCCCAGATAATGCTGCTGCATCGGCAGGCCGACGTCCTCGTAGAGTTTCAGGAAATGCGACAGCTTATTCGGACGGGCGGTATAGGTGCGATGGTCGAAAATCATATCGAGCACTCCTTCTGGCGTTCTGTATCCGGTGCCTTCGGCGCCGGCGTGATGGTCTTGTCGGCTCAGCCGGCGCTTCGCACCGTCTCGGTGATCAGCCGGGCGGTGAGCGCCGGCGCTTCAATCTGCGGTACATGGCCGACGCCATCGAGAAGATGAACAGCAGTGAAGCCCGGCGCGCGGGCTGCATGAGCGGCCGGGATGACGCGGTCGAGCCTGCCCCAGATGAGCCGCGTCGGCACGGCAAGCTCGCCAAGCGCGCCCGCGAGATCGAAAGCTTGGGTGCCGTCCGGGAACAGGCTTTCGGCCATCGCGGCAAGCGCGTCACGATTGCCGGCCTTTTCCATCTGCCTGAGCGCAGCCTGCGCATAGCCGGCCGGCAAGGCCGAGGGGTCGCCGACCATCACCGTCAGCCACCGTTCGAGGGCCCGCGCCGTAGTCGCACGGGCAAGGCCGGCGATGAAGCCCGCATTGATCTCGGGGCCAAGCCCGCCTGGGGCAAGGAGCGTCACGGAGCGTACGGTAAAACGGCCCAGCCGGGCGAGCGCCAGAGCCGCCGCGCCGCCCAGGGAATGGCCGACGAGATGGGCATTGCCGACGCCCATCCCCTCCAGCCGGTCGGAGAGGAGGAAGGCGATCTCCTCGATGACGCTTGCAGGTCTTGCCGCTTCCGTACCATGGCCGGGCAAGTCGAGGCTGATCGTCTCGATCCCCGGCCCGAGCAACGGGACAACCTGCCGCCACACGGAGCGATCCGCCCCGAAGCCGTGGATGAGGACCACCGGCACCGTCTGCCGGGCCAGCGCCGGCGCGGCGACAGGCGATGCCTGGACTGCAGCTGGCGCCCGCTGGCCTGTACCGTCCTGTTCGTTCGCGCGGGCGGCCAGGGTGGCATCGATGTCGCGCTTCTTGATGCGCCCGTGCGGACCGCTTCCCGAAATGGCGGCAAGGTCGAGCCCAGCCGCGGCGGCAAGCCGCCGGGCCAGCGGGCTTGCGATTGCACGGCTGCCGGGCGACCGGATGGAGGAAGGCGCGTCGCTGGCCATAGGCTCGCTCGGATTGAGTTCCGCAGCCGTCGCAGTGGCCGGCGTGATCGAAGCGGATTGGCCAGCGATCGGCTTCTCGCCAACTATCGGTTTCTTATCGGAGATCGTGCCGAGCACGGCGCCCACTGGCGCTTCCTGTCCCTCGGCGAAGAAAATTTCCGCCAGCCAGCCGTCACGGTCGGCTTCGATTTCGGTCGCCGCCTTGGCAGTCTCGACGGTGACGAGAAGGTCGCCGGCCTTGACCGGATCGCCGGATTTCACCGCCCAGGCGATCACCAGCACGGTTTCCATATATTCGCCGCCGGCGCTGTCGATGCTGATCGGGTGGGTCGCCATCGCCGCCGCCCCCGTCACTTCAGCGTCTTCAGCGCGGCGGTGCGGATCTTCTCGGCACTTGGCAGCATCGCCGTTTCCAGCGGTTCGGAATAAGGGATCGGCATATCCGGCAGCGTGACGCGCGCGACCGGCGCGTCCAGTTCGTCGAAGGCGTGGTCCATGATCGTTGCCGAAAGCTCGGCGGCATAACCGCAGAAGCGCCAGCCCTCGTTGACCACCACGGCATGGTGCGTTTTGGCGATCGAGGCAACGATGGCATTGACGTCGAGCGGGCGCAGCGACCGGAGATCGACAATCTCGGCCGAAACGCCGTCGGCCGCGAGAAGCTCCGCGGCCTTCAACGCCTCGACCACCATCTTGGAGGTGGCGAATATCGAGATATCGCTGCCCTCGCGCAGGGTTGCCGCCTTGCCGAGCGGCACGGTCACATCGCCTTCCGGAACCTCGCCGCGAGTGTTGTAGAGCAGCTTGTGCTCGAGGAAGACGACCGGCTGGTCGTCGCGGATCGCGGCCTTCAGCATGCCCTTGGCGTCGGCGGGCGTCGAAGGGGCAACGACCTTGATGCCGGGTATGTGGGCAAGCATGGAATCGAGCGACTTGGAGTGCTGCGCGCCGGCACCGGCGCCGCCGCCGCCCTGTGTGCGCAAGACGAACGGCATCTTCACCTGGCCGTTCCAGATGTAGTTGTAGATCGAGGCCTGGTTGACCAGCGCATCGAGCGTCAGCGGCACGAAATCCGCATACATGATTTCCAGCACCGGCCGTGTGCCGGTCATGGCGGCGGTCACCGCCATGGCGGTCAGCGCCTGTTCGGAGATCGGCGTGTCGCGCACCCGCGTTTCGCCGAATTCCTCCATCAGCCCTTTCGTCACCTTGAAGACGCCGCCATAGCGGCCGATGTCCTCGCCGAAGACGAAGACGGAAGGGTCGGCCTGCATCTCTTCGCGCAGTGCCGCATTGAGCGCTTCGGCATACCGCATCATGGCCATGTCAGTGTGCCTCGCTGTAGGGGTTGCAGGCTTCGTCGAGCGAGAATTCTGGCATCGGGTCGGAGAGGGCGGCAGCGAATGCCTCGCCCACCTCAGCCTTGGCCGCCGCCTCGACTGCCGCGAGTTTCGCCTCGCCGACGTCGCCCAAAAGCGCCTTGCGCGAGACCAGCAGGGGGTCACGTTCTTTCCAGGCCGCAATATCCTCCGGCTTCTGGTAGCCGCCCATGTCGGAGGTTGAAAAACCCTCGATACGGTAGGTCTTGCATTCGACCATGCCGGGGCCTTCGCCGCGCCGGGCACGCTCGACCATGGCCGACACGGCGCGATAGACGGCCACCGCGTCATTGCCGTCGACGATCTCGGCCGGCATCGCATAGCCGGCGGCACGGATCGACAGGTCCTCGACCGGCGACTGGACTTCGGAGGGAACGGTCAGGCCGAACTGGTTGTGTTCGAGCACGAAGACGACCGGCAGTTTCCAGAGCCCCGCCATGTTCATGGCTTCGTGACAGATGCCGGTTTGCGCGGCGCCGTCGCCAAAGACGCACATGGCGACATTGCCGGTGCCGAGGATCTGCATCGACAGCGCCATGCCGGTGGCGGCTGGAATGCCTGCGCCGACAATGGCGTTGCCGCCGATCACGCCCTTTTCGGCATCGGCCACCAGCATGTGGCCGGCGCGCCCGCCGCAGGCACCGGTGGCCCGCCCGAAGATCTCGGCCACAACCGGGTGCACGGCCATGCCCTTGCCGATATAGACCGCGTGGCCACGATGGGTGGTGGCGACCTTGTCGCCGACCTCCAGCACGGCGGTCGCGGCGACACCGACGGCTTCCTGGCCGTCGCAGCGATGGATCGGACCGCGCGTGCGTCCTTCCTTGTGAAGCGCCCCAAGGCCCTCTTCGAGATGCCGCACCAGCAGCATCCGGCGATAGATTTCCAGATGTTGTTCGACGGAAGGAGTGTTTTTCACTGATATCCCCGAGTTCGTGCCGAAATTAAATACAAAAGTGTCGACACTTTGCAAGCGCTTCTGCAAGATAGGGCAAAACAAGTTTGTGAAAAGGGGATCGATCATGCGTTTGGAGGGCAAAGCGGCCATCATCACCGGAGCCGGCGCCGGTATCGGCGCAGCCGTCACGGAACTGTTTGTAAAGGAGGGCGCGCGCGTTCTGGCCGTCGACCGCGACGGCGCGCGGGCCAGCGAGGTGGCCGGCAGGACCGGAGTGCTGGCCTCGGAGGCCGACGTCTCGGACGAAGCCTCCGTGGCGACGATGGTGCGCCGCGCGCAAGAGGCATTCGGCCGGGTGGACATCCTGGTCAACAATGCCGGTTACGGCATACGCGGCTCGGTCGTCACCACTGCGGCGGCGGATTGGGACGCGCTCATGGCCGTGAACCTCAAGGGCGTCTTTCTCTGCTCCAAATATGTCATTCCCGTCATGACCGCGGGTGGTGGCGGGGTGATCGTGAACACCGCTTCCAACGTGGCCCATGTCGGACTTGCCGATCGGGCGGCCTATGTCGCCTCCAAGGGCGGCGTCGCGGCGCTGACGCGTGCCATGGCGCTTGACCATGTCGCAGACAAGATCCGCGTCAACGCCGTGGCGCCGGGTGTGACCTGGTCGAGCTATTTCGAAACCATGCTGGAAACCCATCCCGACCCTCAGGGGTTTGTCGCGGCATTGAATGCGCGTTCGCCGATGAATCGCGTCGCGCAACCGGTTGAAATCGCCAATGCAATCCTGTGGCTCGCCAGCGACGAATCCTCTTTCGCCACCGGCTCGATCCTGACAGTCGATGGCGGCATGAGCGCCTGGTAGGGCGCGCGCCTGTCGATGGCGGAAAACGAAACCTGCCGCTTCAGGCAACTGACTGAATGGAACGCAGGGCGCGCAGCATCTCGTCGAGGTCGGCGCAGGGCAGGCAGCCAAGGTCCGCAATGTCCTTGGTCACGTCGACCGGCAGGCCTGAATTGGACTCCTTGGGCACTTCGTTCAATCGTCCGCCGATGAGCACCGGCAAGGCAAGTCCGCGTGCCGCCATTGCTGCTTTCACCGCCTGTGCATAACGCAGCGCCACGCCGTTGTAGGTGCTGACGGCAATGGCATCGGCCCCGGTTTCGGCGGCGCGGGCGACGAGCGTTTCCGGGTCGACGGCCACACCGGCATCGGCGATGGCGATGCCCAGGCCTTCGAGCGCCTGTTCGACCAGATATTTGCCGTGCTCATGCACGTCGGTGGTGCCGATGCAGACGGTCAGGGGTCTAGGGCTTTCCAGCGGCTTTTGCGTCGCGACCCAGGCGACCGCCTTGTGGTTGAGCTCGCGTGCCCATTCGGCATGGATCAGCGGCGTGCGCCCGCGCGCGCCGTCGGCACCCGGGCCGAACAGCGTCTCCATGCGCTTCGGCCCCATGCGGCGGATGGCGAACATCAGCGCGGCCGGGTCTTCGGTATCCACCCCCCGCTCGGCCAGCCCCTTCATGACGGCACCGGCAAAGCGGCGCCCGCCTTCGACCAGCACATCGGCCATTGCCTCCACTTTGGTCCAGTTGAAAACCGGATCATAGAACGGTGCGTGCAGCGTGAGCCGGTGTGCGAAGGTCTGCGCATCGATAATCTCGTCGACATCGGGAATGCGCTGATTCTCGGTCACCGGCACCGGATTGATCGCGTGGCCGGACGGCCATCGCCCGACAGCGAGTATGTCTGCCAGGAGGTAGCTCGCCAGGCTCGCGTAATTGCCCGCCGGGGTCGACTGGTAGGAAACGGTGTTGCCGAAGATCATGGTGCCCGGCGTGTCGCTGACCCGCACCAGCGCGGCATGGAAGGCAGCGCGCGACAGCGGATCGCTGAAATGGTGGCCGTAGCAATGGCCGAGCCGCGCGCCGATCAGATCCTCGACGATGTGCTTTTCGACCAGCACCATGCCGAGCGCGCAAGCCATGTCGATGAACAATCCGGCGAAGCCGTCGTCGAGATTGGAATGGACGAGGATTTCGGCCTCCTGCGCGGCGATCAGGCCGAGCGCGGTGACGGTCGCTTCCGTGGTCGCCACGTCATCGTCCCAATAGGGCAGGCGGAAGGTGAAATACTGCCCCAGATTGCCGATGGCCGTTGCCCCGGCGGCGATCGCGGCGCGGGTGTTTTCCACCGCGCCCGGCAGGCCGAGCATGAAGTCGCCGAAATGCGCCGCGGCGGGCGCGGCATTGGTGATGCGCGCGAAATCCTCTGGGCCGGTGAGCACGATGCCGGTGCCGCGTGCGGCCTTGGCGCGCATGGCCTGGGGATACCCCATCGACCAGTCGAGGGTGATGCCGAAACGATCGACTGTCACGCCTGCCTTGCGGCATTGCTCGTGCACCTCGCCGATTGCCACCACGGTGCGGTCGACGCTTCTGAAACCGATATGGGCGTGCTGCATGACGCGCTTTTCGGCTGCCGCCTTGCGCTTCCATGCGGCTTCGGACGGCATTCCGGTCTCGGTGAGGAAACGGCAACTGCCGAGCCGCCAGTCGCGCGCCATGGCGCGTCCTTCGGCGAGGAGGTCGGCGCCAGGCTTGAGGCGCGGGTCGATGAGAGCGGGGGCGATTTCAGCGGTCATGATATTGGCTGTCGGCCTTGGCAATGAAACGACGAATGACGGCGGCAAAACCTTCGGGGTCGGCGAGGGGATGAAAATGCGCACCGGGAACTGAAACAAACCGGGCACCCGGTATCGCAGCGGCGATCGCCTCTGAAAGGGCCGGGGGCGTCAAGATGTCGCCGGTGGCCGCAATCACCTGGACCGGGGCATCGATGCGCGGCAGATCGGCGAGGCGATCATGGTCGAGCAGCATGCGCACGCGTGCGGCGCTCACCGTCAACGGCGCCAGGGTGTCAGGGGCGGCGGCGACGGCTGCCTCGAGCTGTCCGGCATGGGTATCGAGGTAGGACGGCTCGTGGCAGAGCACATGGCCGAGGCGCTGATAGGTTTCGGCCATGCCGGCCTCCAGCAGTTCGGCGCGGGCGCTGAAGAGCATGCGGAAACGGCTGTCGGCTCGCGCCCAGGAGCTGCTGATCGTATAGCCCAGGCCGAGTTCCGCATGATCGAGCGCCAGCACCTGCGCGATGGCGCCGCCGGTGGAATGCCCGACAATATGGGCGGGACCGCCCGTTTGCGCCAGCAGGCCGGCAATGTCGCTGGCGATCAGGGGAATGGAGCAGGGGCTTTCCGGGCGATCGCTGCGACCGGCGCCGCGATGATCGGTGACGATGATGCGATGGTCGGCCGCAAGCAGGCGTACCACACCGGCCCAGAATCTTCCGTCACCGCCGAGCCCCGGGATGAGGACGAGGCGCGGGCCATGGCCGTCTGATGTCTCGTAGTGGATGCGGCAGCCATCGGCGGCGGTGAAGAAGGGCATCAGTGACGGCCCTCCCTGTCGAGCAACTCGCCAAGCGCCGCGACGAGGCTGAGCGCGGTCAGCACCGAAGTCTTGGGATTGCCGGGCGAGGGCGCGTTGACGAGGCGAAAGGAGGCGGTGCCGGCGGTACTCTCGACCTCGATTTCATGCGTGTTGCCGGTAGCTTTCGGATCGGCAACCACGCTCACGGTGACCTTGTCGATGCCTACAGCGAGCGCCACGGTGAAGGCGGCGTTGAGGTTTTTTGGATAGAGTTTTGCCGCTTGCGCCGGCGTGCCCTCGAAGAGGGATACCGCCTCGTGCTCGGCCGACAGGCCAAGGGCGGCAAGCTCGGCTTCCCAGGCTGCCGGTGGTTTGCGCGAGGTGTAGCGTACCCTGGCATCGGGAAGGGCGGCTATCGCCCTGAGATAATCGAGGCCGCCCAACGAGCCTGACGGCAGGACCAAGCACGGGCCACTGTTGCGCGAAGCATCGGTCAATCGGGCGGCAAGCATCGGATCGGAGAACGCACCGATCGAAGCGACTATGGTCGGGATGCCGGCGTCGAGAAGCGCGGGCACATAGGCGGCCACCGCCTCCTGGCTTGCCGCCTCCACCACCGCCCTGGGGCGCGCATCGATCAGCGCATCCAGCCGCGTGACAGTGCTGACGTTCGCCGGCAGTGCGGGGCGGGCGCCCTCGCGCGTCAGCGCTACCCAGCGACATGAGTCCTGCGGGAAAGCGGAGACGATCTCGCGCGCGATCGTGCCGAAGCCGATGAGGCCGAGCGTCACCATCCGAGGCTTCTTCAGGGATTCTGCTTCAGGGGATCGAACTTGTCGGCGAGGTCTGCCCCGAACACCGTCTTGCGCTCGATCTCCAGGACGTTTTCCGGGCGCGGGAAATTGGACGGCACGCGGTCGCCCGGCTTGCGCGGCTTGCCGATCAGGCGAAAGAAGTCCTCGAGCCCGTTCGGCACGATCAACCAGATCCAGCGCAGGCGCGTGTCGCCATCGTTGATGAACATGTGCCGGACATTCTTCGGCAGGAACACAACGCTGTCCGGTTCCAGCGGATATTCCTTGCCGTCGATGACGGCGCGGCCATGGCCTTCGATGACGTAGACAGTCTCTTCGTTGCGGTCATGCGTGTGTTCTCGCACATAGCCGCCGGGCGCCACCGATTGCGTGCCCAGCGCGAAGGGGTGCTCCATGCCGACGATGTGCGGCGCGAGCGCGATGTCGATATGACCGTTTGCCGGCACCGGCTGCCAGTAGCTTTCGCGCGTTTCGGATCCGGAAACATGGATGCCTGACGGAGCGGGTTGAAGGCTGGTGTCGTCCATGGCTCTGCCTCTCGAAAGGAGCTGCGAAGGTCGTGCGGGGCACGCTGCTGACCAAGAGAGGGTACAGCGCAAAAAGTGTCGACACAATAGTAGACAGATTAAATTTCCTGCCTCTATAGTGCCGTGGTGATGATGGCAGGGGAAGGCCGATGGGCGAGTACGACGTTCTGGTGATCGGTTCGGGATCGGCGGCCTGCTCGGCGGCGCTGCGGGCCGCCAAGGGCGGCCTCAAGGTTCTGGTGATCGAAAAGAGCGAATGGCTGGGCGGCACCTCGGCCATGTCCGGTGCCGGGGTCTGGATACCCGCCAACCATGTCGCAGCGGAGGCCGGCATCGCCGACAGCCGCGAGGATGCGCTCGCCTATCTGCGTGCGGTCGCGCCCGAAGGGTGGGAGCAGAAGGAAGATGCGCTCTGGGGCGCGTTCGCCAAGGCCGCGCCGGATATGCTGCACTTCCTGTCCGTCAACACGCCGCTCGATTTTCGCCTGATCAACGAGCCGGACCCCTTTGCCGAAGCACCTGGCGGCAAGCTCTACGGCCGCATGCTTTCGCCGAGGCCGCTCAGCCGCCGTATCCTGGGCAAGTTTGCACGGAGCCTGCGCCGCTCCACCTTGCCGCACAGCTTCACCTACCAGGAGATCGTCGACCTCGATCTCTATCACCATCCCATCCGCGCCGGGTTCAAGGTCTGGCCGAAGCTTCTATGGCGATGGCTGACGAATTCCGGCGGCCAGGGCACGGCCCTGATGACCGGGCTCATCAAGGGCTGTCTCGATGCCGGCGTCACCTTTCAGCCGGGAACGCGCGCCGTCACCCTGCTTCAGGATCCGGATTCGCGCATCACCGGCGCGGAAGTGGAGCGCGAGGACCAGCGCACGAAGATCGTCGCGCGTCGCGGCGTCGTCATCGCCACCGGCGGCTTCGAATGGGACGCCGAGATGCGCGCACGCCACTTCCCAGGTGCGTTCGACCGGATCGGCAGTCCGCGCGGCAATGAGGGCGACGGCCAGAAGCTTGCGGCTTCCGTTGGCGCGCTGCTGGACCGCATGGATCAGGCGAACGTCTATCCCTGCCTGCCGACGCGCTACCAGGGAAAATCGCACGGCTTGCCTATGACCTTCCAGGCCGAGCCGCACTCGATCGTGGTCGATCGCGACGCAAAGCGCTTTGTCAGCGAAAACGCCTTCAACATCGGCGAGGCGATCGATGCGCGCGGGCCGGACGGCGCGCCGATCCATCTGCCCTGCTATCTCGTTGGCGATCATCGTTTCCTGAAAACGTCGCTGCCTTTCCGCTGGTATGCCTCCTACGAGCGCGATTGGATCAAGAAGGCCGATACGATCGCTGGCCTTGCCGCCAAGCTCGGACTGCCGGCAGCGGCGCTTGATGAGACAATCGCCCGCTGGAACGGCTTTTGCGCGAAGGGGCACGATGCGGACTTCCAACGCGGCGACAATGGTTGGGAGGCATACAAGGCGCATGGCCCCGAGAATCGGCTGAAGCCGATCGACAAAGCGCCCTATGTCGGCATGACGATCAATCGCTCGATCCTCGGCACCAAGGGCGGCGCCCGCACCAATGAGCGCGCGCAGGTGTTGAGGCCGGACGGTTCGATCATCCCCGGCCTCTATGCGGCAGGGCTTGCAATGGCCAACCCCATCGGCACGCGCGCCGTAGGAGCCGGCACGACGCTAGGCCCCAATTTGACATGGGGCTTCATCGCCGCCGAGACGATCCTGCATCAAAACCGGTGATCGCGGGGCCTTGCGCACCATAAGGCGCGCGCTCATCGCCACGATCCGCTGATGTCCCGTGGCCAAAGTGGCGGGAAGTCTCCAGGCCCTGCGGCATGACTCGATGACGCTCGCGCTCGCGACACTTGGGAGCGTATCCTGAAATATATTTCACTATGTGAATTATATTGACAACGTGCGCCGCGGCTGTAATGTCCCGATCGTCGGCTTTCGGAGGAAGGTCGGCGTCATCAAATCCATACAGCAGCGCTCGTTGGGCGCCTGCGACGGTCATTGAGGATGGCTTCGGCCAAGGGAGGAAACTTGCGCAAATTTCTGAGCACGCTCGCAATCGCGGCGGCTGCATCGACCTGCTTTGGGTCGATGCAGGTACGCGCCGAAACCCCAAACCCGTTCAAATGCGAGCCGGGTGAAAAATACGTCATGAACGTCATGGTCTCGGGTGTCGAATACTGGTTCCCGGTCTATGAAATGTTCAAGCAGGCCGGCCAGCAGTTCGGCTGCGAGACCGCCTATACGGGTACGCCGGAATACGACGTCAACAAGCAGATCGCCACCTTCGACCAGGCGCTGGCGCAGAAGCCGGCCGGCATATTGGTACATCCGATGAACTCCGATCCGTTCATCGAGCCGATCAACCGCGCCATCGAACAGGGCACCGCGGTGGTGACCTTCGCCGCCGACTCGCCGAATTCCAAGCGCGTCTCCTACATCACCTCCGACAACAATGCCGAAGGCACCTATGCCGCCGACGCCGTTGCCAAGGCGATGGATGGCAAGGGCGAATATGCCGTGCTGGAGAATCCCGGTCAGGACAACCACGACAAGCGCGTCAACGCCTTCGTCGCCCGCATGGAAGCCAAATGGCCGGACATGAAGCTCGTCGGTCGCGCCGCTTCGAACCAGGATCCGACCAAGGCCTATCAGGCCGTTCTGAGCCTGGCGCAGGCGCATCCTGACCTCGGCGCCGTGTTCATGCCGGAGGCCAATTCGGCCATTGGTGCCGCCCAGGCAGCCAAGGAAGGCGGCGGCAAGATCCGCGTCATGCTCGCCGACGTCAACGCCAAGATCCTCGACATGATCAAGGCCGGCGAGATCTTCGGCTCGGTCAATCCCAACCAGGGCATGCAGGGCTATATGGGCTTCATGCTGTTGTGGATGGCCAAGCATCCCGGCCTGATCGATCCGATGAACGATGCCAAGCGTTCGGGCTTCAATCCGATGAGCGTGCCCTTCGTCGACAATGGCTTCTCCATCGTCTCCAAGGACAATGCGGACGACTTCTACTGGGACAAGTATCTCAAGCGTCGCGGCACCAAGGGTATCGAGGAATAATCTCGATCTCGCCGCCCGGCCTCGGCAAGGCCGGACCAACCGGGAAGGAGGCTTCGGCCTCCTTCCTCCCCCGCAAGCATCGCAGGAGCATGGCGTGACCCAGGCGCCCATTCTTGAAATCCGCGGCCTGTCCAAGGCGTTCTGCGCGGTCAAGGCGCTGAGCGACGTGCAGTTCGAGCTGCGGCGCGGCGAAATCCATGCGCTGTGCGGCGAGAACGGCGCCGGCAAGTCGACGCTGATGAACATGATCGCCGGTGTATTGCAGCCTGACGAGGGCGACATCCTGATCGATGGCGAGCGTGTTTCGATCCACTCGCCCGCGGCCGCCCAACGCCTCGGCATTGCGCTTGTCCACCAGGAGATTGCGCTCTGTCAGGACGCGACGGTTGCCGAAAACATCTATATGGCCGCGATCAACAGCCGGCGCGCGCCGCTGATGAATTTCCAGAAGCTCTACGCTGACGCCCAGAAGGTCATGGACCTGCTCGCGCCCATTCCGGTGCGCACTCGGGTCGCGGATCTCTCGATTTCCAACCAGCAGCTCGTCGAGATCGCCAAGGCGCTGACGCTCGACTGCAAGGTGCTGATGCTCGATGAGCCGACCGCGGCGCTGACCGAAAGCGAAGCGCAGCGCCTGTTCTCAATCGTGCGCGGGCTCAGGGAGCGCGGCATTTCGGTGGTCTATATCAGCCACCGCATGGCCGAGATCTTTTCGCTGTGCGACCGCGTCACCGTCTTCCGCGACGGCCGCTACGTGGCGACCGATCCGATCGCCGCCGTTTCACCGGACGATGTCGTGCGCAAGATGGTCGGCCGCGAAATCACCCAGCTCTATCCCGATAAGCTGGCGCCGCAAGAGCCGGGTCGCTTGCTCCTCTCGGTCGAGGGGCTTTCCGATGGCCGCCGCTTCGCCGACGTCGATCTGCAGCTTCGCGCCGGCGAAATTCTCGGCGTTGGCGGCCTCATCGGCGCTGGCCGCAGCGAGATCGCGCAAACGGTCTGCGGCCTCAGGCCAATGACGTCTGGAACCGTCGCGCTCGACGGAAAGCAGCTCCGGCTGCGCGGCTATGGCGATGCGGTCAAAGAGGGGCTGGTCTATCTCTCCGAGGATCGCAAAGGCTCCGGCGTGTTCCTCGATCTGCCGATCGCGGCGAACATCTCCGCGCTCGACCTCGCCAGGCTTACCGGGCCACTCGGCCTGCTCGACCGCAAGGCCGAGGATCGTCAGGCGAGCGAGCTGACCGGCAGGCTCGGCGTGCGCATGGCCGGCATCGATGCCGCCGTCTCGACGCTAAGCGGCGGCAACCAGCAGAAGGTCGCCATCGCCAGGCAGCTGTCCGTAGACCCCAAGGTCATCATCATGGACGAGCCGACACGCGGCATCGATGTCGGCGCCAAGGTGGAGATCCACCGGCTGTTGCGCCAGCTTGCCGGCAGTGGTGTCGGCGTCATCGTCATCTCGTCGGAACTGCCAGAGCTGATCGGTCTGTGCGATCGCGTTCTCGTGGTGCGCGAAGGCAGGATCGCCGGCGAACTCTCCGCCGGCGAGCTCGGCGAGGAAGCCATCATCATGCTCGCCTCGGGCGTCCAGAACAGTTCAACTCAAAGGCAGGCCCAGAATGTCGCCTAGGCAATCAGGAGAAGCGCTCGTGCACGCCGAGATCAAGGCCGCCGGGCGGCGGATCAATTTCGCTCAGCTCGCCTCGATGCGCGAGGCCGGGCTGATCGTCATCATCCTGGCGCTGTGCATCGCCATGAGCTTTGCCTCGCCGCACTTCCTGACATGGGGCAATTTCCGCGCCATGCTGATGAGCTTTTCCATCGAAGGCATCGTCGTCGTCGGCATGACCATCCTGCTCATCGTGGGCGGCATCGACCTTTCCGTCGGCTCGGTCGTGTGTTTCTCGATGGTGGTCTCCGGCGCGCTGTTCCTCGCCGGCCTCGATCCCTGGACGGCAAGCCTGATCGGCATTGGCGTCAGCGCGCTGATCGGCGCGGCGATGGGCTTCTTCGTCACGGTGATAGGCCTCAATCATTTCATCACGTCGCTGGCGGCCATGGTCGTCGTGCGCGGCATGTGCCTGGTCGTCACCAAGGGCACGCCGCTGTCGCTGTTCACCCTGCCGCCGGCCTTCAAGGCCATCGGCCAGGGCAGCTTCAACAACATCCCCTATGTCATCCTGATCTTCGTCGTCGTGGTGTCGATCTTCGACTTCCTGCTGCGTCGCGCCACGGCCTTCCGAAAAGTCTTCTACACCGGCTCCAACGAGAAGGCCGCGCAGTTCTCGGGCATCAGGACCAATCAGGTGAAGTTCTGGGTCACGGTGCTGTGCTCGACCCTCGCCGGACTGGCCGGCGTCATCTACATGGCACGCTTCGGCGCGGCGACGCCGACTTTCGGCGCTGGCATGGAGCTCAACATCATCGCCGCGGCCGTCATCGGCGGCGCCTCGCTGAATGGCGGCTCGGGCACCATCTTCGGGGCGATCCTCGGCATGGCGTTGCTGTCGGTGGTGACGAGCTCGCTTATCCTGCTCGATGTCTCGGTCTATTGGCAGGACATGATCAAGGGATGCATCCTGCTGGCGGCGGTGTCGATCGATCACTTCCTGCACCGCAAGAAGCCCTGAACCTCAAAGGCAGCGAAGCAAGACCATGGCCCCTCCCAACACTCGTGACGACATCGCCGCTGTCCGCCAGATGCACCAGGCGCTGGTCCTGCATTATGTCGAAGGCAAGACCCAGGCAGAGATCGCCGGAGAACTCGGCATCTCGCACGCGACCGTCAACCGGCTCATCAAGCGCGGCCACCAGCTCGGCCTCGTCGAGATCAAGATCAAGTCACCGATCGACCATCTGGTCGACCTGGAGGCGCGGCTGGTCGCGCTGGGCGGCATCGAGCGGGCGATGGTGGTGCCATCGGTCTCCGACAATCCGCACACCGCCCTGCAACGGGTCGGCGAGGCGGCGGCTGGGCTGCTGCTCGACACCATCAAGGATGGCGATACGATTTCGATCACCGGCGGCAAGGGCGTCAGCGCGCTGGTCGCCGGTCTCAAGCCGGGGCGCCGCTACGATGTCGAAATCATTCCGGCCACCGGGCTGGTGCAAGGCAAGCACTATACCGACGTCAATCACGTCGCGTCGCTGATGGCCGACAAACTCGGCGGACGCGCCTACCAGATCCATGCGCCGCTGTTTGCCGACACCGCGCAGCAGCGCGAGATGCTGATGGGCATCAGCTCCGTCGCCGACGTGTTTCGCAAGGCGCGCGAGGCCGATGTGGCGGTGGTGGGCGTCGGCTCCATCCTGACCGACGATTCCAGCTACTACGACCTGCATCCGTCCTCGAACGCCGATCGCCAGGCGATCGAGAAGTCCGGGGCGACAGGCGAGCTGCTCGCCCATCTCATCGATCGCCAGGGCAAGCTTTGCAACTACTCGCTCAACCGTTCGCTGGTCTCGTTGACGCTTGACGAGTTCGCGACCATCCCGCGCTCGATCGGCATCGCAAGCGGCCCCAGCAAGGTCGCGCCGATCCTCGCCGCCATGCGCGGCAACCATCTCGACACCATCGTCACGGACGAGGCCACGGGGCTCCATATCCTCGAACTGGCCGAACAGGAGGCAGCATGAATTCTCGACAGATCCAGCGGCAGATCGGCAAGTCCGGCATATCGGCGTCGGCTGTAGGCCTGGGCACCTGGGCCATTGGCGGCTGGATGTGGGGCGGCACCGACGAGAAGGAGTCGGTCAAGGCGATCGAAGCCTCGATCGACGCCGGCCTCAGCCTGATCGACACCGCACCGGCCTACGGCCTCGGCCGCAGCGAGGCGATCGTCGGCACCGCCATCAAGGGCAAGCGCGACAAAGTGGTGATCGCGACCAAATGCGGGCTGAACTGGCATTCCGGCAAAGGGGGCCATTTCTTCGACCAGGACGGCAAGCCGGTTCACCGTTATCTCGGCGCCGACGGCATCGCCTATGAAGTCGAGCAGAGCCTGCGGCGTCTCGGCACCGATCATATCGATCTCTACATCACCCATTGGCAGGACCCGACGACGCCCATCGCCGAGACGGTGGCGGTGCTGGAAAAGCTCAAGGCAGCCGGCAAGATCCGCGCCATTGGCGCCAGCAATGTCAGCGCCGAAGATCTTGGCCACTATATCGACGCCGGCCAGCTCGATGCGATCCAGGAGCGCTATTCGATGATCGACCGCGAGATCGAGAGCAGCCTGCTGCCGATCACCCGCCGACATGACATCGCCACCCTCAGCTACTCCTCGCTGGCGCTGGGCCTGCTCACCGGCACGGTCGACCCAGCGCGCACATTCGGCGGCGACGACCAACGCAAGGACAACCCACGCTTCTCCACGGCCAACCGTCTGAAGGTGGCAAAGCTGAAAGAGGCAATCATTCCGATCGCCGAAAGCCACCAGGCGTCGATGGCGCAGATCGTCATCGCCTGGACGCTTGCCCAGCCGGGCATCACTTTTGCCCTGTGCGGCGCGCGCAATCCCGAACAGGCGCTCGACAATGCGCGGGCCGGCGAGATCACGCTTGCGGCAAGCGAGCTTGCGGCCATCGACGCCGCGGCAGCCGCGCATCTCACCGCGATGGATGCCTGAGCAAAAAGGCAACAGCCCCGATGAACCGTAGCCATACGTTAGCCGGTCTGCGCGACCGGCCTGATATTGCCGTGCTCGTCATCGGTGGCGGCATCAACGGCATCAGCGTCTTTCGCGAGCTGGCCCTGCAAGGCGTCGATGCCGTGCTGGCGGAAAAGGGCGACTATTGCAGCGGCGCCAGTGCCGCCCTGTCACGCATGGTGCATGGCGGCCTGCGCTACCTCGAAAACGGTGAATTCAAACTGGTGCGCGAATCGCTGCTTGAACGCGACCGCCTGCTGCGGAATGCCCCGCACTACGTGGCTCCGTTGCCGACGACGGTGCCGATCTTCGATATGTTTTCCGGCCTCGCCAACGGCGCGGTGCGTTTCCTGGGGCTGACGCGGCGGCCTAGCCGGCGTGGCGCGCTGGTCATCAAGACCGGGCTTGCCATGTACGACCTGTTCACCGCCGCACGGCGATTGATGCCGACACACAGGTTCAGGGGGCGCGCCGAGACCTTGAAAAAATGGCCGGCGATCAATCCAGCGATCCGCAATTCGGCGACCTATTACGACGCCTGGGTGAGCCGGCCCGAACGTCTCGGCCTGGAGATGCTGCTGGATGCCACGGCGAGCGCGGCGAACGCCCGGGCCTTGAACTACGCGCTGATATCATCGACCGGCGACGGCCTTGCCATTACCGACACGTTGACCGGCGAGGAACTGCCGGTGCGGGCGCAACTGGTCATCAACGCCACCGGCGGCTGGATCGACCTGACCAACAAGGCCATTGGGGCGGCGGCGCAGAAAATGATGGGCGGCACCAAGGGCTCGCATCTCATCGTCGACAACGCAGAACTCCTCGACGCGCTCGGCGGCCACATGGTCTATTACGAGAACGAGGACGGTCGCATCTGCATCCTGTTTCCCTATCTAGGCAAGGTGCTGATCGGCTCGACCGACATCCGGGTCGATGATCCGGACCAGGTCCGTTGCGAGGAGGACGAGCAGCGCTACATCCTGCAGTCGCTCGCCTTTGTTTTTCCCTCGATCAAGGTCACCGAAGACCAGATCGTGTTCCGCTTCGCCGGCGTGCGCCCGTTGCCCGCCAGCGAGGACAGTTTCACGAGCCGAATACCGCGCGATCATTTCTGCGAGTTCGTCGAACCGGCCGGCCACCTGCCGGCGACACTGTGCATGATCGGCGGCAAGTGGACGACCTTCCGCTCGTTCGGGGCGCTGGCAGCCGATATGGCGTTGAAGCGGCTGGGGCTCGCACGCAGCATGGGCACGCAGGACATGGCCATCGGCGGCGGTCGCGACTTCCCGGCCGATCCGCAGGCCTGGTGCGCATCATTCGCCGCCGAGCACGGCCTGCCGGTCGAGCGCGCGCACACGCTGCTGCAGCGCTATGGCACGTCGGCCAGGGATTTCGTTTCGCACCCGGCGGGCGAACAGATGCTGCCCCGGTCGGATTACTCGGCAAGCGAGATCCGCTACATCATCGAGCGTGAGCAGGTCCAATGCCTTGCGGACCTGTTCCTGCGCCGCACCACCATTGCCATTTCGGGTGGCCTCAGCTTCGACCTCGTCAACGCCGTTCTCGACCTGCTGGCGGCGCACAAGGGCTGGAGCGCCAGCGAGGCTGCCGCCGAATGCTCGACCTTCCTGGCCTTGCTGGCCGACCGGCACGGCATCGACCTCCAGACGCATCAAAGGAGCGCCCTATGCGCGTAAACAAGAAAGTCCGCATGAACCGGCTGTTCGGCGGTGGCCGCTGCCTCGACGTCGCCATCGATCATGGTGTCTGCAACGAACCGAGCTTCCTTGCCGGGCTCGAAGATATGGCCGGCGTCGTCACCCAGCTGGTCAAGGCGGGCCCCGACGCCATCCAGATGAATTACGGCCAGGCCGATCTGCTGCAGGCCGTGCCGGGCAAGGACAAGCCGGCGCTGGTGATGCGCATCGACATGGGCAATCCCTACAACAGGACACGCCACCGAGCGATGTGGGCGGTGCTGCAGAACGAAGCCGAGCCCTTGCTTGGGGCCATCGAGATGGATGCGGCTTGCGTCGTGGTCAATCTGTTCATGCTGCCCGACGAGCCGGACCTGTTCCGGCAATGCGTGCAGAACATCGCGCGCGTGCGCGCCGATTGCGAGAAATACGGCCTGCCGCTGATGATCGAGCCGCTGGCCATGCTGCCGGTCACTGAGCATGGCGGCTACATGGTCGACGGCGATGCCGAAAAGATCGTCACCTTGACCCGGCTTGCCCGCGAGATGGGCGCCGATATCATCAAGGCTGATCCGACCACCGATCCCAACGACTTCCACCGCGTCGTCGAGGCCGCGCGCTGCCCGGTGCTGGTGCGCGGCGGCGGCAAGGAGGATTTGCGCGCTGTGTTCGACAAGTCGGCTGCCTTGATGGCACAGGGTGCGCTTGGCATGGTCTATGGCCGCAACATCTACCAGCATGCCAACCCGAGTGCTGTCGTGCGCGGGCTGATGGCGATCATTCATGACGATGCCGATGGCGGCGTGGCCTGGGACCTGTACAACCAAGCATAGGCCGCGGCCTCGGGAGGCGCCAATGGGTAAGTATATTCTTGGCCTCGATGCCGGCAACACCGTCATCAAGGCTATCCTCTTCGACCTGTCGGGGCGCGAGCTGGCGCTTGCCGCCTGCGACGGCCGCTCGTCCATGCCAAAGCCCGGCCATGTCGAGCGCGACCTCAACGAGCTCTGGCGCAATGCGGTTTCGGTCATCGGCCAATGCATCGCTGAAGCCGGCATCGACGCCGGCGAGATTGTCGCCATCGGCTGCGCCGGCCATGGCAACGGGCTCTATGCGCTCGATCGCGCGGGTGCCCCGCTGATCGGCATCCAGTCGCTCGACACACGCGCGGTCGGCATCGTTGCCGAATGGGCAGAGCAGAATGTCGGCGACCGCACCTATGCACACTGCCTGCAACGGCCGTGGGCGGCGCAGACGCCGACCCTGCTTGCCTGGCTCAAGCGCTTTTCGCCGGCTTTGTTCACCAGCATCGGAACTGTGTTCTTGTGCAAGGATTTCGTCGTCAACCGCCTGACCGGTGCGCGCAGCAGCGATACATCAGACATGTCGGGCTGCGGCCTGCTGCAGATGCGGGATCGGCGTTACGAGTCGGATCTGCTTGCCGCCTACGGGCTCGGCGATTGCGCGGACCTGCTGCCGCCAGTGCTGGAATCGGCCGACATTGCCGGCCATGTCAGCGAGGACGTAGCAGCCCTGACGGGACTGCGCGCCGGCACGCCCGTCGTGGCCGGGCTGTTCGATGTCGTCGCCAGCGCGATCGGTTCGGGCGTGACCACAACCGGTGCCGCCTCGGTCATCGCCGGAACCTGGAGCATCAACCAGGTCATCACCGACGAACCGATCCGCGACCCCTCGATTTTCATGCTGTCGACCTTCGATCGCCAGCGCTATCTGGCGATCGAATCCAGCGCGACCTCGGCCGCCAATCTCGAATGGATCGTTCGCGAATTCCTCGAGCATGGTGGCGAAGCCGGCAAGTCGCCATTCGAATTGTGCAGCGAACTCGTCGCTTCCGTCGATCCGAACAGCGACATTCCGATCTATCATCCCTTCCTGTACGGCTCGCAGCAGAACGGCCATGCGCGCGCCGGCTTCTACGGGATCGCCGGCTGGCACAGCCGGGCACATCTGCTTCGTGCGCTGTTCGAGGGCGTCGCCTTCGAGCACAAGCGCCATGTCGAGACCTTGCACAAAGCGGGCGCCGATTTCGACCAGGTGGTGCTGTCTGGCGGCGGCTCGCGCAGCACGGTCTGGCCGCAGATCTTCGCCGATGTGCTCGGCGTGCCTGTCACCGTGGCGCGCAGCCGCGAGACCGGCGCGCTGGGAGCGGCAATCGCTGCCGGCACCGGCGTCGGCATCTTCGCGGACTACAGCGCCGGTGCGGCCGCCATGACAGCGGCTGCCCGGCATTTTGTACCCAACGAAGCGGTTGCCGACGCCTATGCACGGCGGTATCGACTGTACGGCGAGATCAACCAGGCGATGACCCCGATGTGGGAGCGCATCGCCGGACAGCAGGCATACACGTGACTGAAGCTTCACCGTCCCCGTTCGGCAGTTACGACTACGTCATCGTCGGTGCCGGCTCCGCCGGCTGCGTGCTCGCCAACCGGCTTTCGGCCAATCCGCGCAACAATGTGCTGCTGCTCGAGGCTGGCGGCAGCGACCGCTACCACTGGGTCGATATCCCGATCGGCTACCTCTTCTGCATGGGCAATCCGCGCACCGACTGGATGATGAAGACCGAGCCGGAAGCCGGTCTCAACGGACGCAGCCTCAACTATCCGCGCGGCAAGGTGCTTGGCGGCTGTTCATCGATCAACGGCATGATCTACATGCGCGGCCAGGCAGCCGACTATGATGGCTGGCGTCAGGCCGGCAATGCCGGCTGGGGCTGGGACGATGTCCTGCCTTACTTCCTCAAATCGGAAGACTTCCATGGCGGCAAGAGCGCCATGCACGGCAGTGGCGGCGAGTGGCGGGTCGAACGGCAGCGGCTGTCATGGCCGATCCTCGACGCTTTCCGGGACGCGGCCGAGGAACTCGGCATTCCCCGCACCGAAGACTTCAACACCGGCACCAATGAAGGGTCGGGCTATTTCGAGGTCAACCAGCGGAAGGGCGTGCGCTGGAACACATCGAAGGCGTTTCTGCGCGGCATTGCGGCGCGCAAGAACCTGCGCGTGGTGCTCGGCGCGGAGACCGAGCGGCTCGAATTCGACGGCCGGCGCGTCACCGGACTCGTCTTCCGAAAAGACGGTGTCCAGCACCGCGTGTCAGCCGGCCAGACCATTCTCGCCGCAGGTGCCATCAACTCGCCGAAGCTGCTCGAACTCTCCGGCGTCGGCCGTCCCGACCTGCTTTCGAGCATTGGCGTGGATGTCCGTCACGCCTTGCCGGGCGTCGGTGAAAACCTGCAGGACCATCTGCAGATCCGCACCGTCTTCAAGGTCGCCAATGCCGCGACGCTCAACCAGCGCTACCACAATCTGGTCAGCCGCGCGTCGATGGGGCTGGAATACGCGCTCAAGCGCAGCGGGCCGCTGTCGATGGCGCCGAGCCAGCTCGGCATCTTCGCCAGGAGCGATCCGCGCCTTGCAACGCCCGACCTCGAATATCATGTGCAGCCACTGAGCACCGACAAGCTGGGCGAGCCGCTGCATCGCTTTCCCGCGGTCACCGTCTCGGTCTGCAATCTGCGTCCGGAAAGTCGGGGCACCGTACATATGGGTTCGTCCGATGCGCGGGAGGCGGCGAAGATCCGACCGAACTATCTTTCCACCGAGGGAGACCGCAGCGTGGCCATCGCGTCGTTGCGCCATGTCCGCAGTCTGATGAAGGCCCGCGCCGTGGCGCGTTTTGCGCCGGAAGAGATGCTTCCCGGCACGCAGTATGACAGCGACGAAGACCTCATCCGCAAGGCCGGAGATATCGGCACGACGATCTTCCACCCCGTCGGCACCTGCAAGATGGGGTCGGACTCGATGGCGGTGGTCGACGACGGCCTGCGTGTTCACGGGCTTGCCGGACTGCGCGTTGTCGATGCCTCGATCATGCCGACAATCGTTTCGGGCAACACCAACTCGCCGGTCGTCATGATCGCGGAGAAGGCGGCCGAGATGATCCTGCAAGAGGCCCGCTGACCGCCATCGGCTTCAAGCCAGGGCAACGCCGCGCGATCGCCTCTTCTCGGCGGCCGCGAGCAGGTCGACGAAAGCGCGCACCTTGGCGGGCCGGAACCGGGCCGGTGGAAAGACGGCGTGGATGCCGCCGGTGGGCAAGGTCCAGCCGGCAAACACCGGCACCAGCCGTCCTTCGGCGATATCGTCGCTGACACTGTAATCCGGAAACACGCCGAGCCCGATGCCGGCGAGCACGCAAGCCAGGGCAGCCGGGCTCTTGTCGCACATGACGACCGGATTGAGCTCGGTCAGCACCGTCTCATTGTCCCTGGAAAACAGCCATTGGCCGATGCCGCGCAGCTGGGCGTTGCCGACCCAGGCCAGCGATCTTGCCTGGCGCGGCGTCACGCCGGGCGGCAGGCTCGCCGCGAAGCCAGGGCTCGCCACCACGATTTGCCGGATTGTACCCAGGCGCCGCGCCTGGTTGGAGGAATCGGTGAGCCAGCCGACACGGATGCCGAGATCGATCTGCTCGTCCACCAGATTGCTGACCGCGTCGTCGAAGATCGCCTCGACGTGCATATGCGGATAGGTCCTGAGATAGGCCGCCATGACCGGGGCCACCATCTTGGTGCCGTAGTCGAGCGGCGCGGTCAGTCTCAGCGTTCCGCTCGGTTCGACGGCTCCGCGCGAGATTTCGCCATAGGCCGCCTCCGCTTCCCGCAGGATGATCATCGCGCGGTCATAGAAGAGGCGGCCCTCTTCGGTTGGCGTGACGCGCCGCGTCGTGCGTTGCAGCAGCGTTGCGCCCAGTTCTTCCTCGAGCTTGCCGATCTGATGGCTGACCACGGCCTTGGCGACGCCAAGCCGGTCCGCCGCCGCGGTGAACGAGCCGGTTTCCATCACCGTGGTGAAGTAGGCCAGCCGATTGAGGTTCAGAAGTTCAGCCAGGGCGGCAACCTTTGTCTGATTGAATCAGACAGTTTGTATTATTAGGCGCCATTTATCGCAAGGCCCCTGACTGCCACATATGAGCAGAGGCATTCGACGAAGCCGGTGGATGGACCAAGGATGGCAGCGACCATGAGCAATTCAGAAGTGACCTATCTTTTTGATCCGCTCTGCGGCTGGTGCTATGGCGCCACCCCGATGCTCGACAGGCTGTCGGCCACCGGCGTGCGCGTCGAGCTGCTGCCGACCGGCCTGTTCTCCGGTGCCGGCGCGCGTCCGATGGATGAAGGTTTTGCCGCCCACGCCTGGGCGAACGACCAGCGCATCGAGCGCCTGACCGGACAAATGTTCACGCCGGCCTACCGGCACAATGTCCTCGATATCCGCGGGACCCTGCTCGATTCGCATGCCGCCACGCTTGGCATCAGCGCCGCCGGCCTGGAAGATCCCAGCCGCCTCGCCGCGCTGAAGACGATCCAGCGGGCGCGCTATGTGGATGGCCGCGATGTCGTGACGATCGGCGGCGTGGCCGAAGTGCTCGCCGCCGCCGGCATGGCGGACGCCGCCAGGTTGCTCAAGGCGCCGACCGAAGCATTGCTGACGGCCCATCGCGAGCTGGTCGGCCGCGGCCGCGCGCTGTTCCAGCGCCTGCATGCCGATGGCGTGCCTTCGCTGGCGGTCATCCGCAACGACGCGCCCCGGCTCATCGGTTCGAACGCGCTGTTCGGCAGCTTCGACAATCTCGTCGCCCATATCGCGGCGGCGTGATCCCATCCTCCAGAAAACCTCCAACAAGGAACAAGGAAACAGACATGGCAAAAGTCGCTCTCATTGGTGCATCGGGTGCTGTCGGTTCGCGCCTTCTCAGGGAACTCTCCGATCGCGGCCATACCGTCACCGGCATCGCGCGCAACCCGGAAAAGATCGCCGCGCTTCCCGGCGTGACGGCCAGGAAGGGCGATCTGTTCGACGAGAAGGGTCTGGCCGGCCTGATCCGCGGCCATGATGTTGTGATCAGCGCGGTGCATTTTCTGGACAGCGATGCCGATACGCTGATCGCCGCGGTGCGCGCCTCCGGCGTGAAGCGCTATCTCGTCGTCGGCGGCGCCGGCAGTCTCGAAGTCGCACCCGGCAAGCGGCTGGTCGACACCCCTGAATTTCCGGCGATCTACAAGGCCGAGGCCCAGAAGGGCGCCGACTTCCTGGACAGATTGAAGACGGTCGACGACCTCGATTGGACGTTCCTGTCGCCATCCGCCATGTTCGTGCCGGGCGAGCGCACCGGCAAATTCCGCCTCGGCAAGGACACGCTTCTCGCCTCGGACAAGGGCAGCAGCATTTCCTTCGAGGACTACGCCATCGTCATGGTCGACGAGATCGAGAAGCCGGCCCACATCAGGCAGCGCTTCACCGTCGGCTATTGATCGAACGGGCGGCGGCGGCCTAGCCTCAATCGAGGCCGGCCGACGCCAGCCGCATCAGCGCTTCGCGAACGCCGGCACGCCGGTAGGTCTCGGTGACGAGCCCGTCCTGTCTCAGCGCCTCGCGGCGGCGTTCGACAAAGGCGCGTTCCTCGCCGGTCAGGTCGTGTTCTCGCTTGCGGAGCCATTCCTGGTAGGACGGATCGACCTCCTTGACCGGCTTGGCCGCTGTCGAAACCGAAGCCGGGCGGTAGTCGGTATAGCGAGGCCGCAAGGCGCTGTTGGGGTTGTATTCAGTTCGCCTGTCGTTGCCCGAAATGACGAGGTCGGGATCCGACACCCGGCCCGACGGGCTGTAGACGAATGCCGAGACAATCCGGTCGAGCGCCGCGTCGACTTCCTTCGGACGGTGTACGACGTCTCGCGGCTGGCGATCGGGGACAGCAAGCCGGGTGATGCCGCGATCGTTGATGGCGTCGAGTACCTCGCGGTGATCGCGCGAGGTGATGACCTCGCGCCGGGCCGGCCAGAAATCATAGGGCGCATGCGCGCCATAGCCCTTGCCGATGCGGAAGGCATAGATTTCCGGATAGACCGTCAATTCGGTGCGGCGGCTTGGCTTGACGTCGTAGAACGAGGTGATGGCGATCTGCAGCAGATGGGTCGCGCCGATGCCGCCAAGCGCGTCGTCGATCACCAGGCCGAAACGGTCATGCGGGTTCCAGTCCGGCAAGGCCTCGGCGATCGAAGCGGGCTTGCCGCCGATCTCGACATCGAACATGTTCGCTTTCAACAATGTCACGACATGCATTGGGCTCTCCTGACGGCCGTCTTTCGATTCGACAAGGCTTCCGATTCGCCAAGGCTTCATCAAACCAGCCATGAACACGCTTGTCAGCCCATATCGGGTTTGGCCCCCTCCTTCCCCACCGGTGCCCATATCGCTCTAACTCTTTGTTTTGGCACAATTCCGGACGGAAAACCGCTTCACACTTTTCCTGGAATTGCTCTAATGTCCTCGACTCGCGGAGGATTGATCATGGAGCATAGCCGGCTGTCGAAGAAGGAGCGGCATGAGCTCATCCTGTCGGAAGTGCGCCGGTCGGCCTCGATCCGTATCTCCAGGCTCGCCATACGCCTGGGCGTCGCCGGCGAGACGATCCGTCGCGACCTCATCGAGCTTGGCGACGCGGGGCTGCTCAACCGAACCTATGGTGGTGCGACGATCTCGCTGGTGACATCCGAGCCGGTGATTGCCGAGCGTAGCCAGACCATGGTCGAGGAGCGTACCCGGATCGGGCGTGGCGCGGCCGGGCTGGTCAAGAAAGGCCAGATCGTGATGATCGACGGCGGCTCGACAACCTACGAGGTGGCGCGCAATCTCTCGCAGCTGAGGCGCGACCTGACCGTCATCACCAACTCCATCGGCGTGGCCTCGGTAGCCGGCGCCAATCCGACTTTCCGGGTTGTCCTGTGCCCCGGCACCTATGACAGCCGCGAAGCCAGCGTGTTCGGCGAGGATACGGTCGAATTCATCAGGCGCTACAATGCCGATATTGCCATCATCGGCGCCTCGAGCCTGTCCGCGGATGGGCCCAGCGACATGATCTCGGGAGCAGCGGCGGTCAAGCGGGCGATGATCTCGCGAACGCTGTCGACAGCGCTGGTGGTGACCAACGACAAGTTCGGCCGCAACAGCCTCGAGCGCGTGTGCGGCATCGGCGAGCTTTCCGACATCGTCACCGATCGCGAGCCGCAGCCGGCGCTGCGCGCCGTCATCGAAGCGGCTGGAACGGAACTTCACATCTTTGGCGGCGGCTGAGCCTATCCGGCATCCCGGTTTGTCAGCGCGATATGACAGCAGCCGGAGCCATGGTCCGGAGTCCAGGTGACATTGTCGAAACGCACGCCGGTCGCCTCGAACAGGCCGCGGTCGAAGGCGCCGGCAATGCGGCAGAGCGTGGCGAGTTTTTCGTCCCCAACGCCGGCCTCGACCCAGGCATCTTTCAGCGGGCAGCGTTTCACCTTGAAGGCGATGCGGTCGTCGCTGCGTTCGACATCGGTCGGGTACATCAGGCCGCCATCCGGGCTGACCGCCAGGAAGGCCTCGCCGATCGCGCCGGCGTCGTTGGCGCCGAAGCTGGCGAAAGCGACTGCCGCGACTTCCTTGCCGCGCTGTTCGATGGCGCGGATCATGATCGCTTCGGCCTTTTCGGCACCCAGCTCGCCGGTCAGTTCGTCGAGGAACAGGCGGTATAGATCGGCTCGGTTGCGAAAAGCGGAATCGAGTTCGCGCGACAGCTTCTCGGCTCTGGCTTCGGGGTCGGTCATGATGCGTCCTGGGTGGTCCGGTTCAATCTCGGTGCGGCCGCCACCAGCGCCTTGCCGATGGCCGATTGCGGCGCGTCGATGACGGCACAGGCATCGCCACTCTCGGCAATCCGCCCGGCATCGAGAAGGACGACGCGGTGGGCGATCGCCCTGATGACGCCGAGATCATGTGAAATGAAGAGATAGGCGATCCGTTCCTGCCGTTGCAGGTCGAGCAAAAGGTCGAGGATCTGTCCGCGCACGGAAACGTCGAGCGCCGACACCGCCTCGTCGAGCACGATCAGCGACGGCTTCGTCGCGACGGCGCGGGCAATGGCGACGCGCTGCCGCTGGCCACCGGAGATTTCATGGATCGCGCGCGGCGCGAGCTCCGCCGTCAGCCCGACGCGCTCCAGCAAGGCGGCGATGCGGCGCGGGCGCTCGGAGCGGGAGGCGATGCCTTGGATGCGCAAGGGATCGTCGAGCACACGCGCCACCGTGGCGCGCGGGTTGAAGGCGGCCAACGGATCCTGGAACACCATCTGCAGGCGTGCGCGGCGTGCTCGCAGCGCTGCGCCGCGCACGGCCAGGAAATCGTCGCCTTCGAATTCGATGCGTCCGGCGTCCGGCTCGATCAATCGCAGCACCAGCCGCGCGATCGTCGATTTGCCGCTGCCGGAGGGTCCGGCCAGCGCCAGCGTTTCGCCGGGGTCGATGTGAAAAGAGACATCGTCTACGGCAGCGATGGTCTTGTCGCCGCGACGGTAGCGCTTGGTGAGGCTGGACACCGTGAGCAGCCTCATGCGCGGAGCTCGGCCCGGTTCAGCAATGGCTTGGCGTCGAGGCCGATATGGGCGTCGAGCAATGCGCGCGTATAGGGCTGGGTTGGCGCATCGACAATCTGCGCCGTGGTGCCAAACTCGACCAGTTGGCCATGACGGAAAACGGCGATGCGCTCGGCAAGCTCGGCCGCCAGCGCGATGTCGTGGCTGATGAACAGCAGCGTCATGCCGTCCTCGGTCACCAACCGTCGGATCAAGGCGACGATCTCAGCCTGCACGATGGTGTCGAGCGCGCTGGTCGCCTCGTCGGCGATCAGCAATTTCGGACCGGCCGCAATGGCTGCGGCGATCGCCACACGCTGCCTCTGGCCGCCGGAGAGCTGATGCGGGAAGGCGCGCAAGGCTGAGTCCGGGTCCGGCAGGCGGACGCGCTCGAGCAGGCTTTTGGCCCTGGCATAGGACTGGGACCAGGTGAGGCCGAGATGCGTGCGCGCGACTTCGGCGATTTGCTTGCCGATGGTCATCACCGGATCGAGGCTGGCGGACGGATCCTGAAAGACGAAGCCGATATTACGGCCGAGGAGGGGCACTCCATCGCGAAGATGAAAAGGTTGGCGCTCTACGGCGCCCAACCTTGGCGGCGGACGTAAGAACCAGTCTATCCGCCCATCGATCCTCGAAGAAGCCGGCAACAACCCCGCAATCGCCAACGCCAGAGTGCTCTTGCCCGAGCCGCTTTCCCCTATGACGGCCAGACGCTCGCCAGCCACTATGTCGAGGTTGATACCCTTCAGCGCCGCCAACTCGCTGCCGTCGCGGCGGTAGGTCACCGTCAGGTAGCGGATCGTAGCGAGCGCGGTCACGACAGGCCTCTCCTGACCGCCGTCGTCTCGACGATGCCTTCACCGGCGAGATAGACGCCGAGCACGGTCAGCACCAGCGCGATGCCCGGGACGATCGACAGGAAGGGTGCGGTGCGCAGGACAGCGCGGCCTTCTGATATCATGCCGCCCCAGGTGACCCGGTTGGGATCTCCCAGGCCGAGGAAAGACAACGCCGCTTCGGTGAGGATCGCGGCGGCGACGATCACCGACGACATCGCCAGCACCGGCGGCAAGGCATTGGGCAGCACCTCGCGAAAGGCGATCGCCAGCGGGTGCATGCCGATGACCCTGGCTCCGGCCACATAATCGCGTTCGCGAATGGAGAGGACTTCCGCGCGGGCAACCC
This sequence comes from Mesorhizobium loti, assembly GCA_014189435.1. Taxonomy (NCBI): domain Bacteria; kingdom Pseudomonadati; phylum Pseudomonadota; class Alphaproteobacteria; order Hyphomicrobiales; family Phyllobacteriaceae; genus Mesorhizobium; species Mesorhizobium loti. Next base: position 46,814 of record CP050293.1, read on the forward strand.
GAGCAGGCCCCGTCCAGGTGCCGAGCGCGATGGCAATCACGACGATGCCGAGCGACGGTCCGACGACGCTGACGAAAGCCAGCGCCAGCAGGAAGCTCGGCACGGTCTGGAAGGCGTCGGTGATGCGCATCAGCACCTCGTCGACGAAGCCGCCGGCAAAGCCGGCCAATGTGCCGACCACGGCGCCGACGACAAGCGCCGCCGCCGCCGCGGCGGCGAGCCCGACGGCCAGCGATGTGCGGGCGCCATGAAAAAGCTCGGCCAGCACGTTGCGGCCAAGCCGGTCGGTGCCGAGCGGCAGCGACCAGTCCTGGAACGGCGGCAGCAGTGCCGGCCCGGCGATGGCTTGCGGATCGCCGGGGAACAGCAGCGTCGCCGACAGCGCCATGGCGATCAGCGCCGCCAGGAGGATGGCGCCGGCGACCGCCTCGGGCGTGCGCAGAAAGCGTGGGCTCATGCGCCGGCCTCGCCAGCGCCGACGCGCGGATCGAGGAAGGCATAGGCGATGTCGACGGCAAGATTGATGACAATGACCAGCACGGCGCTGGTGAGAATAATCCCGAGCAGCAACGGGGTGTCCCGCGCGGCCACCGCTTCCTGCGCCAGCCGGCCGAGGCCGGGCACGGAAAAGACGCTCTCGATGACGACGCTGCCGCCGAGCATCTGCGCCGACTGCAGCCCACGCATGGTGACCAGTGGCAGCAGTGCGTTGCGGGCGACATGGGCGAGCACGATGCGGCGGCGTGACAATCCCCTGGCGCGGGCGGCCAGCACGAAATCCAAGCGCCAGACCTCGGCCATGCCGGCGCGCATCATGCGCAGATAGAGCGCCAGATAGATGAAGCCGAGGGCCGAAACAGGCAGGACGAGATGGACGGCGATGTCGGCTGCGCGATCAAGGCCGCTCTTGTCGGATGCCAGAGACTCAATGCCGCCGATCGGCAGCCAGCGCAGGTCGACGGCAAAGACGACGATCAGCACCAGTCCGAGCCAGAAACCCGGCACGGCATAGAGCGCCAGCGAGCCGATCGACAGGAAGCGGTCGCGGAAACTGCCTGGCCGCGCGCCGGCATAGATGCCGAGTGCCGAGCCAAGCCCGAAGGAGAGCGCGGTGGCGCTGACCATCAACAGCAGCGTGTTGGGCAGGCGTTCGAGGATGACGTCGCGGATCGGTCGGGAGAAGGTCACCGACTGGCCGAGATCGAGATGCAGCAGCGCCCAGAGATAGTTGGCCAGTCGCGTCAGCTCCGACTGGTCGAGGCCCCAGCGATGGCGCAACAGCTCGATCATGCCAGCGTCGCCGCCGGTCGAGACGATATAGGCGTCGACCGCATCGCCGGGGGCGGCTTCGAGCAGCAGGAAGGTGCCGACGACGACGATCAGCAGCACGAAGATGCTGCCGACGAGGCGACGGCGGAGCAGGGTGAGGGCGCGCGTCATGGCCGCTTTACCCTCCCCCTTTGTGGGGAGGGTCGATCCGCGAAGCGGAGCGGGGTGGGGGTCTTCAGGTTCGCGCGAGTACCCCCACCCCGCCGACCGCTTGCCGCTGCGCGGCAACCACTCGTCGACCCTCCCCACAAGGGGGAGGGTGAGGCTGGAGATGTCCGGCAGGACAGAGGGGGGCGCGAAGGAACTCTCACTATCGAACCTGAGCACCCGAACAGACGATCTGCAAGTCGGAAGGGCTCAACCTGCCAAATACGTGTCCGCCCAGTTCGACACCGCCCAGCGCGGGTTGTTGGCGATGTTGCCGACCGTGTCGCGGGCGACGCTGATAAAACTCCATTCGGCGACGTTGATCAGCGGCAGGTCGGCGGCTACCTCCTTCTGGAACTCCTTGTAGAGGTCAGTGCGGGCAGTGGTGTCGAGCGTCTCCGATGCCTTGGCGATGAGCGCATCGAGTGCGTCGTTCTTGTAGCCGCCCTGGTTGGAGAACGGCACGCCGTCCGGAATGCCACTCTGCACCAGGATGGTGGTCGAGATCGCCGGATCGCCGCGAAACACCGGCGGGCCGACGGCGAGGTCGAAGGCGTGGTCGGTGTAGACCGCCTTGATGTGCGCGGCCGAGTCGTTGTTGACCAGCCGGGCGTCGATGCCGATGGCGGCGAGCGCCTGGCGCAGATAGTCGCCGAACTGCTTGGTCTCGTTGAAGTAGGGCGCAGGCAGCAGCTTGAGCGAGAAGCGGTTGCCGTCGGCGCCTTTCTTGTAGCCGGCCTCGTCGAGCAGCGCGTTGGCCTTGGCGACGTCGAAGGCATAGGTCGGCACGTCGGCGGTGTAGAATTGCGGATCGTTCTTCGGCACCGGACCGGTGGCTGTCGCGGCATAGCCGAGGAACACCGTCTTGACGACGAAATCCTTGTCGATGGCGTGTGCGATCGCCTGCCGCACCTTCACGTCGGCCAGTTCCTTGCGGCGATGGTTGATCTCGACGACGAGCTGATAGGTCAGCCCTTCATAGCCCTTGGAGATCACCTTCAGGCCCGGCACCTTGGAGATGCGGTCGAGGTCGGCCAGCGGCACGGCGGAGAAGGCCGCCAGCTGGATCTCTTCGGCCTCCAGCGCGCTTGCCGCGGACGTGCGATCCGGCAGCACCTGATAGATGATTTCGTCGAGATAGGGCTCGTCCTTGCCCCAGTAATCCGTGTTCTTCGTCAGCCGGTAATATTGCCCGGCCTTGTACTCGCCGAATTTGAACGGCCCCGTGCCGATGGGCGCGTTGTTGGCCGGGTTGTCCTCGATCTTGCCCACCTCGTAGATGTGCTTCGGCACCACGCTGCTCAGCGCCGGCAGCGCGTTGCGGATCAGCTGGAATGGGGTCGGCTTGGCGAATTTGAACACGGCGGTGAGATCGTCAGGCGTGTCGACGCTGGCCAGATCCTTGAACACGGTGCGGCCGAGATTCTGCAGCGGCTTCCAGATCTGCAGCGCCGAGAAGGCGACGTCGGCCGAGGTGAACGGCTTGCCGTCATGCCATTTGACGCCGTCGCGCAGTTTGAACGTCACGGAGAGCCCGTCGGCGGCCCCCTCCCAGCTCAGCGCCAGCCGTGGCGCGAGCCCGTCCTTGCCGTCGAAGGAGGCTTCGGCCAGCGTTTCAACGATCTTGCTGGAGATGAAAAACACGCCATTGGAGGCGACGATCGCCGGGTTGAGGTTGCGTGGTTCGGAATCGGCGGCCAGCACCAGCCGGCCGCCCTTCTTCGGCGTCTGCGCCCAACCCGATGTCGGCATGGCGGTCGAGGCCAGCAGCATCGCCGAGCCGGCAAGCATCGTGCGTCTGGAAATCGTGAAACCTGACATGATCGAACTCCGTCCTCTCCGCGACCCGGTCGGGTGCGCTACCCCTCAGACGCCGGCAAGCCCGCCGGCATCTTGCGGTGGCGATTATGAGCCTTGCCGAGGGTTTCGCCAGAGACGGAATTGGCGCATCCTCGCTTGGCTTTGAAATTTTCGTCCGCTGGACCAGTTTGGAGGAAGCGGGTCAATTCGATCAATCTGGTAGGACCAGATTGATCTGATATGCGACGGATGACGATATGGTGACGTCGAACGGTGCTGTTTTTCCCATTTCTGGCTGGACCAGAGCGGGCAAAATGGTGCAGATTTGAGCCATAGCCAAGGGATCGGGAGCAGAACAGCCGGCGATCCCAGGCAATTCAGGGAGAGAGAGATGAACATTGCTCCGGGCAAGAATGCCGTCGGCAATATCCCGTTCGACCAGGCAAGGGTCGACCGGCTGATGGAGGAGGCCGGCATCGATGTGCTGCTCGCCACCTCCAAGCACAACACGCAGTATCTGCTGGGCGGCTACAAGTTCATCTTCTTTGCCGCCATGGATGCGATCGGCCATAGCCGTTATTTGCCGATCGTCGTGTACGAAAAGGGTGGGCCGGACCATGCCGCCTATATCGGCAACCGCATGGAGGGCGGTGAGCATCAGAACAACCCGTTCTGGACGCCGACGCTGCACGCCGCCTGCTGGGGCACGCTCGATGCCGCCAATCTCGCCGTCGAGCACCTGCAGAAGATCGGCAAGGGCAATGCCCGCATCGGCATCGAGCCCGGCTTCCTGCCTTCGGATGCCTATACGCTGATCCGCAAGGCATTGCCGGATGCCAGACTGATCGATGCGACCGACATGCTGGAGCGCATGCGCGCCATCAAGACCGATGCCGAGCTGGAGAAGCTGCGCACGGCTTCCGAACTGATCACCGATTCCATGCTGGCAACCATTGCCTGGGCGCACGAAGGCACGACCAAGAGCGAGATCATCGAACAGCTGCGGCGCGAGGAAACCAATCGCGGCATCCATTTTGAATATTGTCTGCTGACGCTGGGCTCCAGCCACAACCGCGCCGCCTCACCACAGGCGTGGAAGAAGGGCGAGGTTCTGTCGATCGATTCCGGCGGCAATTATCACGGCTATATCGGCGACCTCTGCCGCATGGGCATTCTGGGCGAACCGGACGCCGAGCTCGAGGATTTGCTGGCCGAGGTCGAGACGGTGCAGCAGGCGGCCTTCTCAAAGGTCAGGGCGGGCACGCTGGGTGGCGACATGATTTCGCACGCCGAGGGCGTGCTGAAGGCCTCGAAGGTCGCGGCCTACACGGATTTTTTCGCCCACGGCATGGGGCTGATCACGCATGAAGCGCCGTTCCTGATGACCAACCACCCGGTGACCTATGAGGGCACCTATGCGGCAAAGCCGCTGGAGAAGAACATGGTGCTGTCGGTGGAGACAACCATGCTCCACCCGACGCGCGGTTTCATCAAGCTGGAGGACACGCTTGCGGTGACCGAGAGCGGCTATGTGATGTTCGGTGATCGGGGCAGGGGCTGGAACAGGGGTGGGATTTCATAGGACCCAAGGCTGGCGCCGCCCCTCATCCGCCTGCCGGCACCTTCTCCCCGTATAGTGACGGGGAGAAGAGGGCAGCCGCGCCCTCGGCACCTATTTTGCGGCGTTGAAAATTGGCGAAAGCGCCGATGACTGCGTCTTTCTCCCCGTCACTATACGGGGAGAAATGTCCGGCAGGACAATGAGGGGCGGCGCCACCCTATAATAAGTTCATCACTGCCCCGCCGGGATCAGCCTGAAATCCGGCAATTCTCGCAAGACCAGTTCAGGTCCTGCCGGCGAATAGACGACGAAAAGCTGCATCGGCCCGTCACCGGTGTTGAGCGTCGAGTGAAAGCGGCTTTCCGGCACATAGATGGTGCAGCCGGGGCCGACCTTCTCGACCACCGGATTGCCCTTCTCGTCCTCGACCATCTGTTCGCCATGACCTGAGATGACGAAGATGATTTCTTCCGCACCCGGATGGTTGTGGCGCGTGTGACCCTTGCCCGACGGTAGGTCGACGACGCCGCCGGAAAAGCGCGTCGCGCCATTCACCTCGGGCGCCACCGTCAGCGCCAATTTTCCCCAGTCGAAACCGAAGGCGCTGACGTCCTTTGGGTACACGAACATTTTGCTCTTGTCGGTCATCTCTCATCATCCCTTCGTTTTCTTCGTGGTCTTTTCGCCGCCAAGCGTCACCGCCTTGAAATCGGCGGTCTGCTTGGCGATCGCCGCCTCGGCCGGCAGCCGTTCCATCGAGCTGGCGCCATAGAAGCCGTGCAGGCCCTTGGCATGGGAGAGAATGTAGCGGGCATCGTCCGGCATCGAGATCGGCCCGCCATGGCAAAGCAGGATGACGTCCTTGCGCACCGAGCGCGCCGCATTGGCAATGGCATCGATCTCGACGACGCAGTCGTCGAGCGACTTGGCCGAGGTGGCGCCGATCGAGCCGCCTGTCGTCACGCCCATATGGGCGACGACGATGTCGGCGCCGGCCTTGGTCATGGCGCGGGCCTCATCCGGGTTGAAGACATAGGGTGTGGTCAGAAGGTCTAGCTTGTGCGCCTCGGCGATCATGTCGACCTCGAGCCCGAAGCCCATGCCGGTCTCCTCGAAACTCTGCCGCATGCTGCCGTCGAACAGGCCGATGGTGGGAAAGTTCTGCACGCCGGAAAAGCCCATTGTCTTCAGCTCTGCCAGCAGCAGCGGCATGATGACGAAGGGATCGGTGCCGTTGACGCCGGCCAGCACCGGCGTCTTCTTGACCACCGGCAGCACCTCGTAGGCCATCTCCTTGACGATCTCGTTGGCATTGCCATAGGCGAGCAGGCCGGCGGCCGAGCCGCGCCCGGCCATGCGGTAGCGGCCGGAATTGTAGATGATGATGAGGTCGATGCCGCCGGCCTCTTCGGCCTTGGCCGACAGGCCGGTGCCGGCGCCGCCGCCGACGATCGGCACACCCTTGTCGATCATTCCCCTGAATTTCTTCAATATGTCCATGCGCGGTATGGCGGGCATTTTTTGGATCTCTCACTGTCTGGCGATGTCGAGGAAGGCCGCTGTTGCAGCCTTGGCGAATTCCGGGTCGTTGATGTGCAGCGGAAGGCGCGTTACGCGACGCTTGCCGTTCGGCTTGATCGTACGCTCGATGGCTTCGAAGAGAACAGCGTCGGCTTCGGGGTCGAAGAAGGCGCCGCCCTCGATGTCGAGCGCAGAGACGCCCTTTTCCGGGATGAGAAAATGCACTGGCCCCTCGCAGCGGGCGAGCCTGGTGCCGATCCACTCGCCGATCGCACAGCATTCCTGCGCCGTGGTGCGCATCAGCGTGACGTTGGGATTGTGCTCGTAGAACAGCCGGCCGCGATGGTGTTCCGGGATGGTCGAAGGCGCCCAGAAATTCACCATGTCGAGCGCGCCGACGGAACCGACATAGGGCAGCCTGGTGCGAGCGATCGCGCCGAAACGGTCTTCCGTCGCCGGCAGCACGCCGCCGAACAGCAGGTCGCAAACTTCGGTCGTGGTCATGTCGATGATCCCGGACAGCAGGCCGCTGTCGGCCAGCTTCTCCATGCTGCGGCCGCCAGTGCCGGTGGCGTGGAAGACCATGCAGTCATAGGTCGAACGGAGCTGGTCGGCGATGGCGGTCACGCAAGGCGTGGTGACGCCGAACATAGTGAGCCCGATCGAAGGTTTGCCGTCGGGTGGCGGCGCCGGTCTTGCCGCCATGCCAGAAATCGCCTGGGCGGCATTGTGCAACACGACGCGGGAAAGCCGGTTCAGCCCGGCCATGTCGGTTACCGATGGCATCATGATGATGTCGGAGATATCGACGTAGGGAGCGGTGTCGCCGGAGGCGAGCGTCGAGACCATGATCTTGGGCAGGCCGAGCGATAGCGTGCGCATGCCCGATGTGATGATCGATGTGCCGCCGCCGCCGCCAATGCCGATCATCCCGCCGATATCATTGCGCGATTGAACGAACCGGGCGAAGGCGACGCCCATTGCGGCAACCGCGGTGCCGCGGTCGTCGATATCAAGCACGGCGCCGCGGCCGTCGGGGTGATGGCCGGCAATTTCCTTTGCGGTTATGTCGGCGGGAATGGTTGCGTCGCGCGTTCCGACATCGACGCGGCACACCGCTGCGCCCGCAGCAGTGATCGCATCGGCCAGGAAGGCAAGCTCCTCGCCCTTGGTGTCGGCAGTGCCCACCACATAGATGCGCTTCATCGCGTTTCCCTGCCGGCTGTTTGCCCGGCCGTTCGGCAAGCGAAGGCCATTGCAATTTTTTGAGACGCGCGTATCGTATTGATATGGATGTCTCACGTCAACAATCCACGACAGGCGACGACGCTGAACGGGAAAGTGGCCCGGTGTTGGAACGTGGGCCGCGCGCGCGTACGAAACGGCTGATGCTGGAGACGGCAACGCGGCTGATGCAGGCGGGTGTCACGCCGTCGGTCAGCGAGGTCGCCGAGGCGGCCGAGGTTTCCCGTGCCACCGCCTATCGTTATTTCCCGAGCCAGGCGGCACTCGTGCAAGCGGTGGTCAACGAGGGGCTGGGGCCAATCCTCACCTGGCAATCGACCTCCGCCGATGCCGAGCGCCGGGTCGCAGAACTGTTCGACACGGCCATGCCGCGCATCGAAGCCTTCGAAGCCACGTTCAAGGCAGCGCTGAAGCTGTCGCTCGATCAATGGGCGCGGCGTCAGGCCGGCACGCTGGGTGGTGAGCCGGCTTTCACGCGCGGTCACCGCATCGACTTGCTGAAAGAGGCGATCGCGCCCCTCAAGGGCCGTTTGCCGCCGCGCGACTTCAAGCGCCTGGCGCAGGCACTGTCGCTGATGTTCGGCGTCGAGGTGCTGATCGTGCTCAAGGATATATGGGGGGCTGGACAGTCGCCGGACGATGTCGGTCGCGCAATGGGCGGCCGGGGCGCTGGTGCGTGCGGCGGTCGCGGAATCGATCGGCGGCGGTGACAGCATCGATCCGGCGCCGGTCACGAAATAGCCCTATCTGGTTCGACCAGATTTGCATGCCGACTACCGATCTTAACCGCAGTGCGGGGTAGCGGACAACACCCGTGCGTATCACTGAGTAGGAAAATCTTGGTAAAACAGGCAGATAAAGCCGAAATCCGATAGCAATGGGCAAGTCGAGCTGCCAAGAAAGGGCTTGACGCGCATGCAGAATTGGTAATACCAGATCAGAGAAGAAAAGCGGATCGAAAGTGAGGGCTGCGATCCATTTTCCGGCAGGGCGAGGAGGCTCGAAACCGGAAAGGTGCGATCACGGGAGGAACTACCAGGGCCGGCCCCGTTGCCGGCTCGCATGACAAGGTAGAATGCGCACAAGGGAGGAAATCATTATGCGCAAGTTAGTGACCAGCGTACTTGCTGGTATCGGCTTAACGCTTGCCTGCGGAACGTCCGTTTACGCGCAGGAAAAGTCACTCACCATCTTCTGGGCGGAATGGGATCCGGCCAACTATCTGCAGGAACTCGGCAACGAGTACGAGAAGGAAACCGGCGTCAAGATCACGGTGGAAACCACGCCGTGGTCCGACTTCCAGACCAAGGCCTTCACCGAGTTCAACGCTCATGGCGATGCCTATGATATGGTCGTCGGCGACTCGCAATGGCTCGGCGCCGGCTCGACCGGCGGCCACTATGTCGACCTCACCGACTTCTTCAACAAGCATAAGCTCGGCGAGGTGATGGCGCCGGCGACGGTGAAGTACTACGCCGAATATCCGGGCGGCAGCAGCAAGTACTGGGCCATCCCGCTTGAAGGCGACGCCGTCGGCTGGTCCTATCGCAAGGACTGGTTCGAGGATCCCAAGGAAAAGGAAGCGTTCAAGGCCAAGTACGGCTACGACCTCGACGTGCCGAAGGATTTCAAGGCGCTGCGCGACATCGCCGAATTCTTCTACCGGCCGGATCAGAAGCGCTACGGCATCGCCATCTACACCGACAATTCCTATGATGCGATGGCGATGGGCTTCGAGAACGCGCTGTTCTCCTATGGCGGCGAACTTGGTGATTACTCGACTTACAAAGTCGATGGCTTCATCAACTCCGACAAGGCGGTCGCGGCACTCGACGCCTACAAGGAGCTCTACAAGTTCACGCCTCCAGGCTGGGCCAAGTCGTTCTTCGTCGAAGACAACCAGGCGATCACCGAAAACCTGGCCGCGATGAGCATGAACTACTTCGCGTTCTTCCCCTCGTTGATCAACGAGGCGTCGAATCCGAATGCCAAGAATACCGGCTTCTTCGCCAATCCTCCCGGCCCGGACGGCGATCAGTTCGCCGCGCTCGGCGGGCAAGGCATCTCCATCGTTTCCTACTCGCAGAAGCAGGAAGAGGCGACGAAGTTCCTGGAATGGTTCATCAAGGACGAGACCCAGAAGAAGTGGGCGGCGCTTGGCGGCTACACCTGCAGTGCGGCCGTGCTGAAGTCGCCTGAATTCCAGAACGCCACGCCCTACAACAAGGCCTTCTACGAGACCATGTTCAAGGTGAAGGATTTCTGGGCGGTGCCGGAATATGCCGAACTGCTGCAGCAGCTCAACCAGCGCGTCTATCCCTACATGATCGGCGGCGAAGGCACCGCCAAGGAAACGCTGGACGCACTCGCAGCCGACTGGAACGCGACCTTCAAGAAGTACGGCCGCGGTCAATAATATCGTGTCTCACGGAGGGGGCGTTGGTGCCTCCTCCGTTTCTTTTTCTGCAAACGGGAGCAGGGTCTTGGCGACCACGATGATCACCACACTGGACAGGTCTTCAAGAGCGGCCGCACGCGGCCTCAGCGACATCTCGATCCGCAACCTTTTCATCATTCCGACGGTCCTGTTCCTGATCGTCTTCAACATCTTTCCGCTGATCTATTCGCTCGGCTATTCCTTCACCGATTTTCGAGCGTCGACCAACGCGCCGGCGAATTTCGTCGGGCTGCAGAACTATCGCGACCTGCTCAACGACCCGTTCGTGTGGAACAATTTCGCCATCACCGCCAAATACGTCATCGTCTCGGTCGCCGGCCAGTTGTTCGTCGGCTTCGGTGTGGCGATGCTGCTCAACCGTGACATTCCCTTGAAGGGATTGCTGACGACGCTGCTTTTGCTGCCGATGATGCTCTCGATGGCCGTTGTCGGCCTGTTTTGGAAACTGCTCTACGACCCGTCATGGGGGGTCATCAATTATTTCCTCGGGCTTGGCAATTTCGAGTGGCTCGCGGACCCCAAGATGGCGCTCTACGCGGTCGCGCTCACCGACATCTGGATGTGGTCGCCCTTCGTCATGTTGCTGTCGCTGGCCGGCCTCTCGGCGGTGCCCAAGCATCTCTACGAAGCCGCCGCGATCGATCGGGCCGGGCCGTTCTACACCTTCTTCCGCATCACGCTGCCACTGGTGGCGCCGATCCTGATGATCGCCGTCATCTTCCGTACCATGGAAGCGTTCAAGACGTTCGATCTTGCCTACATCCTGACCAGCCAGCCGACAGCCGAGCTGATCTCGATCCGGCTCTACAAGATGGCGTTCCAGGAATGGCAGACCGGGCGCTCCTGCGCGCTCGCCTACATCGTGCTGATCATGGTGCTGGCCATCACCAACATCTACGTCAAATACCTCAACAAGGTGAAGGAGCGCTGAGATGGCCGCCGTCCGCACTTCTTCCGAAATCGGTCTCAATCGCGTCGCCATCGTCGCGGTGCTGGTGGTGACGATCATCTTCCTGGCGCCGATCTACTGGATCGCATCGACGGCGTTCAAGCCGCGCAATCTCGCCACCACCATCCCGCCAACGGTCGTCTTCCAGCCGGAAATATCGCCATTCGTGAAGCTGTTCACCAAGCGCTCGCAAATGCGCAGCCCGCCGACACCGGAAGAGTATGCCGCCGCCCCGTGGTGGGAGCGCGTCGTCTTCGACGGCGGCGAGAAGATCGTGCGCGACGGCAAGGGCCAGGTGCAGTGGTCGGGATATCCAAGCCGCTTCCTGAACTCGCTGATCATCGCCATCACCTCGACGGTGCTGGCGGTCGGCATGGGAACGTTCACCGCCTATGGCTTTTCGCGCTTCAAGGTGAAGGGGGAGGCGGACCTGCTCTTCTTCATCCTGTCGACACGCATGCTGCCGCCGGTCGTGGTGGCGATCCCGATGTTCCTGATGTACCGGGCGGTCGGCCTCAACGATTCCCATATCGGCCTGATCATCCTCTACACAGCCTTCAACCTGTCCTTCTCGGTGTGGCTGATGAAGGGCTTCATGGACGAGATCCCGAAGGAGTATGAAGAGGCGGCCCTGGTCGACGGCTATACGCGCATGGAGGCCTTCTTCAAGATCGTGCTGCCCGAGGCCGCCACCGGCATCGCCGCCACCGCCGTGTTCTGCTTCATCACGGCGTGGAACGAATATGCCTTCGCGCTGATCATGACCAACCGCCGCGCCCAGACGGCGCCGCCGTTCATCCCCAGCCAGGTCGGCTCCGGCCTGCCGGACTGGACAGTGATTGCCGCCGGAACCTTCCTGTTCCTGCTACCGGTCGCGATCTTCACCTTCCTGCTTCGCAATCATCTGTTGCGCGGCATGTCCTTCGGAGCAATCCGCAAATGAGCTTTCGCGCCATCAACCAGAAATATCTGGAGCCCGGTTCGCAGGTGCTGATGGTGCTCGGCATCATCGCGCTCTGCCAGCCCTGGAACCTGCTGTTGCACACCTACGGCCTGACCATCACCCTGATCGGCTTGATCGGCTTCAACATCACCTCGAAGATTGCGCCTGAGGAGAAGGCCGGCACCGGCCAGGTGCGAAATCCGGGAGCACAGCATTGACCCAGATCGAGCTTCGCGGCGTCCAGAAATTCTTCGGCGCCGTCCAGGTCATCAAGGACCTCAACCTGAAGATCAGCGACAACGAGTTCATCGTCCTGCTCGGCCAGTCGGGCTGCGGCAAGACGACGACGCTGCGCGCCATCGCCGGACTGGAGACGATCGACGAGGGCGACATCCTCATCGACGGCAAACCGATCCAGCATCTGAAGGCCGCCGACCGCGACATCGCCATGGTCTTCCAGTCGTTCTCGCTCTATCCGCATATGAGCGTCTACGAGAACATCGCCTTCCCCTTGCGCGCCACACGCAAGAGCAAGGCCGAGATCGAACAGGAAGTGCGCTCGGTCGCCAAGACGCTGCAGATCACCGAATTGCTCGACAAGAAGCCGTCGGCGCTTTCAGGCGGCGACATGCAGCGCGTGGCCATCGGCCGGGCGCTGGTGCGGCGGCCGAAGGCGATGCTGATGGACGAACCGATCGGCGCGCTCGATGCCAAGCTGCGCGAGGAGATGCGGGCCGAGATCAAGCGGCTGCACATCAAGCAGGGCTCGACCACCATCTATGTCACGCACGACCAGATCGAGGCGATGAGCCTCGCCGACCGCATCGTCATCATGCATGAAGGCGTGCTGCAGCAGGTCGGTTCGCCGGACGAGGTCTATTCGCGTCCGGCAAACCTGTTCGTGGCGCAATTCGTCGGCAGCCCGGTGATGAATGTCGCCGATGCGGCGGTCGCCGAGACAGCGTCCTCGGTCTCGGTGACGGTCGGCGGCGCTGCCGCCGGCTTCGAGTTCCCGCGGGCGCTGCTATCAAAACTCAACGGTCATGCCGGCGGCCAGCTGGCGCTCGGCATCCGGCCGGAAGGCGTCCTCATCCGCCACGATGCGGCCGACGGGTTCCTGCCGGTCGAGACGCAGATCGTCGAACCGCTCGGCTCCTTCGATATCGTCGACCTCAAGGTCGGCTCCAAGATGCTGCGGGCACGCACCAAGAGCGGCTTCGTCGGCGGTCCCGGCGAGAAGGTGTTCGCCAGGATCGATCCGGCCCAGGCGCATTTCTTCGACACGGCAAGCGGCAAGTCGCTGGAAGTGAGATTGTGATGGCCAAAGGGCACGAAAGGCCAACGATTTGGCCTTTCGAACAATCGAACGCCCGCAGCCATAGCGGAGGGCAGACGCCCTCGAAAAAGAAATTGAGACGGTAGACATGGCCCATATCCAGCTCAAGAACATCTCGAAGACCTTCGGCAACCACACCGCCTTGACCGGGCTCGATCTCGACATCGCCGACGGCGAATTCTTCGTGCTGCTGGGCGAGACGGGCGCCGGCAAGACGACGACGCTGCGGCTGATCGCCGGGCTGGAGAAGCCCAGCGAAGGCCAGGTCTTCATCGACGGCGTCGACGTTGCCGACTGGGGTGCGGCCGAGCGCGACGTGGCGCTGGTGCTGCAGCAATACTCGCTCTATCCGCGCTATACGGTGCGCGAAAATCTCGAATTCCCGCTGAAGCCGAAGATCCGCCGGCTGCCCGACGCCGAGATCAAGGATCGCGTCGACCGCGCCGCCCGCACGCTGCGGATCGAGCATCTGCTCGACCGCAAGACCGACAAGCTGTCGGGCGGCGAGATGCAGCGCGTCTCCATCGGCCGCGCCATCGTACGCAAGCCGCGCGTGTTCCTGATGGACGAGCCGCTGTCGGCGCTCGACGCCAAACTGCGCGAGGCCCTGCGCACGGAACTGAAGAACCTGCAGATACAGCTCGGCGCCACTTTCCTGTTCGTCACCCACGATCAGATCGAAGCGATGTCGATGGGCGACAAGGTCGGCGTGCTCAACCATGGCCGCATCGTCCAGACCGGCACGCCGCACGAGATCTACAACAACCCGCGCGACACCTATGTGGCGAGCTTCGTCGGCTCGCCGCCGATGAACCTCATCGACGGCAAGCTTGTGAATGGCCGCGCGGTGATGGCGCCGTTGAATTTCGAACTGCCATTTTCGGGGGTGCGAAGGCGAGTGCGGCGATCGATGGTCGCCCGCTCGTCTTCGGCATTCGTCCCGAGGATGTCTATCTCGAGAGCGGCGCGCCGGTGGAGGCACGCGTCCACGATGTCGAGAACCATGGCGTCGAAAAGATCCTGACGCTGCGTGTCGGCGACGCGACGCTGCGTGCCACCGTGCCAGCCAGGACCGATGTCGCCATCGAGCAGGCGGTGCGCTTTGCCTGGAATCCGGACAAGGTGGTGCTGTTCGACAAGGGCAGCGGGATTAGCCTTCGCCACGCCAGCTGAGTTATCGGCTTTCATGCACGCCCATGCCGCCGGCCAGCCAACGGGCAGAGCTCGCTGCCTCTGTGGATCCGGCTATTTCTGAAAGTAGGTTTCGTAGGGCGTGTCGTTGATCAGCAGGATCACGCATTCCGTGTCGGAGACGCAGGCGTCGTCATGCATCTCATTGGCCTTCTGGGTCCAGTAGGATCCCGGAGGCAGCTCGACCTTGGTCGCCTCGCCGCCATCCATCTGCCAGTGCGCCCACAGCCCCTTTATGACCACCGCGCGATAGTCCGCGGTGTGCGCATGGACTGGTGCACGCCAGTTGCCGGGAACCTTCAGCAACGTGCCTGCCGGACCCTTGGCCCGTTCGCCCCATAACGGGCCGAGGCGATGCGGCTGGTCGGGGACTTCCGCGACATAGGGAACCTTGTCGGCCGGCAGGTAGCTGTCCTCAAGCGCAAGCGCGCGCCCGGGAACCGCAAGCATGACTGTGAATGCGATGACCTTCAGATGTCTTGACATAAGTTCTCCTCTTCGGGCCGGCTTGCCGCCGGCCTCCTACTGCTTGGCCATGGCAAGCTATTGCATGTGGTTGGCTCGGCCATGACATTGCGTCCGGAAGGCTTGGCAATTCATCCAGATCCGGCAATCCACGGCAGCCGGGGGCGGGATGGCCTCAGCGGTCTTCGGAGGTGCCGTCGACGGCGTGCAGATGGCTGGGCGCGATGCCGACGATGCGCTTGAACGCCCGGCTGAACGACGCTTCGGAATCGTAGCCCAGCCTCGCGGCGACTGTGGAAACCCGCATCCGATCGCCGATCAGCCACTGCCGTGCCTGATGCATGCGTACCCGGGCGACATATCTTGCCGGCGTCTCACCGACGACGGCCGCGAAGCGTTCGGCGAAGGCCGAACGCGAGGCGCCCATTTCGCGGGCGAGCGCTTCGACGGTCCAGTTCCTGTCGGGCTGCAGATGAATGGCCGCCAGCACACGGCCGATGTCGCGATCCTTGATCGCCGCGATCCAGCCGCTGGTGTCGCCGCCACTGTTCTCTACCCATGAACGGATGATGCTTGCAGCCAGCACGTCGGCCAGCCGCGCCAACATGCCGCCGGAGCCGGGCCGGTTCATGGTGACTTCACCGGCCATGGCTTCCAGCAGGTGCGGAATGCCGGGCTCGCCCGCCATCAATTCCTTGGCGCGCATCATGTCCGGCATCATGCCCAGCAAGGGGTGCGATCCGTCCAGGTTGAAGTGCATGCTGCCGCAAAACAGCAGGGTTTTCGGGCCTTGGCCTCCGTTCGAGACGCTGAAGACGTTGTCCTGCAAAGGCTCGACACTGTAGCTTTCGATCGGCACGGCATGGATGCCTGGCGCGCTGGCAAGGACATGCTCGGCGCCGCGCGGCAAGAGCAATGCATCGCCGGCCTTCAGTTCAATCCATTCCCCGGATGGCGAAAACAGCCAGCATTCGCGGCGGCCGATGAAGTGAAACCGCGCCGCCTTCTGGGCTGGAAACAACACGGCCCACGGCTCACCAAGTTCGCAGCGGCCGTAGTCGACGCCATCGAGCCGCAATCCGCGCAACATGTCGGTCAGCGGACCGCCTGGGGCCGGCACGACAGTCCTGGATGGGGTGAAAACCATGCCGATTTCTAGCCTGGAATCACCAGTCCGTCACGGCCTCCATGCGTTAGTTGGCCTGACGGATATCAGCCTGTTCCTCGGCGCGCAGGTGGCTGGGCGCCGAGCCGATGACGCGCTTGAAGGCGCGGCTGAAGGCGGCATCCGATTCATAGCCGAGACGCGCGGCAACAACGGAGATCTTCATCCTGTCGCGGATCAGCCACTGTCGCGCCTGATGCATTCTGACCTGGGTGACATATTTTGCCGGCGTTTCGCCAACGATGGTGGCAAAGCGCTCGGCAAATCCCGATCGTGAGGCGCCCATCATCCGGGCCAGCGACTCGACCGTCCAGTCATGGTTCGGTTCAAGATGGATGGCGGCCAGCACGCGGCCGATTTCTCGGTCCCTGACGGCGGCGATCCAGCCGGACGAGTCGCCGCAGCCGCGCTCGACCCATGAGCGGATGACGGTGGCGGCAAGCACGTCAGCCAGCCGCGCCAGGATGCCGCCGGAACCGACGCGCTCCATCGTCACTTCGCGCGCCATCGACTCCAGCAGGTGCGGAATGCCGGGTTCGTAGGCTTCCAGCTCATGCGTGCGCATCACGTCCGGCATCATGCCGAGCAGGGGATGCAGGCCATCGAGATTGAAATACATGCTGGCGCAGAACAGCAGCGTTCCCGGTTTGCAGTCCTTGCCGCACATCTCTTCGTTCGACGTGCAGTAGACGTCCTTGCAGACCTCCTCGAGCGCGTAGCCGTGGATTGGCCAGGTCTGGGCGCCGGGTTCGCTGGCAAGCACATGGGCACCGCCGCGCGGCAGCAGGATCGCATCGCCTGCATTGAGCTGCACCCATTCGCCGGACGGCTGCTTCAGCCAGCAACCCCTGCGGCCGATGAAGTGAAACCGCGCCGCGGGTTGGGCTGGGAACTGGATGCCCCAGGGCTCCTTCATTTCGCAGCGGCCATATTCGACGCCATCGAGGCGCAGGCCCCTCAAAATGTCGGTCAGCGGGTCGCCGGTGACTGGAATTTTGGACGAATGGTCAAACATGATGGGGTTTCTAGCATGGAAACTCCAGGTGGTCACTCCCTATGTTGCACTGCAGCTAAATGCTGCAGCGCAAACAAGCTGAAATCAGACCATAGTGCCAAACCGTGAGGGCAAGGCATGTAACGGGTGGAACTCCCGACCGGTCATTTCCTACGTGGCGCTGCAAACAGACCGGAGACTGACCATGGCCGACCCTTCTACAGGCGTCATCGACGCCACACTAGTGAATGCAGATTCCGATGAGCGAACCGAACCGGCATGGGGTGCCGTTGTATCCCTGGCGCTTGGGGTGTTTGGACTGGTCACCGCTGAATTCCTGCCCGCCAGCCTGCTGACGCCGATGGCGCGCGATCTCGGCGTCAGCGAGGGCGTGGCCGGACAGGCGGTGACGGCCACCGCGATCGTTGGCGCCATTGCCGCACCCACCATGGCCATCATCACCAGGCGCATGGACCGCAGGCTGGTGATGTGGATGCTGACGGTGTTCCTGATCCTGTCCAACCTTCTGGCCACCTTTGCCTCATCGCTGCCCGTGCTTCTGCTTGCCCGCGTCGTGCTCGGCGTAGCACTTGGCGGCTTCTGGGCGATGTCGGCGGCCATGGCGCTGCGGCTGGTGCCGATGCGGCTGATGCCGCGCGCCATGTCGATCATTCTCACCGGCGTTTCGCTGGCGACCGTCTGCGCGGCGCCGGTCGGCGCCTATGTGGGTGACATCTGGGGCTGGCGCACTGCCTTCATGATCGCCACCGTCGTTGCCGCGCTGGCATTGCTGGTACAACTGGCCACCATTCCCAAATTGCCGCCCGTGGGCGTGGCGAGCTTCCGCACCTTGCTCGACGTGCTGGAGCGTCCGTCGATCAGGATAGCCCTGCTGGTCGTGCTGCTGGTCGCTTCGGGACACTTTGCCGGCTTCACCTATGTTCGCCCCTTCCTCGAGAAGGTGCCCGTGCTTGACATCGAGACGATCTCGCTGGTGCTGCTGGCCTATGGCATAGGCGGCTTCTTCGGCAATGTCGCGGGCGGCATCCTGGCCGAACGCAGCCTCAAGGCAGCGGTTGCGCTGGCGCCCCTGCTGATTGCGCTGGCCGCCGCCTCGATGCTGGTTTTCGGCGCTTCGCCGACGGTCGCCGCCGCCGCTGTTGCGGTCTGGGGCTTTGCCTTCGGCGCCGTGCCGGTCGGGCTGCAGAGCTGGCTGGTGCGGGCCGCGCCCGATCAGGCCGAAAGCGCCGGCGGACTGATGGTGGCGACGTTCCAGGTGGCGATCGCGCTCGGCGCCGTCTTCGGCGGCCTGCTGGTCGACCATGCCGGCGTGGCCAGCGCCTTCGCCTATTGCGGCGCGGCGACGCTGCTGGCGGCCGTCGTGGTGTTCCTGCGCGGCCCGAAGCGCGCCGAGTAGCCTGGACGCAGATCAGGCTTTCCTGACGCTGCGCATCGGCCCGAGAACCATCACGGTTTTCGGGCCGCTGCCATTGTGATGGCAGGGACGAACGAACTCAGGCCGACCGCCCGTCGAAATCGAAGACCGACAGGGTCGAGGGGTTGAGATCGGCCACGCAGTTGATGTTGACATAGGCACTGCGTTCGCTGCCCTCGCGAACGTCCTCCGCAAAGGGATGAATGCCGCAGGCCCGGCAGAACCGGTGCGCGATGGCATGGTTGCCGAATGTGTAGGTGCCGAGGTCGTCGCCCCAAGCCAGGACCTGCAAGGTCCCGTGCGGGATGGCACACAACAGAGCACCCTTGCGCGAACAGATCGAGCAATTGCACCTGATGGCGCCGGTCAGTTCGGCCTTGAATTCGAAGGCGACCTTGCCGCAGTGGCAGCTGCCTTTGTAAAGCATCGGATTTTCCTCGTATTCGACAGGGTGCAAAACCGCCTGCGCCGGGTTAAGTCTCGGCAAGCCATGCCCCAAGGACGTTCAAGGCGTCTGGAGTCCGACACCGAAAATGCAATCAGTCCGTGATCAACTGGAAATCATCCTTGCGCGCCTTGCCGCCCGTGCCAGTGAAGAGCGCGCGTTCACGAAGCTTTATGCCGAAGCCGCGCGGGCGGCGGCTGACGCCAGCGATGCGCGCCAGCGGGCAGGTGTGAAGCTCGGGCCGCTCGACGGCAACATTGTCTCGATCAAGGATCTGTTCGATGTCAGCGGCGAGGCGACCACGGCCGGTTCACTGATGCGCAAGACCGCCGCGCCCGCCTCGCACGATGCCGCTGTCGTCAGCCGGCTACGGCAGGCCGGCGGGGTCATCATCGGCAAGACCAACATGACCGAATTCGCCTTCACGGCGATCGGCGACAATCAGCATTTCGGCACGCCCGGCAATGCCGTGGACGCCAGTCGCATTCCGGGCGGTTCTTCCTCGGGCGCCGGCGTTTCCGTCGGCGAGGGGACGAGCGAGATATCGATCGGTTCCGACACCGGCGGCTCGATACGCATTCCGGCTTCACTGAATGGCGTTGTCGGCTTCAAGCCGACAGCGCGACGGGTGCCGCTTGCCGGCGCCTTCCCATTGTCCGCCACGCTGGACTCGATCGGACCGCTTGCCCGAACCGTCGCCCAGTGTGCCGCTGCCGACGCTGTGATGGCCGGCGAGGCGCCAACCGCGCTGGCGCCGATTGCGCTTGGTGAGCTTCGCATCGGCATCTCGCGCGGCGTCCTTTTCGAAGAGACGGAAGGCGAGGTCGTGACTGCATTCGACCGCTGCCTTGGCAAGATCGAGCAGACGGGCGCGCGGATCGCAGACGTGTCGATCGACGATCTGCTTGCCGATATGCGCGCGGCCACCAAGCGTGGTTCGATTGCTGCGATGGAAGGGGCCGAAGTGCATGCCGACTGGCTGGCGACAGGGGCACCGGTGCCGGTCGACCCGCATGTCAGCGGGCCTTTGTCGCGGGCAGCCATGCTGCCGACGCCTGTCTACATCAGGGCAATGCGCCGTCGCACAGCGCTCGTCGCCGCCATGGACGAGCGGCTGGCATCGGTCGATGTGCTGGTCTTGCCGACCACACCGGTGACAGCGCCGACCATCGTTTCGATGGCTGAAGATGCCGAGCTGCGCGACCACACCGAAGGCCTGCTGCTGCGCAACACGCAGGTCGCCAACCAGTTCGACCTCTGCGCGATCTCGCTGCCGATGCCAAGCACGGCGCTGCCGGCCGGATTGATGCTGGTGGCGCGCAACGGGCATGACCGGCGTCTGCTGCGGATTGCTGCTGAAATAGAATCGCTACTTGGCGCGTGACCAGGGCTGGACTGACTATCAGTGCGACGAACAGTGCTTGCGTTCGCTGTCCTTGGCGGTGCGCACGATGCGGGTCGCGACCAGCCAGGGCAGGCTGTAGTCCTTGCCGGTAATGGTCTGGATGCGGTGTTCGATTGTCCCCCTGACGACGATCTTTCCGGCAGAAAGCGCATCGGAATGATCCGTTATCGCCTTGTCGGCCTGCGGCAATCCGCTGGCGTCGATCGACACGCCCTTGATGACCGTGCCGGTGGCAAGGTCGAGCGCGCTGTTGGACGGGCACGGCGCCTTGAAGCAACGCAGTCCGTTGTCGCAATAGACATAGCTGCTTTCGGCCGCGAATGACGGCATGGCGCAGAGCGAACAACCGGCGACTATCAGGAATGCGAGGCGAGGACCGTACATGGCTCCCAACGTTGCGGAGAATTGGGGCGAAACAGCGATGTGTTACACGCTCGTCGGAAACCGCCGCCGATAGTGATCGACCACTTCGGGATTGCGCAGATTGACCGGCAGTTTGCCCGCCAGCACCAGCAACGCCTCGCCTGCCGCGCCGACGCCCATGCGCATCATCGATTCCTCGGTGATGCCGGCCATGTGCGGCGTGATGATGACATTGTCGAAGCCGAAATAGGGATGGTTCGACGGCAGCGGCTGCGTCGCAAACACGTCGAGCGCGGCGCCGCCGATGCGCCGTTCCTGCAAGGCCTCGATCAGGGCGTCGTCATCGATGACCGGCCCGCGCGACACGTTGATCAGCAGCGCATGCGGTTTCATGCGCGCGATCCGCTCACGGCTGATCAGGCCGCGCGTTTCCGGCGTCAGCGGGCAGCATAGAACGATGATGTCGCTCTGCTCGACCAGGGCGTCGATCGACAGGAAACCGACCTTGTCGGGGGCCGGCTGCATGCTGCGCGTCGTTGCCACCACCTTCAGGTCGAAGCCGTGCGCGGCGATATGGCCGACCGCCTGGCCGACGGCACCAAGGCCGACGATGCCGATTGTCTTGCCGGCAAGCTCGATGTTGGCATTGGCGTGCTCGCGGCCGGCAAGCCAGCCTTTGCCGCGCAGGTCGCGGTCGACCCTGCGGAATTGCCGGAGCAACGCAAGCGCGGTGAACATGACATGCTCGGCAACCGAGCGGGCATTGACCGCCGGCACGTTCGCCACCAGCACGCCGGCGGCGCTTGCTGCTTCCATCGGGATCATGTCGAGCCCGGCGCCATGGCGGATTGCCGCCCTCAGCTGCTTCGCGTCGTCGAAAAGCTGTGGCGGCAGCGGCGCGCGCACGATGACGATGTCGGCATTCCTTGCCTCCGCAGCCAGTGTGGCTGGATCGATGGCGGAGGCGACGACGAGCTCGCCGGCGCCGGCCAGCATAGCCGAGGCGCGCGGATGTAGAGGGTGGGTCGTGAGGATCCGGGCCATGTCGATCAGGCGCTTTCGAGCGCCGAGCTTTGCGGCTCCTCGCCATGGCCCTCGATCAGGCCTTTCCAATAGCTCTCGGCACCCTGCAGATGGGCGCTCATCAGCGCCTGTGCGAGATTGCCGTCGCGGCGCAGCAGCGCCTCATAAATCTGGATGTGCTCGGCATGCGAGCGCACGTTGCGCTCGGGGTCGTTGAAATAGATCGGCAGGCGCTGCTCGCCCATCATGTAGTAGACGGAACAGACATTGTGGAAGACGCTGTTCTTGGTGGCGCGCACGATCTCCAGGTGGAATTCGCGGTCTTCCCTGGCCAGGCCTTCGCCTGCGGCGATGCGCTCTTCCGAAGCTTTCAGGATTTCGCGCAGCCGCTCGAAATTCTCCTCGGTGGCGCGCGAACAGGCGAGCTCGGCCGCCTTGATCTCGTGGATCTTACGCAGCTCGACCGTCTCGTAGATCTGGATCGGGTCGAGCGGCAGGCCCGCGCGGGCAAAAAGCGCCATCGCTTCGACGCTGGCCTGTTTGGTGTCGATGTAGATGCCGGACTTGGCCCGGCGCTCGACGATGCGCATGGCTTCGAGGATGGCGAGCGCCTCGCGGATCTGGCCGCGGCTGACGGCGAAATGCTCCGCCAGTTCGCGCTCAGACGGCGTGCGGCCGGTCTCCTTGTCCGAATGGGAGAACAGGTAGGCGGCGAGTTCCGCGAGGAGGTTCTTTTCTTTCATCGTCAATCGCGTTGCGCGTGCGCCTCCAGGAACCGCTCCGAAATGGTGAATCCCAGACCCGGTCTTTCCGGGATCGCTATCATACCGTCCTTGGCTTCGACAGTCTCTTCGATCAGATCGTGGATCATCGGGTTGGCGCCGAGCGAATATTCGACGGTAAAACTCGACGGCGAGGCGGCGCAGACATGCAAGCCGGCGAAGAAGCAGGGCGCGCCGGCCCACAGATGCGGCGCAAAGCGCAGGTTGAAGGCGCTGGCGATGGTGCCGATCTTCATCGCCTCGCTGATGCCGCCGCAGAAGGCGGGATCGGGCTGGAAGATGTCGGCGGCTTTCAGCACGGCGAGGTCGCGGAAGGCATAGCGTGTCGCCTCGCTTTCGCCGGTGGCGATAGGAACGGCGCCGGATGCCCGCACTTCAGCCATGCCTGATTTGTCGTCGGCGATGATAGGCTCCTCGAACCAGGCGAGATCCAGATCGTTGACGAGGCGGATGAAGCGCTTGGCTTCGGCCACCGTATAGGTGCCGTGCGCGTCGACCATCAACTCGACATCAGGGCCGAGCGCCTGCCGTGCGGCACGCACGCGGGTGGCGGAAATGTGTGCCGCGCCGTCCATGGCGCCGACCCGCATCTTCAGCGCCTTGAAGCCGCCCTTGGCGATATAGGATTTCAACTGCTCGCCGATGGCGTCGGCGGCTGCCCAGCCGCCGGACGCATAGGCCGGCATGCGATCGAGCTTGCGGCCACCGAGCAGCCGCCAGACGGGCACGCCAAGCGATTTGCCGAGAATGTCCCACAACGCGATGTCGACGGCGCTGATGGCCGCGATGCTCATGCCGCGCCGCGCCAGCTGCGGCATGGCATGGCCGGCGCGGGCGGCGCTGTCATGGCGCACGCCATTGTAGAGCATCTCCCAGATGACGCCGATGTCGGCCGGATCGCGGCCGATCAATTGCGGCCCGACCTCATGGTTCAGCATGTGGACGAGGGCGCCGTAGCTGCCGGCGCTGCCGGCGGCATTCTTGCCTTCGCCCCAGCCGACCAGCCCGTCATCGGTCTCGATGCGCAGGATGGCGGCGTCGAAGGTCGTCACCTGGCCGAAGTCGCTGCGGTGTTGCCGAGCGGCTTCGATCGGGATGCGGACCCACCAGGCTTGAACGGTCTTGATGCGCATATTCTTCCCCAGCCCGCCGCCGGTCAGGGCGGAAGGGCAAACTTCCCAGAGGCGGTCGACTACTTGATCAGCGGCAGCAACGTTTCGGCGTTAATGCGCATCTGGTCGGTGTAGAATTTTTCCGTGAGCACGCTGGAGCCGTGGTCCTGGATGAACTTCAGTTGTTCGGGCGAGATGTCGACCGGATTGCGCTCGACCATGTCGGGATAGGGTGCCGCCGGTGTCCGGTCGACGGGCGCGACGAATTCGTTGGTCAGCGCGCCGTCGTAGCCGATCTCCCGCAATGTGGCGACGATCTTCGGCCAGTCGATCTGGCCGAGGCCGGCGGCGAAACGGTTGTTGTCGGCGACGTGGAAATCGAACAGGCGCTTTCCGGCCTGCCGGATCGCGTCATAGACGTTAAATTCTTCCATGTGGATGTGGTAGGCATCGAGACAGACGCCGCATTCGGGGCTGACCGCGTCGGCCAGTGCCAGCGCCTGTGCGCCGCGATTGAACAGATAGGTCTCGAAGCGGTTGAGCGGCTCGACGGCGATCTTGACGCCGACCTTCTTGGCATGGGTGAAGCATTCCCGGGTCGCGTCGACAACCCACTTCCACTCCTCCTCCTCGGTGCCGTCAGGCACGACCTTGCCGACGGTCGCCGGAACAAGCGTGATGATCTCGCCATCGAGTTCGCTGACCATGGTCAGCACGTCCTTGACATACTGAACGGAGCGCTCGCGCTGACCCTGGTTCTTGGCGGCGAGGTTGCGCTCGCCCAGCATCAGCGTCACCGCGCCCCAGCAGCGGATGCCATGCTCCTTCAACAGCGCCCGGGTCTCCTTGGTCTTGTACTGCTCGGGCTCGCCGGAAATCTCGATCGACTCATAGCCGAATTTCTTGATGCGCTTGAGCGTCGTCTCCAAGGGTTCCGCGCGCATCCAGTTGTGCGTCGAAAGATGCATGGTCTGTCCTTCCCAATTCGTCTTTATGGTTCGCCTGCGACATGCATCGCCAAAAGGCGACGCAAGGGTTCCTCCCCAAGGCATCCCCAGCCTTTTCTCGCAAACTGGTTCGACCAATTGGGCCTGAAGGGAGGTCTACAGCAAATTCTCGGGTACGGCAAGAAGTGCGGGGACGCAACTTTCTGCGCGAATTATTTCATTGATTATATTGAGATATATATCCATTTCTCGTGTAGACTCAGGGTCTTGAGGGCGCTTAGCGAGGCTTGACCAAATTCCCATATTTGGTAATACCAGAATGGTGGTGCTTGCAAGCGCCCGTTGAGAAAAGACCAAAGTGGCTGGCCCTGCTTCCAATCGGCGCTATGCTCGGTCGCGAGAACAATGAGGGAGGATGCCGATGCCGACGACAATGAAGGGCCCTGGACTGTTTCTGGCGCAGTTCGCGGGCGACGCCGCGCCGTTCAACTCGCTGGCGTCGATCACCAAATGGGCTGCCGGTCTCGGCTACAAGGGCGTGCAGATCCCGACCTGGGACGCGCGGTTGTTCGATCTCAAGAAGGCGGCCTCTTCCAAGGCCTATTGCGACGAAGTGAAGGGCATCTGCGCGGACGCCGGCGTCGAGATCACCGAACTGTCGACGCATCTGCAGGGGCAATTGGTGGCGGTGCATCCGGCCTATGATGCGCAGTTCGACGGCTTTGCGCCGGCCTCGGTGCACAACAATCCGAAAGCGCGGCAGAAATGGGCGGTCGAACAGATGAAGTTCGGCGCCAAGGCGTCGAAGAACCTTGGCCTGAAGGCCTCGGTGAGCTTCTCGGGAGCGTTGGCCTTCCCTTACCTCTACCCGTGGCCGCAGCGGCCGGCCGGGCTGATCGAGGAAGCGTTTGCCGAACTCGGCAAGCGCTGGAAGCCGATCCTCGATGTCTATGAGGACAATGGCGTCGATATCGGCTACGAAATCCATCCCGGCGAGGACGTGTTCGACGGCGCCACTTTCGAGATGTTCCTCGACGCGGTCGGTGGCCACAAGCGCTGCAACATCAACTACGATCCGTCGCACTTCCTGCTGCAGCAGCTCGACTATCTGGAATTCATCGACATCTACCACGAGCGCATCAAGGCGTTCCACGTCAAGGACGCCGAGTTCAATCCGACCGGCCGGCAAGGCGTCTATTCCGGCTACCAGAGCTGGACCAACCGCGCCGGCCGCTTCCGGTCGCTGGGCGACGGACAGGTGGATTTCGGCGGCATCTTCTCCAAGCTGACGCAGTACAATTACGATTCCTGGGCGGTGCTGGAGTGGGAGTGCTGCCTGAAGCATCCGGAAGACGGCGCGGCCGAGGGCGCACCGTTCATCGAGCATCATATCATCCGGGTCACGGAAAAGGCATTCGACGATTTCGCCGGTGGCGCTACAGACAAGAAGGTGCTGCGCGCCATGATGGGTATCTAGCTCGACTTTCCCTTCCTCTTGAGGGGGAGGGTGGCCCGAAGGGCCGGGAGGGGTCGGTTCATGCCGAGCTCTGCCTCAATGACCCGATCCGCTGCGCGGATCGACCTCCCCTCAAAGGGGGAGGTGAGCAACAGCCAAGGAGAAAAACATGGTCGGCGCATCGAAGTCGGAAACGGGAGGCGGCCCGATCCGCTACGGCATGGTCGGCGGCGGGCAAGGCGCCTTCATCGGCGCGGTGCACCGGATCGCGGCGCGCCTGGACAACGACTTCGTGCTGGTCGCCGGCGCTTTGTCATCCGACCCGGCGCGTGCAAAGGCCTCGGCTGTAGAGCTCGGGCTCGACCCCGACCGCAGCTACGCGTCCTATGCCGAGATGGCCAAGGCCGAAGCCAAGCGTCCCGACGGTATCGAGGCGGTGGCCATCGTCACGCCCAACAATGTGCACGTACCGGCGGCAAAGGCATTCCTCGAGGCCGGCATCCACGTCATCTGCGACAAGCCGCTGGCAACCACACTGGCCGAGGCGAAGAAGCTGGCGGCGATAGTCGAGAAGACCGGCAAGGTGTTCGTGCTGACGCACAACTACACCGCCTATCCTATGGTGCGGCAGGCGCGCGAGATGGTCGCCAAGGGCGTGCTCGGCGACATCCGCATCGTCCAGTCCGAATATCCCCAGGACTGGCTGACCGAGGATCTCGCCGCTACCGGCCAGAAACAGGCGGCGTGGCGCGGCGATCCGAAACAGGCAGGTGCGGGCGGCGCGCTCGGCGATATCGGCACGCATGCCTACAACCTCGCCCGCTTCGTCTCCGGACTGGAGCTGGATTCCCTGTCGGCCGATCTCGACGCCTTCGTGCCGGGACGGCTGCTCGATGACAATGTCAACGTCATGCTGCGCTTCAAGCCTGCCGGCAAGACGCATCCGGCCAAGGGCATGATCTGGGCAAGCCAGGTGGCGCCCGGCCATGAGAACGGGCTGAAGCTGCGCATCTATGGCTCGAAGGGCGGGCTGGAATGGGTGCAGGCCGACCCGAACTATCTCTGGTACACGCCGTTCGGCCAGCCGAAGCAGTTGATCACCCGCAATGGCGCCGGGGCGCTGCCGGTGGCAGGGCGTGTCAGCCGCGTGCCGTCAGGCCATCCCGAAGGCTATCTCGAAGGCTTCGCCAACATCTACCAGGAGGCCGCGCGCGCCATCCGGGCGGCGCGCCGCAAAGGCGGCAAGCCGGCCAAGGACGTCGTCTTCCCGACCATTCACGACGGCGTCGAAGGCATGGCCTTCATCGAGGCTTGCGTGAAGTCGTCGAAGAAGAATGGGGCGTGGACGAAGCTCTAAAATAGAAATCCGGGGGATCCAGGGGGAGGGGGCGTCGATGAAAATCGGCATGTGTATGTTCCTGTGGACGACGGCGGTGTCGAAGAAACACGAGCCGTTGCTGCGCGACATCAAGGCGACCGGTTTCGATGGCGTCGAAATACCGATCTTCGCAGGCGCGCCGGACGACTATAAAAAGCTCGGCGAACTGCTCGACCGGATCGGGCTGGAGCGGACCGCGGTTTCAGCCATGGGTGATCCGGCGATGAACCTGATCGCGGCTGATGCGGCGACGCGCAAGGCCGGTGTCGACTACATGAAATGGGCGATCGACTGCGCCAATGCGCTTGGCGTCAGCACGCTGAGCGGCCCGCTGCATTCGACGCTTGGCGCCTTTTCCGGCGCTGGGCCGACGGCCGCCGAGAAAAAGCGCTCGGTCGCCTCGCAACGCGCCATCGGCGACCATGCCGGCAAGAAGAACGTCACCATCGGGCTCGAGGCGCTTAACCGCTTCGAATGCTATCTCCTCAACACTATGGCGGATTTGTCGGAGCATATCGACGCGATCGACCGGCCGCACATCAAGGCGATGTACGACACTTTCCACGCCAATATCGAGGAGGCTGACCCGATCGGCGCCTACACGAAACACCGTCGGAATGTCGTGCATATCCACATCTCCGAGAACGATCGCGGCGTGCCCGGGCGCGGCAACATTCCGTGGAAGGAAACATTCTCGGCCATCCGCAAGAGCGGCTACGACGACTGGCTGACGATCGAGGCGTTCGGCCGTTCGCTGAAGGATTTGGCGGCGGCGACCAAGGTGTGGCGCGATTTTTCCGAAACGCCGGAAGCGGTGTACCGGGATGGGTATAAGCATATCAAGAACGGGTGGAAGAAAGCGGCTTAGCATCTGATCGACGCAAAGACCTGTCGAGCGCAGCGCGACGAAGTGCGGGTCGACCCTTGGTGAGAGGCGCGATGATGATTGCGCCTGGTCCATTTTCTATCTGCGTTCGCGGCGGTTGCAAGGTGGTTCCCCCACTCCGTCTCGGCTTCGCCGAGCCACCTCTCCCCCTCCGGAGGGAGAGGAAAGGAAGCCTGGTGGCGCGGGGAGAGGAAGAAAGCCTCGGCCTTGGAGGACAGGCGCCGGCTCGGACAGCCTTGCGCCTTTCCTCTACCCCGTCGATCGGGGAGAGGTGTCGAGCGAAGCTCGACGGAGTGGGGGTCGACCCTTTGGCGCCGGGCGAGGCGATGCGTGCGCTTCTGCGTCACAGGGCTAACCCTGCTCGGCCTGGATCCTGTTGTAATCGTGGATGGTCCGGCTCAGCCGGCGGCGCAGGAAATTGGAGATGTTGTCGAAAATGAAGACGACGAGCAGGATCAGCAGCACCATGTAGAAGACGTTGGCCCAGTTGGAGTTGGTGCGCATCGCTTCCCACAGTTTCAGGCCGATGCCGCCGGCGCCGACGGCGCCGATGATGGTGGCGCCGCGCGTGTTGGATTCCCACTGATAGAGCGTCTGGCTGATGAACACCGGCACCACTTCCGGCAGCACGCCGTAGCGCTGCACGAGGAGGCCGTTGGCTCCGGTCGAGGTGACACCCTCGCGCGGCTTGTCGTCAATGTTCTCCAGCGCCTCCGAATAGGTTTTGCCGAGCGTGCCGATCTCGGTGAAGAAGATCGCGGCACTGCCCGCCAGCGGACCTGGCCCGAAGGCGCGGGTGAAGAACAGCGCCCAGATCAGCATATCGATGGAACGCATGAAGTCGAAGAAGCGCTTGAGCACCTGGTTGACCAGCCGGCTGGGCGTGATGTTGCGGGCGGCGAAGAAGGCGAGCGGGAAAGCGACGATGCCGCCCAGCATGGTGCCGAGAAAGGCCATGACGATGGTCTGCAACAGCTTCGTCCAGACATCGCCATGCTGCCACTGCGCGTTGTTCCAGATGTTGTCGCCGGCCAGCGCCAGATTGGACGTGCCCGGTTTCAGTTCCGGTCCGGAGACGATCAGCGAGGCGACTTCGCTTGCCGATTTGCCGAAGAAGGGCGAGCGGGTGTCGAAGACGAAGTTTGCCCAGCCGAGAAAACGCTTGCGGATCCTGACGCGGTCAACGGCGACGCGGGCCTCGCCGGCAAAGCCCATGTCGGCGACAACCTCATCTTCATGCGCGGTGATCCAGCCGGGAACCGGTCCGGAGATCAGCGGTTTGCCGGTGCCTAGCCCGACCGCAACGGTTTCACCGTTGGCAATGATCGTGGCTTGCGTCCTGTTGAAGGTGATCGACTTGGCGGTGCCGTCGATCAGGATCGTCACCGAACCGTCGGCATTGGTCTTGACCCAGTCCGGATTGGGATCTGGGCCGAGCACCGAAAAGCGTGGATATTTGGCCGTGATCTGCGGTTCGTCGAGGCGGAAGATCGGCTGCACGTCGTAGCTGATCCATTGGGTCAGGAACAGCGGCAGGCGCTCCCAGTGCGATTCCCGCATGACCTGCGGCAGGTTGAAGAACCACAGCGCATAGAGCAGGTAGAAAAAGATGCCGCCAAGCAGCAGCAGCGGCCCGAAGCGTTTTTGGAACGGCCGCTGGAACACCTGCGGGAAGCGCTCTTCGATAGACTGGATTTCATCGGCCGTCATGGCAGTCATGGTCATGCTCCCATCACGAATGCCTGTTCGCCGACCAGCTTGCGGCGCAGCCAGGCGGAGAACTGGTCGACGATGAAGATCGTCGTGAACAGGAGCAGCACCAAGGCTATCGTCTTGGCGCCGAAGCCGCGCGAGATCGACAGCTTCAGCTCCTCGCCGATGCCGCCGCCGCCGACCGCGCCCATGATGGTGGAAATGCGGACGTTTATCTCGACGCGGAGCAGCGTGTAGGACATGAAGTTGGGCAGCACCTGCGGCAGACCGGCAAAGCGTACCCGCTCGAACCAGTTGGCGCCGACGGCCCTCAGGCCTTCCTCGGCGCGCATGTCGATGTTCTCGTTGATCTCGTAGAAGAGCTTGCCCAGCGCGCCGATCGAATGCAGGCCGATGGCGATGATGGCGGCGATCGGGCCGATCGAGACGATGGCCGCAAACAGGCCGGCGATGACGATCTCGGGAAAGGCGCGCAGCAATTCCATGAAGCGCTTGACGATCAGCCGCAGCACCGGATGCGGCGTCAAATTGCGCGCCGCGATGAAGGAGAACGGCACGGCGAAGACGAAGCCGATGAAGGTCGAAACCAGCGCCACGTTGAGCGTGGTCAGCATCAATTCGAAATATTCAGGGACGTAGAAGCTGCCCCAGACATAGGCGCGGCCAAGCGGAAAGTTGAATTCCTGGGTACCGGTGTCATGCGGGGAAGCGATGTCGAACATCGCCCGCCAGACATCGTTCCAGTCCTTGGGGACGAGCCAGCTCAGGAAATCCAGCAAATGCGGCAGGCGGTCGAAGAAATGCCCGGCATTAGCCTCGTCGGCGAACCACATGGTGCTGCCGAGCGCGACAATGAGCAGGCCGACACCGATGGCGGTGTAGAGCCGGCGCAAGGACGTCTGGCGACGCCAGGCGTCGGCCATCTGGTGAGTGGCGCCGGAATGAGCTGTCACGGAAAGGGTCATGATCGGAGATGCAAAAAGGGCGGTGTCTTGAACACCGCCCTTTTTGATTTCGCCGTTAGCCGCCGATGGCTGCCTTACGGGCTTCGACGATGACGTTGTAGAAGTCCGGCTTCACCGGAACGTAGCCGGTAAAATCGCCGCCTTCGACGCCTTCGAAGCAGGCCTTGTCCTTCTTCGGCAACTGCGTGAAGAAGTTGGCGAGCTTGGCGGTCATGTCGTCGCCGAGCGCGGTGCGCACGACCAGCGGGCCGTTCGGGATCAGGCCCGAGCGCCAGACTTCGACGAAGTCGTTGGGGTCGACGGCGCCCTTGGCGACTTCCTTGTGGAAGGTGCCGGAGGTGTAGCCGTCCTTGAAGTCGCCGATGCCGGAGGAATCGTCCACCGCCACATCGACCTTGCCGTCACGCACGGCCAGGACGTTGTTCTCGTGGCCGCCGTTGAACTGGGTCGAGGCGAAGAACTTTTCGTTCGAAGCGCCGGTGTCCTTCGGGATCTGGGTCAGCGGGATCAGATAGCCGGAGGTTGAATCCGGATCGGCGTAGCCGAGCTTCTTGCCCTTGGCCGACTTGATGTCGGTGATGCCGGAGGATTTCAGCGCCAGGCCGATCGAATAATAGCCGGTGGCGCCGTCGGTCTGCTGGGTGGTGAGGATCGGGGTGACCGCCTTCGGGTCCTTGAGAGCGATGCTGGCATAGCCGGAAGCGCCGAGTTCGGCGAAGTCGAGCGTGCCGCCGAGCAGGCCCTGGATGACGCCGTCATAGTCGGCGGCGGGAAACAGCGAGACCTTCTCGAAGCCGAATTCGGCCTTCAAATGGTCGGCGAGGCACTGGTAGTTGCGCAGCCGGTCGGTTTCGTTTTCACCGCCGAGAATGCCGACGCGAAATTCCTTCATATCGGCGGCATGCGCCATGCTGGTCGCCATGGCGAGCACCGAAACGGCGCCGAAAACCATCTTCCTGAACATCTGTTGTCTCTCCTGTAGGTTCCGGCCCCGCGCCGGCAGCGTTATCGATTTTGACAGGTGCCCTTGACGCGGGCTGGCGATCCAGGCCGCTCTCAGTATCCCGGGAATGCGGGCTCGAGCGGTCCGGCGGATGCGGCGAACTTTGGCTTGAAGGCAACACTGGTCGAGGTGATGGCCTCGGAGATTTCCTGGCCATTGCTGTCGGCGCCATAGACGAGACGCACGGCCTCGCGGTTGAGCTCTTCCGGCGGGCCGTCGAAGACGACCTTGCCGGCGGCCATGCCGATGATGCGGTTGCAATAGGTGCGGGCGGTATCCAGCGTGTGCAGATTGGTGACGACAGTGATGCCTTCGCGCAAATTGATGTCCTGCAGCGAATCCATCACCACCTTGGCGTTGAGTGGGTCGAGCGACGCGATCGGCTCGTCGGCAAGGATCACTCTGGGCTGCTGCATCATGGCGCGGGCAATGGCGACGCGCTGCTGCTGGCCGCCCGACAAGGTGCCAGCGGGCTGCAGCGCGGTGCGGGCGATGTCGAGCCGCTCGAGTGCCGCGACCGCCTCTGCGCATTCGGCGCGAGAGAACATGCCGAACAGGTTGGTGATGGTCGAACGGTGGTTCAGCTTGCCGAGCAGCACATTGGTTAGCACGTCGAGGCGCGGCACCAGGTTGAACTGCTGGAAGATCATGGCGCAGTCACGCTGCCAGCGCCGCAGCGGCGAGCCGCGCAACTGGGAGACCTCGGCGCCGTCAAAAAAAATCGACCCCTGGCTGGGATCGATGAGACGGTTGATCATGCGAAGAAGGGTTGATTTGCCGGCGCCCGAACGGCCGATAATGCCAACCATCTGACCCTGCGGGATTGCGATGTTGATGTCGCTGACGGCGGTATTCTTGCCAAATCGTCGGGTGACACCGCGAATTTCGAGCGTGGCAGAGGTTGCTGGCATGGGGGCAGGTTCCAGTCCGGACCATTGATCGTCAGGCTCTCGCCTAACGCAGCCACATGAACCTGCCGTGTCGCGGTGATGTCAGTTTTGTTACGGTCCACAGGTGTGGAGTTATGGCCGGACCAGGACCAGCAGTTCCTCGAAGTGCTCCATGTCCCTGAAGCTGCAGAAGGCCGGAGCCTTGATTTCGATCACCGGCGCCTGCCGCTCGAAGAGTGCCAGGCCATCATCGAACAGGTCCTGCCATGCGGCCGCCCGATCGTCGGCAAGACGCTGGATCTGGTAGGCGAAGGTGATGTGGAAGACGTAGGCGTCGTGATCGGGATGCCGGTAACCGAACGGCACGGCCAGTGCGTCGCGCCAGGCGCGCATGATGCGCAAATCGTCGTCGGTCGCGCCGGCAACGGTGAGGCCGGTCGGCAGAACTTCGACGACCTTGATGTTGAACGGGCCGAAGCCCTGAAAACCCTTCAGCCGTTCCAGATAGAGGCGGGTCATGGCGTCGATGCTGGTGTCGAGCGGCACGTCATGCGGCCAGTAAGGAAGCCGGCGGCGATATTCGATGATGCCCTGGAACAGCGTCATGTGCAGGCTGGAGACGGGCGTGAAGGCGAGCCGGTCGGCGTCTTGCATCGCCAGCATCTTCTCGCGCACCGCAAGCACCACCGTCTCCGACGGCGAACCGCTGACGAGGTGGCTGACGACCGTGTTGCCGGGCTCGGTCAGGAAACTCCCTGAGGTGTCGTAGCGCGTGCCGAGATGAACCGGCGGCTTCGGATTTGAGCCGGCAAAGAATGCGGCAAGCGACGGTTTGACAGAAACGGACATTGCGATCTCCAGGGAAAGGCCTGCGTCCTGCCCGGGCGATGTGTCAGGGATATGAAACCGGTTCGCCCATGACGATGATGTGAAGACTATCCGCCATGCTTTTCCAGAAAAGCCTCAGCCTCAAGCGAACGAAAATCTTCGAGCGAAGCGCGCAGCCTGGCATGGTCCCAGTCCCACCAGGCGAGCGCCTGGTAGCGTTCGGCGGTGTGGCGATCGAAGCGCTCACGGATCGGCTTTGCCGGCACGCCGCCGACGATGGTGTAGGGGGCGACATCTTTAGAGACCACTGCGCCGGCACCGACCGCGGCGCCATCGCCGACAGTGACGCCGGGCAGGATGGTCGAGCCATGGCCGAGCCAGGTATCATGGCCGATGGTGACGCGTTTGGCGCGGCGCTGGGCGAAGAATTCGCTCTCGTGCTCGGCGTCGTCCCAGTAGTCGGAGGCGCGATAGGTGAAGTGATGCAGCGTCGGCCGCCAGGTCGGGTGGTTGGTGGCGTTGATGCGCACGCTGGCGGCGATGTTGGAAAACTTGCCGATCGTTGCGCACCAGACGGCGCAATCCTGCATCATGTAGGAATAGTCGCCGAGCTCGCTTTCCGACACCCGGCTGCGGTCGGCGATCTCGGTCCAGCGGCCGAGCGTCGAGTTCTGCACGTCCGCCGTCGGGTGGACCAGCGGTGTCTCAGACAATTTCCTCGTCATGCGGCGATTTTTCCCGGCGCGAAAGCGGTGACGTCGATGATGCGGTCGGCAACGGCCTCGCGCACGTCGTGGTCGTGGAAGATGCCGAGCAGGGCGACATCAGCCGCCTTCTTGGCGGCAATGAGTTCGATCACCACGTCGCGGTTTTTGGCGTCGAGCGAGGCGGTTGGTTCGTCAAGCAGCAGGATCGGGTGCTCGGTGATGAAGCCGCGCGCGATGTTGACGCGCTGCTGCTCGCCGCCGGAGAAAGTCGCCGGCGGCAATGCCCAAAGTTTCTCCGGAAGGTTGAGCTGCGCCAGCAAGGCGCGTGCCCTGCCGCGTGCGATCTCGCGATCCTCGCCACGCTCGACCAGCGGTTCGGCGACGACATCGAGCGCCGAGACGCGCGGCACGGTGCGCAGAAACTGGCTGACATAACCGATCGTTTGCCGGCGTATGGCAAGCACGGTGCGCGGGCTGGCGGTGGCGAGGTCGATCAGCCCGTCGTCGTGCGTGACGATGATCTGGCCTTCGTCGACGGCGTAGTTGCCGTAGAGCATCTTCAGGATCGAACTCTTGCCGGCACCCGACGGGCCGCCGAGCACGGTGCATTCGCCGGCCCTGATCGAGAACGAGACACCGGCGATAACAGGCAGCTTGATGCCGTCGCGCAGATGCATGGTGAAGCTCTTGGCGACGTCCGAGACAACGAGCGGGGTCGGCATGGTTACACCTGCAAAATGGAGGAGACGAGGAGCTGGGTATAGGGCGCGCGTGGATCGTCGAGCACGCGGTCGGTGAGGCCGCTTTCGACGACACGGCCGTCCTTCATCACCATCATGCGCTGCGACAACAGCCGCGCCACGGCAAGATCATGGGTGACGACGATGGCCGCGAGACCAAGATCGGTGACTAGGCCGCGCAACAGGTCGAGCAAGCGCGCCTGGACCGAGACGTCGAGGCCGCCGGTGGGCTCGTCCATGAACACGAGCCGTGGACCGGTGACAAGGTTGCGGGCGATCTGCAGGCGCTGGCGCATGCCGCCGGAAAAGGCTCGCGGCTCGTCGTCGATGCGGTCTTCGTCGATCTCGACGCGCGATAGCCAGTCGACGGCGGTGGCGCGGATCTTGCCGTAGTGGCGGTCGCCGACCGCCATCAGCCGCTCGCCGACATTGGCGCCGGCCGATACCGTCATGCGCAGGCCGTCGGCCGGGTTCTGGTGGACAAAACCCCAGTCTGTGCGCATCAGGAAGCGGCGCTCGGCCTCGCTCATGCGGTAGAGCTCGCGGAACTGGCCGTCGCGCATGCGGTAGCTGGCAGTGCCGGAGCTCGGCAGCAGACGCGTCGACAGGCAGTTGAGCAATGTCGTCTTGCCGGAGCCGGACTCGCCGACGACAGCCAGGACTTCACCCGGCCAAAGGTCGAAGGAGACGTTGTCGCAGCCGACGCGCGAGCCATAGAATTTGGAGAGCGCCGAGACGCGCAGCAGCGGTTCGTCGGTCATTGCGCCGGCTCCATGTTTCCTGGGGCAAGAGGGTTTTCCGGGGCAAGGTGGCCGCGATGGCCGTCCGCCCGCCGATTCTCGCAATGGTCTGTGTCCGAGCAGACGAACATGTGGCCGCCATGGTCGTCGAGGATGACCTCGTCGAGATAGACATTCTCGGCCGCGCACAGCGCGCAGGGCTGGTCGAAGGTTTGCACCTCGAACGGATGGTCCTCGAAGTCGAGGCTGACCACTTCGGTAAACGGCGGCACCGCATAGATGCGCTTTTCACGGCCGGCGCCGAACAGCTGCAAGGCCGGTGAGCGGTGCATCTTGGGATTGTCGAATTTCGGCGTCGGCGACGGGTCCATCACATAACGGCCCTCGACCTTGACCGGGTAGGCATAGGTGGTGGCGATGCGGCCGTGCTTCGCAATGTCCTCGTAGAGCTTCACATGCATGAGGCCGTATTCTTCCAGCGCATGCATCTTGCGTGTTTCGGTCTCGCGCGGCTCGAGGAAACGCAAGGGTTCCGGGATCGGCACCTGGTAGACCAGCACCTGGCCAGCCGTCAGCGGATGCTCGGGGATGCGGTGGCGGGTCTGGATGATGGTGGCGCTGGCGGTATCGGTGGTCACCGCGACATTGGCGACCTTCTTGAAGAAGGCGCGGATCGAGACCGCGTTGGTGGTGTCGTCGGCGCCCTGGTCGATGACCTTCAGCACATCATCGGGGCCGATGATCGAAGCGGTGACCTGGACGCCGCCGGTGCCCCAGCCATAGGGCATCGGCATCTCGCGCGAGGCGAACGGCACCTGATAACCGGGGATGGCGATGCCCTTCAGGATCGCCCGGCGGATCATCCTTTTGGTCTGCTCGTCGAGATAGGCGAAGTTGTAGGTGGCGATGTCGGTCATGGCGATCACATCCACATTGTGCTATTGAATTGGCGTCCAGGACGCGGAAACAGGGGCGAATTCAGATGACCTCGACCGGATGGATGCATCTCGGAATTCTGTTGGTGGTCTTCGCCGGCGTCGTTCTCTTTTTCCTTCGGCGCATGATTCTGCCCGCGCCAAAAGAGGGCTCTCAAGGTGAGTCCATGGGCGTCGGCAGTGGTGGCTACTCCGGGTATGACGGCTATGGCGGTCATTCCCACGACGGCGGCGGCAGCCATGGGGGCGTCGGGCACTAAATTCACTCCGCAGCCTCCAATCCCTTGGCGTAGCGCGCCAGCCGCTCATTGAGCGTGCCGGTGTGCAGTTCGAACATGTGGTTGTCGTCGTCGTAGAAATAGATCGAGCGGCCTTCGCCCTCGACACGCGGGCGCGGCGGGCGCATGTCTAGCCCCAGCTTGCCGACGCGCTCGGCGTAGCGGTCGAAATCGGCGTCATCGATCTTGAAGGCGATGTGGTTGTAGCTGCGCTCGGGCAGTGGCTCGCCTTGCATGATGGCGATCCAGATACCGCCGATCAGGAAGAATTTTTCGCGCGACAGCGAGAACTGCTCGGCATCGCTGGCATAGACCTCGCGCGCGTCGAATATGCCCTCGAGGATCTTGGTCATCCGTTCGAGATCGCGGACGATGAAGGTCATGTGAGACAGGCCTTCGATCATTCCGCGGCCTCCCGCTTCTCTTCGACCTTCGCCGGGTTTTCGCGGGCGTCGTATTCGGCGCGCATGCGGCGCACGAGGTCGAGTTCGGCCTGGAAGTCGACATAGTGCGGCAGCTTCAAATGCTCGACGAAGCCGGTCGCCTGGACATTGTCGGAATGCGAGATGACGAACTCCTCGTCCTGGGCGGCAGCGACGACATCCTCGCCGAGTTCGGTTGCGCGCAGCGCCCGGTCGCAGAGCGCCATGGCCATCGCCTTGCGCTCGCTCTGGCCGAAGACCAGGCCGTAGCCGCGGGTGAATTGCGGCGGCGCCTTGGCCGACCCTTTGAACTGGTTGACCATCTGGCACTCGGTGACCCGCACGGTGCCGAGCGGCACGGCGAAGGGCAATTCGGGCACGTCGAGCTCCAGCTCGACCTCGCCGATGCGGATCTCGCCGACGAAGGGATGGTTGCGGGCATAGCCACGCTGCGTGGAATAGCCGAGCGCCAACAGGAAACCCTCGTCGCCGCGCGACAGCGCCTGCAGGCGGATGTCGCGCGCCATCGGGAATTCCAGCGGCTCGCGGGTGATGTCGCCGGGGACATGATCCTGCGGCATGTCGCCGTCCGGCTCGATCAGGCCTTCGCGGGCGAGGATCGCCGAGACGCGCGGCATGGCTTGCGCCTCGGTCCCGCGCCGCAGCGGCTCGGCGACATCGGCGCCGGCGGCAAGCTCGGGATCGAGCAGCCGGTGCGTGTAGTCGAAGGTGGGCCCCAGCAACTGCCCGCCGGGCAGGTCCTTGTAGGTCGCCGAGACGCGCCGCTCGACCAGCATGTTGGCGGTGTCGATGGGCTTGGTGTAGCCGAAGCGCGGCAGCGTGGTGCGATAGGCACGCACCAGGAAGATCGCCTCGATCATGTCGCCGCGCGCCTGGACGATTGCCAGTGCCGCCAGTTCACGATCGTAGAGCGAGCCCTCGCTCATCACCCGGTCGACGCCGAGCGCCAGCTGCTCGACGATCTGGTCGAGGCGAAGGGCCGGCACCGAACGGTCGCCGCGCCGGCGATCGGCAAGCAGGCTGTGGGCGTTGGCGATAGCGGCTTCGCCGCCTTTTACCGCGACATACATTCTTACGCCTCCATCGTCTTGATGCGCGTCGTGCGCGGCAGGCAAGCAATGCCATCAGCGGTGGCGAGGATGATGTCGACGCCGCGCGGAAAGCGCTTGATGTTCTGCTTCCACTGTTCGACGAAATGACGCGGCATCTGTGCCGGCGCGATCGTGGCACTGGTTTCGATGCCGGGGCCTTCGAGCAGCAGCGGCGTGCCGGAGACGAGATCGCTGACGTGCAGGATCAGCGTCGTCGAACGGTCGGGATAGTCCTGCGTGCCCTGCGAAAAGCCGTCCAGCGACATCATCTCGGCCGGCGCGGCGATCAGAGCGAAATGCGCATCGGCCGGCGTGTTGGCCAATGGCGCGCCGGTGTGGAAACCAAGCCAGGATCTGATGGCAGCGGAGGCCTGCAAAGCCGGGTCGAGCCACAGCGGGGTGTCGTTGTCGCAGAGCGCCAGCGCGATAGCGCCGGCGCTTGCCGAGAGCGGCGCCGGCGGGCGGGCGAGAGTCGGTAGCGGCTGTACGCTGCCTGGCCGCGCCATCGCGTCCATGACCGCGCGGAACACGGTCTGGGCATTGAAGACCGGATCGGCGAAACCGCCTTCGATCGATTGTGCTGCAATGTCCATCAGTCTTCTCCGCGAACCATGGTGAAGAAATCCACCTTCGTTGCCGCCGTCTCGGCCCGGCGTTTTTCATGCGCCGTGGTCAAAGCCGACCGCAGAGGCGCTATCAGATTGGTCTCGACCTCATTGCGGCGGGCAGGGTCCTGCCAAAGGGCGTCGGCGATGGCCGCCAGCTTCGCCTTCTGTTTGTCGCGGCCAAGCGCATAGCAATGGCCGACCTGTCCGGAGGGCAGCCGGACCGTGGCGCGGGTGACGGTCGCCTCGCCGACATTGAAGGGCGCGCCGCCACCGCCGATGCGGCCGCGCAGGGTGACGAGACCGGTCTCGGGGCCACGCAGCAGTTCGGCGTCCGAAGGCAGCCCGGCCTCGGTCCAGAGCCGCACGATGTCGTCGCCGCTGGATTGCGCCAGTGTTGCCATGGCGGCCTTGCGCTCGGCCTGGTCGCGGGCTTCCTGTCCTCGCATGAGCAATAGTCCTTGTGGCTAAATTTGTCTATTGATATAGACAACTATACAAATTATACCTACTATCTAGCGCGAGTCCATGACGGGTGGATGACAGGGCTAAAAGGTTGGGGGCAATCAATGGTCGGGCGGCTGACAGCGGACAGCATCGAGCGGCGCAGCGGCGTTTCGCTTTGGCGGCAGATCGCCGACAAGATCCTGCATGCGATCGCCATCGGCGATTTCACGGAGAATGCCGCGCTGCCGCCGGAGGTGGCACTGGCTGAGCGCTATGGTGTCAATCGCCACACGGTGCGCAGCGCCATATCGGCGCTTGTGCAGGAAGGCGTGCTGCGGGCCGAGCAGGGGCGCGGGACCTTCGTGTTGTCGCGCAAGCGGCTGTCCTATCCGATTGGCGCGCGCACACGGTTTTCGACAGGGTTGCAAGGGCAGACGACGGAAAGGCACATCGTCCTGCTCGCCTCGTCGGTTGAGCCGGCCAGCCAGCGCGTCGCCGAGGGGCTGGGTCTTCTCAAGGGAGCCGATGTGATCCGGCTGGAAACGCGCGGCGAAGCCGATGGACGAGCGGTGTCGCGCGCTGCCGGCTGGTTCGATGCCAGGCGCTTTGCCGGCATCGATGCGGCGATGGCGGAGACCGGCTCGATCACCGCGTCGCTGGCCCGTTTCGGCATCGACGATTATCTCAGGCAATCGACCGTGCTGTCGGCGCGCCATGCCGATGCCGCGGACCTTGCCGATCTCGACCTGCAGCCAGGCGCCATCGTGTTGGTCACGGTCGCCGTCAACGTCACGCCGGACGGCCAGCCGATCCAGTTTTCGGAGTCGCGCTTTCCGGCCGAACGGGTGGAACTGAAGCTTTCGGCGCTGTAGGGAGTGCCGGCCCAGCTCGGCCGCGCTCATTTGTCAGCGGCGGCGCGATTGATGAGCGGCTTCCCCCAATCCGTCGCTGCTTCGCAGCGCCACCTTTCCCCTCCGGAGGGAAAGGAAGGGAGCTTTGCTGGACGAGCGTTGACGGCAAAAAGCTTGGCACCTTTCCTCTACCCGGTCGATCGGGGGAGAGGTGGCTCGGCGAAGCCGAGACGGAGTGGGGGTCGACTTGCGCGAGGCGTCGTCAATTCGGGCCGGGTTCACCGTCTGCGATGTTATGACCCCACCTCGATCACAGCCTTTATCAGGCCGGACTTCTCATGCGCCCATCTGGCGAGATCGGTCGGCGTATCGGCAAGCGATGTGCGGTGGGTGACGAGCTTGGCCAGCGGCACGGCGCCGTTGCGGATCGAGGCGGCGACGTGATCGAAGTCGGCGCGCAGTGCGTTGCGGCTGCCGATCAGCGTCATCTCGCGTTTGTGGAATTCCGGATCGGAAAAGCTGATGTCGTCCTTGACGACGGAGACCAGCACCAGTGTCCCGCCATGCGCGACATGGGCGAAGGCCGACTGCACCGACTGGGTGTTGCCGGTGGCGTCGAAGACCACATCGAAGCCTTCGCCTGATGTCGCCTCCCTGACCAGATCGGACACCGCGCCATGCGAGCCGTCGAGGGTCTGGAAACCAAGCTCGCCTGCAGCGAAGTCCAGCCTTTCGCTGCTCATGTCGAGCAGCGTCACGTCGAGCCCGGCGATGCGGGCGAAGATGGCGGTGCCGAGCCCGATCGGGCCAGCGCCGATGACCAGCGTGCGGGCGCCGGGATCGGCGCGTGCGCGCCGCACGGCATGCGCGCCAATCGCCAGGAACTCAACGGCGGCGGCGTCGGCTAGCGACAGGCCGTTTGCCGGGTAGAGATTTTGTCCCGGCACCAGGATGCGTTCGCACATGGCGCCGTCGCGGTGCACGCCGAGCACCTCGATCCTGACGCAGCAATTCGGCTTGCCGTGCCGGCAAGCGATGCACTTGCCGCAGGAAAGATAGGGGTTGATGACGACGGGCTCGCCAACGGCAAGATCGACGCCTTCGCCGGTCTCGACGATCGTGCCCGATACTTCATGGCCCATGATGCGGGGATAGGCGAGGAATGGGTGCTTGCCCTCGAAGATGTGGTAGTCGGTGCCGCAGATGCCGACATGGCTGACCGCCACCAGCGCCCAGCCGGGAGGCGGTGAGTCCGGTGCGGGACGGTCTTCCAGGACAAGGTCGCCGGGTGAGCGGCAGACGACGGCTTTCATGCTTCCATCCAGTCTGTAGTGAAATCGCCAGCCCGGCGTCATGTCGGCCGGCGATTGATTGGGTTGGCTCACTTGCCGCGGCGGCGCAGCCCGTCGAAATAGACGATGATGATGATCAGCGCGCCGGTGATGATGCGCTGCCAGAACGAGTTGACGTTGAGCAGGTTGGCGCCGTTGTTGATGGTGGCCAGGATGAAGGCGCCAAGCAATGGTCCGTGCACCGAGCCGACGGCGCCGAACAGCGAGGTGCCGCCGATGACCGACGAGGCGATCGCCTGCAATTCCCAGCCCTCGGCCTGGGTCGGATTGCCGATGCCGATGCGGGCGGCCAGCAATACGCCGACGAAGGCCGCGCAGAGGCCCGACAGCGTGTAGGCCATGTAGATGGTGCGCTGGACATTGACGCCGGACAGGCGCGAGGCCTCGGCGTTGGAGCCGACCGAGAACAGATACCGGCCCCAGCGGCTGTGATGCAGGAAGACATAGGCCGGAATGCCGACCAGGATCACCATCCAGAACAAATTGGGGATGCCGATAAAGGAATTGCGCGAGAACGCGGTGAAAGTGTCGCTGTTGATGTTGATCGAATTGCCGTTGGTCATCAAAAGGCCGATGCCACGCAGCGAGGTCAGCGTCGCCAGCGTGATGATGAAGGGCGGCAGGCCCATCTTGACGATGCCGAAGCCGTGGAACATGCCGATGGCAACACCGACCAGCAGCGTCACCAGGATGGCG
This sequence comes from Mesorhizobium loti, assembly GCA_014189435.1. NCBI lineage: Bacteria > Pseudomonadati > Pseudomonadota > Alphaproteobacteria > Hyphomicrobiales > Phyllobacteriaceae > Mesorhizobium > Mesorhizobium loti. Next base: position 89,434 of record CP050293.1, read on the forward strand.
AGCCAGATGGGGAAGCCGGCATTGATCATCATGGCGACAACGACCGTGGCGAAGCCGACCACGGCGCCGACCGACAGGTCGATGCCGCCGGTGATGATGACGAAGGTCTGGCCGACCGCCATGATGGCGATCATCGAACCCTGACGCAAAAGATTGGCGATGTTGTTGCCCGAGGCGAAGCTCGGCGTCGCCACGGAAAGCACGATCCAGAGCAGCACCAGCAGCGCCAAAAGCGTCAGCCCAAACAGGACGTTATAGTTGCGCTTCGGTTTTTCGACAGCAATCGCCTCGGTGCTCATATCTGTCCTCCCAGCTTTTCTTGTTTCTCGGCGAGCGCCTGCGTGAGAATGTCCTCGTGGCTGGCGGCGCGGAAACCGTGCGTCGCCACCAGTTTGCCGCGCCGGAACACATGCAGCGTGTCGGCGAGCTCATAGACTTCCGGCAGATAGGACGAGATCAGGATGATGCCGGCGCCTTTCGACAGCAGCGCGCCGAACAGGCGGTAGATCTCGGCCTTGGTGCCGACATCGACACCGACCGTCGGCTCGTCGAAGATGAACAGCTTGGCGCCATGCGCCAGCCACTTGCCGATGACGATCTTCTGCTGGTTGCCGCCCGACAGGCTGGACGCCAGCGCGCCGCGCGTCGGCGTCTTGATGCGCAGATCGGCGATCTGGCGATCGGCCTGCGTCTTCTCCTGCGCGCCCGAAATCAGCAAATTGTTCGAAATGCGCTTGTAGATCGGCAGGTTGAGATTGAGGCCGACCGGCAGGTTGAGGCAAAGCCCCTGGTCGCGGCGGCTTTCCGGCGCCAGCGCCATGCCGAGCTTGATCGCGTCATGCTCGGACTTGACCTGGACATCCTTGCCTTCCCAGAGGATCTGGCCGGCGGACTTGCGGTGGCGGCCGTAAAGCGTGGTGACGAATTCGCTGCGCCCGGCGCCGATCAGGCCATAGAGTCCGACGATCTCGCCGGCGCGAACCGTCATCGAGACATCCTCGAAGCCCTTGCCCGACAGGTTTCTTGCCTCGATGATCGCGGCACCCGGCGTGAAATGCTCCTTGTGATAAACCTGCTCGATCGAGCGATTGATCATCATCTTGACCAGCTCGGCATCGTTGGTCTCGGCGATGTTGCGGGTGCCGACCAGCGTGCCGTCACGCAGCACGGAAACTCGGTCGGCCAGTTCGAACACCTCCTCCATGCGGTGGCTGATGTAGATGATCGTCACGCCTTCGCCCTTCAGCCTGCGGATCAGGGTGAAAAGCTGGTCGGCCTCCTTGCGGGTGAGGTAGGCGGTCGGCTCGTCGAAGATCAGGAACTTGGTGCCGCGCACGGTGGCGCGGGCCGCTGCAATCAGCTGCTGCTGGCCGATGGTGAGGTCGCCCAGCGTGACATGCGCCGGCAGGTCGAAGCCGAGATCGTCGATGATCTTCTGCGCTTGCCTGACCATGGCGCGCTGCTGCAGGATGCCGAAGCGCGAATTCTCCTCGCCGAGGAACATGTTGGCGGCCACCGTCAGGTGACGGCACAGCACGACTTCCTGGTGCACGGCGTTGATGCCGAGCGCCATCGCCTCATGCGGTGTCGCGAGGGCAGCCGGCTGGCCTTCCCAGATAACCTCTCCGGAGGTGCGCGGCATGACGCCGGTCAAAAGTTTGATGAGCGTGGATTTGCCGGCGCCGTTCTCGCCGACGATGGCGTGGATCTCGCCGGATTTGAAAGCAAGATTGACCGGCTTCAGCGCGTGGGTGCCGGGATAGCGCTTCTCCAGCCCGCGCAATTCGAGGATGGTCCGCCCCGGTTCCAGCACGGGTGCGGGATGCAGTTCCTGCGCTGTCGAAATCATGACAATCCTCCCAGATTGGCCGCACGATTGGCACGCGGCGAGGCAAGGATATGCCTCGAAAACAGCCTAGCTTAAGCTTGTGGATTGCCAAGCCGTTTGTGCCGGCAGCTTATATCTCCGGGGCGCGGCGCCCCGGAGACGATTTCGGATGCGACGGCTTAGAGCTTCGGGTTGAGCAGCGCGTCGATCTTGGGGTCCTTCATGTTGTCCTTGGTCACCAGATTGGCGCCGGTGTCGACATTGGCCTCGACCTTTTCGCCCTTCGAGGCGGCAAGCGCGGTCTTGATGCCATCATAGCCCATCCGGTAGGGATCCTGGACGACGAGGGCGGAAATGACGCCGTCATTGAGGAACTTGATCAGCTTCTCGTCGCTGTCGAAACCGACCAGCGCCAGCTTGCCGCCAAGGTTGTTTTCGGCGACAGCCTGACCGACGCCCTGCGCCATGATCAGGTTGGAGGCGAAGATGCCCTTGAGGTTCGGGTTGGCGGTGATCAGATCGGTGGCGATGTTGAGGCCGGTGGTGGCCTGGCCGTCGGCATATTTGTCGGCGACCAGCTTGAGGCCCGGATATTTGGCGGCCAGCTGTTCAGTGAAGCCCTGCTTGCGCTGTTCGAGCGAGCCGGCGCCCGGTGCGTTGGTAATCAGGGCGACGTCGCCCTCGATCTTGCCGCCGTTGGCGGCGCCGATGGCGGCTGCGAGGCCGTCGGCAGCGACGCGGCCGCCCTGCACATTGTCGGTGGTCAGGAACGAGGTGAAGGCCTTGGAGTCGGCGCCGGAGTCGATGCCGATAACCTTGACCTTGGCAGCGGCTTCATCGATCGGCTTGCCAAGCGCCTTGAACTCGGTCGGCGCAATGACGATGGCCGCCGGGTTGCTGGCAACGGCGTTCTCGAGGATCGAGACCTGGCCGTTGACGTCGGTTTCAGCCTGGGCGCCGAGTTCCGGCACGTTGACGCCGAGATCCTTGCCGGCCTTGCGGGCGCCGGCCAGAACGATCTGCCAGTAGAAGGACGTGGTGTCCTTGACGATGATCGGAATGGTCACGTCGGCCGCCGAAACCGGCGCCGAGTGCATGACGCCGGCGAGCATCGAAGCTGCTGCCAGCGCCATGACGGCGCGGCGGTTGAGAATGCTGGTCACGAATTTCATGAGGTTCCTCCCTAAGTCGCCCGGTGAACGTTACGGAAGCTCCGTCCGGATAGGCGCGGCCCGAACAGAACTTTATCAATAAAAAACAGTTGCCATGTTTTGATAGTGCATCGGTCCAGCCGATGCAAGCGGCGTTTCACGCCAGTCTGCCGAGGTCTGGCAGGGGCAGGTTGCGCGCCGCTCCTCCCTTGCCGTCGTCAAACGCTCCCGTTTCCGTTCCGCGAGTCTATGGAATATTAATTCCACATATTCGTCAATATGGAATGTTCATTCTTTCTGTGGGATCGCAAGAATGTGAAGCCCGGATCACCGTTCACTGCGGGTGGATACGCGTTTCACGCCAGCTCCTGCACCAGCGTATAGGGGCGATATTTGGCGTATTCCGTCTCCGGTACGTCGATGTCGAGCAGGTCGAGATTGCGCGCCAGATTTGCCAGCTTGGCGGTGCCGGTCAGCACGGTGGCGACCGCGGGTTCATGCAAGGGGAACTGGAACGCCGCGGCGGGCAGCGGATAGCCGCCCTCGGCGGCGATCCTTTCCATCGCTCCGACGCGGTCGAGCACGTCATGGCTGGCAGGGCGGTAATCGAAATGCGCGCCTTGCACCGGTCCGGTCGCCAGGATGCCGGAGTTGAACACGCCGCCGATGACCAAGGACGTCTGTTGCGCCCGGCATAGCGGCAGCAACTCCGCTTCGGCGCTGCGGTCGAGCAGGGAATAGCGGCTGGCAAGCAGGATGCAGTCGAGTGGCGCCTCGCGCATCACGTCGAGACAGATCTGCACCTCGTTGACGCCAAGCCCATAGGCGGCAATGACGCCGGATCGCTTCAGCTCCTCGAGTGCCTTGAGGCCGCCATCCATCAGCTCGCGAAAGTGCAGCTTGTTCTTCTCGACGCCATGGGTGTAGGCGCCGATGTCGTGGACAAACAGGATGTCTATCCTGTTCAGGCCAAGCCGCGCATAGCTGAATTCGACCGACCGCATGATGCCGTCATAGGAATAGTCGTAGTCGAGCGCGAAGGGCAGCGGATCGACATAGGAGTGATCCGGAACCTGGTCTTCCGGCACCGGGCGAAACAGACGGCCGACCTTGGTGGACAGCACATAGGAATCGCGCGGCTTGTAGCGCAAGAAGTCGCCGAAGCGGCGCTCAGACAGGCCGAAACCGTAGAAGGGTGCGGTGTCGAAATAGCGCAGGCCGGCATCCCAGGCGCCTTGCAGCGTCTCCATCGCCGCCTCGCGCGAACAGGCGCGGTAGAGACCGCCAAGCGCGGCGCCGCCGAAGCTGACCTCGGTGACCTCTAGAGCTGTCTGACCGATGCGGCGTCTTTCCATGCACAACCTCCCCGTTGCCCGCCACTGACCGGCGCGGCAGTCTACTTTATATCAGTACAATCTAAAGTGTTGCGCCAAGATGCCAGGGCACGAACTCGTTGTCGCCGTAGCCGAAATCCTCGCTCTTGGTCTTTCGGCCGGAAGCCGTCTCGACGATCAGTTCGAAGATCTCGCGGCCCATGCCGGCGATGGTCTTTTCACCGGAGGCGATGACGCCGCAGTTGACGTCCATGTCCTCTTCCATCTGGTGATACATGGTCGAGTTGGTGGCGACCTTGATCGACGGCGTCGGGCGGCAGCCGAAGCAGGAGCCGCGGCCGGTGGTGAAGACGATGACATTGGCGCCGCCCGCCACCTGGCCAGTGGCCGAAACCGGGTCGTAGCCGGGTGTGTCCATGAAGACCAGGCCGCTGCCGGTGACTTTTTCGGCATAGCCGAAGACACCGTTGAGCGGCGTCTGGCCGCCCTTGGCGACCGCGCCAAGCGACTTTTCCAGGATGGTGGTGAGGCCGCCGCGCTTGTTGCCGGGCGAGGGGTTGTTGTCGATCGAGGCGCCATGCTTGGCGACGTGATCCTCCCACCACTTCACGAAGCCGTCGAGCTTCTGCGCGATCTCCGGCGTTGCCGCGCGGTAGGCGAGCAGATGCTCGGCGCCGTAGATCTCCGTGGTCTCGGAGAGGATGCCGATGCCGCCGACGCCGGCCAGGATGTCGACGGCGGCGCCCAGCGCCGGATTGGCCGTGATGCCCGACATGCCGTCGGAACCGCCGCATTGCAGGCCGACGACGATCTCGCTGACCGGGATCGGCTCACGCTTCAATTGGCCGACTTCCTCGGCGATTTCGGCCAGCACCAGCATCGCCTTTTCGACCGATTTGCGCGAACCGCCGGCGTCCTGGATGTTGAAGTGGCGTTTGCCGGCAGCGACGCCCTTCTGGCCGTAGAGGGTGAGTTGATTGACCTCGCAGCCGAGGCCGACCATCAGCACGCCGCCGAAATTCGGGTGGCGGGCATAACCGGCCAATGTGCGGTGCAGCACCATCATGCCATCGCCGGTGCCGCTCATGCCGCAGCCCTGGCCATGGACGATCGGCACGAAGCCGTCGATGCCGGGATATTTCGGCAGCAGGGTCCGGTTGGCGGTGTCGGCGATGGAATGGCAGACGGTGGCCGAGCAATTGACGCTGGCAACGATGCCGATGAAATTGCGCGTGCCGGCGCGGCCATCGGCGCGGCGATAGCCCATGAAGGTGCGGGCGCGGTCGGCCTCCGTCGCGTGCTCGGCCTCGCTCGGCGGCACGACCGGCAAGCGGCCGGATTCGAAAACCAGATTGTGCGAATGAACGTGCTCGCCCGCTGCAATATCCTGTGTCGCGCGACCGATCGCCTGGGCGTATTTCACCACCGCCTCGCCGGCGGCGATCGGCTTGATCGCCACCTTGTGACCGGGCTCGATCAACACACTGGCGACGGCGCCGCCTGGCAACACGGTGCCGATCTCGATGCGGCCGTTGGCGACGGCGACATTGTCGGCGGGGGACAGAAGAATGCAGTTGGAGGCGTTCACGGGCGGTTTCCTGGGTGATCCTGGGTTGCGCGGGCGGATTGACACGCGCCTGTTTAAAGCTAATGTCTTTTATCGTGAAAAAACAGTTTTGCGTCAATTGTTTTTTCGCTGGGGAGTTCCGCATGTCCTTGGGTGTTTTGGAAAGCGATTTCGCTTTTCAGGGTAATGGGAACGTCATATTGCGCTTCAAGCCGGGCGCTGCAAGCGACGGCGTGCAACGGGTCAGGGATGTCGAAGAGCAACAACGTCTACAAGGATGCCTACAACCGCTGCCTGCGGCTGCTCGATGAAACGCGCAGCCTGCCTTCGGAGCCGGAACTGGGCACCTTGCTTGGCGTCAGCCGCACCACCGTGCGCACCATTCTTGCGCGCATGGAAGAGACCGGGCTGATCGCCTGGAACAAGCGCGCCAAGACGGTGCTGCGCGAACCGCGTCCGGATGATTTCTTCCCCGAGGAGGAAACAGACACGCTGGCCGAGATCATCGAGCGGTCGTTCATGCGCAGGCTGCTCGCCGGCGGCGCCGAGGCCGGCATGCAGATCAACGAACTCGAACTGGCGCGTGAGATCGGCGTCGGCACCACCAGCGTGCGCGAGTTCCTGATCCGCTTCTCCCGTTTCGGCCTGATCGAGAAGCGCCGCAACAGCCATTGGGTGCTGAAGGGTTTTACGCGCGCCTTCGCGCTGGAGCTGACCGAGATCCGCGAAATGTTCGAACTGCGTTCGGCGGCCGCCTTTGCCGCACTGCCGCAGGACAGCGCGGTCTGGGTCGATCTCGACCGCCTGGAAGATGAGCATCGCCAGCTGGCAAGCGAGATCGCCACTCGCTTCAACGAGTTCTCCGAGCTGGACGAGCGCTTCCACCGGCTCATCCACCGGGCATCGCACAACCGCTTCATCGTCGATTTCTACGATGTCATCGCCATGATCTTCCACTACCACTACCAGTGGAACAAGGCGCAGGAACGCGAGCGCAACGCAGTCGCGATCGGTGAACATCTGGCCTATATCGAGGCGCTGAAATCGCGCGACCTCGGCAAGGTCGATGCCGCCTGCCGCAAGCACCTGAAGTCGGCGCGCCAGACCTTGCTGACCTCGATCCCGGAGAGCCGGTCGCCACAAAAATCCTGAGCCGCGTCGCGGCCCGGAGTCTTGTTTCATGCATGTCGTTGTCCCAAAACCGCTGCGCACTTTTGGGCGACATGCATTGATATGCCGCGTTGCCGCAGCATCGAATTGGCGATTTTCCACCCGCTGGCCGCGTGCTAGGTATGTTGGGTTGCTGCGAAGAGGCAGGGCTTTGAACATACCAAGGAGACGATGGAGCATGCCGGTCGCGCTTGTCGCGGCCTATCTGTTGTTGCTCCAGTCGACGCTTGGTGCATTCGCCTTCGGCGCCGGCCCCAATGCATCGCAGCTCGATGCCTTTGGCAACGTCATCTGTACCCATGAGGGCGCAACCCAGCTGCCCGGCGGCAACCAGTCGCCATCCCATCTGCCCGCATGCTGCGTGCTCGGCTGCAGCATGGTTTCGTCGGCCTTTGCGCCGCCGCCCGATGCCGGCCTGGCGCTGGGCAGTCTTTCCTTTGAAGCAGTCGCCTTTGTCTTCCCGGCGGCCATCCATCTCGACTTCGCGCGTGAGCGCTCGCCGTCGAACCCGCGCGCGCCGCCGCCGACGGCCTGAGCCTGTTTGCCCGGCGGAACTTTTCGTGGGCGTACCCATCCAAAGATCAAACTGCTCGCGACCGGCAACGGCGCGACCATCACTTCATGGAGCAACCATGTCCTTTTTTTCCCTGACGCCGCGCGTCCCGTGCTCGGCAGTATTCTACGCAGCATCGAAGAGCGTGTCGGCATTGCCGTGCTGGCTCTTGCGCTGTCGTTCGTCGGCGCCCCGTCCGTCTTTGCGCATGAGTTCAAGCTTGGCGATCTCGAGATCGGCCACCCCTGGTCGCGTGCCACACCAGCCGGTGCCAAGGTGGCCGGCGGCTATTTCACCATCACCAACAACGGCACTGCGCCGGACCGGTTGGTGTCGATTTCCTCGGACGTCTCCGAAAAGGCCGAGCTGCATGAGATGGGCGTCAAGGACGGCGTCATGACCATGCGTCCGGTTGCCGGCGGCCTGGAAATTCCGGCCGGCGGCAAGGTCGCCCTTGCACCCGGCGGCTATCATCTGATGTTCATCGGCCTGAAGCGGCAACCCAAGCAGGGCGAGAAGTTTTCCGCCACGCTGACCTTCGAAAAGGCCGGCGCCGTCAGCGTCGATTTCGCCGTCGAAGGCATGGGCGGTGGCGCCATGGATGATCACGCCAATTGAACCGGCCAGTTAGACAATTTTGAAGATCCGAGGGACCATCATGAATAAGTATCTTTTGGCGGCCGGGGCGTTTCTCGTCCTGGGAACCAGTGCCGCCTTCGCGCATATCACGCTCGAAACCCAGGAAGCGGCCGTCGGCTCGACCTACAAGGCCGTCCTGCGCGTGCCGCATGGCTGCGACGGCAAGGCGACGACCGCCGTGCGTGTGCAGATCCCGGAAGGCGTGATCGCCGTGAAGCCGATGCCGAAGCCTGGCTGGACGCTGCAGACCAAGAAAGGCAAATACGACAGATCCTACCAGCTCTATGGTCAGGCGGTGACCGATGGGGTCAAGGAAGTCGACTGGAGCGGTGGCAGCCTGCCGGATGAATTCTACGACGAGTTCGTCTTCCGTGCGACGCTGACGGCCGATCTCCCGCTGGGCCAAAAACTTTACTTCCCGGTGGTGCAGGAATGCGACGGCGCTGCTGATCGCTGGATCGAGATCCCGGCAGCCGGTCAGGACGAGGACGCGCTGGAAAACCCGGCACCCGGCATCAAGCTGCTGCCGAAGAAATGATCGTTCGAGCGGCGCGCTTTGAAGAGCGCGCCGCCATTTTTCACGGCGGTGACATGAGCACGACCTCCTTCCTGCAAACGGCTTGCATGACCGGCAAACGCGCCGGCCGGCTTGTCGTCGGCCTGTTGGCCATGATCGTGTTTCTTGCCAGCCTTGCCGTGCCAAATCAGGCCTTTGCCCATGCCGCGCTGATCAAGACCGATCCGGCCGACGGCGCGGTGCTGGAACAGGGGCCGGCACAGTTCTCGCTGACCTTCAGCGAGCCGGTGTCGCCGCTGGTGCTGACCTTGGTGAAACCCGACGGCACGCCGGTTCCGCTGACCGCCTTCCGCCTCAGCGACCAGACCGTCGAGATCGACAATCCGCAGCCGCTCAAGTCCGGCACGCATGTCTTGAGCTGGCGTGTCATCTCCGCCGACGGTCATCCCGTCGGCGGATCGCTGCTGTTTTCAATCGGCGCGCCAAGCGAACCGCCAGCCGTATCCGAAGCCGTCGACTGGCCGTTGCGGTCGGCGATCTGGGTCGGCAAGATCTTCCTCTATATCGGGCTTTTCCTCGGCGTTGGCGGCGCCTTCGCGCTTGCCTGGCTGACCCGAGGTGACCGCGCCGGACAGCGCTTCGTTGCAGCCGCAATCCTGGGCGGGCTGATCGCGGCACCGCTGTCACTTGGCTTACAGGGGCTTGATGCGCTCGGGGCGCCGCTCTCGCATCTGGCGCAGCCGATCATCTGGCGGACCGGGCTCGGCACCAGTTTCGGTTGGACGGTCCTGGTCGCCCTGATCGCGCTGGGGCTTGGCCTGCTGTCGCTGGCCGGGCCCCGCGCCACCGCCAAACCATTGGCGCTGGCCGGGGTGGCCGGGGTGGGGATTGCCCTTGCCGCCAGCGGGCACGCCAGTGCCGCCGAACCGCAATGGCTGACACGGCCGATGGTGTTCCTGCACGGCGTCGGCATCGCCTTCTGGGCCGGCGCGCTGGTGCCGCTCGGCTTGGCGCTGAAAGGGCAATCGGCGGCGGCCGCGCCATTCCTGCGGCGGTTTTCTCGCCTGATCCTGCCTGTGGTGGCCGTGCTTGCCGCTGCCGGCATCGTGCTTGCCGTCATCCAGGTGCAGACGCCGACGGCGTTGGTCAACACCGCCTATGGCCGGCTGCTGCTGATCAAGCTGGGACTGCTGGTCTTTCTCTTCACGCTCGCCGCCGTCAACCGCTGGAAACTAACCGCGTCGGCCGCGGCCGGATCGACAGAGGTGCAACGCAGGCTCTCCCGCTCGATCGGCGTCGAACTGCTGATCGTGCTGGCTATCTTCGGCGTTGCCGCGGGCTGGCGCTTCACACCGCCGCCGCGGGCACTGGCGATCGCCGCGGCGCAGCCGGTCTCGGTCCATATCCACGCGTTGCAGGCGATGGCGGATCTCAGCATCACGCCTGGCCATGCCGGACCGGTTGTCGCCTCGATGATCATCATGAGCGGTGACTTCGGCCCGCTCGACGCCAAGGAGGTGACGCTGGTGCTGTCGAAGCCCGATTCCGGCATCGAGCCGCTGAAGCGCGCCGCGACCAAGCCCGGCGACGGCAGCTGGCGTGTCGACAACCTTGTTATCCCGGTGCCCGGCCGGTGGACGGTACGCATCGACATCCTGGTCACGGACTTCGAGATGGTGAAGATCGAAGCGCCCGTCGACATCAGGCCGTGACCGCCGGGCGCTTCCATGCCGAACTCATCATCGTCTGCGGCAACACAATTCGGAGAGGCGGTTGACGCGGCCCGAAAGGCCCGTCAATCATCCCGGCAAAATCGCGGGCCTCAATCAAGAAAACCCGAAGGTAGGAAAAAACGATGGAAAAAGCCGAAATCGGGCTGATCGGCCTTGGCACGATGGGCTCCAACCTGGCGCTTAATATCGCCGAGCATGGGCATCGCATTGCCGTCTTCAACCGCACCAGGGCGCGCACTGACGCTTTCGTCGAAAATGCCGGCGCGCTCAGGGATATGGTCGTGCCCTGCTACAGCCTGGAAGAGCTCGCCGCCGCGATCCGGCCACCACGTCCGATCATCATCATGGTGTTGGCCGGCAAGCCGGTCGATGAACAGATCGCGGCGCTACGCGGCGTGCTGTCGGCCAACGACATCGTCATCGACGCCGGCAACGCCAATTTCCGCGACACGATGCGGCGCTTCTCCGAGCTTTCCGGCTCGGGTCTCACCTTCATCGGCATGGGCGTATCCGGTGGCGAAGAGGGCGCGCGCCACGGGCCGTCGATCATGGTCGGCGGCACGGAGGACTCGTGGAAGCGTGTCGAGAAAGTGCTGACCGCGATCTCCGCCAAATTCAAGGACGAACCCTGCGCGGCATGGCTCGGCACCGACGGCGCCGGCCATTTCGTCAAGACCATCCACAACGGCATCGAATATGCCGACATGCAGATGATCGCCGAGATCTACGGCATCCTGCGCGACGGGCTCGGCATGGGGCCGAAGGAGATCGGCACGGTGTTTTCCAACTGGAACAAGGGCCGGCTCAACTCCTACCTGATCGAGATCACCGCCAAGGTGCTGGCATCAGACGATCCGAAGACCGGCAAGCCGGTGGTCGACATCATCCTCGACCGCGCCGGCCAGAAGGGCACCGGCAAATGGTCTGTCATCGAGGCGCAGCAACTCGGCATTCCGGCGACGGCGATCGAGGCGGCGGTGGCGGCACGCGTTCTGTCGTCGATCAAGGATGAGCGGCTGGCGGCGGAAAAGGCCTATGGCAACATCGGCGTGACGAAGATTTCCGGCGACAGGGACGCTCTGCTCAAGGATCTCGAACTGGCACTGTTCGCCGGCAAGATCGCCGCCTACGCCCAGGGTTTTGCGGTGATGAGCGGCGCCTCCAAGGAGTTCAACTGGAACTTGCCGATGCCGACCATCGCCAGGATCTGGCGCGCCGGCTGCATCATCCGCTCGCAGATGCTCGACACCATGGCGGAGGCCTTCAGCAAGGGCGGCGCCTCGACCAACCTTCTGATGGCGCCGGCCTTTATCGCGTTGATGCAGGAGGCGCACCCATCGCTGCGGCGCATCGTGGCGAGGGCATCGGAGGCCGGCTCGCCGGTACCGGCGCTGTCTTCCGCGCTTGCCTATTTCGACAGCTACCGCCAGGGCCGCGGCACTTCGAACCTGATCCAGGCGCAACGCGACTTCTTCGGCGCGCACGGTTTCGAACGCATCGACGGACCCGGTGCATTCCACGGACCGTGGGGCAGTGGTGCGGCTGGCTAGCAAAGCCAGCCCACAAAGCCCGCTTTAAGCGGGTACTGGCTGGTTTAATGCCTGGACGCCGCTGGCCACGACCAGGCTCTGCAACGAGCCCGGCGCCGCGCCGCCGATCCAGCCCAGCACGGAACGGGCAAGATCGGAGCCGGCCAGGCGGAAGTTCTCGTTGACGACGAGCAATTCCGGCCGGAACAGGTGCAGCAGGTCCGACGACTGCTTGGACACCACATCGACGTCGCGGCCGAGCTTGAGACCGGCATCCTCGATGCCGGCAACAATGGCCAGTGTCGCGGCGGCAGCGCTGCAGACGAAACCGTCCGGCCTGATGTCGCGGCGCATCACCTGCGCGGTCCTCGTCCTGATCTGCTCGATCGTATGGTCGATCGAAACGGTGTTGAACGGAATCTCGCTGGCGCCGACCTCGCTCAGCGCATCGGCAAAGCCGTTCAGCGTATGGCCGTAATAGGTCAGCCCGGGCGGTGGCGACAGAAGCGCCAGCCTGCGCCGGCCCATGCTCGCCAGCCGGCGCACGGCTTCCATCGCGAAAGCATGGTTGTCGAAGTCATGGTAGGGGTGGACGAGACCCATATCGGTGCGGCCGTGCGTGGCAAAAGGCATGCCGTGCTCCAGCATGTAGCGGGCACGCGGGTCGTTGGGCTGAGTGCGCGAGATGATGACGCCGTCGGCCGAGCCGGTCTCGACGAGATAGCGGATCGGCTCCATCGGATCCTGCGAGCGGGAATAGGGCGTGACAATCAGGTGATAGGGCGTTTCGGCGAGCACTTCCGAAACGCCGTAGATGATGTCCGAGACGAAGCTCATGATCTCGCGATCGGTGTTGAGCACCAAGCTGATGACATTGGTCCTGCCGGTGCGCAGGCGCACGCCGGCGCGGTTCGGCCGGTAGCCGATCTGCTTGGCCACCAGTTGCACCCGACGCCTGGTTTCGGCGCCGATTTCCGGGGCATCCTTCAAGGCGCGCGACACGGTGGTGACGCCGAGCCCGGTCATGAAGGCGAGCGTCTTCAACGTCGGCCGCCCTTGTGCCGAGGTCTCCTCGTTCTTGTCCGTACGCTGTCTGTCCATTCGTCCCGCCCGTCAGGCGCATAGCAGCCGCAGGCCGGGCCGGCAATCGCCGCCATTGCAATACGATATGCGCTCCAGCCCCGGCAAAGTCTCAATATACTGAAACGTTACAGATTGCCATATTGAGATACCGATCCCCTCGGGCCGGGTGGGTGGCTCTTTTGCGAAACCCCTTGGGATTCCAGAAGGAATCGCCCCGGCCGTCGTCTTTTGCCGGCTTTTGGGCGCCATTTCCGTGTTTTGCAATGCAGCGGGCTGATATTGCACTGCACATGGAGTGACTATCCATGTGAATTTGTTCGCGGCCCGAAAAAATGTCGAACCCTCGTTGTTCATGGGGTTGCGCAGTCCGCGCAATTCCCGTATCGAAAATCTGTAACGTTTCAGATTCTGGGAGGAACCGAAATGCGATACCAATTCATCACTGCTGCGCTGGCAGCGACGGCCGCGCTGCAATTTGCCGGTCCGGCCGCCGCGACGGACCTGGAAGTCACCCATTGGTGGACTTCGGGCGGCGAGGCAGCGGCGGTCGCCGAGTTCGCCAAGGCTTTCGACGCCACCGGCAATCACTGGGTCGACGGCGCCATCGCCGGCTCGGGCGACACGGCGCGGCCAATCATGATCAGCCGCATCACCGGCGGCGATCCGATGGGCGCCACCCAGTTCAATCACGGCCGCCAGGCCGAGGAACTGGTGAAGGCCGGCCTGATGCGCGACCTGACAGATCTCGCGACGAAGGAGCATTGGAAGGACGTCATCCGTCCAGCCAGCCTGCTCAACGAGTGCACGGTCGACGGCAAGGTCTATTGCATCCCCGTGAATATCCACTCCTGGCAGTGGCTGTGGCTCTCCAACAAGGCCTTCGCGGATGCCGGCGTGCCGGTGCCGAAGAACTGGGATGAATTTGTCGCGGCAGCGCCCGCACTCGAAAAGGCCGGCAAGATCCCGCTCGCCGTCGGCCAGCAGGCCTGGCAGACCTCCGGCGCCTTCCAGGTGCTGATGGTGGCGATCGGCGGCCCCGACATCTTCAAGAAGGTCTATGGCGACAAGGATGCGGCGGTTGCCGGCGGACCGGAAGTCGCCAAAGTGTTCAAGGCGGCTGACGACGCCCGCAAGATGCAGGCCAAGTCCAAGGTGCAGGACTGGAACCAGGCGACCAATCTGGTCATCACCGGCCAGGCCGGCGGCCAGATCATGGGCGACTGGGCGCAAGGCGAATTCCAGGTTGCCGGCCAGACGGCGGGCAAGGACTACACCTGCCTGCCCGGCCTCGGCGTCAACGCCGTCATCCAGACCGGCGGCGATTCCTTCTACTTCCCGCTGCTGAAGGACGCCGACAAGTCGAAGGCACAGGAAGTGCTGGCCTCGACCATGCTGTCGCCGGCGACGCAGGTTGCCTTCAATCTGAAGAAAGGCTCGCTGCCGGTGCGCGGTGACGTCGATCTCAATGCCGCCAATGACTGCATGAAGAAAGGCCTCGACATCCTGGCCAAGGGCAACACCATTCCCGACACCAACCAGCTGATGACCGAGGATTCGCTGACTCAGGTCAATGACCTGTTCGCCGAGTTCTTCGCCACGCCGACGATGACGCCCGAAGATGCGCAGAAGCGCTTCGCCGACATCGTCTCCAAGGCCGATTGAGCTGATGTCATGCATCGGTCTCTGGCCCCTGGTCGGGCCGGAGACTGTTGCCCAACGCGATCCGATCCGGCGAGGCGCGTCCCATGACTGAACAGACAGCGAGACGGCCCAGCCGATTGTTTCGCAATCTCAACGCGAAGATCGCGTCGATCCCGATGATCCTCAATGCGCTGGTCATCTTCCTCGGCGGCACGATCTGGACGATCGTTTATTCCTTCACCGATTCCAGGCTGTTGCCGCGGCTGAATTTCGTCGGTCTCGACCAGTATCGCCGGCTGTGGGTGACGCCGCGCTGGCTGGTCGCGGTCGAGAACCTGGCCATCTACGGCGCCTGCATGCTGGTCTTCTCGCTGATCATCGGTTTCCTGCTGGCAGCACTGCTCGATCAGAAGATCCGCTTCGAGGATACGTTCCGCACCATCTTCCTCTACCCCTTCGCGCTGTCCTTCATCGTCACCGGGCTGGTCTGGCAGTGGATCCTCAACCCGAATTTCGGTGTCCAGCATGTCGTGCGGTCGCTGGGCTGGACGGACTTCGCCTTCGACCCGCTCTATGATTCCTCCATCGTCATCTACGGCATCCTGATCGCCGCGCTCTGGCAAGGCACGGGGCTGGTCATGTGCCTGATGCTGGCCGGTCTGCGCGGCATTGACGAGGACATCTGGAAGGCGGCGCGGGTGGATGGGATACCCACCTGGAAAACTTACCTCTTCATCATCATCCCGATGATGCGACCGGTGCTGATCACCACGCTGGTGATCATCGCCGCCGGCATCGTCAAGGTCTACGACCTCGTGGTCGCCCAGACCAGCGGCGGGCCAGGCATCTCGTCGGAAGTGCCGGCGAAATATGTCTATGAATACATGTTCCATGCCCAGAATCTCGGCCAGGGCTTTGCCGCCTCGACCATGATGCTGCTTACGGTGATCATTGTCATCGTGCCATGGGCCTACCTCGAATTCGGACGGCGCAAATGAGCATGGCAATCACCGCTGCTCCAACAGCCGCCGCCGGTCGCCAGGACATCACCGGACCCTACGGCCCAAAGCCGCGCCGGATGTTTTCGCGCCGCAACATCTTCCTTTATGGCACGCTGTTTGTCGTGGCGGCTTACTATCTCCTGCCGCTCTACGTGATGGTTGTCACCTCGCTCAAGGGCATGCCGGAGATCCGGCTCGGCAACATCTTCTCGCCGCCGCTCGAGATCACCTTCGAACCATGGGTCAAGGCGTGGTCGACCGCCTGCACCGGCCTCAACTGCGATGGGCTTTCGCGCGGTTTCTGGAATTCGGTGCGCATCACCGTGCCGTCGGTGATCCTGTCGATCGCGATTGCGTCGGTCAACGGCTACGCGCTGGCAAACTGGCGCTTCAAGGGGGCCGACCTGTTCTTCACCATCCTGATCGTCGGCGCCTTCATTCCCTATCAGGTGATGATCTATCCGATCGTCATCGTGCTGCGCGAGATAGGCCTCTACGGCACCATCTGGGGCCTGGTGCTGGTGCATTCGATCTTCGGCATGCCGATCCTGACGCTTTTGTTCCGCAACTATTTCTCGTCGATGCCGGAGGAGCTGTTCCGCGCGGCACGCGTCGACGGCGCCGGCTTCTGGGGCATCTATTTGCGTATCATGCTGCCGATGTCGCTGCCGATCTTCGTCGTTGCCATCATCCTGCAGGTGACCGGCATCTGGAACGACTTCCTGTTCGGCGTCATCTACACCAAGCCCGACACCTATCCGATGACGGTGCAGCTCAACAACATCGTCAATTCGGTGCAGGGCGTGAAGGAATACAACGTCAATATGGCGGCGACGCTGATCACCGGCCTGGTGCCGCTGATCGTCTATTTCATCTCCGGAAAATTGTTCGTGCGTGGCATCGCCGCCGGCGCGGTGAAGGGATAACCGCGATGGCTCAGAATGGTACCAGCGTTTCGATCCAGGACCTGTCGCTGAATTTCGGCTCGGTGACCGTCCTGGAGACGCTCAATCTCGATGTCGCCGAGGGCGAGTTCATCGTGCTGCTCGGCCCATCCGGCTGCGGCAAGTCGACCCTGCTCAATTGCATTGCCGGCCTGCTCGACGTCTCCGAAGGCCGCATCTTCATCAAGGGCAAGAACGTCACCTGGGAAGAGCCCAAGGACCGCGGCATCGGCATGGTGTTCCAGTCCTATGCACTCTACCCGCAAATGACGGTGGAGAAGAACCTGTCCTTCGGCCTGCGTGTCGCCGGCACGCCAAGGGACGAGATCGCCAAGCGGATCGCGCGGGCGGCCGAAATCCTGCAGATCGAGCCGCTGCTGCAGCGCAAGCCGGCAGCACTTTCCGGCGGCCAGCGCCAGCGCGTGGCGATCGGACGGGCGCTGGTGCGCGATGTCGACGTGTTCCTGTTCGACGAGCCGCTCTCCAATCTCGATGCCAAGCTGCGCGCCGAGCTGCGTGTCGAGATCAAGCTGCTGCATCGCAAGCTGCAGAACACCATGATCTACGTCACCCACGACCAGATCGAGGCGATGACGCTGGCCGATCGCATCGCGGTGATGAAGGGTGGCGTCATCCAGCAGCTCGATGCGCCGCAGACCATCTATAACAGGCCGGTCAACCGCTTCGTCGCCGGCTTCCTCGGTTCGCCCGCAATGAACTTCCTTGACGGACAGGTGGAGGCCGGCGCTGCTTTCAAGACCGGCAATGTCTCCATACCGCTCGACCGCTATGATTTCGATGCAGGGGGCAACAGTAGCGGACCTTGCGTGTTCGGCATCCGGCCAGAGCACATTGCCTTTGGCGAGGCGGCAAGCACCATGCCCTTTGCCATCGATGCCGCCGTCGAGATCGTCGAGCCGATGGGCTCCGACACGCTGGTGTGGACGAAACTCGGCGGCCACAATTTTTCCTTCCGTGTCGAGGCGGAAAAAACGCTGCGCAATGGCGAGCCGATCCGGATCGGCTTTGATCCTGCCCGCGCCTCGCTTTTCGACACCCAATCCGGCAACCGCATCTAGCCCCTGAGAATTCCATCCCCCAAAAGACAATCCCCCAAGCAAAACGGACAGAGACGATGAACTGGTCATTCCAACTTTACAGCGCCCGCAATTTCCTGCCCTGGGAAGGCGTGCTCGCCACGCTCGGCAAGCTCGGCTACACTCATGTCGAGGGCTTCGGCGGCGTCTACGATGATCCCAAGGCCTTCCGCACCGAGCTCGACAAGAACGGCCTTGCCATGCCGACCGGACATTTCTCGATCGACGCGCTCGAGAACGACTTCGACGGCGTGCGCAAGATCGCCGACGCGCTCGGCATCACCCTGCTGATCTGTCCTTTTCTGATGCCCGACCAGCGGCCATCCGATGCCGCCGGCTGGCGTGGTTTTGGCGAACGCCTGGCCAAGGTCGGCGAGACCGCGAAGAAGGCCGGCCACGGCTTTGCCTGGCACAACCATGATTTCGAGTTCAAGAAGCTCGCCGACGGCTCGGTGCCGCAGGATCACATCCTGTCG
The DNA here is from genome assembly GCA_014189435.1 of Mesorhizobium loti. Lineage (NCBI taxonomy): Bacteria > Pseudomonadati > Pseudomonadota > Alphaproteobacteria > Hyphomicrobiales > Phyllobacteriaceae > Mesorhizobium > Mesorhizobium loti. The sequence continues at coordinate 107,697 of CP050293.1, forward strand.
TCCGCGCCCGACATCAGCTGGGAGATGGACGTCGCCTGGGTGGTGCGCGGCGGCGACGATCCGCTGCCGTGGATCGAGAAATACGGCAAGCGCATCAGCGCCGTCCACGTCAAGGACATGGCCAAACCGGGCGAGGGGCTGGACGAGGACGGCTGGTCGGATGTCGGCCACGGCACCATCGACTGGGCTGGCCTGATCAAGGCGCTGCGCGCCAAGAGTGCCGCCCAATACTACGTCATGGAACAGGACAACCCCAACGACATCGAGCGCTTCGCCCGCCGCTCGATCGCAGCCGTCAAGACCTATTAGGAGCAATCAGCATGGCAAAGAAACTTGGCATCGGCGTCATCGGCTGCGGCAACATCTCGAAAGCATATTTCTCGCTGGCGCCGCTGTTTCGCGGCATCGAGATGCGTGCCTGCGCCGACATCAACATGGAGGCGGCCAAGGCGCGGGCGAAGGAGTTCAAGCTGCGCGCCGAAACCGTCGAAGACCTGCTCAAGGCCGACGACATCGACATTGTCGTCAACCTGACCATCCCGGCGGTGCACTACGAGGTATCGAAGCAGATCCTCGACGCCGGCAAGCACGTCTATTCGGAAAAGCCGTTCGTGCTGTCGGTTAGGGAAGGCCAGGATCTCAAGGCGCGGGCGGAGAAGAAGGGGCTGCGCATCGGCTCGGCGCCCGACACGTTCCTCGGCGGTGCGCACCAACTGGTCCGTGAGCTGATCGACGAGGGAAAACTTGGCAAGATCACCAGCGGCACCTGCCACGTGATGGGCCACGGCATGGAGCACTGGCACCCGAATCCGGACTTCTTCTTCCAGCCAGGCGCAGGCCCCGTGCTCGACATCGGACCGTACTACATCACCAACCTGATCCAGCTGATCGGGCCGGTGAAACAGGTCGCGGCCTTCGCGACGACGCCGGCCAAGGAGCGCACGATTTCATCAAAACCGCGCGCGGGCGAGAAGATTCCGGTCAACACGCCGACGACCATCCACGGCCTGCTGGAGTTCGAGAACGGTGCGGTGGTGACGCTCAACACCAGCTGGGACGTCTGGGCCCATGGCCACGCGCCGATGGAACTCTATGGCGAGACGGGCACGGTGTTCGTGCCGGATCCGAATTTCTTCGGCGGCGACGTGCGCTTCACGCAAGACAGCAAGCCGGTCAAGAAGCTGCCGAAATGGAAGCACCCGTTCGGTGTCCCCAATGAAATGCATGGACAAGGCATGATGGCCAACTACCGCACATCAGGCCTCGCCGACATGGCGGTGGCGATCACGGAAGGCCGGCCACACCGCTGCTCGATGGAACTGGCGCTGCATGCCGTCGATGTGATGACCGGCCTGCTGCGCTCCGGCGAAACCGGCAAGTTCGTCGCCATGCAGACCACCTGCGAACGGCCGGCCGCACTGGGCGTCAAGGAAGCCAAAGAGCTTTTGGCAAAGAAGAAGTAGTCCGTGCACCTCAACCCTCTCCCCGTTCCGACGGTGAGAGGGTAAGGGTGAGGGGCAGAGCCGACTCGCCGCGTTGCCGCGATGCCTGGCTCGCTTCTATTTGAGGATTTTCCGATGCCCTACATCCCCGCCGAAAACCGCTATGAAAAGATGATCTACAACCGCTGTGGCCGCTCCGGCCTGAAGCTGCCGGCGATCTCGCTGGGGTTGTGGCACAATTTCGGCAATGACACGCCGCACAAGACCAAGCAGGCGATCGCGCGCAAGGCCTTCGACCTCGGCATCACGCATTTCGACCTCGCCAACAATTACGGTCCGCCGCCCGGCTCGGCCGAGACCGCTTTTGGCGAGATCCTGCGCACCGACTTCGCCGCCTACCGCGACGAGCTGATCATCTCGACCAAGGCCGGCTACGAGATGTGGGCCGGCCCTTACGGCGAATGGGGCGGGCGCAAATACATGCTTGCCAGCCTCGATCAGAGCCTGAAGCGGATGGGTCTCGACTATGTCGACATCTTCTATTCGCACCGTTTCGATCCCGACACGCCGCTGGAAGAAACCATGGGCGCGCTCGACCATGCCGTGCGCTCGGGCAAGGCGCTCTATGCCGGTATCTCGTCCTACAATTCGCAGCGCACGCGCGAGGCGGCCGATATATTGAAGCAGCTTGGCACGCCTTGCGTCATCCACCAGCCGAGCTATTCGATGCTGAACCGCTGGGTCGAGGAAGACGGCCTGCTCGACACGCTCGAAGGGCTCGGCGTCGGCTCCATCGTGTTCTCGCCGCTGGCGCAAGGCATGCTGACCAACAAGTATCTCGGCGGCATTCCCGATGGCAGCCGTGCTTCCCAGGGCAAGTCGCTGAAGACAGCGTTCATCAACGACAAGACCATCGCCAACATCAAGGCGCTCGACGCCATCGCCGGCAAGCGCGGGCAGACGCTGGCGCAGATGGCGCTTGCCTGGGTGCTGCGCAAGGGCAGGGTGACCTCGGCGCTGATCGGCGCCAGCCGGCCGGAGCAGGTCGAGGACTGTGTAGGTGCGCTCAAGGTGCTCGACTTCAGCGATGCCGAACTCGCCGAGATCGATACCTATGCGCGCGAATCCGACATCAATCTGTGGGCGGCTTCGGCTGAACGCAAAGGCCCGCCAAGGAAATAAGCCCGCTTGATAAGCCGGCAAACTTGATAAGCCGGCAAAACAAAAACGGCGGGCACCCCCGCCGTTTTTCATGTGAAGGCGAAGTGGCCGTGGTTCAGGGCGTCTTCGGCTTCTGCGCCGTGCCCAGTCCCGGCTTGGGTTTAGCAGGCGCTGGAGCAGAGGTTTTCATCTTTGCCTCGATCCAGCCGGTGTAATTGGCCAGCCGCGTGTAGATGCCGTAGGCGTCCTTGTGGCCACAGGCCGCACTGCCGTCCGCCGGGCCTTCGCCCCAGCTGACGACGCCGACCTGAACCGGGCCGTCCGTGCCGGTCATGAACAGCGGGCCGCCACTGTCGCCGTTGCAGGCATCGCGCACGCCGCTGGTGGTGCCGGCGCAGATCATGTTGCCGGTCAGCGGGTCGGTCATGTCGGCGGCAATCGCATTGGCGGCCGCGTCGATGCCTTTTTCCGAATAGCGCATACGGTGGGACAGATCGCCAAGTGCTGCCTTCAGATCATGCGCATAGATGGCCTTGATGCCGCTGTTGCAAGCGGTGTTCGGCTGCAGATCAAGGTCGGCAACCATCAGCGTGGTCGGGAAGGTGCCATCCTGCATCTTGCCCCAGCCGGTGACCGTCGTCTTGCCGGTGTCGGGCGTTGCATCATGGGTGACCTTGATGGTCGGCGCATCGGCCGGCTCGGCAAGCCGGAGCAGGCCGAGATCATTGTCGAGCGTCTGCTCGCTGTAGCCTTCGTTGACGATGACCTCCACCACCTTGTGGCGTTTGCCCTCGCTGAGATCGGTGGCGCCGGTCAGCACGGTGACGCTCTCCGGCGAAATCGGCTGGCCCTTGTCGTTGAGGCAGTGTGCTGCCGTCAGCACCCATTGCGGGGCGATCAGGCTGCCGCCGCAGAATTGGGCATTGGCCTGCGAGGCCGGATTCTCGTCCAGCCTGTCGGTGGTGAGCAGCGCGACCTGGAACGGATAGGCGCCCTTTTCGGCCTGGTTGCCGCCATAGACGCGATCGGCGCCGTCGGGATTCTCCGCCGCGGCCTTCGCCCTGGCTTCCGTCACGCGCTTCATTGGCGAGACCGCTGCCTCCGGTCGGGCGGCGCCTTCGTCCGCCTGGGCAGCGTTGGCGGCCGCAAGGGCCGCGGCGATGCCGAGCAAAGTCGCGGCGGCGATCGGCTTGAACCGATGGATGATGTGCACCTGAAATCCTCCTGAGACATGTTCCCGAACGAGCCAGCCCCGGCGCATGATCAACGAAACAGTCGCCAGCAAGCAGGCGTTGCTTCGCGGATCGCGTTCCCGTGCGGAACCCACTCAAAACCCTATAGCCCCCCACGGGCTACGTGGAAGCGATTTGTCATTCCAATGTTGTATTAATTTAGGCAGTATATCCGCGCGGATGTCTTTGGCGGGGGTCTTCGACAGACCGCATGGGGTGATGATCATGTTCAGGCGCCGGTAACCAAACTCATTTTTCGGCTTCACCACGATCTCGACAATATTTCTGTATTTTGATCCAGTCCTTGCTGACTTTTGGGAGAGTCTCACCATGACAAAACTGACAAACGCACTTATTGCGTCCGCATTGCTTTCCACCGCAATGTGGGCGGTCCCGGTTTTCGCCGCCGACCCTGGCTCCGCCAGTGCCGGCAATGGCGAAAGCATGCGGGACGTGACTTCAGGCGACTACAAGCCCGGGCGGGCAAAACCAATCGCGCCGCCGACGCTGACTGACGAAGACAGCCGCGCCGCGCCGCTTGCTGACGAGGCAACGGCTGTCAAATCCTACGGCATCGTCGGACGTTCCGCCGATGGCAAGGAGATCAAGATCGAGCCGAGCGCAGCGCTGCGGGAGCTTATCATCAAGCAACTGAACGCTCCGGCCGATGGAAAAGACGGGGCTGAGCGCAAGACCGAAGATCCGGATCTTGGCGAAGGCGAAGCCGGCCGTCAGGTTTTCGGCGCCGACGATCGCGAGCAGGTCAAGAACACCAAGACCTATCCGTTCTCGGCGATCGGCTATCTCGAAGCCAAGTCGCCGAAGACCGGCAGCTTCGGCAGCTGTTCGGCAACGCTGATCGGCCCGCGCACGGTGCTCACCGCAGCGCATTGCCTCTACAGCCATGAGGACAAGGACTGGCTCTCCGACTATCTGTTCGTGCCAGGCCTCAACGGCAGCACAGCCGACGACGCACCGTTCGGCGCCTTCACCTTTGAAAGCGCCTATGTGCTGCAAGGCTTCATCGACAACTACCAGGGTTATTACGGTTCGGTCCTCCTGTGGGATCTCGGCATCGTTACGCTGAAGCAGGACGTTGGCACCAACCTTGGCTGGCTGGGCTATGCCAACTATGACGATCTCGGCGACTTCACCGCCAACCTCGTCGGCTATCCCGGTGACAAGCCGATGGGCACGATGTGGAAGGCAGCCTGCGAAGTGCATGCCGAAAACATCGCCCCGGAATATTTCCAGTATGACTGCGATACGTTCCCGGGGTCGAGCGGCAGCTCGGTCTATGCCTATGACAACAAGGCCAAGCAGCGCATCATCACCGGTGTCAACGTGGCGGAAAGCCCCGACGCGAACACCGCCGTGCGCCTGAACGCTGCCAACGTCCAGTGGATCAACAGCCTGTATAAATAATCGCTGCGCATTCGCGGTTGAGACAGAGGCGGCGGAGCAATCCCGCCGCCTTTTTCTTGGCGGGCACTTCCTTTGCGGTTCTCTTGCACGAGGCCGGCTCGCCGACTACGCTTGTGGGGCCAAGGGGTTGGCATCCAAAGGGGTTTTTGGAATGGCGCGGGCAAAGGCAGTGTTCGGGATCGCGGCCGCATCGATGCTGGCCGCGTTGATGTTTTCGCCGGCCTTCGCCGATCCGCTACCCGCCCCTGCCCGGGGCGCCTGGGCGGAACGGGTGCAGATCCTGTACAAGGCAGACACGCGATCGGTGCTGCGCAGGATGGTCCGGGTGTGGGACTTCCATGCGGAAAAGAATCTCGACTTCGTCTGGGAGCCCGCGGCGGGCCAGTCACCTGACAGGACGATTGCCGAAGACGGCACCGTCAACGGCAAGGGCAGGCTGGTGTGGCGGGTGCGTGGCTCGGCGAGCTATGATCCCAAAACCATCTATTCCAGCTATTTCGGTGAGATCAGGAACGGCCGACCCGAAGGGCAAGGCCGGCTCGACCTGCGCTCCGGCGAGGTTTTCGAAGGGGATTGGCTTGCCGGGAAACTCAGCGGAAAGGGCACCCACGTCGATGCCGACGGCAACCGCTATGAGGGTCGGTTCGTCGCCGGCGTGCCGAATGGCGAGGGGCGACTGCTGTCAAAGACCGGCGAGATTTTTGCCGGCTCATTTGTCGATGGATTGAAGAATGGCAAGGGCCGCACGCGGCTTGCCGGCGGGACTGTCTACGACTCGCAATGGGTGCGGGGCAAGGAGGTCGGCGGCTCGCGCCCCGACGTGCTGGCCGATGCCAGGGTCGGCGGGCTCCTCAAGGCGCAGACCGGCGGCGGCGATGCCGACAAGGTCGAGATCGGCATCGCGGTCGACCAGCGCATGACCCAGCAGTCCGACATGCAGTACCAGCATCTGGTGCGCGACGAGGACATCGCGATCTATCCGCAGTCCGACCAGTATAACGACAGCTGGAACGGCACCGGCCAGGTGGCCACCGGCAACGTCTATGAAGGCATGGACTGGGAGGGCGCGCCGGCCTTTGCCGAAGTCGATCTCAAGACCACTGACCAGTCCAAGGTCAAGCTCGACAGCCTGGAGATGAAGGTCGCCGCCAGCGATGCCTATCGCAAGCCGATGCTGTCGATATCGGAGCATTTCGGCTGCGTCGGCTTCCGGCCGGATTTCTCGATCGTCAACAATGGCTGGGGCGACGCCAAGGACATGAAGATGTCGATCCAGTTCACCACGGTCGACGACGAGGGCAACCCGACCGGCGAGCCCAGCCGCACGTACAGCAAGGACATAGGCAGTTTCGGCGACGGTGTCGACGTGTCGGTCAAGAGCGTGTTCACCGAAGCCGGCGTCGACACCGCCAGCCTGGAAACGGGCCGTTTCCCCTGTCCTTCGGTGGACAGTCTCAATGTCTGCCGCAGCCAGCTGACCAACAAGATCAAGTTCGGCGAGGTCGCCGACTATCTCGGCAACATGCAGCAGGCGATGACGCTGAACGCGATCGGCAAATTCGACTATTCCTGGGCGGATGACGAAGGTCACGTCTACCAGCAGAGCGAGCCGTTCCGCGCCTCCATCACCATGGCGGTCTTCGAGACGCCGGAATCGATGGCCGAATGCGGCGACGGCGGCGGCGGCACGCCGGAAGCGATGCGCTACCAGAACATCGAGTTCCCGATCGGCAAGCATGACTACACCATCGCCATGCCGGTGCGCGGCAACAAGAGGATCAGCGCCTACACGGCGCGGCTGAAAATGTGGTCGTCAATGTCGTCGATCCACAGCTTCAGCATTGCCGCGCATTTTGCCGACGGCAGCGTGCGCGAGAGCAAGCCGGTCACCTTCTTCTATTTCCGGCCGAAGCAGTCGCTGTTCGAGACCAAGACCGAGCCGGCGGCCTGTTATCTGCCACGCGATATGGTCGGCTGCGGTTAGGGTGCGCAGATATTCAGGTGAGGCCGGCCTGCAAACGGCGGCTTCCTGCGCTTCCCCGTTCTACCGCGTCGCGGTAGAACTGTGCTCACGTACGAAAAGTACGCTCCGCTCCGGTTCTCGGTGTCAGTCGTTTTCGACTCGGCCTGACCTGAATCTCAACACACCCTGGGAGCGTTTATTTCCGACCCATCTCGAAATAGTTGGGAAGCGGAATGAGCCTCACAAAAATTGTGCCCTGGGCGAAGACGCGCAGTTCCAGCATCGATCCGGACGACCGTTCCGCGCTCTGGTCGAACAGGAAATTGCCGAGCGAATAGACCTCCGCCACGTCGCCGCCGGCCAGCGGGACGATCGCTTCGCTGGACACATGCGGATGGCCGCCGACGATGGCGGAGACGCCGCGCAGCCGCATCTGGTCGGCAAGCATGTCTTCACGTTCCGATGGTCCGGTCTTGTACTCGCGGCCCCAATGGACGAAGGCAACCACCGGCCGCCCGGCATCCTCGTGCAGCAGCCGGTCGAGCAGGGCAGGGGTAATAAGGTCGGTGTTCTTGGAGCCGTTGGTGTCGATGTCGGTCAGGCCGACAAGATCGAGATCGGCAAGCGCCAGCGTCTCGCCCTGGCCGAAATGCGGGATGCCTGCTTCATCCAGGGCGCGCAGTGTCTCCGCATAGCCTGACGGTCCGAGATCATAGGCGTGATTGTTGGCGAGCCCGACGCCGGCGACATGCAGCCGCTTCAGCATGTCGACGGCGAGGCCCTCCGGCATCGCCAGCGTCATGTCGTCGAGCGCTTCCGGCACGTTGGGCAGGATGACGCCCTCGAGATTGACGATCAGCGGCCGCGATCCGGTCAGGGCCAGAACGCTGTCGACGATCCGGTCGGCAACGCCGTCGCGAACCAGGATCTTCTTCATGGCGCGGCCGAAATTGACGTCGCCGGCGAGGTAATAGATCCGGTCCTTCGGTCGCGCCGGATTGTTGAAACCGGGGCCGAAGGCGCCGAACAGCGCCACCACATAGCTGGTGGTCCGCTCGACATAGTCCGACGTGTGCTCCTGCGAGTTTTCGTTGGCGACGACCAGCGGCTGGGCGCCGAATAATTCCCGCTGCAGCCTGGTCTGGATATAGAGCGCACCGACGGAATCGGCGTGATCCGGCTGGCGAAGTGCAGCTATGCCGTCGAGCGACCCGGCGGCCAGCATGTTCAGGGACTGCTGGTCGAAGCGCCTGGAATCATGCTGGGGCAGATAGTGCGAGAAGTCGGTGGATTCGACGATCAGCGTGTCCTTGTCGACAATCGGCTTCAAAGCCTCGGCCAGCCTGTCCCAGTCGCCGCGGCGCGCCTTGACCGACATTGCCACGGGCACGATTTTCGCCTCGGGGAAATAGTGATGCAAGAAAGGCAACATGGCGCGCACGCCATGCTCCTTGTCGAACAGGCAGGACTCCTCGACCATGCCGCTGTTCGTCTCGAGATAGCGTATGGCATCGGTGTCGGCGGCGACCGGGCCAAGCACGGTGTCGAAGCCGCGCAATGAGGTGGCGTAGAACCTGTGCGTCTTGTGGAAGTGGTCCGGTGACAGGATGACGATGCGCTTGTAGCGGAAGCCGGACGCCGCCCGGAATCCCAGCGCCACCAGATCGGCGGCCAGCAGATGGTGCGGCACGGTGATGCCGGTCAGCCGCTGGTTGGATGGCTCGACATCGGCGACGCTGGCGATGGCATCCTTGAACAAAGTGGCGTCGTCGTAGAAGGGCGGGAAGTTATCGGTGCCAGGCGGGCAGACTATGGGGGCGGCGAAGCTGGGGAGGGGGGAGGAGGAGGAATAGCATTATTGCTATTGCTGGCCAAATTTGCGCGAGACGGCCCCCCTCTGTCCTGCCGGACATCTCCCCCTCAAGGGGGGAGATTGGTCTCTTCGTCGCCGGCTCTTGATTTGAAAGGTCGATAATTGGTGGGGTCGAAGATGACAGCCAATCTCCCCCCTTGGGGGGGAGATGTCCGGCAGGACAGAGGGGGGTGTCTTGGCGCAGGCCTCGCCCGCTCATGGCTCGGCGAGCACGATGTTCTCGACGCCACCGACATAATAGAACGGCTTCTGCTTCGACGATGTCAGCCGCACCACCTCGCGTGAAATATAGTCGGCAAGGCCGAACAGCGTGACGCCGCCGTCGGACGTCCTGGCCTTGCCGCGCAAGCCTTCGAGGATCGAATAGGTGAAGACGCCGTGGCCGAGCTCCGGCAGTTCGGCGGCGGTGTTGTTGGCGGCGGTCGCCGAAAACACCACGATGCGCGCGTCCTGCGCGTCTTTTTCCAGACGCGGATTGAAGGCGTTGGCGGCATGGCAGGTGTCGAGCAGCATGAAGCGCATGCCCTTGGCCCGCTCGACCGATTTCTGGATGTCCGACCAGTCGACAAGCGACGAGCGTTTCCAGCGCTCGGCATCCTGTTTGCGGCCGTCGGTCGGGATGAAATAATAGTCCTCGTCGATGTTGATGCCGTGGCCGGCGACGAAGATGATTGTGGTGTCGTGCTCGCCCGGCCTGTCGAGGAAATCGGCGAGCTGGTCGTCGATCGTGTCGGAGTCGGGCTCCATGATGGCGTCGGCACTGGCGACGGCGTAGGTCTGCTTGGACTTTTCAGGGCTCTCGTCGAGCGCCTCGCGGTTGACCAGAACCAGCGTCTCCATCGATGAAAACAACGGCGCCGATTTCTGCGAGATCACCTTGAGGAACTCGGTGGCGTCATCGACGGGGTAGCGCAGGTCGCAGGCGCGGCCCGAACAGGCATCGGTCAGGAACGGATATTTGTCGACGCCGATGACCGCGACATAGAGCTTGCCCTTGGCCTCGGCCTTCTCGGTCTTTCTCGCTAGCGCCGTCACGCTGCGCTCGGTCAGATAGCCATATTCATTGGTGCCGGTGATGCGGATGGTGTTTTGGCCATTCTCGACCGGGATCTCGACAATGCTGCTGTTGCCGTCGACCGAGCGGGCCGTCACGTCGCCGACATTGCGGCTGTTCGACAGGATCGAGAAGCCGGCGACATCCGTTCCAGCTTCCTTGGCCCCTGATATCTCGACGGCGACATAACCGTCGCGCACCTTGCTCTGATCATCCGCCACGCGGATGGCGAACTCCGGCGGCTTGCGCTGCAGCAGCTTCTCCAACTCGTTGTCGACGCCAGGCCGCATCTCCTTGACCGCCTGTTTGGCGCTGCGCAGGATGATTGCGCGTCGCACCATTTCGGGGCTCCAGAGGTATTTCTTCAACTGGCCGGCGCGGATGAAGCGGCCTTCATGGTCGCGGCCCTGGTTGACCTGCCAGCCGATCAGCTTGTCGCCCTCGTCGGAGGAATAGTAGTAGCCCTGCGGCATCCAGACGATCCATTGCGAGCCGGCAAAGAACATCGAGGCGATCAGTTCGTGCGTCTTCAGGTTCCACAGTCTGAGCGTCTGGTCGGCGCTGCCGGTGACCAGCAGGCCGGCCTTCTCCGAGGCGACCATGGCGTTGATCTCGCCGGTATGGCCGGTGAACTCGCCCGACACTTTCGCGGTCGCGGTTCTGTATTCGATCAGCGTGCCGTCATTGCCGCCGGTGATCAGGCCAAGACCCTTGTCGATCAGCGTGTAGGCCGAATGGACGAAGCCATTGGTGGCGTCGTTCTCGATGCTGCGCACCGTCTTGCCGTCATTGGCGATCTCCAGCACCGCATTCTCCAGCGCGTCCTTGCCGCCCGCCGCGGCGCGCAGCGACCACTGGCCATCGGCCAGCGCGGCGCGCGCAAACGAGCCCGGCTCCGTCAGCGGCTGCGGGTCTTCGAAGAAACGCTCGGCGGTGGGTAGCGCCAGTGTGTTGTCCAGCGCTCCCTGCTGTTCGGGGCAGGCCACGCGCTCAGGGCACGGGTTGGTGTTGCCCCAGGCGACGACGTCGTTGGCCGCATCGATGCCGACTGCAGTCACCGGTTCGCCCACGCCTTGCAACAGGGCCTTGCGCTCACCGGTCGCGGGGTCCCAGACCTGGATGGCATTGCGGCTGCCGCCGGCCGTCGCCACCAGCGAGCCATCGGCATTGGCGGCGCTGGCATAGACCGTACCGTCATGGCCGGTGTAGTCGAGCACCTGCTCGCCGGTGTCGGTGTTCCAGATGATGGAGCGGTGCTTGTCGGCGCAGCGATAGCCGCAGGAGGCGACCAACCGCGACCCCTTGGCAAAGGTCAGCGAGCCGATGAGGAAATCCTGCTTTGGCATGGCGCGCGCCAGCGTGCCGTCAGCAGCCCGCCAGAGCTGCACCAGCCCGTCCTTGCTGCCGGTGGCAAACAGGCTGCCGTCCTGCGAAACGGCCAGCGCCATCACGCTGATGTCCCGCAGCGGTTCGGCTTCGTCAGGCAGTGCGATCTCTTCGCCGTTGGCGACGTCCCAGAGCCGGATGCCGTTGTCGGTGGTGGTCGCCGCCAGCCTTGTTCCCGCGGCGGCGAAAGCGAGCTTGTCGATGTGCCAGGAATCGGCATCGAGCTTCTTGTCCAGCGTCCAGCCGCTCGCGGATTGGTCGTCCAGCCGCCACAGATAGACGACGCCATCGGCGCCACCGGCAGCCAGCGTCTTGCCGTCGGGAGAGAAGGCGAGATCGTAGGTCGCGTAGTCGGCGGCTTTCAGCACCGCCTTCATCTTGCCGGTGGCGAAGTCGAACAGCCTGATGTCGCCATAGGGTGGCTTGTCGCCAAGGCTGGCGCCGAAATAGCCGCCGGCGGCGATCGTCTTGCCGTCGGGGGAGACCGCAACCGCGAAGATCTTGCCGTCGCTGCCATTGCCGAGATAGCCGCGAATGGTGCGCAGGGTCACTCCGCTCTGCCAGTCCCAGACGCGGATGGTCTTGTCGTTCGATGCCGAGACAATGTCCTCGCCATCGGGCGTGAAGGCGAGGTCGGTAACCTGTGCACTATGGCCGCCGGTGTCGAGATCGAGGTGGAAATCCGGTGCGTTTTCCGCACGGGCAGCCGAACTCGCAATCAAAGCACCGGCCATGGCCAGCCAGCGACAGCTGCGCATCACGCGGAGGCTGGATTTTCCCATCGCTATTTGGCTTCGGCCGCGAGCGGCCCATTGCGCACATAGGTCTCGATTGCCGTGGCGAAAGTGGGCGAACCCGCCTTGCGCTGCTTGTCGATGTAGCCGGCAAAATAGCTCCAGAACGAGACGGCATAGTCGCGGAAATAGGCATCGGTCACTTTGCGCGAACACAAATCGCCGTCGACGCAGAAGGACAGGCGGTTGAGGAAATAGACGATGCGGTCGAAATTCTCGTTGAAATCGGCGAGCGGCATGTCACCACCGGAGGCGGTCATCGCCTCGATGCCGATCCGTTGCCGGAACACCTGCTCCTCGGTCGGCGAGGGGTTGGCGCTGAGCAGATTGTCATATTTGGCGTTGAGGGCCGTCAGACGATCTTTCAGCGCACGCTGCGCCTGCTGGTAGTCCTTGTTTTCCCAGAGTTCGACCAGCGACATGGTCTGCTCGACGCGCTTCTGCTCCTGGTTGGCCAGAAACTGATAGACCGAGAACATCAAGGTGAAGATGATGGCCAGACGCACCGCCAGGCCCGACCAGGCATAGACCAGCATGCGCCAGTCGCGGTCGGTGAAGGGATTGCTCTCCTTCTTGATCTCGTGGCTGCTCGGCCACGGGAAACCTTCGGTGGTTTCCGGCAGCGCCGGTTTGCCGGCCGGCGCCTTTGCGGGTGCGGCGGCTGCTGTTTGCCTGGTGTTGCCCGACGGTTTCTTCATCCGCAGGTGTCCAGTTCAATGGTGGCGGAGGGATCCAGCACGATGCCTGGCGCCTCCAGCTTCTTTTTCAGGCATTGCAACTGCAGGCGCGAAATCATGAACTGTACGTCGGGCTCCGCCGCCCCCTTGTTCGGTGACGGCAAGGCTTCGACGACGCCGCGCGAGGCGCAGTTGCTGAGATCAACGACAACGGCGCCACTGCCGCTATTGGCGATCTGGTCGTACTGATCGAGAAAACACGTCGCCAGTTCCGAGTTGATGACGATCTGCTTGACGCACAGGCCGCAGGCCTCGTCCGCCGAAGCGTTGGCGATCAGCAACAGGCCGCCGGCAAGGCCGGCCATCGTTGCACGCCAGGAAAACACAGAATTCTTCACAATCGATCCTATCCGTTTCATCCGGCCGTCATGCGCCAAGGCCGCAGTCGGGAATGTTCTCATATCGCGCTGATCGTGCAAGAGCCGGCACGACAGAGCCGTGAGGCTTTGGCGCCGGCATCCGCTCAGGTGCGCGGCACCGTTTCCATCGGGAAGATCATCACCGCGCCTTTCGGCCCGCTCTTGTCGGCAAGCCGCATCACCGAGCGGGTTGCCGGCGCCATACCGAGATCGGTCAACATGTCGGAGAAGCCGGCGGAGCCTGTTCCGCGTGTCGCCGAGGCGACGCCGTCCTGCGCCAGGAAGCTCAGGTCCTCCTTCTCGCTCTCCGGCGGCGCTTCGGTCAAAACCGCAATCATCCGTTCCATGCCGAAACTGGTGTCGGTGAAGGCCAGCAGCCCCTCCTCGAGCGTGGCCTGCGGGGCGAGGCGTTCGGCAACGATATGGGTGATCGAATAGTCGCTGCCGATATAGAGCACGTTGATGTCGACCAGAAGGTCCGAGCTGTTCTTGGCCAGCACATGCACTTCGTCGCCCGGCGAGACGCGCGGCACCACCGAAGCCTGCAGCGGTTCGAGGCCATCCTTGTCGCGGCGTTTGACCTGGAACTGGACGTTGACGTCCTCGGGCTTGTAGTCGGAGGCCGCCGCCAGCCGCGAAAGCCCGGTGGCACGGAAGATGGTGCGCAGGTTCCTGGTCGTCGCATCGACCAGTTTCTGCCGGTCATCCCTATGGATGATGATCAGCGGTGGCTTGCTGCCGTCCTTCAAGGACACGTCGCCCGACGCCGGCAGGAACCACAGCGCCGGCTTGTCGGTCGCATCCTTGGCGGCGCCGGCAATGGCATTCTCGCGGATCACCGCAAAGCGAAGCTCGGCGCTCTTGCCGGGCTCGACCAGCTCGATGTTGAAGCCGGTCTCCTTGGCTGCGGCCAGTTCGTCGAGAACCGAATTGACCAGCGCGGTTTCCTTCTCAAGTCCCTTGGTGGCAGCCGGGCGCGCCACGACGAGCTTGTAGTCGACGGCGATCTCCGCCACCCGCGCATAGGCATTGGCGGGAATGTCGGCGACTTCGAGCGCCGGCTTCTTGTCGAACTCGACTGGCTTGACGCGGCTTTCCAGGTTCTTGGCCGACTGCACCTCGAGATAACCGACAGCGTCGGAAAGCGGCGACAGCGCCGAAGGCAATATGGCGAGCTTGCTGCCGAGGGTGAGGCGATGCAGCAGCCCGGCGCCGATCGTCGCCTCGCCATCCTTGATGACGACAGGCCACTGCATGACCGCGTCGGTCTTGTCGGTGCCGAACACCCGCGCGTCGAGTTCGCCTTCGAACAGCGGCGTCGGCCGGGTGCGGCTGTCGGCCGAATATTGCTGCAGCACGGCCTGGCCAAGCTGGCGATAGGTGACGTTGGGATTCTCAGCCAGTTTCGACAGGATGGTGAAGGTGAACAAGCCGAACCGGGGCGCATCCGCCGTGCCCTTGGGCAGCGGCATTTCCGGCGTCGTCTCCACCGTCTGTGCGGCATAGAAGGCGACCAGCTTGCCCTTGGTGATCGGTTCGCCGCCGGTCGGGGTCAGGTTGAAGGCGGGCTTGCGCGCGCCGTTGTCGTCGACGCCGCGCGAGCCGGCGGCCGACGTCACCTCGTCATAGGCCTTGATCGCGGCGGCCCGCTCGGCCTCGCTGCCGCCGACCAGGTCAGCGAATTCGACCTTGCGCTCCAGTTCGTCGTCGACTTCCACGGCGCGCGTCGCGGTGCCGGAATGGCAGCAGTCGAACACAACCCAGACGAAGGCGCCCTTGTCGCGAATGGCGTCGAGTGCTGCGCCGATCTCGTTGTCGACCAATGCATTGGGCACGCCGGCATCGCGGTTGATCCATTTTTCGATGTCGACGGGCAGGAAGATCTCGTCGAGCCCGTCGGTCTCGTCGCCCTTGACCATCTGCGGTTGCTGGGCGCCGTGACCGGACAGGTGCAAATAGACGAAATCGTCGCGCTGCACCTTGGCGGCAAGGTCGGCCAGTGCAGCCTTGATCGCCGCATGGGTCGGCAGGCCACTGGCGCCGGGGACGTCCTTGGCGAGCAGCGTCACATTCTCCGGTGCGAACCGCACCGGGTCGGGCACGTTCTTCAGGAGATATTCGTGGACGAGGCCGGCATCGTTCTTCGGCCCGATCAGCCAGTTCCTCTGCGGCAGGGCAGGATATTCGGTGCAGGCGACCAGCAACGCATGGTAGGTGCGCGATGCGGCCATGGTCCGGAACGACACCATGCCGGCCATCGTCAGCGCGGACGTGCCGACCAGCAGCGTCCGCCGCGTCAATTTGATCATGATTGCTTCCCAAAGCCCGATCGAATTTCCAAGCGCGGCAACTCTTGCCGAAGATTTTGTCAGTATTTTGAATGTTGCATTGGAGAGCAACCTGCCTGTTATCTCAATCCGGTCGATGATAGCGCTCTCTTCCGGGCAGATGTTGGAAACAGTAGCAAAAACGCCTGTTCGTCGCTATCTGGGTGGGACAAGGTTCGTTTGCGCGCGGAAATGATGCGCGAGCGACGCAAGGCGAGTTGGATCAGGACCATGGCGGCAAGGGATGTGCTGACGAAGAACCAGGTGTGCGTGCTCGAAAAGCTCGAGGCCGCCAGCGGCCCACTCAGCGCCTACACCTTGCTTGACCAACTGCGCGAGCGCGGTTTTCGCGCGCCGCTGCAGGTCTATCGGGCGCTCGACACGCTGGTGAAGTCCGGCTTCGTGCACCGGCTGGAAAGCATCAACTCCTTCGTCGCCTGCGCCGAGCCGCACGACCACAGCCACTCGATGACCGCCTTCGCCATCTGCGACACATGCGGGCAAGTCACCGAAATGTCCGACCACGATGTCGGCCACCGGCTTGACGAATGGGTGCGCTCGACGGGCTTTGCCGCCAAGAAGGCGGTGATCGAGTTTCGCGGGACGTGTGCCAAGTGTCTGGCGGAGGCCGCTTGAGACCTTATCTTCGTCATCCTAGGGCGGAGTGAACGCGAAGCGGAACGGAGACCCTAGGATCCATTCCGTTACATTTCCGACGATTGCAGCGGTGCAGAATAAATCTCCACAGCCGCAGCGCTCTGGCGTCACGGCATGGATCCTAGGGTCTACGCCGCGTCGCTTCGCTCCTTGCTTCGCCCTAGGATGACGAAGTGGCGGAGCATCAATGCGCCTCGTCCCAGTTGTTCGCCGCCCGGGCGTCGACATGCAGCGGCACCGACATCGAAACCGCAGGCATCGCCGCGTTTTCCATGACATGACGCACGATCGGGATCGTCGCCTCGACTTCGGCCTCTACGGTCTCGAAGATCAGTTCGTCATGCACCTGCAACAGCATGCGTGCTGAAAGGCCCGCCTTTTCCAGCGCCTCCTCCATGCGGATCATGGCACGGCGGATGATGTCGGCGGCGGTGCCTTGCAGGCGGGCGTTGATCGAGGCGCGTTCGTTGAACGCGCGGAGCGACGGGTTCGAGGAGCGGATATCCGGGTAATGGATGCGGCGGCCGAAGATCGTTTCGACGAAGCCGTGCTCGCGGGCATAGGCCTTGGTCTCCTCGATGTAGTCGCGGATGCCCGGAAAACGCTCGAAATATTTCTTGATGTAGTTGCTCGCCTCCTCGCGCGGGATCGACAGCTGGTTGGCGAGGCCGAAGGCCGAAATGCCGTAGATGATGCCGAAATTGATCGCCTTGGCGCGGCGGCGGACTTCCGAAGGCATGCCTTCAACCGGCACGTTGAACATTTCCGACGCGGTGATGGCGTGGATGTCGGCGCCGTCGGCAAAGGCCTGCCGCAGTTGCGGGATTTCGGCGACATGGGCGAGCACCCGCAGCTCGATCTGGCTGTAGTCGGCCGAGACCAGCCGATGGCTCTTGTCGGTGATGAAGGCGGTCCTGATCTTGCGGCCTTCGGCGGTGCGCACCGGAATGTTCTGCAGGTTCGGATCGGAGGACGACAGCCGGCCCGTCGTCGTCGCGGCCAGCGCATAGGAGGTGTGGACGCGCTTGGTGTCGGGGTGGATGAAGCCCGGCAGCGCATCGGTATAGGTCGATTTCAGCTTGGTCAGCTGTCGCCAGTCGACGATCTTGCGCGGCAGTTCATGGCCTTCCGCGGCAAGGTCTTCAAGAAGCTGCGCCGAGGTCGACCACTGGCCGGTCTTGGTCTTGGAGCCGCCGGGCAGGCCCATGCGCCCGAACAGGATGTCGCCGAGCTGTTTTGGCGAGCCGATGTTGATGCGCTCGCCGATGAGCTGGTAGATCTCCTCTTCCAGTCGGGCGGCGCCCTGCGCCAGTTCGCCGGACAGTCGCGACAGGATCTGCCGGTCGACCGAGATGCCGCGCTGTTCCATGCGCGCCAGCACCGGCACCAGCGGCCGTTCCAGCCGCTCATAGACCGAGACCAGGCCCTTGGCGGCAAGCCGTGGTTTCAGCACCAGCCAGAGCCGCAGCGTCACATCGGCGTCTTCGCCGGCGTGGGCGGTCGCCTTGTCGATGTCGACCTGATCGAAACCGACGGAGCTTTTGCCGGAGCCGGTGACGTCCTTGAGCAGGAGAGGGGTATGCCCCAGCCATTTCTCGGCAAGCGAGTCCAGGCCGTGACCATGGGGGGTGCCGGCATCGAGCACATAAGAGATCAGCATGGTGTCGTCGAAAGGCGCGACATCGATGCCATAGCGGCTCATGACGACAAGATCGTATTTCAGGTTCTGCGCGATCTTGAGAACCGACCTGTCTTCCAACAGCGGTTTCAGCAGGGCCAGCGCCTCGCGCAGGGGAATCTGGTTTTCGACCGCACCGCCGCCGAGCAGGTCGCCATTGCCGCTCTTGTGGGCAAAGGGAATGTAGGCCGCACGGCCAGGCGCGGTGGCGATGGATATGCCGATCAACTCGGCCTGCATCGGGTCAGAGGAAGTGGCCCTCACATCGAACGCAGCAAGGCCGGTCTCCTTTGCCTCGGCTACCCAGGCCTTCAGGGTCGCGACGTCGCGAATGCCTTGATAAGCTGACGTATCGATCTTGCGGGTGGCCGCGCTCTCCAGCCGCAACGCTGCGAGCAGGGAAGGGGTGTCGCCTTGCTTCGGTGTCGCTGTGGTTGCCGTTCCGCCGGCTTGGCCTGGCTCGGCGCCGGCCTCGCTTCGGGCAACGGCTGGCACTCCGGCCCCGACATCGGGGCCATGCGCGTTGTCGGCGCGCTCGACCGTCACCGACACGGCCTGGACGTCACCGGCCTCGGTGCCGGTTGCTTCCGCCACGCGGCGGGTCAGCGAGGTGAATTCCATGGTCTTGAGGAAGCCGATCAGCTTCGGCCCGTCCGGCGCGTGCAGGACGAAGTCGTCCAATCCCTCGGCCACCGGCACGTCGTTCATCAGCGTCACCAACTGACGCGAAATGCGCGCCTTGTCGGCGTTGGCGATGATGGATTCGCGCCTCTTGTCCTGCTTGATCTCGCCGGCGCGGGCCAGCAGCGTGTCGAGGTCGCCGAATTGTTCCAGCAGCTGCGCCGCCGTCTTCGGCCCGATGCCGGGCACACCAGGCACATTGTCGACCGAGTCACCGGTCAGCGCCTGCAGGTCGACCATTTTCTCCGGCGGCACGCCCCATTTCTCGATGACTTCGGGAATGCCGATCTGGCGGTCCTTCATCGGGTCGTACATGCCGACCGTGTCGCCGACCAGCTGCATCAAATCCTTGTCGGAGGAGATGACGGTGGTGTCGCCGCCTGCTTCACGGGCAAGCCTTGCATAGGTGGCGATCAGATCGTCGGCCTCGTAGCCTTCGATCTCGATGCAAGGCAGGTTGAACGCCCTGGTCGCCTGGCGGATCAGGCCGAATTGCGGGATCAGGTCTTCCGGCGGAGCCGAGCGGTTGGCCTTGTATTCGGGGTAGAGTTCGTTGCGGAAGGTTTTCGACGAATAGTCGAAAATGACCGCGAAATGCGTCGGCACAATGCCTACATCGGTGTTGCGGGCGTCGAGCATCAGCTTCCACAGCATGTTGCAGAAGCCGGAAACGGCGCCCACCGGCAGACCGTCGGATTTGCGGGTCAGCGGCGGCAGCGCGTGATAGGCACGGAAGATGTAGCCGGAGCCGTCGACAAGGAAGAGATGATCGCCTTTTTTCATGTCGGCAGGGATAGCGCGGCGCGGCGGCTTGGTCCATGCCAAAGGCAGCCTCAAATATCGGTTCCGGCAACACCCTGACAGAACGGCCGCGGGCCGGCCTGCTCACGCCCATGTTACAAAAGTGTAATTTTCGTGCCCTTGAATCGCCACGTTCAAAGACACAAATACAGGTCATCGGCAGTTTTCGCCGAGTCCGGAGCAAGGCCCGTCCCCCGCCTATCCCGGACACCTGCGGCAGCCTATCCCCCCCTCTCCGGGCTGCCGCATCGTTTCGAGTAGAAGGCCGCCGTGGTTCCCCCTCCACCACGGCGGTCTTTTTTTGCCTCAGACAGACGTTTGCAGCCCGTGGTCCAATGATCGCGGGCTTTTCGTTTTCCCGTCCTGCCTTTACGGTTCCGGCTCTGAATCGAAAGGCTTCACACATGTCCGCAGTTTCCCCCGTCCTCGACCGTCTCGACAAGAATCTTGACCAGAGCCTCGAACGCCTGTTCGGCCTGCTCAGGATCAAGTCGATCTCCACCGATCCGGCCTATGCCGCCGACTGCCGCAAGGCGGCGGAATGGCTGGTGGCCGAGCTCAAGCTCATCGGCTTCGACGCCAGCGTTCGCGACACGCCCGGACACCCGATGGTGGTTGCACATCATGACGGGCCGGCCGGTTCGCCGCATGTGCTGTTTTATGGCCATTATGACGTGCAGCCGGTGGACCCGATCGAATTGTGGGAAAGCGATCCGTTCGCGCCTGCGGTCAAGGAGGTCGGACCGGACCACAAGGTGATCACCGGACGCGGCTCGGCCGACGACAAGGGCCAGTTGATGACCTTCGTCGAGGCTTGCCGCGCCTGGAAGCAGGTGCATGGCAATCTGCCCTGCCGCATCACCATCCTGTTCGAGGGCGAGGAGGAATCCGGCTCGCCGTCGCTGAAGCCGTTCCTCGAGGCCAATGCCGACGAACTCAAGGCTGATTTCGCGCTGGTCTGCGATACCGGCATGTGGGATCGCGACACGCCGTCGATCTGCGTCGGATTGCGCGGGCTGGTCGGTGAGGAGATCACGGTCAAGGCCGCCGACCGCGACCTGCATTCCGGCCTCTATGGCGGTGCCGCAGCCAACCCGATCCGCATCCTGGTCAAGGTTTTGGCCGATATCCACGACAAGGACGGCCACATCACCATTCCCGGCTTCTATGACGGGGTCGAGGAAACGCCGTCTCAGATCCTGAAATCATGGGAGACGCTTGGCGAGACGGCCGAGACGTTCCTCGGACCAGTCGGCCTGTCGATCCCGTCGGGCGAAAAGGGCCGCTCGGTGCTGGAATTGACCTGGGCGCGGCCGACGGCCGAGTTCAACGGCATCATCGGCGGCTACACCGGCAAGGGCTTCAAGACGGTGATCGCGGCGGAAGCCTCGGCGAAGGTATCGTTTCGCCTCGTCCACAAGCAGGATCCCAAGAAAATCCGTGCGGCGTTCCAGAAATTCGTCCAGGAGCGCATCCCGGCTGACTGTTCGGTCGAATTCCACCCGCATGGCGGCTCGCCGGCAATCCAGCTTTCCTACGACTCGCCGTTCCTGGCCAAGGCCAAGGATGCGCTGTCCGACGAATGGCCGAAGCCGGCGGTGACGACGGGCAGCGGCGGCTCGATCCCGGTGGTCGGCGATTTCCAGACCTATCTCGGCATGGAATCGCTGCTGGTCGGATTCGGCCTCGACGACGACCGCATCCACTCGCCCAACGAGAAATACGAGCTCAGCTCCTTCCACAAGGGCCAGCGCTCCTGGGCGCGCATTCTCGATGCCTTGACGCGCTGAGCGGCGGGACCCCTCGTTTTCCTGTTGATTTTTCAGCGGATCGCGGCGAGGACGGGCCACAAGACAAAAGCGCGACAGCGTCCCTTGCGGGTCAAGGGACGCGCAAGGCTCGACCGGAGAAGACAATGGCCGATATCCGTTTCCACAAGCATGATCTGCCCGACCTCTCGCACTACAATGTCGGGGCGGTGGCCATCGACACCGAGACGCTCGGGCTCAACCCGCATCGCGACCGGCTGTGCGTGGTGCAGATTTCGCCTGGCGACGGCACGGCCGATGTCATCCAGATCGCGCCCAGCCAGAAGAAGGCGCCGAACCTTGTCAACCTGCTGAGGAACCGCGGCATAACCAAGCTCTTCCATTTCGGCCGTTTCGATCTCGCCGTGCTCTACAACGCGTTCGGCGTGATGCCGGAGCCGGTGTTCTGCACCAAGATCGCCTCGCGGCTGACGCGCACCTACACCGACCGGCATGGGCTGAAGGATATCTGCTTCGAGCTTCTCGGCGTCGGCCTGTCCAAGGTGCAGCAATCGTCGGACTGGGCGGCCGAGACACTGTCGCCCGAACAGCTCGAATATGCCGCTTCCGACGTGCTCTATCTGCACCGGTTGCGCGATGTGCTGGCCGGGCGGCTGGCGCGCGATGGGCGGACCAAGGAAGCCGATGCCTGCTTCCGCTTCCTGCCGACGCGTGCCAAACTCGATCTGATGGGCTGGGACGAAGAGGATATCTTCGCCCATAGCTGACGGTCGTCGCGGCGAGCTGCCGTCGATGGCTGGTTGGAACCAGATGCGGGCCGCCGCGTTCTGTCGGCTCAAATGGGGGATGACATGACGGACAGAAAGCCTATAGCGACCGCGCCGACCGACGGTTCCAAGGTCTCCGTCACCTGGAAGGACAGCGACGGCGTGATCAACGAATCCATCGCGCAATATCGCGACGACGGTTGGTGGGTCTACACCGACAGTCACACGCAAAAGAAGGTCGAGCCGACCAGTTGGCGGCCTGCCGCAAGCGACGATGACGATCAATGAGGGCGCCGCTGGTGAGGCCGGCCGCTTTCGAATAGCCTGAAGCCGTTGATATCGAGGCCGATTCGGAGCTTTCCGTTCCGCCGTCGCCCTCTTGCTCGGAGGAAATCGCTATGGGTGTCGAAAGCCTGCTCGTCTTCATCATCATCGGTGCCATCGCCGGCTGGCTCGCCGGTCTTGTCGTTTCCGGCTTCGGTTTTGGCCTGATCGGCAACATCATTGTCGGCATCGTCGGCGCGTTCATCGCCGGCTGGCTGTTCCCGCGGCTCGGCTTCTCCATCGGCGGCGGCATTCTCGCCTCGATCATCCATGCCACCATCGGCGCTATCATCCTGCTGGTGCTGGTCAAGGTCCTGAAACGAGCCTGAGGCTCGACAACGCAAAGGGCGCGCCGTGAAACAGAATACGCTCTATCTTGTCATTGGCGCGCTCGTCGTCGTGGTCATCGCGCTCGGTATCTATGTCTATCGCGAGCAGACCAGACCCAAGGGCGTCGAGCTCAAGATCGACGACAAGGGCATCTCGATCCAGCAGAACTGAACCGTCGATCGGTGGGAGCGCGACATGGTGGCTTCTGACGCATCGGAAGGCACTGATCGGCCCGCAATCACCGTCGCGGAATGGGAGAGGCTGAACAGGCCGCCAAGGCGCGAGGCGTGGCTGCGCTATCATTGGCGGGTATTTCGCTTCCTGAGGGCATCCGCGCCGGTCAGCGAACTGCAGGGGCGAGAGCAGGCTTTCAGCGATGCGATCATCGCTAGCGTGGCCTTCAACCGGCCCGACGTGATCGAATGGCAGATCCACCTCGTGCGCCGATATCTGGCCGAGCACGACAGCTACATCGTCTTCGACAACAGCAAGAAGGACGAGGCAAGGGAGGCCATCCGCGACCTTTGTCGCCGCCAGCATGTCCCCTATGTCGCGTTGCCGAGGAACAGGCTGGTTGTCAGCAGGTCGCACGGTCAAGCGCTCAACTGGATCGTGCGGAATTTCTTGCCCAGGTTCGGGCCGAAGCTTTTCGGCTTCATCGATCATGACATCTTTCCGACTGAACCATTTTCGATCCGCGCCCAAATGGAGGGCAAAAGCCTCTACGGGAGCGTGCGGCGCGATACGCCGACGCCGGGCGGCTGGTTCCTGTGGCCCGGGTTCAGTTTTTTCGATGGAAGCCTGCTGCGCCGACGGCTGGATTTCGCCCCGAGCTACAAGTTTCATATGGATTCCGGTGGCGGCAACTGGCCGGTGCTCTACAGGTCGATCGATCCGGCGCTGGTTCGGTTCGCTGAAAACACATCGCTTCATTTCGGCGCCGGACATGATCAATCCGAGGATTTTTTCATGGTGGTCGATGGCTGGCTGCATGTGACGAACGCCTCGAACTGGAGACGACAGCAGGTTGACAGGGGCGAACACATTCTCGCGCTGTTGCGGCAAGCCGGGGGCCTGACCAGCCGGATGTGAAGTTCGAGCCTATCTGAACCAGACATCAAAGCCGGGCAGGATTTGGCAATGAGCCGGGCCGACGAGACAGATTTTCAGCCTTCAATGCCAACGAGAGGCGCATGACGATACACCAGATCGATTTCAAGGCAGGCGACGCCGTGCGGGCCGCGCTTGCGGAAATCGGGCGCACGGAAGACCTGCGGTTCTCGCCTGATAACCGGCTGCTGGCAATTGCCGGATATGCGCGCAAGCGCTGCCTGATCCTGCGCATCGACGTCGAGACGGGACCTGATGGCCCAGGCGTCACACTTCACAATTTCATGGAGTTGACGTCGGACGACGTGGGTGAAGTCCACGGCCTCGACTTCATCGATGACCGGACCTTGGCAATCGCCAATCGCGATGGGCTGGTTGCGCTATTTGCGCTGCCGCGTGAAGAACCGGCTGGCCAAAGCCGTCAGATCACCGCCATTCGCCAGCTCCGAGGCAGGCGGCCCTACAAACTGAATTCACCGGGCTCGATTGCGATCAGGCTTGAGTCATACGGCCGGGTCAGCCTGCTGGTCTGCAACAACTACACGCATCTGGTCACCCGGCATGTCGTCAACCGGTTGCTTGGTTATCGCGCTACAAGCAATCAGCCGCTGCTAAAGCGCGGTCTCGACATACCGGACGGCATTGCGCTCAGCCATGACGGAAAGTGGATCGCCGTCAGCAGCCACGGCACAAAGGATGTGAAGATCTACAGCATGTCCGCGTCGCTCGGACCGGACAGTGAACCGGCCGGTGTCCTGCAGAATGCCGGCTATCCGCACGGCGTGCGCTTTACTGCTGACGATCGGCACATCCTCGTCGCCGACGCGGGCAGCCAAATGGTGCATGTTTATGCAGGCGACGGTGGCTGGAAGGAGCATCGCGAGCCCGCGCGCTCGGTTGCTGTGCTCGATGAAGAAACCTTCCTGCGCGGCAGGGCCAGTTTTGACGAGGGCGGGCCGAAAGGTCTCGATATCGACCGGTCCAACAGCGTCGTGGCTGTGACCTGCGAAGAGCAGACGCTGGCCTTTTTCGCGCTGACGACGATACTCGGTGCAGTTGAAAATTGCCGGCAAGGCAGGGCTATTGCACCGGCGTAGCGCCGGAAGAGGGCCCAACCCGACATGGAATTAGAATGACGGATCGCCGCTTCGGCGCTATGATGTCGGAATAGGGCGTTTGGGCCAACCAACCTAACCATTAGGAGGTTGCCATGAAGCACCAAACACTGGACCAACTGCATGCAGTGGCCGAGATCAGCACTACACAGCCGGTAATGAGCCGAACCCAGCGTCTCCTACGTTGGGCCGAACTTCTTGAACGTGAGCCCAGCCGGCTCCTGAACGCGCTTGCCGGGACCGAATACCGTGCGCCGTCCGAGCGCGATGTGATGCGAGGCGATGGCTCGCCGATAACGGTTGCCTTCACGGACCCCATTTTGCACGACGAAGGTCTGAAAGACGACAGCTATGGCGAAGCCAAGCGCTTCTTCGAGTTGACCGACCACCAACTGCACGAGATTGTCTGCTACTGCCATGTTGGCGAGGTTATGCAATCGTCCAGGGCAGCGCTTTCGGTTCGTGCGGCGATCGGCTGACGCATGTCCGCCAGGTGATCACCTGGTGACGAGATGATTAGGGCGCGGTCCGACGCGAAGCTGTAACCACTTGCGATCGCGCCCTGACGAGGAACATGGTTGCAACGCCTGCCAAAGGCTTGCAGCGGCTGGCAGGAGTTGGGTCTTTGGCGTCCGAACAAAATGCTGCGGTTTCTGATTGTTCTATCTTCGAGGGTGTGAGGCGCTTGCTGGCGCCAGAATAAGGGGCCTCGAACCGAGCGACAGCGGCCGGACCCCAAGCATTTGATTGTCAATCGCTTTGAATTTTTCCGACTTAACCCGCCCTTAAATCGCCGCATCTACTCTTCAACCCGAACGCCATAGGCATCGGGGATATCAAGCACAGCGCATGGCGAACCGCAGAGACAGTCGCATCGAACCCAGTTTCGAGGGACCGCCGCAGGCGCGGTCCTCGGCGGGTCTTTCGGTGAACGAGGAGGACCGCGTCGTGCCGAGCAACCGCAAAGCCTCCGCCAAACGCAAGCCGGCCAAGGCGAAATCATCGCGCGGTGGGCGCGGCAGGAGCCGGCGCGGCCTGTTCGGCGTGCTCGGTCGGATGTTTTACTGGTGCTTCGTGCTCGCCATCTGGGGTGGCATCGCGGTGGCTGGTATCGTCATCTACTACGGCGCCAAGATGCCGGCGGCGACGACCTGGTCGATCCCCGACCGCGCGCCAAACATCAAGATCGTCTCGGCCGACGGCCAATTGCTCGCCAATCGCGGCATGAGCGGCGGCGAGGCGGTCGGCCTGCACGAAATGTCGCCCTATATCCCGGAGGCCGTCATCGCCATCGAGGATCGCCGCTTCTACTCGCATTTCGGCATCGACCCGATCGGGCTGTCGCGCGCGATGGTGACCAACGTGCTCGGCGGGCATTTCTCGCAGGGCGGTTCGACGCTGACTCAGCAATTGGCCAAGAACCTGTTCCTGACGCCCGACCGCACGCTGGAGCGCAAGGTGCAGGAGGTGTTGCTGGCGCTGTGGCTGGAGCATAAGCACACCAAGGACCAGATCCTCGAAATGTACCTCAACCGGGTCTATTTCGGTTCCGGCGCCTATGGCGTCGAAGCGGCTTCGCGCCGCTATTTCGGCAAGAGCGCGCGCGACGTCACCCTGTCGGAAGCCGCACTGCTTGCCGGCCTCTTGAAGGCACCGTCGCGGCTGTCGCCGGCACGCGATCCCAAGGCCGCCGAGGAACGCTCGCAACTGGTGCTTGCCGCCATGCGCGATGAGGGCAAGATCAGCGCCAAGGAACTGACCTCGGCGATGAGTGCGCCGGCAACGCGCGCGCCGTCCTATTGGACCGGCTCGGAGAATTATGTCGCCGACACAATCATGGAGGAACTGCCCGACCTGATTGGCGACGTGCGCGGTGACATCGTCATCGACAGCACCGTCGACCTGAACCTGCAGAAGCTCGCCGAACAGTCGATCCGCAGGTTGATTGACGACAGCGGCAAGAAGCTCAACGTCACCCAGGGCGCGCTGGTGTCGATCGACGATTCCGGTGCGGTGCGCGCCATGGTCGGCGGCTACGACTATTCGACCAGCCAGTTCGACCGCGCTTCGGAAGCACGCCGCCAGCCGGGCTCTGCGTTCAAGCCATTCGTCTATATGGCAGCGCTTGAAGCCGGCCGCACGCCCGACAGCATCCGCAACGACGCGCCGATCAAGATCGGCAATTGGACGCCCGACAATTACGGCGGCAAGTATTTCGGCAAGGTGACGCTGGCCACCGCATTGGCCAAATCGCTGAATTCGGTCGCCGCCCAGCTGACCATGGAGGTCGGGCCGAACGCGGTTGTCGAGGCGGCGCACCGCATGGGCATCCAGTCCGACCTGATAGCCAACACCTCGATCGCGCTCGGCACGTCGGAAGTGACGCCGCTGGAATTGACATCGGCCTATGTGCCCTTCGCCAATGGCGGCTACAAACCGGACATCCATTTCATCCGTCGCGTGACGACCACCGAGGGCAAGGTGCTCTACGACAGCGGTGGCGGCAGCGCGCCGCGCGTCGTCAAGCCCGAGATCGTCGGCATGATGAATTCGATGATGACCGGTACGGTCGAGATCGGCACCGCCCGGAAAGCGGCTTTCGCCTGGCCGTCCGCCGGCAAGACCGGCACCAGCCAGAATTCGCGCGATGCCTGGTTCGTCGGCTACACCGCCAACCTCACCACCGGTGTGTGGTTTGGCAATGATGACGGCAGCCCGATGAAGAAGGTCACCGGCGGCGCACTGCCGGCGCAGGCCTGGCACGAATTCATGGTCGCAGCCCACGAGGGCGTGCCGGTGCGGCCGCTGCCCGGCACCTGGAAATCGACGCCGGCCGACACCATCGTGCCCGACGAGATACCCTCGGCAAACAACACGCCGCCGGCGCCGGTTCCATCCGCGTCCGTCGGCCAGCAGGCGCCGCAGGCGCGGCCAGCCGCGCCGGTCGCCCAGGCGCCGGCACCGGTCCGCGCGGCCCGTCCCGCACAGACCGTCGATGCCGATGGCCTTTCCATGCCGGAGGACGACGGCGCCACCGCGTCGATCAAGCACCCGGTGCCGCCAGGCGACGTCGGTGGTCCGCGCAAGAAGCGGCAGACCTCGATCCTGGATCTCCTTGGCGGCTAAAGCGCGTCGCGCGCTTTAGCTCTTTGTTTCTATGCATGTCGTTGCCTCAAAACCGGGGCTACTTTTGAGCGACATGGATTAGCGGCAACTCGCCTCTCGCCACCTCGGCGTCGTTCGGCTACATCTCCGGCCCGGAGACCCTGAAATGGCTGAACTCGACACTAGAAAAACCATCGTGCTGACCGGCGCCAGCCGCGGCATCGGGCACGCCACGGTCAAGCGTTTTTCGCGCGAGGGCTGGCGCGTCATCACCTGCTCCAGGCAGGCTTTCGCCGAGGATTGCCCCTGGCCGGCCGGGCCGGAGGACCACATCAAGGTCGATCTCGCCGACCAGGAGGATGTCGGCATCGCCGTTTCCGAAATCCGCCACCGGCTGGAAGCGCATGGCGGCCAGTTGCATGCGCTGGTCAACAATGCCGGCATTTCGCCGAAGCTCAAGGACGGCAATAGCCGCATGGACTCGATCGACACGCCGATGCATGTCTGGCGCGACGTGTTCCAGGTCAATTTCTTCGCGCCGATCATGCTGGCGCGCGGCCTGTTCAAGGAACTGGCGGCGGCCAAGGGCTCGATCGTCAACGTCACCTCGATCGCCGGCACCCGGGTGCATCCCTTCGCCGGCACGGCCTATGCGACGTCGAAAGCGGCACTCGGCTCGCTGACGCGCGAGATGGCGCATGATTTCGGTCCGCACGGCATCCGCGTCAACGCCATCGCGCCCGGCGAGATCGACACCGCGATCCTGTCGCCGGGCACGGACAAGATCGTCGAGACCATTCCGCTCAGGCGCCTTGGCACCACGGCCGAGGTCGCTGACATCATCTTCTTCCTGTGCTCGCAGCAGGCGTCCTATGTGACGGGTTCGGAAATCCACATCAATGGCGGCCAGCACGTGTGACAATACAGGGTGATCACCCTGTTATGGTGAGAACAGCCTTGCCGCTGAAGCTGCGCTGTCGCAATGCGTCCAGGGCTTGGGCGATGTCGGTCCACGGCACGGTCATGGCCACACGCGTCTCGAGCCGGCGGGCTGCGACCAGAGCGAGCAGCGAGGCGATGTCCTCGCCAATGCCTGGACCTGACGTGTAGTACGCAAAAGTCTGAAGCCTCGCCCCTTCATGATCCGGAACGAACTGGCGGAATCCGATGGGTGTGAGCTCGCCGCTGCTCGAACCGAACATGACTATGGTCCCGCCAGGTGCGACGCGTTCGATCGCGTGGGCGAGGCTTTGGCCGCCGACCGACTCGGTGATCAGCAAAAACGGTCCCTCGGCCAGTTCGATTGCTTCGACAACCTGCTCGGCTCCAAGGCCGCGGAGGTCCTCGGCGTGCCGGGCGGCGGCGACCGCGGTTACCGAGGCGCCTTGCTCGCGGGCAATCTGGATTTGGAAACGACCGACCGCACCGCTAGCACCGGTGATCAGGACATGCTGGCCGGTCAGGTCGCCGCCATGGCGCAAAGTCCTCAGCGCCGTCGTGCCGGCGACCGGAAGCGTGGCTGCGGAAACGAAGCTGACGTCATCCGGCAGAACCGCGAGACGGTCGGTCGGAACGGCGATCCGTTGCGCCCACCCGGCCTGGTCGACCAGAGCCGCAACCCGGGCGCCCATGGCTGGCCCGGAACCATCGGCTGCTGCCCGTTCGACAAACCCGGCGATGTCCTGGCCGGGTATCCAGCCGTTCGGACGGATGGCGAGCAGGCGCAGTTCGCCGCGGTTCAACGAGGTCGCGCGGACCGAGACAAGCGCTTCGTTCGAGGCCGGCTGAGGTTCGGCGAGTTCCGCGATCCTCAATCCGGTCGCGCTTTCGGAAGAGATGACGAGGGCAAGCATGGTTCATACCTCACTGTTGCGCGTTGGACGCACGGCAGTGGAACCTATCGATTTTTGCCTTTGAATAATTTAGACATCAAAGCATCTGATCGCTAAAAACAGTCAATCATGAGACAACCCCTCCGCTACCCCTGGCTCAATTTCGATGTGGATGACCTTTCCGCGCCGGCGATTGCCGTGCGCGTCGACATCCCCGAGACCAGAGCGGAGGTACCCTCCCATTGGCACCGCAAGGGCCAACTCGTTTTCGCGCTTGCAGGCGGCGTCACCTGCCGCGTCCCCAGCGGCCTGTGGATGGTGCCGCCGCATAGCGGGGTCTGGATTCCAAGCGGCATGGAGCACAGCAATGTCGCGACCGCCAACGCCCGTATTTTCTTCGTGTATATCGAGCCGGGAGCTGCCGATCTGCCGGACAGATGCTGCACGCTCTCGATCTCGCCGCTGCTGCGCGAACTGATCATCGAGCTTTCCAATGGTGTGCAGGACGATCCGGCGAGGGATGAGCTTTTGACCAGGACCCTGCTCACCGAGCTGCCGCGCATGCCTGTCCAGCAGCTGCATCTGCCGATCTCATCCGAGCCGCGCTTGCGGCGGATCGCCGAAGCGTTGGCGCAAGATCCTGCCGACCGCAGCACATTGGCAGAATGGGCCAATCGCGTCGCGCTCAGCGAAAGCAGTCTCGCCCGTCTCGTGGTGAAGGAGACTGGCTTATGCTTCGGGCGCTGGCGTCAGCAATTGCACTTGATCGTCGCAATACGAGAGCTGGCCTCCGGCGCCAGCGTGCAGCAAGTTTCGGGCGATCTCGGTTATGAATCCGTCACGGCCTTCATCACCATGTTCAAGAAGGCACTCGGCAAGCCCCCGGCAAAATACCTCAGCAGTGTCGTGCACCATGGCGGCGCGGCTTAGGCAGCGGACGGTTCGGCAGCCCCCGGCTTGTGACCCAACACCTCTTCGACAATGCCCCGCGCAATCTCGCGCTCGCCCATGATCACCGTGTTGGCGCCGAGGCCCTTGAGGTGCTCGACCTCGGCGTCGGAATGGGCACGGGCGATGACGTTGATGCCGGGGTTGGCGGCACGTGCCCTGAGCACGATCTGGCCAGCCTCGAAGGCATTGGGAATGGCCAGGATCAGCCGCTTCGCCCCTTCGGGATTGGCGGCGGCGAACACTTCGGCGTTGGCCGCGTTGCCGGAGACGGTCTCGATACCGTCGGCTTTCAGTCTGGCCAGTGTCTTGTCGGCATCCTCGACGACGAGGAAGGGCAGGGCGGCCTCTTTCAACGACGCCCCGACGAGACTGCCGACGCGACCATAACCGATCAGGATGGCGTGGTTGGTGAGGGTTGTCCTGGGCGGCGGCCCGTCTTCCGCTTTCGTCGTGGCTGCAACAGAGGCGACCTGGCCCGGTTCCGTCGCCGGGCCGACCGGCTTTGCCTCGACCGGCGGTGCCGTCCTGGCGGCGCGCCGCTCCAGCCATGGCTTCATCCAGTCGATGGCCAGGAACATCAGCGGGTTCAGCACGATCGAAAGGATGGCGCCGGCCAGAATGAGGTCGCGACCTTGTTCGGGCAACAGTTTCAGCCCGACGCCGAGCTCGGCCAGGATAAAGGAGAATTCGCCGATCTGGGCAAGGCTTGCCGAGATCATCAGTGCCGTGGCCAGGGGATAGCCGAAGGCGACGACGATGACGAACGCCGCCAAGGATTTGCCGATGACGATGATGGCCAACGTCGCCAGGATCGGCCAGCCATTGCTGATCAGGCTGAACGGGTCGAACAGCATGCCGACCGAGACGAAGAACAGCACGGAAAAGGCATCGCGCAGCGGCAGCGATTCTTCCGCCGCGCGGTGGCTAAGTTCTGACTCGCTCATGATCATGCCGGCGAAGAAGGCACCCAGCGCCAGCGAGACCCCGAACAGTTTTGCCGCGCCGAAGGCGACGCCGAGAGCTATGGCGAGCACCGCCAGCCGGAACAATTCGCGCGAGCCGGTGTGGGCGACATAGTGCAGGATCCAGGGAATGACCCGGCGGCCGACCACCAGCATGACGACGACGAAAGCGGCGACCTTGGCCAGCGTGACGCCGACGACGCCCCAGATGCCGTAGCTGGCCGGTAGCGACAGCAGGCCGCTCGCATGGGTGTCCACCTGCTCCTGGCCGCCGAGCACGCCGGCAAGGGCCGGCAGCAGCACCAGCGCCAGCACCATGGCCAGGTCCTCGACGATCAGCCAGCCGACGGCGATGCGGCCGCGCTCGGTCTCGATCATCCGGCGCTCCTGCAGCGCGCGCAGCAACACCACGGTCGAGGCGACCGACAGCGCCAGGCCGAAAACCAGCCCCGCACCCATCGACCAGCCGAGCATCCAGGCAAGGCCGGCGCCGAGCGCGGTGGCAAAGCCGATCTGGACGATGGCGCCGGGCACAGCGATGGCGCGCACCGACAGAAGGTCCTTCAACGAGAAGTGCAGGCCGACGCCGAACATCAGCAGGATGACGCCGATTTCGGCCAGTTCGTTGGCAAGGCCGGCATCGGCGACGAAACCGGGCGTGTTCGGCCCGACCAACACGCCGGCTACGAGATAGCCGACCAGCGGCGGAATACGGAAGCGGTTGGCGAGAGCGCCGAAGACGAAAGCCAGCCCCAGACCGGCGACAATGGTGGCGATAAGGGGCGTGTCATGCGGCATTGTCTATGGAGCGCCTTTCAAAATCAGCAATGTTGGATGGTCGCCGCCCGAAGCCGCCGCCTGTTTGCAATATGGTGGATGGGGTGTCGGCGATGCAACCCGCAAAGCCATGAAATCGACGGTGCGGCCGCAAAAACTTGACCGGCAGCCGAAGAAACCGCCGGTCGGATTTGAATTCGCGCGATGATGTTTCGCTCCGATCCGACGCGATCGATCGACAACGATCAGGCTGTGGTTGGTCAGTGTCTTGGGAATTTCGGCGGGTCACTTTGTCCCCGACTTCCGAACCGGTAATGTTCTAACCGGACCCTCGCGGGTGCCGGCCATGCAGGTTGTCCAATGCCTGCGACTTTAATCTACTAAATTGGTAGAATTTAGAAAAAACTGTTTTGCGGCTTTTCTCGTTGGGCGCTAAAAGACCTACAAATCAAGGCCTGCGACAGCAGCTTGAATCCGCTCCATCCGCCGATGAGGAATATTTTTCTCTTGGCCGGGATGCTTTCAGAAAAGCGATTGCATCCCGACAGGCGATGCGCGAGTGCGTTCCTTCTGGTTTCTCACGCCCGCGCGTAGAACTGCAAGCCTGTTCAGGATTCCGCTCGCGCCCATGTCGCACACTGCTCCCAAACTCAATGCCTTTCCCGTCTTCGTGCGGGTCGAGGGGCAGACCGTGGCCATCGTCGGCGGCGGCGAAGAGGCGCTGGCCAAGGCGCGGCTGATCGGACAGTCGAGCGCGGTCCTGCGCATCGTTGCGGAACACGCCGAGCCCGACCTGCTCGCCTTCATCGCTCAGACCGGCGCCAATCATTTTGCCGCCGCCTACGACGCGTCTCAGCTCGAAGGCGCGGTCATGGTGTTTGCCGCCAGCGGCGATGAGGAACTCGATGGCCGTGTGGTCGCGGATGCGCGCCGCTTAAGCATTCCGGTCAATGCCGTCGACCGGCCTGAGCTTTGCGATTTCTTCACCCCGGCGCTGGTCAACCGCGCACCGGTCGCCATCGCCATCGGCACGGAAGGTGCAGGCCCGGTGCTTGCCCAGATGCTGCGCGGCCGCATCGACCGCATGCTGTCGCCCTCGCTCGGGCCGCTGGCAATCCTTGCCGCTTCGTTCCGCGGTGCTGCCGAGAAGCTGCTGCCGAGAGGCAATGCCCGTCGCCGCTTCTGGAACGATTTCTTCGCTGGCGCTCCTGCCCGCGCGGCTGAAGCCGGCGAGCTTTCGCAGGCGCATGACGCCGCCGTCGATCTTCTGCTGTCGAACACGCCTGCTACGGGCCACATCGCGCTGGTCGGCGCCGGCCCAGGCGCTGAGGATCTTTTGACCTTGCGCGCCCACCGTTTGCTGATGGAAGCGGATGTCATCGTCCATGACGCGCTTGTGCCGGAGGCGGTCGTTGCCATGGGCCGCCGCGATGCCGAGCGCCTGCCGGTCGGAAAACGCAAGGGCTGCCACACCAAGAGCCAGGCCGAGATCAATGCGCTGCTGGTCGAGCTTGGCCGTGAAGGCAAGCGCGTCGTGCGGCTGAAGTCGGGCGATCCGCTGGTGTTCGGCCGGGCCGGCGAAGAGATGGCGGCACTGCGTGATGCCGGCATTGCCTACGAAGTGGTTCCGGGCGTCACCGCGGCCTTTGCCGCCGCTGCCGATTTCGAACTGCCGCTGACCTTGCGCGGTGTGTCCTCGTCGATGGTTTTCACGACCGGCCACGACCTCAAGGGCAATTCGCTGCCCGACTGGGCCAAGCTCGCCATTTCGGGCGCCACCGTCGCCGTCTATATGGGCCGCTCGGTCGCGGCCGAGGTTGCCGGCCGGCTGATCGAGGCCGGGCTGTCGCCGGATACCGCGGTGGCCGTGGTCGAGAATGCGAGCCTCGCCAACCGCCGCCGCTTCCACGGCACGCTTGCCGACCTGCCGTCGCTGGAAGCGCGCGCCGATCTTTCCGGCCCGGTCATGACCATCATCGGCGATGCGGTCGCTGGCGCCAACTTTGAACGGTCCGAGCCGCTCGCGGCACACAGGCATGAAGGCGCGTCCAGTTCGGTCGCCGAAGGAGTTCAGCAATGAAGATACTGACCGCCAACCGCCTCACCGACGGCATTGCCGTCTGGTATGCCGATGGCGGCTGGGCCGAGACGGTGGACCATGCCGACCTCGCCCATGACAAGGCAGCCGAGGATAGGCTCGAGGCGATCGGCGCCAAGGCCTACGCCGCCAACGAAGTGGTCGACGTGAATTTGATCGATGCGGATGTCGTCAACGGCGTCGTCGAGCCGGTGCGGTTGCGCGAGAAGATCCGCGCCGCAGGTCCGACCATCCGCAACGATCTCGGCAAGCAAGCTGGCAAGCAGTCGACTTGGGCAGCATAACAAGACACCAGGCATGGGCGGACGCGCCCTGAAAGACGAAGCATGTACCGTTACGATGAGTTCGACCACGATTTTGTCCAGGCCCGCGTCGCCGAGTTCAGCGACCAGGTCCAGCGCCGCCTTGCCGGCGAGATCACCGAGGACCAGTTCCGGCCGCTCAGGCTGATGAACGGCGTCTATCTTCAACTGCACGCCTACATGCTGCGCATCGCGGTGCCCTATGGCACGCTGAACGGCAAGCAGTTGCGCATGCTGGGCCACATCGCCCGCAAATACGACAAGGGCTACGGCCATTTCACCACGCGCCAGAACATCCAGTTCAACTGGCCGGCGCTGTCGGACATTCCGGCGATCCTGGCCGATCTGGCAAGCGTCGAGATGCACGCCATCCAGACCAGCGGCAATTGCATCCGCAATGTCACCGCTGACCATTTCGCCGGCGCCGCAGCCGATGAGGTCGCCGATCCGCGCCCCTATGCGGAAATCCTGCGCCAGTGGTCGTCGGTGCATCCAGAATTCTCGTTCCTGCCGCGCAAGTTCAAGATCGCGGTGACGGGGGCCGAGCGGGACCGCGCTGCCATCCAGACCCACGACATCGGCCTGCACCTGAAGAAGAACGCTGCCGGCGAACTCGGTTTCGCCGTCTATATCGGCGGCGGCCAGGGCCGCACGCCGATGGTTGCCCGCAAGATCCGCGACTTCCTGCCGGAAGCCGACCTCTTGTCCTACTGCACGGCGATCCTGCGCGTTTACAACCTCTATGGCCGCCGCGACAACAAGTACAAGGCGCGCATCAAGATCCTCGTCCATGAGACCGGCGTCGAGGAGATCACCCGCCAGGTCGAGGCCGAGTGGCAGGAATTGAAGGACGCCGAGCTGAAGCTGCCGGAAGCCGATATCCGCGCCATCGAGGCCTATTTCGCGCCGCCGGCGCTCACCGAGCGGCCGGAAGGCGACCAGGCGGTTAAGCTGGCGCGCCTGGATTCCAAGGGGTTCTCGGAGTGGCTCGACCAGAACGTCGTGACGCACCGCCATCCCGACTACGCGGCGGTGACGATCTCGCTCAAGGGCATCGGCGAAGTGCCCGGCGACGCCTCGGACAGCCAGATGGAAGCGGTCGCCGACATCGCCGAAAAATATGCCTTTGACGAGCTGCGCGTCAGCCATGAGCAGAACCTGATCTTGCCGCATGTGGCGCGCGCCGACCTCAAGGCGGTCTATGATGCGCTGGTCGGCATCGGCCTGGCGACGGCCAATTCCAATTTGATATCGGACATCATCGCTTGCCCGGGCCTCGATTATTGCGCGCTGGCGACGGCGCGCTCGATCCCGATCGCGCAGGAAATCTCGCGCCGCTTCGCCTCGCTGGAGCGGCAGCGCGAGATCGGTGAACTGAAGCTGAAGATCTCCGGCTGCATCAACGCCTGTGGCCATCACCATGTCGGCCATATCGGCATCCTCGGCGTCGAGAAGAAGGGCTCCGAGCTCTATCAGGTGACGCTGGGCGGCTCGGCCGACGAGAACACCTCGGTCGGCGAGATCATCGGCCGCGGCTTCTCCTCGGAAGAGATCACCGACGCCATCGAGCAGATCGTCGAGACCTATCTCGGCCTTCGCCTCGACCCACAAGAGAAATTCATCGACGCCTACCGCCGTGTCGGTCCCGCGCCGTTCAAGGAGGCGCTCTATGCTGGCGAAACCAAGGCCGCTTGACCGTATTGCCGACGTCGATGACGGCATCGCCGCCAAGGCGGCCGGGCTCGATGCGCTCTATGGTCATCTGAAGCCGCTCGAGATCATCGAACACTCGGCCCGCGAACTGTTTCTCGACGAGATCGCCGCGGTGTCGTCGTTCGGCGCGGACTCGGCCGTGCTGCTGCACATGATCGCCAAGATCGACCGGACGCTGCCGGTCATCTTCCTCGACACCGGCAAGCATTTCGAGGAGACGCTCGGCTATCGCGATGCGCTTGCTGCCGATTTCGGGCTGACCAACATAAGGGTGATCAAGCCCGAGGAAGCGGCGCTCGAGCGGATCGATCCGACGGGCAATCTGCATCAGAGCAACACCGATGCCTGCTGCGACGTGCGCAAGGTCGAGCCGCTGGCGCGGGGCGTTGCCCCCTTCCGCGCCTGGTTCACCGGTCGCAAGCGCTTCCAGGCCTCGACCCGGGCAGCACTTCCGGTGTTCGAAGCGGTTGGTCCGCGCATCCGTATCAATCCGCTGGCGCATTGGACGACATCGGATCAGGCGGACTACATGCGCGCGCATGCGCTGCGCGAAAATCCGCTGGTCGCCTATGGCTATCTGTCGATCGGCTGCTTCCCGTGCACGCAGCCGGTGCAGCCGGGCGAGGACGCGCGCAGCGGCCGCTGGGCCGGTCATGCCAAGACCGAGTGCGGCATTCACCTGTCAGGGCTGGAGAAGTCGCTGACCGACGCATCCCTTTAGGGTATGTTGATATTCAGCCGGCCTGCAAACGGCAGCTTCCTGCGCTTCCGGTGTTCACGTACTTCAAGTACGCTCCGCTCGCCGCAGGGCGGCCCCGGAAGCCACCATTTTCGGCGCGACCTGACCTGAACACACACAATGAGCTTCTTGAGTTTTTTAGGAATTTTTGATGACTGAACCGACGATACCGGAGACCCGCCTCTGGACCCCTACGGGTTTTCGCGATGATGAGTGGACGCATGCCGAAGGCGCCGAGGCGCTGTCCGGCAACGGCCGCTTCATCCTGCCGCTGCAGGCGTTCCTCGATCTGGAGCCGGAGGTGCGCCGGTCTGCCAAGGAGCGGCTCGGCGTCGTGCTGCAGCCGGGCGATCAGCTCGAAAAGATCGCCGATCTGCTCGACCAGCTGTCTTTGGTGGCGCTGGTCTTCCCGGCCTTCAGCGACGGACGCTCCTTCTCCAAGGGCGAATTGCTGCGCAGCCGCTACGATTTCGAAGGTGCGGTGCGCGCCACCGGGCAGGTTCTGGTCGACCAGTTGCCGCATATGCTGCGGCTCGGCTTCGACGAGTTCGAGATCTCGAATCCGGTGCTGTTGAAGCGACTGGAGGAGGGCCGCACCGGCGGGTTGGGGCTCTACTACCAGCCAGCCGCCGTGCCGGAGCCCAAGGGCCCAAAATATTCCTGGCGCCGCCTTCGCAACAGCTGACGCAGCGGTAATTCCGTACGCCTTTACATCAGCGGTGATCGGGCCTTCTCTTGGTCGTCCGGACGGAAACATCCGCCGGGTGAGAGGGAGGAGATCATGGATTTCGACTATGTCATTGCCGGCGGCGGGTCCGCCGGCTGCACGCTTGCCGCGCGGCTCTCCGAAGATCCATCGAAAACGGTCTGCCTGATTGAAGCCGGCGGCGAGGGCAAAGATCTGCTCATCCGCGCCCCGGCAGGCGTCATCGCGCTGCTGCCCGGCCGGCCGAAGATCAACAACTGGGCGTTCGAGACGGTGCCGCAGCAAGGGCTTGGCGGGCGCAAGGGCTACCAGCCGCGCGGCAAGGCGCTGGGTGGTTCCAGCGCCATCAATGCCATGCTCTACACACGCGGACACCACGGGGACTATGACGAATGGGCCGATCTCGGCTGCACCGGCTGGTCATGGGACGAGGTGCTGCCCTATTTCCAGCGGGCCGAAGGCAACCAGCGCGGCACGGACGCCCTGCATGGTGGTGACGGACCGCTGCGGGTTGCCGAGCAGCAGGAGCCACGTGCGCTTTCCCGGGCCTTTGTCGAGGCCTGCGGCGAAAACCAGATCCGTCGCAACGATGATTTCAATGGACCGGAGCAGGAAGGGGCGGGGCTCTATCAGGTCACGCAATTCTGGGGCGAACGCCGCAACGGCGAGCGCTGCTCGGCGGCGGCCGCCTATCTGCATCCGGCCATGGACCGCCCAAACCTTACCGTCATCACTGGAGCCCATGCCACGGGCATCGTCCTTGACGGCAAGCGGGCCGCCGGCGTGCGCTACCGCGCGGGCAAGGGCGAAGCCGTTGCGAAAGCCAGGCGCGAGGTCATCGTCTGCGGTGGTGCCTTCGGCTCGCCGCAGCTCTTGTTGCTGTCCGGGATCGGGCCAGCTGTCGAGCTTGCAGCACACGGAATTCCGATCGTTCATGAGTTGCCCGGCGTCGGCAAGAACCTGCAGGATCATCTCGACTTCATCATGGGCTGGACATCAAGGGATGCCGACATGATGGGCATCGGCCTGCGCGGTCTGCCTGGCCTGCTGCGGCACCTGCGGCGCTGGCGCAAGGACGGCAGCGGCATGATCGCCACGCCCTACGCGGAGAGCGGCGCCTTCCTCAAGTCCGACCCGGCGATCGATCGGCCCGATCTGCAACTGCATTTCTGCATCGCTATCGTCGATGATCATGGCCGCAAGCTGCATATGGGCTATGGCTTCTCATGCCATGTCTGCGTGCTGCGGCCGCAGTCGCGCGGCGAGGTCGGGCTGTCGACGCCAGACCCGCTGGCGCCGCCGCGCATCGATCCGCGATTTCTGTCCGACGAACGCGACGCCGAGCTTTTGCTCAAGGGCACCAGAATGATGCGCGCCATATTGGAGGCGCCGTCGCTGGCCAAATACCGCCACAAGGAAATCTACACCGCCGGCGTTTCGAGCGACGCCGAGCTGATGGCGCATATCCGGGCTCGTGCCGATACGATCTATCACCCGGTCGGCACCTGCAAGATGGGTATCGACGATATGGCTGTCGTCGACCCCGAGCTTCGTGTCCGCGGCATGCAAGCCTTGCGTGTCGTCGACGCCTCGGTGATGCCGACGTTGATCGGCGGCAACACCAATGCGCCGACCATCATGATCGCCGAAAAGGCAGCTGATATGATCAAGGCTGCCTGATCGGGATTCTGGTCGAACCAGTGGTGCTGGGTTTGCCTGTTGTGGAATACCCTATGATGATATCGGTGCCAATCGACATCAACTGGTCTTACCAATTGTGCGATTTGCGCTTTCGCTTTCGCCATCCGGCCCTTAGGATAGGTCCATTATTTCGCGGTCCGAAATAAATATGGCCACAAGGGAGGAACCGGGAATGGCTGGCAAGAAGATACTGATGCTCGTTGGCGAGTTCAGCGAGGAATATGAGATTTTCGTCTTTGAGCAGGCGATGCATGCGGTTGGCCACACCGTCCATGTCGTCTGTCCGGACAAGAAGGCGGGCGATATATTGAAAACGTCGCTGCACGACTTCGAAGGCCACCAGACCTACTCGGAAAAGCTCGGCCACGACTACATCCTCAACAAGACGTTTTCCGAGGTGGATCCGGCCGCATACGATGCCGTCTATGCGGCGGGCGGGCGCGGTCCGGAATACATCCGCATCGACAAGCGGGTGCAGGCGCTGGTGCGGCATTTCCACGAGGCCGGCAAGCCGATCTTCACCATCTGCCATGGCGTGCAGATCCTGATCGCCGTCGACGGCGTGGTGCGGGGCCGGGAAGTCGCCGCACTCCAATATTGCGAGCCGGAGGTCACGCTCGCCGGAGGCATTTATATCGACGTTGCGCCGACCGGCGCCCATGTCGACGGCAATCTCGTGTCAGCCAAGGGCTGGCCTGGCTTGTCCAACTTCATCCGCGAATGCCTGAAAGTGCTGGGCACCGAGATCCGCCACGGCGAGATCCTGATGCGCGACGAGCGCCAGGCTGCCTGATCCGGGATTTTGGAGGCCGCCGTGCCAATGGCGCGGCGGTCTTTCTATTTTCTTGTTTTGACGCAATCCCCTAGGGAAAGCGCTACGCGCTTTTCCCGGGAAAACCGTTTCACACTTTTCCTGGAATTGCTTAGGCGGCCAGCCGTGCCTCGCGGAACGACACCAGCTTGCGGCGGTTCTCGTCCCACAGTGCCAGTTTGACGCAGCGCAGGCTTTCGAGCAGCGTGACGCGGCCGATGCTGCGCAGTTCGGGATAGTCCCGCAGCACTTCCTGCAACCGGTAGCACGGCACCTTGGCGGAGAGGTGGTGGACGTGATGGACACCGATGTTGCCGGTGAACCAGTTCAGCACCGGCGGCAGGTCGTAATAGGACGATCCGTGCAGGGCGGCGTGCTGGAATTCCCAGTCGGCATCCTTCGCCCATTCCGTTTCCTCGAACTGGTGCTGGACGTAGAACAGCCAGATGCCGGCCGAACCGGCGAGGATGACGATCGGCAGATGCACCACCAGGAATGCGCCGGGGCCGACGAACCAGATGAGGACGGCTGCTGCAACCGCGATGCCAAGGTTGGTGGTCATCGATGACACCCAGGGCGTCAGGCCGCCGCGCATCATGCCGACGGGCAGCCTTTGCTCGAAGATGAACAGCCAGATCGGCCCGAGCCCGAACATCACCAGCGGGTGGCGATAGAGACGATAGGCAAGGCGGCCGCGCCATGACATTTGCCGGTATTCGGCAACGGTCAGCGTCCTGATGTCGCCCATGCCGCGTTCGTCAAGATTGCCGGCGCTGGCGTGGTGTGTCGCGTGCGCGCGCCGCCAGCAGTCGTAGGGCGTCAGCGTCAGGATGCCGAGCGCGCGGCCGATCCAGTCGTCCGCGTAGCGATTGGCGAAGAAGGAGCCGTGGCCGCAATCGTGCTGGATCATGAAGATGCGCACCAGAAACCCGGCCGCGGGAAGGATCAGGACCAGCCCCCACCAATGGCCATAGGCATAGGCCGCCGAGGACAATCCCCAGAGTATGGCGAACGGAATGAGTGTGATGGCGAGTTCGATGGTGCTGCGGCGCCTGTCAGGCTTCTTGTAGCGCGCCAGAATCTTCAACCAGGCGCGCTTGCTGTTGGCGACCGCCTCAGGGGAAATCATGTTCATCAGGAAGCATAGGCGGGGCGCTCCGCCACTGCAAGACGACAATCACGCAAAATTACTGTGCGTAATTGTCGCGTGGCCTGGCGGCCGAGCCAGACAACCGCCAGCTCGATCCCGCTCGATGCACTCCCTGAGCGACCGGCTCAAGCCGACCGCTCTGAGCCCGATGCTCCTAATCGCGTTCGAGGATCGGACAGCCGCGTTCGGTTCCAAAAGTCACGCGCACGCGCTCGCCACCCTGTCTGCCGCGGACAGTGATCTCCCGGCGGCCGACGGACTCTATCCTGGCACGGCGGATACCCATTCGGTCCGCCTTGTCGAGGGCCCGGTCTTCGGTGCAGCCGCGTGATTGACGGCGGTCGCGCCGGTAGTAGCGTTCGGTGTCTTCACAATCGTTGTAGTTGGGATCGCAATCTTCCAGGAGCTTCAGCCGCGGGCCGTGTTTGCCCAATTCCAGCTGCAGACTCTCTGCCTGTGCCGGAAAGGCCATCAATGCAACGGCGCCGAGGCCGACCAGCGCCGACAGCAATGAATTGATCGAAACCTTGCGCACTACGTCCTCCATGTGAACCACAACGCATCCATCAATAGACGGTTCGGTTCTCTCAGGCCATTGCCGATAGAGGTTTGTTGCCAAGATTGGCCGTTGCGTTACCGCCTGCGCCAGCCGACGTCACCGTTCTCCGCGCCTTCGAGGCGGTCGAGCAATTCTCTGAATCGGTCAGGGATGTCGGCCTCGGTGCGGAAGGCCGGCAAGGTGCGCATAAAGCGCGTCACCGCCTCGGCGCCGAACTGGCGTCTGACTTCGGCGGCCAGCCCTTCGGCCTTTTCACTCTTGTTGCGGGTCATCATCTCAAAATCCTGTATCGGCTTCGAAACTCCTCCAGCTAGGGAATGGTTCCCCCATCACGCCTTTGTGGCAAGCAAAGCCGGCGGTTAGGGTAAAATTTGAATTAAAATCGAAATGTCTTGCCCATCACTGCCCAGCCCTGACTGGCCACCTCCACAATCGCTTACCCCTTGATTTTTGGCTGCCAAACCTCGATATCGGGCACAAAATCCACATCATTCGAGATTGACGGGAAACGGCGATGAGCGACCAGGCAAAAGACGAACGCGCGCCCGATGAAGTCGAGGCAACCGAGGCCACTGCCGAGCGCACGGAAGGCAGCATCGACGGCGACTATGAAGCCCTTGTGCGGCTGCTGAAGGAAAACGAAGAGCTGAAGGACCGCGCGCTGCGCGTGGCGGCCGAGATGGAAAACCTGCGTCGCCGCACGGCGCGCGACGTGCACGACGCGCGCACCTACGCGGTCGCGAATTTCGCGCGTGACATGCTGTCGGTGTCGGACAATCTGCGCCGCGCGCTGGACGCTATCCCCGCAGAGGCCAAGGCATCGGGTGACGCCGGCTTCAAGGCCCTGATCGAAGGCGTCGACTTGACCGAGCGCGCCATGCTGTCGGCGCTGGAACGGCATGGGGTCAAGAAGCTCGCGCCTGAAGGCGAGAAGTTCGATCCCAATTTCCACCAGGCGATGTTCGAAGTGCCCAACCCGGATGTTCCGGCCAATACGGTGGTCCAGGTCGTGCAGCCGGGCTATTCGATCGGCGACCGCGTGCTGCGTCCGGCCATGGTTGGCGTCGCCAAGGGCGGTCCGAAGCTTGCCGCCGCTGAAGCGCCGGTCGAGCCGGGGCCGGTGAACGAGCAGGCTGAGAAGGATGCGTGAGGTAGGGGAATAGGGAATAGGCAGTAGGCATTAGGCATTAGGCATTAGGGAAACTAGGGCAGTCGTATCAATCGCGCGGCTTCGTGCTATGCCTACTGCCTAATCGCTAATCGCTAATCCCTAATTCCTAATTCCTACTGCCTCATGTCCATGAACCCCATCGCGCTTCTCGACTATGCCGGTGTCGCCGTCTTCGCGGCGACCGGGGCGCTTGCGGCTTCGCGCAAGCAGCTCGACATTATCGGCTTCCTGTTCCTGG
This sequence comes from Mesorhizobium loti, assembly GCA_014189435.1. Classification (NCBI taxonomy): domain Bacteria; kingdom Pseudomonadati; phylum Pseudomonadota; class Alphaproteobacteria; order Hyphomicrobiales; family Phyllobacteriaceae; genus Mesorhizobium; species Mesorhizobium loti. Next base: position 151,497 of record CP050293.1, read on the forward strand.
CCAGCGTCACCGGGATAGGCGGCGGCACGCTTCGCGACGTCATCCTCAACCTGCCGGTTTTCTGGGTCGCCAACTCCGGCTATGTGCTGATCTGCGCCGTGGTTGCGGTGCTGGTCTTCTTCAGCGCGCATCGTGTCGAATCGCGCTGGAAATGGCTGCTCTGGCTCGACGCCATCGGGCTCGCCGCCTTTTCGGTGATGGGCGCGGCCAAGGGACTTGCGATTACCGGTTCGCCTGTCGTCTCCGTCATCACCGGCGTGCTCACCGCCACTTTCGGCGGCATTCTGCGCGATCTCCTTGCCGGCGAGCCATCGGTGCTGCTCAGGCCCGAAATCTACGTCACGGCAGCCCTTGCGGGTGCCGGCCTCTACACACTTGGCGATCTTGCCGGACTGCCGCCGCTCGCCTCGGACCTCGCCGGCTTTGCGGCGGCGTTCCTTGTGCGTGGCGGCGCGCTCAAATTCGGCTGGTCGTTTCCGTCCTACAAGAGCCGACCCGGCCGGCGGCCGGAAGATATTCCGTGAAGAGAGGGAATAGTCAGTAGTCACAAGAGCGTGAATCGTGGCGTCTTCACTACTGCCTACTGCCTACTGCCTACTGCCTACTCACGCAGCGAAGCGCTGGGCTTCCCCGCCATAGTAGTTGACGTAGCGGGCGCCGATTTCCTTGACCGGCATGACGACGAAGACGTCGACCGTCGAGAATTCGCGGTCGATGACGCAGCCGTCACCGATGCGGGCGCCGACGCGCAGATAGCCCTTGACCAGAGGCGGCATCGCAGCGATCGCCGCCTTGGCATTGACGGCCTCGATCGGCATCAGATCCATCGAGCAGTAGCGCCCGGACACCGCGCGCACATCCCAGGCCGAATTCGTCCGGCAGTGATGGGCGAGGTAGGTGAGCGCCTCGGCATGCGCCGCCGGCACGGTGCCGTGGAAGGACGCGCAACCGGTCATCACACCGATCTCGTAGTGGTTGATGTAAGCCCAGATGCCTTGCCACAGCGCCTCGATGGTGCGCTTCGAGCGGTATTCCGGCAAAACGCAGGAGCGGCCGAGCTCGAGAAAACGCTGGCCGGGGTGACGGGCGATGAGCTTGGTCAGCTCAAATTCACCTTCCGAATAGAACCCTCCGGCCGTGGCCGCGATTTCTTGCCGCAGCAGCCGGTAGGTGCCGACGATGCGGCGATGTTCGGGGCCGGAAAGCGTGGTGTCCAAAACCAGCAGATGGTCGCAGAGCGGATCGAACCGGTCGGCGTCACGGCGGTCATGGGCCTGGACGAGGTCCTTCCTGGCGCCAAGTTCGTCGTAGAACACCCGGTAGCGCACTTCCTGCGCGGCCGCGATCTCGGCCTCGTTGCGAGCGAGCCGCACTTCAAGATTGCCTATACGGCCGAGTGCCGCGCCCTTTATGACGGAATCGACGTTACGTCCGGCAAGCAAGGCGCTGCTGGCGTTCGGCCGAGTGTCACATTCCGGCATAACTGTATGCACGAGTGATTCTCCTTCGAGCCATCCCTCTTGGCACGGGGATACGGTGTAGGTGCAACAGGATTGTGACAGTACCGTGATACGACGTCGTGGGCAATACTTCGTCGGCTGGCGAATACGATCAACCGGCTACGTTTACGTGAGCGCGCGGCGCGGAATGGACGGCGGAAAGCTCAGGCCGCGACGACCTGCCCCTCGACGGCATTGACCAGCGCCTCGGGGTCGAGCGGCTTGGTGACAAAGCCGCTGGCGCCATGAGCGAGCACCGCATGGCGGGTCTTTTCCTGGCTGTCAGCCGACAGCACCATGATCGGCACCGGCGACACGGCGGTTTCTTCTTCATGGCGGCGGATGGCGGCAATCGCGTCCAGCCCGTCCATGACCGGCATATGCAGATCCATCAAAACCACGTCGAAGCGGTCCCTGTGACCGGCGCCGGTGACAGCCTCGACGGCGGCCTTGCCATTGCCGACCACCTTGACGCGATGCCCAGCCTTCAACAGCGTGGCACGCGCCAGCATGGCATTGATGTCATTGTCCTCGGCGATCAGCACCGACAGGCCCCGCTGGCGGTTGCCAACGGCGCGCAGCGTCGGCGCGCCGCGCTTTTCCGGCTGCGGCTGGGCGAGGCTGGGGGCATGGCTGCTCAAAAGCACACGCAGAAGCGTTCCGCCACGCACCGGCCTGGCCAGGAAGGTCGCGTAGCCGCTGGCGCGGAACTCGCCAAGCATGCCGCGGTCGGTCGGCGCGATCAGCGTGATGGCCTCGCAGTCGGAGAAACCGCTCTGACGCAGGCGCTTGAGCAGCCTTCCGTCGCTTTCTTCCATGGCCGCATCGACCAGAATCACATCGCAGCCGGCGGCGAAGGGCGCGGCCTGTGCGGCGGTGGTGGCGACGTCGACTGCGCCGCCATTGGCGCGGATGGTGCGGGCGATGGCCTCGGCCTCGACGGCGTTTTTCGACAGGATCACCGCGCGCCTGCCCACGAGCGCGTTCTGGCGGCCCTGTGGCGCTTCGGTGGCCGCTATCGCCGGGATTTCGAAGACGAACTCGGATCCCTGGCCGAGCCGGCTGGATACCGAAATCGTGCCGCCCATGGCGGCCACCAGGCGCCTGGAGATGGCAAGGCCGAGGCCGGCCCCGCCATGCGTGCGCGTCGACGTGCCGTCGGCCTGCTCGAACTCCTCGAAAATGCGATCCAGGTCCTCATCATGCAAGCCCGGACCGGTATCGGCGATGGTGAAGCATACGCGGTCGCTGGTTTCGGTGCGCGCGCGTGCGATGCTCACCAACACGCCGCCGCTGTCAGTGAACTTGATGGCGTTGCCGATAAGGTTGAGCAGCACCTGCCTGACCTTGCCCGGATCGGCGGTGATCAACTGCGGCACGTCGGGTTCGACATGGCAGCCCAGCCCGATACCCTTGGCGAAGGCGCGCGCGGCCAGCAACTCGATGATGTTGTCGGCGATCTCGCGCACCGACATCGGCTGCGGCTCCGGGTCGAAGCGCCCGGCTTCGATCTTGGAGTAGTCGAGAAGATCCTCGATCAGGGCAAGCAATGCGCTGGCCGAAGTCGAGACGGCGCCGACATAGGTCTGCTGCTCCGGCGACAGGCTGGTGTCGGCCAGCAACCTGGCCATGCCCATGATGCCGTTCATCGGCGTGCGAATCTCATGGCTGACGGTGGCGAGGAAGCGCGATTTGGCCTGGCTGGCGTATTCGGCCCGCTCACGTGCGGTGATCAGCGAGGATTCGGCGCGTTTGCGGGCGGTGATGTCGCGAGCGATCGCGCGATGCGAAACCGCATCGCTGTCCTTGTCGCGGACCGACAGCTCGATCCACGAGAACCAACGCGGGCCGCTCGGCGTACTGATGGCGACATCGGTGGAACTCAGGCACTCATGGTCGGAAAAGGCGGCATCGGGAACGATGCCGACCTCGATGCCGAGTTCCGCCAGGCTCTTGCCGGCAAGGTCGCGCTGATCGATTTCGACCAGATCGGCGAAGACCTTGTTGGCATAGACGATGTAGCCATCGCGGTCGCGATGGATGACGAGATCACCAAGCGCGTCGATCAGGCCGCGAAAGCGTTCATCGCTCTCCTGCATTTCCCACATGCGGTCGGCCAGCGTCTCGATCTCGGCGCGGCTGCGGGCCGTGGTTTCGTCAAGAAGGGCGGCGGTGCGGTGTTCGCTCTGTCTGGCGCGCAGATGCATGGCAAGACCGGCAAGCCCGGTTGCCAGCAATGCGATGCTGATGAAGATCGGTGCCCCGGTCAGGTGTGCAAGGCCGGCCACCACCACGATGGCGACGAATGTCAGAAAGGGCAGGCCTTCGCGACTGGAGAATTCCGGCTCGGGCACCAGCGATGGCGCGGCGACAAAGCGCCGCGACGGCGTCGGCGGGGGGCGCCGCATCGACGTCGTCGCCAGTGTCCGCCTCTTGGCTGCCGGATTCCGCGATCATGCGAAATCCTTGCCAGACAGAGATTATGGAAAATTGCGGCGGATCGTTCGAATTTTAGCGGATGGGCGCTTTTCGCTGCCGCAGCGGCGGATTTGCCACTGGACGTGGCGATTCCGTCCGCCTTCCCGGGCAGTCGAGCGGTTCACATGTCCACGACGACGCGGCCGCGGATATTGCCGTCGACGATGTCGCGCGCGGCATCGATGATGCCGTCGAAACCGATGGTCCTGGACAGGCTGGCTAGCTTCTGCAGATCGAGGTCGGTGCCGATGCGGCGCCATGCCTCGAGGCGGACTGCCTTCGGCGCCATCACTGAATCGATGCCGAGCAACGAGACGCCACGCAGGATGAAGGGGGCGACGCTGGTCGGCAGGTCCATGCCGCCGGCTAGGCCGCAGGCGGCGACCGCGCCGCCATAGGAGGTCATCGAGAGCACATTGGCCAGCGTGTGGCTGCCGACGGCGTCGATGCCGCCGGCCCAGCGCTCCTTGGCCAGCGGCTTGGCCGGCTGGGCAAGCTCGTCGCGCGATATCACTTCGGCGGCGCCAAGGTTGATCAAATAGGGGCTTTCGGCATTGCGGCCGGTGGAAGCAATGACATGGTAGCCGAGGCTGGACAGGATCGAGACAGCGACCGAGCCGACGCCGCCGGCGGCTCCTGTCACCACCACCGGGCCGCGATCGGGCAGGATGCCGTGCCGCTCCAGGGCCATGACGCAGAGCATTGCGGTGTAGCCCGCGGTGCCGACGGCCATCGCGTCATGCGGGCTGATGCCTTGCGGCAGCGGCACCAGCCAGTCGCCCTTGACACGGGCGCGGCCGGCATAGGCGCCGAAATGGGTTTCGCCGACGCCCCAGCCGTTCAGGATGACCTTGTCGCCAGCGCGCCAGTCGGGATGGGAAGACGAGATGACGGTGCCGGCGAAATCGATGCCCGGCACCAGCGGCCAGCGGCGGATCACCGGCGCCTTGCCCGTGATCGCCAGGCCATCCTTGTAGTTCACCGTCGTCGCCTCGACGGCGACGGTGACATCGCCTTCCATCAGGTCCGCGTCGGTGAGATCGGTCACGGTTACCGACTGCTTTTTCTCGGCGTCACGCGAAACGAGGATGGCTTTGAAGGTTTCGGACATCTCTTTCTCCGCGATCTTGTTTGGCGACATGAACTGTGCGGCGATGGCCGCACGGGGTCAATCTTTGGAAGGTTTGGCTTTGGGCTCGCGCCGCCAGCCAAACAGTTCGTCGAAGACGACCAGTGCCGCGCCCACCGAGATGAAGGCGTCGGCAAGGTTGAAGACCGCGAAGGACCAGACCGGCGTGTGGAACAGGATGTAGTCGATGACGTGGCCGTAGACGGCGCGGTCGATCAGATTGCCGAGCGCGCCGCCGACGATCAGCGCAAAACCGGTGCGGGCAAGGATCTGGGACGGCGCGATCCGCGTCGCCAGGAACAGCACGAAGGCAACGACCGCAAGCGAAATGACGATCAGCCCGGTGTCGCCGAAGGACGAGAACATCGAGAAGGCGATGCCGGTGTTGTAGGTCCGAAACAGCGCCAGGAAGGGCACCAGATCGAGCTTTTCCTGAAAAGGCAGGCCGGTCTCCACCAGGTGTTTTATCCACTGGTCAAGCGCGATGGCCGCGACGACGAGCAGCGCGTAGGGAGACCATGATCTCACGGGCAGGCAACCTTCATTGCTGGTCCACGATTGGTTCGAGCTTCAGCGCGCCGCGCCGGATCTCGAACAGCATGATGCCGGTGGCAACGGCCAGATTGAGCGAATCGGCACGGCCGGCCTGCGGAATCCTGAGCAGCCTGTCGCAACTCGCCGCCAGGCTTTCGGGCAGTCCCTGCTGCTCGTTGCCCATCATCAGCAGCACGGGTCCGCGGGAAAAATCGACCGAGCGGTAGTCGACGGCGCCTTTCAGGTGGGTGCCGGCGACGAGGCCTGAAAACCCTCCTCGCCAGGCAAGGAAAGCCTCGGTTGTCGCTTTGGCCACCGGTACGGCAAAGATCGAACCCATCGTGGCGCGCACCGTTTCCACCGAAAAAGGATCGGTGGTGTCACCGACCAGGATGACGCCCTTGGCGCCGACGGCATCGATGGTGCGGATGACGGTGCCGAGATTGCCGGGGTCGCGCACCCGGTCGAGCGCCACCCAGACGTCGCCATTGTCGGCGCGGACATCCTTCAAGGCCAGGAATTTTTGCGAAAAGACGCCGACCACCATTTGCGGATTGTCGCGGCGGGTGATGGCGACCAGCACCTTCTCCGACACCTCCAGCACCATGCCGCCGGCGGCAACCGTGCGTGCGGCGACCTTCTCCACAGCCGCGTTGCCGCGCCCGGCCTTGGCGAAAACCAATGTCCTGATCTGCCAGCCGAGATCGAGCGCGTCGATGACCAGCTTCAGTCCCTCGGCCATGAAAGCGTTCTGCTGGTCGCGGAATTTCTTCTGCGCGAGCGCCTTGATGTCCTTGACCAGCGGATTGGCGAGGCTGGTGACTTCCTTCACCTGCCCGGGTGCGCCTGCGTGCCGCTCATTCATTCAGGACTCCGGGGCATTCAGGCCACCCAACGCGAAAACAATGAGGTCGAAAGCGCCCGGCCGGCGGACTTTTCGCGGATGATCAGCTCACCCGATTCGATCTTGCCGCCCATGCCGGCAAAGGTGTCGCGCATCAAGGCATGGATGGCGAAGAAGGAGGCGCGGATCGAATAGGCGGTCAGCACCACGGCAAGTGGCTTCGGCGTCAGGATCGCGCGGCAAAGGTCGGTCAAATCAGGCAGGTCCTCGAACAATTGCCAGACCTCGCCCTTGGGGCCGCGGCCATAGGCCGGCGGGTCGAACAGAATGATGTCATAGCGGCTGCCGCGCCGTTCCTCGCGCTCGGCGAATTTCACCGCGTCGTCGACGATCCAGCGGATCGGCTTGCTGCCGAGGCCAGCCATCTCCTGATTTTCACGGGCCCAGCCGATCGCTTTCTTGGAGGCATCGACATGGGTGACCTCGGCGCCGGCGCGGGCCGCCACCAAGGAAGCAAGACCGGTATAGCCGAACAGGTTCAGCACTTTGACCGGCCGCTTCGCCGCCGCGATCAGCCCGGCCATGTGGTCCCAGTGCGAGGCCTGCTCGGGAAAGACGCCAACATGGCGAAACGAGGTGAAACGTCCGAGATAGTCGATGCCGTCATGCTTCATCGGCCAGGTCTCGCCGAGCGGCGTCTTGGGGAAACGCCAGCGGCCGATGCCTTCCTCGTCGGTGTCGCCGGTGAAGATGGCGTCGGCGCGCTCCCAGTCCTTTGCCGGCAAGGCCTTTTGCCAGATCGCCTGGCCCTCGGGCCGCACGATCCGGTAAGGGCCGTATTGTTCGAGCTTCTGCCCGGCGCCGCTGTCGAGCAGCGCATAATCGGCATTCGGCGCCACTTCGAGGATCACAGGAAGCTGCTCGCTGGGCAGGGCGCCTTCGCGGCGGGCCAGGATGCGCGACCCCGATTTCGGTTCGGAACGGTCGTCCGCCTTCGCCTCATGCCGCTCGCGCGGTTGCGCGTCCGGTCTGGCGGGAACGGGTCCGGCGCGCGGACGTGACACGTCCGCCGCACCCTTTGCGGATGGATGCGGACGGTTGTCGCGGCGTTTGTCGCGAAAAGACTTCAAGCGGGGGCAACTCCGAGCGGCGTGGCCGCTTTTGACATAGGGCAACCGGCGGTGCAACCAAGTCCGACATGTAGGCCTTTCCGGTTTATGTCGGCCGGCGATGGACCAATGTCAAAGAAACGGGCAAATCTGCCGGATGTCCCGCTCCGAACGCCTGCTCGACCTGATCCAGTCCTTGCGCCGGCACCGCCGGCCGGTGAGCGGGCAGGCGCTGGCCGATGAGCTCGGGATTTCGATCCGCACGCTCTACCGCGACATCGCGACGCTGCAGGGCCAGGGTGCGCCGATCGAGGGTGAGGCTGGGCTGGGTTATGTGCTCAAGCCCGGCTTCATGCTGCCGCCGCTGATGTTCAGCGACGAGGAGATCGAAGCCATCGTGCTCGGCTCGCGCTGGGTCGCCAAGCAGCCGGACCAGCGCCTCTCGGCCGCCGCCGCCAACGCGTTGGCCAAGATCGCCGCCGTGCTGCCGGACGATCTGCGCGAGGATCTCGATGCGAGCACTCTGCTGGTCGGCCCTCCCGCCGCGACCATCGAAGGCATCGACCTTGGTCTGGTGCGGCAGGCCATCCGCAACGAGCGCAAGCTCGGCTTTTTATACCGTGATGCTGGCGGCGCCGCGTCCGAACGTGTGGTCTGGCCGTTTGCGCTGGGCTTCTTCGACAAGGTGCGGGTGGTGGTGGCGTGGTGCGAGATGCGGCAGGATTTCCGGCATTTTCGCGCCGATCGCATCGCCGAACTCCAAACAACAGACACGCGCTATCCGCGTCGTCGCCAGGCGCTGCTCAAGGAATGGCGGGCGACCCTCGACAAGCCGCGTGGTTCCTGGCCGCGTGGTTCCTGATGGCTACTGCCATAATCTGACAGTAGCTTATCCTATGTTCGCCAAGTCGAAACACCGAACCTTGGAGAGCAGACATGACCACCCCGAATTTCGTCATCCTCTATGTCGACCAGCCGCAACAGAGCGGTGCCTTCTACAGTGCGCTGTTCGGCCGTGAGCCGGTCGAAAGCGCGCCGACCTTCGTGCTGTTCGTGCTCGACAACGGCTTCAAGCTCGGCCTTTGGTCGCGCCATACGGTGGAGCCGGCTGCTGCCGCGGCAGGCGGCGGCGCCGAAATCGTCTTTGCGCAGGACACGCCCGATGCGGTCGATGCCACCCATGCCGACTGGTCCGGGCGCGGGCTGACAATCTTGCAGACGCCGACCGACATGGATTTCGGCCGCACTTTTGTCGCGCTCGATCCCGACAATCATCGCCTGCGCGTCTACTGGCTGTCCGATGGGGAACAGGCCAATGGGGAACAAAAATGAGCGCGTACTGGATCGCGGTGGCCTCGGCTGAGCATGTCCGGCGCGGCCGTGCTAGCGGCTTCATGCAGGTCAACCACGGCAAGGCGGCGCCGCTGCGCCGCGTCAGGCCCGGCGATGGGATCGTCTATTATTCGCCGACCACCATTTTGGGCGAGAAAGACGGCCTGCAGGCCTTCACGGCGATCGGCACGGTGCGGGAAGGCGAACCCTATCAGGGTGAAATGGGTGGTGGCTTCACGCCGTTTCGTCGCGATGTCGAGTGGGCGAAGGCCGAGGAGACGCCGATCAAGCCGCTGCTCGACAGGCTGCACTTCACGGCCGGAAAGTCGAACTGGGGTTATCAGCTTCGCTTTGGCCTTTTCGAAATCGGGAATCACGATTTTCGTGTCATCGCCGAGACGATGGGCGCCAAAGTGGATGTGCCGGCGAACTAGGCCGTGAGCGCCTTGTAGACGGCAATACCGGCGGCAAGATCCTCGAGCGCCGCGCCGACCGACTTGAACAGCGTGATCTCACCGGCGCCTTCGCGGCCCTTCTTCTGGCCGCGCGCCAATTCGTGCAGATCGGCGACGATGGCTTCCGGCTTCAGCACGCCGGAGGCCAGCGGCTGGACGATGTCGCCGGCTTCCTTGGTGGCGCCGGCGCGGGTGTCGACATAGACGCGGGCGAGCCTGATCGCGTCGTCATCGCTTTCGCGCATCGTCGGCGTAAAGCCGCCGACCAGGTCGACATGGGTTCCCGGCCGCAGCAATGCGCCCTTGATCAGCGGCGTGGTCGTGATCGTCGCCGAGGAGACGATGTCGGCCTGCCCAAGCTCGGCATCGAGATCACTCGCAGCGCTGGCCGCGAAGCCTTCGGCGCGCAGATCGGCCGCGACCTTCTCGGCATTGGCCTGGGTGCGGTTCCAGATGCGGATAGTCTTGATCGGCCGCACGGCTGAGTGCGCCTTGGCGAGGAAGGGCGACAGCGCGCCGGCGCCGACCACAAGCAGCCGCGAGGCATCGTCGCGGGCGAGATAGGAGGCCGCGAGCGCCGAAGCACAGGCGGTGCGCCATTGGGTCAGCCGCTGGCCGTCGATCAAGGCCTCGGGCTCGCCGGTGGCGCCATTGAGCAGGAGATAGAGCCCCATCACCGCAGGCTTGCCGATGGCGTTGTTGTCGGGCGAAACGGTGACGATCTTGACGCCGACGTGACCACCGGCCGACGTGCCGGCCGCATTGAGGTCGGTCCAGGCCGGCATCAAAAGCAGGGTGGAGGCCGCGCCGTCGGGCCGCTCGATCGTATGATGGTGCCTAACCGGCTGCACCGCACCGTCGCGAAACGCCGTGCGCAGCGTCTCGACCAATCCGGGAAAGGTCAGCGCATGGTCGACCTCTGCGGCCGAAATGGTCAGCATGAAAAACTCCGTGGGGACAAAGCCGGCTGCGGGCGGTTCAAGTGGTCGGCTTCGGCAATGCGGAGCCTTGGGCGGACCCTTGGGCCGATCCTGGGATCGGGCTTTGCGGTGCCGCCGGCGCACGGCTGACCGCCTGGCGCAGGTTCTCGGCCTCGACGCCACGCTGGCGCGCCAGCTTGCGGTAGCGGCCCTGCTTGACCCAGGTTGCCAGGCTGCCGACGATCATGCCGATGCCGAGCGCCAGGAACAGGAAGATGAACAGCGGTAAAGTCAGCGTCAGCTTCGGATTGCCGGGGTTGAACGGATCCAGCGTGAAGGCGACCAGTTCGCGGTTGGCAACGGCGAGTGCGATCAGGATGATCGCCAGTGGCACGAAGATCACGATGAGAATGAAGCGATTGAACATAATGTTTTCCGTCGGAAGCTGGCCTGTCCGGCCGTCTGGCGCTGACGCGCCTACTTGCCGCCGTTCAGCCTTTCACGCAGTTCCTTGCCGGTCTTGAAGAACGGCACCCATTTTTCCTCGACCTCGACGGATTCGCCGGTACGCGGATTGCGGCCGGTGCGGGCGGGACGGTTTTTCACCGAAAAAGCGCCGAAGCCACGCAACTCGACCCGGTTGCCTTCAGCAAGGGCGTCGGTGATTTCATCGAAGATCGCGCCGACGATGTTTTCGACGTCGCGCAGGAAAAGATGCGGATTGCGCGTGGCAATAATCTGCACAAGTTCGGACTTGATCATGAGACGGGTCCCCGTGAAAGCAGTGCGGTCAAATTTATGAGGATGATTTTATTTGCTTTTTTCACTTGCCCCAAACGGCATCTCAAGGGTGCCAGACGGAAACGAGACCGTCAAGAAACAAGCGGTCGGCACCCAGTTCATGGATGACGTCGCCGCTGTAGGCCGGCAGACCGAGCGCTCTGCCGATCGTTTGCGCCATCGCCTTGGAGAACAGGAAGCCGCCGCGCCGTTCGGTGTCCTTCCATTCGACGACCTTGAGTTTGGCATCGACGCCCTTGGTTGCCAGCCAGTCGACCGCAACGGTCTCACCGCCGACGGCATCGATCAGCCCGTTGGCGACACCCTGGCGACCGGTGAAGATCGAGCCGTCGGCAAGCGCCAGTGCTTGCTCGCGGGTCATCTTGCGGCGTTCGGCAACGATGCCGACGAACCAGTCGTAGCTGTCGAGGATGAGCTTGCGGACCATGGCGCGCTCGTCGTCATTGGTCGGCTTGAAGGGCGAGGGCGCGGCTTTCAGCGGCGAGGATTTCACTTCCTCCAGCTTGACGCCGAGCTTGTCCATCAGGCCGCTGACGTCGGGATACTGGATCAGCACGCCGATCGAGCCGACGATCGAAGTCTTGCGCGCAACGATGTGATCGGCGGCACTGGCGATCATATAGCCCGCCGATGCGGCGAGCGTGCCGACTTCCGCCACCACCGGCTTGTCGGCAGCCAGCTTGCGCACCTCTTCATAGATCGATTCACCGCCGACCGTGGTGCCGCCAGGCGAATCGATCGACAGGATCACGCCTTTCACCTTCGACGACAGGCGGATGGTTTCCAGCCGCTTGATCAGTTCCTCGTCCTCGGTGATGGTGCCTTCGATCCTGACCTTGGCGATATGGTCGACCGCCGAGCCGCCGAAATCGTCGCCATAGAACCAGCCTGAAAGCGCGATCACCCCAAGTGCAACGATGCCTATGGCGACGACGCGCCAGAATGTCAGCTTGCGCCGCAAGCGGCGGCGGTCGATCAGGTCGTCGGCTCTCAGTGCCATGGTCAGCCTTTCAGGCGGCGGGAGGAGACGCTTTTAGACCATGATCCTCCCATCGGGAAGCAGTTCTCTTTCCCGGCAGTGTCTCAGTTTGAAATTTGCGGAAACGCCTATCCTTTGGCCGAGTTGTGCAAACGCCCTATATATTGGCAAAAGGCATAGGAGACGTCATGATCGCCAAACACACAACCGCCGAAGATATGGCTCGAACTGTAGGCGTCGACCCGAACACATTCCGCCAAGCGTTGCGTAATGCGAAACACCCTCGGAAACGCAACACTGATTGGGAAGTGAAAATTGGCAGCCCATCGTATTCGGGAATGCGCACCGTTCTGGTTGGTCTCATACAGCGGAAGGCGGCCTGATGCCGACCCGATCCAAGGCAACAAGCGCCCCGCAGACGTGATCGGCTACGCCGTTAGCACCATGCGCATTGCCAACGTCAAGCCGCCGACCAACGCGCGTTTCTGTTCTTAAATTTCAAACTGAGACACTGCCTCTTTCCCACACGACGGGACAATCGGCGCGGATAGTCGAGATTGCCATGCCTCATACGCGATCGGCCGGGCCGGCCAGGCGGGGGATCCGACATCTCCCCTCACGTATTTGTGCATTCACCGCGAGGTCGGGCGGCGAGACAGACAGCTGATAAATTTTACCCTGCGTGTCTGTTTCTGCTATGAAGAACGGGCAGTTGTGCGGATCTGGTTTTCATCTGTACAAATGCGGTTGTCACATTTTTGCGGTTTTCCTGGGCTTGTGCTTGCTTGAAGGCGCCGGCGTCCCACCTATAGGCGGTGTTCCCAGGTGGGCTGGGGTTTAGAAGAAAGCAGTGAATGTTAGCGCGACCGAATGAACCGACCGACGCCGAAATGGAGTTGGTCCCCCAGGCGGACGGCCGGACGCGTGGCGACGCGTTCGATCGCGCGCAACGCCATTCGCGCCGCGTGCGCTTTCTCAAGTTTGCCGTGCCGCTGGCTGCGGCCCTGATCGCCATCGCTTTCCCGGTCTACTCCTATCTGGCCGCACCCATCTCCGTGAAGGTTCAGGCGGAAGGCACCGCCTTTTCCAACGGCAAGCTGGTGATGGCCAATCCCAAACTCAACGGTTTCACCAAGCAGAAGCAGCCCTATTCGATGACGGCGCTGCGCGCCATTCAGGACGTCAGCACGCAAGGTATCATCGAACTGGAAGGCATCGACGCCAAGGTGCCGATCGCGCCCGACAATGTGGCGGCGGTCAAGGCCTCGCACGGCACCTATGATCGCGACGGCAATACGATGAACCTGACCAGCGACGTGACGATCACCACAACCGACGGCATGCAGGCCAAGTTCAAATCGGTCTTCCTCGACATGGGCAAAGGCACTATGAAGACGGGAGATCCCGTCGATGTCAGCCGTGGCGGGTCGCGGATCACGGCGGATTCGATGTCGGTCCAGGACAATGGCAAGATTCTGGTTTTCGAGAACAAAGTGCGCGTCAACATCGATTCCGCCGCCTTGAAGACGGCAGAGGGAAACAGCGGAGAAACCAATGCGGCTCAGTAGTTCGACGCGGCTCGCGGCTGCAACTTCAGCGTTGCTGCTGCTCGGACTTGTGCCGTCATCGGCGCAGACCACCAGCCAATCAGGGCTCAAACTGTCCGGCGATAAGCCGATCCAGATCGAGAGCGACAAGCTGGAGGTCCGCCAGGCCGACAGTATCGCCATTTTCACCGGCAATGTCAGCGTCGTCCAGGGGCCGACGCTGATGAAAGCCGGCAAGATGACGGTCTACTACGTCAAGGATCCCAACGCCGGCGCCAAGGGCACGGAAGCGGCTGGCGCGGCGGCCATGACCGGCTCGGCCAACATCGATCATCTGGAAATTTCCGACAAGGTTTACGTCAAGTCGGATGCGCAGGTCGCGACGGCGGATCAAGGCAGCTTCGATATGAAGAGCCAGGTTCTGGTGCTTTCGGGCAAAAAGGTCGTTCTGTCGCAGAACGACAACGTCCTGGTCGGCTGCAAGCTCACCGTGCAGATGAAAAGCGGGTTGGCGCAGGTTGATCCATGCGCTGGGCAACGCGTCCAGATGTCGATCACGCCGCCGCCGAAATCAGGAGCGACGAACCCCTGATGGCCAGCCTGTCGTCGCTGACGGCGCGTCTTCCGGGGCGGGCCGCCGGCAAGCTTTCGGCGCCGGCCACGGTGACCGTCGATGCGGGAAAGTTCAAGGGAACCCTGATCGCCAAGGGTTTGACCAAGAGCTACAAGGGCCGCAAGGTCGTCAGCGGCGTCACCATTGGTGTGCGCGCCGGCGAGGCCGTTGGGCTGCTCGGCCCCAACGGCGCCGGCAAGACGACCTGCTTCTACATGGTCACCGGCCTGGTGCCGGTGGATGAAGGTACGATCGAGATTGACGGCTTCGATGTCACCTCGATGCCGATGTACCGTCGCGCCCGCCTCGGCATCGGCTATCTGCCGCAGGAAGCGTCGATTTTCCGTGGCCTCAATGTCGAGCAGAATATCCGTGCCGTGCTGGAAGTGGTCGAAAAGGACCGCAAGGTGCGCGAGCGCAATCTCGACGAACTGCTCGAGGAATTCCACATCAGCCATCTGCGCAAGGCGCCATCCATGTCGCTCTCGGGCGGCGAGCGGCGGCGCCTGGAAATCGCACGCGCGCTGGCGACGCGTCCGGCCTACATGCTGCTCGACGAGCCTTTCGCCGGCATCGATCCGATCGCCGTCGCCGATATCCAGCAATTGGTGCGCCACCTGACGGCGCGCGGCATCGGCGTGCTCATCACCGATCACAATGTGCGCGAAACGCTCGGCCTGATCGACCGCGCCTACATCATCCATGCCGGCCAGGTGCTGACCCATGGCAGGGCCGACGAAGTGGTGGCAAACCCGGATGTGCGGCGACTTTACCTCGGCGAGGGTTTTACGCTCTGAGCGTGAAATTTGTTTCCTGACACGATTTTTGCGGCTCATCCGGCTCTTTTTCGTCGATTTTGCTCCGAGATAACGCTCCGGTAAGCGGGTTTTGCTAGCAATTGCCTTGACAAGCAAAAGCCGGGCCAGTTTCTATGGCCGGCTGCAAAAATTCCTTTCCGGAAGTCCGGATGCGTAGACGAGGCGTTTGAAACCGAACCATGGCGTTGGCGGCCAAACTACAGCTACGACAATCGCAGTCGCTGGTGATGACGCCGCAGCTGATGCAGTCGATTCGGCTGCTGCAGTTCACTCATGTCGAGCTTGAGCATTTCATCGACGAGGAAATCGAGCGCAACCCGCTGCTGGAGCGCGCCGAACCGCAGGACGATGCCGCCGGCGACCAGGCGCAGAAGACCGAGGCGGAGCCGCCAGCCGCCGCTGACGGCGACTGGTTCGAAAACGAGACGCAGTGGAGCGCCGAGGCGATCTCGGACAAGCTCGACACGTCGCTGGAAAACCTGTTTCCCGACGATCCGGGCACCAGCGAGCGGCTCGGTCCCGACCTGACGGCTCAATGGAAATCGGCTTCCGGCAATGGCGCGAGTTCCTCATCCGAGGGTTTCGACGCCGGCGACATGGCGGCCGCTGCGATCACGCTGCGCGACCATGTCGGCGAACAGGTCGCGCTCGCCTTCGCCGACCCGGTCGCGCGGCTGATCGCCGCCGACCTCGCCGACGGCCTGGACGAGACCGGCTATTTGCGCGCCGACATGGCCGAGATCGCCGCTCGTCTCGGTACGGACGCCGCCGCGGTGGGTAAGGTGCTGGCGGTGTGCCAGACTTTCGAGCCGGCCGGCCTCTTCGCCCGCGACCTCGCCGAATGCCTGTCGCTGCAGCTTGCCGTCCGGGACAGGCTCGATCCCGCAATGAAGGCGCTGATCGCCAATCTCGAACTGCTGGGGCGGCGCGATTTCCACGCCTTGAAACGGATCTGCGGTGTCGACGAGGAGGACCTGCTCGACATGCTGGCCGAGATCCGGGCACTCGATCCCCGGCCGGGCATGGCATTTTCGGGCGGCGCCAGCGACGCGATCGTCGCCGATGTCGAGGTGCGTGCGGCCAATGACGGCACATGGACCGTCGAACTCAACGCCGAAACGCTGCCGCGCGTTTTGGTCGACCATATCTATTTCGCCCAGGTCTCGCCGCAGGCGAAGAACCAGGCGGAAAAGGATTTTCTGGCCGAATGCCTGCAGAACGCCAACTGGTTGACGCGCAGCCTCGACCAGCGGGCGAAGACCATCCTCAAGGTCGCCTCGGAAATCGTTCGCCAGCAGGATGCCTTCCTCGTCCATGGCGTGCGCCAGTTGAAACCGCTCAACCTGCGCACGGTGGCCGATGCCATCGGCATGCACGAATCGACGGTCAGCCGGGTTACCGCGAACAAATACATGCTGACGCCGCGCGGCGTGTTCGAGCTGCGCTACTTCTTCACCGCCTCGATCGCCGCGTCGGGCGGCGGCGATGCGCATTCCTCGGAAGCCGTGCGTGATCGCATCAAGCAATTGATCGACGAGGAAAAACCGGTCGACGTGCTTTCCGACGATGCGATCGTCGACATGTTGCGCGAGAGCGGCGTCGATATTGCCAGACGTACGGTCGCCAAGTACCGGGAAGGCATGAATATTCCCTCCTCGGTGCAGCGTCGGCGCGAGAAACGGGCGCTGGCCAGCGCCGGGCGCTGAGGCGGTCCGATTTTCCACAGGCCCGCACTTCATTGACAAGCCGCGGTGAAGTGGCTAGAAGCCCGCCCGCATGAGACGGGCTAGAAGCCTGCATGCGGATGGTCCGTCACGACGTTGGCCTCGGGACGGTCAAAGGGCGGCTTGTGATCAACCGGAAAGTTCGGATTTAAAATCGGCGCGAGTGACGCCGCAAAGCTTGTGCGCACGGATCACGAGTATAAACTCAGGCCAGTTTGAAGCCTGAGCAAGGAAGGTCAGTTTTCAGATGAATTTGCGCATATCGGGAAAACACATGGATATCGGCGATGCGTTCCGCACACGCATCAACGATCGTGTCGGCGAAGCGATCGGCAAATATTTCGATCGCGGCTTTGCCGGACACGTCACGGTCATCAAATCGGGCTCGCGCTATTCGGCGGATTGCATGATCCGGCTGGATTCCGGCGCTTCGCTGCAGGCCACCGGCGATGCCCAGGATCCGACGCTTGCCTTCGAGGCGGCGGCGGATCGTCTGGAGACCCGCTTGAGGCGTTACAAGCGCCGGCTGAAATCGCACAATTCGGGCGCCGCCAATGGCGATCCGACCGACATTGCCTATACGGTGATGGCGCCGCTTGCCGATGACGACGAGGATATTCCGGAGAATTTCGCCCCGGCCATTGTCGCCGAATCAACCATGACGCTGAAAACCATGTCGGTGGCGTCGGCGGTCATCGAGCTCGACACCAAGGACAGCCCGGTCTTCGTCTTCCGCAACGCCGGAACCGATCATCTCAACATCGTCTATCGCCGGCCCGATGGAAACATCGGCTGGATCGACCCGTCCACCACCAAGGTCGCACAAGCGTGACGACAAAGTCGCACGGACGTGACGACAAGGGTCGCACGGACGTGATGGCCACGGTCGCACTGGGATAAGAGCCGGCCGCACGAGGGGTGAGGACTGGTGACGGCAGGCGAACAAGGGATTTTCAAGCATGGATCTGAGCGATCTTATCAACGTTCCGGCGATATTGCCGGCGTTGAAGGCGAACTCCAAGAAGCAGCTGCTGCAACTGCTGTCCGAACGGGCCGCTGCGATTTCCGGCATTCCGGAGCGGGAAGTGTTCGACACCATCCTGCAGCGTGAGCGGCTGGGCTCGACCGGCGTCGGCAACGGCATCGCCATTCCGCACGGCAAGCTGGCCGGCGTGAAGCGCATCGCCGGGGTGTTTGCCCGGCTGGAGACGCCTGTCGACTTCGAATCGCTGGACGATCAGCCGGTCGATCTGGTGTTTCTGCTGCTGGCGCCGGAAGGGGCGGGCGCCGATCATCTCAAGGCGTTGTCGCGCATCGCGCGCGTGCTGCGTGACGCCGACACGGTGGCCAAGATCAGGGGTACGCGCGACGCCACGGCGATCCACGCGCTTTTGTCCGATACCCAGGCCTCGCACGCCGCCTGAATTGTTGAGATGAGACCGCCACAAGGGCCGCCATGGGCGGCCCTGTTCGTTTCAGACGGAGATTGCCGTCAGTGAATGGCGACCGTGGTCAGGTCGTTTTCCATGGCGCCGGCCAGCGCGCGGTCACGCGCATCGGAAAGCAGGATCGGCTGGCCATTGGCGGCAAACAGCGCCCACAGTTCCATGCCGGGGGCGATTTCGCCGAGATTCGGGAAACGGCCGAGCAAATCGTCGCTCGAGACCTTTCTGAGATAGGCGACCGAGCCCTCGCCGAGATGGGCGAATTCGCCATTGGTCATGGTGATAGTTTCAGTTCTGGTCATTTCAAAGCCTCCTTGGCGCGAGGACGCCGCTCAAGGCCATCCCGCATGAGAGCCATCGGTAAAGATCAGTCTTTCACCGATATGTTTATTTTCCGTACCAGCCGTTCGGACTCCGGCCGATCGAGGTCGATCGACAAAAGGCCGTTCTTCAGCTCCGCCGCGATCACCCGCATGCCGTCGGCCAGCACGAAACAGCGCTGGAACTGGCGCGCGGCGATGCCGCGATGAAGAAATTCGCGCTCGGTGTCGTCGGTCTGACGGCCGCGCACGACCAGCTGGTTTTCCTCCGTGGTGACATCGAGATCGCTTTCGGCGAAACCGGCGACCGCCAATGTGATGCGCAACCTTTCGGTCTTGCCGTCGGCGCCGCTGAGGCGTTCGATGTTGTAGGGAGGGTAGCTGTCACCGGATTTCGCCAGGCGTTCCAGGGTCTTTTCCATGGCGTCGAAGCCAAGCAGAAGCGGGCTGGAAAAAGGCGTCATTCGGCTCATGTTACACTGTCCTCTCAAGAGCGACATAAAGTGGAAAAACCCAGATGGCATTTTTCCCGATGGTCTTGATATGGTCCGCCCCGCGACCAAGTTCAAGCCGTCAAAAGACCCGCCCAAAAAGACCAGGTCGTGGACTCACAGGAATGATCGACATGGCGCTTGAAACGGCGAGCAGATGCACGGAGAAGCGCGCAGGTCGGGATTGTCTTCCCCGGTCGAGCGGTTCGACATCGCAGCTCGCGACCGCTTCGGCGTCATTTGGATGTTTCGATCAGATTCATTCAGGTCCACGGCCTCGCCAAACAAGGAATTGAAATGCCTCAATCACACAAGATCATCATCGACACGGATCCCGGCCAGGATGATGCCGTCGCCATTTTGCTGGCGCTCGGCAGCGCCGAGCTGGAGATCGTCGGCATCACAGCCGTTGCCGGCAACGTGCCGCTGAAGCTTACCGAAAAGAATGCCCGCAAGATCTGCGAGCTGGCTGGGCGGCCTGATATCAAGGTCTATGCCGGCGCCATCCGGCCCCTGATGCGCGAACTGGTCACCGCCGAGGAAGTGCATGGCAAGACCGGCCTCAACGGGCCGCAATTGCCCGAACCGAAGATGAAGCTGCAGGACCAATATGCGGTCGATTTCATCGTCGAGACGCTGATGGAGGAAGAGAGCGGCACGATCACGCTTTGCCCGCTCGGTCCGCTGACCAACATTGCGCTGGCGCTGATCCGCGAGCCGCGCATCGCACCGCGCATCAAGGAAATCGTGCTGATGGGCGGCGGCTTCTTCGAAGGCGGCAATGTCACGCCGTCGGCCGAATTCAACATCTATGTCGACCCGCATGCCGCCGATGTCGTTTTCAAATCCGGCATTCCGATCGTGATGATGCCGCTCGACGTCACCCACAAGGCGCTGACCACCGCCAAGCGCACGCAGGCCTTCCGCGCGCTCGGCACCAAGGTCGGCACCGCGACCGCAGAGATGCTGGAATTCTTCGAGCGCTTCGACGAGGAGAAATACGGCACCGACGGCGGGCCGCTGCATGACCCCTGCGTCATCGCCTATCTGCTGAAGCCGGACCTGTTCAAGGGCCGCAACTGCAATGTCAGCGTGGAAACCAATTCGGAACTGACCATGGGCATGACCGTGATCGATTGGTGGGGCGTTACCAAGCGGCCAAAGAACGCCATGGTGATGCGCGACATCGACCATGACGGCTTCTTCGCGCTGCTGGTGGAGAGGTTGGGGCGGCTCTAGAGCCCTCTTTGCCTTCTCCCCTTCTTGTGGGAGAAGGTGGCCGAGCGAAGCTCGGTCGGATGAGGGGTGTTCCAGCTTGGCACCGACGGTGATCTGTCACGCACCCCTCAACCGTCTCGGCGCTGCGCGCCGATCCACCGCCCGGGGCGAGTCACGGGCCTCGCCCGCCCTGCGGGCCCCACAAGGGAGAAGGTGGAGGCCGCCGTTACTTCGACCGGGAAAACGCCAGCCACAGGCCGCCGCCGACCATGAAGCTGCCGCTGATCCTCGACAAAAGCTTGATGCGGCTGGCCGACAGCATGCGCCCAGCACGGCCGGCGGCCAACGCGTAGGTCGAATCCGACATCGCGGCGAAGATCATGGCGGTGAGGCCCATGACGGCGATCTGCAGCGAGTAATTGCCTTGCGGCGAAATGAACTGCGGAAAGAAGGCGCCGAAGAAGATCAGCGTTTTGGGGTTGCTGAGCGCCACCAGCAGGCCCTGCAGGAAGAAGCCGCCACGCGGTTTCCTGGCTGTTCCATCGGCGTTCAGCGTGCCCTTGGAACGGAACATCTGCACGCCCATCCAGATCAGATAGGCGGCGCCGATCAGCCTGACCCACTCGAACCAGTGGCCCATGCCCGAAATCAGCGTGTTGAGGCCGATGCCGACGATGGCGATCATCACGGCAAGCCCGGCCTGCGTGCCGGCGACATTGGCGAGGCCGGCGCGCGAGCCGTGGCGGATGCTGTTGGCGATGATCAGCGTGACCGTCGGACCGGGCACCAGGATGATGACGATGCAAGCGAGAACATAGGCGGCGTAGAGTTCGAGCGACATGATCTTTCTCTTTGTTGGAGCATGATCTCTGGACAAACGGAAACCGTTTTGTCCGAGAAAACCGGTTCCCACTTTTCGGGATCATGCTCTAGGAATGCCGCCGACGCGGCGCAGCTGACAACAATCAATGCATGGCGGCGATGGCGATGCAAGCCGATGTGCGAAGCGCCGCGACACGCCGGTGAATGCGGCTCAGGCGCTGGCGCCGGACTGCCAGGGCAGCGTTGCCTCATAGGCCGCCGCCGCCTTCAGCACGGCAAGGTCGCCGCGTGGCCGGCCGATCAGCTGCATGCCCATCGGCCGCCCCTTGTCATCGAAGCCGACCGGCACGTTGACCGCCGGGCAGCCGCCCAGGGTCGCGAAGGCGGAAACCTGCATCCAGCGGTGGTAGCTGTCCATCGCGCGTCCGGCGACCTCACGGGGCCAATGCGTGCTGAGATCGAAGGGGAAGACCTGCGCGGTCGGCAGCGCGATGAGATCATAGCGGTCGAAGATAGACAGCAGCGTGCGATGCCAGGACGTGCGGATAACCGAAGCCGCGCGGATCTGCGGCGCCGTCAGCCGCATTGCGTTCTCCACCTCCCAGATGGCTTCCGGCTTGAGCAGGCCGCGCTTGGCGGGATCGTCATAGTGGGTTTTGAGCGCACAGCCGCTGCTGGCCTGGCGCAGCGTCACGAAGGCCTGCCACAGCGCTTCGAAATCGACATCCGGCAGCAAGGGTTCGCCAGGGAAGGCCGCATCGGCAAAGCGGCCAAGTGCTGTCTCGCAAAGTTCAAGAATACCGGATTCGATCGGCAGATGACCGCCGAGGTCACCGAGCCAGGCGATGCGGCCACCAGAAGCTGCCGTGCCGAGCCCTTCGAGGAAGGAACCCGGTTTCTCGTAGGATAGTGGCGCGCGCGGGTGGTAACCCGCCTGCACATCGAGCAGCAGCGCCATGTCACGGACGTTGCGGCCCATCGGCCCATCGACGCCCATCTGCGCATGAAAGACTTCCAGATCGGGTCCGCCGGGAACAAGTCCTTGTGACGGGCGAAAGCCATAGACATTGTTCCAGGCGGCCGGATTGCGCAGCGAGCCGCCGAAGTCGCTGCCATCGGCGACGGGCACCATGTCGAGGGCCAGCGCCACCGCCGCGCCGCCACTCGAGCCGCCGGCGGTCAGGGCCGGATCGAAGGCGTTCAGCGTCGGTCCGAACACGGTATTGTAGGTGTTGGAGCCAAGCCCGAACTCGGGGACGTTGGTTTTGCCGATGATGATGGCGCCAGCGTCGCGGATACGCTCGACAAAGAAATCGTCTTCCTGCGGCACGAAATCGGCGAAGATCGGCGAGCCGAGGGAGGTTCTGAGACCCGTGGTCGAGGCGAGATCCTTGATGGCGATCGGCAGGCCGAAGAGCGGGCCGGCATCGGCTCGCGCCAGGCTGGCATCGGCCGCATCGGCTTCGCGCAGGATGTCGCCGCGGTCGCGCAAGGAGACGATGGCGTTGACCAGCGGGTTGACCGCCTCGATGCGGTCGAGGAATGCCGTCACCACCTCGCGCACGGAAAGCGTCTTCCGGCGGATTGCTTCGGCGAGTTCGACAGCGGACAGGCGGCAGATCTCGCCGGCCGACGGTACGGCATGTTTCGTTTGAGGGCGCAGCATCTCAATGGGTTTCCTGCAAAGCCTGATCGACATCCCTGGCCAGAGGGATCGCCGGCTGGGCGCCAGGCTTCAGGCAGGCCAGCGAGCCGGCCGCGCCGGCGCGTGTCAGCGCCTGTTCGAGCGTGAGACCGGCAGAGAGGCCGGCGGCAAAATAGCCGCAGAACGTATCCCCGGCGCCGACCGTGTCGACAGGGCTGATCTTCCTTGCCGGAACGGTGAGGAAATCGGTCGGCGTCGCCGCCATCACGCCGTCGCCGCCGAGCGTGACGACGATGGTTCGGCCGGTTTTCGCGGCGAAGTCGCGCATTCGTGCCGCCCGGTCGCGGCCGTTGAGGGCCAGCGCTTCGCCATAGAGGTCGAATTCGGTCTCGTTGGCGACGGCATAGTCTGCCTTGCCGAGAAAGCCGGCTGCCTTACCCTGGAAAGGGGCTGTGTTGAGTACCGTGATGGCGCCGGCCGCTCTTGCCTGGTCGAGCGCCGCATCGACGGTCGCCAGCGGGATCTCATGTTGCAGCAGCACGACATCGCCCTTTTTCAGGAAGGCTTTGGAGAGATCGCCGGGCACCACGGACGCGTTGGCGCCCGGCACCACGGCGATGATGTTCTCGCCGTCGTCGCCGACCATGATCAGCGCCGTGCCGGTCGAGGCAAAGGTCTCGGCGACGCCGGACAGGTCGACCTTGCCGTCGCGCAGCAGCGCCAGCGCCTCGGCAGCGAAGCTGTCCTTGCCGACGGCGCCGACCATGCGCACCAAGGCGCCGGCGCGCGCGGCGGCCAGCGCCTGGTTGGCGCCCTTGCCGCCAGGCGCGGTGGTGAAGGCCGAGCCGCCCACCGTCTCGCCGGGGCTCGGCAAGCGGTCGACATTGGCGATAAGGTCGAGGTTGATCGAGCCGATAACGATAATCAAGCAGGGCCTCCTGGCAGCGCAAAATTCAAAGTGTCGGAGCGCCCTTTGTGCGTCCGGGCGAACGCAGGTCGTTCCAATCGCGCGGGAGGCTAACCTGTAAGGCCGCGGCTTGCCAGACCACGCGAATGGTCCAGCCCGATTTGAGGTATCGTGGCCTCATTCACAGCGCACGGTGACCGTGCCCTGATAGCTGCCGGCGGGAAAGATACCGCTCGACTTGGTGGCGGTGAGGTCGACCTGCATGGGGTGGGTGCCGTTGGTGACCCTTTGCGTCACGCTTCCGTTGATATCGACCCCCGAGCCATCGAGGCGGAAGACCGAGGCGAAGGTCACGTTGGTGCCGCCGCCGCTCGGCGCGGATGAGAATGCGGCAGGCGCCGGCGCCGAAACCGAATAGCAATCAAGCAAGTTAAGTATCGAGCACAACAGGGAGCTTGCCACCACGGTGGCGCTGGCGCTCGATCCGCCTGCCTGTTTGGAACCCAGTATGCTGATGGCGGGATTGGCCTTCATCGTTCCCGACGCCCCGACCATGATGGTGCAGGTGCCGATGATCGCCGCCTGCGCCGGAAGGCAGAAGCCGGCAAGTGCTGCCATTGCAAGCAGCGCGCGGCTATTTCTTCTTCTTTTTCTTGCCATCGCTTCCGGTCCTGATGCTCCAGCCTTCATTGGCCCATCCGGGCGATGCGGCCGCGGGAGCGGTGGCGGCTATGCTCGCCGTCTGGCCGTCGGAGCCTAGGCCCATTTTGAGGAGTTTCAGCTCCAGTTGCAGGCGCTCGACCTCAAGCTCATAGAGGCGGCTGCAATCGACGCGCTTCGGCGTACGCCCGATCGGGATCACCACCCGGCCATAGGTGGCAACGCTGTTGTCCGACTGGCTGTTGCCTCTGATAACGCCGAGATCGACATAGGCGCCGGAGCCGGAGACGGCGGAACGGCAAGTGGTGCCGTCCGCGGCATGGACCTCGTCCTGGCCCTGGGGCAAGGTCACGCCGGGCAGGTTGAAGCCGCTCTCGTTCTGATTGAGGTTGTAGACATCCTCGGCCCAGGCGGGTGAGACATTCGCAAACGCAGCCGCTAGCGCGACCGTCAGGACTTGCGGTGCCCAAAGAACTTTCCGCATATCTGTGCCCTTATCTGCGTCTGTTGATTGGGAAAGGGGATGCTTTCGGTACAGATACGCACTTTACGCTCGGCGGCGCCGTCAAAAGGCACGACCACAAGGACAGAACGGGAAGCCTGGGAAGCCAGTTGGAAGACATTCGGAGATATCCCGGCGTCTACCGGCTGAAAATCCTGATCGTAGACGTGGATTTCGATCTGGATCTTCCGGTCGTACGGATTGGCGGGGAAAACGCGGACCGCGAAGACGTTGGTGAAGCTGTTGACCTCGCCACGCATCGGCGACATCGACTGCGCCTGGGCGGCAATGGGCGTCAATCCGACGGCCAGTACCGTCGCCAGGATTCGAGCATGTTTCAAGGACCCCTCCTTCGCTACGGCGTCATTCGCAACGCAGCGTTACCGTTGCCTGATAGTTGCCGTTGGCGAAGCGGTTGCTGCCGCCCTTGGTGCCAGCGAGGTGGACCGAGACGAGATCGGCGCCGGGGGTGCCGATGCTGGTGGCCGAGCCGGTCTCACTGATAGAGTGCGCACCAGCGGCGGAGTAGGTCGGTGTCCAGGTCGTCGATGTGCTGTCGGCCGATGGCGCCGTCGTGGTGGTGACCGGATCGACGCTGAGCGACACACCTCCAGTCGTCGTCAGCGTCACGGTTCCAGCAGAACCGCCGCTGTTGTGGGAACTGAGGGACTGGAGATCGGGACTGACCGTCATCGTGCCGGTGGTGGCAACGACAAGCGTGCAGGTGGGCGAGACAGTGCCATTGAAAATGACATTCTGCGTCGTGGCCAACGCGGTCTGGTCGATGCTGGCAACCAGCAGAACTGCGCCGAAGGCGGCGCGAAACAACGTCATCGAGACCTCCTATTAAGCCGGATCGCCCGAATTAATATGGGTCATCATCACTTTATCGTAGTTAATTTAGGGTTAACTAAAATAGCTTCTGAAAATAACAATTACGGGAACCGGAGGTTGCCATCGGTTGTAGGGAATAAAAACGAAGCTGAAATCATGATTATACTTGATGATCCTGATATCTACATATTTCTTCAACTGTAATTGGAAAAATCGATATTCACGAGACCTGTCCCGCCTCCCAGCCCAGGATGGCGCGCTTGCGGGTCAGACCCCAGTGATAGCCGGTGAGGTCGCCGGACTTGCCGATCGCGCGGTGGCAGGGAACCACGAATGAGAGCGGATTGGCGCCGTTGGCCGCGCCGACCGCACGGCTGGCGCTGGGTGTGCCGATGCTGGCGGCGATCGAGGAATAGGTGCGGGCCTTGCCCATCGGGATCTTGAGCAGCGCCTCCCAGACACGAACCTGGAAGTCGGTGCCGATCATGACGACATGCAGCGGCTGGTCGGAGCGCCACAGCGTCGGGTCGAAGATACGCGCGGCATAAGGGCCCGTAGCAGTCATGTCCTCGACATAGATGGCGTTCGGCCAGCGGCTGGACATGTCGGCGAAGGCGGCGCGCTCCTCGCCGGGGTCGCTGAAGGCGAGGCCGGCAAGTCCGCGGTCGGTGGCCATGATCAGGGCGGTGCCGAAGGGCGAGGAATGGTAGCCGTAGCGGATGGTGAGGCCGGCGCCGCGCGTCTTGTAGTCGCCCGGCGACATCGCCTCATGGGTGACGAACAGGTCATGCAGCCGGCCCGGGCCGGACATGCCCAGTTCGAACGATGTTTCGAGCAGCGGCATGCCGGAATCGAGCAGCCTGCGCGCATGATCCAGTGTCACCGCCTGCAGGAAGGCCTTGGGCGACAGGCCGGCCCAGCGGGTGAAGAGTTTTTGCAGGCCGGTCGGCGTCTCGCCGACCTCCTCCGCCAGCTCTTCGAGGGAAGGCTGGTCGCGGTAATCGAGGCTGATCTTCTCGATGGCGCGGCGCACGATTTCATAGTCGCTGCCTTGCGGCGTGATGTCCTTTTGAGGATCGCTGTATGGGTGCTCATGGAACTGTCTCCTTGGGCCGGAATATCGCCCCTTGGGGCGTCGATCGCCACCCGAAACTTGCCTTCCTGCGGCGCATACCCAGATAGACACGGGATTCGTGTCCAGGAGTCGCTCATGGCTGGCGAAAAAGTAAATCTCACCGGGGCAAAAGAGACCTTGCTGATGACGCTCTACGGCAAGGCGTTGGAGAGCCGGTTGCCGGATTCGCTACTCGGGGATCATTTCGCCGACGAGGCGGTTCGCAAGATCGACTATGATTTCTCCAGGCTCAAGGTCGACGCCAATCTCGGCGTCGGCCTGGCGATCAGGGCAAAGACGCTGGACGTCCGCGTTGAGGACTTTCTGGCCAGAACTCCTGACGCCATCGTGCTGCACCTCGGTTGCGGACTCGATACGCGCATCTTCCGCGTCGATCCACCCCCAGGCGTGGACTGGTTCGATGTCGACTACCCCGAGGTCATCGAACTCAGGCGCAAGCTTTATCCGTTGCGCGACCATTACCATCTGGTTGCCTCGTCGGTGACCGAGCCCGATTGGCTGGCTCAAGTGCCCCGCAATCGCCCGGCCATCGTGGTGGCGGAAGGGCTGACGCCCTATCTGCCCGCCGAAGAGGGGCCGCGCTTGTTGGCGCGGCTTGTCTCGCATCTTGCCAGCGGTGAGTTGGTGTTCGACGCCTACAGCCGTTTCGGCCTGAAACTGCTTCGCCTCAATCCGACCATCAAGGTGACGGGTGCACAGGTCCATTGGGCGATCGACGATCCGCATGAGCTGGAGCGAGCCGTTCCGAAGCTGCGCTTCGTCGAGGACATCTCGGCCTACAAGCCTGAACACGCCGCCCGCATGGGCTGGTCCGCGAAACTGTTTGTTCGGCTTTGGAGACACATTCCGGCGCTGCGAAGAATCGGCAGGCTGTTGCGCTATCGGTTCTGAGACATCCGTTCAGCGCGTCTTGGCGGTCGCCAGCGCGCGTGAAAAAGCCGTGGCGAAGCTCTCTCGGGAGTCCGGGTCCAGGAAAGATCCGATCGGCACGTTCTGGCCTTGCCCTTCAACCGCCATCCTGGTGATGCCGATCTCGGCGTGACGGGCGACCGAAAACCGTGCCCAGAACGGATTGAAGCGATGCGCTTCCGATTTTCCGGAGGGTGCCGTCTTGCGGATGTCGAGGCTGGTGCGCGAGACCGAGACTTCCTCGCGTGCGCGGGCGGCCCGATAGTTGATGCGAAAGGCGATGTAGACGGCGGCCACGTCGAGGCCGAAGAAGCCGAACACCGGCCAGGCGCCGCGCGACAGGAAAAACGCGCCTGTCACCAGCCAGCCGAACAGCAGCGCGGCCATCAGGATGAAGAAGCCTCTCCGGCCCAGCGACCGGTGCGGGGTCAGTAGCGCCTGAAAGAATGGCTCGTCGGCCTGAAACGAGGCGTTTGTGTCGCTCATGGCGGGATATTATAGGAGGGAAATGGCGAGCCCCAAGTCCAAAGAGTCTTCGATGCCCAAAAAGAACTGTTGCCCGGACGGCGCGATGGCTCAAACGCCAAGCCGCGGCCTCGGCCGGCACGAAGCTCGTCGCGCTACAGCCCGGCCGAAGTGCACGAGATCTTCCGGCGCTTTTCTGTCCAGCGGCCCGAGCCGAAGGGCGAGCTTGAACATGTCAACGCCTTCACCTTGCTGGTCGCGGTGGTGCTGTCGGCGCAAGCCACGGACGCCGGCGTCAACAAGGCGACGCGGGCGCTGTTCAAGGTCGCCGATACGCCGCAGAAGATGCTGGCGCTGGGCGAGGCCAAGGTCGGCGAATACATCAAGACCATCGGACTCTGGCGCAACAAGGCCAAGAATGTCGTGGCGCTCTCCGAGGCGCTGATCCGCGACCATGGCGGCGAGGTGCCGGACGACCGCGATGAATTGGTCAAGCTGCCGGGCGTCGGGCGCAAGACCGCCAATGTCGTGCTCAACATGGCCTTCGGCCAGCACACAATGGCGGTCGACACGCATATTCTCCGCATCGGCAATCGGCTCGGGCTGGCGCCCGGCAAGACACCGGAACAGGTCGAGCAGGGGCTGCTCAAGATTATCCCGGACGAATATATGCGCCACGCGCATCACTGGCTGATCCTGCACGGCCGCTATGTCTGCAAGGCGCGCAAGCCGGATTGCCTAGCCTGCGTCATCGCCGACATCTGCAAGGCCGAGGTGAAGACGACCGATGTGCCGGCGCCGCTGGTGCCGATCGCTCCGCTTGAAATGGCTTCAGCGGTAGATCAGTAGCCGTAGCCGCGCGCCATCGCCGCGGCGAAGACCGGGATCAGCAGGAAGATGAAAGCCTCGGCGCGGATGTAGGTCTTCACGGACGCAAGCTCGGTCGCCGGCACCAGGAACGAGGGATTGGCGCTCGCTTGCCTGTTCCAGGAAATGAAGCGGACGGTCGGGATGATCGACAGCAGGCCGACCACGCCAAACGCCGCCATCTTGGCCCAGAACACCCAGTTGTAGACGTAGAATTCCCAACCCTTGAGGCCATAGAAGACGCGGCCGATACCGACGATAATGATCAGCGTGGCGATGATGCCATAGTGGCGGTCGATGCCGGCGAGCCGCTTGAGCGTCGTGGCGGCCAGATCGCCACGGATCAGCACGAATTCGGCGCCGATGATGCCTGCCAGTGAAAACACCAGCACGTGATGGAAGATCGCAAGCACAAGATCGGTGGCGTCCATGCTTTTTTCCCTTGGGTCTGACGGCGCCGCCCCGCGCCTGAAAATGGATCACGCTGCTGGTGTGAATCAGCCTGTCGTGAAAATAGCACCGTCGCGCAAGATTCCCATAGCGGCGCCTGGATGATGGACCGCGTTGCCCTGGCCCTTGCACCAGGCCGGCGATTTGCTAAGCGCGGACCATCCGTGCGAGGCAGATCCCATGAACAATCCACCAGCGACCAGCGCTCCTGTCATCGAGACGAAGCGAACCATCTTGCGGGCACACCGGATGGGCGATTTCGACGCCTATGCCGCGATGTGGACCGATCCCGTCGTCACCCGTTTCATCGGCGGCAAGCCGCGCACGCGCGAAGAAAGCTGGATGCGCTTCCTGCGTCACGCCGGCCTGTGGTCGCTGCTCGGCTACGGTTTCTGGGCGATCGAGGAGAAGGCGACGGGTCGTTTCATCGGCGAGGCAGGGTTTCACGATCTCAAGCGCGATATGGAGCCGTCGATCGAAGGCATTCCCGAGGCCGGCTGGGCGCTGGTTCCGGCCGTGCACGGAGCGGGCTTCGCCACCGAGGTGGTCGGCCGCGTGCTCGCATGGGGCGAAGAGACGTTCGGGCGGGAGAAGACCGTCTGCATCATCGATCCGGAAAACACGGCTTCGCTGAGGGTTGCGGCGAAGTGCGGCTACCGGGAAGTGGTGCAGACCACCTATCACGACACCCCGACCATCCTGCTGGCGCGGTGATGTCGTCCGAAAAACCGCTTCGCACTTTTCGGCATCATGCTCTGGGCGTCGTCATCGACTGGATATACCTGCTCTGCTAGCATCGATCATAGTGCGAAGGGGGACGATCGATGCGTGCATTCAAGACGATAGCCATCAAGTTTTTCTGGGCGGTGCTGGTGCTCTTGCTGGCCGGCCGGCTGGCGGCAGCCGACGCGACAGTGCCGACCGCCGATATCGAGGGCGCCGCCGACAACCATCTCGCCAAGCGCTACGAAGGCTCGTTCATCGTCTCCTATGAGAAATTGGCCTTCACGGATTTCAGCGTGCCGCTGTCGCCGCTGAAGCCGAGCGCCGACCCGGACGCGCGCGATGCGATGAACAATCGTGTCTTCGCACCCGACAAGAAGGCCGAGGTCGAGGGCGCTTTGACCCGCATCGCCTATGTGCTGCCGGCCGAGCGCTCGCCGCTCGAAGTGCTGCGCAACTATCAGGATGTGATCGGGGCGGCCGGCGGCGAAATCCTGTTCGAATGCAAGAAGGAGGAATGCGGAGGTGCCGCTGACCGCTCGTCGAGCGGCGGCGGCGGCGACATGAGCCTGACGATGTATTCCTTCCATGAGAGCGATCTGAAGGACGCGACATTCTCCAATGGCGCCTGCGCGCTGACCTCCGGCATCAATGACCAGCGCTATTTCTCGGCCAAGGTGCCGCAGGATGGCGGCGACGCCTATGTGACCGTGCAGACCTATACGATGACCGACGATCTCTACTGCAAGGAGCTCAACGGCCGCACCGTTGCCGTCGTCCAGGTGCTGGAACCCAAGGCGCGCGACAAGAAGATGGTGGTCGTCGAGGCGGCCAAGATGGCGGATTCGCTCACCACCACCGGCAGCATTTCGCTCTACGGCATCTTCTTCGACACCGACAAGGCCGACATCAAGCCGGAGTCGGAACCAACGCTGAAGGAAATTTCGACGCTGCTGGCCAACGCGCCCGACATGGCCGTGATCGTTGTCGGCCACACCGACAATCAAGGCGCCTTCGACTACAATCTCGACCTGTCGTCGCGACGGGCGCAAGCGGTCAAGGCAGCGCTCGTAGCGAAATACGGCATCGACGGGGCGCGGCTGACCGCTGCCGGCGCCGGCATGATGGCGCCTGTCGCCAGCAATGATGATGATGCGGGCCGCGCCAAGAACCGCCGTGTGGTGCTGGTCAAGTTGAACTGAGCGAGCTGTCCCGACCGGCACGCATGTCTACGACGTAGCATCCGCCGCGAGGCTCGCCTGCTCGAGCATGGAGGCGTCCTCGCCGAAGGCGCGGGTGGCGCGGGCCGCCGCCTCGAGCAGCGGACGTCTCATGCGCTGGAGAAACGCCGCGTCGACGCGCGTGCTGGGTCCGGCCAGCGTCAGGGCGCCGAGCAGGGCGTGTCCCGGCCCGAACACCGGCGCCGACACGCCCGCCGTGTCGGGATCGCGGTCACCGATGGCGAGACAGTTGCAGGTCTTGCGGATGGTCTCGTAGGGTTCGCCCGGCTGGCCGGAAAACGCCGCAAGCACGCGCCCGCCCGAGCCGACCAGCAAAGGCAACACGTCGCCTTCGCGTATCGTGTAGCGGATCGGGTGCTTGGATTCGACGCGGTAGAGGCAGGTGCGGACGTCGCCCGAGCGAACATAGAAGGCAACGCTTTCCCAGCTTCGTTCGGAAAGGTCGCGCATGATCGGCAACAGGATATCGATCGCCACCACCGAACGCTGATAGAGCGCACCGAGGCGAAACGTGGCAGGTCCGACGCGGTAGCGTCCGTCGTCGAGGCGCTCGAGCAATCGTCCGCGCAACAGGGAATTCGCCAGCCGCAGGATGGTGCTCTTGTAGAGGCCTGTGCGCGCCGCGATTTCAGCCAGGCTGAGCGACCGGTCGGCCGTGGTGAAGGCATCGAGGATGGCGATCGCCCGATCTAGTGCTGCAACACCTTCAGCCGGCGCGCGCCGGATTTCCGCATCTGCCGATTTGCTTGGTGAGTCCATTGCGGTTCCAGTTCGAAGAAAGCCGAGCGGAGCGACTGTGTCGCGCCGGCAGTCCGTTCTGTCCAGCAGAATATCGTTTCCGTTGACAGAACTCAGTAACATCTGCTTGAACTTGATTACGGGTCTGGATGCAGGCGCGTTTTGGCAGGCACCGGAGGAGGTGTCGTGATCTGGAGGAATCCCATGCTGAACAGACGCAGATTTTTGATGAGCACCGCAGCCGCGGGCGCCGCCGGGCTGGTGGCGTCGCATCTCTCTCCCGCCTTCGCCGAGGGCGCACCCCAGATCCAGATTTTCGTACCTGCGGCACCGGGCGGCGGCTGGGACCAGACGGGGCGCACCATCGACCAGGTGCTGCGCAGTGAAAAACTGATCTCCGGCTCGCAGATCACCAATGTCGGCGGCGCCGGCGGCACGGTCGGCCTGCCGCAATTCATCAGCCAGTGGAACGGCAAGGGCAATTCGCTGATGGTTGCCGGCATGGTCATGGTTGGCGCCATCATCGCAAACAAATCCGCCAACAACCTTACCGAAGTCACGCCGATCGCTCGCCTCACCGGCGAGTTCGAGGCTTTGGTCGTGCCGGCGGAGTCGCCGTTCAAGACGGCCGCCGATTTCGTCGCCGCGCTCAAGGCCGACCCGACCAAGGTTCCGGTGGCCGGCGGCTCGGCCGGCGGTTCCGACCACATCCTGTTCGGCCTGATCGCCAAGACGGTCGGCGTGCCGGCGACAAACCTCTCCTATGTGCCGTTCGCCGGCGGTGGCGAGGCGCTGTCGGCGCTGCTCGGCAACCAGGTCGCGGCCGGCATTTCCGGCTTTGGCGAGTTCTCAGAGCAGATCAAGGCAGGTGCGCTCAGGCTGCTCGCCATCTCGGCCGACAAGCGTCAGGACGGCATCGACGCACCGACGATGAAGGAAGCCGGCATCGATGTCGAACTGTTCAACTGGCGCGGCGTCTTCGCACCGCCCGGCGTTTCCGACGCCGACAAGGCGGCGATGGTCACCATGATCGAGACCATGGCCAAGAGCGATGCATGGGCAACCGAGTGCAAAAACCGCAACTGGACGCCCATCCTTTTGACTGGCGACGACTACGCAAAATTCCTCACTGAGGACACGGCCCGCATCACCGCGATCCTCAAGGATCTCGGCCTTGCCTGATGTCTTCAGGGGGCGGTTAGAGTGCCGCCCCCTTCCCACTTCGCCTGCCGCATGGACATATGATGCGGCGAAACTGCGGATGCGGCCGGCTGGAGGATGCCGGCCACCTTGGGAGGACACCGATGAGCACCAGCGACCAGCAGGCGGCGCCGTCGCGCCTTGCCGTGCCGGAATTGTTGATCGGCATCGGGCTTTTGGCCTGCGCCGGGGCCGTAGCCTGGCAGACGCTGGCGATCCCGGTGTCGCCGCTCTACTCGAAGGTCGGCCCGACCGTCTTTCCCTATATCACCATGACCGGCATGATCGTGCTTTCGCTGCTGCTCATCCTCGCCGCACTTCGCGGCGGCTGGCAGCCGGAGGAAGAAAAGGAAACGCCGACAGACTGGAAGGCGATGGGTTTCGTCGTCATCGGCCTGATCGCCAATCTGCTGCTCATCCAGCCGCTCGGCTTCACTGCGGCATCCGTCATCATGTTCGTTCTCGTCTGCTACGGCTTTGGCAGCAAGCGCACGCTGCGCGACGCAGTGCTCGGCCTGATCCTGGCGCTGGCCGCCTATTTCGGCTTCGCCAGGGCGCTCGGCGTCAACATCGGCGCCGGCTTCATCGAGAACCAGCTGAACACGGTCATCGACGCGTTCATCGGCATGTTGAGGGGCTGACGCCATGGAAACGCTCGGACATCTCGCGCACGGCTTCTCGGTCGCCTTCACCCCGGTCAATCTTCTGTGGTGCCTGCTCGGCACCACGCTCGGCACTGCCATCGGCGTGCTGCCCGGTCTCGGGCCGGCGCTGACCATCGCGCTGCTTTTGCCGATCACCTACCAGGTGGCGCCGGAAGCATCCTTCATCCTGTTTGCCGGCATCTACTACGGCGCCATGTATGGCGGTTCGACGACGTCGATCCTGCTCAACACGCCCGGCGAAAGCGCCACCATCGTCACCGCGCTGGAAGGCAACAAAATGGCGCGGTCCGGCCGTGGCGGTGCAGCCCTCGCCACCTCGGCCATAGGCTCCTTCGTCGCCGGCACGATCGGCACGATGGGCGTCGCCTTCCTGGCGCCGGTGGTGGTCAAGTTCGCGCTGGCCTTCGGTCCGGCCGAATATTTCTCGCTGATGGTGCTGGCCTTCATCACCGTTTCGGCGGTGCTCGGTTCGTCGTCCGTGCGTGGCCTGACCAGCCTGTTCGCCGGCTTCGTCATCGGCATGATCGGCGTCGATCTGCAGACCGGCCAGCCGCGCTTCACCTTCGGCATGACCGAACTGCTCGACGGCGTCGACGTCATCATCGCCGCTGTTGGCCTGTTTGCCGTCGGCGAGACGCTCTACATGGCTTCGCGCCGCTATGCCGGCAAGGACGAGATCGTGCCTCTGAAGGGCTCGCTCTACATGACAAAAGCCGAATGGGGGCGGTCATGGAAACCCTGGCTGCGCGGTGCTGCGATCGGCTTCCCGATCGGCGCCATGCCGGCCGGCGGCGCGGAAATCCCGACCTTCCTGTCCTATGCGATCGAAAAGAAGCTGTCGAAGCACAAGGAGGAGTTCGGCACGGTCGGCGCCATCGAAGGCGTTGCCGGCCCCGAGGCTGCCAACAATGCGTCCGCTGCCGGCGTGCTGGTGCCGATGCTGACGCTTGGCCTGCCGACCTCGGCGACGGCGGCGATCATGCTGTCGGCGTTCCAGAGCTACGGCATCAATCCCGGGCCGCTGCTTCTGACGACCCAGGGCGATCTCGTCTGGGGGTTGATCGCCAGCCTGTTCATCGCCAACGTCATCCTGGTCATCCTCAACCTGCCGCTGATCGGGCTGTGGGTGCGGCTGCTGAAAATCCCGGCGCCGCAGCTCTATGCCGGTATCCTGGTGTTCGCCACGGTCGGCACCTATGGCATTTCGCAATCGCCCATCGACCTCGTCATCCTCTACTTCCTGGGGGCCGCCGGCTTCCTGATGCGGCGCTTCGATTTCCCGACCGCGCCCGTCATCATCGGCATGATCCTGGGGCCACTCGCCGAAACTCAGTTTCGCCGGGCGATGACCATCTCGAATGGCGACTGGTCGGTGTTTTACACCCACAAGCTGTCGCTGACGCTGCTGACGCTCGCCTTCATCGGTCTCGCCGGCCCGCATATCTGGGCCTTCATCGAGCATCGGCGTCGGCGCGGACCGGAGCATGTGCCCGGCGATGCCTGATCGATCCCCGATGCCATGACAGAACTGCTTTCCGGTATCCGCGTCCTCGACCTGACCAACGTGCTGGCCGGCCCCTATTGCGCCTATCAGCTGGCGCTGCTCGGCGCCGACGTGATCAAGGTCGAGGCACCGCAAGGTGGCGACCTGGCACGCCAGCTCGGCGGCTCGCCAAGGCTCAACAGCGCCGGCATGGGCACCTCGTTCCTGGCGCAGAACGCCGGCAAACGATCGGTGGTGCTCGACCTCAAGAAGCCAGCCGATCGCGAGCGCTTCCTCGATCTGGTCGCCAGTGCCGATGCGCTGGTCGAGAATTTCCGACCGGGCGTGATGGATCGGCTCGGCCTTGGCTACGAGGCGCTGAAGGCGGTCCGTCCCGGCCTCGTCTATTGCGCGATATCGGGTTTCGGCCAGACCGGGCCAATGCGCGACAATCCCGCCTATGACCAGATCATCCAGGGCCTTTCGGGGATCATGAGCATCACCGGTACGCCGGAGACGGCGCCGCTGCGGGTCGGCTATCCCGTCGCCGACACGCTTGGCGGACTGGTCGGCGCGTTCGCTATCGCCTCGGCGCTCGTGCGGCAGAAGACGAGCGGCGAGGGCGCTTTTCTCGACGTCTCGATGCTCGAATGCACGCTTTCCGCACTTGGCTGGCCGGTCTCCAACTATCTGACCGCAGGTGTCGACCCCAAGCCGATGGGCAATGAGAACATGACCGCTGCACCCTCCGGCGCGTTTCGCACCGGCGATGGGCTCATCAACATCGCCGCCAACAAGCAGGAGCAGTTCGTGACGCTGTGCCGGCTGATCGGCCGGCCGGAGCTGGCCTCGGATGCCCGCTTTGCCGAGCGCGAGACGCGCAAGCGCAACCGCGCGGCGCTAAAAGTCGAGATCGAGGACGCCCTGGCGAGCGCGCCGGCGGCGGCCTGGGAAGAGACGCTCAATCGTGCCGGCGTGCCCGCGGGCAGGGTGCTGACGATCCCGCAGGTGCTGGCCGAGCCGCAAGTCCTCGAACGCCAGGTGACCGCGAATTTTGATGATGTGGCTGGCATGGACAAGCCGCTGACCGTCCTGCGCGGCGGTTTCATGGTCGATGGCGCGGCACCCTTGCCGACGAAGCCACCGCCGGC
The DNA here is from genome assembly GCA_014189435.1 of Mesorhizobium loti. Classification (NCBI taxonomy): domain Bacteria; kingdom Pseudomonadati; phylum Pseudomonadota; class Alphaproteobacteria; order Hyphomicrobiales; family Phyllobacteriaceae; genus Mesorhizobium; species Mesorhizobium loti. The sequence goes on from CP050293.1 coordinate 188,150, forward strand.
GCTCGGCGAGCATATGGGCGAGGTGTTCGCGGACCTGCCACCGCGCGCCAAGGCAAAGGCACGGGCATGAGCGGCACGGAGAAGAAGACTGGCCGTGAGCGCGCAGAGGAATGGTGGCAGACCGATATCATCGAGATGCGGCCGGGTGTCATCCGGCTGCGCGGCTACGAGATCCAGGATCTGATCGGCCGCGTCAGCTTCCCGGCTGTCATCTGGCTGATGCTGCGTGGCGAACTGCCCAGCGAGGACCAGGCGGTGCTGCTCGGCATTGCGCTCGGTGCCGCCGTCGACCACGGACCGCAGGCGCCATCGATCGCCATCGCGCGCATGGCGGCAACCTGCGGGGTCGGTATCAACAGCGCCATGGCCTCGGCCATCAATGTGCTTGGCGACGTGCATGGCGGCGCCGGCGAACAGGCGCTGTCCCTCTACGGTGACATTGCCGTGGCGCTCGATGGCGGCGCGACGCTGACGGAGGCCGTCTCGGCACGGCTCGACCGGTTCTTCGCCGAGGAGAAAGGCTATGTGCCGGGGCTCGGACACCGCTTCCATCCCGTCGACCCGCGCGCACCGCGTCTGCTGGAACTGACCCGTGAATTTGCCGCGCGCGGTGCCGTCAATGGACGTTTCGCCGACATCGCCGAGGCGGTCGAAGCGGAGGTCGCGCGGCGCAAGGGGAAAAAGATACCGCTCAACATCGATGGCGCCACCGCCGTCATCTATGGCGAACTCGGCTTTCCGCCAGCACTGACGCGCGGGCTTTTCGTGCTGTCACGCTCGGTCGGCATCCTGGCGCATGCCTGGGAGCAGTCGCAGCAGACCGAGCGAAACAAGGGGCCGCTGCCGCGCGAGTGGTTGTGGGCCTATACCGGCACGCCGGTACGGCCGTTTCCCGATGGGGACGAAACCGGCGAATGAGACTTTAGGTCTGATCGACCGGCATAGGCTGAGGAAGTTTCAGCGTCTTGACCAGCGTCGAGAGGTCGGGCTCGTCGATAAGCATGGCTGCGTCGGCCGGCGCCAGCCAGGCCCGCTGGCGTCGTTTGGCTTCCTGCCAGTCGGCGAGTTCCTCGCTCACCTCGAGCAGATAGACGATGACGTCGACGCGGATAAAGCGGTTGGCCAGCCGCTTCCAGTAGGAATAGATGCCTGCCGGCTGCTTCAGCGTCTTGCCGAGCACGCCGGCTTCTTCCTGCGCCTCGATGGTGGCTGCCTTGCGTCCGCTCTTGCCCTTCATCGGCCAGCCCTTGGGGACAATGAAGCGCCTGGTGGTTCGCGACGTGACCAGCATCACCTCGATATCGCCGCGCACGTTCAGCCGAAAGGGAATAGCCGCCACCTGGCGGATCCTCTCGCCCTTCTTTGCCTTGCGTACGGCCTTTTTCTTCGTGGCAGCCATTCGTGGATCCAGTCGATGCAATGCCGCATAGCGCGACAAGGCATCGTTGCAAAACCAAAATTTTCGCGTGTGCCGAAAGGCACTCCGAATACATAAGTCGGCTAATTAAACGAAAAACGCCCGGATGTCAGCGGCAATTGCTCACGGCGGTGGTGCCGATTATCTGCGTCGTGCAGCTTGGCTTGAGTTGCTGCACGACCGGCGGCGGTTGCCGCACGATCTGACGGTCCTGGGCACGATACTGTTGCTGTTGCTGTTGGTATTGCTGCCGCTGCACCCTGTTTTGCAGGATTTGCAGGTCGTTCTGCCGGATCAGCGCATTGTTGCCGGTGACAGAATTGAGGGCTTGCGCGGCAGCGGGCAGGCAAGCGCCCACCAGCACTGCCGTGGCCAGCATTGCCGATGTGAAGATCCTTGATGGTCGAAGCGCCGACATCCGCTCATTCCCGCGTAAAACACTGTCCAGTGATATAGGGCGTTTGCGCGGCGATGCCATGCCCAGGGGTGTGTCGATCGTCGTGAAGTCGATCTACTTACCCGCCGAAGGCCGCTTCGCGGCGGCGGAGAATCTGCTTGGCAACCCCGCATTGCACTTGACGGAGGCCGTCGATTCGCCGCTCTATCGGGCCGGCGCCGGCCTTGAGCTGAATGGCGTCAATGGCGTCGGCATGTCCGTCAGGTATAATGGCGCCTTCGGCGAGACGGGTAAACAGAACGCGATCAGCACGTCTCTCAAGGTCAGCTTCCAGCTGGTCCGAGGCGGAGCCGGGCAGGAGGGTCTTGATGAGGAAGTACGCGTATTTCATGGCGATGCTGGGTGTTGCCTGCGCCGTCGGTGTGCCGGCCGTGGCGGCGCAAACCAAGAGCGACAAGGCGGTCGCGGCACCCGCTGCCGCCGATGCACCGCAGCTGCCTGGCGGCGCGTCGGCACTGTCCGAAACCCACGGCGACTGGACGGTCAATTGCCAGATATCAGGGGCGACCAAGACCTGCAGCCTGTCGCATCAGCAATTCAACAAGCAAAGCAACCAGCGCCTGCTGGCGATCGAGCTGTCGAGCAAGACCGGCGAGGATGCCACGGGAACGCTCGCGCTGCCGTTCGGGCTGGCGTTGGCCAAGGGGGTCAGCCTGACCATCGACGATCAGAAGCTGGATGGCAGCCTGCCGTTCAACACCTGCCAGGTCGTCGGCTGTCTGGTGCCGGTGGCGTTCGATGCGACTGTCACGCCGCTGCTGAAGTCAGGCACCACGCTGAAAATCGACGCCTTCGCCGCCGATACCGGACAAGCAGTGACCTTTTCCATTCCGCTCAACGGCTTCGCCGGCGCGCTTGCCCGGACCGCGGAGCTTTTGACCAATTGATGTAGAGCCGCAGAACTTGAGGCGCGCCGCCTGAATGTCGTCTCGCGGCAGGGGCGGTGCGTCACTGCAGCGGAACGTGACGGCAGGACGTCTTTGCGCCGGCTCAAACGACGATCGTTTTAAGCCGTTCGGCTATCAGGGCGGCGAGCCGCGCCGCCACCTCGTCCTTGCTCATCTCCGGCCATTCCTCGACACCGGCCTTTGACACGATCCGCACCCGGTTGCGATCACCACCCATCACGCCCGAAGGACCGACGCCGCTTGCCTGCGACACGTCATTGGCGACGATAAGATCGGCGCCTTTCTTCTTGAGCTTGGCCTCGGCGTTGCGCAGGAGATCCTGTGTCTCGGCGGCGAAGCCGATAACCAGGCCGGGTCGCTGACTGTGATGGCCGACGCCGGCGAGGATGTCGGGATTTTCGACCATGCGCAGCACCGGCGGCCCTTCGCCCGCGACCTTCTTGATCTTCTCATCGGCCGAATTCTCCGTGCGCCAGTCGGCAACGGCGGCGACGAACACCGCCGCGTCGGCGGGCAGGAGCTGTTCCACCGCGTCGCGCATCTCCTGCGCACGTTCGACGTGGATGGTCTTCACGCCTGCCGGATCGGCAATGCCGACAGGGCCGGAGACGAGGCGTACATCGGCGCCAAGCCTGGCCAGTGCCGCGGCGATGGCATGGCCCTGCTTGCCGGACGAACGGTTGGCGATGTAGCGCACCGGGTCGATCGGCTCATGCGTCGGGCCGGAGGTGACGATGATCTTGCGCCCCGACAGCGGCTTGGGGCCGACATCGAGCAGCGCCTCGATCGCGGCGACGATCTCCAGTGGTTCGGCCATGCGGCCTTCGCCCGCCTCATTGCTTTCTGCCATCTCGCCCCTGGCCGGACCGACGAAGGTGACACCGTCCTTCTGCAGCGTCGCGCGATTGCGGCGGGTGGCCGGATGCGCCCACATCCTTGGGTTCATGGCCGGCGCCATCAGCACCGGCTTGTCGGTGGCGATGAGCACGGTGGAGGCGAGATCGTTGGCGTGACCGTTGGCGAGCTTGGCCATCAGGTCGGCGGTGGCGGGCGCCACCACCAGCAGCTCCGCTTCGCGCGACAGCCTGATATGGCCGACATCGTGCTCGTCATTGCGGTCGAACAGCTCGGTGAAGACATGGTCGGCGGAGAGCGCGCCAACCGACAGCGTGGTGACGAATTCCTGCGCGGCCGACGTCATGACAACCCGAACCGCGGCCCCGCGCTCGCGCAGCCGGCGGATCAGATCGAGCGCCTTGTAGGCGGCAATGCCACCGCCGATGATGAGCAAGATACGCTTGCCGGAGAGGCCGCGCGGTATGATTTTCCCTGCGACAACTGGGGCGGCCAGGCCGCGTGCGCTCGCCAGTTCGCGCAAGGTCTGTTCGATCTGATCGATGCGGCCGGCCGAACCAAGCTGGCCCTCGACGGCGGCACGGATCATGACCCGCGCCTGCTCTTCCATCGAGCGGTCGTTCTCCGCCGCGAGCTGACGCAGCAGATCCTTGACCTCGTCGTCAAGATTGCGAATGGTGATGCTGGCCATATGATTGCACTCTGCTCAACATTGCCGAATGCAATGATAGCAATGCAATCATTCTGGAGCAAGCCGTTCTTGGCAAACCGCTAGATGATCTTCCAGGCGATATAAACCAGCGTCAGTGCGATCACCCACAGTGCCAGGCGGCCGGAGCGGCTGTAACGCGCCTCGGCTTTGCCGATGGCGCGGGCTGTTGTCTCGTCGAAGCGCAGGCCGTGCTCGGCCATCAGGTCGATCTCGCGTGACAACCGGTCGGTGCGCGCCGCAAGCTCGGGCACTTGGCGGGCTAGCGTCAGCAGCGCCTTGGCGCCATCGCGCGCGTCGATCATCATGCCACGCGGGCCCAGGTTGCCGGCGATCCAGCCGCCGACCACCGGTTCGGCCGTCTTCCACATGTTGAAGGCCGGGTCGAGCGTGCGCGCCACGCCCTCGACCACCACCATGGTCTTCTGCAGCAGGATCAGTTCCGGCCGCGTCGCCATGTCGAAGAGCTCGGTCACCTCGAACAGCAGCGTCAAAAGCTTGGCCATCGAAATGGTCTCGGCCGGCTGGCCGTGGATCGGCTCGCCGATCGCCCGAATCGCTTGCGCGAAGGCCGCGACATTGTGCTGGCGCGGCACGTAGCCGGCCTCGAAATGCACCTCGGCGACGCGCAGATAGTCGCGCGTGATGAAGCCGTAGAGGATTTCGGCAAGGAAGCGGCGATCCTTCTTGCCAAGCCGGCCGGCAATGCCGAGATCGACAGCGACGATGGTGCCGTTTGCCTCGACGAACAAATTGCCCGGATGCATGTCGGCATGGAAGAACCCGTCGCGCAGCGTATGGCGCAAGAACGACTGGATGAGGTTGGCGGCGATCGCCTTCAGATCGTGGCCGGCGGCTTCGAGACCGGCAATGTCGTTCATCTTGACACCGTCGACCCATTCCATGGTCAGCACGTCGCGGCCGGTGCGCTCCCAGTCGACGGACGGCACGCGGAAGCCGGGGTCGTCCTTGGTGTTTTCGCCGAGTTCGGAAAGGGCGGCCGCCTCGAGCCTCAAATCCATTTCGATCTTGGTCGTCTGCGCCAGGGTCTCGGTAACCTCGACCGGCCGCAGTCGGCGTGACGACGGGATGTATTTTTCCTGCAGGCGGGCGGCGAGGAAATAGCTTTCGAGATCCTGGAAGAAGCGGCGGCGCACGCCGGGCCGGATCACCTTGACCGCCACCTTGGTGGCAACGCCTTCGTGGATGGTGTCGGCGGCATGGACCTGGGCGATGGAGGCGGCTGCGACCGGATCGCCGAATTGCGCGTAGAGATCGCCGACCTTGCGGCCGAGCGAAGCCTCGATGGCCGCGACCGCCTCGGCCTTCGGAAAGGTGTGCATCTTGTCCTGCAGCATGGCGAGATCGAGCGCCATGTCGTTGCCGACGACATCGGGCCGTGTCGCCAGGAACTGGCCGAGCTTGACATAGGAAGGGCCAAGCCGGACGACTGCCTTGGCCAGCCGGTCGCTGCGCTCATAGGCAAGGGCGCGACGGCGGGTGAACAGCCGCGCCAGCCGCCAGCCGAATTTCGGCAGGCCCGACAGCTCCTCGCCCGGCAAGGCGGCGACGACGCCCTCGCGCACCAGCACCCAGCCGGCCCTTACGAGCCGAAATCCAGCGCTGACCGTGCTCATGGCCGCGCCCGTCCTGCCGGCTCTTTGAACCGGCACAGACCACATTGCGTGCGAGAAATGCGAGCCAGCCTCAAAGCTTCCAGCCCGAATGAAGCGCGGCAATACCGCCGGAATAATTGCGGAAGGAAACGCGGTCGAAGCCGGCGCGGGAAATCATCGTCGCGAAATTCTGCTGATTGGGGAACCTAGCGATCGATTCGACCAGATAGGAATAGGGTTCACCGTCGCCGGTCACCATCTTGCCGATCTTGGGAATGGCGTTGAATGACCAGGCCTCGTAAGCCTTGTCGAGCAGCGGCATCTCGACCTCGGAAAATTCCAGGCACAGGAAACGTCCGCCCGGCTTCAGCACACGAAACGCTTCTGCGAGCGCGACATCGATGCGCGGCACGTTGCGGATGCCGAAAGCGATGGTGTAGGCGTCGAATGTGGCATCAGCAAAGGGCAATTCTTCGGCATTGGCCTCGACGAAATCAGTGTTGCCGGACAGGCCTTTCTTTTCGGCGCGGTCGCGGCCGACGGCCAGCATCGAGCCATTGATGTCGAGCACCGTGGCATGAGCGTTGCCGTGGCTGGCATCGACGATGCGGAAGGCGATGTCGCCGGTGCCGCCGGCAACGTCGAGCACCTTCCAGCCAATCCTTTTTGGAGGATTGAGCCATGTCACCATGGCGTCCTTCCACAGCCGGTGCAGGCCGGCCGACATCAGATCGTTCATCAGGTCGTAGCGGTTGGCAACCTTGTGGAAAACATCGTTGACCAGGGACTGCTTGTCGCCAGCCCCTACACGCTTGAAACCATAGGAGGTTTCCATGCCGCCCGCGGCCGTGGTTCTCTCAACTGACATTTTTTTGATCCGTCATAAAACCGGCGGGACCATAGCCGATCGATGTTGTGGGCGCTATTGTTTAAGGCGCGGTGTTCGGCCGCGCTTCCAGGTGGTGGGTTTTCAAGACCTGGACTGACCGACGGGATGTTTGAATGCCTTTGAAAGCGGAACTGCACTGCCACATTGAAGGGGCAGCGGCGCCAGAACTCGTCATCCGCCAGGCGCAGAAATACGGCAAGGATACCTCGCCCTATATCCAGAACGGTTCGTTTGTCTGGCACGATTTCACCTCCTTCCTCGCGGCTTATGACTTTTCCGCCGATCTGTTCCGCACCGAGGAAGATTACGCGCGGCTGGCCGACCATTATCTGACCAGCCTTGCCCGCGATGGCGCCATCTACTCCGAGGTGTTCACCTCGCCGGACCATGCGACGAAAGCCGGCCTATCGCCCAAGGCCTATACCGACGCGCTGGGCGAGGGCATGCTCCGCGCCAAGGCCAAGACCGGCATAGAGGGCCGCATGATCGTCACCGGCGTGCGCCATGTCGGCGTCGAGTCGATCGAAAAGGCGGCGCGCTTCGCGGCGCGCTGCGGGCATCCGCTGGTCACCGGTTTCGGCGTCGCGGGCGATGAGCGGATGGGCGAGATGGAGGACTATGTCAGGGCTTTCGAGATCGCGCGCGAGGCCGGGCTCGGCATCACCATCCATGCCGGCGAACTGACGGGCTGGGAGACCGTGCAGGCGGCGCTCGACCACATCAAACCCTCGCGCATCGGCCATGGCGTGCGCGCCATCGAGAATCCGGACCTTGTCCGGCGCATCGCCGACGAAGGCATCGTTCTGGAATGCTGCCCCGGTTCCAACATCGCGCTCAAGGTGTTCGACAGTTTTGCCGACCATCCGTTTCCGGCCCTGCAGGCGGCCGGTTGCAAGGTGACGCTCAATTCCGACGATCCGCCCTATTTCTGGACCTCGCTCAAGCGTGAATACGATATCGCCACCGAGCATTTCTCGATGAACGACAAGGCGCTGACCGCCGTCACCAGAACGGCCATCGAAGCCGCTTTCGTCGACAAAAAGACCAAGACCGCGCTTCTTGCCCGGTTGAACGGCGCGGCACGCTGATTTCTGCCGACAAAGCTGTGGTCGGTGCGGGTCAAGCGGTTCCTTGGCCGGCGCATTGTCGCTAGGGTTCGCTCAAGCAGCTTGAAGCGCGGCGCTTCCGAAAGGACCATGCGCGCGCTTTCGGGCGCAGGCATCAGGAGAACACCATGCAGGGCGTCACCGTCGTCGACCATCCGCTTGTCCAGCACAAGCTGACCATCATGCGCAAGAAGGAAACCTCGACGGCGGGCTTCCGCCGGCTGCTGCGCGAAATATCGCTGCTGCTCGGCTACGAGGTCACGCGCAATCTCGAACTGACGACGACGACGATCGAAACGCCGATGGAAACCATGGAAGCGCCGACGCTGGAGGGCAAGAAGCTGGTCTTCGCCTCGGTGCTGCGCGCCGGCAACGGCTTGCTGGAAGGCCTGCTTGACCTGGTGCCGGCGGCCCGCGTCGCCCATGTCGGTCTCTACCGCGATCACGAAACGCTGGAAGCGGTCGAGTATTTCTTCAAGGCGCCAAGCGACCTCGCCGACCGGCTGGTGATCGTCGTCGATCCGATGCTGGCGACCGCCAATTCGGCGATCGCGGCGATCGACAAGCTGAAAGAGCGCGGCGCCACCAACATCCGTTTCCTTTGCCTGCTGGCCGCGCCCGAAGGCATCGAGCGCTTCACCAAGGCGCATCCGGACGTTCCCGTCTTCACCGCTTCGATCGACCGCCAGCTCAACGAGAAGGGCTACATCATGCCCGGCCTCGGCGACGCCGGCGACCGCATGTACGGGACCAAGTAATTTACCAATTGTTTACGTAAAGGCGGGTTTCTGGCGCCCGTTAAAGCGGCAAACACCATCCGGGCTTAAAGATCGGCTCTCACGAAGGCCGAGCCATGCTGCGCAAACTTCTCATCCTCGGTGTTTTCGCCGGTACATCGGCATCGATACCGATTGTGTACCAGTCGAATCCGCAATTCGTCGAAAACCTGCTGAAATCGGCATCGCCGGGCAAACCCGCGGTCGACGTCCAACCCAATGTCAACCTGGCATCGGTGCCCGACAAGCCGGCGGCATCGCTGCCGATGGGCCGCAAGGTCGTCGTTGCGGCAGACGAGCGCGGACATTTCTCGTCGGCCTTCAAGCTCAATGGACGTCAGATCGACGGCATGATCGACACCGGCGCCACGCTGGTCGCCATCAACACCTCGACGGCACGCAGAATCGGCCTGTCGTTGAACGCTTCCGACTTCAACCGTGAAGTCAGCACCGCCAACGGCACCATCAAGGCGGCCGTGGCCATGATCGACCGCCTGCAGATCGGCAACATCACGGTCAATGACGTCCAGACCATCGTACTCGACGACAAGGCGCTGCGCACGAATCTGATCGGTATGAGCTTCCTCAGCCGGCTCGACAAATATCAGGTCGAGAACGGCACGCTGCTGCTCATCCAGTAAGGGCCTATTCGTTTTCCGCAATTCCCAAGGGAAAGCGCTATGCGCTTTTCCCGGGGAGAACCGCTTCATACTTATCCTGGAATTGCTCTAGCCGCGTGGCAGAATCCGCCGGATGACCGACTTGTCCGCGGCCGGTTTCGAAGCGCCGACCGTATAGGCCGAGAGCACCGTGGCGGCCGCCGCCTCGGCATCGGCCAATGAGCGGGCATGGACCAGCGCCAACGGCTCGCCGGCGCGAACCTCGGCACCGACCGGCAACAGCCTGGTGATGCCGACCGCGGGGTCGATCTTGTCGTCCGGCCGCGTGCGTCCGCCTCCCAGGCCAACCACGGCGAGCCCGATGTCGCGGGTCGCGATGCCCGTGACGAAGCCATTCGCCGTCGCCTTGACGGCAAACTCGGTCGCCGCCGTGGCCAGGTATTTTTCCGGCTTCTCGATGAAATCAGCCGGGCCGCCGAGCACGGCAACCATGCGCGCGAAGGTGGCGGCGGCGCGGCCGCTGGTGAGCGTCTCTGTGGCACGCCGCATGCCGTCCTGATTGGACGACACCAGTCCCGCCGACTGCAGCATTTCGGCGGCCAGCGCCAGCGTCACATCCTCGAGCCGATGGTCACGAAAGCGTCCGGTGAGGAAATCAACGGCGTTGCGCACCTCGACGGCGTTGCCGGCGGCCGACGCCAGCGGCTCGTTCATGCCGGTGATCAACGCCGAGGCCTTCAGCCCGGCGCCATTGGCGATCTCGACCAGGCTGTTGGCGAGCGCGGTGGCGTCGCGCGACTTTTCCATGAAGGCGCCGTTGCCGACCTTGACGTCGAGCACCAGCGATTGCAGCCCGGCCGCCAGCTTCTTCGACAGGATCGAAGCGGTGATCAGCGGCACCGATTCGACCGTGCCGGTGACGTCGCGGATCGCATAGAGCCGTCGATCGGCCGGCGCGAGGTCGGCGGTCTGGCCGATGATGGCGCAGCCGGTTTCGAGCACCGCCTTGCGAAACAGCGCGATATCGGGCTGGCTGGTGTAGCCGGGGATCGCATCCATTTTGTCCAGCGTGCCGCCGGTGTGGCCAAGGCCACGGCCTGATATCATCGGCACATAAGCGCCGCATGCGGCGACGATCGGCGCCAGCATCAGCGAGACATTGTCGCCGACGCCGCCAGTCGAATGCTTGTCGGTGACCGGGCCGGGCAGATCCGACCAGTCGAGCACGTCACCGGAATCGCGCATCGCCAGCGTCAGCGCCACCGCCTCGTCGCGGTTCATGCCGTTGAAGAACACCGCCATGGCGAAGGCGCCGACCTGGCCATCCGAAACGGCCCCGCCGGTCAAGCCCTTTACAAAGTCGGCGATCTCCTGCTCCGACAGCCTCAGGCCGTCGCGCTTGCGGCGGATGATTTCCTGCGGAAGCATCAGCTCTCCAGCAGTCCGTCGCGGAACACGCGCTGTAGGATCGTTGCCAGCCGCGCACCGCCTACCGGCGCCATGTCCTTGGTCTCCTGGTGCGAAAGCTCGGCCCCGGTCATGCCGGCCGCCAGATTGGTGATGACCGAACAGGCGGCGACGCGCAGTCCGAGGAAACGGGCGAGAATGACCTCCGGTACGGTCGACATGCCGACCGCGTTGGCGCCCATGATGCGCGCCATGCGGATTTCGGCGGGTGTTTCGAAGCATGGCCCCGAGAACCACATGTAGACGCCCTTGTGCAGTGTGGTGCCAGTCGCTTTCGCCGCCCGTTCGATGGCCTTGCGGATGCCGGCATCATAGGCCTCGGTCAGGCCGACGAAGCGGCGGTCGCTGGGCTCGCCGATCAGCGGATTGGTGCCCGAGAAATTGATGTGGTCCGATATCAGCATCACCGAGCCCGGTGGCATGTCCGGATCGACCGAGCCGGCGGCGTTGGTGAGGATCAGTTTCGTGATGCCGATGCCGGCAAGCACTTCCAGCACCGGGCGCATCGCCGCCGCGTTGCCGTGCTCATAGTAGTGGGCGCGGCCGGACAGCATCAGCACCGGCACACCGGCAAACAGCCCCGCCACCACTTCGCCGGCATGGCCGGTGACGCCGCTTCTGGGAAAGCCCGGCAGGTCGGCATAGGAGATGCGGATCGGATGCTCGATCTGGTCGACCAGCCCGCCCAGGCCCGAACCCAGCACCAGCGCTGTCAACGGCGCCAAGCCGTCCAGTCTTTCGATGAGATGGTCGAGAGCCTTTTCCGTCATTTCAGCCAGCTCTTCATTTCAGCCCGTTGTTCATTTCAAAATGTCGCCGCGGAAGCCGTAGGGCAGCATCTCGCCCATGGTCACGGTCTCGGCCACGCCGGCATTGTCGCAGAGATAGAGCTTTGTTTCCGGCCGGCAGAATTCGGCCAGCCGCTGCCGGCAGCCGCCGCAAGGCGAGCATTTCGCCATGCGCTCGGCAAGAACGGCGATTTCCACGATCTTACCGCCGCCGCCCATGATGTAGTGGCCGAGCGCCGTGGTCTCGGCGCACCAGCCTTCCGGATAGGACGCGACCTCTATGTTGGCGCCGGTAAAGACGCGCCCGTCCTCGGTGCGCAAGGCAGCGCCCACCGGAAATTTCGAATAGGGCGCATAGGCCTTGGCCATGGCAGCCTTGGCGGCCTCGAACAGATCATGCGACATTCAGGTGTTCTCTCCGATGATCGTGTCCAAAACCCGGCACCAGGCCGCCCCTCAGCGTTCCTTGACGTAAGGCACCCCGCCGGCGCGTGGCGGAATGGCCTTGCCGATGAAGCCGGCGAGCAGGATGACGGTAAGGATGTAGGGCAGCGCCTGCATGAACTGCACCGGCACCTTGCCGATGATGGGCAGCGGCGAGCCTTGCAGGCGGATCGACAGCGCGTCGAGGAAGCCGAACAACAGGCAGGCGAACATGGCGTTGACCGGTTTCCACTTGGCGAAGATCAGGGCGGCCAGCGCGATATAGCCCTTGCCGGCGGTCATGTCCTTCACGAAGCCGCCATTTTGCACCATCGACAGATAGGCGCCGGCGATGCCGGTCAGGATGCCGGTGCAGATCAGTGCCCGGTAGCGCAGCCAGGTGACAGAGATGCCAGCGGTGTCGACGGCGGCCGGATTCTCGCCGACGGCGCGCAGGCGCAGGCCGAAGCGGGTGCGAAACAGCACCCACCAGGTGAACGGCACCATCGCGAAGGCGAGATAGACCAGGATCGAGTGGCCCGACAGGAGCTCGGCATAGATCGGCCCGATGACAGGCACGTCGCGGATGGCTTCGGCACCCGGCAGAGTGATGGCCTCGAAGCGCTCGCCCGGTTGCAGCGCCGGTGTGCGCCCGCCCTGCTGGAACCAGGCCTGGCCGAGAATGATGGTCGAGCCGGCGGCTATGAAATTGATGGCCACGCCGGAGACGATCTGGTTGCCGCGATGGGTGATCGAGGCAAAGCCGTGGATCATGGCGAAGGCGACCGAGATCAGGATGGCCATGCCGAGGCCGAGAAAGGCCGAATGGAACACGGAAGCCGCCGCAGCACCGGCGAAGGCGCCGACCAACATCTTGCCTTCGAGACCGATGTCGAAGATGCCGGCGCGCTCCGAATAGAGGCCGGCGAGGCAAGCAAGCAGCAGCGGCACCGAGAGGCGGATGGTGGAGTCCAAAGTCTGGACGATTGCGTTGAACACGTCCATCTCAGGCACCCTTCCCCTTGACCGCTTCCATGCCCACCGACCGCGGACTGAACGAGGCGAACAGCGCCTGAATGTAGGGCCGGAACATGTGCTCCAGCGCCCCGGCAAACAGGATCACCAACCCTTGAATGATGACGATCATGTCGCGGCTGATCGCCGGCATCTCGAAGGCTAGCTCGGCACCGCCCTGGTAGAGCATGCCGAACAGGATCGCCGCCAGCACGATGCCGACCGGGTGCAGGCGGCCCATCAGCGCCACGGCGATGCCGACGAAGCCGGCGCCGGAAACGAAGTCGATGGCGACATTGTGCTGGTCGCCCATAACCGGGTTGAGCGCCATCATGCCGGCCAGCGCGCCGGAGATCATCATGGCGGTGATGATGATGCGGGTTTCGGAAATGCCGGCATAGCGCGCCGCCTTCGGGCTGTGACCGTAGGTGCGCATCTCATAGCCGAGCTTGGTGCGCCAGATCAGCAGCCAGACCAGGAAGGCCATGGCCAGCGCCAGCAGGAAGGAAATGTTGAGCGGCGCCGAACGGATCTTGGCGCCGAACAGCTCGATGATCCAGTTGAGCTTCGGCAATTCCGCGCCGGCAAAGAAGTTGCGCGTCTGCGGCGCCTGCGAGGCTGCGGGCTTCAACGGGCCCACCAGCAGGTAAACCATGATCGAGGCGGCGATGAAATTGAACATGATGGTGGTGATGACGATGTGCGAACCGCGCTTGGCCTGCAGGTAGGCGGGGATTAGCGCCCACAAGGCGCCCACGACCGCCGCAGCAACGATCGCCAGCGGAAAGGTCAGCCACCATGGCAGCGTGCTGTCGAAGCTCAGGCAGACGACGGCGATGCCGAGGCCGGCGATATAGGCCTGCCCCTCGGTGCCGATGTTGAACAGGCCGCAATGCGCTGCCACGGCCACCGAAAGCCCGGTGAATATGAAGGTGGTGGCATAGAACAGGGTGAAGGCAATGCCTGTGCCCTTGCCGAAGGCGCCTTCGACCAGGATAACGGCGGCGCGGAACGGGTTCTCGCCGACCAGAAGCACGACGAAGCCGGCGACGACGAAGGCGACGAACAGATTGATCAGCGGGATCAGCCCGTAGTCGGCCCAGGCCGGCAGTTTGGCATAAGGCGTGCTCATTGCGCGGCCTCCTGATGCTCGACGCCGGCCATCAGCAGGCCGAGCTCGCCTTCGGTCGCTTCGGGGCCGCGCTCGCCGACGATGCGGCCGGCAAACATCACCAGGATGCGGTCGGAAAGCGAACGGATTTCGTCCAACTCGACCGAGACCACCAGCACCGCCTTGCCCTGGTCGCGCATGGCGATCAGGCGCTTGTGGATGAATTCGATGGCGCCGACATCGACGCCGCGCGTCGGCTGGCCGACGATGAGAACACCCGGGTCTTGTTCCATTTCCCGCGCGAGCACGATCTTCTGCTGGTTGCCGCCGGAGAAATTCGCGGTCTTGAGCCGGCAGTCCGTCGGGCGGATATCGTATTTGGCGATCTTGTCCTTGGCATCGTTGCGGATGGCATCGATGTTGAGGAACGGTCCCTTCAAATAGCGGGGGTCGTCATGATAGCCGAGGATGGAATTCTCGTTCTCCTCGAAGGCCAGCACCAGCCCGACGTGATGGCGGTCCTCCGGCACATGCGCCAGGCCACGGTCGCGCAATTCTCCGGGGTCGGCGGCACCGGTCAGGTCGATCGGCTTGCCGTCCAGCATGACCGAGCCGGAGACGGCGCGCCTGATGCCGGAAATCGCCTCGAGCAGTTCGGATTGGCCGTTGCCGGCGACACCGGCGATGCCGACGATCTCGCCGGCGCGGATGTCGAAGGAGATGTCGTCGACCATGGTGACGCCGCGCGTGTCCTTCACCGTCAGGTTCTTGACCGCGAGCTTGACGCCGCCGGCTTCCGCCTCGCCCTTTTCGACCCTCAAGAGCACGCGCCGCCCGACCATCAGCTCGGCCAGCTCCTCGACCGTGGTCTTGGCTGTCTCGCGCGTCGCCACCATCGTGCCCTGGCGCATGACCGACACCGTGTCGGTGATGGCCATGATCTCGCGCAGTTTGTGGGTGATCAGCACCACCGTCTTGCCCTGTTCCTTCAACTGCTTGAGGATGCGGAACAGATGGTCGGCCTCGGCCGGCGTCAGCACGCCCGTTGGCTCGTCGAGGATCAGGATCTCGGCGCCGCGATAAAGCGCCTTCAGGATCTCCACACGCTGCTGCAGGCCGACCGGCAGTTCCTCGATGATCGCATCGGGATCGACTTCCAGCCCGTATTCGCGTTCGAGACGCTCGAGTTCGGAGCGCGCCTTGGCGATGCTCTTCTTCAGCAGCGCATCGCTCTCGGCGCCGAGGATGATGTTCTCCAGCACCGAGAAATTGTCGACCAGCATGAAATGCTGATGCACCATGCCGATGCCGAGCGCGATCGCGTCATTGGGCGTCTTGATCGAGGCCGGCTGGCCGCCGACACGGATTTCGCCGCTGTCGGCCTGGTAGAAGCCGTAGAGGATCGACATCAGCGTCGACTTGCCGGCCCCGTTCTCGCCGACGATGCCGTGGATGGTGCCGCGCGCGATCTCCAGATTGATGTCGCGGTTGGCGCGCACGGCGCCAAAACTCTTGTTGATGCCGATCAGCTCGATTGCGGCTTGCGCCATGCAGCCTGTCCCACTCTTATTTTTTTATCGCTTGGTCAAAACGCCTAGCATGACGCTCCGTCCATGCCAATTGGCCGGAGCAGTGTTCACTCTCGACAAATCCCGGTGCGCTTGTCAATTTCCAACGTGGCCGAGGCCTTCACATTCGCTAATATGGCGAAGCCGAAATTCGCACCGCGGTGCAAGACATCGCGGTGGAAGACTTCGTGGTGAAGGACTGGGGAATTTTACATGATCATGCCTGCCGATCGGCTGACGACGCTGGAGATCCGCGCCGCCGAACAGGAGAAGACCATCGAGGAACTGTCCGGCCAGATTGCCGAGCAGTGGAAGGTGATCGAACGTATGCAGCGCAAGCTCGACGCGCTGACGGATCGCTTCCTGGCGCTTGAGGAGCAGGCAGGAGATGATGTGCCAGTAACCAAGCCGCCGCACTGGTGAGAGACTGTTTGGAAATTCTACTCTGGCGGCCATCTGATGGCGTTTTCTGCGCTTCCCCGTTCTACTGCGTGCAGTAGAACTGAGCTCACGGACCAAATGTCCGCTCCGCTACGGTTCTCGAAATCACCATCATATGACTCGCCAGAGCGAATTTCGAAACAGTCTCTGAGGAAAAAGGGGGAGGGTGCACGCCATGGCCAGTGAAAGCGATCGCGTCGCGCGGGCCGGCGACTATGTGCTCGGCCTGATGAACGACGCGGAACGTGAACGGGCCGAGCGCGATCTGGAGATCGACCCGGCCTTCCGCGACGCCGTCGTGCAACTTGCCGAACGCATGCACATCTTCGACCGTGCCGAACCGGCTGATGGCGAAGCGCGCTGGAAGCAGATCACGCAGCGCATTGCCGACCTGCCGCAGATGCGCAGCTCTGGCCTGAGCGACGCCAGGTCGCCAACCGTGATCCGAAGCCTGTCGCAGCGGCCGCACGGCATTGGCCTGCACACGCTTGGCGGTCGGCGCGGATTTGCCGTCGCCGTCGGGTTGATGGCGGCGTTTGCGCTGGGGTACCTGGCCGGCAAGTTTTAGGGCTTCTTTCGGGGTCACGCTCGCGGCTGGCACGACATCAGAGCCATCGTTTCGTCGTCCTGCGCAAAAACCTCAATCATGTTCCAGCCAAGGGATGCGTAGAAATCACGTGCTTCCCATGTGTAGAGATAGAGTGTCTCGACACCCCGCGCAGCCGCATGGGCTTCAGTCGCCCTGACCAGCGCGCTGCCGATCCCTGCGCCTCGATACCCGGCATCGACAACCAACCCGGCCAGCCATGGCGTGAGATCATGCGCTGGTTCAAGTTCGTGGCGGACCAGCAGGCATGTCCCAACCGGCACGTCGCCGATCAGGGCCACGAATGCCGCCTCGAAGCCGTCGTCGCCGGCGAGCAAGGTGCGAAGCCCTGCCGTGTCCTCCTCGATGGTCCTTCCTGTTCCCTCGAAAAAGGTGGCCAGGCGCAATTGCGCGACCGCTGCTACATCGCGCTCGTCCATAGGCTCGATTGTCGGCTGCATCTGTATCCCGTGTATCCCGCGATGGTGTTCCCTACGCAACGGCGAACGTTCACCCGGTCCGGCAAAAGACAAAAACCGCCGGGCTGCGCCCGGCGGTTTGCGGATCATTGCTGGATATCCGTGCCGCTCAGTACGGGCAGGCGTTGTCAGTCGTATAGTCGTGCACTTCGAGCTTGCCGGCGATGATGTCGGCCTTGGCCTTTTCGACCGCCGCCTTCATCTCGTCGGTCACCAGCGCCTTGTTGTTGTCGTCCATGGCGTAGTCAACGCCGCCTTCCTTGAGGCCGAGGTTCTCGACGCCACCCTTGAAGGTGCCGTTCTTGCCGTCCATGAAGGCGGTGTAGACGGCAACGTCGACGCGCTTCATCATCGAGGTCAGCACTTTGCCGGGCTGCAGGCCGTTCTGGTTGGAATCGACGCCGATGCCGAGCTTGCCGGCATCAGCCGCTGCCTGCAACACGCCGACGCCGGTGCCGCCTGCCGCGGCATAGACCACGTCGGAGCCCTGGTCGATCTGGGTCTTGGCGATCTCGCCGCCCTTGGCCGGGTCGTTCCAGGCCGCTGGCGTGTCGCCGGTCATGTTCTGGATGACGTCGGTCGCGCCGGCCGACTTGGCGCCGCCAACATAGCCGCATTCGAACTTGCGGATCAGCGGGATGTCCATGCCGCCGATGAAGCTGACCTTCTTGGACTTCGAAGCCATCGCCGCCAGGATGCCGACGAGATAGGAGCCTTCGTTCTCCTTGAATACCAGCGAGCGAACATTGGGCAGGTCGACAGCGTCGTCGATGATGGCGAAGTTGAGATCGGGATATTCGGCCGCGACCTTCTTCAGCGCATCCTCCCAGGCGAAGCCGGCCATGACGATCGGGTTGTGGCCGTCCTCGGCGAAGCGGCGCAGCGCCTGCTCGCGCTGCGAGGCATTGGACACCTCGAACTCGACGTAAGCGACGCCGGTCTCGGTCTTGAACTTCTCGGCGCCGTGATAGGCAGCCTCGTTAAAGGATTTGTCGAACTTACCGCCGAGATCATAGAGGATGGCCGGCTGGACATCCGCGGCGAAAGCCGGAAGAACCATTGCGGTTGCGGCCAGGAGGCCGAGAATGATACGTTTCATGTGATCCACACCCTGTCGGTTATTTTTTCCGTTACGCACCGCATGCCGGCCCGGTTCTCCGGCAGGCATGCGACGTCAGCCAGGAGTGTACTCCCCTCCCGCTCGGGTCAATCTGGCATGGCCCGAAACAAAATTCACGCGGAATTTTGACCTTTTGGAAAAGCATGGCGCGGCCAAGCCGCGCCGCAGCTTGTTCCTTGCGCCTAAAGCGCGTCGCGTCGAAACGGATTCATGCGCCGCCCTTTAGGTCCTTGTTTCCATGCATGTCGTTGTCTCAAACCGGGCCACTTTTGAGCGACATGCATTGCGGCTTCAGGCGGAGGCGGCAGCCGGCGTGGGGCAAGGGACACCCGTGCCCTTGAGGTTACACGTGCCGTAAGGGTTCTTCGCCAGATATTGCTGGTGATCGCCCTCGGCGAAGTAGAACTCGGGCGCCGGGGCGATCTCGGTGGTGATCTTGCCGTGGCCGGCGCCGCGCAGCGAGGCCTCATAGGCATTGCGCGAGGCGTTCGCCGCCCGCAATTGCGCATCACCTGATGTGTAGATCGCGGAGCGGTAGGTGGTGCCGACATCATTGCCCTGGCGCATGCCTTGCGTCGGGTCGTGGCTTTCCCAGAACAGCTTCAGAAGCGCGGCATAGGAGACGATCTCGGGATCGTGGACGACCAGCACCACTTCGGCATGGCCGGTAAGCCCGGTGCAGGTTTCCTGATAGGTCGGATTGGGCGTGAAGCCGCCGGCATAGCCGACCGCCGTGACCCAGACGCCTTCCAATTGCCAGAACAGCCGCTCCGCACCCCAGAAGCAGCCCAGCCCGAACATCGCCGTCTCCAACCCCTCGGGATAGGGACCCTTGAGCGGTCTTTTCAAGACCTTGTGCCTGGGTGCGGTCGGGATCGCCCGGGCGCGGCCCGGCAACGCCTCGGACGGCTTCGGCAGATTGAGCTTCTTGTTCAACATGTCGCTGAGAAAGAACATGCACGGTTTTCCTCTGTCGGTGTAACGCAAGAAACCGCCTGACGGCGGCTCTTTCGCTTGAGCATAGGATCTTCCCAAAACCGGCCACCACTTTGGGTCCGATGCTCAGGTGGCGGCGAACTGTCCCGTGCGCCGTTGTCGCCTGTAGCCAATCGCATAGAGCAGGAAGGCCAGCACCGCGAACACGGCGAAGCCGGGCTGGTTGAGCACCCAGGCGATGGCGCCGTCCCACAGCAGCGGACCGGCCTTGGCCCGAACGAAGGTCTCGAAGGCGGCCCGCGTGTCGGGCGAGACGGCCAGCCAGCTGGTGTTGAGCGGGGTCAGCACCAGCACCGAGGCCGCCACGGTGCGTGTCGCGTCGAGCACCGCCATGATGACGGAAACCGACAGCGCGACCATTGCGGCAAGACGGAAGACGAAGCGAAACATTGGAGACCTTCCCTCCGGCCAGTCCTCAAGCTCCTCCCGAGGGCCTTCCGGTTTCAAGACGAGAGATAGAATGCGCATGTCTGGTTCGCAATCGCCATACGCGAATTTGAAGCCCGACTATGCCGCCGGCTTGCGTTTGCGCCGGTGGACGCGCCAGACGGCGAAAATGCCGCCGCCTATGGCGCCGATCACCAGCCCGGCCAGGCCGATGAACACGGCGAAATAACCGCAGGCGCCTTCGAAGCAGCTCATGTCGGTGGCATTCGCGATCACTGAGCCGATGGCGAATCCGCCTACGGCACCGATGACCGCGCCGAGGACGATGCCGAGCAGGGCGGCGATGACCGAGACGAAGACAGGTGGGCTTTCGGTTTTAGGATTGGCATAAACGGCATCGGCTTCGGATCCCCGGCGCAGCAGGTAGATGCAGAGAACCCCGATGGCGATCTGAGCGGCCGTGATGGCAAGCGCCTTGCCCGAAAAGACGAAATCGGAAATCATCAGTACACAGGCCTGCCAGGCCAGCAGCCAGATGATTGTGGCGACCTGCCAGAGGGTGAACTGGCGCGGGAAGCGGGCCGAGCGGCCGAAGGCGAGGCCGAGCAAATAAAGCCCCCACAGGATGGTGATGATGTCGACGGCGAGCCCGCCAAGGAGGAGATAGAAGATGCCGCCCGGCAGTCTGCCGTAATCGCCGACCAGCCACCATGCCGACACCACACCGTAGACCGACCATGCCATGACGAAGATGAGCCAGCCCACCGGCACGAAGGACAGTCCGCTGTCCGGCCGCTTGGCTGGCGTCTGTCCACTGCCCGACGTTCCACTGCTCGATGTCATGTCCGACAATGCCCCCGCAGCGCCTTTGCGCTACTCGACAGACGGGCAGGGGCGAAGTCAAGCGCGGCTGGCTTTGCGGCTTGGCCTGTGCACACTATTTGCTGGCGGTACCTGTCAGAAACGGCGGCGCCGGCGGCCTTGCGAAACACTGTGTGGCCGGCAAAGCGAATAGACTGCCGTTATGGCTTGGCATTCGCCGTCGGATCGACTAGATGAGCCCCGCGCCTGTTGCTTCGACGGCTCAGGTGCGGGGAAAGGCGTTTGCTGGTTGGCGACGCCGATGGCGGAAGTTCCGCCTTGCCCAAGGGAGGTGCATCTCCCCAACCCGCGCGGCGAAACCGGCCGGCGCGACATGCAAGGACGGAGAGGTGGCCGAGTGGTTGAAGGCGCACGCCTGGAAAGTGTGTTTACGGGAGACCGTAACGCGGGTTCGAATCCCGCTCTCTCCGCCAACAGCTTCAAGAGTGTAACCGGGGCAGATTACCGGGCGGTGGGGGTTTGCAGGCGCGTGCTTTCGTGATTCACCCTTTGCGTGACGCTACCACCGACTGATTCGCTTGAAGGCCTGTCGCTCGCGGAACTCCGCGGGCTGGTTTCTGCGCTGATCGGCGAAGTGCGCGGTCTTCAAGGCCGGGTCGAGAGCCTTGAGATCGAGAACCAGGCGCTACGCGCCGAGAACCAGACCCTGAAGGATGAGATCGCCCGGCTGAAGGACCTGCCGCCGCGTCCCCCGGTCAAGCCGACCAAGCCATCGGGCATGGAGAAGGCGACGCAGCCGACATCTGGCAAGGGCAAGCGCCGCCGGCGCGGCGCCAAGCGCGACGGCGGTCGCGTGAGCCGCGAGGTGACGGTTGCGGTGAGCGCTCCTGCGGGCTCTCGCTTCAAGGGGTATGAGACGATCCTGGTGCGCGATCTGGCGTTGTCGGCCGAGGTGGTGCGCTATCGCCGCGAGCGCTGGGTGACACCGACCGGCGAAACGATGGTGGCGCCCTTGCCGGCGGGGATCATCGGCGGCTGGGGCGCGAACCTGCGCCGCTTCATTCTGGCCTGTCACATTCAAGGCCAGGTGACGACGGAGCGGTTGACGGCGTTGTTGACCGGGATCGGGGTCGACATTTCGAAGCGCCAGGTGGTGCGGCTGATTTCGGAGGGCCTGGAGGCCTTCGCGGCGGAGGACCGTGACGTGCTGCGCGCCGGGCTGGCTACGGCGCCCTGGATCACCGTCGATGATACGTCGGCGCGCCACGCCCACCAGGACGGCTACACCACCCAGATCGGCGATCGCCGCTTCACCGCGTTCCGCACCGGGCGATCGAAGTCACGGGAGGCGTTCCTGGCGACGCTGCGTGCCGGGCACAGCGATTACTTCATCAATGAAGAGGCCCTGGCCTATATGCGCGGCCGCAACCTCGCCGGTCCGGTGATCGCGCGGCTAGCGGCTGCGCCGCACAAGGCATTTGCCGACAGCGCCGCATGGCAGGCGCATCTGGCCGCACTCGGCCTCGACCAGCTCGCGGTTGAGCCCAACCCAGTCAGGATCGCCACCGAAGGGGCGATGTGGGGAGCGATCCGCCACCACGGCTTTCTTGGCGATACCGTGGTCGTGTCCGATGATGCCGGCCAGTTCCGCATCGGCGACCATGCTCTGTGCTGGGTCCACGCCGAGCGGCTCGTCCACAAATTGATACCCGTGACCCCGGATCAACGTCAGGCCGTCGACATCATGCGCCAGTTGATCTGGTGGTTCTATCGCGACCTCAAGAGCTACCAGCGTGCTCCTTGTCCGCGCCACGCGGCGGCCCTGCGCGCCCGCTTCGAGCGCCTGTTCAAACGACGAACCGGCTACGTCATGCTCGACCGGCTTCTTGCCAGGCTGCATCGCCGCAAGCATGAACTCCTGCGCGTTCTCGATCGTCCCGAGATCCCGCTCCACACCAATGGTTCGGAAAACGACATCCGCACCTTCGTCACCAAGCGCAAGATCTCCGGCGGAACCGTCAGCGAGGCAGGCAAGAACGCCCGCGACGTCCTGCTCGGCCTGATGAAGACCTGCATCAAGCTCGACGTCTCATTCTTCCGCTATCTCGGCGACCGCCTCGGCATACCAACACAAGAGTCGATTCCGCCGCTCCCGGATCTCGTTAGGCAAGCCGCTCAAGCCTGACTGCCCGGTAATCTGCCCCGGTTACTTCAAGAGTGGTGTAACCGTCTGATAACATTGCGTTTCGTAAGGACGCCAGAGTGTCTGCCGCCGCAAATTCATAGTCACCTTGACGGTTGGCCGGCCGGTTCGCCATCGGTTTTGGGATTCTTACGTGATCTGGTAGTGGTGATCCAAATCACAGGAGATGGCATGCCAAACGATGTAGTCGTGCGCGACAGCAATGGCGCTCAATTGAATGACGGCGATTCCGTCACGCTGATCAAAGACCTCAAAGTCAAAGGCACTTCGGAGACGATCAAGCGCGGCACGTTGGTGAAGTCCATCCGCCTCAACGGCAATCCCGGTGAGATCGAATGCAACACCAAGCAAGTGAAAGGCCTGGTGCTCAAGACCGAGTTCGTGAAGAAGGCGTGACCCTCAAGGCGGCAAGCTATCTCGATGGATGGTCTATTATGAGCGTGGAGCAATCGCGGACATGATTGGACTTTATGATCTCTGGCCCGCGTTTGTGGTCATGGCGCTGGTTTGGCCGCTTGCAGGCATGCCGCTATTTCAGCGGGTAGGCTTCGAATCGAGCTCCGCCAGAATCCGGACAATAGACGGGATGCGAGGGTATCTGGCGCTTGCCGTCGCGCTTCACCACTCTGTCATCTACCATGAATTCTTGACGACTGGCGCATGGAAGTATCCGCCTTCCGCTTTCTACGGGCTGCTGGGGCAGGTAGGGGTATCCTTCTTCTTCGTCATCTCCGCCTATCTGTTCTGGGGGAAACTGCTGTCGGCAAAGTCCTCCGTGGATTTTCCGACCTTGTTGCTCAAGCGGGCTTTCAGGATTGGGCCGCTCTACATTCTGGCCGTGGGCTTGGCGATGGCATTGGAGGTCATCGATGGGCAGATCGATTACTCGACGTTCGCCACATATGAGCACGCATTTTTCAATCTGCTGTTTGGTGTCTTCGGCTACGTCCCGCTTTCGAGCTCCGGTGTCTACTTGCTGGCCGGCGTAACCTGGACCTTGCCCTATGAATGGCTGTTCTATTTCAGCCTGCCGATCATGGCGATATTCAGCCGGCACCCGATTGCCCGCTTGGGTCTGCCAGTCGCCCTCCTGGCTTTTTCCATTCTCATGTCGGTGGCCGGAGGCAGTCTCGCCTACTGCTACCTGGGACTTTTCGCAGGGGGGCATGGTGTGCGCGACGCTTGAAGCAAACGCCCTGCTGGTGAAAGTGCATCGACACACCCTGTCCGCCGTCGCTCTGGCGGTGCTGGTGTATATATTTGCCACCTACGAGATTGCCTACGCACCGGTGCCGATACTGCTGTGCATAGGCAGCTTCTTCCTGATTGTGTCAGGCGCTGATTTCTTTGGTCTTCTGACGGCCAACCGTTCCGTGCGACTGGGAGAGATCAGCTATGGCATCTATCTGCTGCAGGGGCTTGCCTTCGTCTTGGTTTTCTCCGTTGCGCCCGTGCGGAATTTTGCCCTGGACAGCGCCAGCCAGTATTGGCTCGTGATATTGATGACAATGGTGCTTCTGGTTTTGATGGCGCTGGTCGCGCACCTTGTTGTCGAAAAGCCGGGCGTCTCGCTAGGAAACAGTCTTGTGACAGTTCTTCACCTGCTGACGACGCACGATACACACGAGGCTGCAATTGCGAGCGTGGCTCGGCCCGGGCGGATGCCGGGAAGCTTCACAAGACAATCTGCCGACCGCTTGTAGCCGGATACATCGCGGCCTTCTTGGGAAAACAGGCCCATGAAAGTTTTATTCGCATTTTAACTAATGAAGCTCATCCTACTAAATGGTGTGGTATCGACTCGCGGGGGCGGGGTGGAATGACTGACCAGGATGACGAGGATGGCGTCCCAAAACCCAGCCCATCCAAACGCTGGCGGACAATAGCTCTGAAGACAGCACAGTTTATCCCACCTGTCATCTCGATAGGATGTGCCGTCACAGTTGGCTATTTTGCCTATATGGCTGCCAACCAAAAACCGCCGGCCGATATAGCAGCACTGGCAGTGTCGATCCTCAAGTCCAGCGATGCGTCCCCGGAAATGCGGGAATGGGCCGCGGATGCCATAGGAATACAGAACGATATTGGAATGCCGGCCAAATCCATTCAGCAATGAAACTGTGGCACGCGCAGATCGCCAAGCACATATGCCCGCCCGACATCACCGGCTAAGCGGGTATCCGACGCAAGGCCCTGGACACATTTCCTGAAGCCGCTCAGCCTTCGAAACAACCGCTTCGACAGCAGTCGGGCACATCCAAAAAAACGTCCAGGCCCAAGCTTGGAACCTCCTGCCTTGTTGCGCGTTTCTTGGCGTCCCGTTCGTGGACCCGCCCGGATATTTCTCCAAGGGCTGCGATAAAATCAGGAGCCCGCTTCATGCACGACAAGCTGTTTCATTCACCGGTCGCACTGTCCGTCGGCCTCGGCTTCAAGCGCGAGATCGCCTCACTGGCCGAAATGCACGATTTCCTGACCAATTGGACGACCTCCCGCCGCGGCCCGCTTTTTCGCAACGCGGTGAAGGCCTGCGATCTTGCCGTCCCGGGTTATGTGACCACGGAGCAGGCGCGCCGGGCGCTGGTGGAGTTTGCGCAGGCTGCCGGCATCCTATGGCCGGATCTCGAGCCGGTTGCGGGCGCCCGCGCCGTTGCCCGTGGTTATGGCGGCTACGCCGCCTGAGGATTGATGCCATCGTGGCGGCTAAAGCCATACCAGCCACCACAGAAAGCCCGGCTTGGCCCTCCAGCCGGGCTTTCACTTTTCCAGCGACCCAGAAACCGCCATCTTGCAGCTGAGCCTGACGACGTTGCGCCTTCCGTGGCGATCAACTTGTCGAACCTGTGCATCGCACGGGCTGCGGGAAATCGCCGAGTTCGATCCGACCTAGCTCAGCATGATGCGGAAACCGCGCCAGATCGTTTAGACGCGGCCCACCGATCATTTTCGCGGATCTACGCTGCTTCCGCCGCGACGTTCACGGCCGACTCCGCGAGCTGCGTCAGCGCTTCGTCGGTGGCTTTCTCTTCCTTCAGCGTCGCTTCAAGCAGCGTCACGGCCTCGTTCAGGCCAAGTTCGCCAGCCCAGGTCCTCAGCGTCCCATAGCGCGAGATCTCGTAGTGTTCGACCGCTTGCGCGGCAGCCAGCAGGCCGGCGTCGAGCGCGGGAGATCCCTTGTACTCCTCCATGATCTCGGCGCCTTCCTCGGTGATGCCCATGATGGCCGCACAGGTCTTGCCGGCCGGCTTCTTGCCGATCACGCCAAAGACCTTCTCCAGCCTTGCGACGTGTCCTTCGGTCTCGGTGCGGTGCTTTTCGAAGGCGGCTTTCAGGTCGGCACTTTGCGCGGCCTTGGCCATTTTCGGCAACGTCGCCAATATCTTCTTCTCGGCGAAATAGATGTCTTTCAGCGTGTCGTGAAACAGGTCGTCGAGCACTTTCTGCTTTGCCATTGTCATGTCCTTTGGTGCGTGAGCCCTCAGGTCGACAATCTCCCGTCCGGGGATTCGTTCCGCCCGCTTCGAACGGAAACCTTTATAAAATTCCTATTTCTTTCCACTGCGCCCCGTCTCGAACCTTTATGGCGATCGGGTCCATATTCCCTTGAGCAAAACGCCGGACGCCGCCACCGATCGAAGTGGGGCGCGCCGTCTTCACGTAATTGTCAGCTTGCAAGCAGCAGGCGCGCCATAGAAAAATGGAAGCAAGGAACAAACATAATGGACGTCATTGTTCTCGGGATCGGGGTTTTATTTTTCACCCTGTTCTTCGCCTATGTCAAAGCCTGCGACAGAATTTGAGCTGGAGGATCGGATCATGCTTGTCGATTACATCCTTGGTGGTGGCGTGACGTTGTTCCTGCTCGCCTACCTGACCTACGCGCTCATTCGTCCAGAACGCTTCTGAAGGCACGGAAAGCCACAGCCATGACAACAAACGGTTGGATACAGATCCTGGTCTTTTGCGGGATCATCATTTTGCTGGTGAAGCCGCTCGGCGGCTACATGCACCGCGTCTTCAACGGTGACCGCACACTGCTTTCGTCAATCTTCGGCCCGCTCGAGCGCGGGCTCTATCGGATTTGCGGAACCAGCGAGCGCGAGGAACAGCACTGGACGACCTACGCGGTCGCTCTGCTGCTGTTCAACCTTGCCGGCTTCCTGGTGCTTTATGTCCTGCAGCGCCTGCAGGGAAGCCTGCCCTACAATCCGGCCGGCATGACCGCGGTTGAACCAGGGCTGGCTTTCAACACCGCCGCCAGTTTCATGACCAACACCAACTGGCAGAATTATGGTGGCGAGAGCACGATGTCCTATCTCGTGCAGATGGCCGGCCTGACGGTGCAGAACTTCGTTTCGGCGGCCACGGGCATCGCCATCGCCATTGCGCTGATCCGCGGCTTCGCCCGCGCATCGGGCAAGTCGATCGGCAATTTCTGGGTCGATATGACCCGTTCCACGCTCTATCTGCTGTTGCCCTTCTGCGTCGTGCTGACGCTGGTCTATGTGTGGCTCGGCATGCCGCAGACGCTTGGCGCCTATGTCAACGCCACGACGCTCGAAGGCGCCCAGCAGACCATCGCTGTCGGCCCGGTCGCCTCGCAGGTGGCCATCAAGATGCTCGGCACCAATGGCGGCGGCTTCTTCAACGCCAATGCCGCGCATCCGTTCGAGAACCCCGACGCGATCTCCAACCTGATCCAGATGGTGTCGATCTTCGCCATTGGCGCTGCCTTGACCAACGTCTTCGGCCGCATGATCGGCAACCAGCGCCAGGGCTGGGCGATCCTGTCGGCCATGGGCGTCATGTTCATCGCCGGTGTCGCCATCTGCTACTGGGCGGAAGCCGCCGGCAACCCGCTGGTGCATGCGCTGGGCATCGACGGCGGCAATATGGAAGGCAAGGAGAGCCGCTTCGGCATCGCTCTGTCGGCACTGTTTGCCGTCATCACAACGGCCGCCTCCTGCGGCGCCGTCAACGCCATGCACGGCTCGTTCACCGCGCTCGGCGGCATGATCCCGATCATCAACATGCAGCTTGGCGAAGTCATCGTCGGCGGTGTCGGCGCCGGTCTCTACGGCATCCTGATGTACATCGTCGTCGCCGTCTTCGTCGCCGGCCTGATGGTTGGCCGCACGCCCGAATATCTCGGCAAGAAGATCGAGGCCAAGGAGGTCAAGATGGCGATGCTGGCCATCCTGTGCCTGCCGCTGGCGATGCTGATCTTCACGGCCATCGCGGTCGTGCTGCCGACAGGCGTGGCGTCGATGGGCAATGCCGGCCCGCACGGCTTCTCCGAGGTTCTCTATGCCTATACGTCGGGTGCGGCCAACAATGGCTCGGCCTTTGGCGGCCTCAGCGGCAACACGCCCTGGTACAACATCACCATCGGCATCGGCATGCTGATGGGCCGCTTCCTGGTCATCATCCCGGCGCTGGCCCTTGCCGGCTCGCTGGTGGCGAAGAAGACTGTTCCGGCCTCCGCCGGCACCTTCCCTACCGATGGCCCGCTGTTCGTCGGGTTGCTGGTCGGCGTCATCCTGATCGTCGGTGGTCTGACCTTCTTCCCGGCGCTCGCCGTCGGGCCGATCATCGAGCACCTGGCAATGATCCACGGGCAGACCTTCTGAGGCCGTCATGTCCTGGTTCAACACCATGCGTCGCAAGACCAGCCACAGTGGCGATCACGGGAAGGAGGAGAGACCTCCTCCTTTCCCGACCCTGTCGACGTTCCTCGGTCTTGCGGCAGTCATGCTCGTCCTCTGGTTGCTGGCCTACGGGCCGCCCCATCTCTTTTCGGCATCCGATCATCCGGTGCCGTCCAACAACACCGAAGCCGGAGCTTCAAAATGAGCCACTCGAAATCAGCAAGCATCATGGATGCCCGCATCCTGCTTCCCGCCATCGGCGGCGCCTTCCGCAAGCTCGACCCGCGCACGCTGGCCAGGAACCCGGTGATGTTCGTCGTCGCCGTCGTCTCGGCGCTCACCACGGTGCTGTTCGTCAAGGACTTGGTCACCGGCGGCGGCAATCTCGGCTTCACGCTGCAGATCATCATCTGGCTTTGGTTCACCGTTCTGTTCGCCAACTTCGCCGAAGCGGTCGCTGAGGGCCGCGGCAAGGCGCAGGCGGATTCGCTGCGCAAGGCACGCACCGAAACCCAGGCCAAGCTTTTGACCGGTGAAGACCGCACCAAATACAAACTCGTGCCCGGCACCAGCCTCAAGGTCGGCGATGCCGTGCTGGTCGAGGCCGGCGACATCATCCCGTCCGACGGCGAAGTGATCGAAGGCGTCGCTTCGGTCAACGAGGCCGCGATCACGGGCGAATCCGCACCGGTCATCCGCGAATCCGGCGGCGACCGTTCGGCGGTCACCGGCGGCACGCAGGTGCTGTCCGACTGGATCCGCGTGCGCATCACCGCCGCCTCCGGCCACACCTTCCTCGACCGCATGATCTCGCTCGTCGAAGGCGCCGAGCGCCAGAAGACGCCGAACGAGATCGCGCTCAACATCCTGCTTGTCGGCATGACGCTGATCTTCGTTCTGGCCACCGCAACGATCCCGAGTTTTGCGACCTATTCGGGTGGCTATATCTCGGTGACGGTGCTGGTTGCTTTGTTCGTGACCCTGATCCCGACCACCATCGGCGCGTTGCTGTCGGCCATCGGCATCGCCGGCATGGACCGCCTGGTGCGCTTCAATGTGCTGGCCATGTCGGGCCGCGCCGTTGAGGCTGCCGGTGACGTCGACACGCTGCTGCTCGACAAGACCGGCACGATCACGCTCGGCAACCGCCAGGCAACCGAGTTCCGTCCGGTCAAGGGCGTCACCGAGCAGGAGCTGGCCGATGCTGCCCAACTCGCCTCGCTCGCCGACGAAACGCCGGAAGGCCGTTCGATCGTTGTGCTGGCCAAGGAGAAATACGCCATCCGGGCCCGTGACATGGCGACGTTGCACGCCACCTTCGTGCCCTTCACGGCGCAGACCCGCATGAGCGGCGTCGACATCGACGGCTCCTCGGTACGCAAGGGCGCGGTCGATTCCGTGCTCGCCCATGTCAGCCAGTCGACGGTCGCAGCACACGCCACGCGGCCCGGCAGCGATACCGTCAGGGATCTTCAGGCGATCGCCGACGAGATCGCCAAATCGGGCGGCACGCCGCTGGCGGTCGAGCGCGACGGGCGCCTGCTCGGCGTCGTCCACCTCAAGGATATCGTCAAAGGCGGCATCAGGGAGCGCTTCGCCGAACTGCGCAAGATGGGCATCCGCACGGTGATGATCACCGGCGACAACCCGATGACGGCGGCAGCCATTGCAGCGGAAGCCGGCGTTGACGACTTCCTCGCCCAGGCGACGCCCGAGGACAAGCTGAAGCTGATCCGCGACGAGCAGGCCAAGGGCAAGCTGGTCGCCATGTGCGGCGACGGCACCAACGATGCGCCAGCCCTTGCCCAGGCCGATGTCGGCGTCGCCATGAACACCGGCACGGTGGCCGCGCGCGAGGCCGGCAACATGGTCGACCTCGACAGCGACCCGACCAAGCTCATCGAGATCGTCGAGATCGGCAAGGCGCTGCTGATGACGCGCGGCTCGCTGACGACCTTCTCCATCGCCAACGACGTGGCCAAATATTTCGCCATCATCCCGGCGATGTTCGCGGCCTTCTACATCGCGCCGGGGCAGACCACCGGCCCGTTGCAGGCGCTCAACGTCATGCATCTGGCGACACCGCAGAGCGCCATCCTGTCAGCCATCATCTTCAACGCGCTGATCATCATCGCACTGATCCCGCTGTCGCTGAAAGGCGTCAAATATCGCGCCATCGGCGCCGGTGCGCTGCTCAGCCGCAACCTGCTTGTCTACGGCCTCGGCGGCATCATCGTGCCCTTCGTCGGCATCAAGGCGATCGACATGATCGTCACCGCGCTTGGCCTCGCTTAAGGAATACGTTCATGCTCAAACAGATAAGACCCGCGATCATCATGATCATCTTCTTCACGGCGCTGACCGGCCTGATCTATCCCCTCGGCATGACCGGCATCGCCCAGGCGCTGTTCCCGCGTCAGGCCAATGGCAGTCTGATCGAAAAGGACGGCAAGGTCATCGGTTCCGAACTGATCGGCCAGGGCTTCGCCAGTGACCGCTATTTCCACGGCCGCCCCTCGGCTGCCGGCGACGGTTACAACGCCGCCGCCTCGAGCGGCAGCAACCTCGGCCCGACCAACCCCAAGCTGATCGACCGCATCAAGGGCGACGCCGAAAAGCTGAAAGCGGAAAATCCGAACCAGCCTGTTCCGATGGACCTGGTGACGACGTCCGGCAGCGGCCTCGACCCTGACATCAGCCCCGAAGCGGCCTACTTCCAGGTCGCCCGCGTGGCCAAGGCCAGGGGTATCGACGAAGCCAAGATCAAGGCGCTTGTCGACGCCCAAGTCGAGGGCAGGGAGCTCGGCTTCATGGGCGAACCCGTGGTCAATGTGCTCGGTCTCAACCTTGCGCTGGACGCCGCGAAACAGTGAATGATGCGGGCCGGGGATCGACAGTATCCCCGGCGCCATCCATGATCGATCCTGATGCCGGACGACAGAAGCAACGACGCCAGACCTTCTCCCGACGCACTGCTTGACCATGCCGAGCGGGAGGGGCGCGGCCGCTTGAGAATTTTCCTCGGCGCAGCACCGGGCGTCGGCAAGACCTACGAGATGCTGATGTCGGGCCGCGCCAGGCTGGCCGACGGCGTGGATGTGGTGGTCGGCGTCGTCGAGACGCATGGCCGCAAGGAAACACTGGCCCTGGTCGAGGGGTATGAGGTCATTCCCCGCCGCAAGGTCGACTACAAGGGGCGCGTCCTCGACGAGATGGATATCGACGCCATCATTGCCCGGCGCCCGGCATTGGTTCTCGTCGATGAACTCGCCCACACCAACGCGCCCGGCAGCCGGCACCCCAAGCGCTATCTCGACGTCCAGGAAATCCTGACGCAAGGCATCGACGTCTACACGACGCTCAACATCCAGCATGTCGAAAGCCTGAACGATGTCGTCGCCCAGATCACCAAGGTCAGGGTCCGTGAGACGGTTCCCGACTCCATCATCGACCAGGCCGACGATGTCGAGATCATCGATCTCACCCCCGACGACCTGATCAAGCGGCTCGAGGAGGGCAAGGTCTATTTCCCCAACACCGCCCAGCGCGCGATCGAGAACTATTTCTCGCCGGGCAATCTGACGGCGCTGAGAGAGCTGGCGCTGCGCCGCACCGCGCAGCGCGTCGACGACCAGTTGCTGATCCATATGCAGGCGCACGCCATTCCCGGACCGTGGGCGGCCGGCGAAAGGGTTCTCGTCTGCCTCGACGCGCGCCCGGGAGGAGCGGCCCGCGTCCGCTATGCGCGCAGGCTGGCCGACCGGCTGCGTGCTCCGTGGACGGCGCTGCACGTCGACAGCACCCGCTCGGCCAGCATGCCCGAGGAGGACAAGGACCGGCTCGCGACGAACCTGCGCCTTGCCCAACAGCTTGGCGCCGAAGTGACCACCATTCCGGGTCAGAACGTCGCGCAGGACATCGTGCGCTATGCGACGGCGAACAATTTCACCCATATCGTGGTCGGCAGGCCGACCCGGTCGCGCTGGCGCGAATTGATCGAAGGCTCGCTCACCTATGATCTCATCCGCAATGCCGGCGACATCAGCGTCCATGTCATTTCGGGAAACGAACGCGGTACCGAGACGGCGTCGAGGAGCGTCAGGGCAGCGGACGAGCAGTGGCAGTTCGAAATCTGGCCTTATCTCAAGGCCACGGCCTTTGTCATGGGCTCGCTCGCCTTCGCCGTCCTTCTCGACCAGTTTCTCGACGTTCGCAATCTGGCGATCATCCTTCTCATCGGGGTGCTGGCGTCGGCGGTAACCGGCGGTCTGTGGCCGGCTTTGTACGCCTGTTTCGTCAGCGCCCTTGCCTTCAACTATTTCTTCCTGGAACCGCGCTACACGCTGACCATCCGGGATCCGGAGAGCATTGTTGCGCTTGGCGTGTTCCTGGTTGTTGCCGTCATTGCCAGCAATCTGACGGCGCGCGTGCAGCGCCAGGCGGTCGCCGCCCGCTCACGGGCGCGGGCCACGGAGGATATCTACCTTTTTTCAAAAAAGCTCGCCGGTGCCGGCACGCTCGACGATGTGCTGTGGGCAACCGCCTTCCAGATCGCCTCGATGCTGAAGCTGCGGGTGGTGCTGCTTTTGCCGGAAGATGGAACGATCACCGTCAAGGCCGGCTATCCGCCAGACGACACGCTGGCCGAAGCCGACATCGCTGCCGCACGCTGGGCCTGGGAACACAACCGCGCCGCGGGACGCGGCGCCGACACGCTGCCTGGCGCCAAGCGCCTCTATCTTCCCTTGCGCACCGGGCGCACGGCAATCGGCGTCGTCGGCCTCGACAATGACAAGCAGGGTCCGCTGCTGACGCCCGAGCAGCAGCGCCTGCTCGATGCGCTGGCCGATCAGGCGGCGGTCGCCATCGAGCGTATCCAACTGGTCGCGGACGTTGACCGCGCCAAGCTCGCCGCCGAGGCGGACCGGCTGCGCTCGGCGCTGCTCACCTCCATCTCCCACGATTTGAAGACGCCGCTCGCCGCCATCATGGGCGCGGCCGGCACGCTGCGCGAATTCGCACCGGCACTTCCCGAACAGGACCGGGTGGAACTGCTGACGACCGTGCTCGACGAATCCGAGCGGCTGAACCGCTTCATCGCCAATCTGCTCGACATGACCAAGATCGAGTCCGGCGCGATGGAGCCGAACTACGCTTTCCACTATGTCGGCGACATCGTCGGCTCTGCCCTGCAGCGGGCCAGGAAAATCATAGCCGAGCACAAGACCGAGACTGACATCCCCTCGGATTTGCCGATGTTGAAGGTCGACCCGGTCCTGTTCGAGCAGGCGCTGTTCAATCTCCTCGACAATGCGGCGAAATACGCGCCAGCCGGCTCGACGATCCGCGTGCAGGGCTGGACCGATAATGGCTCAGTCCTCCTGCAGGTCATGGATGAAGGGCCGGGCATCCCCCCTGGCGATCTGGAGCGGATTTTCGATACGTTCTACCGGGTGCGCAAGCGCGATCAGGTCCGCGCCGGCACCGGGCTCGGGCTGTCGATCTGCCGCGGCTTCATCGAGGCGATGGGTGGCACGATCATGGCGGCAAACCGGACCGATCGTTCGGGCGCGGTGTTCACCATCAAGATGCCGAAGCCGGCGAACCCGCCCAATTTTGATGCCTCGAACACGGACGATGTGGGTGACTTGGCATGACAAACTCGAACGTCAGGATACTGGTCGTCGATGACGAGCCGCCGATCCGCAAGCTGCTTCGCGTCGGGCTCGGCAGCCAGGGTTACGCGATCAGCGAGGCGCCGAACGCCAAGGTGGCGATCGAGGTGATGGAGGCGGAGAAGCCGGACCTTGTCCTGCTCGACCTCGGCCTGCCCGGCATGAGTGGCCATGAGCTGTTGCGCAAATGGCGCGACGACGGTCTCGACATTCCGGTGGTCATCCTGTCCAGCCGCACCGACGAGGCCGGCATCGTCCAGGCTCTGGAACTCGGAGCCGACGATTATGTCACCAAGCCGTTCGGCATGAACGAGCTGGTCGCGCGCATCCGCGTGGCGTTGCGGCACAAATTCCAGCAGCAGGGCGAAAAACCGGTGTTCCACACCGGCGACCTCAGTGTCGATCTGGTCAAACGCATCGTCAAGGTCGAGGGCAAGGACGTAAAGCTCTCGCCGAAGGAATACGACATCCTGCGCATCCTCGTGCAGCACGCCGGCAAGGTGCTGACCCACCATTTCCTGTTGAAGCAGGTCTGGGGCGATTCAACCGACGTGCAGTATCTCAGGGTCTATGTCCGGCAGCTCAGGCAGAAGATCGAGAAGAGCCCCGACCAGCCGCGTTACATCACCACCGAGACCGGTGTCGGTTACCGCCTGCGCGAGGTGGAGTGAGGGGTTAGGCGCTTCTAGCCGGTAGCTTCCAGCTGCCGACCAAGCGGCATGGATACTCGCAAGGCCGCCAGGCAGCCGACAATGCCGAGCGGCACGAAGGCAAGAAACAGCCAGGACGCCACATTCGCCGCCGCGTCGTGGTTCAAGCCTTGCGAAAAGCCGCTGGCATTGGCGACGATGCCGGCAAGGGCGGCCCCCACGGCATAGCCGATGCGCTGCATGGTCGGCACCGCCGCCGAGGCGATGGTCTGCTCGCCCTCCGGCGCTGAGGCGACGATGACGCGCGTCAGGAAGGGCCAGGCGATGCCGAAGCCGCCGCCCTGCAACAGGGCGCACATCAGGATCAGCGGGATGGAGCCCATCGGTATCGTGTAGGCAAAGCCGGCGATGCCGGCCGCGATCATCACCGCGCCGCCAACGATGATCAGCCGCTCGCGCTGCGGCGGCGCATTGGCGACCAGGATCGACAGGATCGACCAGGCGATCGATTCGGCGGCGATGATGTAGCCGGTGGTCAGCAGGGGAATGTCGTGCAGGCTGGTCAGCAGCAGCGGCCCGTAGACGCCGAAGGAACAGGTCGCCACCGAAAAGGCGGCAACCATGGTCATGCCGGCGCCGACCGGCGTGCGCCATGAGAACAGCCGCGCCGGGAACAGCCGCGAGCGCGGCTTCAGCGCGTCGATGGTGAAGAACAGCACCAGACCGCTGAGGCCCAGCACCATCAGCAGCGAGGAGCGCAGCAAGGCGATGTCGACGCCGGCCGAGGCGATCAGCACCACGGCGACGGCAAGGCAGCCGAGGGCCGTGAACGGGAAGGGCGGCGCCTTGCCTGTGCTTGCCCTGGGTTTCGTCGCCTGCGGCGTGTTGAGCACGATGAAGCTTGCCAGCGCCATGGCTGTGCCGCCGAAGGTGAAGATGCCGAAGGCCCAGCGCCATGAGAACAGCTCGGTCATGATCGCGCCGAGCAACGGCCCGCTGAAGGCGGCGACGCCCCAGATTGCCGACATGATGCCGAACAGCTGCGGCCAGATGGCGCGCGCGAACAGCTGTTCGACCGAGACGAAGGCCAGCGACACCAGCGCACCGCCGCCAAGCCCCTCGATCAGGCGGCCGGCGAGGAACAATTGCATGGAAGGAGAGGTGGCGCAGATCAGTGCGCCTGCTGCGTAGAGCAGCGCGGCGACCACCATGTTGGTGCGCAGCGGGACATAGCTCACCAGCCGTCCGGCGGCCGCGCCGGCAACGATGGCGCCGAGTTCATAGATCGCCAGTGACCAGCCGACGAGCTGGACGCCGGCCAGTTCGCCGACCATGGCCGGCATCACCGTTGCCACCATCGTTTCGTTGGTGGCGTGCAGCAGGATGCCGAGGCTGATGAAGCAGAAGCGCGCCAGGTCGCCGCTTGCCCACAATGCGCGCCAGTCGACCCTTTTTGTGTTGATTTCGGTCATTTCCACCCCTGCCTTGCATATCTCGACGCCGGCGCAGGACGCCAGAAGCCAGTACAGGTTTCCGGCAGGACCATGCGAATCGACAGCGCCGGATTGCGCGCCGCATCAAGGCGTTGTTGCGTTCGGGGCAGGCTTGTAAAACCTCAACCGCGATTGAGTTCAAGCGGTTTCTTGAGGATCGTTCGCGCGGCCGTCTTTTCGATCGGCAGCCTTTGCTGCAGCATCAGTTCTCGGTGCTGCGCAACTGGAACTGGCTGACGCCGATCGCGAGGTTCATGCCGGTCTGCGTCTGCAGACTGAGTGGCTGCAAGGTGAAGGCCTGCGAGGAGCCGCCGACCAACAGATTGGCGCCGGCGCCGACGGCCGCCGTCACCTCGGCGCTGGCGCCGATATAGTCGCCGGCCAGCGCGCCCGGCGCATAGATGTTCTTCAGCGGCGTCAGCACGATCCACTGCATGACCGTCTGCTTCGTCGTGCCGATGTCGAGGCCGTATTTGTTGACGGCGCCGAAATAGGCTTCCGGCGCGAAGCTCTTGTCGGCGGGGTTGAAGGTGCAGCTCAGATCCTTGCTCGAGCCGAAAATGAAGCCGGTGCCGCCTCCGATGGCGCAATCAAGCACGCCGAGTTCGATGCCTTTGTCCTGCGCATGCGCCGTCCCGGCAAGCACGGTGGCGAATATGGCAGCGGCAAAGGCTGTCTTCGGCATGGCGGTCCCCCTCAAAATCAAACGGCGCGGAACCATCCTATCTGGTTCCGCGCCGCGGGGTGAGGGGGGATGGAGCGCATGGCTCCATGCAATTTACTTGAACGAGTGGATCAGCTGGAGCGAGGTCACAGCCACGGCAAGGTTGACGCCGGTCTGTGCCTGGACGCTGAGCGGTTCGAGCATGAAGGCGCTGTCCAGGCCACCAACCAGCAGGTTGGCGCCGCCGCCGGTCACGACGCTCGCCTCGGCGTTGACGCCGTAATAGCTGCCGGCGAGATCGCCACCGTCACGATCGCGGGTCGCGGCCAGCACGGCCCAGACCAACTGGCCCTGATGCGTCTGGCCGACATCGAGGCCGATCTTGGAGATGACGCCCGTGTAAGTCTCCGACGGTCCGTGATGGTGGGGACGGAAGGTGCAGGACACGCCCTTGTTGGAGGCGACGATGTAGGCGGTGCCGCCGTCGATGGTGCAGTCGAGCGTGCCGAGCTGCAGCTTGCCGGCGCTGGCCGGGGCAGCAGCGAAGACTGTCGTGGCGAGGGCAGCGGCGCAGGCGAGTTTCTTGATCATGGGAGGGTCCTTTCGCAAATCACTTCTTAACAACGGATTGGATGGGCAGACCGTTCCGCTGAAAACTTGGCGCGATCAAGGCAGGGGCCAACAGCCTGCTGCCGGGGTTAATGCGCGGTTGCCGGATTGACGAGGTGAAGCGCGCCGCGCGTCCTTTCGGACGCTGCGGCACCTGATGCGCACGTAGCCTGCTGAAGTCGATGTCAGCTGACGCGGGCTAGGCCGTCCTTGGCAGGCTGGTAGGTCGGGTCGAGGCGAACGGCTTCCTTATAGGATTTCGCTGCCTTGGCCTTGTCGCCGCGCCGCTCGTAGATCAGCGCCTGGTTGGCCCAGGCCTCGGCATTCTTGCCGTCGAGCTTGATCGCCATGTTGAAGTCGGAGAAGGCGTTGTCTTCGTCGTTGGTCGCCAGATAGGAGAGACCACGGCCGTTGTAGGGCTCGGCGGCGTCCGGCGCCAGCGAGATGGCCGTCGAGAAGTCCTCGATAGCGAACTTGTGCTGGCCCTGGCTCTGATAGATCAAGCCACGATTGTGGTAGGCGCGCGCGTCGGTGGTGTCGAGCTGGATCGCCTTCTGGAAGTCGTTGAAGGCGTCCTGGGTGCGGCCTGCCTTCCGGTAGAGATTGCCACGGCCGATATAGGCGGCGTCATAATTTGAATTGATCTGGATCGAACGGTTGTAGTCCTCGAGCGCGGCCGTCTGATTGCCGAGGAAGCGCTGGATGAGCGCGCGGTTCGAATAGGCCTGGAAGAAATTCGGGTTGAGCTGGATGGCCTGATTGAAGTCCTTGAGCGCTGCCTGGTACTGGCCGCCACGGCCATAGGCCGAGCCGCGCACATTGTAGCCTTCGGGATCCTGGGGATTGCGCTGGATGACCGCCGACAGCGAGGAGATGTTCTCGCTCGACCCTTGCGCCTTGTCGATGTTGTTGAATTCACCGGTCGGGCCGGCCGTTTGGCAACCGGCAAGCGCCAGTCCGGAGAGCAGAGCCGCTGTCAGGGCGAAACCACGCAATGCGGTCCCGCGCTCCACGCTTGTTGCGTTCATGTCTGCCCTGTCCTCACTTCAAGCCGCGTCGATCAGGTCCGGTTCCCCCCTCCGGGCCGGGTCACAATCAAAACAAAAAGGTGGCGGCGATTCCGCATCGCGCCACCTCTGATATCCTTCGAAAAGGACGAAAAATTGGCGTTAGAACCGCGGCGGACGCGGAGCGCCACCAGGACCACCGGCGGCGCCAGCGGCAACCGGGCGCGGCGTCATCGGCAGCAGGCCTTCGCGCTGGGCGCGCTTGCGGGCAAGCTTGCGGGCGCGGCGGACGGCTTCAGCCTTTTCACGGGCGCGCTTCTCGGACGGCTTCTCGTAGTGACCGCGCATCTTCATTTCGCGGAAAATGCCTTCGCGCTGCATCTTCTTCTTGAGAGCGCGAAGCGCCTGATCAACGTTATTGTCGCGGACGAGTACCTGCACGGGCAATCCTGTCTTTCGGGTTTGATATCAACAGGCAAGCGGCCATAGCCACTAGCCTCCGCGGCGGTTTACACCACGAATTGGGGCGGCTGATAGCAGAATCATGCCGCGCTGTCCACAGCCGAAATGCACTTGGAGGGCCAAACCGCAGTCGGTTTGTCTGGAGATCAGGGAGCCGACTAGGCCGTGGCGAGGTGAAGCCGCTCGAAATCCTCGAAGAACTCGCCGTAGTCGCAGGTGATCTCCTCGCCGGCGGCGATGTCGCGGGTCGCGGTGGCTCCGCCATACTGCGAAAAATCCGTGTTCGGGTTGCCGGCATGGTTCATGAAGCGCCCATTGTCGACTTCATAGACCATGAAACCCGGCCGGTCCGGGCTCGGATAGGCATAGCGGTCGAGCAGTTCCCTGAGATGCGAGGGGGCTGCCTCGTATTTGTCCATCGGGATCAGCCGATCGAAATCCGGATCGAGCCGCCAGATCGAAGCGCCTTTCCTGATAGGCTCGGCGGCAAACACGCCAACGCCCTCGATCGCGCTCGCAGCCACATAGGTTCTGATCAGCATCATGTTTGCAGGACCGGTTTTGACAAGAAGACCCGTTTCGACAGCAAACGGCATCGCCAAATCGCGGCGAAAAAGCAAGACCGGCCGGCTGCCTGCCGGCTATGAACATGCCCGTTCGCCGCGAAAAATCCATCACGTCCGGTTGATCGACACGCCGCCATCGGCCAGCAGCGCCGTTCCTGTGGTGAAGCTCGAGGCGTCGGAGGCGAGATAAAGCGCCGAACGAGCAATCTCCTCCGGCTGCGCCATGCGCTTCAAGGCATGGATGCCTTCGACGAAGGCGCGGGCTTCGGGCGTGGTCGTCGTCGCGCCGGGCGTGTCGGTGCCGCCGGGCAACAGCGCGTTGACGCGCAGGCCTTGCGGCCCGTATTCGGCGGCCAGCACCTGCGTCAGGCCGATCAGGCCGGCCTTGGCCGCGGCGTAGGCGGCCATGCCGGGCATGCCGGCTGTGTAGCCGACAAAGCTCGACGTGAAGATCAGCGAGCCGCCGCCACGGTCTAGCATGGCCGGTATCTGGTGCTTGGCGCAGAGAAAGGCGCTGGTCAGGTTGGTGTCCATCGTCTCGTGCCATGTCTTCGGCACCATCTCCGGGATCGGACCCATCAGGCCGACGGCGCCGGCATTGTTGAAGGCGACGTCGAGTCCACCGAACTTTTCGACCGCCAGATCGACAAGGGCCTTTGCATAGGCTTCGTCCCTGACATCGCCGGCAAGCGCGACTGCCGTGCGGTCGGTGTCCGCGATCTCTGCGACAAGCGCATCGAGCTCGGCCTGGCGGCGGGCGGCAACGATGACCCTGGCGCCTTCCTCGGCAAAGAGTTTTGCAGTGGCGCGGCCTATGCCGGAACTGGCGCCGGTGACGATGGCGACCTTGTTGGCGAGTGCGAACATTTTTTGCATCCTTTTTTGCGCCAGCTGCGCCGGCAATTGGATGCTTGGTCGCAAATGGGGCGGGTCGGAGCCACCCGATACCTGCGAAGGCCGCGTCGCCCTGAGCTATTGCCTCAACAGCCAGCCGAGTCGGTCCATCGAGAACGCATAGCTGATGGCAATCAGCAGGGCGACGATGATGCCCGTAGTCGTGTAACCGGCCCCATAGAACCCAGCCGCACCGCCGAACAGGATGACCAGTTCGAGCACCAGCCGCACCACGCCGGGCACAGGCACCGGTGCGCGGCCCGACCGGCTTGGGTCATTGAGTACCGCGAAGGTCCCCCACAGTACGGCCGCAATGAGCGGCAAGGCCAGCGCGAGGAGCCAGCGCCCCCATCCGTCGGAGAGACTCCAGCCGGCAATGCCGAGGCCAAGCAAGGCGGCAAGCTCCAGCAGGAAGCGCAACGTCATATTCCACCAGGCGTTGCCCATATTCGTCCTCCCGAGTCTCGCGGCAGGCAGTGTGACTGAACGCAGCCATGGCAGCCAGATCGCATGCGTCTTTTTCGTCGTGGCGCAAAACGGCAAGCGCCGTCGCAAACAGCGCAAGGGTGGAAGCCCGGTTTCGCTAGTGATACACCTCGCGCGCCGGGACCGAATGAATGCCCGGCCGCTATTCGCGAGACCTTTTGGCGAGAGGCTGGAACGTTGAAGAAATATTCGGTATTCGCCATCGCCCGCGAGGCCATGCGCGGCCACAAGGGCTGGGAGGAACAATGGTCCTCGCCTGAGCCGAAGAAGGAATACGACGTCATCATCGTCGGCGCCGGCGGCCATGGCCTGGCCACCGCCTATTATCTTGCCACGGTGCACGGCATCACCAATGTCGCGGTGCTCGAAAAGGGCTGGCTTGGCGGCGGCAACACCGGCCGCAACACCACCATCATCCGTTCCAACTATCTCTATGACGAGAGCGCCGGCATCTACGACCACGCGCTGAAGCTGTGGGATGGGCTCAGCCAGGAGCTCAACTACAACGTCATGTATTCGGCGCGGGGCGTCATGATGCTCGCTCACAATGTGCACGACGTCCAGGTGCTGAAGCGCCACGTGCACGCCAACCGGCTGAACGGCATCGACAATGAGTGGCTGACGCCGGAGCAGGCGAAGGAATTCTGCCCGCCGCTCAACACCTCCAAGGATGCCCGCTATCCGGTCGTCGGCGCTGCCTTGCAGCGCCGCGGCGGTACGGCGCGCCACGATGCGGTTGCCTGGGGCTACGCACGCGGCGCCTCGGCGCGCGGCGTGCACATCATCCAGAATTGCGAGGTCACCGGCGTCAAGCGGGCCGCCAATGGTGCGGTCATGGGCGTCGACACGACGCGCGGCTTCATCGGCGCCAAGAAGGTCGGTGTGGTTGCCGCCGGCCATTCCTCGGTCATCATGAACATGGCCGGCGTGCGCATGCCGCTGGAAAGCTATCCGCTGCAGGCGCTGGTGTCGGAGCCGGTCAAGCCGGTGGTTCCCTGCGTGGTGATGTCGAACACGGTGCACGCCTATATCTCGCAGTCCGACAAGGGCGAGCTGGTGATCGGCGCCGGCACCGACCAATATGTCTCCTATTCGCAGACCGGCGGCCTGCACATATTGCAGCATACGCTCGACGCCATCTGCGAGATGTTCCCGATCTTCACGCGCATGAAGATGCTGCGTTCGTGGGGTGGCATCGTCGACGTCACGCCGGACCGCTCGCCGATCCTGGCCAAGACGCCGGTGCCCGGCCTCTATGTCAATTGCGGCTGGGGCACGGGCGGCTTCAAGGCGACGCCGGGCTCGGGCCATGTCTTTGCCCATACGATTGCCAAAGACGATCCGCATCCGATCAACGCGCCCTTCACCATCGAGCGCTTCCGCACCGGCCGGCTCATCGACGAGGCGGCGGCGGCGGCGGTGGCGCACTGATGATGGCGCAGATGGCTGTCGCGATGCCGCTGATGCTGGCGGGGGAACAAGTGCTGGCGGGGGAACGGGGCATGTTCCATTTTCCGTCGGCGGACGAAGTGCGCACGCAGCCGATCAGCCGTGCCGGGAACGAGGCCAGCTGGCCGTTTTCGGTAGACGAGGGCACGCTGGCTTGCGTCTGGAGCGGCGGTCAGAGGGTGGTCATATTCCTGGAGAAAGAGCCTTCCGATTTCGGCGAGGACGAGACATTCCAGCCACGTCAAGTCATCGTCACCACCGATCCGATGCAGCTTACCCTCGGCAACATGGCGTATCGGGACCTCTTTCGCCCGGCCGCAAGCGTGGAAGAGCGCATCCGGCTCGTCGCGCCGTTCGCGACGCTGGGACAGAAGCTTTGCGATCAACCGGCGGGCGCCCGCGTCGGCCACGGCGAATTGTAGGAACGAACCAAAATGCTTCTCATCCGCTGCCCCTATTGCGAGGAAGAGCGCCCGGAACTCGAATTCCGCAACGCGGGCGAGGCGCATATTGCGCGCTCGGCCAACATGGCTGGCGAGAGCGACGACGATTTCGAGAAGTTCTTCTTCATCCGCTCCAACCCCAAGGGCATCATTTATGAGCGCTGGCGGCACATGCATGGCTGCGCCCGCTTCTTCAACGCCGTGCGCGACACCGTCACCGACAAGTTCGTCATGACCTACAAGGCC
Organism: Mesorhizobium loti; assembly: GCA_014189435.1. Classification (NCBI taxonomy): domain Bacteria; kingdom Pseudomonadati; phylum Pseudomonadota; class Alphaproteobacteria; order Hyphomicrobiales; family Phyllobacteriaceae; genus Mesorhizobium; species Mesorhizobium loti. The sequence continues at coordinate 231,200 of CP050293.1, forward strand.
GGCGAGCCGAAGCCGTCGAAGCTCCCGGGAGTTGCCAAATGAGCGGCGCGTTCCGCATTCCCGGCGTCGGCCGCTTCAGCCAAGCCAAGACCGCGCGCTTCAGCTTCGACGGCCAGTCCTATGCTGGCATCGAGGGCGACACGCTGGCCTCGGCGCTGCTTGCCAATGGCGTCCATCTGGTCGGCCGCTCGTTCAAGTATCACCGTCCGCGTGGCATCTTGTCGGCGGGCGCCGAGGAGCCTAACGCGCTGGTCGAGATCAAGCGCGACGCGGCGCGCAAGACGCCGAACGTGCGGGCCACGGTGCAGGAACTCTATGACGGGCTTGACGCGCAGTCGCAGAACCGCTGGCCGTCGCTGTCTTTCGACGTCGGTGCGGTCAACGACATCGCCTCGCCGCTGTTTTCGGCCGGTTTCTACTACAAGACCTTCATGTGGCCGAAGGCGGCGTGGAAGAGCCTCTACGAACCCAAGATCCGCGCCGCGGCCGGCCTTGGTGTTTCCCCGGACCAGCCGGATCCGGACCATTATTCGTCGCGCTATGCGCATTGCGACGTGCTGGTGCTGGGTGGCGGTGCCGCCGGCATCGCGGCAGCATTGGCGGCGGCTGAAACCGGCGTGCGGGTCATCCTCGCCGACGAGCAGGCCGAGTTCGGCGGCAGCCTGCGTTTCGAAACTGGTGCGAAGATCGACGGCCAGGACGGTTTTACCTGGGCTCAAGGTGCGATTGCGAAGCTGAGCGGGATGGACAATGTCCGCGTGCTCTCGCGCACGACCGCCTTTGGTTATTACGCGCAGAATTTCGTCGGGCTGGTCGAGCGTGTCAGCGATCATCTGAAGGCCCCCGGCCACGACCTGGCGCGCGAACGGCTGTGGCAGGTGAGGGCCAAGCGCGTGGTGCTGGCCTCCGGCGCCATCGAGCGCCACATGGTGTTCGCGGACAATGATCGGCCGGGCATCATGCTGGCGGGTGCGGCGCGCACCTATCTCAACCACTATGGCGTCGCGGTCGGCAAAAATGTCGGCGTCTACACCGCCAATGATTCTGCCTATGCGGCGGCGATCGACCTGAAGAAGGCCGGCGTCAATGTGGCGGCGATCGTCGATCTGCGCGACAATCCGACCGGACCGGTGATCGACGAGGCGAGGGCGCTCGGCATCGAGGTCAATTTCGGCCGCGCGGTCATCCGTGCCGGCGGTAAGCTCCGCGTTTCCTCGATGACGGTGCAGCCGAAGAATGGCGGCGGCGAACGCACCATCCCGGTCGATGCGATCCTGATGTCGGCCGGCTGGACGCCGTCGGTGCATCTGTTCTCGCAGTCGCGCGGCAAGGTTGCCTTCAACGACGAGACCAAGCGCTTCGTGCCCGGCACCTATGCGCAGGATTGCGTCTCTGTCGGCGCCTGCAACGGCACCGACGGGCTGTCGGCGACGGTCGACGAGGCCTATGCGGCCGGCGCCAAGGCGGCCAAGGATGCGGGTGCCAAAACCGCCAAGGGTACAAAGCCGAAGGTCGACGCCTCCGAGAGCTGGTCGCGCGGCATGCTGGGCGCTGCCCCCGGCGCCGGGCCGGACACGACGGTGAAAGCCTTCGTCGATTTCCAGAACGACGTCACCGCCAAGGACATCCGCCAGGCGGTGCATGAAGGCATGCGCTCGATCGAGCACGTCAAGCGCTTCACGACCAACGGCATGGCGACCGATCAGGGCAAGACCTCCAACATGCACGGCCTGGCGATTGCCGCCGAGACGCTGGGCAAGCAGATCCCGGAGGTCGGCCTGACCACGTTCCGGGCGCCCTATACGCCGGTGACCTTCGGCGCGATCGTCAGCCATGCGCGCGGTCCGCTGTTCGACCCGACGCGCAAAACGGCGATCCATCCCTGGGCCGAGGCGCAAGGAGCGGTGTTCGAGGATGTCGGCCAGTGGAAGCGCGCCTGGTATTTCCCCAAGGCGGGGGAAGACATGCACGCTGCGGTCGACCGCGAATGCGTCGCGGTGCGCAAGGCGGCGGGTCTGTTCGATGCCTCGACGCTGGGCAAGATCGAAGTGGTCGGTCCTGACGCAGCGAAATTCATGGAGCTGCTTTACACCAATCCGTGGGAGAAGCTGGAGCCGGGCCGCTGCCGCTATGGCATCATGCTGCGCGAGGACGGTTTCATCTATGATGACGGTGTCGTCGGCAGGTTGGCGCCGGACCGTTTCCATGTGACGACGACGACCGGCGGTGCGCCGCGCGTCATGAACCACATGGAGGACTATCTCCAGACCGAGTTCCCGCATCTCAATGTCTGGCTGACCTCGATCACCGAGCAGTGGGCTGTCATCGCCGTGCAAGGCCCCAAGTCGCGTGACATCATCGCGCCGCTGGTCGAAGGCATCGACATGTCGGACGAGGCGCTGCCGCATATGTCGGTGCGCGAAGGCAAGATCTGCGGCGTGCCGACCAGGCTGTTCCGCATGTCGTTCACCGGCGAGCGCGGCTTCGAGGTCAACGTGCCGGCCGATTACGGCCAAGCCGTCTGGGAAGCGCTATGGGCTGAAGGGCAGAAGCATGGCGCTGCCGCCTACGGCACCGAGGCCATGCACGTGTTGCGCGCCGAAAAGGGCTACATCATCGTCGGCCAGGACACCGACGGCACGGTGACGCCGAACGATGCCGGTCTCGACTGGGCGGTCGGCAAGAAGAAGACCGATTTCGTCGGCATCCGCGGCATGGCGCGGCCGGATCTGGTCGCCAAGGGCCGCAAGCAGCTGGTCGGCCTCAAGACCAAGGATCCCAAGGTGGTGCTGGAAGAAGGCGCGCAGATCGTTGAGGATCCCAAACAGGCGATCCCGATGAAGATGATCGGCCATGTCACCTCGAGCTACTGGTCGGAAAATTGCGGCCGCTCGATCGCGCTGGCGCTGGTCGCCGGCGGCCGCGACCGCATGGGCGACACGCTCTATGTGCCGATGCCGAACGGGGTGATCGAAGTGGAGGTTACCGGCATGGTGTTCTTCGACGAGACGGGAGGGCGCCTCAATGGCTAAGGCCGCTGCAAGAAAGACGGCTCCGGCTGCATCGCCTTCGGTGGAACGCCGTCCGGCGCTGGCTGGACGCGGCACCACTGCTGCCGGCGCCAAGGTCGAGGTCTTGCCGCCGGCCGAGCGCATGTCATTGCGTGCGCCGGAGGCTTCGGTCGCGGCGCTTTCGAAGGCGCTCGGCGTGACCTTGCCGAAAAAGCCGAAGACATCCGCCTCAAAGGGCGGGCGAACCGCCTTGTGGCTCGGCCCTGACGAATGGCTTGTTATCGACGAGGCCGGCAATGATCCGCTCGCCGATTGCGCCGGGGTTGCCGCGCTGCATTCGGCGGTCGGCATCTCGCATCGCAACATCGCGATATCCGTGACGGGCGCCGGTGCAGCGGCGACGATCAATGCGGGTTGCCCACAGGATCTGTCGCTCGACGCCTTCCCGGTCGGCGCGGCGTCGCGCACCATCCTGGGCAAGACCGAGATCGTGCTGCTGCGCACGGCGGCGGACGCCTTCCGGGTTGAATGCTGGCGTTCCTTCTCGGACTATGTTTTTACTTTCCTGTCCGAGGGATCGCGCGACGCAGCGGTCTGAACTCGGAACGTTTTGCAGGGCACGCTCGTTCTGCATTCGCACGCCGAGGGAGAACGCCAATGCCGTCGAATTCCGCGCCGAAGTCGCCGGTCAAAAAGACATCGGCCGTCCGCTCGCTCGAACATGAGCGGCACGAGGCGCCGAGCGCCGAAGAGGAACTCGAGGAAGGCCTCGAGGATACGTTCCCGGCCAGCGACCCGGTGTCGATCACCGGATCCTCCATTCCTGGCGCGCCGGCAAAGCCGGGCAAGGCCAAGACCGTGCCCGGGCGCAAGAAGCGCAAGACGTAATTTCCATCGGACCAGATCGTATCGGACCTTCTCAATCCCAGTGGGCGTGCTATTTAAAGCGCTTTGGGAGATGAAAATGCTGACAAAAGCGATCGTTTGGGGCGAGAATGTCCACGAGCAGACCAATGCCGCCGTGCGCGACCTCTATCCCTTGGGGATGCATGGCACCATTGCCGCGGCGCTCAACCAGGGCAAAAGTATCGAGGCGACCACCGCCACCTTGCAGGAACCCGAACATGGCCTGAGCGAAAAGCGTCTGGCGGCCACCGACGTGCTTTTGTGGTGGGGCCACGCGGCGCATGGCGAGGTCAAGGACGAGATCGTCGAGCGGGTGCAGAAGCGGGTGTGGGAAGGCATGGGCCTGATCGTGCTCCATTCCGGCCACTACTCCAAGATTTTCAAACGGCTGATGGGCACGCCCTGTTCGCTGAAATGGCGCGAGGCTGGCGAACGCGAGCGCGTCTGGGCGATCAACCGCAGTCACCCGATCGCGCAAGGCATCGGCGAGTGCCTGGAGATCGGCGAGACCGAAATGTATGGCGAGCCCTTCGCCGTGCCGGAGCCGCTCGAGACGGTGTTCGTCTCCTGGTACGAGGGCGGCGAGGTGTTCCGGTCAGGGCTGACCTATCAGCGCGGCGCCGGCAGGATCTTCTATTTCTCGCCCGGCCACGAGACCTATCCGATCTATCACAATGAGGGCGTGCAGCAGGTGCTGCGAAACGCCGTGCACTGGGCGCACAACCCGGCGCCGGCATGGTCCGGCATCACCAATGCGCCGAACGTTCCGACGGAAGCGGCCAAGGAGAAAATCGTCCAAAAGGGGCTGCGCCTGCATGCCGACGGCGACAGGGGCCTGAGTTGATCGGGCTTGGGTTGATCGGGGACTTGGGTTGATCGGGGCGTGAGTTGATCGGAGCTTGAGCCGATTGGGGGCTAAGTTGATTGGGGGCTTGAGTTGACGCATCGAATTCTTCTGCTCGGCACCGGCGGCATCGCCGGGCATCATGTCGAGGAGTTTGCAGAAATCCCGGGCTGCAGCATCGTCGCTTGCGTCGATCAGGTGCCCGGCCGTGCGGCGGCGTTCGCCGCCGTCAGCAAGATCGACGCTTCCTTCGAAAGCCTGGAAGCGGCGATCGCCTGGGGTCAGTTCGATGCCGCCATCAACGCGACGCCGGATGGTGCGCATATGGCGACGACGCTGGCCCTGTTGGCTGCGGGAAAGCATGTGTTTTGCGAAAAGCCGCTGGCGCCGAACCATGCCGATGCGCTTGCTATGACCGAAGCGGCCGAGGCAGCCGGGGTGGTCAACATGGTCAACCTGACCTACCGCAACTCACCGGCGATCCAGGAGGCACGGCGCATGGTTCAGGCCGGCGAGATCGGCGAACTGCGCCATGTCGAGGCGAGCTACCGGCAGAGCTGGCTGGTCAGCAAATCATGGGGCGATTGGCGGGTCGAGGACAAATGGCTGTGGCGTCTGTCGAGCCGGCATGGTTCGACCGGCGTGCTCGGCGATGTCGGCATCCATATCCTGGACTTCGCCACCTATGGGGCCGATCAGGATATCGTCAGCTTGCATGCCGATCTGGTGACGTTTCCGAAGGCCGACGGCGAGCGCATCGGCGACTATGTGCTGGATGCCAATGACAGCGTGGCAATGACGGCGCGGCTCAATTCCGGAGCGCTCGCCACCATCGTGGCGAGCCGCTACACGACCGGCCACGCCAACGATCTATCGCTGGCCCTGCACGGCACCAAAGGCGCCATCAAGGTCGAGACCGACGGCAAGGTATCGAACCTGTCGGCTTGTCTCGGTGCGGATGTCGATCTGCAGCGCTGGCAGACTCTGGCGCTGCCCAGCGTCAAGCGCAATGCCCGACGCTTTGCCGACGCGCTGGATTCAGGCCGCAACGGCGATCCGTCATTCCGGCGCGCCGCCGACATGCAGAAGCTGATCGACGCGGCCTTCGAAAGTTCAGCGGCCAAACTGCCGATCTCGGTCGGCTGAAACTGGCCGGCTTGTGCCGGCCAGACGTGATTTCTGCGGATATCAGAATGCGCTCGGCACAATCCACGGATTGATGCTGATGCCGAGGCGCGGGCCCTTGCCTTCAGCGGTGTTTTCCGTAGCGCCCTTCTTCTCGACCGAGCCAGTCGAAGCGCAATCGAGCTTCACATTGGTCTTGGTGTCAACACACGCCGCGACCGGCGCATGCTTGACCGGGTGGGTGGTGTTGGCGGCAAAGGCCGAGCCCGAAAGTGCCAGCACGGCGGCGAGGGTGAGGAGTGTCTTTTTCATTGTCAGTCTCCGTTTTCCGGGGTCGAATTCAATTCGTGCCGACGGGTGAACCTTTCTCGTACATGTACGATACACTGTACAGATACGTCCGCTGATCGCGAAGTTCAAGTCAAAACCGTACGCGTACGATAAATTTTTTGTTAACCAAGAAATTCGTCCCGGTTTGGCGGGGAAGGGCGGAGAGGAAATATGGAAATGAACGGAGCTGGCGTTCAGCAGTTGACCGGGGTCTCGGTCAGCGGTGGCACGTTTTGCGTGCTGAGCGTGGCAAGCGTGAAATCGCACATCCGCTTCACGAAGGCCTGCGGATCGCCGAAGGGGTAGAACGGAAAGGTGATGAGCAACGAGATCGTGCCGTGGCCGACCGCCCACAGCATGGTGGCGATGGCGCGCGGGTCGCCCTGCAGCTTGCCGGCGGCGACGCAGGCCTCGACCCGGCTGATCAGCGCTTTCATGGCCGGGTTACCCTCTTCCATGTCCTCGTAGCTTCTGCCTTCCGGCAGTTTGGTCTTTTCGGTCATGAACACGGTGCGGTATTCGTTGGGATTGCCGAGCCCGAAGGCGGCATATTCGGTCATGACCGCCTGCAAGGCCTCGATCGGATCGTCGGACGAATGCTTCTCGATGCGCCGGGCAAGCGTCTCGAACGCATCTTCCGCCAGCGCGAACAGGATGTCCTGCTTGTCGGCGAAGTAGGAATAGACCGACATCGGGGCATAGCCGACCCGCTTGGCCAGCTTGCGGATTGTCAGGCCCTCATAGCCTTCTTCCTGGACGAGCTTGTGGGCGGCCGCGACCAGCTCGGAGCGCTGTTCTGCCTTTTGTTTCTCGCGGCGTGTCTGGACGCTCGGCGGCAAGATCTCGTGCCTTCGTTGGGTTGGTGCGTGGCTAAATTATATACGCTGTACGAAAACGGACAAGGGCGCGGGAAGTTCCCAAACGGCAGGTGTCAGATTGCGCCGACGCCGCCGTCGACGGCCAGGGCATGGCCGGTCATGAAGGAATTAGCGGGGTCGGCGGCGAACAGGATCGCCGTAATCACCTCCGCCACTTCGGCCACCCGCTTCATCGGCACGCCACGCGTCAGCTCGGCCAAGGCCTCGTCTTCCGGCACGCCGGAAACGCGCACGAAGCCGTCCACCATCGCAGTCCTTGTGTGGGCGGGGCAGATCGCGTTGATCCGCACGCCCTTGGTCGCGTATTCGGCCGCCGCCGATTTTGTCAGCCCGACGACGCCATGCTTGGCGGCCGCATAGACCGAAAGTTTTGGCGCGCCGACCAGTCCGGCGACCGAGGCGATGTTGACGATGGCGCCGCCCTTGGCCGTAGCCTTGAACTGCCGTTCCATCTGCGGGATCTGATGCTTCATGGCATAGAACACGCCGAGCAGATCGATTTCCAGCACACGGCGGGCCTCGTCCGACGCGACCTGCGGCAGACGCACGAAGCTCTGGACGATGCCGGCATTGTTGATGGCGACATCCAGCCGGCCGAATGTCTCGACCGCCAGCCTGACCAGATCCTCGGACAGGCTTTCGTCCGCTATGTTGCCGGCCAGGATCGCCGTTTCGACCGGCAGCGTGCCGGCCAGATCGGCCAGCGCCTTTTCGTCGATGTCCGACAGCACCAGCTTTGCGCCTTCCGCGGCAAAGCCTTTCGCCGCACCTCGGCCAAGCCCGCCGGCAGCACCCGTGATCAGCACTGTTGCTCCGTCAAAGCGGCCCATCAGGCCTCCTTGTCGATCAGTTTCGCGGCAAGACGCGAAAGCAGCTTTACCGCTTCGCCATAGGTCCTGGCTTTTTCCGGATTGGAGGCGTTGCCGTCCAGCGCCCGCTTGAAGACGCCCTGGCAGATTGCAGCCAGCCGGAAGAAGGAGAAAGCGAGGAAGAAGGTCCAGTTGCCGATGCCGTCGAGCCCGCGCCGTCGGCAATAGGCTGCGACATAGTCCGCTTCGGAGGGCAGGCCGAGTGCGGAACGGTCGACACCGCCCAGGCCGCGAAAACCCGACGCGTGCGGCAGCCGCCATTGCATGCACTGATAGGCGATATCGGCGAAGGGGTGGCCCGATGTCGACAGTTCCCAGTCGAGCACCGCCAGAACCTTTGGCCGATCCGGCGCGAAGATCAGATTGTCCAACCGGTAGTCGCCATGCACCAGCGAGACGCGGCCGTCATCGGCGGGCATATGCGTTTCCAGCCAGGCAATCAGCCGATCCATATCGGCGATGGTGCCGGTCTCCGAAGCGCGGTACTGGCTGGTCCAGCGCGCCAGCTGGCGCTCGAAATAATTGCCCGGCCGGCCGAAATCGCCGAGACCCACAGCCTCGACATCGACATCGTGCAGGGCCGCGAGGGTGTCGTTCATGGCGTCGTAGATCGCCGCGCGTTCTTCGTTGTCGCCGGCCTCCGGCAGCGCCGGATCCCAGAAGATGCGGCCGTCGAGGAAATCCATCACATAGAACATGCGGCCGATCGGCGAGTCCTCCGCCGACAGATGCAGCATGTCAGGCACAGGCACAGGTGTGCCTGCAAGCGCACCCATCACTCTGAATTCACGGTCGACCTGATGCGCCGATTTCAACAACTGCCCCGGCGGCTTGGCGCGCAGCACGTAACGGCCGCTTGCCGCCGTCAAAAGATAGGTCGGGTTGGATTGGCCGGAATTGAATTTTTCGATTGCAGCAAGCCCGGAAAAGCCCGGTATGCTCGCCTCGAGGTAAGGCGCAAGCGCTGCCTGGTCGAGAACGTTCGGAGCGCTCATGCCGTCTCGGGCTGGCGTTCGATCAAGGTCAGCGTCAGCCAGCGCGCGGTCAGCGCCGGTTTCTTCGAACCCTCGATCTCGATCGTCACGTCATGCGCCGTCTGCACCCAGCCCGACGGCCTGACCTTGACGTCGGCCAGCACGAAACGGGTGCGGATGCGCGCGCCGGTCTTTACCGGCGCCAGGAAGCGCAGCGAATCGAAGCCGTGGTTGACGCCCATCTTGCCGTTTTCCAGCGGCGGCATGGTCTCGAAGGTCATCGCTGACAAAAGCGACAGCGACAGGAAGCCGTGCGCGATGGTGCCGCCGAACGGCGTCTCGCGCATCGCCCGCTCCGGATCGCAGTGGATGAACTGGTGGTCGTCGGTGGCATCGGCGAACTGGTCGATCATGCGTTGCGTGACCACCCGCCACGGCGACACGCCAACCTCCTTGCCGACATTGGCCAGAAGCACATCGAGACTGATCGGTTCCACGCTCATGTCCTCCAGTTCACCTCCGGCTTCTGTGGCCGGAAAATGTCATTCCTTGAACAGCGTCAGCCCATGCTGCACCGACTGTCCGCCGTCGATTGGCAGGATGGCGCCGGTGACATAGCTGCCTGCACGGCTGCACAAATAGAGCGTTGCGCCGGCAATGTCATCCGGTGCGCCGATACGACCGATTGGAACATGGTTGCCGACATGTGTGGCCTGTTCTTGCGTGCCGGTGGCAAACGCCGTCATGCGGCTCTGGAAGGGGCCGGGAGCGAAAGCGTTGACGGTGATGCGGCGGGCGGCGAACTCGAGCGCCAGTGTGCGCGTCAGATGGTGAACGGCGGCCTTGGAAGCGGTGTAGGAATAGGCATCGTCGGCCAGCGGCTGGGTGCCCATCACCGAACCGAGGTTGATCACCCTGGCCGGATCGGCGTCGCTGGCGGCGGCATCGAGCAGCGGCAGCAATTCGCGGGTCAGATGGAAGACCGCGGTGACGTTGACGCCGAACACTTTCGCCCATGCCGAATAGGGAAAGCTCTCCAGCGGCGCGCCCCAGGAAACGCCGGCATTGTTGACCAGAATATGCAGTTTCCCGGTCCGCGCCTTGACCTCGTCGACGAGTGCGGCAATGCCGGCTTCGCTGGAGACATCGCCGGCAAAGCCTTCGGCCCGGCCCGGTGCATCAAGTTCGTTCAACTCAGCAGCGACCTTGACGCAATCCTCGCCCTTGCGCGATGCGATCATCACGCTGGCGCCGGCCCTGACCAGCGCGGTCGCCGCCATGCGGCCGATGCCGGTCGCGGCACCCGTCACCAGCGCGGTCTTGCCGGCCACCGAAAACAGCTCGTCCAGATAGCTCATCACAATCCTCAGCGCTCGGCATGCGGGCAAACAGTTCGCGTTGACAAGGCTATCCGAAGTACGGTCATCCTTGCCACTGACAAAATGCCTGGCGTGTATGAAGGGTTAGCGACCAATGACGGAGATGAATCTCGGCATGACCGAGCGGCTGAAGCCGATCCACGCGCGCGTCGCCGCCATGGTGCGCGGCGAGATCATGCCGCTGGACCGGGAATTCCTGAGCGAGGTGGGCAAGGCAGGCGATCGCTGGGTCTATAGTGCGCGCCAGAGCGAGATCCTCGAAGGGCTGAAGAAGACCGCAAGAGAGCGCGGCCTGTGGAATTTCTGGCTGACCGGCTCGGAACGCGGCTACGGCCTTTCCACCGTCGAATACGCCTATCTGGCCGAGGAGATGGGCAAGGCGCATCTCGGTGCGGAAGCCTTCAACTGCTCGGCGCCCGACACCGGCAACATGGAGGTGCTGGAACGCTACGGCTCGGCCGATCACAAAAAAGAATGGCTGGAACCGCTGCTCGACGGCAAGATCCGCTCGGCCTATCTGATGACCGAGCCGGATGTCGCCTCGTCCGACGCCACCAACATTGCCATGCGCTGCGAACGTCAGGGCGACGACTATGTGCTCAACGGCGAGAAATGGTGGGCATCGGGCGCCGGTGATCCACGCTGCGCCATCTACATCGTGATGGTCCGGACCGGCGGCGATGAAGAGCCGCAGCACCGCCGCCATTCGATGGTCCTGGTGCCTTCCGACACCAAAGGCGTGACCAAGGTGCGGGCCATGCAGGTCTATGGCGACGATGACGCGCCGCATGGCCACATGCACCTTCGCTTCGACAATGTGCGTGTACCGGCGTCGAACCTGATCCTCGGCGAGGGCAGGGGGTTCGAGATCGCGCAAGGGCGGCTCGGCCCCGGCCGCATCCATCACTGCATGCGCGCCATCGGCCAGGCCGAGATGGCGCTGGAGATGCTGTGCCAGCGTTCCGTACGCCGCGAGGCCTTCGGCCAGCCCCTGGCAAAGCTTGGCGCCAATTTCGACATCATCGCCGAATGCCGCATGGAGATCGAGATGGCCCGCCTGCTCTGCCTCAAGGCGGCGTGGATGATCGACCAGGGCGATGCGCGGGCAGCCGCCCCCTGGATCAGCCAGATCAAGGTGATCGCTCCGCGCGTCGCGCTCAAGGTCACCGACGAGGCGGTGCAGATGTTCGGCGCGCAAGGCATCAGCCAGGACACGCCGCTGGCACGTTCATGGACGCATCTGCGGACATTGCGCCTTGCCGACGGGCCTGACGCCGTGCATCGCCGTCAGGTGGCGCGCACCGAGTTGAGAAAATACACGCAGGAAAAGGTCTGAGCGCCGGCATCGCCATCCGGCGACGCCGGCAGGTCCAAGCAAGGAGTGTTCCGATGACGATCCCCTCCGAAATGAAGGCGCTGTTGCTGGTCGGCGACGGCTACACCAGGACGCCCAGCGGCAGTGTGCTGGAGGCGATGGAGCCCTATCTCGAGCCGGGCAGCATCGCGGTGCCGACACCCGGACCGACGCAGGTGCTGATCAAGGTCAGCCTCGCCTCGATCAATCCGTCCGATGTCGCCTTCGTCAAGGGCCAGTACGGCCAGCCGCGCATCAAGGGCCAGCCGGCCGGTTTCGAGGGCGTCGGCATCGTCGTTGCCTGCGGTGACGAGCCCTATCCCAAAAGCCTGATCGGCAAACGCATTGCTTTTGCCACGGGCGTCACCAACTGGGGCTCATGGGCCGACTATGCCGTCGCCGAAGCTGCGGCCTGCATTCCGCTGCTCGACACGGTCCGCGACGAGGATGGCGCGGCGATGATCGTCAACCCGCTCACCGCGCTCGCCATGTTCGACATCGTCAAACAGGAAGGTGAAAAGGCCTTCGTCATGACCGCCGGCGCCAGCCAGCTGTGCAAGCTGATCATCGGCCTGGCCAGGGAAGAGGGTTTCCGGCCAATCGTCACCGTGCGCCGCGACGATCAGATCGCGGCGCTGAAAGCGCTTGGCGCGGCGCACGTCCTCAATGAAAAGGCGCCGGATTTCAAGACGGCTTTGCGCGAGGTGATGAAGACCGAACAGCCGCGCATCTTCCTTGACGCGGTGACCGGGCCGCTGGCCTCGGCCATCTTCGACGCCATGCCGAAGCGGTCGCGCTGGATCATCTACGGGCGGCTCGATCCCGAAGCCACTGTTATCCGCGAGCCCGGCCAGCTGATCTTCCAGCACAAGCATATCGAAGGTTTTTGGCTGAGCGAGTGGATGCGCCAGTTCCGCGACCGTCGCGGCCCGGCGATCCTGGAAGCGCAGAAGCGGTTTTCCGACGGACGCTGGTCGACCGATGTGACGGCGGTGGTGCCGCTTGCCGAAGCCATGGCGCGGCTGCCCGCCGAACTGGCCAAGCCCAACGGCAAGGTGTTCATCCGGCCGTAGAGCGGTTCGAAAGACGCGGGAAGCTTGGATGCGACACCTTCAGAGGGCTTTCGACAGCGGGAGGAATGTCGGTATTTGGCCGTTGCCCGGATCGTCAAGCCGATGGCCGCGTCTTTCAGCCCCCTATGCCACGCCGCTTTGTCCGTGATATGCCGCCGCCATCGAATGCCGGGACAATGCTGGACTGAGCCAGTTCCGGGGTGGTGTGGGATGCCTTGATGATGATTTCCAAGCCGGTTTTCGACCGTTTGGGGTTCTGCCTGTGGATCGGAGCGTTCCTGGTCGTTCTTGCCCTGGTCCTGTGGTCGCCGCACACGCGGACGGTATGGAAGGCCTATATAGGCGGCAGCGAGGCGCTTCTGGCCGGTCTGCCCCTCTACGACACCCAATCCGAGATGGGGTATCTCTACGCGCCGGCCTTTGCAGCGCTCTATATTCCAATCGTCAAACTCGGCCCGCATCTGGGCGGCGTGGTGTGGCACTCCCTTGGCTTCGCGGTGCTGACCTACGCCGCGATGCGGCAGGTGCGAAAGCTCGGCGGTGGCGAATTGATGTGGCTGCTTTCTTTCGGCCTTTTCCTCGCTTTGCCGATGGCGCTCGGCGCGATCCGCAACGGCCAGGCGACAGTCCTTTTGACCGGCGCCTGCTGGCTTCTCACATTGTCGGCGCTGGAAGGGCGGCGGGCGGAGACGTTCTTCTGGGCCTCGCTTGCCATCATCGCCAAGCCGACCGCGATTATCATGCTGTTGTTGGTAGGAGCCCTTCGGCTCCGGTTGATACCGGTGCTGGTGTTGGCGGTGCTGTTCGTGCTGGCGCTGCCTTACGCTTTCGCTCCCGCTGGCTATCTCAACGATCAGTATCGTGTCTTCGCCCAGATGCTGACCTCCATGGCCGTCGACAACACCAGCCATTTCGTGCCCACCGATTTCACGGCGCCATTCACCGGAATGGGGCTGCCCATTCCGGAGTTCTGGGCAACCATCGTGCGTATGGTCGGGGCCCTGTTTACGCTTTCGGCGGTGCTCTGGTTCGACCGCAGGCTCGAACGCGGACCGGCAGGGCTGGCGATCTTCCTGACGGCCACTTTCTACATGTGCGTCTTCAACCCGCGCGTCGAGCCCAACACCTATGCGATGATTGCGGTGCCCGCCGGTCTCGCCATCGCGCTGTTGTGGCGCGAAGAACGAGGCGGCGTCCTCGCCTCGGTGCTGTCCACGGTGTTGTTTCTGACCGGGCTGAGCGGTGTCGAGCGCCATGTGCACGATTTCCTCTACCCCTGGTTCCGGCCGATCGCAGTTACGTTCATTGCCGGTACGCTGATCTGGTGGTTCTGGGCCAAGGCACGCGACAAGGTGGTGAATGCGGGGGTCGCAAATGGCTGAGTTGCGGCTGACCCTCGATATCGTCGCGCCGTTCTTCAACGAGGCGCCATCGGCATCGGCATTTGCCAAACTGCTCGGTGAGCTCGAAGCGGCCGTGGCACAGCGCTTCGGCATGACCGTGCACAAGATCCTGGTCGATGACGGCAGCCGTGACGATGGCGCCGGGCGGTTTTCGCAGGCACTGACGGGGTCGTGGGAGATCGTCCGCCTCAGCCGCAATTTCGGCAAGGAAGTCGCTGTGCTCGCTGGTCTCGACCAGTCGCGCGGCGACATGGTGCTGATCATGGACGCCGACCTCCAGCATTCCCTGGACATCAGCCTGAAGCTGATCGCCGAGCTGGTGGACCATCCGGACATCGACGTCGTCTATGCGCAGAACGACCGCCGCGAGGCGAGCTGGCGGCGCAGCCAGCTGGCCCGGCTTTTCTACAGCCTGATCAACTCAAGCCAGCGTTTCGACATTCCCGAAAATGCCGGCGACTTTCGCGTCATGCGCGGCGCTGTGGCGCGCGCGCTCACCAGCCTGCGCGACAAGCGGCGCTTCAACAAGGGTCTTTTTGCCTGGGCGGGCTTTCGCCAGAAGGCATTGCCCTATTCGCCGGAAGGCCGCGCCAGCGGCACGTCGAAGTGGAGCCGGCTCAACCTGATCGCCTTCTCGCTGGAGGGTTTCACCTCGTTCTCCGTCATTCCGCTCAGGCTGATCAGCTTGAGCGGGTTGCTCGCGGCGTTGGCCGGCGTGGTCTACGGCGCCAAGGTGTTCTTCGAGGTGATCTTTTACGGCATTGCAGTTCCGGGCTACCCCAGCCTGCTGGTCGCCGTCGTCCTGCTCGGCGGCCTCAACCTGACCCTGCTTGGCCTGATCGGCGAATATGTCTGGGTCACGCTCAGCGAGAGCAAGGATCGGCCGGTCTATCTCGTGCGCGATGTCGTGCGCAGCGACGTCTCCGCTGACAGGCCGGAGCCGGGCGCTTCCGACAGATGACGCGGCGCATCCGCCTGATCGCCGACGATTATGGCCTGGCGCCCGGCGTTTCCGCTGCGATTCTCGACCTGCTTGATCGTGGGCGGTTGACAGGCACCAGTTGCATGACCGGCTTTCCGGAATGGGCTGATGAGGCGGCGCGCATAAAACCTCTATGCGGCCGCGTCGCGGTCGGGCTGCATCTCACCTTGACCGACCAGCCAGCCGTCACCGGCCGGTCGAGCCTGGCGCCGGAAGGCCGGCTGCCGCCGCTCCGCTCGCTGGGACTGCCTGTCCTGCGCGGCCGCATCGACGATCGCGATATCCATGCCGAGCTCGACGCCCAGTACAGCCGCTTCGTCGAAGCACTCGAGCGCCGCCCCGATTTCGTCGACGGGCATCAGCATGTGCATTTCCTTCCCGTCGTGCGCACATGGCTGCGCGCGCGCTTTGGCCCGGGAAGCGACAGGCCGGCGCTGCGCGGCGCCCCGGCACTGGCGGGCCAATTCGCCTCGGTGCCGAAAATCGCCGCGATTGCGGCGCTGGCTGCCGGCTTCAACCGGTCGATGCAGCGCGCCGGCTTCACCCTTTTCGAGCCGCTCACCGGCATCTATGACTGGCGGCAACCCGAAAAATTCGCTTCCGTGCTGCAGGCCGCCGTCGAGGCATTGCCGGAACGCGGGTTGTTCATGTGCCACCCTGGCCATGTTGACGAAACGCTGCGCGCGCGCGACACGATGCAAGGCGTGCGCGAGGTCGAATTCGCGGCCCTGGCATCGGACGCGTTCGGCGCCAGTCTGGCCCGCGCCGGTGTCGCAATCATGGATGGCAGGGGATGAGCGACGCCGAGCGGCCCCAGCGTTCGACCGGCAACAAGATCGTCCGCTTTGCCATTGTCGGACTTGCCAACACAGCCATCGACCTTGCCAGCTTCTTCCTGCTGCTCAAGCTCGGGGTTTTGCCGCTACCCGCCAACATCGCTGCCTGGTTCATCGCCGTCACCTTCTCGTTCGCGGCGAACGGCTTCTGGTCGTTCGAGCGCAATCGAGCCATCCGGCTGCGTGACGCGTTCCTTCGCTTCGCCTCGCTTGGGGGGCTGATTTCGCTCGGCGTCTCCAGCCTTTCGATCGCGCTGTTCGCCGGCATCGCCGGGGTGTGGCCGGCAAAGATCGGCGGTGTCGTGGTGGCGGCAGTGCTGAATTTCCTTGCCGCGCGCTGGTCGATCGAAGGCCGGTTGCTGAAGTAGCGCGGAAAACCGCCACACACTTTCCTGGAATGTCTCTATTCCGCCGGCTCTACATCTGGACCTGATCCAACCATGATCTTTCCGAAAACCGGTTCCCACTTTTCGGGATCATGGTCTGGTGTAGGCGGCTTCCTCGAGCTCGCGTTTCAGCCGCGCTTCCTCATGGGTTTTCGGCGTGACAAAGCGGCCAAGCAGGAGATAGGCGACCGGCGTCAGGAACAGCGTCGAGACGGTGGCCAGCCCCAGTCCGCCAACGATGACCCAGCCAAGTGCGACGCGCGCCTCGGCACCAGCGCCGCTCGCCAGCACCAGCGGCAAGCCGCCGAGTACGGTACAGATCATCGTCATCATCACCGGCCGCACGCGGATGATCGAGGCCTGTTCGATCGCCTCGCGCACGCCAAGCCCGCGATCGCGCAGCTGGTTGGCGAATTCGACGATGAGGATGCCGTTCTTGGCCATGACGCCGACCAGCAGCACCAGGCCGATCTGGCTGTAGGCGTTGAGACTGGTGCCCGAGAGCAGCAAGGCGAAAATCGCGCAGGCGAGACCGAGCGGCACCGTCGCCATGATGATGACGGCGCTGACGAAGCTTTCGAACTGGGCGGCCAGCACCAACAGGATGATGACCAGCGCGAAGCCGAAGATGGTGACCATGGCGCTGTTGGTCTCGCCCAGCGTCGTCGCCTCGGCCAACGGCAGGATGCGGCTGCCGGCGGGCAGCAGCGGCGTGGCGATCTCCTCGGCGCGGGTCAGCGCATCGCCCAGCGCGAAGTCGCCACTGAGGTTGGAGGTGATGGCCACTGAAGGCTGCTGCTGTTCGCGCGATAGCGATGGCGGCACGGCACGTTCGGTCAGCGTGGCGATGGCCGACATCGGCACGAAGCGTCCGTCTGATGTTTTCAGGAAGATGTTTTCCAGATCCGTCGGATCGTTGATCGGATTGGTGGTCGAGACCAGCTTCACCCCATAGCTGCGGTCGGCAATGTAGACGTCGACGACGTCGTTGCCGTCGAGCATGACCTGCAAGGTGTTGGCCAGCCCTGATATGTCGATGCCAAGATCGGAGGCGCGCTCGCGATCGATGGCCACCGCCAGCTGCGGCTGCGTCGGGTCGATGGACAGGCGCGGTGTCTGGAAACGCGGGTCCTTCTGCATCTCGGCGATGATCTTCACGGCCGCGTCGCCAAGCGCCTTGCGGTCGTTGCCGACCAGCGCGAACTGCAGGCCGTTGCCGGCGCCGCGGATGCCGAGGCTGTTGGGCTGCACCGGGAAGATGCGCACGCTCGGCACCTGTTTGGTCAGCCGGCTGATCTCGGCCATGATCTCCTGCTGGCTGCGGCTGCGCTCGTTCCACGGCGCCAGCGTCATCACCATGAAGCCGGAATTGTAGGAGCCGTTCTGGCCGGCGTTCTCGAAGGTGCTGCGGATCTCGCCGGAATCGCGCATCGGCTGGATCAGCTTCTCGATCTTCTGCATCTGCTGGGTGGTGTAGTCGAGGCTGACGCCTTGCGGGGCGCTGATGCGCAACAGCACGGCGGCGCGGTCCTCGGTCGGTGTCAGTTCCTGGCGGATGGTGCCGAACAGGGTGAAGGCGATGCCGGCAAACAGCACCGCGACCAGAAGCACGATCCATGGCGCGTCGAGGCAGGCATGCAGGGCGCGCTTGTAGGCTGTGTTAAGCGCGCCACCGATGCGGGCGCCGATGCCGTGGCCGCCTTCGTGGTGGAGGGACGCGCTGGTCAGCATGCGCGAAGCGAGCATCGGGCAAAGTGTGAGCGCCACCACGCAGGACAAAAGCACCGACATGGCAAGCACGAAGCCGAATTCGCGGAACAGCCCACCGGTCTGGCCAGGCAGGAAGGAGATCGGCACGAAGACGGCGACCAGCGTCAAGGTGGTGGCAATGACGGCGAAAAACACTTCCTGCGCACCGAGCACGGCGGCGGCGCGGGGCCCCATGCCTAGGTTGCGTCGTCGCACGATGTTTTCGAGCACGACGATGGCGTCGTCGACGACCAGTCCCGTCGCCAGCACCAGGGCAAGCAGGGTCAGGATGTTGACCGAGAAGCCAGCCAGATAGATGGCGGCGATCGTGCCGATCATGGCGACCGGCATCGACAGGCCGGGGATCAGCGTCGCGCGCCAGTCGAGCAGAAATACATAGATGACGATCAGCACCATGGTCACGGACAGACCAAGCGCGATCTCGACCTCGTGCACCGCGCCCTTGACGAAGACCGCGTCGTCGCTGGTGATCTTGATCGACATGCCCTTGGGCAGGTTTTCCTGCAGCTTGGCGACGGCGGCCTGGACGCCGGTCGAGATGTCCAGAGTGTTCGATTCCGCCTGGCGGATGATGCCGATGCCAATGCCGGTCTTGCCATCCGAACGCAGCGTGGTCTGGCCGACGTCGGGGCCGAGCGTGACAGTGGCGACGTCGCGGATGCGCGTCGTGCCGCCGACGATGATGTTTTCGAATTCTTCCGGCGTTGTGACATCGGCGGTGGTGCGGACGATCAGATCCTGGTTGGTCGTGGTGATCGATCCGGCGGGCGAATCGAAGGCGACCGAGGCAAGTGCTGTCCTGAGGTCGGCAACGGTGAAGCCGAGGCTGGCGAGCTTGTTCTGGTCGACGTCGATGCGGAAGATCTTGTCGCGGTCGCCATAGACCTGGACGTCGGCAACGCCGGGCACGGCGGCCAACTCGTCCTCGATCTGGTCCTGGACCACCACGGTCATGTCCTGGATCGACATGTTGTCCGAGGTCACCGCCAGTCGCATCACTGCGTCGGAATTGGCATCGGCCTTGACGATGCGCGGTGGATCGGCGGTGTCCGGCATCTGGTTGGCGACGCGGCCGACGGCATCACGCACGTCCGAGGCGGCGACATTGAGGTCGACGCCGTCGTTGAACTCGATGGTCACGCGGCTCGAGCCGAATGAGGAAGACGACGAGATCGACTTGACGCCGGAGACCCGGGCGACGGCGCCCTCGATCGTGTCGGTCAGTTCGCGGTCGACGGTTTCGGCAGCCGCCCCTTCGAAGGCGGTGGAAACAGTGACGACCGCACGATCGACGTCGGGCAGTTCGCGGATCTCGACGCCGTAGAAGGCGGCGAGGCCGGCAACGGCAATGAGCGTGTTCAGCACGAAGGCCATCACCGGCCTGCGGATGAACAGCGCGGTGAACCCGGTATCGCTGGCGGCGTTGATGGTTCCGGTCATGAGCCTTCGGCCGCGTCCGCGGCGCGCTGCTCCTCGCCGGCGAGGCGGACCGCGCCGCCCTCGCTGACGCTCTGGGTGCCTTCGGTGACCACCATGTCGCCGCTGTCGATCTCGGCGTCGATCAGCACCGTCTCGGTGTTGCGCTGGATGATGCGCACCGGGACCCGCTTGGCCTTGCCGTCCTCGATCTGCCAGACATAGGCGCCGTCCGACCCCCACAGGATCGCCAGCGGACTGACGGCCGGATAGGTTTGTCCCGGAAATTTCATTGTGATGCCGAACGACATGCCGGCGCGCAGCGAATCGGCCGGGTTGGCGATCTTGGCCTTGACCAGCAAGGTGCGGCTCTTTTCGTCGATGTGGTTGTCGATGGCCGAAACCGTGCCGGTGTAGGCATTGCTGGGATTGGCGATCGGAGTCGCCGTCAATTGCGCACCGACCTTGACGGCGGCGGCGAAGCGCTCCGGCACCAGGAAATCGACCAGAATGCTGGAGCGATCGTCAAGCGTGGCGATCGCCGACTGGTTGGTGACATAGTTGCCGGCGGAGATAGGCAGAATGCCGACGGTGCCGGCGATCGGCGCCAGAATCGACCGGCGCTGCAGTGCAAGTTCAGCATCCTGAAGCGCCAGCTTGGCGCCCGCCAGCACCACTTCGGCATCGGCCACGGCTACCGGAGTTGCTGCGTTGGAGGCACGCAGCGACCTGACGCGGTCGAGCTTGGATTGCGCGTCCTGCAAGGCGAGCTTGGCCCGGTCCTGAGAGATCACTTCGGTCTCGGAATCGAGAGTCGCGAGGATCTGTCCCTTGTCGACATGGCTGCCGGATTCGACCAGCAGTTCGGCAAGGCGGCCGGAACTGTAGGGATTGACGGTCACCGAGGCGTTGGCACGGCCGGTGCCGATCGCCTGCAGGCGGTCGTTGATAACAGCCGAAGTGGCCGCCAGAGCGACCACGTTCACCCGCTGGTTGCGGCCGTTTGCCTGCTTCGCGTTGGCGGCACCAGATTCAGCCGGGGGCGCTGCCGCATGAGCCCAGTCGATGCCCCAGCGTGCCAGCACGTCGTGAGCGCCGGGATAAAAGCGCAGCCAGGCGGCGGCCGCCACAACCAGCACCACAAGCGCGAAAAGTATCTGTTTCCAAGCGGCCATCGGCACTCCGGTTGGTGAAGCAATCCTTCCGTCTACCGGTTTCCCGAAATGAAGCAGACGCAGCGAGGCTATTGTAAGGCAAGGAAGCCACCCCGATATCGCGTCCTTATGACAACTCTCCAGTGCCTGCGCACATTAAATATGCGTAACGTTTGACGTCTAACGCAGACTTTCCATCTCGCGAATGCGTTTGGCGCCCTCTGCTTCCAGTTGCCTGGTGACGGCGCCGATCAGCGTTTCGGCGACGACGAACAAGGCAGCCGAAGAGTCCCATGCCGACGGCACCGCGGTGCGCCCGGCGATGACATGGCGAGCAAAGCGGGCGATCGGCGACAGCCACTGGTCGGTGAACAGCACGATCTGAACGCCGCGCTGATGCGCCTTCTCGGCGAAGCGGGCGAGGCTGTCCTGGTAGCGTCGGATGTCGAAGATCACCAGAACATCGCGTTTGCCCATGTCGATCAGCCGGTCGCGCCACATGCTTTCCTGTCCGGCGAGGTGAAAGACATCCGGCTGGATGACGGCGAGGTGGGCGGCCATGTAGCGCGCCAGCGGATCGGTGAAGCGGCCGCCGATCAGGAAGGTCTTGCCGCGCCGGTCGGCGAGCCGGGCGGCGATGTCGGCAAGCTGCTTGTCGGACAGGTGCCTGAACGTCTCGCGCATGTTGTCGAGCGTCGCTTCCAGCATCGGCGACACCGTGCCGCCGCCGGGCGAGGGCGGGTTGAGCGTCCTTGTCGCCGGCGATTGCAGTTGCGCCGCTAGTTCGTCCTGGAGGCTCGACTGGAATTCCGGATAGTTCTGGAAGCCCAGCCGGGCAACGAAACGCAGGATCGTCGGCGACGAAACGCCGGCCGCGGCCGAGAATTCGGCCACCGTCTTCAGGCCGATCATCGGATAGGAAGCGATCAGCGTCTGGGCCGCGCGCCGTTCGCTGGCCGGCATCGTGCCGATGCGGTCGGCGATCAGTTCGGCAATGTTGGAAATCATCTTTTCCCACCCCTGGCTCGGTCGATCGTCTTTTCCGAAATCGCATTTGACAAAGCCGGACAAACTGTATGAAATCATCCACAGGGACGCAATGAGGCAAAATACGTAACATACGATACAGCGCTCCCCGGGGACGGCAGACTATGGAGAAAGCACGGCCCGCCAGCCTTGCATCGTCTGATACCGTGAGGGTGACGAACCCCGGCGGATCGAGCCCTTTTGTGCTGACCTGCGATCACGCCTCGAACTTCCTGCCCGCCGAATTCGGTACGCTCGGCCTTGCCGCCGAGGATCTGTCCCGTCACATCGCCTGGGATCCAGGCGCGCTGCCGGTTGCCCGCCGCATGGCGCAGGCGCTCGACGCGACGCTGGTCGAAACCCGTATTTCGCGTCTCGTCGTAGACTGCAACCGGCCGCTCGACGCGCCCGACCTGGTACCGCCGGTCAGCGAGACGACGGCCATACCGGGCAATACCGGTCTGACGGAAAAGCAGCGCGCGGCCCGTGTCGCCCTGTCATGGCAGCCGTTTCATGCCGCCATCGAGCATGTTGTCAACGACAGGTTGGCGCGTGGACAGGCGACCCGCCTGGTTTCGGTGCATTCCTTCACGCCGGTCTACAAGGGCCGCAACCGGCCCTGGCATATAGGCATCATCCATGACGAGGATCGCCGGTTGGCGGCACCGCTGATATCAGCGCTGAAGCGGCTTGCCGGCGTCACCGTCGGCGTCAACGAGCCCTATTCGCCTGATGACCGCGTCTATTTCACGCTGGAACGGCATGCGCGCTCGCGCGGCTTGCCCTGCGCGATGATCGAAATCCGCAACGATGAAATCTCCGGCGAGACCGGGCAGCGGAAATGGGCGGATCTGCTCACAGGCATTTTTTCGGATCTGGAGCCAGAGGAGGCCGGACACACCAGATCGCATTCAGTCGGAAAGTCAGTTCAATCGGCCAGCTAAGAACCAAAAGGGGACACCAAAATGGCAGCACCGGGCTATACAGACGTTGACAAGAAGGAGGACCTGAAGGTTCTCCACGGAATGGGCTATGCCCAAGAACTGTCGAGAAGCATGAGCCGCTTCTCGAATTTCGCGATCTCGTTCTCGATCATCTGCATCCTGTCGGGCGGCATCAATTCCTTCGCACAGGCGACGTCGTCGATCGGTGGCGCGGGCGCCGGCATTGGCTGGATCGTCGGCTGCTGCGTATCGGGCTTCTTCGCCCTTGCCATGGCGCAGATCGCCTCGGCATTTCCAACCGCCGGCGGCCTCTACCACTGGTCTTCAATCCTCGGAAACCGCTTCACCGGCTGGCTGACCGCCTGGCTCAACCTGTTCGGCCTGATCACCGTGCTCGGCGCGATCAACATCGGCACCGCTTTCTTCTTTGTCGGAACATTCGGCAGCTGGTTTGGCATCACCGGCACTCCTGGTGAGATCGTCGGGTTCGTCGCTTTCATCACCGTGCTGCAGGCGCTGTTCAACCATTTCGGTATCAAGCTGACGGCTATGCTGACGGACGCTTCCGGCTTCCTGATCCTCGGAGCAACGGCGGTCCTGATCGTGGCTTGCCTGGTGTTTGCGCCGGCGATCGACATCACGCGGCTTTGGACCTTCACCAACTACTCGGGTGATGCTGGCGGCGGTGTTTTCCCGCAGACCGATTCCATGAGCTACCTGTTCCTGCTCTGCTTGCTCCTGCCCGTTTATACCATCACCGGCTATGACGCGTCGGCGCACACGTCGGAAGAAACGGTGAAGGCAGCGCACTCGGTTCCGCGGGCGATCGTTTCGTCCGTGCTTTGGTCCTCGCTCATCGGTTGGGTCATGCTGTGCGCGATTGTTCTGGCCATTCCGGATCTGGCGGCCGGCGCCAAGCAGGGCTGGAGCGTGTTCTTTTTGACCATGGACGCGATCCTGCCGGCTTGGCTGAAGGAACTGCTTTATCTGGCAATCCTGATCTCGCAATTCCTCTGCGGCCTGGCCACAGTGACGTCGGCCTCGCGCATGCTGTTTGCCTTCTCTCGCGACGGCGGCATGCCCGTTGGCTCGGCGGCTCTCGCGAGGGTCAATCCGACCTGGCGCACGCCGGTCAACGCGATCTGGACCGCTGCGATCCTTGAGATCATCTATGTCTTTCTTGCCCAGTTCATCTCTATCGGCGGCACCAACATCTACACCATCGTCGTCAATTCGACGCTGGTGTTCCTGTTCCTGTCGTTCACCATTCCGATCGTGCTCGGCATGCTGGCTTTCGGAACGGCGAAATGGCCGAATCCGGGACCGTGGAATCTCGGCGCCGGGCTGTTCAAGCTGTTTTGCGCTCTGTCGGTTGTCGGCATGGTGATCATCTTCTACATCGCCATCCAGCCGCCGAACGACAAGGTGCTTTACATCACCATAGGCTTCATCGTGCTGACCGCCGTGCTTTGGTTCGGTTTCGAGAACCGTCGCTTCCAGGGCCCGCCGATCGGCGACCAGATTGCCAAACGCCAGGCCGCAATCGCGGCCGCCGAGGTGGCCATAGGCGAGACCGGCCACTGACACTCCCTACCATGGCCATGGCCGGCATGTTGCCGGCCATGGTTTCGTTTACCCTCAATCGCCCAAGCGCTGGAGTGCCAAAGGAATGGCTGGAAATTTCTCGTTCGATCAGTTGAAGAAAGCGGTCTCCAGCGGCGAGATCGACACGGTGCTGGCCTGCATCGTCGACATGCAGGGCCGGCTGGCGGGAAAACGCTTCCTGGCACAGTATTTCGTCGATTCCGCGCATGACGAAACGCATGGCTGCAACTATCTGCTGGCCGCCGACATCGATATGGAGCCGGTGCCCGGCTACAAGGCGGCAAGCTGGTCGAAGGGCTATGGCGACTTCGTCATGAAGCCGGATCTCGCCACGCTGCGGCGCATTCCCTGGCTGGAAAAAACCGCACTCGTGATCTGCGACGTGCTCGACCACCACACCCATGACGACCTGCCGCATTCACCGCGCGCCATCCTGAAGAAGCAGGTCAAGCGGCTGACCGAGCGCGGCTATATCGGCTATTTCGCTTCCGAGCTCGAATTCTATCTGTTCAACGAGACCTATGATTCCGCCCGTAAGAAGCACTGGCAGGGTCTCGACACCGCATCGCCCTATATCGGCGACTACCAGATCGGCATCACCACCAAGGAAGAAGGCGTCATGCGCCGGCTTCGCAACGAGATGGAAGCGGCCGGCATTCCGATCGAGAATTCCAAGGGCGAGTGGGGTCCGGGCCAGGAAGAGATCAATGTGCGCTATGCCGAGGCGCTCGACATGGCCGACCGCCACGTCATCCTGAAGAACGGCGCCAAGGAAATCGCCGAGTCCGAGGGCAAGGCGATCTCGTTCATGTCCAAGTACAATTACGGGCTCGCCGGCAATTCCAGCCACATCCACAATTCGCTGTGGAGCGCCGACGGCAAGACGCCGCTGTTCTTCGACAAAAAGGCGGACTGGACGCTGTCGACGCTCGGCCAGCAATGGGCCGCCGGCCAGCTCAAATACGCCAAGGAGTTCACCTGGTTCCTGGCGCCTTACATCAACTCCTACAAGCGCTTCCAGGCCGGCACCTTCGCGCCGACCAAGATCATGTGGAGCGAGGACAACCGTACCGCGGGCTTCCGCCTGTGCGGCGAGGGCACCAAGGGCATTCGCATGGAATGCCGCATCGGCGGCGCCGACCTCAACCCGTATCTTGCTTTCGCAGCGCTGATCGCCGCCGGTCTTGCCGGCATCGACGAGAAGCTGGAATTGCAGAAGCCGTTTGTCGGCGATGCCTATCAGGCATCGCGCCTGCCGGAGATCCCGAAGACGCTGCGCGATGCCACCGAGACGCTGGCGAAGTCGAAGATGCTCAAGCACGCGCTCGGCGAGGATGTGCTCGAACACTATGTCCACACTGCCAAGTGGGAGCAGTTCGAATACGACCGCCGCATCACGGATTGGGAACTGCACAGAGGGTTCGAACGGTACTAGGTATCCACCCGTTCGTCGGCGCCACTCCCTCACCCTTACCCTCTCCCCGTCAAGAATGGGGAGAGGGTAAGGGCAGGCGGATGAGGGGCAGTGCCAGGCCATGCGATTTTTGTTGTAGAATACGAGGACTTACAAAATGACCGAGACGGTCAAACTCATTACCCCAGTCGATGGCTCGATCTACGCCGAGCGGCCCGTGGCAACAGATCAGGCGATCAACGCCGCGGTTGAGCGCGCCAAGGCGGCGCAAGCAAAATGGGCTGAGACGCCGATCGTCGAGCGCGGCAAGTACATGCTTGCGATGCTGGAAGCGCTGGTTGCGATGACCGACGAGATCGTGCCGGAGATCGCCTGGCAGATGGGGCGTCCCGTGCGCTATGGCGGCGAGTTCGGCGGGGTCAAGGAACGCACCAACTACATGGTCGAGATCGCCGAGCAGGCGCTCAGGTCGGTGCCGGCCTCCAACCCGAAGGACGGCTTCCGCCGCTATGTGAAGAAGGATCCGCTTGGCGTCGTCATGGTGATCGCGCCGTGGAATTATCCTTACCTCACCGCCGTCAACACCATCGTGCCGGCGATGATGGCCGGCAACACCGTCATCCTCAAGCACGCGGCGCAGACGCTGTTGGTCGGCGAGCGCTTCCAGCAGGCTTTCGACAAGATCGGCCTGCCCAAGGGCGTGTTCCAGAATGTCGTGCTGAACCACGCCCAGACCGAAAAGCTGCTCGGCTCGGGCAAGATCGACCATGTCAATTTCACCGGCTCGGTCGGCGGCGGCCGCGCCATCGAAAAGGCGGCGGCGGGCACCTTCATGACGCTCGGCCTCGAGCTTGGCGGCAAGGATCCGGCCTATGTGCTGCCGGACGCCAAGATGGATCACGCCGTCGCCAATCTGGTCGACGGCGCCTTCTACAATTCCGGCCAGTGCTGCTGCGGCATCGAACGCGTCTATGTGCACGAGAAGGTCTATGACGAATTCGTCGAAGGCTTCATCGCCGAGACCAAGAACTATGTCGTCGGCAACCCGCTCGACCAGGCGACGACGATGGGGCCGATGGCGCAGGCGCGCTTCGCCGACCTGATCCGTGAACAGAAGGCCGAGGCACTGCGCAAGGGCGCGGTGGCGCACATCAACATGAAGGTGGCGAACGACGAGGCCGGCTCGCCCTATCTGGCGCCTGAAGTGCTGACCAATGTCGACCATCAGATGAGCGTCATGCGCGAGGAAAGCTTTGGCCCGATCGTCGGCATCATGAAGGTGCGCAACGACGAAGAGGCGATCGCGCTGATGAACGACAGCCCCTACGGACTGACCGCTTCGATCTGGACGCGCGATACCGAGCAAGCGGTGGCGATCGGCAACCGCGTCGAGACCGGCACGGTGTTCATGAACCGCTGCGATTACCTCGATCCGGCACTGGTCTGGACCGGCGTCAAGGACACCGGCAAGGGCGCGGGCTTGTCGGCCATCGGCTACGACAATCTGACCAGGCCGAAATCATTCCATCTGCGCGAAGCCATCTGATTTATTGAAAGACAAAAATGTCCAAGCTGATCTCCAAATGGAACTACCCCACCACCGTCCGCTTCGGCGCCGGGCGCATCAAGGAATTGCCTGAGGTGTTGGCGGCCACCGGTATCAAGCGGCCGCTGTTCGTCACCGATCCGGGCCTGGCGAAACTGCCGGTCGTCGCCTCGACACTGAAGATCCTCGACGACGCCAAGGTCCCCTACGGCGTGTTCTCCGAGGTCAGGCCGAACCCGGTCGAATCCAATCTCACCGCCGGCATCGCCGTGTTCAAGAAGGGCAAGCATGACGGCGTCATCGCCTTCGGCGGCGGCTCGGCGCTCGATCTCGGCAAGCTGATCGCCTTCCAGGCCGGGCAGACGCGGCCGGTGTGGGACTTCGAGGATGTCGACGACTGGTGGACGCGCGCCAATTCGGATGCGATCGCGCCGATCATTGCCGTGCCGACCACCGCCGGCACTGGATCGGAAGTCGGCCGCGCCGGCGTCATCACCAATGAGGCGACGCACACCAAGAAGGTCATCTTCCATCCCAAATTGTTGCCGGCCATCGTCATTGCGGATCCGGAACTGTCGGTCGGCATGCCCGGTTTCATCACCGCCGGCACCGGTATGGATGCGCTCGCCCACTGTCTCGAAGCCTATTGCGCGCCGGGCTATCATCCGATGGCCGACGGCATCGCCGTCGAAGGCGTGAGGCTGGTCTTCGAAAACCTGCCGAAGGCCTATGCCAACGGCAAGGATCTCGTCGCGCGCGCCCACATGATGAGCGCCGCCGCCATGGGCGCCACCGCCTTCCAGAAGGGGCTCGGCGCCATCCACTCGCTGTCGCATCCGGTCGGCGCGCTCTACGACACCCATCACGGCATGACCAATGCGGTGTTCATGCCCTATGTGCTGGCCTTCAACCGGGACTCCATCGAGGAGCGTATTGGCCGGCTCGCCGCCTATTGCGGCATCAAGGGCGGCTTCGACGGCTTCGCCAAGGCGATCATCAAGCTGCGCAAGGAATTGAAGGTGCCGCATGCGCTGCCGGGCCTGATCAAGGGGCTCGACATGGACAAGAAACGCAAGGCGCTGATCGCCGACATGGCGGTGGTCGATCCGACCGCCGGCGGCAACCCGGTCAAGCTGACCAAGAAGGCGGCGCTGACCTTGCTCGAAAACGCCATTGCCGGCACGATCTGAGGCGTTTTCCGCACAGGGAATTGATCTGAAAAGGGGCTACAAAAACAAGGGGGAGGATGACGGGCAAGGCACAAACTAGTTAGCCGGAAAAAGAATCGCGAGGCGATTGCTACAACCGGTTAAAAAGAGTTTACTTTTTCGCACTGCGAGCAGCCGGTTTCATAAAGCTTTCATCTGGCTGTCACATGAAAACGATACCGCATCGCAGGCGTCCAACGGCGTCAGTTCAACGGAGAGAACACATGTTCAAATTCACGGGGAAAGTGCTTTCCCTTTCGGCCGCGACCCTGATGGTGTCGTCGGTGATTTCGTCCGCGGCGTCGCTGGACGATCTCGTCAAGGCTGCCAAGGCCGAAGGCCAGCTCACCACCATCGCGCTGCCGCATGACTGGTGCGGCTATGGCGATGTCATCGCAGGCTTCAAGGCGAAATATCCGGAAATCACCGTCAACGAACTCAACCCCGATGCCGGTTCCGGCGACGAGGTCGAGGCGATCAAGGCCAACAAGGACAACAAGGGCCCGCAGGCGCCTGACGTCATCGACGTCGGACTGTCCTTCGGCCCGACCGCCAAGAAGGATGGTCTGATCCAGCCTTACAAGGTGTCGACCTGGGACACGATCCCCGACAGCGCCAAGGATGCGGAAGGCTACTGGACCGGCGACTATTACGGCGTGCTGTCCTTCCAGGTGAACAAGGACATTGTCAAGGAAGCTCCGGCCGATTGGGCCGATCTTCTGAAGCCGGAATTCGCCAACACGGTCGCACTCGCCGGTGACCCGCGCGCTTCGAACCAGGCCATCCAGGGCGTTTATGCCGCCGGCCTGTCGACGGGCGCCGCCGCCGGTGAAGCTGCCGGTACCGCTGGCCTCGACTTCTTCAAGAAGCTCAACGCCGCCGGCAATTTCGTGCCGGTCATCGGCAAGGCCGCGACACTCGCCCAGGGCCAGACCCCGATCCTGATCACCTGGGACTACAACGCGCTCGCCGGTCGCGACACGCTGA
The DNA here is from genome assembly GCA_014189435.1 of Mesorhizobium loti. Lineage (NCBI taxonomy): Bacteria > Pseudomonadati > Pseudomonadota > Alphaproteobacteria > Hyphomicrobiales > Phyllobacteriaceae > Mesorhizobium > Mesorhizobium loti. The sequence continues at coordinate 260,620 of CP050293.1, forward strand.
AGGGCAATCCGCCCGTTGACGTCGTCGTGCCGAAGACCGGTGTTGTCGCCGGTGTCTACGTGCAGGCGATCAGCGCCTACGCGCCACATCCGAATGCAGCCAAGCTCTGGCTGGAATACCTCTACTCCGACGAAGGCCAGATCGGCTGGCTGAAAGGCTATTGCCACCCGATCCGCTTCAACGATCTCGCCAAGAACGGCAAGATCCCGGCGGACGTGCTGGCCAAGCTGCCGCCGGCCGAAGCCTATGCGTCCGCCGTGTTCCCGACACTCGACGAGCAGGGCAAGTCCAAGGAAGCCATCACCAAGAACTGGGATGCCGTCGTCGGCGCCAACGTCAAGTAACTCACACCATGCCGGGCGGCCTCGCGGCCGCCCGGTCCTTCTCTCGAAGACGGTAGCCGGCGCATGACCGATATCTCAATGTCCGAACACGCTGTTACCGGGAAGACCGCGCCTCCCGCGGAGGCACGTAGCATGCGGCTGCCGACACAATGGCTTGGTGTCGCGCCTTTCTTCATCTTCGCCATCATGTTCCTGATCCTGCCCACGCTCTATCTGATGCTGGGTGCATTCCAGAACGATGCCGGTGAATTCACCTTCGAAAATATCGCAGCACTGGCGCAGCCGTCGATCGTTGCCGCCTATTGGATTTCGATCAAGGTCAGCCTCGCCTCATCGCTGATCGGCGCCTTCGCGGGTCTCGCCATCGCCATCGCCATTGTGCGCGGCGGCCTGCCGGAGTGGATACGCTCGGCGACGCTGACCTTTTCCGGTGTCGCCTCCAATTTCGCCGGCGTGCCGCTGGCCTTCGCCTTTATCGCCACGCTCGGCCGGCTGGGCCTTGCGACGGTGATCCTGAACACCCTGTTTGGCCTCAATATCTACGCGCACGGCTTCAACATCCTGTCGTTCTGGGGGCTGACGCTGACCTATGTCTATTTCCAGATTCCGCTGATGGTGGTGATCATCGTGCCGGCAATCGATGGTCTGAAGAAGGAATGGGGCGAGGCCGCCGCAACACTTGGGGCGACCATGGCGCAATACTGGCGCATGGTGGTCATCCCGGTGATCTGGCCGAGCTTTCTCGGCACCGTCATCCTCCTGTTCGCCAACGCCTTCGGCGCCATCGCCACTGCCTATGCGTTGACTGGCTCGTCGCTCAACATCGTGCCGATCCTGCTCTATGCGCAGATCCGAGGCGACGTGCTGCACAATGCCCATCTCGGCTATGCCATAGCCTTCGGCATGATCTTCATCACCGGCCTGGCCAATGTCTTCTACATCTGGTTCCGGACCCGTTCCGAGAGGTGGCTGAAATGAAGTCGGGCAAGTTCTGGGCCTGGGTCGTTTTCGCGCTTGGCGCTGCCTATTTCTTCATTCCGCTGATCGCGACCGTGGAGTTTTCCATGCGCATGCGGCGTGGCGAGTACTCCTTCGACGCCTACAAGGTCGTGCTCGGCGATGCCCGCTTCCAGGCGACGTTCGGCTATTCGGTGCTTGCCGCCGTCTTCACCATCATTCTCGGCGTGCTGATCGTGGTGCCGGCTGCCTACTGGATCCGGCTTCGGCTGCCGCAGTTGCGGCCGATCGTCGAGTTCATTACGCTGCTGCCGCTGGTCATCCCGGCCATCGTCATCGTCTTCGGCTACATCAGAATGTACGGGTCGAATTCGCCGCTGCCGTTCCTGGCGACCGATACAGGCACCAATGCCTTGCTGGTCATCGGCTATGCGACACTGGCGCTGCCCTATATGTATCGCGCCGTCGACACCGGGCTTCGCACCATCGACGTGCGTACCTTGACGGAAGCGGCACAGATCCTTGGGGCGGGTTGGGGGACGATCATCACCCGTGTCATCCTGCCCAATGTGCTGATCGCTGTGCTCTCGGGCGCCTTCCTCACCTTCGCCATCGTCATTGGCGAGTTCACCATGGCCAGCCTGCTTAACCGGCCTGCTTTCGGCCCGTACCTGCAGAATATAGGCGCCAACCGTGCCTATGAGCCGGCCGCACTTGCCATCATCGCCTTCGCCATCACCTGGGGCTGCATGTCGCTGATCCAGATCCTGTCCCGCTTCGCGCCGAGATCGGCGAACCGCCCGAACTGAAAGTCAAAGCCATGGCCGATCCGTTCCTTTCCATCCAGCACGTTCGAAAATCCTTCGGCGCCACCACGGTCGTGGAGGATTTCAATCTCGACGTCGAGCGCGGCGAATTCGTCTCCTTCCTCGGCCCGTCCGGTTGCGGCAAGACCACCGTGCTGCGCATGGTGGCGGGCTTCGAGGAGCCGAGCGCGGGCACGATCGTCGTCGGCGGCAAGGACATTACGAGGCTGAAGCCCAACCAGCGCAATGTCGGCATGGTGTTCCAGGCCTATGCGCTGTTTCCGAACCTGACCGTGGCGCAGAACATCGGCTTCGGCCTCAAGGTCGCCGGCATGCCCAGGGCGGACATCGATGCTCGTGTCGCCGAGATGCTTGGCATCATCAAGCTGCCGCAGATGGCGGATCGCTATCCCTACCAGCTCTCGGGCGGCCAACAGCAGCGCATCGCGCTGGCCCGGGCCATCGCGCCGAAGCCGAAGCTGCTGCTGCTCGATGAGCCGCTGTCGGCGCTCGACGCCAAGGTGCGCGTCTCGCTGCGCGAGGAAATCCGCTCGATCCAGAAGAAGCTCGGCATCACCACCATCTTTGTCACGCACGACCAGGAAGAGGCGCTGTCGATCTCGGATCGCATCGCCGTCATGTATGGCGGCAAGGCCGAGCAGGTCGGCACGCCGTTCGAGATCTACAACCGCCCGGCGACTAAGTTCGTCGCCAATTTCGTCGGCACGCTGAACGTGCTGGAAGGCACCGTCACCGATGCCGCGGCCGGCACGGTGCGGGTCAATTCCGAACAGGTCTCGCTCAAGGGCAAGCTCAACGGTTCCAAGTCGGGCGACACGCTGTCGCTGGCGTTGCGGCCGGAAGCCATCTCGCTTGGCCGCCAGCCCGGCCGCGACTCCAGCCTTTCCGGAGAAATCTCCGAAGTGCATTTCCTCGGCTCGGTGATCCGGGTTCGCGTCGGCATCGGCGGCAACACGGTCTCGCTCGACACCTTCAACAGCCCGGCGACCCCGCCGCCAGCTGTCGGCGAGAAGGCCGAGATATCGTTCTCGTCGAGCGACATGCTGGTGCTGCACTGACGGCGCGACGAGTCCGCGAGGCAAAGGGCGTCAAGCCGGCGCGATAGACGGCTGCGAGACGGCCTGGAAGACAGGCCGCGCCCCCATATGCGCCTCCACGGGATGAACACATCTTCTGTGACTGGCCTGACTGATCGGCCCGTGGCTTGATTGCCACGCGGTTCCCCCAATCCGTCGCTGCTTCGCAGCGCCACCTTTCCCCTCCGGAGGGAAAGGAAGGGAGCTTTGCTGGACGAGCGTTGACGGCAAAAAGCCTGGCGCGCCTTTCCTCTACCCCGTCGATCGGGGGAGAGGTGGATCGGCGAAGCCGAGACGGAGTGGGGGTCGACCAGCGCCGCATAAGACAATGGCATGCGCCAAGCTGACATGCACGCTATCGCCAAACACCAGCCACTTGGAAATGTGTGCATGCCGTAGATATGCGCCTAGAGCGCCGGGAGATCGGTCAGCGAAGCCAGGCCGGGGTGTACCTCATCGAGGAAGCGCAACATGACGGCAACTGCGACATCGGCATGGCCGATGCGGCCGCCGAACCAATAGGCGCCGGGCCTTGCAGCGCGCTCGGTTTCCAGCACTGCAAGCGCGGCCTCGACCTGCGTAGGGGGAGCGGCGCCCGCCCACAGCTCCAATGCCTCTTCGTGTAGCCGCTTCTCGCGGCGAAGGGGATCATATCGGCCCTGTCCGCCAGGAGGCGGTTTGGGGCCAGTTGCCAGAGGGCTTGAGTTTGACAGCCAATCGACCGCATCCTGTGGGCATATTCGTGCCGGCAACCCGTCTCACCGAAGCAACAGCCCATGGCTCTTTTTGAACTCACCCTTGTCCTGCTTTTGACCGCCGTCGCGCTGACGGCGCTGTCGCGACGGCTGGAGATCCCCTATCCGTCGCTGCTGGCTTTGGCCGGGGTCGGGATTGCCTTCGTGCCTGGTGCGCCAATGATCGAGATCGATCCGGAACTGGCGCTTGCCCTGTTCATCGCTCCGGTGCTTCTCGACGCTGCCTATGACACCTCATTGCGCGACCTGAAGCGCTACCGTCTGTCGCTGGCACTGCTGGCGCTTGGCGCCGTTGTCTTCACCACTGTGGTGGTTGCGTTCGTTGGCTGGAAGATGGCCGGTCTGCCGATCGCGGCGGCGATCGCGCTCGGCGCCATCGTAGCACCTCCGGATGCGGTGGCGGCATCTGCCGTGCTCGGACAATTCAAGGTGCCGCACCGTATCACCGCCATCCTGCAGGGCGAGAGCCTGCTCAACGATGCCACGGCACTGCTGATCTATCGGCTGGCGGTTTCGGCAGCGCTCGGCTCGATCATGCTGAGCAACGCCATTCCGACGATCTTGCTGTCCACCATAGGCAGCCTGGTTGCGGGTTATCTGTTTGGCCGCTTCTCGCTCATGACGCTCACCCGGATCGAGGATGCGGCGAGCAGCACGGTGGTGCAATTCGCCGGAACTTTCGGAGTCTGGATCCTGGCCGACAGGCTCGGCCTTTCGGCCATCATCACCATCGTCGTCTACGCCATGACTATCGCGCGCAGGGCGCCGCGCCGCATGTCGGCGAGACGCCGCGTCAGCACCTATTCGGTCTGGGAGACGGCCGTCTTCGTGCTCAACGTGCTGGCTTTCGTCCTGATGGGCCTGCAAGCACGGTCGATCGTCGGCCGGCTCTCCGGCGATGGGCAAGGCGAAGCCTTTCTCTTCGCCGCAACGGTGCTGGCCGTCGTCATCGTGGCGCGCCTCGTCTGGGTGGCGAGCTATGTTGCGATCATACGATGGTTTGCCCGCTTCGGCGGCGAAGAAACAAGGCGAGATGTGCCGACGTTCGGCGGCGCGGTGCTCGTCGGTTGGTGCGGCATGCGGGGGCTGGTGACGCTGGTGGTGGCCATTGCCCTGCCGGCCAATTTTCCCGGCCGCGATCCGATCGTGCTTGCCGCCTTCGCCGTGGTTCTCGGCACGCTGGTGCTGCAAGGCATGACGCTGAAGCCGCTGCTGCGGATACTCAACTTCGACCCGGACAGGACGGTTGATAATGAGGTGGCGCAGGCGCGCGTTGCCATCATGCAGGCCGCCCTGGATGTGTTGAGCCGCAAGACGTCGGCCGCGGCCGCCGTCGTGCGCGAGCAGTACGAGGCTCAGCGCGTGATTGCGGAAAACCCGGAGGACGCACAGGCGGCAACCGAGTACGACCGGCTGCGCCTTTATGCCATCAACCGCCAGCGCGATACGCTGGAGGAATTGCGCCGCAACGGCACGATCGGCGACGAGGCCTACCATCGGCTGGAAGAGGAAATCGACTGGGCGGAACTGGCGGCATCGCCGGCTGGAAGTTTCCAGCCATTGACGACGACCTGACCGCTGGCCCAGCCCCGTCATTCGCTCGGCACATTGCAACCAATCCGCCGATCCGCTACTGCCATCACCGAAAGTGAGCCGGATAAGCAATGAAGCTGGTCAGCTACAACATCCAGTACGGGTTCGGCAGCGACGGCCGCTACGATCCTTCGCGCGCCGCGCGCATCGTTGCCGGCGCCGATATCATCGCCTTGCAGGAAGTCGAGCGGCACTGGCAGCGCAGCAATTTCGACGACCAGCCGGAGCTGCTTTCCAGCCTCCTGCCGGACTATCACTGGGTCTATGGCCCGGCCTTCGACATGGACGCCAGCGAGCGGCGTGATGGTCGTTTGGTCAACCGGCGCCGCCAGTTCGGCACCATGGTGCTGTCCAAGCTGCCGATCGTCTGGTCGCGGCTGCATGCGCTGCCGATGCGCCGCACGCTGCGTCCCCTCAACACCCGCAATGCGGCTCTCGAATGCATGATCCGCACGCCGGCCGGCCCGGTGCGGGTGTTGTCGCTGCATCTCGCCCATATCGCGGTCGAGGAGCGCTTGGAGCAGATCGACTATCTCATGGCCGAGCATCGCCGGGCACCATCCGATGGCGGACCGTGGAGCGGTGTCGACGACGAGCCCACGCGCAACTGGACCAGCGGCGAAGCGGAGCCGGAAAATCCGCTGGCGGCGATCTGGATGGGTGACTTCAACATGGAGCCGGGCAGCGCCGAATATCGCCGCATCGTCGGCAGCACGCCCTACCATCGTGGCGCCGCCTATCTTGACGGCTTCATCGATGCCGCCACCGTCGCCAGCGAGCCGGCTCAGGATTTCCACACCCATGTGAAGACCATCGACGGCAAGGTGGCAAAGCGCCGGCTCGATCATTGCTTCGTCGGCGGCATGTTTGCCGGGCGCGTGCGCTCGGTCCGCGCCGACATTGGCGAGGTTGCGTCGGATCATTTCCCGCTGCGGGTCGACATCGATCTCGAAACGCCCGGCATCGCCCCATGAGCCGCGCATGACACTTTTCGTCTTCTTCGCAGTGCTTGCCGCCGCCGCCATGCACGCGATCTGGAACGCGCTGGTCAAGGTTCATCTCGACCGCTTCCTGTCGATCACGCTGATGACGCTCGGCATGGGCACTGCTGCACTCGTGGTGCTGCCCTTCGTCGAAGTGCCGAAGGCGGAAGTGTGGCCCTACATCATCGCCTCCGTCATTTTTCACATGGGCTACCGGACCTTCCTGATCGGCGCCTACAAGGCCGGCGATTTCGCCCAGACCTATCCGCTGGCGCGTGGGACGGCGCCGCTGCTGGCCGCCTTTGGCGGCATGTTCGTCGTTGCCGAGATTCCCGGCCCGTTCGCCATTCTCGGCATCTTTCTGTTGTCGGCCGGCACGCTGGTGATGTCGTTTCGCGGCGGGGCGCATCTTGAGAAGCTAAACCTGCGCGCGGTCGGCTTTGCGCTCGGCACCTCGATCTTCATCGCCAGCTATACGCTGTCCGACGGCAGCGGTGCGCGGCTGGCCGCGACGGCGCAGAGCTATGCAGCCTGGCTGTTCATCTGCGATGCTTTTGGCGCCTTGGTGCTGTGCCTCATCTTCCGTGGACCGAAGGCCCTGCCGGTGCTGGCGCGCGACTGGAAGACGGGGCTGTTCACCGGTGTGCTCAGCGGTGCGGCCTACTGGATCGTGATGTGGGCGATGACCAAGGCGCCGATCGCCTCGGTGGCGTCGCTGCGCGAAACCTCGATCCTGTTTGCCATGATGATCTCGGTCTTCGCGCTCGGCGAAAAAATGACGGGCTGGCGCGGTGCCGCCGCGCTCAGCATCGTTGCGGGTGTCGTCGCGCTCAGGCTTGGTTGATCTCCAGATCGAAGACCATCAATCCGTCCGTGCCACCTTCGAGAGCCGCGACCAGCCGCGCGCCGGCGCGCTGATGCGCCTCATGCACCAGATAGGCGTCGCGGGCGGCGGCATCGCGGAAATCGATGGTGAAGCCATGGCTGAAGCCGCGTGCGAACGGCTCCGGGCTGACATTGGCGCTGAACTGGACCGTGTCCATGCCGTCGATCACCTGCCGCAGCGCCTCGAGATCGGCATGGATCGCCTTGTGTTCACCGACACCGACATCATTGCGGAATTTGACGAAAACACAGTGCCTGATCATTTCTTGCTCCTAAATGGCTAAGCCGCCCGGTTTCCGGAAAACACCGCCGGCGGCAGCGGCTCGCGGCCGAGGACCAGGTCGGCGCCCTTTTCACCGACCATGATGGTCGGCGCATTGGTGTTGGAGGAGGGCACGCGCGGCATCACCGAGGCGTCGCAGACGCGCAGGCCCTCGATGCCGCGCAGCCGCAGATCCGGCGTCACGACGGCCATATCGTCATGGCCCATGCGGCAGGTGCCGACCGGGTGGTGGTCGGTCTTGGAACTGCGGCAGGCGTAGTCGAACAGCTCGTCGTCGCTGGCGAGAGACGGGCCGGGCAGGACTTCGCGCAGGACGTAAGGGGCAAGCGCCTTCTGCCGCATGATCTCGCGCGCCAGCCTCAGCCCCTTGATCGACATGGCGCGGTCATAGGGATCGGACCAGTAGTTCGGATCGATCAGCGGGTGGTCGGCGGGATCGGCGCTCTTCAGCCGCACCGTGCCGCGCGAGCGCGGGCGCAGGAATGCCGAGTTCAAGGTGACGCCGGGGTTTTTCAGCTTCTCGACGCCGGCCTCGATACCGGAGCCCAGGCCGAGATGGAACTGAATGTCGGGCGAAGCCGCAGTCGGGTCGGCGTACCAGAAGCCGCCGGTCTCGAACAGGCTGGAGGCCACCGGCCCCTTCTTCAGCAGCAAATATTGCAGCCCGGCCCAGGCCGTGCGGTGCAGTTTGGCGTAGTTGTCATAGGTGTGGTCACCGGTGCATTCGGCAATGACGAACAGATCGAGATGGTCCTGCATGTTGGAGCCGACGCCGGGCAGATCGTGCACCGGTGTGATGCCGACCGCCTTAAGATGGTCGGCCGGGCCGATGCCCGACTGCATCAAGAGCTTCGGCGAGCCGATGGCGCCGGACGAGACGATCACCTCGCGCTCGGCGCGCAGTATTTTTGTCTCGCCGCCTGGTTTCTCGACCACCTCGACGCCGATGGCGCGGCCCTTCTCGACGACGACGCGGGTCACCAGCACGTCGGTCCTGACCGTCAGGTTCTTGCGGGCCCGGATCGGCTTCAAATAGGCGACCGAAGCTGAGGAGCGCCGGGCATTCTTCTGGGTCAGCTGGTAATAGCCGACGCCTTCCTGGCTGGCGCCGTTGAAATCCGGGTTGAAGGGGATGCCCATCTCCTGGCCGGCACGGAAATAAGCCTCGCAGATCGGCAGCGGCGAAATCGGGTTGGACACACCGAGCGGGCCTTGGTCGCCATGAAAGTCGTTGGCGTAGCGCTGGTTGTTTTCGGCGCGTTTGAAGTAAGGCAGCACGTCGCGATAGCCCCAGCCGGCGAGGCCCTCTTCCTTCTCCCAGGCATCATAGTCACGAGCATTGCCGCGCGTGTAGATCTGGGCGTTGATGGAGGAGCCGCCGCCGACCACCTTGGCCTGCGTGTACCAGAAGACGCGGTCCTTCATGTGCTTCTGCGGCACGGTCGACCAGCCCCATGAGGCGATGCCCTTGGTCATCTTCGCAAAGCCGGCCGGCATGTGGATGTAGGGATGCCAGTCCTTGCCGCCGGCTTCCAGCAGCAGGACCGAATTTGCCGGATCCTCGCTGAGCCGGTTGGCCAGAACGCAGCCGGCCGGACCGGCGCCCACGATGATGTAGTCGGTCATGACACTGTCCACTTACAGCCGCGACACGGAGAGCGCGCCGTCGACATTGATGATCGAGCCGGTCGAAAAGCCGAGCTTGCCGCCGGCGAGCATCGCCACCACGGCACCAATGTCGGATGCTTCGCCCCAGCGCTTTGCCGGCACCAAGCCGCCATCGATGAGGGCATCGTATTTGGCGGTGACGCCTGATGTCATGTCGGTGCGGATGATGCCGGGCCGCACCTCGAACACGCCGATGTTTTCCGGCGCAAGCCGCAACGCCAGGTTCTTCACCCACATCGAAAGCCCGGCTTTCGAGATGCAGTATTCGGAGCGCTCCGGCGAGGCCATCTCGGCGCTGACCGAGGTGACGGTTATGATCGATTTGGGGTGATCGCCTGGTGTGGCCAGCATCGCCTTGGCGACAGCCTGGCTGAGGAAGACGGTGCCGCGCAGGTTGATGCCCAACGTGCGGTCGAAATTTTCGGGCTGGAGGTCCAGCAAATCACCGCGCACCACGGCGCCGACGCCGGCATTGTTGACCAGGCAGTCGATGCGGCCGAAGGCGCGTGTCGCGGCGTCGACAAGTGTGGTGTGGCAGGCGAGGTCGGCAATGTCGCAGCGGATATAGGCGAATTTCGCGCCGCGCGCGGTGATGTCAGTGGCAAGTCCGTCAGCGGCTGTTTCGGCAAGATCAGCAACAAGAATATCGAAACCGGCATCCGCCAGTGCCTGAGCGCAGGCGAGGCCGATGCCGCGCGCGCCGCCAGTGACGATGGCCACCGGGCGTGTCATCGAAAGCTGACCTCGCGGACGTTGACGCTGCCCCTCATCGCCCTGCCGGGCACTTCTCCCCGTATAGTGACGGGGAGAAGGGAAGCCTTTGCCGCCCGCTTCGCCAATCGCCAAGGAAGCGCCGAGGTTGCGGCCAGCTCTCTTCTCCCCGTTTACGGGGAGAAGGTGCCGGCAGGCGGATGAGGGGCGGCGCTGACCGATCATGCGGCAAGCTCCGTCTTGCGGATGTGGTCGGCGACCCGCAGCGCCTGTGCGGCGATAGACAATGCCGGATTAACCGCCGCCGAATTCGGCAAAAAGCTCGCATCAACAACGAACAGGTTGCGGTGATCAAAGGCGCGGCAGAACGGATCGAGCGGCGATGTCGCCGGATCGTCGTCCATCTTGACCGTGCCGCACTGATGCGACGGCGTGCGCTTGTCGAAGGGGCGCGAGAGAACGATGGGATAACCGCAGGCGCGGAAGTTCTCGCGCATCACCTTGGTCAGCCCGTCGAGCGACTGCATGTTGGAGCGCCGCCACTGCATGACGATGTCCTTGCCGTCGACCATGATGCGGCTTTCCGGATCGGGCAGGTCTTCGCACATCAGGTACCAGTCGACGGCGTGGCCGGCCATGAAATCGAGCGCGAATTTCGGCGTATATTTGACATTGGCCTTGAGCATGTTGCCGTCGATCTTGCCGAGCAACTGGACGTTGCCGAGCGGCTTGCCGCCCTTGCCGTCGGACAGGTAATAATCGTTCAGCATCAGCGTCTTCTGATAGACGGAATCGTTGCGGCGGCGTGGGTCGATCGCCAGCATGGCGCTCGAATTGTGGTTCATGAAATTGCGGCCGACCTGGTCTGAGCGATTGGCAAGACCCTTGCCACCTCCCTTGCCGCTGTTGGGTGAGGGCGAGCGCAGCAAGATGACGGCGGAATTGACCGCGCCGGCCGAGAGGATGACCAGCCTCGGCGACACTTTCTTCAGTTCACCGTTCTGGCGATAGTGAATGGCTGATATGGTTTTGCCATCGGGCGATGCTTCGAGATATTCGACGTAAGCGCCGGTTTCGAGCTTGATGTTCTGGTCGGTGAGGGCAGCCGTCAGCGGCCCGGTTTGCGCGTCGATCTTGCCCTGCCCGGTGTTGGGGAAAGCATCCCAGCCGGTCTTGCCCTCTTTCAGCCAGGTGTCGATGTCGACGCCGAGCGGCAGCGAGGCCGGATGCAGGCCCAGCCCCTCCAGCTCCGCGCGAGCACGAGCGATCGGTGCCTCGTCCGGCACCGGCTTGTAGGCATAGGGTACCGAATGGAACGGCTCGGTCGGGTCCTCGCCCAGCGTGCCGCGCACGCGAAACAGCTGTTCGGCTTTCGAATACCAAGGCTCGAACTCGTCATAGGAAAACGGCCAGGCCGGCGAGACGCCGCCGAAATGCTCCATGGCGGCGAAATCTTCCTTGCGGTAGCGGATCAGCACCGCGCCGTAGAATTTCGAGTTGCCGCCGACATAGTAGTAATTGCCGGGGTTGAAGGCGGCACCGCCGGCCTCGCGCCACATCTCCTTTGGCCGGTAATGGCCGTCGACGAAGATCGAGCGCGTGTCGCGTGCGTGGGGCGTCGCCGGCAACGGTTCGCCGCGTTCCAGCATCAGGATCGAGGCGCCGCTGCCGGCAAGGCCGGAGGCGATCGTGGCGCCGCCAATGCCGGAGCCGATGATGACGATGTCCGGATTTGTCATGGCCGTCAGCGAATGCGGGTCTCGGTCGCCGGATCGAAGAACACCGCCTTGGTCAGGTTGAAGGCGAGCGGCGTGCTGGTGCCCGGCTGGATGTTGGCATCGGCGCGCAGCCGCGCCACCACGCCCTTGCCGCCGAGATTGGTGACGGCGAAGGTGTCCGAGCCTGCCGGTTCGACGACCTCGATATGACAGTCGGCGGTGGCGATGTTCGAGGCATTGCGCTCGGCGCCTTCCGGATCGGTCAGCGCTTCCGGGCGGACGCCGAAGATGATCGGCTTGCCCTGGAATGCCGACAGGCCCGCCGGCGCATTGGCCATCGGCAGGTTGATTGGCTCGCGCGCCTCCCGCTGCAGCACGACGGACAGCGCGTTGCCGTTGGTGCCGATCGTCGCCGGGATCAGGTTCATCGCCGGCGAGCCCATGAAATCAGCGACGAAGAGATTGGTCGGGTTGTTGTAGATCTCGGCCGGAGTGCCGAACTGCTGCACCTCGCCGTCGCGCATGACAGCGATCTTGGTCGCCAGCGTCATCGCCTCGATCTGGTCGTGGGTGACGTAGACGATGGTTGTGCCGGTGGTGGCGTGCAGGCGCTTGATCTCGATGCGCATGTCGACGCGCAGCTTGGCGTCGAGATTGGAGAGCGGCTCGTCGAACAGGAACAATTTGGGGTCGCGCACCAGCGCCCGGCCCATGGCGACGCGCTGGCGCTGGCCGCCGGAAAGTTGGCTCGGCTTGCGCTGCAGCAGGTGGCCGATCTGCAGCACCTTGGCCACCTTGTCGATCGCCTTCTGGCGCTCCGCCGCCGGCACGCCGCGCATCTCCATGCCGAAGGAGATGTTTCCGGCCACCGTCATGTTCGGGTAGAGCGCATAGCTCTGGAACACCATGGCGATGTCGCGCTTGGAGGGATGCAGATCGTTGATGGCGCGGCCGTCGACGCGGATTTCGCCCGAGGTGATCGTCTCCAGGCCGGCAATGGTGTTGAGCAAGGTCGACTTGCCGCAGCCGGACGGGCCGACCAGCACCAGGAAGCCGCCTTTCTCAAGCTCGACATCGATCCCCTTCAGGATCTCGACCTGGCCGAAGCGCTTTCTCAGACCATCAATTTCCAGAAAAGCCATCAGATTATCCTTTGACGGCGCCAGCCATGAGACCGCGCACGAAGTAGCGGCCGGCGAGCACATAGACGAGAAGGGTGGGCAGTGCCGCGATCATCGCGGCCGCCATGTTAACGTTGTATTCGACGACGCCGGTCGAGGTGTTGACGACGTTGTTGAGCGCCACCGTCATCGGCATCGCGTCGCCGGTGCCGGCGTAAGCCGAGGCGAACAGGAAGTCGTTCCAGATGTTGGTGAACTGGTAGATCACGGTGACGACGAAGATCGGCATCGAATTCGGCAGCATGATGCGGCGGAATATCTGGAAGAAGGAGGCGCCGTCGACTTGCGCTGCCTTGACCAGTTCGGTTGGGAACGCCTCGTAGTAATTGCGGAAGAACAGCGTGGTGAAGCCGATGCCGTAGACGACGTGGACGAACACGAGGTTGACCGTCGGGTTGCCGAGGCCGAAGCTCGTTCCGACCGAGTTCTGCAGCGTGACGCCGAAGCGGCCGAGGCTGCCGAGGATGGTTGCCATCGGCAGCAGCACCGACTGGAACGGAATGAAGCAGGCAAACAGCATCAGCCCGAACACCAGCGTCGCCCCGCGAAAACGCCATTTGGTCAGGATATAGCCGTTCAGCGCCCCGAGCATCGTCGAGATCAGCACGGCCGGAACAACCATCTTGATGGAGTTCCAGAAATAGCCCTTGATGCCGGCGCAGGTGAGGCCGACGCAGGTTTCGCCCCAGGCTTTCACCCATGGGTCGAAGGTCGGCGCCCTGGGCAGGGCCAGCATGTTGCCATTCTGGATCTCGTCCATGGTCTTGAACGAGGTCACCAGCATGACGAACAGCGGCATCAAATAGAACAGCGCAAACAGCGCCAGCAGCCCGTAGATGACGATGCGGTTGAGGATCTTGACGTTGACGCCGCCAGAGGCCTGGCGGGCGGGAGTGGTGACAGCGCTCATCGCGGCTTCTCCCGCAGTTCCGAATAGAGATAAGGCACGATGATGGCGACGATGGTCATCAGCATGATCACCGCACTTGCCGAGCCGACGGCCATTTCGTTGCGCTTGAACGTGTACTCATACATGAAGTTGGACGGCAGCCAGGCCGAGCCGCCCGGCCCGCCGCTGGTCAGCGCTACGACCAGATCGTAGGACTTGATGGCGAGGTGGGCGAGCACGATGAAGGCCGACAGGAAGATCGGCCGCAGCAGCGGAATGACGATGCGGCGGTAGAGCTGGAAGGTGGTGGCGCCGTCTATCTGCGCCGCCTTCATGATCTCGCCGTCGATGCCGCGCAGGCCGGCCAGGAACATCGCCATGATGAAGCCGGAGGCCTGCCAGACGCCGGCGATGACCACCGTGTAGATGACGAAATCCTTGTTCTTGATCCAGTCGAAATGGAAGCTCGTCCAGCCCCATTGATGCAAGGTCTGTTCAAGGCCGAGGCCGGGATCGAGGAACCATTTCCAGGCGACGCCGGTGACGATGAAGGATAGCGCCATCGGGTAGAGATAGATCGGCCGCAACACGCCTTCGCCGCGGATCTTCTGGTCGAGCAGGATGGCCAGGAACAGGCCGAGCGCCAGGCAGATGGCGATGTAGAGAAAGCCGAAAATGCCCATATTGACGATCGACGTGTACCAGCTCGACGGCGGATCGGAATCGAAAGTCCAACCCCATAGTCGTTGATACGCGCGCGGCCCGGTGATGACATAGGACGGGAAGGTCTTGGAATTGGTGAAGGACAGATAGACCGTCCACAGGATGAAGCCGTAGACGAAGACGATGGTGATGGCGAAGCTTGGCGCCAGCACGATCTTCGGCAGGGCGTCCTGCAGGCGCGAGCGCACCGAGGCGCGGTGTCGCTCCGGCGTCAGCTTGATCTGTGTGGTCGCTACACTGCTCATGAGGCTCCTCCCGTTTCGGGTCGTCCGTGCTCTGCCGTCAGGCGGCAGGGCGACCCAGTGCATACGGGTCTTTGGTCGGCATGGTGTTCAAGCCGGCCAATCCTGAGGTGAAACCTTCCCCGCCGAAGCGGGGAAGGTGTTTTAGGCGTGGCGCTTACTTGGCGTCGTCGATCGCCTTGACCAGCTCGGTCACGGCCTCGTCAGAGGTCTTGATCTGACCATGGACGAACTTGGAGACGACATCCTTGTAGGCATTGGCGACCGCCGGAGGCGCGCCATAGCCCTGGGCGAGCGAGCCGAACAGCGTGCCGCCGTCATTGGCTGCCTTCAGGTCGGCGATGCCCTTCTTGCCGCAAGCGTCGAAGTCGGTGTCCGGAACGTCGGTGCGGGCCGGAACCGAACCCTTGACGACGTTGAAGGCCGACTGGAAGCTCTTCGACAGGGTGGCGGTGGCCAACGCGACCTGGGCGGCCTTGCGGTCGTCGGGAACGTTGAACATGCCGAACATGTCGGAGTTGTAGATCACCGAGCCGTCGGTGCCCGGGAAGCGATAGCACAGGAAGTCCGTGCCCGGGGTCTTGTTGGCGGCGTGGAACTCGCCCTTGGCCCAGTCGCCCATGACCTGAACCAGGGCATCGCCCTTGATGACCATGGCGGTGGCAAGGTTCCAGTCGCGGCCCGAGAAGTTCGGGTCGACATAGGTGACGAGCTTGGCGAGGTTGTCGAACGACTTCTTCATCGTGTCGGACTTGAGCGAAGCGTCGTCGAGGTCGTTGAAGGCCTTCTTGTAGAACTCAGGTCCGCCGGTCGACAGCACGACCGAGTCGAACATGGTGGCTTCCTGCCAGTTCTGGCCGCCGAGAGCGAGCGGGATCACGCCTGCCGCCTTGGCCTTGTCGAGCAGGGCAACGAAGTCGTCGAAGGTCTTCGGCTCGGCGCCGCCGATCTTGTCCATGACGGCCTTGTTGATCCACAGCCAGTTGACCGAGTGGACGTTGACCGGAGCCGCGACCCACTTGCCTTCATAGACCGAGAACTTCTGCAGGGCCGCCGGAACGGACTTGTCCCAGCCTTCCTTCTTCGCCGTTTCGGTCAGGTCGCCCATGACGCCGGCAGCCGCATAGTCGAGCACGGTGTAGCCGAGCATCTGCGAGGCGGTCGGATAATTGCCGGCGGCAACCATCGCCTTCAGCGCGGTCATGGCAGCGTCGCCGCCACCGCCGGCCACCGGCACGTCCTTCCAGGCGTAGCCTTCCTTGGCCAGGTCGCCCTTGAGGACGTTGAGAGCAGCCGCTTCGCCGCCCGACGTCCACCAATGCAGCATCTGGACTTCCTTGACGTCCTCGGCATGGGCCGCGAAAGCCAGGCCCGATGCGAGAGCCGTTCCGATAAGCAGTTTGCGCAACATGTACTTCCTCCCTTGTTGCATCTACACGACCGGCGGATGCCCGCCGGGTTCTTCTCAACTCAGCCGACCCACCATCCGGTGCGCTGGCCGCGATGGAACTGGATTGTCTTTTCCTCGGTATAATCCTCGACGGCACGCTTGCCGAGTTCGCGCCCGAGACCGGACTGCTTGTAGCCTCCGAAAGGCAGCTCGGGATAACCTTCCATGAATGTGTTCACCCAGACGGTCCCCGAACGCACCCCACGCGCCACCGACATGCAAGTGTCGATGCTGGCGCTCCACACGCCCGCCGACAAACCATAGGGCGTGTTGTTGGCGATGTGCAACGCCTTTTCAATCGATTCAAAAGTCAGCACCGAGAGCACCGGGCCGAACACTTCCTCGCGCGCTATGGCCATATCCTCGGTGACGCCGCGGATGATGGTGGGATCCAGGTATTGGCCGGCATTGGAGGCCAGTTGCTTGCCGCCGATATAGACGCTGCTGCCCTCGGTCGCGGCTGCCGCTACGTAACCTGCCACCTTGGCCAAATGGTCGGATGAGATCATGGCCCCAACCTTGGTCTGATCGTCGAGCGGATCGCCGACCGTCACCCTGGCGGTGAGCGCCTTGACGGCACCGAGAAAATCGTCGGCGATCGCTTCATGCACGATCAGCCGGCTGCCGGCATTGCAGCATTCGCCGGCGTTGAAGAAACCGCCGAACACCGCGGCGTCGGCGGCCGCTTCGAGGTCGGCGTCGGGGAAGACGATCTGGCCGTTCTTGCCGCCGAGCTCCATCGAGACTTTCTTCAGCGATTGCGCGGCCGCGGCCATCGTCATCTTGCCGACGCGGGTGGAGCCGGTGAACGACACCATCTCGACCAGGGGATGGCCGACCATCGGCGCACCGACATCGGCGCCCAGGCCTGCGAGGATGTTGACGACGCCAGCGGGCAGGCCGGCCTGCATCAGGATGTCGCCGAGCACGAAGGTCGAGGCCGAGGTCATCTCGCTCGGCTTGACCACCGCCGTGCAGCCGGCGGCGAGCGCGAAGGGCAGTTTCTGGCTGACGATCAGGAACGGGAAATTCCACGGCGTGATGATCGAGACGACGCCGATCGGCTCGCGCAGCACGACGCCCAGCATGGCGTCGCCGAGATTGGCGTAGCTCTCGCCATGCAGCGTGCGGGCGAGCGCGGCGGCATAGCGCCAGATGTCGACGGCGCCACCGATCTCGCCGCGCGCCTGGGCGATCGGTTTGCCCGATTCCAGCGCATCGAGCCGGGCGATGTCTTCCAGCCGCGCCTCGATCAGGTCAGCCGCCTTGAGCAGGATCGCGGCGCGTTCAGCAGCCTTCATACGCGGCCACAGGCCGGTCTCGAAAGCTTTGTGCGCGGCCTGCATTGCGGCTTCCACTTCGGCCTCGCCGGCCTGCGCATAGTGCGAAACGGTGAAGCCGTGACCGGGGCTCTGGCGCGCAATCGTGCGGCCGTCGCGGGCGTCGATATGCTTGCCGTCGATCAGCAGCCTGTATGCCTTCGGCGCTGCGGACGCCTCGGCCGGCATGGAAATCTTGAGGGGTGCGTTCATGTGTTTCCTCTAGGATCTCGAAAAGGCCGGCTTCTGCTTGGTCTTGAAGGCACCGACGCCAGTCTTGAGGTCGCCGGTCATGGCGATGAAGCCGCTGGCCAGCGCTTCGGTGGCGGCGGCACTTTCCTCGCCTTCGGCGACCGCGATCATCAATTTGGCGGCCTCCGTCGCTAGTGGTCCGCGCTCGGCGATCTTCTCGGCCCAGGCCTTGGCTTCGTCGTGTGCCTTGCCGGTCTCGACCACCCGGTCGACAATGCCCAAGGCCAGTGCTTCAGGGGCGAGAAAGATCTCGCCGCCCAGCGCCATGCGCCGCACGGTCTGCGCGCCGAAGCGGCGCACGGCGCGCTGTGTGCCGGACCAGCCCGGAACGACGCCGATCGAGGTTTCGGGGAAGCCGAGCTTGATTTGTGTCTCCGCGACGCGAAAGTCGCAAGCCACAGCCAGTTCCAGCCCGCCACCCAGCGCATGGCCGGACAGCACAGCGATGGTCGGCTGCCTGAGCCGCGCCAGCCGGTCGAAGACGCGGTGGCCGTAGCGCACCCACTGCACCTGGAAATCGGCGGCACTCATCTGCGCCCACGCCTCGACATCGCCGCCGGCGCAAAAGCCCTTGCCTTCGCCGCGCAGCAGCACGACGCGAACGCCCTCGGCCATCTCAGCCGCGTCGAGCGCTGTCTCCAGCGCCCGCAGCATCGGGATGTCGAGCGCGTTGAATTTCTCGGGCCGGCGCAGCGTGACGATGCCGATGGTGCCATCCTGCTCGAAGGTGACGAGAGGCTCAGCCATACGCGCCTCCGAGCGAGGCGCCGCCATTCAGCGACAGACCTATCGGCTGATCCTGGTAGAGGGCTTCTGGTGTCGTCTTGAGGTCCTTGGCAACGCCGAGCGGAATTTCGGCCTGCGCCAGCACGTCGCGCTGCAGATTGATGCCCGGGGCGAGTTCGGTGACGACCAGACCTTCCGGTGTCAGCTTCATCACGCAGCGCTCGGTGACGTAGGTGATGTCCTGTCCCTGCGCGACCGCCCGCTTGCCAGAAAACGAGATGTGCTCGACCTCCGCGACCACCTTCTTGACCTTGCCCTCCTGGTCGATGCGGATGCCGCCATCAGCCAATGAGAGTTTTGCCCCGGCGTTGAAGAAGCCGGAGAAGACGATCTTCTTCGCCCGCGCGGTGATGTCGACAAAGCCGCCGGCGCCGGCCGTCACATGCGGGCGCGCTGAAAGTTTCGAGACGTTGACCGAGCCGTGGCGGTCGATCTGCAGGAAGGACAGCAGCGAAGCATCGAAACCGCCGGCCTGGAAATAGATGAACTGGTGCGGCGAGGGCATGAAGGCGTCGGCGTTCGACGAGCAGCCGAACTTGAAGTCGAGCAGCGGCACGCCGCCGACCGCGCCCTGTTCGATCACCCAGGTGACCTTGCCGTGCTGGCCTTCCTCGAGCAGGATGCGCGGCACATTGGCGGAAATACCGAAGCCGATGTTGACGGCCATGCCGTCGCGCAACTCCATGGCGACGCGGCGCGCGATCACCTTCTGGACGTTCATTTCAGCGTTGCGGAAGCTAGACAGCGGCCGGAAGATTTCTCCGGAGATCGCCGGGTCGTAGGGTGTCAGCGTCGTCTGCAACTGGTCGGGCGCGACGACGATGTGGTCGACCAGGACGCCCGGCACGCGCACGTCATGGGGTTTCAGCGTGCCGTTTTCGACGACGCGCTTGACCTGCGCGATGACGACACCGCCATTGTTGCGGGCGGCGAGCGCCTGTTCGAGGCCGCCGAGATAGGCGCCCTCATGCTCATAGGTCAGGTTGCCGCGCTCATCCGCCGACGTGGCGCGGATGATCGAGACCTGCGGGACGATAGAGCGGAAATAGAGCCATTCCTCGCCGTCGAACTGCTGTACCGAAACGATCGGCTCGCTGGCGGCGGCGTTCATGGCGCAGCCCTGGTGGCGCGGGTCGGCGAAAGTGTCGAGGCCGACCTTGGTCAGCACGCCCGGCCGCTTGGCGGCGGCTTCGCGGTGCATGTCGAACAGGATACCGGACGGCACGTTGTAGGCGGCGACCGAATTGTCGCCGATCATCTTCCAGATCTGCGGCGGTTCGGACGAGGAGGGGCCGGACGGATAGGAGCCGCACAAAGTGCGCTTCAGCAGGCCGGGCTTGGCCAGATGGTCGATACCCTTGATGCCATACATGTCGCCGGCGGCGATCGGGTGCAGCGTGGTGATGTTCTTCGGATGGCCTTCCGCGTCGAAGCGCTCGCCGATCGCGGCCAGCACGGCATCGGGGCAGCCAAGGCCGCTCGACGACGACACCGATACGACCATGCCGTCCTTGATCAGGCCCGCTGCCTGCGCTGCCGAAACGACCTTGCTCAATTCATGCTCCCGAGTTTCGGGTCGATTTTGACGGCCTTGCCGGAGCTGGCCGATTGAAGTGCTGCCTCGGCCGAAGCCAGCGACCAGATGCCGTCCTCTCCGGTGGCGGCAGGGTGGCCCTCGCCGCCGATCGCGGCATGGAACTGGCGCACGGATCTTGTGTAGAGATCATCGCGATCGAAGCTCAGCTGCTCCTCGCCCTTGGCAGTGCGCAACAGCACCGAACCGTCGGGCTTCTGGGTCATCACATTGCTGGCGATCAGCGAGCCTTCCGAACCGTGGACCTCGAAGCCAGTGCCGGCGAATTTGGTGGTGAAGCCCTCATGCGACTGGGCGATGATGCCCGACTTGAAGCGCCAGATGCACATGGCGCCATCCTCCAGGCCGCTGCCGGCCATGCCGGCCGACTGGGTGAAACAGGACACCTCGACCGGGTCGTCGCCGAGCACGAAGCGCAGTGTGTCGGCGTCATGCACGGTGATGTCGAGCACCACGCCGCCGCCGGCCTCGGGCCTAGCGATGCGCCAGCCCTGCAGGTTTTCGGGCAGATAGACGGAGTGGAAGACGCGCGCGGCGATCGGCTTGCCGATGCGGCCGGCGGCAATCGTCTCGCGCATGGCACGATGCGCGCCGGCGTTGCGCAAATGGTGATTGGTGCCGAGCACGATGCCGGCTGCCTTGGCGGCGGCTACCATCTTCCGGGCATCGGCACTGGTCAGCGCCAGCGGCTTTTCGCACAGCACGTGCTTTCCGGCCTTGATGGCAGCGAGCGCCTGCACGAGGTGCAATTCGTTGGTGGTCGAGATGTAGACGGCGTCGATGTCGGCGCCGAGCAGGGCATCAAGCGTCGAGACGGCGAGCGGAATGTCGTTTTCCCCGGCATAGACGGTGGCGCGCTCGGGGCTGGAGCTCATCACTGCGGCGATCTCGCCATCGCCTTGCGCGCGGATGGCGCTGATCATGAACTGTCTGGCGATCGTGCTGGCGCCGATCAAGCCCCATTTGACGCTCATGCCGCGTCCCCTGAACCTGCGGGCCTGTTTCGGGTGCGGCGATCCGGGCCACAGCTTTCCCTGACTACGAGATTGACCGCGCCGATATGATCCTCGGCCCGCGTGGTGCGCGACTGAATCATCTTCAGCATGACATGGGCGGCGCGTTCGCCAAGCCCCGCCGAGTCCACCGCGACGCTGGTCAAAGCCGGCATGTAGTGCTCGGCCTCGGCCACGTCGTCGAAACCGACGACGGCGAAATCAGCTCCAGGCTCAAGCCCGCGCTTGCGCAGCGCCAGCATGGCGCCAAAGGCGACCGCGTCGTTGAAGCACAGGGCCGCGGTCGGCGGTTCAGCCATCGCGAGAGCCGTTTCCAGGCACGCAATGCCGCCTTTGCGGCTGGTCTCGCCCTCGAAGATCAGTATGTCGCGGGCGGCGATGCCAAGCGTCTCGCAGGCCTCACGAAAGCCGCCCAGCCGCTCGTGGTAGACCACGAGGTCGGACGAGCCGCCGAAGAAGGCCAGCCGGCGATGTCCCTTGCCGATGAGATGGGCGGCTGCAAGATAGGCGCCGCGATGATTGTCGGGCGCGATCACCGGGATGCGGCTTTCCGGCAGCCGGCGCATGGCGAAGACGACCGGCACGCCCGCCGTTTCGATCCGCCGGAAAGCGCCCGGTGTCGTGCCGCGTGCCGGCGAGACGATGAGACCGGCGACGCCCTGCTCCATCAGCGATTTCAGCACCTCTTCCTGGCGCACCGGATTTTCCGCCGTGTTGGCGATGAACGGCACGATGCCGGCCGACTGGAAGACGCGTTCCATGCCGACCGCCAGTTCCGCGAAAAAAGGATTGGTGAGATCGTTGATGACCATGCCGATGACGTTGGAGTGAGCCTTGCGCAGATTGGCGGCGCCGCGGTTGTAGACGTAGCCCACATCCTCGATCGCCTTGCGAACCTTGCTTGTCGTCTCGGGCCGGATCAGCCCGCTGCCCTGGAGCACGAGCGATACCGTCGATTTGGACACGCCTGCTTCACGGGCGATGTCGAATATCGTCGCCTTGGCTCGGCTGGCCATCCAGATGCTTCCTCCCGGCTTCACGATCAAAATCTATTGGAACGTTCTAATCATCGGTTCAATCCCGAGTCAATCAGGATTTTTTCGTCGGCCTGAAAGATCGATTGTCCGTACTCAAATGGCATATCCCGCAAGGCTTTCCTTGTTGCGATGCAGCATTTTCCCGTGAATAGGCTCCGAATCTTAAAGGTTCTTGATTTATTGGAACGTTCCATTTATAGGCGCGGCAAAGGGAGACATCGATGGACATTTCCTTGCCTGGTGAGGATGGCCGCAGCAACCGCTATGCGCTTGTTGGCCAGCCGGTGCAGCCTGACATCGGCGCGCGGTTTTCGCGCATCGCCTATGCCGCCGCACACGTCGTTGCCGATCCGCTTGCGATGACCGACCCGTGGTCAAGGCCGGTGGTCGACTGGGACAGGACGATGGCGTTCCGTCACCATCTGTGGCGGCTCGGCTTCCGCATTGCCGAGGCGATGGACACGTCGCAGCGCGGTATGGGATTCGACTGGGCAAATGCACAGGAATTGATCCGCCGCTCGATCGCCGAAGCGCGCACGGTCGACGGCGCCGACCTCGCTTCGGGCGCGGGGACCGACCATCTGGCGCCGAGCGCCGCCAAAACAATCGACGATGTCATCAAGGCCTATGAAGAGCAGTTTGCTTTCATCGAAGGGCTCGGCGGTAAGGCGATCATGATGGCCAGCCGGGCGTTGGCAGCGGTGGCTAAAGGTCCGGACGACTACATCAGCGTCTACGACCGCATCCTGTCCCAGGCCTCCGGCAAGGTCATCCTGCATTGGCTGGGCGACATGTTCGATCCGGCGCTCAGGGGTTATTGGGGCAGCAGCAACTTCGAGGCGGCGCTCGATACAGTGGTTGCCATCATCGAACGCCACGCAACCAAGGTCGAAGGGATAAAAATCTCACTGCTCGACGCCGGCAAGGAGGTTGCGCTGAGGAACCGCCTGCCGGACGGCGTCGTCATGTTCACCGGCGACGACTTCAACTATCCCGAACTGATCGCCGGCGACGAGCAGAGGCATTCGCATGCGTTGCTCGGCATTTTCGACGCCATCGCTCCGGTCGCCAATGCAGCACTGGCGAAACTGGCGGATGGCGACCGCGCCGGCTATGACGCCTTGATGGCGCCGACCGTGCCGCTATCGCGAAAAATCTTCGAGGCACCGACCGAGTACTACAAGGCCGGCATCGTCTTCATGGCCTGGCTGAACGGCCATCAGGACCATTTTGCCATGGTCGGCGGCATGCAGTCGGCGCGCGGCATCCGTCATTATGCCGATGTGTTCCGCCTTGCCGACCGGGCCGGATTGCTGGCCGATCCGGAACTGGCGGTTGCCAGGATGAAGAGTTTTTGCGCCGTGGCAGGCGTCTAGGTCTGCGACGAGGCTGGCCTCGGAGCAACTGGTCCGTGCGGGACTTGCTGTCACGTGATCGCCGAGCCTGCCTCAAATGATGGCTTGCGTGCGCATGGAGGTCTCATCAGCGCCTCCGTCGTCGTGCGGGCACGGAATAATTTTCGCATAGGCAATTTCTTTTGAACCAATTTCTCCTCAGGCGCGACCAAGCGGTGTGTCCAAATACGGTCCATCAAGGAGAACGTCTCATGTTTATTGTTTCAAGAAACCTCCTTTTGGCCGCCATCGCCGTTTCGGTGCTGGCCGGCTGCAAGACAACCGCTCCCAGGGAATGCGATAGGCTGAAGCCTGGCGTCACCTATAACGGCAAATGCTGCGGTATCGGCGAGCCCTGTCGCGAAGGCAAGGGCGGCACGCCGGACAGGCCGGGAAACACACCCGATCCAGAGCCGCAATGATCTGAGCCACTGCGGCCCGTTCCGGTCAGCGCCGGGACGGGCACGTTGCGCTCCGAAAAGCTCGCCAACGTCCAGCTCCCCGTGGGAGCGACCGAAATCGTCCAGCTCCGGCAAGCCGGCCAGGATGTCGATCTAAGGCTTGTTGAGATTCAGCGTGAGTTTATGACGGCGGCTGCGAGATTGATGAAGGCTGCAAAGCTCTGATCGGTTTTGTCGGCGCGCATGGCGATACGCTTGAATTCCTTGAGCTTGCAGAAGAAGTTCTCGATCAGATGGCGCCATTTGTAGAGTTCCTTGTCGAGCGGCAGGGGAAAAGTACGACGTGAGTGCTGTGAAATAACGATCTTGGCGCCGCGCTCATTCAGGTCGGCAATGATGGTGTTGCTGTCGAAGGCTTTGTCGGCGATCAAGCCGCCGAAACAGACACCATTGATGAGCGGTGCAACACCCACCGTGTCGAACCGCTGGCCGGGCAGAAGAACAAAGCGCACAAGATTGCCAAGTGCATCGGTGAGTGCCAGGATTTTAGTTGTCATGCCGCCTTTGGAGCGGCCTATGGCCTGGCTTTGAGTCCCCCTTTTGCGCCCTGTCCATGGCGGTGGACCTTGACGATGGTAGCATCAACCATGGCGTATTCCATGTCCGGCTCATCCGAGCAGGCCTCGAAAAGCCGAATGAAAACATCGGCTTTGACCCAATCGCGGTATCGCTTGAAAACCGTGTTCCAGCTCCCGAAGAAGGCTGGGAGGTCGCGCCACGGACTTCCTGTCCGCACGATCCAAAGCAACGCTTCGATGAAGCGGCGATTGTCACCACCACTTCGTCCGGGATCGGCTGGTTTACCCAGACAATGCGGTTCCATCTTCGCCCATTGGGCGTCCGTCAACACAAGTCGTTCCATCCAAAGCTTGAATCACAATCCAAGCTCAGGGGGAATCCCGAATCTCAACAAGCCTTAGGTCTGATCGTCTGGATTGGATGGTGGGCGTGACAGGGCTACCCACCATCGCCCCGAAGCCCAATGGTGCTGGGCATCCTGGCAAGGCAGGGAGACGAAATGCCTCCCTTCAATACCTCCCTTGTTATCAGTTCTGTTGAATCGGGGCAAGAATCCACCGCTGGCGATGGTGCAATCCGTTAGCTAACAGTCACGCCCTCAGGTTTCGGGTATCCGCACCAGCGCCACACATAGCTATAATACTGTGCGCAAGCAGTAGTAGAACCGATAGTCATTGGACATTTCGAAGCCAGCATGTAGTTTGCGAGCGGGTTGACAAGGGGGAGGAACCCAGTCCGATGGCTGGATATTTGAGCGTGTGGCGTGACGCGCCTGCTACCGCAACAGCAAAGACCGACATCTTAGATATCGTAGTTGCCATAAGCGAAAGAGTGCCATGGCAAGTTGCGAGGAGAATGCTTGAAGTTCATGGGGTTTCACCGCGGTCTGGGTGGTCAAATACCATCGAAGAAGTCAAACTTCGTGAATCTTTCAAAGGTCTCGACGTCGATGGTCTGTATGAGGCTTTTGTCCAACATGCGTGCTGTGGCGAAAAGTCAGTTAGGGTATACGACCTTGGCGCGAATGCTGACACTTTGCGTGAGAAGCTAAGCGCCGAAGCGCAACTGTCTCGCATGCCTCGACCGTCACTTAAGGATAAAATTCAAAAGAGCGACCCAACTGAACCAGCGCTGATTTGCGTGCTTCAAAAACCGGAAGGGCTCTTTGGTATCTTCGGAGCCATCCGTGAGCATGACCACCAAACACCTTTGAAAACCGAGAGCCTTCCGGAAGCCGCACGTGCTGCGTTCCCCGGGGTGGACGAGATAATCGCGATACGCTCCGAGATGTTTCAATCCTACGCCGCGATCTGGATGCCGTCCGGGAGCCAGATCGTAGAGGTTCGCGTTGATCACTTCGTCAACCATAGTCAGCAGTCCTTGGTCGATTTCCATCAACAGATGTATGTTAAGCTCCATGCCATGTCGGGTTCCAAGGCTGCTATCGCACCCCGCGAGCTATTTCCGGCGATAAAGAATCTCTACGACGCTGAGAATGAGGGGATCGTTATGGAGCTTGCGTTCGTGACGACTACAGGCTCGGTCAAGCACGAAAGAATGAGGTCACACGATAGCCTGCGCAAAGAACGGTACCATGTGGGCGGTAAGGAGGCGTTGGCGACAGAGATTGAACCATTCCGGTTAGGTGTGCGTTGGTCTCGCGAATACCTCGGGTCGAGGCAGTACAATGCGCCCGAACTGCACTTGGAAGGCACTCTTCCTATGGCGAGTTCGCAGTCGCCCGGCCTGACCAAATTCCTAGTCCGCAAAGCCGCAGGGATCGAGGATTATGACTGGGTGAGAGACAAGCTCTTTGAGCATTTGTGACCGATGGCAAAGACTCTAGCCCGTCCTATTCACGAGCGGCCTGGTTCCTTGCCGCTTGGCGTTCGGTCATGAAGGTGTGAGGCGTCTTTTTCACCGCAGCTGAGACTGGACTTTGGAACGCGCTGGAGGGTCAAGGTATCGGGTTCGGTGGGGCTTTGATGCCCCGGCGCTCATGGCCCTGCGGGCTGCAGCGTGATGGCGATCGTTCGGAACAGACTTGCTTCGGGACAGGCGGCGGCGAAGGCCAGACGGATGCGCGAGACGGTTTCGGTGACGCGGGCGCCGAGCTTGAGAAGCCTGAGCCGCAGTGTAGAGAACTCGGCGTTGCACAGATGATGGGTCGTGGGCACTGCCTCGCGCAGGGTGAGCATCAACCAGTATGCGGCGGTGTGCAGGACGAGACGGACCTGGTTGGCAATCGGTGAGCGGCAGCTGGTGCGGTCGGAGGCGAGCTGGCTCTTGTGCATCTTGATCAGGTTTTCGGCCTGGCCGCGGGCGCAGTAGATCACATCGTAGACATGCTCGGCGGAGCCTTTGTCGAGATTGGTGACGACGAAGCGGATGTCGAGGCCGAGGGTGGTTGCCTCGATGCGGGCGCAGGCGCGGCGTTCCGTCCTCCAGGATTTCGCCTTGTATCGGGTCTCGGCATAGCCGCGCAGCACCGGCTTCTGCTCGAGCGCGCGGCGGGTGCGGATATCGTCGGCGGCTTCATCAACGAGACGCTGGAGAACCTTGTTGCCGGGCAATCCGAAGAGGTAGTCGACCGCATTGTCCTCGCACCATGCCATGACTTGCGCCCGGCCATAGTGGCCATCGCCGCGGATCAGAATGCGGGTGGTCGGCCAGCGGGCGCGGATGCGCCGGACAAGCCGGCGCAGATGGCCGCGGATCTCCTTGCCCGCCGGGGTCCTGCCAGGACGCAGGATCATGGCGACCGGGCGTCCTGTCGCGGCGTCGTAGATGTGGATCGGCAGGAAGCAACGCTCGTCGTAATGGGCGTTGAACAGCGAGAGCTGCTGATGGCCGTGAACGACATCCACCGTGTCGTCGATGTCGAGCGTGACGCTTTTGGGCGGCGCGGCATAGCTCGACAGCCACAGATCGACCAGCACCCAGCCGAGCCGGATGACGGTGCGCAGGTCGGGCAGGTTCTCGAGGCGCGAGCATGTCGGCTGCGAGCACAGATCAATCCCGCTGTCGGGCAGCCGCCCGCAGGCGAGCTTGAAGGCCGGGTCGGTGCGCAGCCGGTCGAGATCGTTGGCATCCTCGTAGCCGCATGCGATCGCAAAGATGCGGGCGCGCACAATGTCGGCCATGGCGTGCGTCACCCGCGCTGGATCGCGCGGATCGTGGATCGCGGCGGCCAGCCTGTCGGCCAGTTGCAGGCGTCGCTCGGCCGCTGCCAAAAGCATGACGCCACCATCCGAGGTGATGCGTCCGCCGTCAAACGCAGCTGTGATCTTCTTGCGTCCAACGGCTGGAAATGAGAGCGGCAGCAACGTATCATCGGTCATGGCGGGTGTGGCTCGCGAGAGGCGGTGGCAGGGTTGGCTTAGACAACCGAATCCTACGCTAAATCAATCGCTTAGGCTACATCCGCCAACCTCTCAGACGCAACGTCGTGCATAAGACGGGCTAGATGAGATAGCTCGGGAGGTGCAGCGCGCCTTGGCGGATGACCCCGCCGGAAAGCTTGCTGTCATGATCGTTGATGCGCTCTCAAAGTTAACAGGTGATCAAACTTCATTTATGTCGTATCGGTCAATTGGTAATTTGGTTCATTGCAAAGTTGAAGATCCAGGGCTTTTACACTCGATAGCGATTCTAAGTTCCCCAAAGATAAATGTTCTAAAGTCAATGTTTGTATACAAGGCCAGCGATGGAGAAGAGGTTGTTCTTTCTTCTGCTCAATGGCGCGACGCAAAGCGTGCTGGCTTTCTTGTTGATCCTCATTCTGGAGAAAAGATTGATGACTTTCAGGAATTAACATATCCCTATTTTCGTACCAGTGGAGAATTTCAGGAGCTTGTGAGACGTGCCCATGGGTGAAATGTCAGTGGGTACGCTCAAGCTTATTGCTACTAAAACGGGGCTTTCAGTTGTTTACGAATTGTTTGAGTACTGGCATTCCGAGCCGGATCATGAACTTCTTTGCAGATTGATAGATAAGGCAATTGATCAATGTGCCGTTAGTATGGCCCAGTACCCAAAGGAGTTAGATGACCTAAAAGAAGATCAATTAACCGTCATGCTGATTATGCAGCTCGATAAATTTGGACTTGATGTATCGCATGATACGACTTCTGGCGGGCACTGTGATATTGTAATCAAGGACGGTGGAGGCTTTCTTTGGCTTGGTGAGGTAAAAAAGGTCTCTGGCGTTGACAATAACTGGATCGGAGAAGGCTTCGATCAGTTGATGGTCAGGTATGCGACAGGGCTTCCTAGCCAGGATAGAGGAGGTCTGATTTTATTCTGCAATTGCCCTCGTATTGATAATGTACTTGAAGAGTGGTGCAAATATCTTACTGAAAGATACGCAGGGGTATTAGTGCCTCGATATGATTCCAATGAACTTTGGTTCGAGAGCGAGCAGGCGAGCGAACGGACAGGCAGGAAGGTGACTGTCAGGCACAAGCCTATTTCGGTGTATTTTCCTCCCCTCCACGCAGTGACTACGATGAAAACGGGCAAAGGGGCCGCCTAGGCTGGTTACCTCGGTCGATAGAGTCGATAGATTGGACTAGAGTTTGAGCGCCATTGGGGCGATTGCGCACAGCAGTATGCAAAGGCAGGGGTGGGTGCCTATAGGCCGTTTTCGATGAATCGTGTTGCGGTAGTGGCGTTCTGCGCGCCCTTGGCGCTTGCGGTGGCCCTGATAGCCTTGCATAGGCACCCGAGTGCAGAAGAGAGTGCTAGCGTGGCTGCGCCTGCCAGCATAGTCTCACCTAGCAGCGTGGCCGTGCCTTCTGGTGTTCCGCACACCGTCGCAACGGAAGATTCGATCACGGGGCAAGCTTCTGTAGTTGATGGCGATACACTGGAAATTCACGGCATTCGAATACGCTTGAATGGTATCGACGCGCCTGAGGCTTCGCAAAAGTGCGATGCAAATGGATCGTCCTACCGTTGCGGGCAGAAGGCCGCGTTTGCACTTGACGAAATTCTTGCTGACAAGACTGTGGTATGTGTCAAAATAGATACGGACAGATACGGGCGAACCATAGCGAAGTGTACTGTCGCGCAGACTGACGTCAGCGCTGAAATGGTTCGTAGGGGGTGGGCTATAGCATACAGAAAATACTCTCTTGAGTACGTACAGCTTGAAGACGCGGCACTAGCTGGGGGCGTTGGCCTATGGGCTGGCTCATTCGAGAATCCTGCGCAGTACCGTCGAACCGGGAAGAAGAATTGAGACGGGCCGAACGTGAGATTCTGTAGACTGCAATTCTAAAAGGTAGGGGCGTGTGATGGCAGACAAGAAAGAATCGAAGAGCCTTACAACGAATGCTGAGGCGTTGGGACAAGTTCCAACCGCCATTCCGCTAGGCCAGAGCACTCAGATCGATCTTTCGTGGATGCCGGAAGACCAGCGTAGGGCGCTACTAACCGACTACGCCAAGGGCGCGTTGGATGTGAGCAAGCGA
Organism: Mesorhizobium loti; assembly: GCA_014189435.1. NCBI lineage: Bacteria > Pseudomonadati > Pseudomonadota > Alphaproteobacteria > Hyphomicrobiales > Phyllobacteriaceae > Mesorhizobium > Mesorhizobium loti. Next base: position 290,754 of record CP050293.1, read on the forward strand.
GCACAGGAGTTGGGCATCGAAGTGTCGGTCCTTCGTAGTACGCTTGGTACCCTAGGAGAGACGACGAAACAGGTCGCGCAGGACGGCAACTCAGTAACGCTCACCCATGTCCAGAACAGCCAGTTTGGCCGTACCGAAGTGATTATGGGCAATACCGATGCTGCCACGGCTGGGAAGCTTTCGCGTTCTCAAACAGGAGAACGAGATTGGACCCCTTACTATGTCATCGCGGGGATAGTCGCTTTGATCGTGATAGCGATAGCCTTAGGTCGCTGACGTGTATAACGCCACTCTGGAGCTATCTGACAATGTAGACATTGAGAGCAAGTTAGCTGCGCTGCACAGAGACGGCACCAGGGCAGGCCTCTCCGATTCTACAGTCGCGGAAATGACGGACCAAGTGCGCACGGTCTTGAGCCTGGTCACCAAGCAAGGTTCTCACCTAGCGGCGCAGGGCAGCCAGATGTCGTTTTCCCGACTGATAAAGGGCGATAGTTATGAATTGCAGCTCATTTACGGAGTTGGCGCCCCAAAGTCCTGGCTGAGCCGCGTTGCGCGTAGCCTGTTGGGTGGATAATGCCAAGATACGATCGCCGCTACGCAAAGCGCACCTACGGTCGTGACTATGGGCGCGAAAGAGCACTTCAGCATATCGAAGATGCGAAACGGCTAAGCCATGAGTTGGGGGGTACGGACGAGGACGTGAAGCGATATTTCTTTTCGCTTCCAGGTTCAGAGCTGACCATCATTCTAGCCGAGTACGGACGCCGATACGGATCTCAGGCTCGAGAATATGCCTCAGATACAATGCACAAGTGGCGCACCGGGCAGACGAAGATGAGCGGGACTGTTGCAGAGCGACTGTTCAATCTGCTGCCTCCCCGCATGCCCCTGTCAGAGAAGTACAAGCTCACCGAAGGCCTCTGGCATCACTTCGGCCCAAGCTCAAAACGTGTCATGCGAGTTGGCCTCGACGCAGATCTAGAACAGGTTGTCGACCTTGCCCGTCGACACATAGACGAGGTTGTCACGCAGTATCGCATTCCTGAGCAGATAGAGCGCAGGTTCAACTGGCTTGCGGCAGGTGATGTTGGTGTGAAGCAGGAACTGCTCAACCATCTCAGGTCTATGGAACGTGCAATGGTCGTGGAGGCCGCTCGCGTTCAAATGCCAGTTCTTCTTGAGCATATTAAGGGGCAGCATGGAGGACGCACTTCTCGGCTTGCTCAGATCGTAAAGGTCGGCAAGCACGAGCTTGAACTTCTGATCGACAAGGGCGTATCGGGCGTACGGCTAGAAGCCCCTGGGTACCGTACGCCCTCAGCCGCTAGCAGTGGCGGAGGTGGGAAATTGGCTTTGATTGTGATCGCTGGGTTGGTTGTTCTCTTTTACCTACTTCACAAATAAAGCTCTATTCGCATCAGGTTCCCTAGGCCGAACTGCACGAAGATGGATGGTCGTGCTGAATATCGTTGTGTGGACTGTTGAGGGGCGCGGAAGTGCGGGACTATATTCGAAAGGCGCTAGAGGTAGCGCATGAACAGGGCGGCCCAGACGCATTTCTTAAGTTTGTTAATCGTCAATCATACAGGCAAAGCAGGCCCAGGTTTGCGAAAGCTCAGGCGTATTCAGTGGTATGGCGTGGGGCAGAATACCCATCCAAAGCGGCACTGTCGTACGCCTATCATCTGAGGTACCTGGAAACAGGTGAAGAGCCTGAAGCTCATAAGCCTGGTTGGGACTATACCCGCAACGGAGTTGCGAACTTCCTTTACGAAAACGGCGCAAGGATCACCGGACAAGGCACTCCGCCCAACGAGATACTTCCGGAAGTGTATGGCAGGTCGCAGCCGTCAACTCGCAACCCCAACTGGGTCAGGGACGAACTGATCCTTGCACTCGATATGTACATGCAAGATCCACAATCGCCACCGGGCAAATCCAGCCCTGAGGTTCTCACGCTGTCAAAGGAGCTCAATCAGTTAAACGCGATACTAGGCCGAACGGGAGGGAAAAACTTCCGTAATCCCAACGGCGTGTACATGAAGGTGATGAATTTCCGCCGCTTTGATCCGTTGTTCGCTTCATTGGGCAAATCCGGATTAAGCCATGGTGGCGCTGAGGAGGAAGACGTCTGGAATGAGTTCGCATCTGATCCCGCACGCCTCGCAGTGACTGCCACAAAAATCAAATCTGCCTTGGCTCAGAATGCGGATTTTGTCTTAGGCGAAGAATTTGACGATGTGGAGGAAGCTCAGGAAGGTCGGCTGTTAGCCTTTCTCCATTATCGGAGGGAACGCAGTCGGAAACTGGTGAATGCACGCATAAGAAAGGCACTAGCGGACTCAGGTGAACTCAGATGCGAAGCCTGCGATATGTCCTTCTCAGAGCAGTACGGCGAACGGGGTGATCGCTTCATGGAGGTACATCACACGCGCCCGCTTCACACATTGGATGAAGGTCGTGCTACGCCTCTGACTGAGCTTGCGCTGGTCTGCTCCAACTGCCATCGCATGATCCACCGTCGTAGACAGTGGCTTACCATCGCGGAAATGATCAGCATCATTGCGCAGGCAAAACACAAGGAATGATATTTGAGGCGTCTGCTGGCCGGCAAAAGTTGAAATCTGAAAACGACGAAATTTTTCGCGGGTATATCAATACAACCAAGGAAGCGTATTTCCCCCATGGGGTGCCTAGCCCGTCTTATGCACGACGTTGCGTCTGAGAGGTTGGCGGATGTAGCCTAAGCGATTGATTTAGCGTAGGATTCGGTTGTCTAAGCCAACCCTGCCACCGCCTCTCGCGAGCCACACCCGCCATGACCGATGATACGTTGCTGCCGCTCTCATTTCCAGCCGTTGGACGCAAGAAGATCACAGCTGCGTTTGACGGCGGACGCATCACCTCGGATGGTGGCGTCATGCTTTTGGCAGCGGCCGAGCGACGCCTGCAACTGGCCGACAGGCTGGCCGCCGCGATCCACGATCCGCGCGATCCAGCGCGGGTGACGCACGCCATGGCCGACATTGTGCGCGCCCGCATCTTTGCGATCGCATGCGGCTACGAGGATGCCAACGATCTCGACCGGCTGCGCACCGACCCGGCCTTCAAGCTCGCCTGCGGGCGGCTGCCCGACAGCGGGATTGATCTGTGCTCGCAGCCGACATGCTCGCGCCTCGAGAACCTGCCCGACCTGCGCACCGTCATCCGGCTCGGCTGGGTGCTGGTCGATCTGTGGCTGTCGAGCTATGCCGCGCCGCCCAAAAGCGTCACGCTCGACATCGACGACACGGTGGATGTCGTTCACGGCCATCAGCAGCTCTCGCTGTTCAACGCCCATTACGACGAGCGTTGCTTCCTGCCGATCCACATCTACGACGCCGCGACAGGACGCCCGGTCGCCATGATCCTGCGTCCTGGCAGGACCCCGGCGGGCAAGGAGATCCGCGGCCATCTGCGCCGGCTTGTCCGGCGCATCCGCGCCCGCTGGCCGACCACCCGCATTCTGATCCGCGGCGATGGCCACTATGGCCGGGCGCAAGTCATGGCATGGTGCGAGGACAATGCGGTCGACTACCTCTTCGGATTGCCCGGCAACAAGGTTCTCCAGCGTCTCGTTGATGAAGCCGCCGACGATATCCGCACCCGCCGCGCGCTCGAGCAGAAGCCGGTGCTGCGCGGCTATGCCGAGACCCGATACAAGGCGAAATCCTGGAGGACGGAACGCCGCGCCTGCGCCCGCATCGAGGCAACCACCCTCGGCCTCGACATCCGCTTCGTCGTCACCAATCTCGACAAAGGCTCCGCCGAGCATGTCTACGATGTGATCTACTGCGCCCGCGGCCAGGCCGAAAACCTGATCAAGATGCACAAGAGCCAGCTCGCCTCCGACCGCACCAGCTGCCGCTCACCGATTGCCAACCAGGTCCGTCTCGTCCTGCACACCGCCGCATACTGGTTGATGCTCACCCTGCGCGAGGCAGTGCCCACGACCCATCATCTGTGCAACGCCGAGTTCTCTACACTGCGGCTCAGGCTTCTCAAGCTCGGCGCCCGCGTCACCGAAACCGTCTCGCGCATCCGTCTGGCCTTCGCCGCCGCCTGTCCCGAAGCAAGTCTGTTCCGAACGATCGCCATCACGCTGCAGCCCGCAGGGCCATGAGCGCCGGGGCATCAAAGCCCCACCGAACCCGATACCTTGACCCTCCAGCGCGTTCCAAAGTCCAGTCTCAGCTGCGGTGAAAAAGACGCCTCACACCTTCATGACCGAACGCCAAGCGGCAAGGAACCAGGCCGCTCGTGAATAGGACGGGCTAGTCGCTCTCTTAGACGCGGTGCCTCACTTGGAAATCTTAGATCGTCAGCCACAGGCTGATTGGACGCGCGTATGGGGGGCCGATACCCTTGAACAATTGCCTTGTATATGAGCCACTGGCTTGTGCTCCCTATTTGGAACTAAAGCGAAGTCGGTATGTGCTGGCTTAGATATCTGGTGTAAGAGCAGGATACTAAGAGCGTCTGGTATCAGTTGACAGTAGTAAGATAGCTGAACCATATAGATATGATATAAGATATGATATCCATATATAATGCTAGCGATATCCATATATATCAAGGATACATATATAATACATAGATAGCATATATAGATATGATCTAATAGATATCCGAAATAGCTATCCATATAATAGATATATATAATAGATATATATAATAGATATAATAGATATAATAGTAATACATAGTAATATATAGTAATACATATATATAGATACCAATACATATCTAATAGATAGACCCAGTAATTAGCATTCTCATATAATCCATGCTAGCAGTCCGCTTCGGCTTGGGCCTGCGCTACCAGCTAGAACATGGTGGGTAACTGGGGGGCATGGATTAGAACCATGGATTAACAAAGCCCTGGTCTCCAGGCGGTATGGCTTTGCGGCAGGGCCGCCTGCTCATAGCAATCGACCTTGTCCGTTAGGCTATACCCTAGCGGGCATACAATCCGGCTTACATCTAGGTGTACGTAAGGGTTGACATAGGTCAACGGACAGATGTATGTACGGACATAACCCTAACGTACATATGGGAGTCTACAATGTCCGTTATCCTCTACGCTCGCGTTTCCACAGCGGACCAAACCATCGAGCATCAAGAAACGCAGGCCAGGAACGCTGGTTTCGAGATTGACACTGTGATTGCCGACCATGGTAGTTCCGGCTTGAACACGTTGCTTAGGGAGCGTGCGGAAGGTCGGCGCCTCTACGATATGCTACGCAAGGGCGATACGCTTGTGGTGCGATGGGTGGATCGGCTTGGTCGGAACTACCAAGATGTCTGCGATGCGATCAGGGAGTTCATGCGCAGAGGCGTTTCCATTCGTACCGTGATCAACAACATGACGTTCGATGGCGCTACTTCCGACCCCATTCAGCAAGCAGTACGTGACGCCCTTATTGCCTTCATGGCTGCGACGGCTCAGGCGCAAGCAGAGGCAACGAAGGAAGCGCAGAGGGCAGGCATAGCCCATGCCAAGGCCAAGACGGTGAAATATCGTGGTCGCAAACCGACCTATGATCGTCATCAATACCGGCTGGTACTGGACATGCTGGCTAACGGTGCTGGCGCTTCGGCAATTGCCAAGGCTTCGGACCTCACACGGCAGACAATCCTGCGCATAAAATCCGCGCCCGATCAGGCCGAAGCCGCGCTGCTGGCTTGGGGGTTGTAGCGACGGGCCTTTAATCGGACAGGGAAGGCCGCTGAGAGGCGGCGCGGTATCTTCTCGCGCCATCCTGCGGCTGGATGGCAAACGAGTCTTGTGGGCCTCTCTGGCGAAAACTAGCCTACATGCCCCGGGGACGGCGGCCCGAAATTCAAAATCTCCGCTGCGAGCCTATTGGGGTCTATTCCATCAGCGAAAGCACGCTTTGTGCCTTCGTCGTCTGTCAATTCGATCCAATGCAGGTCCGTGGCAGCTTTGCCGTCCAGGCGCTTAGCCTCTGTCACCACGGCGCTGAGATATTGGTCGTAGCCCATCCGCTGGTTTCGCATTTTGTTAGCTTCCACAATCTCTTGGTAGAGAGCATTGCGATTTTCGTGAGTGTCGGTGCCGTCAAGCCGCTGCTGGCACCAATCGACAGCTTCCCGCATAACATTGCCCATCTGATCTACGGATTCGTCAGAGAGCCCCTTGAGAATAGAGTCCCAAGCATCGAAAATATGCTGCAGTAAGGCTGCATTTTCTGACTGTGCTATCTTTGTCACCCGATGACCCAACTCAAGAATTCGCTGACTTCGCTCGTCCTTTGGGTCACGGCTATCGCAGCGAAAGGTTTGCAACATCGTGAATTCGAATACCTTAGCCCAGTCAGCCTTATAACTTGATGTTTTGATGGCATTGGCCCCCTTTTCCAGCGTCATAAGGGTATGGATGCCCTGCTGCATGACCAAAACAACAGCAGCACTTTCGGGTCCTGGATCCATTTCATCGGTTGATTTGGGAATATTGGCAGCCCGTCTGGCTATGTCTGCACCAAACGACAAGAATCTGGACATTCGAAAACCGAGGGGCGTGTCAGTCTTAACCTCCAATGTTCTCATGTGTTCGTTTAGTGATTGATATAAACGACCACGGTCTATCACTTCATCAATTGTCAGTTGAGTTCCTCGCTGAACATTACGTTTGAAGAAAAAGAACATCGCCGCTCCAAGCGCGATCAGCACTAGCAAGATTTCCATGTTAGCCCCTGTCTGCTCTGCTAAGCCGCAGAGCGTGTATGGCCCAGATATCCAATTTTTGGATAATCTGAATTTCGGATTACCCGCCCGTTAGACCTCTCGTCAACGGGCCAATGCCAAAGTCTTTGCACTCAACACGTCATACGACGATCGCCAAAGCGTTGGCGGATCAGAGGCGTCTAAAAGGCTTGTCCCAAACCCAAGTTGCGAAAGCGCTGGGTCGGCATCAGCCCTTCATCGCGAATATTGAGAGCGGACAACGTCGAGTCGACCTAGTTGAGCTTCTCGATATAGCCGCGATCATCGATCTGGACGTTCCAGGTCTCGTGAAAAAGATAACCGACAGCTAGCCCGTCTTATGCACGACGTTGCGTCTGAGAGGTTGGCGGATGTGTAACCGGGGCAGATTACCGGGCAGTCAGGCTTGAGCGGCTTGCCTAACGAGATCCGGGAGCGGCGGAATCGACTCTTGTGTTGGTATGCCGAGGCGGTCGCCGAGATAGCGGAAGAATGAGACGTCGAGCTTGATGCAGGTCTTCATCAGGCCGAGCAGGACGTCGCGGGCGTTCTTGCCTGCCTCGCTGACGGTTCCGCCGGAGATCTTGCGCTTGGTGACGAAGGTGCGGATGTCGTTTTCCGAACCATTGGTGTGGAGCGGGATCTCGGGACGATCGAGAACGCGCAGGAGTTCATGCTTGCGGCGATGCAGCCTGGCAAGAAGCCGGTCGAGCATGACGTAGCCGGTTCGTCGTTTGAACAGGCGCTCGAAGCGGGCGCGCAGGGCCGCCGCGTGGCGCGGACAAGGAGCACGCTGGTAGCTCTTGAGGTCGCGATAGAACCACCAGATCAACTGGCGCATGATGTCGACGGCCTGACGTTGATCCGGGGTCACGGGTATCAATTTGTGGACGAGCCGCTCGGCGTGGACCCAGCACAGAGCATGGTCGCCGATGCGGAACTGGCCGGCATCATCGGACACGACCACGGTATCGCCAAGAAAGCCGTGGTGGCGGATCGCTCCCCACATCGCCCCTTCGGTGGCGATCCTGACTGGGTTGGGCTCAACCGCGAGCTGGTCGAGGCCGAGTGCGGCCAGATGCGCCTGCCATGCGGCGCTGTCGGCAAATGCCTTGTGCGGCGCAGCCGCTAGCCGCGCGATCACCGGACCGGCGAGGTTGCGGCCGCGCATATAGGCCAGGGCCTCTTCATTGATGAAGTAATCGCTGTGCCCGGCACGCAGCGTCGCCAGGAACGCCTCCCGTGACTTCGATCGCCCGGTGCGGAACGCGGTGAAGCGGCGATCGCCGATCTGGGTGGTGTAGCCGTCCTGGTGGGCGTGGCGCGCCGACGTATCATCGACGGTGATCCAGGGCGCCGTAGCCAGCCCGGCGCGCAGCACGTCACGGTCCTCCGCCGCGAAGGCCTCCAGGCCCTCCGAAATCAGCCGCACCACCTGGCGCTTCGAAATGTCGACCCCGATCCCGGTCAACAACGCCGTCAACCGCTCCGTCGTCACCTGGCCTTGAATGTGACAGGCCAGAATGAAGCGGCGCAGGTTCGCGCCCCAGCCGCCGATGATCCCCGCCGGCAAGGGCGCCACCATCGTTTCGCCGGTCGGTGTCACCCAGCGCTCGCGGCGATAGCGCACCACCTCGGCCGACAACGCCAGATCGCGCACCAGGATCGTCTCATACCCCTTGAAGCGAGAGCCCGCAGGAGCGCTCACCGCAACCGTCACCTCGCGGCTCACGCGACCGCCGTCGCGCTTGGCGCCGCGCCGGCGGCGCTTGCCCTTGCCAGATGTCGGCTGCGTCGCCTTCTCCATGCCCGATGGCTTGGTCGGCTTGACCGGGGGACGCGGCGGCAGGTCCTTCAGCCGGGCGATCTCATCCTTCAGGGTCTGGTTCTCGGCGCGTAGCGCCTGGTTCTCGATCTCAAGGCTCTCGACCCGGCCTTGAAGACCGCGCACTTCGCCGATCAGCGCAGAAACCAGCCCGCGGAGTTCCGCGAGCGACAGGCCTTCAAGCGAATCAGTCGGTGGTAGCGTCACGCAAACGGTGAATCACGAACGCACGCGCCTGCAAACCCCCACCGCCCGGTAATCTGCCCCGGTTACGGCGGATGTAGCCTAAGCGATTGATTTAGCGTAGGATTCGGTTGTCTAAGCCAACCCTGCCACCGCCTCTCGCGAGCCACACCCGCCATGACCGATGATACGTTGCTGCCGCTCTCATTTCCAGCCGTTGGACGCAAGAAGATCACAGCTGCGTTTGACGGCGGACGCATCACCTCGGATGGTGGCGTCATGCTTTTGGCAGCGGCCGAGCGACGCCTGCAACTGGCCGACAGGCTGGCCGCCGCGATCCACGATCCGCGCGATCCAGCGCGGGTGACGCACGCCATGGCCGACATTGTGCGCGCCCGCATCTTTGCGATCGCATGCGGCTACGAGGATGCCAACGATCTCGACCGGCTGCGCACCGACCCGGCCTTCAAGCTCGCCTGCGGGCGGCTGCCCGACAGCGGGATTGATCTGTGCTCGCAGCCGACATGCTCGCGCCTCGAGAACCTGCCCGACCTGCGCACCGTCATCCGGCTCGGCTGGGTGCTGGTCGATCTGTGGCTGTCGAGCTATGCCGCGCCGCCCAAAAGCGTCACGCTCGACATCGACGACACGGTGGATGTCGTTCACGGCCATCAGCAGCTCTCGCTGTTCAACGCCCATTACGACGAGCGTTGCTTCCTGCCGATCCACATCTACGACGCCGCGACAGGACGCCCGGTCGCCATGATCCTGCGTCCTGGCAGGACCCCGGCGGGCAAGGAGATCCGCGGCCATCTGCGCCGGCTTGTCCGGCGCATCCGCGCCCGCTGGCCGACCACCCGCATTCTGATCCGCGGCGATGGCCACTATGGCCGGGCGCAAGTCATGGCATGGTGCGAGGACAATGCGGTCGACTACCTCTTCGGATTGCCCGGCAACAAGGTTCTCCAGCGTCTCGTTGATGAAGCCGCCGACGATATCCGCACCCGCCGCGCGCTCGAGCAGAAGCCGGTGCTGCGCGGCTATGCCGAGACCCGATACAAGGCGAAATCCTGGAGGACGGAACGCCGCGCCTGCGCCCGCATCGAGGCAACCACCCTCGGCCTCGACATCCGCTTCGTCGTCACCAATCTCGACAAAGGCTCCGCCGAGCATGTCTACGATGTGATCTACTGCGCCCGCGGCCAGGCCGAAAACCTGATCAAGATGCACAAGAGCCAGCTCGCCTCCGACCGCACCAGCTGCCGCTCACCGATTGCCAACCAGGTCCGTCTCGTCCTGCACACCGCCGCATACTGGTTGATGCTCACCCTGCGCGAGGCAGTGCCCACGACCCATCATCTGTGCAACGCCGAGTTCTCTACACTGCGGCTCAGGCTTCTCAAGCTCGGCGCCCGCGTCACCGAAACCGTCTCGCGCATCCGTCTGGCCTTCGCCGCCGCCTGTCCCGAAGCAAGTCTGTTCCGAACGATCGCCATCACGCTGCAGCCCGCAGGGCCATGAGCGCCGGGGCATCAAAGCCCCACCGAACCCGATACCTTGACCCTCCAGCGCGTTCCAAAGTCCAGTCTCAGCTGCGGTGAAAAAGACGCCTCACACCTTCATGACCGAACGCCAAGCGGCAAGGAACCAGGCCGCTCGTGAATAGGACGGGCTAGAAACTGCGTAGTGCAGCTTGCATCTGTCCGATTGTGTATCCCTGCTTGAAATAATGCTGCTGCGTCACGCCTTGACGTGTGTGACCGACGATTGCCTTTACGAGGTTTTCCTCTATGCCAGCCTGCAGTAGCCTTGTGATCATGGTGTGCCGAAAGCTGTGAAACACTAAGTCCTTTGACTTGATGCCAAGCTGAACCAGGAAGCGCTCATTGAACCAGCGTCCGAGGGCTCGGCCATAGCCGTCCTTCGAGGTGAACTGGAACTCAGGAAAGAACCGTGTCTCGCCTCGCGACTTGAGCGTTTTCAAGCGCTCCAAGATTCCAAGCTCTAGGAGGCGTTCGTGGATAGGCACAACCCTTCGAGATGCGGAGTTTTTTAGGCTCTTTGCCTCACCTTCGTCGTTGAAGTCGAAACACCAAATCCCGTCAGTCACTTCAATGTCGGCGATTTCTAGCTGGCATATCTCATTCAATCTGGCGCCGGTATAGAGACCAATCAACGGCCCCCATTTTTGGTAATCCTTGTTCAGCAATCCTCGTGCGTTTTCGAGAAGCTCGCTAAGCATCAGATCGATATGAGTTTGAGAGAACGGCTCTCTCTGAGCCTCTTCGTCATTCTTCTTGTTTTCTCTGAGTGTGGCTCCGTCGAACAGATTTTCCGCGACATATCTGTTTCTCTTTGCCCAAGAGAATAGGCCCGCATAGGTCTGCAGATAGGTGTTGATGGTGCGGACAGTGAGCGTCTCATGACCCCGCAGATTCGCTATTTCCTCGATAGACAGGTTGCGGGTGGCTTCGATCTTATTCCTATTTCGAGGATAATTTAGAAGAAGCTCTTTCACCCGTTGCGCGTCGGAAGATGCGACTTGGGTAATCTCGATGTCGGATCCTAGGATTTCGTTCAAGAGTTCGATGTGCTGGCGCTTCTGCTCTTCCGACCGTCTGACCCAGCGCCCCGCTTTCTTCTCCTCGGCTATGAATTTCACAGCTACCGCACTGAGGGTGCCTTTCGAGATGGACGCTGGTTTTGCGAATGTCGTCCCTGAGGGAAGGGCGGCTTCGTTAAAGTCGAAAGTTTCAAAGGACTGATCATGGGCCAGAACCTCAGCGCAGTACGCCTTATATGCCTTCTTCATTTCGCTCTTGAATGTCGCGAAGGCGTCAGACCCCGGAGTCAGCGGAAGCTGGTGAGACTCGGCAAAGCGGATAGCTAGCGAGTCGTCGGTCTCATGCGGGAAGATATCGCCGCCGGTCAACATCGCGTCGTCTGCAAACGCTAACCCGTTTTGATAGGCCGCCAAGGCCTCAGGTCTCAGTCGGCCCTGCGCAGCTATCTCATTTTTGCGGCGTTCCAGCGCATCTCGAAAGTGCGTTCTAAGTGCAGCACGTATTTCATCGTAGCGCATGCCGGATGCAGACCACCGTTTCATAAGGACTTGGCCGACATAGCTTAGGTGTCGAGCTAGGTACAAGGCTTCCGAGTCGATCCGCGTATGCAGTGAGATTTTGAGGCTCGCTGGCTTCCCGCCGCTGACAGCACAAGGCTTTGTTAGCGGCCAGCGAAAATAGAAAATCCTGTTTCGGGAGAGTTCGAGATAGGTCGGATTGCGCATTCTGGTGCATCCCCTGGATGCCTCACCAGCGAAAACTCAGCGTAACCCATTGATATTCTAGAGGATGGTGGGCGTGACAGGGATTGAACCTGTGACCCCTGCAATGTCAATGCAGTGCTCTCCCGCTGAGCTACACGCCCATCCGAAGCCGCGCATACACCATTTTTGATCCAGCGCGTCAATAGCAGGAAAAAGGAAAGAAGGCGTCGTCTCGCCGCAGTGGCGAAGAGGTGCGGCGCCTCGCTTAAAAAACGGCTCAGGCCGCCTGCAGCATCTTCTCGACCTCGTTGACGAGGTCGCGGAGATGGAACGGCTTCGACAGCACCTTGGCGTCTTTCGGCGCCTTGGAATCCGGGTTCAGCGCAACGGCGGCGAAACCGGTGATGAACATGACTTTCAGATCGGGATCGATCTCTGTGGCGCGCCGCGCCAGCTCGATGCCGTCCATCTCCGGCATGACGATGTCGGTCAACAGCAGCGAGAACGGCTCCTCGCGCAGCCGTTCATAGGCGCTGGCGCCATTGTCGAAATCGCTGACCTGGTAACCGGCGCGCTCCAGCGCCTTGACGAGGAACCGACGCATATCGTCGTCGTCTTCCGCCAGAAGAATGCGTGCCATGATATCCCGTCCGAATCACCCGCCCGAGATTGCCGTTGGGCAAGCCCGTTAACCATCCTGTATATGAGGAGGTGAGGGTAAACATCAAGTGAACGCGGACGGCGATGATCCATATTTGCCCGACGGCGTGGCCGCTGAAATGCTGGACACGCGGCCAGCAAGGTGGCACTTTCACATCATGATGCACTGGTGTTTTCGGGTTCGCTCAAATTGAAGACGGCAGCCGAGGATTTTTCGGTCTTTCCACCCTTCGAAATCCGGTCGGGCGCTGAGCAGCGCGTCCCCTTCCTCTTCAATTCACCGCATAGTGGCCGCTACTATCCCGAACGCTTCCTTGCCATGGCAAGGCTGGACCGCAACGCTATCCGCCGGTCGGAAGATTGTTACGTCGATGAGCTGTTCGGCGGCGCCGTCGCACTCGGCGCGCCGCTGCTGGCGGCAAATTTCCCGAGGGCCTATCTCGACGTCAACCGCGAGCCGTGGGAACTCGATCCGCGCATGTTCGCCGAGCCGGTGCCGTCCTTCTGCAACATCCGCTCGGCGCGGGTGGCGGGCGGGCTTGGCACGGTGCCGAAGCTGGTCGGCGAGGGGCTCGACATCTATTCCGGCCGGTTGCCGCTGGCCGAAGCGGTCGCCCGCATCGAGGCCGTCTACAAGCCCTATCACGAGACGCTGAAACGGCTTTTGACCAGGACCCATGCACGGTTTGGCTTTGCCGTGCTGATCGACTGTCATTCGATGCCGGCAAGCATCCGTGTCGGCGACAGCGGCCTGCGGCCCGACTTCATCATCGGCGACCGTTTCGGCATCTCGGCGACCGCGGCCCTGACCGAGACGGCGATCGGCCTGCTCACCGCCATGGGCTATACGGTCGCCCACAACAAACCCTATGCCGGGGGCTTCATCACCGAACATTATGGCCGCCCGGCGCGCCATCTGCATGCGCTGCAGATCGAGGTCAATCGCGGGCTCTACATGAACGAGCGGACATTCGAGAAGGCCGCCGGCTTCGACGCGCTGGCCGACGATCTGACGCGATTTTCAGCCGACTTGATGTCGATGCCTGATCATCATTTCATCGACCTGCCGCTGGCGGCGGAGTGAGCGACCTGCCGCTCGCTGGCCGCAGAACGAAATCGCGACATAAAAAAAGACCGCATCGTTTGCACGATACGGTCGAAGTCTAGGGAGGAAACGCCCAAGGAGGGCATGGACAGGAAAACCTGTCCGAGGTCGAGGGTATTGTGCGCTGCACAAATGTCAAGCGACCTTCAGGCTTTTTTAATTCAGAGTGATGTGGAAATTGCGTTTCGACGACGCCGATGTGATATTTTGGCAACATCTGTCCTGGCGAATAAATCGATAAACAGGCTTGTTTTGGCGAGAAAGTATCGGCAGAGCCCGCTTGGGCACTCTGCAATGCGGGAGAATCAGTTGGACATCAGCATCGATTTCATGCGCCGTATCGCGCAGGCGGCAGCGGCCGAGACCTTGCCGCGCTTTCGCGCCCAAGGTGCGGTCGCCAACAAGGAAAAGGGCAGTTTCGATCCGGTCACCGAGGCCGATCGCGAGGCCGAGCGCGCCATCCGGGCGCTGATCTCGGCTGAGTATCCCGACCATGGCATTCTGGGCGAGGAGCACGGCAGCGAGAACATTACGAGCCGGCATGTCTGGGTGATCGACCCGATCGACGGCACGCGCGCCTTCATCTCCGGCCTGCCGGTGTGGGGGACGCTGGTCGGGCTGACGGTCGACGGCGACGCCGTTGCCGGCATGATGGCGCAGCCCTTCACTGGCGAGCTGTTCTACGCCAACGCCTCGGGTTCCCACTATGAAGGGCCGGGCGGGCCACGCAAGCTTTCGACGCGCAAGACGACCAATCTCGCTGAAGCGACGCTGTTCACCACCACGCCGGCGCTGTTCAAGGGCGCGGCGCGCGAGCGTTACGACCAGTTCGAAAAGCAGGTCCAACTCGCCCGCTATGGCGCCGATTGCTATGCCTTCGCCATGATCGCGTCGGGAAGCGTCGACATCGTCGCCGATCCAGGATTGAAGCCCTACGACATCGTGGCGCTGATCCCGATCATCGAGAAGGCCGGTGGTGTCGTCACAACATTCGATGGCGGGCCGGCGGAGAAGGGCGGCGACGTCCTGGCCGCAGCGACGCCGGAGCTTCACGCCGCAGCCATGGCCGCCTTGCGCGGCTGAGACCGCCACATTTCAACGCGGTTTGATCGAGCGCTGGAATTCCGCTGGCGTGCGGCCGTAAACCTGCCTGAAGGCGGAACTGAAATGGCTGTGGCTGGAGAAGCCCAGGTCCATGCCCAGCGTGGTCAGATTGTCGTAGCTGCCCAGCAGGTCGAGCGCACGTGCCAGCCGCAGCCGCAGATGGTAGCGATAGAGCGGCATGGCTTCGACCTGCTGGAAAACCTGCGTCAGGTAGACCGGCGAGACACCGACCTCGACGGCAATTTCCGCCAGCGTCCAGCGTCGTGACAGATCCGAAGACAGGACAAGCTTGGCGCGGTCGACCAGCTTCTGGCGCCCAGCGCTGGCGCCGGCGACATGCGAGGTCCGCTCGCCAAGAGAGCGCCGCACCAGCGTCAACGCCAGGGTTTCGGCCTCGAGCGTTTCGGCGATTTTGCGGCTCAGGCTGTGGCGCAGCAAGGCCACCAGTGCCTGTGCCCGCGGGTCGATGCGCCGGCGCTGACGGCGAAAGGCTGGAGCGGCGCCGCCGGTGCGCAACTGTTCCTTCGGCGCCAGTTCAAGCAGCTGAGCCTCCTCGATGACGAGATCGAGACAGGAATCGCCGCCCTCGACAGGATGGCTGATCCGGTAGGCTTCGGCCTCATTGAAAAACAACAGTTGGTTGGCCTCGGCAACGGCATCCTGGCGGCCGACATGGCGCACGAAAACGCCGCGGTAGGGAAACACCAGGTGCGTGGCCGACGTGCACTCTTCTTCGCTCCGGTGACGGCATTCGCCGCTGCAGACGACATCCCGCACCCTGACAGTGCCGGTGTCCAGAAGCGGTTGCACCATGAATTGCGACATGGCCGTTGCGCTCTTTCCCTTGCGCCGGAACATGGTGCCGGCATTGCAGGGCATTCTACGCAATCGGTCCGCCCATTCCTGTCAGGAGACTTGCCGACAGGCCGTTCCTCAATCCCACGACCGGCGGATGGATTCAGAATAGGCTTCGCCGCGCGACAGGCCGATGTCCTTGAGCTGGTCGTCGGTCATTTCGAGCAGAGCGCGGCGGCTTCGGCGCCTTTCCATCTGGCGGCCGATCCAGTCTGCCGCCGCAGCGACGTGTGCCCCCAGGGACTGCCGCATGGTCGCGGTGCGGATTGTCGGCGCCCGTGCCGGGACAGGGCCGGCCAGGCATTGCGCCGCTGCTGTATGATCGGGGCGCATCGCTCAGTCCTCCCTGGTGCCGGCCGCGGAGGCGCCGGCTTCGTTCAGCGCTTGCGCGCACTCCTCGCAGCAGACTTCGACGGTCTTGCCGCCGACCTTGACGCGGATCGGGTTGGCGTCCAGCTGGCAATCGCAAGCAGCGCAGGTGTTCTCGGTCATGATCTCATCTCCATGGCGTTCAGTTCGACGCGGGCAGATGAGCATTCCGCAGCGATACGGGCTGTCAGAATCTTTAGCACTTTGCGTGCCGCCAGGCGCCGGCTGGCTCATGCAACTGACAACAGGGTGTCAGTAGACACCGGCTATGGAGGGTCATTGCCAGAGGGAGAACCAGACATGCCGACGCACTCAACAGCCAGCCGCGCCCAGGACATTCCGGCGGACGGCCGCAGCGATTTCGATTTCTTCTTCGGCACTTGGGATGTCAGCCATCGAAGGCTGCAAAAGCGTCTGGCGAGCGACACCAATTGGGACGCATTCACCGGCACATGCGCGGTGAGCCCGCTGCTCGGCGGCCTCGGCAATGTCGACGACAATGTGATCGAGCTGCCGGATGGCGCCTATCGCGCCGCCACGGTGCGGACCTTCGATCCGGCGACACGGCAATGGTCGATCTGGTGGATCGATGGCCGCAACCCCCTGACCATCGACGTTCCGGTGCGCGGTGCGTTCGTCGACGGCGTCGGCACGTTCCTGTGTGAGGACGTCTTCGAGGGTCGGCCGATCCAGGTTCGTTTCCTCTGGTCGGAGATCGCGCAAAACACGGCGCGCTGGGAGCAGGCCTTTTCGCAGGATGGCGGCGCGACCTGGGAAACCAACTGGATCATGGAGTTTGCCCGCCAGCCATGAACCGGCGACCGGCGCCTGTCAGGCAGTCGGGTCGTCGCTGCCGGGAATGAAGGCGTCGAAGGCGGCGAGCAATTGCTCGCGATAGATGTCGGCTTCCTGCAGGATTTCGTGGCGGGAGCCGTCGATCATCAGCAGCGAACCGAGCCGCAGACGCCTGGCGTAGGCCTCGACGGCCTTGGTCGAGACGACCTGGTCGGCGCCGGCAGCGATGATCAGCATGGGAACCTGAATTCTTGCCATGAAGTCGCGATCGCTGACGGCCTCGGAGGCTTTCGCGGCTTCCCGCAGCCAGCGGATCGTCGGACCGCCAAGCGCCAGTTGCGGATGTTCTTCGTAGAGCCGCGTATTGCGCCGATAGCGTGCTGGGTCAGACGTCAGCTTGTTGGTCTCGAAAGGGGCCGTCACCTTCGGCCGCGGACCCCAGGCGGCATAGAGCCGGCCGAGGCCGAGAGCGCAGAACAACGAGCAGACGCGGCGAACCGTCGATATCGAGACCGGCAGATCGGGCAGTGTCAGGAAGGGCGCGATCAGCACCATGCGCCGCACGCGGTTGACCATCGACGGTACGGCAAGCAGGGTTATCAATGCGCCTGCCGAATGCGCCAGGATGTAGTACGGCCCACGGCAATCGGGCAGCACGATCTCCTCGAAAAATTGTTCGAGGTCTGCCGTATAGTCGCGGAAACTCCTGACATAGCCGCGCTGGCGATCGCGGATCAGCCGGTCGGAATCGCCCTGGCCGCGCCAGTCGAGGGTGGCGACGCCGAAGCCGCGATCGGCAAGGTTGCGGATGGTCTCGAAATATTTCTCGATACACTCGTTGCGGCCGGTGAGGAGGACCACGGTGCCCTTCATCGGGCGAGCGACCGCGCCGAACAGGCCGTAGCGGATATTCTTGCGGTCACGCGTGGTGAAGAAGCCGCCGGTGGCGTTTTCCGGCCGCGGATTGCCCTCAATTTCGTGAAAAAGAGAGTTCTCGGTGAAAAGATCCGTCATTCGGCGCTTCGTGCTCGGCGTCTCGCATGCCCGCCTGCGCTGGCCGGCTCCGCTAAGGTGATAGACGCCCATGCGCCAAAAGCCAAGGAATTCCCGGTGACGGGAGGCTGCAACGGGGAAGGCCGGAAGCCGCTTGAAAGCGTGCTTCCGGCCTCTGTCGATCCGGGAGGAAGGGACGTTAACACCCGGTCGGCCTCGTTGCGGCGCCTGTTGTGCGATCGGCGCCGCCAGTCCTTGATCCTGGAATGCACTCTAGCGCCGGCTGTCTGAACGCGCGCCGAAGCGCCGGTTCATCTGCCGTTCATCTGGGAATCAGCCGCATGGCTTTTGCCGTCGGGTGAAATCTTGAAATGCCTTCGGGCGCTCCCCAAATGTCTCATGCGGTCGCCAATGTCGGGGCCGCTGGTCCAGCCGAAACGCCGCTCAAGGGTTTCGCACCGGCCATACGCAAACTATGTTGCTCAACAGGAGAACACCTCATGCGTCACGTTGATTTTTCCCCGCTTTATCGCTCGACCGTCGGCTTCGATCGTCTGTTCACGATGCTGGATTCGCTTGCGCAGCCGGATGGCGCGCAGACCTATCCGCCCTACAATATCGAGCGCACCGGCGAGGATTCCTACCGCATCTCGATGGCGGTTGCCGGCTTCTCCGACGAGGAAATCTCGATCGAAGCCCATCGCAACGTGCTGACCGTGAAAGGTGAGCGCAAGGACGAGGGTACCGGCGAAGGGTCGGAACTGCTCTATCGCGGCATTGCCTCGAGGGCCTTTGAGCGCCGCTTCCAGCTTGCCGACCACGTTGAAGTCGTCGGTGCTTCGCTGAAGAACGGCCTGCTCTTCGTCGACCTCAAGCGCAACATCCCCGAGGAGCTGAAGCCGCGCAAGATCGCCATTACGGCGTCTTCGGCCAAGGCCAAGCAGATCGAGGCCAAGACCGCTGCCTAAACTCTGTTCTGCGCAATTCCGGGCGGAAAACCGCCTAACACTTTTCCTGGAATTGCTTTGAAGTCTCCTCCCGAGACGGAAGCGGCGCCGAAAGGCGCCGCTTTTTTGTTGTCAGGGATACTGATTATCCTGCGATCAGCTGGCCAAAGCGGTCGACATCTTCGGCCGTCGTCGCAAAGCTGGTGACGAAGCGATAGAGCAACTCGTCCTCGCCGATATGGCCGTCGAAACCATGCGGCTTGTGCCAGTCGTAGAAGGCAGCGCCGGCTGCCTGCAGCTTTTCGGCCTCGGCTTTCTTGATCACCGCGAACACCTCGTTGGCCTGCGGCAGCCAGGCCAGCTTCGCCGTTGCCGAATCCTCGATCGCTGCCGCGAGGCGCGCGGCCATGGCGTTGGCGTGGCGGGCGGTGTCCAGCCACAATCCGTCCTTGAAATAGGCCTCGAACTGCGCCGCGACGAAGCGCGATTTCGAAAACAGCTGGGCGGCGCGCTTGCGCAGGAAGGCCAATTCCCTGGCGCGGTCGAGATCGAACAGCACGATCGCCTCGGCGCACCAGCAGCCGTTCTTGGTGCCGCCGAAGGACAGGATGTCGACGCCGCGTTTCCAGGTCATTTCGGCCGGCGTCGTCTCGAGCGCGACCAACGCGTTGGCAAAGCGGGCGCCGTCCATGTGCAGGGGCACTGAATGCTTCTTGGTAATCGCCGAGATCGTGTCGATTTCATCCAGCCCGTATATGGTGCCGACCTCGGTCGACTGGGTGATCGAAACGGCCATCGGCCGTCCCCAATGGACGATTTCGGGCGCGAAGCGGCCGATGGTCTTCTCGAGATCGTGCGGGTCGATCTTGCCCAGCGCGCCGTCGATCGCATGCAGCCGCGAGTCGGAAAAATATTGCGGCGCGCCGCATTCATCCTCGATGACATGCGATTCGCGGTGGGCGAAGGAAATGCCGCCTGGCTTGTTGTAAGTGCTCAGCGCCAGCGAGTTGGCGGCGGTACCGGTCGCGACGAAGAACACCGCAACCTCGCGTTCGAAAATCTCGCTGAAGCGCTGATAGACGGCCTGGTCGAGCGCACCGTCGCCATAGGCGGTGGAAAAGCCGCCGGCCGCGGCCGACAGGCCGGCAACGATATTGGGATGGGCGCCTGCCCAATTGTCGGAAGCGAAGAACATGCATTCTGCCTATGTCTTGGGAGATCGGGAATTTGGGGAGATCGGGGGTTTGGGGAGATCAGCCTGAAGTTGACCGGTTTCGCGCCCTGATCGCAAGGGGCCAGACGCCGGAAAATCGGTAACGCCAGCCAGTCGGCAAGAAAGGGGCCAGCGACTGAAGCTTACGTTTTCCCTCAACTTCACGACATTTTCTGTCGCGAAAGGCCCAAGTTTTTTGTGAATCGGTCTTGTGTGCGTCCGGGAATTCTGTCATAAAAATTTAGGACAGTAGTGCTGTCTTATTTTGTCGCACAAAACAAGCTGGATTGGCGTATCATTTGGGCCTCTCCGGCTGTTGCCGCGAGCGACAGGTGGACGGCCTCAAACTGGCCTGTACGATTACGAACCATGCGGACAGCTGCCTGGTTCGGCAAGAATTTCGCAAGACGTGCCACAAGGATCGGGGTGAGCCAAGTGCTTGCCGAGGCAAACCAGCGCCCGAAGGGCTGGAATGGAGGACAGGATGACGGACATGACGCACTCTGCGACGAACGGCCAGGCCGCGCAGACGAAAGCGGCAACCGTCAAAAACACCTTGCGGTCCAATATCGGCCGAACCGCCAACGGCTTTTCGGCCCAAGGCCTCTACGATCCGCGCAACGAGCATGACGCCTGCGGCGTCGGCTTCATCGTCAACATGAAGGGCGTGAAGTCGCACCAGATCGTCAAGGACGGGCTTGCCGTGCTCGAAAACCTGACGCACCGCGGCGCCGTCGGCGCCGATCCGCTGGTCGGCGATGGCGCCGGCGTGCTGGTGCAGCTTCCCGACCATTTCTTCCGCGAGGAGATGGCAGCCCAGGGCATCGACCTGCCGGCTGCGGGCCAGTACGGCGTCGGACACTGGTTCATGCCGCAGGACGCGGCACTTCGCGCCCATATCGAGGACATCATTGCCGAATCGGCGCAGTCAGAGGGGCTTCCGCTTATCGGTTTCCGTGACGTGCCCGTCGACAATTCGTCGCTGTCGAAGGCGCCTGACATCGTGGCATCCGAGCCGTTCCATCGGCAGGTCTTCATCGGCCGCACGCCAGACATTACCGATGACGAGGAATACGAGGCCAGGCTCTATCTGCTGCGCAAGGTCATATCGGGCCGCATCTATGCCGAGAACGGCAACATGGACATCGGCGCCTATTGTGTGTCGCTGTCGGCGCGCACCATCGTCTACAAGGGCATGTTCCTGGCCTACCAGGTCGGTGCCTATTACAAGGACCTGATCGATCCGCGCTTCGAGACGGCGCTGATCCTCGTCCACCAGCGCTTCTCGACCAACACGTTCCCGTCATGGAAGCTGGCGCATCCCTATCGTATGGTCGCCCACAATGGCGAGATCAACACCGTGCGCGGCAACAACAACTGGATGGCGGCCAGGCAGGCTTCGGTCGATTCCGAACTGTTCGGCAACAACATCTCGAAGCTTTGGCCGATCTCCTATGACGGCCAGTCCGACACCGCCTGCTTCGACAATGCGCTCGAGTTCCTGTTCCAGGGCGGGTACAGCCTCAGCCACGCCATGATGATGCTGATCCCGGAAGCCTGGGCCGGCAACAAGCTCATGGATGCCGATCGCAAGGCCTTCTACGAATACCATGCGGCACTCATGGAACCATGGGACGGGCCGGCGGCGGTGGTCTTCACCGATGGCCGCCAGATCGGCGCCACGCTCGACCGCAACGGACTGCGCCCGGCGCGCTACATCGTCACCGACGACGACCGCGTCATCATGGCCTCGGAAGCCGGCGTGCTGCCGGTGCCGGAGGAGAAGATCGTCAAGAAGTGGCGGCTGCAGCCCGGCCGCATGCTGCTGATCGACCTGGAGAAGGGACGCATCGTTTCCGACGAGGAGCTCAAGTCGGAGATCGCGACCAAGCATCCCTACAAGACCTGGCTCGCCAATACGCAGCTCATCCTGGAAGATTTGAAGCCGGTCGAACCGCGCGCGCTGCGCAAGGACGTCAGCCTGCTCGACCGCCAGCAGGCGTTCGGCTACAGCCAGGAAGACACCAAGCTGTTGATGTCGCCGATGGCGACGACGGGCCAGGAAGCGGTGGGCTCGATGGGCACCGACACGCCGATCTCGGCGATGTCGGACAAGTCGAAGCTGCTCTACACCTATTTCAAGCAGAACTTCGCCCAGGTCACCAACCCGCCGATCGATCCGATCCGCGAGGAGCTGGTGATGAGCCTGGTGTCCTTCATCGGGCCGCGGCCCAACATCTTCGACCTGGTCGGCAATTCGCGCCGCAAGCGGCTCGAGGTGCGCCAGCCGATCCTGACCAATGGCGATCTCGAAAAGATCCGTTCCATCGGCCACACCGAGGACCGCTTCGACACCAAGACGATCGATATCACCTATGGCTCCGCCGAAGGGGCCGCGGGCATGCAGGGCGCCATCGATCGCCTGTGCGAGCGGGCGGAGGCAGCGGTCGCCGGCGGCTACAACATCATCATCCTGTCCGACCGCCAGGTCGGGCCGGACCGTATCGCCATCCCGGCGCTCCTGGCGACGGCGGCTGTCCATCATCACCTGATCCGCAAGGGGCTGCGCACCTCGGTCGGTCTCGTCGTCGAATCCGGCGAACCGCGCGAAGTGCATCATTTCTGCTGCCTTGCCGGCTATGGCGCCGAGGCGATCAACCCTTACCTCGCCTTCGACACGCTGCTCGATATGCACAAGCGCGGCGAGCTGCCGAAGGAGGTGGACGCCTACGAAGTCGTCACGCGCTACATCAAGTCGATCGGCAAGGGCATCCTCAAGGTGATGTCCAAGATGGGCATCTCGACCTATCAGTCCTATTGCGGCGCGCAGATTTTCGACGCCATCGGCCTGAAGAGCGATTTCGTGCAGCAATATTTCACCGGCACCGCGACGCTGATCGAAGGCGTCGGGCTGGACGAGATCGCGACCGAGACGCTCAGCCGCCACAATGACGGTTTCGGCAACGACCCTGTGCTGCGCAACAGCCTCGAGGTTGGCGGCGAATACATGTTCCGCATGCGCGGCGAAGCGCATATCTGGTCGCCCGATGCGGTCGCCACCTTGCAGCATGCCGTGCGCCAGGGATCGTGGGAGACGTTCAAGGACTATTCCGCCCAGATCGACAGCGAGACGGCCCGCGCGCAGACCATTCGCGGCCTGTTCAGGCTGAAGCTGGCGCAGGAAACCGGCCGTGAGAAGGTCGCGCTCGACGACGTCATGTCGGCGGCCGACATCGTCAAGCGGTTCTCGACCGGAGCGATGTCGTTCGGCTCGATCTCGCGCGAAGCGCACACCACGCTGGCGCGCGCGATGAACCAGATCGGCGGCAAGTCGAACACCGGCGAGGGCGGCGAAGAGGCCGACCGCTACCTGCCGCTGCCTGGCGGCGGCAAGAACCCCGAACGCTCGGCGATCAAGCAGGTCGCCTCGGGTCGGTTTGGCGTCACGGCCGAATACCTCGTCAATTCCGACATGATGCAGATCAAGGTGGCGCAGGGTGCCAAGCCCGGCGAGGGCGGCCAGCTGCCCGGCCACAAGGTCGACGCGACCATCGCCAAGGTCCGGCATTCGACGCCGGGCGTCGGCCTGATTTCGCCGCCGCCGCATCACGATATTTATTCGATCGAGGATCTGGCGCAGCTGATCTACGACCTGAAGAACGTCAATCCGGCGGCTGACGTGTCGGTCAAGCTGGTCTCGGAAGTCGGCGTCGGCACGGTTGCGGCGGGCGTCGCCAAGGCGCGCGCCGACCACATCACCATCTCGGGCTATGATGGCGGCACCGGCGCTTCGCCGCTGACCTCGCTCAAGCATGCCGGCAGCCCGTGGGAAATGGGCCTTGCCGAGACGCACCAGACGCTGGTGCTGAACGGTCTGCGCTCGCGCGTTGCGCTGCAGGTCGACGGCGGCTTGCGCACGGGGCGCGACGTCATCATCGGCGCGCTGCTCGGCGCCGACGAGTTCGGCTTCTCGACCGCGCCGTTGATCGCGGCCGGCTGCATCATGATGCGCAAGTGCCATCTCAACACCTGCCCGGTCGGCGTCGCGACGCAGGATCCGGTGCTGCGCAAGCGCTTCAAGGGCACGCCCGAGCATGTCATCAACTTCTTCTTCTACGTCGCGGAAGAGGTTCGCGAGCTGCTTGCCGAGATGGGCTACACCCATATCGACCAGATCATCGGCGACACCGATCTCCTGGAAAAGCGCAACCTGATCGTGCACTGGAAGGCGCGCGGGCTCGATTTCTCGAAGATGTTCTTCAAGCCGGATGCGCCGCATGAAGCTGTGCACTGGACCGAGCGGCAGAAGCACCCGATCGACGACGTGCTAGACCGCAAGCTGATCGAACTGGCAAAGCCGGCGCTCGAGAGCAAGCAGCCGGTCAAGATCGAGGTCGATATCCGCAATGTCGACCGCTCCACCGGCGCCATGCTGTCGGGTGAAGTGGCCAAGCGCTTCAAGCACAAGGGCCTGCGCGAGGACACGATCCAGGTGAAGTTGACCGGCACGGCCGGCCAGTCCTTCGGTGCGTTCCTGGCGCGCGGTATCTCGTTCGAGCTTGTCGGCGCCGGCAACGACTATGTCGGCAAAGGCCTGTCGGGCGGACGCATCGTCATCCGGCCGCCGGAAGAAGCCAAGATCGTCGCCGCGGAGTCCATCATCGTCGGCAACACCGTGCTTTACGGCGCGACCGAGGGCGAGGCCTATTTCGCCGGTGTCGCAGGCGAGCGTTTCGCCGTGCGCAATTCGGGTGTGGCCGCCGTCGTCGAAGGCGTCGGCGACCATGGCTGCGAGTACATGACCGGCGGCATCGTCGTCGTCATCGGCAAGACCGGCCGCAACTTCGCCGCCGGCATGTCGGGCGGCGTCGCCTATGTGCTCGACGAGGCGGGCGATTTCGCCGAGCGCTGCAACATGGCGATGGTCGAGCTGGAGCCGGTTCCGGAAGAAGACGACCTGATGGAAAGGCTGCTGCATCATGGCGGCGACCTTGACCACAAGGGTCGCGTCGATGTCTCCGGCGACATGACCAGCCACGACGAGGAGCGGCTCTACCAGCTGATCTCCAACCACGTGCATTACACCGGATCGGTACGCGGTCGCGAGATTCTCGACGACTGGACGATTTTCCGGCCGAAGTTCCGCAAGATCATGCCTGTCGAATACCGTCGCGCCCTGATCGAAATGGAACGCATGCGCATGGGCGTCGCGGCGGAATAGGCTTTGCAATTGCCGGGGAGCCCAGGCTTCCCGGCCCATCTTCATCGACAGTTTGACCTCCGGCGCAAGGTTGCCATGGCTGCCTCAAGGGGTTAACGGGTGCGGCGAAAACCGCACCATCTGGACAGCAGGAACTGGACTATGGGCAAGGTAACAGGCTTTCTTGAAATCGACAGGCAGGTGCACAAGTACCAGCCGGCCTCCGACCGCATCCGGCATTTCCGTGAATTCACGCTGCCGATGTCGGATAAGGAGGTCGAGAAACAGGCCGCGCGCTGCATGGATTGCGGCATTCCGTTCTGCCACGGGCCGACGGGCTGCCCGATCCACAACCAGATTCCGGACTGGAACGACCTCGTCTACAATGGTGACTGGGACAATGCGATCCGCAACCTGCATTCGACCAACAATTTCCCGGAGTTCACCGGCCGCATCTGCCCCGCGCCCTGCGAGGAAGCCTGCACGCTGAACCTCGAGGACATTCCCGTCGCCATCAAGACGGTCGAGCAGGCGATCGCCGACAAGGCCTATGAAACCGGCCACATCAGGCCTTATCCGCCGGAAAAGAAGACCGGCAAGCGCGTCGCCGTTATCGGCTCCGGCCCTGCCGGCATGGCGGCTGCCCAGCAGCTTGGCCGCGCCGGCCACGACGTCCATGTCTATGAGCGCGAAAGCCGGCCGGGCGGGCTGATGCGCTACGGCATTCCCGACTTCAAGATCGAGAAGCACTATATCGACCGGCGCATCGAGCAGATGCAGGGCGAAGGCGTGACCTTCCATTGCGGCGTCAATGTCGGTGTCGACAAGCCTGTTGCCGAGCTGCTCGCCGAGCATGATGCCGTGCTCTATTGCGGCGGGTCGGAAACACCGCGCGCGGCCGGCATTCCCGGCGACGATCTCGGCGGCGTGCATGACGCGATGCCCTATCTGGTGCAGCAGAACCGGCGTGTCGGCGGCGAACCGATCCAGTCCGTGGCGTGGCCGTCGCATCCGATCATCGCCGGCGGCCAGCATGTCGTCGTCGTCGGTGGTGGCGATACCGCGTCCGACTGTGTCGGCACCGCTTTCCGCCAGGGCGCCGTGCGCGTGACCCAGCTCGACATCCGCCCGCAGCCGCCGGAAAAGGAAGACAAGCTTTCGGTCTGGCCCTACTGGGCGACCAAGATGCGCACCTCGTCCTCGCAGGCCGAAGGCGCGGAGCGCGAATTCCAGGTGGCGACACTCGAATTCATCGGCGAGGAAGGCCAACTGACCGGCGTCAAGTGCTGCGAGGTCGACGAGAAGCGCAAGCCGATCGCCGGCAGCGAATTCGTCATCCGCGCCGATTTGGCCTTCATCGCCATCGGCTTTGCCGGGCCGGCCGCTGCCGGAGTGGCGAAGGAGCTGGAGGGTGAGATGAAGATCGCCACCGACAGCCGCCGCTCCAGGAATGTCGAGGCCAATGACCGCGATTACAGGACCAGCGTTGACAGGCTCTATGCGGCCGGCGACGTGCGTCGTGGCCAATCGCTGGTCGTCTGGGCGATCCGCGAGGGCCGTCAGGCGGCTCGCTCTATCGACGAGGCATTGATGGGGTCGAGCGTCCTGCCCCGCTGAGCCCGGCCTCAGAGCCGCTTTGCGATACTAACGATTGATCGCGGTCGTGGTGTCGGTCGCGGCTGCGGCCTTCGGCGGCCTAGAGAAATCGTCGGCACGGCCGGGCGAAGCCACGGGTGCCTTGCCCTCCACCACCAGCCTCTCGCCGGGCAGGTCCGGATTGGCCTTTGCCGGCGGTGCCGCGCCAAGCAGTTCGGAGCCGCCGTCGAGCGCCGGGTCGCTGAGCAGCATCGGCGCGGTGCGGTCGATGACGATGGGAGCCGCGGCCGGCGCCGGCGCCTCCACGGGAGCGCCCGCCGGCGCGGAAGCCGTCACCACGCTTCCCGGCGCGGTCAGGCCGAGAATCTTCAGCAACGGTTTTTCGGTATAGAAGGCGAACTTGCGTTTGCCCGCCTTCGACACGTTGATACCATCATCGGCGCGCAGTCGCACCGGCTGTCCGTTGATGTCGGGACCGCTGGTGACGAAGGCACCATTTTCGTCGACGAAGCCGTCCCAGACGTCGACGAATTCACCACCGTTGCTTTCGGCGGCCTGGTGATAGATGTCGTTGAAGGCAAGCATGTCGGAGGTCATCTTCGGCACCCGGAAGGCCGGCATGCCGACCCATAGGAAAGGCACCTTGGCTGTGGCGATTGCTTTGCCGAGCGCGTCGGTGCGGCGCTCATATTCCTTGGTCCAGTTTTCGGAACGGGGCTGCTCGCGGACGTCGCCTACTTTCATCTGCTGGCGGTCGTTTGAACCCAGCATGACGACCACGGCGGCGGGCTTTTCGGTCTCGATCAGCGTCGTGATCTGTTCGGGCCAGTTATAGAAGTCGTCGCGCACGAAGCCGGACGAGCCATTGCTGCGCACGACGATCCTGACACCAGCATTCTCGGCAAAAGCGGTGTCGAGGCCTTCCGCGAGGCCGGCCGCCATGAAGTCACCGACCACCAGGACGGTGCGCGCGTCCGGCGCTTTCTCGACTATCGGTGTTTGTGGTTCAACCGGCGCACGGGGAGCGCGAGGTTTGCGCTTTGGCTTCGGCTTCTGAATCTGCGGCGGCTCAATCCGCTCGCTGCGGCGCGGAAACAAAAGATCGCGCAACGACCAGCCGCGGTTTTGCTGCTCCTGCGCCATGGCCGGGGCATGGAAGGCGCCAGCCACGCCGACGGCGAGCACGATGACGGCCAGGATGAGCACCGGCATGCGACGAACAAGCCCTGCGATGCGCGCAGCCGAAGCCAATCGTTTCCTCCATCCCTTGGCGCGGCAAGGCCCGCGCCAACCAGATTGCTACAGTGTCCTTTGCGCGCCCGGAAGGCCGCGCGGCACCGCAGGTGGCTCTATTTCTGCCGAAGCCACTTCAGCACTTCCATGCTCGGATAGCCATCCTGGGTCAAGCCGGCCTTGGCCTGGAAGGCCATGATGGCAGTCTTCGAGCCGTCGCCAATCTTGCCGTCGAACTTGCCGTCGTAAAGGCCGTGCTGGGAAAGCCGCTTCTGCAGCTCCTGCCTCTCCTCGAAAGTGAGCTTGGTGAAAGGCCGCTTCCAGTCCTGCACGAGACCGCTGGAGCCTGCGATTTCGTCGGCAAGAAGACCGACGGCCAGCGCATATTTGTCGGCATTGTTGTAGGCCTTGATGACCGAGAAGTTCTTGATCATCAGGAAGGCCGGCCCGCTGCGGCCGTCCGGCACCTTCAGCGTCGCCTTGTCGGAGCCGTTCTTGAACGGCTTGCCGTTAGCCCTGACGACGCCGAGCGCCTGCCATTGCGACAGCGTCTTCGAGCCGCCGGGAAGTTTGCCAGCCGGCAAGGCGACCTCATAGCCCCAGGTCTTGCCGGCCTGCCAGCCATTCTTCTTCAAAAGGTTGGCGGAGGTCGCCAGCGCATCGGGGATCGAATTCCAGATGTCGCGCTTGCCGTTGCCGTCCATGTCGACGGCATAGTGCAGATAGCTGGTCGGGATGAACTGGGTGTGGCCCATGGCGCCGGCCCAGGATCCGCTCAGATGGCTTTCGTCGATATCGCCGGTCTGCAGGATTTTCAGCGCGGCGATCAACTGGGTGCGGGCGAATTTCGCCCGCTTCGGGTCGGCATAGGCCAAGGTCGCCAGCGAGCGCACGACGTTGCGCATGATGTCGTCGCGCTTGAGGATCTCGCCATAGTTCGATTCCATCGACCAGATGGCCAGCAGGATGTAGCGGTCGACGCCGAACCTGGCCTCGATCCGGTCCAGCCACGGCTTCCATTTCTTGGCCATCTGCTGGCCGACGGAGACCGACTGATCATGGACGCGGTTGTCGAAATAGTCCCAGGCAGGGGCCGTGAATTCAGGCTGCGTGCGGGCCTTTTCCAGCACCACCGGGTCAATATCCCTGATGTCCCTGAAGGCCTGGTCGTAGAGGGCGCCGGAAACGCCGCTCTGCACCGCGGTGGCGCGGAAGCCGGCGACCCATTGCCGGAAACCGGCATCGGCGAAAGCGGGGCCAGGCATCAGCAGAGCGAGCGAGAGGCTGGCTGCCGCCATGACGCTGGTAAAACGCTTTGCGGCATTGCGAACGGACATCTTTTCCTCCTTCTCTGTCTCAGGAAAGACCATTCATCGCCGAACCAGGTTAGGAATTAGTTTACCATAGGTGCCGCCGGGAACGAAAAGACGCCTTGAAGCTTTACCGGTAACGTCCCCCTCTTATCGCCGAGTAATCCTCAATTCCGGCATGAAAATGTCTTGAAACGGGATTGCGGAACTGGCCATCAAACGGATAATTGAAAGCATGAAGAGAGTTCGCAAGGCAGTGTTCCCGGTCGCCGGTCTCGGCACACGGTTTCTCCCGGCCACCAAGGCCGTCCCCAAGGAAATGCTGACCGTCGTCGACCGGCCGGTCATCCAGTATGTGGTGGATGAGGCGCGCGAGGCCGGCATCGAGCATTTCATCTTCGTCACCGGCCGCAACAAGGCCGTCATCGAGGACCATTTCGACATCCAGTTCGAGCTCTACGACACGCTGGCCCAGCGCGGCAAGGACGACCAGCTCGCCCGCCTGCAACGGCTGCAGCCGGCGCCGGGGCAGACCAGCTTTACCCGCCAGCAGGTGCCGATGGGGCTCGGCCACGCCGTCTGGTGCGCCCGCGAGCTCGTCGGCGACGAGCCCTTCGCGCTTTTGTTGCCCGACATGATCATGCAGTCGGAGAAGAGTTGCATGAAGGCAATGGTGGAGCTCTACGAGGAAACCGGCAACAACATCATCGCCGTGCAGGAATGCGACCCCGCCGACGCCCACAAATATGGCATCGTCGGCCGCGGCGAGGACACGCATCACGGCTTCCGCATCACCGAGATGGTGGAAAAGCCGAAGACCGGCACCGCGCCGTCCAACCTCTACATCAACGGCCGCTACATCCTGCAGCCCGAGATTTTCAAGATCCTCGAAGGCCAGGAAAAGGGTGCCGGCAACGAGATCCAGCTCACCGACGCGATGCTGAAGCTGGAAAAGCAGCAGCCCTTCTATGGCTACCACTATCAGGGCCGCACGTTCGATTGCGGATCGCCGGAAGGCTTTGTCGAGGCCAATGTCGCCTTCGCGCTGTGGCGCAGCGACATGAACGAGAACATGGCCGGTGTCATCCGCACGCTTCTCGACGAGATGAAGCCGTCGGAGCGCCGCGGCGCAGCTTCCTAGGCCCCACACTTTCGTCATCCTCGGGCGAAGCAGGAGCGTAGCGACGTCGCGGAGACCCGGGGATCCATTCCGTTACATGGACCCAGAGTGCAGCGGTCCAGAACGATGCCCCCAGGCCGGCCATCGCAGAGGCGCTTATAAGTCGCGGCATGGATCCTGGGGTCTGCGCCGCGTCGCTTCGCTCCTTGCTACGCCCCAGGATGACGAACCTCGGACGGCTTCAGCGCTGCACCTTCACGCCCAGGAAGATGCTGTTGGCGGTGTAGTCGCGGCCGGGCAGATTGCTGGTCAGCTTCTCGGTCCTCACCCTTGTGGTGAGGCCGGCGTAGCGGTTCAGCCACCAGGTCAGGCCGGCCTCGGCGCTCAAGGTCCTGTCATGGCCGTCGATGCCGACATAGTTGCGCCAGTCGAGGCCCAGCGCCGCGTTTGCGGTGAGATTGGCGCGAATCTGGCGTTCGCCGGTCAGGCGGCCGGAATAGAGGATGTCGCCGGATTCACCTGATGTGGTCGTGGTCTCGACGGTGGTCTTGCCGGTCAGGCCGATCGTGGTGCCGCGCTCCGGTGACCATTTGAGGTCGGCATTGACGGTGGCGCCCGAAATCGCGTCCAGGTTCTTGTCGTCGATCGCTTCCCTGAGCCAGCCGGCTGAGAATTCACCCGACAGCTTCTCACCCATATCGAGCGCAACGCCGGCGCGCGCGCCGAGCCGCGTCGACGAGCGCTCGAAGCCTTCATTGTCGATGCGTTGGTCATAGGCCCGGCGGCCGACTTCGATTTCGGTGAACGGGGTGAGGGCGGGGGAGATCTCGTAGCCGGTGCGCAAGGTCGCGGTGTAGAGCGTCGAGTCCTGATCCTTCTGCGACAGCGAGGTGCCGTCTGAAAGCTTGGCGTCGCCGTAGAAGTCGTGCGAGACCGCGCCGGTCAACGTGTACTGCATCTTGCCGATGTGCTTTTCCAGGGCCAGGCTGCCGTCGACGGTCTGCCGCAGCGGCTGCTTGCTGACGCCCGCGATGGCGTCCGGCGCCGACGCCGATTCAGGCACCGCTTCGTAGCCGAGCTTGGCGATGGCGCGCAATTCATTGTCGAGGTCGACATTGAGCTGGCCTTCGATCCGCCCTTGCTCGTTATGAACCGGGTAACCCGACACGCTCTCGCGGAACAGGCCATAGCCGTCGATCGTGGCGGAGTTCTCGCGCCAGTCGGAGGCGGCGGAGAAGCGCAGCGCGGTCTCGGACAGTAGCGCCGACTTGCCGGCACTGCTCGAATCGCCGTTCGACGTGGCGGTCAGACCCTGTTCGATCGTCGGCCGGATGACGAATGAGCCCCATTTGACGCCGGTGGCGGCAAACGGATCATCCTCCGGCTTCTTCTTCTGGCCTTCGATGGCGTCCGTGCGCTCCGCGCCTGGGTCGAGCTTCTCCTTGTCGGCACTGTCGATGGTGAGGGCGCGGCGGTTGGCCGTCTCTTCGTCGGTGTCCGCACCATCGGTGGCGTCCGTCGTGGAGGCGGTCGTTGAACCGGTGATGTCGGTGGCGTCGGCTGTCGACTTCTTCTTCTTTTTCGACTTGTCCGCGACCTTGTCCTTGGCCTGGTCAGCCGCATTCTGCGTGGCGGTCGATGAGCGGCGGCGAGGCTTGGGCGGTGCTGGGGTGTCGGCGGAGGTGTCGTCGGCGGCTGCCGGCGGGTCGAAAACGCTGCCGGCGGCAGTAGCGTCGCCGGTGTCCGTGTCGTCAGGCACAGCGCCGGCGCTGGCCGGCAGGTAGGTGCGGGCCGGCGCATTGTCTTGCGCAGCATTGGTCGGCGCCTGACCCTGCGCTGCCAAAGCGAGTTGTCTCGCCTTGCGCTGCTGGTCCGACAGGATCGCCGATTCCGAAACTTCGCCGCGCAGTTCCGTTTCCTGCGCCTGCAGCGCCGTTGGGCGCAGCAGGGCAAACATGCTGGTCGCCAGCAGCAAGGCGCAGACCGCCTTGCCCTTTCGTCCATTCGATTTTTCTGGCTGGACCCCGGACATCGCCACCACTGCTTGCGCGGCGCACGCGCGCCATACTTACCGAACCGTAAATGGGGATGGTTAACGGAGGGTTGAGGCGGCGGCCCGTCAGCCGCCGGAAGCGCCGATTTCCAAAGGGATTCATACCGCGCGCGTTAAGCTTTTGTTTTCACGCCTGCCGTTGTGGCAAACCACCACACACGTTCTGACGACATGCCTGAGGCCATTTCTGTTGGACAGCGCGCCGGCAAAGCGCTAATCGCATCAGCCATGCATGCGGGATCCCTGGATAAGAAGCCTTTGGACAGGCAAGCCTCGATCGCTTCGGCGCTGAGGACGGTGGCAACCGAACAGGCGGGGGTTGCGGCCCTTGCCGAGGCCTTGGAGAACGGATTGGCCGCGCCTTTCGCGCAGGCCGTCGAGATGATCTCGGGGATTGAAGGCCGGGTCATCGTCACCGGCGTCGGCAAAAGCGGCCATATCGGATCGAAGATCGCGGCGACGCTGGCCTCGACCGGCACGCCGGCCTTTTTCGTCCATCCCGCGGAAGCCAATCACGGCGATCTCGGCATGATCGCCAGGGACGACGCTATCATCGCCATGTCGTGGTCGGGCGAGAGCAAGGAACTGATGGGCATCGTCGCCTATTCCAGGCGCTTTTCCATCCCGCTGATCGCCATAACCGCCGGAGAGACATCCGCACTTGCACGGGCAGCCGACGTCGTGCTGCTTTTGCCGCGTACGCCGGAAGCCTGCCCGCACGGCTTGGCGCCGACGACATCGACGCTGCTGCAACTGGTGATGGGCGACGCACTGGCGATCGCGCTGCTCGAAGCGCGCGGCTTCACGCCGGACCATTTCCGCACCTTTCATCCGGGCGGCCAGCTCGGCGCCAACCTGACGCAGATCCGCGAGATCATGCATGTTGGCGACAGGCTGCCGCTGGTGGTTGCGGGCACCGGCATGCAGGATGCGATCCTGGAACTGTCGCGCAAGGGATTTGGCTGCGTGGCGATCACCGATACCGACGGTGCGCTGGTCGGCATCATCACCGATGGTGACATCCGCCGTCACATCGGCAGCAATCTGCTGGCGATGACGGTGGATCAGGTGATGACAAGAGGGCCGAAGACGGCGACGCCGGACACGCTGGTGGCAACGGCGCTGCAAACGATCAACAATTCAGCCATCACCAGTCTGATGGTGGTGGAGGGCAAGAGGCCGGTAGGCCTCATCCATCTGCATGATCTCCTGCGCATCGGCGCCGCCTAAGGTGCGTCGATATTCAGGTGATGCCGGCCTGCAAACGACGGTTTCCTGCGCTTCCGGTGCTCACGTACCAAAAGTACGCTCCGCTCCGGTTCTCGGAACCCACCGTTTTCGACTCGGCCTGACCTGAATCTCAACACACCTTGTCCAAGCGGCGGGTTTCAAGAATTCAGACCGCCTCGACCGTCAGTTCCAGATCCGTGTCGGCCGCACCCGTCACGCGCACTTGCGTGCCGGCCGGCAGGTCCGGGCCGGAGACACGCCACAGCGTGTCGCCCAGCTTGATGCGGCCACGTCCATCCCGGATCGGTTCGGCAAGTGTCGCCATGCGGCCCACCATTTGCGCGCCGCGCCGGTTGAGCAGCGGCTGGTCGGTCGGGTCGGTGCGACTGCCGACCAGTTTCTTGCCGACATAGGCCGAGACCAGCGACAGCGCCAGGAAGGCGAGAACCTGGACCTGCCAGGTCCAGAAGCCGGCGTCCCAGATCAGCAGCGACACCGCGCCGATGATCAGGGCGGCGATGCCGATCCACAGCATGAAGATGCCCGGCGCGATGATTTCCATCACCAGCAGGACAAAGCCCAGAACCATCCAGTTCCACGGGCCGAGTTCGGAAATGACACGATCGATCACGGCGTTCTCCTATGTTGGAGACATCAGTTGTCGGTCGGGCGAACGACTGGCGGACGCGCGGCCTGCCTTTGCGCGCCGGTCGTGCCTTCGCTGCGGAAGACTTCCTTGGCGATCTCGCCAATGCCGCCGAGCGAACCGATCAGCGACGACGCCTCGAAGGGCATCAGCACGATCTTGCTGTTGGTGGCCGTACCGATCTTCCCCAACGCCTCGGTGTATTTCTGGGCGACGAAGTAGTTCAGCGCCTGCACGTCGCCCTTGGAAATTGCTTCCGACACCACCTGGGTGGCGCGGGCTTCCGCCTCGGCCGAGCGCTCGCGCGCCTCGGCGTCGCGGAAGGCGGCTTCCTTGCGGCCCTCGGCCTCGAGGATCTGCGACTGCTTGAGGCCTTCGGCGGCGAGGATCTGCGCGCGCTTGTTGCGTTCCGCAGTCATCTGCCGGCCCATCGATTCGATGAGGTTGGCCGGCGGGTTGATGTCCTTGATCTCGACGCGGGTGATCTTGATGCCCCACGGATGCGCTGCTTCATCGACGACGCGCAGCAGGCGCTCGTTGATGGCGTCGCGGTTCGACAGGAGTTCGTCGAGGTCCATCGAACCCATGACGGTGCGAATATTGGTCATCGTCAGGTTGAGGATGGCGTTCTGCAGGCCGGAAACCTGGTAGGCGGCCTGCGCCGCATTGAGGATCTGGAAAAAGGCGATGCCGTCGACACCGACGATGGCGTTGTCGCGGGTGATGATTTCCTGGCTCGGAACGTCGAGCACCTGCTCCATCATGTTCATCTTGGCGCCGATGCGGTCGACGAACGGGAAAATGAAATTGAGGCCCGGGCTCAGTGTCTTGGTGTAACGGCCAAAGCGCTCCACCGTATAATTGTAGCCTTGCGGGATTGTTCTGATGCCTTTGATCAGAAGCACCAATACCAGAAGGGCAAGTGCACCAACCGCAATATCGAAACCATCGAAATCCATTTGGCTCTCCCTCAGACGCAGGCCGCACAAGCCATTCTCGTGCAGCCGACTTCACCAAAGACTTAAGTGTGTTTCAGATGCGTTACAATCAGGTGATGATGGATTGTTTGCGGGTTTGCACTCAGTGGTTGAAGTCAAACAGCCTTGCATCCGTGTCGTTCAGCCTGTCGTTCGAGGCCGAGACAATCTCGGAAGCGATCTGCGAGAAGGTGATGTTCCGGTTCAGACCCAGCCGGACAGTTCGCGCCGTACCATCGCCTCGATCACCGCCATGCCCTCGACGCTGTCGTTGAGGCAAGGGATATGGGCGAAGTTCTTGCCGCCGGCATGGTGGAAGGTCTCGGCCGCCTCGCGGCCGATCTCGTCCAGCGTCTCGATGCAGTCGACGGAAAAACCGGGATTGACGATGGCGATCGATTTCACGCCATCCTGCGCGAGTTTCTCGACCGTCTTGTCGGTGTAGGGCTGCAGCCATTCCTGCGCGCCGAAGCGCGACTGGAAGGTGATGATCAGCTTCTTCTCGCTCCAGCCAAGCCGTTCGCGCAACAGCCGCGTCGTCTTCTGGCAGTGGCAATGATAGGGATCGCCCTTCTCGAAATAGGGCTTTGGAATGCCGTGATAGGAGGTGATGACCACCTCCGGCTCGAAATCCAGTGTCGCCAGATGTCGTTCGATGGAGCGCGCCAGCGCTTCGACGTAGACCGGTTCGTCATAGTAGGGCGGCACGCTGCGGATCGCCGGTGCGCGGCGCATCTTCATCAAGGCGCGAAACAGCTGGTCGTTGGCGGTTGCCGTGGTCGTCGCCGAATATTGCGGATAGAGCGGGAACGAAAGAATGCGGTCGCAACCCTGTTCGACCAGTTTCTTGGCCACGCTCTCGGTCGAAGGATTGCCATAGCGCATCGCCCAGTCGACGACGACATCGGGCAGGTCGCGCAGTGCTTCGGCCAGCTTTTCGCCTTGGGTGCGGGTGTAGGTGCGCAGCGGCGACTCGTTCTTTTCCCGGTTCCAGATCCTGGCGTAGTTGGCACCCGACTTCTTCGGCCGCGTGGTGAGCACCAGGCCATAGAGGATCGGATACCAGATCGCCTTGTTGAGTTCGATGACGCGTGGGTCGGAGAGGAATTCGCGGAGATAGCGCCACATCGGCTTGAAATCGGTGCCGTCAGGCGTGCCGAGATTGACCAGCATGACGCCGATCTTGCCCGCCTTGATCGGCGGATGTCCCGCCGGCGACGGGCCGAGCGCCTTCGCGGCCTTGGGATCGACAGGGGTGGAAAGCGTCATAAGGGTTCTCCGGGAGACGCGAACCTAACCATCTTGTGCGCGCTTTCAATGCAGCGTCTGGCCGCACCTTAGCTCGAAAACAGGAAACCCGCCCGGTTTCCCAGGCGGGTGTCATTCTTGAAAAGGTGAAGCGACCTTACTTCGCCGGGATGGTCAGCGTGGCGCCCAGCTTAAGCTGGTGGGGCCTTTGGCCCTTGTTGGCCTCATAGATCAGTTTCCACTTCGTCGCGTCGCCATAAGCTTTCTTTGCCAGATCCCAATAGGTGTCGCCGGCAACGATGACATGGCTGGCTTCGGCCGGTGCGGTCTCGGCGGGCTTTGCCGGCTCGGCGGCGGGAGCCGCCGGTGCAGGAGCTGGTGCTGCTTCGGCTGGTTTTGCGGGTTCAGCCGGGGCGGGCGCCGGGGTTGCCGGCGCTGTCTCGGCCGGTTTGGCCGGCTCGGCGGCAGGAGCCGCTGCGACAGTCGCGGCGATTTCAGTGATGCGGCCGTCGAGCTTCGGCGTGTAGGGCCGGTGGGCGCCGAGATAGTCGGCAACCACCTGTTCGAGACCTGGACCGTAGTCGTAGGCGTTCTTGGCCTTGTCGGCGAAGATCTTGTAGCCGTCGCCGCCCTGGCGGACATAATTGTTGGTGGCGACCAGATAGTCCTTGTCCGGGTTGATCGGCGTCCAGGCGCCGCCTTCCATGACCTCCACCGACTTGACGCGGCCGGCATTGGGCGCGCCGGATTTGTCGAAGGAATATTTCAGGCCGGCGACCTGCGGGAAGCGTCCGGCGCCGTCCTCTATCTGGCTGAGGCCGTTCTCGAGGCCGGCCACCAAATCCTTGCCCGAAATCTGGAAGGTTGCCAGCGTGTTCTGGAACGGCAGCACGGTCAGCACCTCGCCCATGGTGACGGTGCCCTTGTCGATCGAGGCGCGCAGGCCGCCGCCATTGGAGATGACGATCTCGACGCCCTGTCCCTTGACGCGGTCGAGGATGGCGTCGGAGACGAGGTTGCCCATCGCGCATTCGCGGGTGCGGCAGCTCTCGCGGCTGCCGTCGATCACGTCGGTGGTTTCCGCCACTTCCTTGTTTTTCAGCGCCTCGATCGGCGCGCCAAGCTCCTTGATGCGGGCGAGCACGGCCGGGTCGGGGGTGATCGATTTGTCGAGATAGATCGGGTCGCCGCCGGCCGATTTGACGACGCCATTGTCGTCGAACACCACCTTGAACTCGCCGAGATATTTCGAATAGGACGCCGCCTGCACGACCGGCACCTTGTAGCCGTCCGGGTTGTCGACCATCGTCGGGTAGGGGCCTTCCGCCTTGGGATCGGTGTTCGACAGCAGCGAATGGCTGTGGCCGCCGACGACGACGTCGATGCCCGGGATCTTGGCAATGACATCGCGCTCGCGCTTGTAGCCGATATGGGTCACGGCGATGATCTTGTTGACGCCTTCGCCCTTCAGCTTCTCGACCTCGGCGGTGATCGACTTGACGTCGTCCTCGATAGTGACGTTGGGGCCGGGGGAGGCGAGTTCCGGCGTGTCGTTGGTGACCGCGCCGATGATGCCGATCTTTTGGCCGCCGACCTCGACAACGATCGACGGCTTGACGCGGTCGCCGAGCTTGGATTGCGCATTGGCCTTCACATTGGCGCCCAGCACGGGGAATTTGATCATGTCGAGGAACGGCGCCAAAGCCACTTCGCCGTCATCGAATTCATGGTTGCCGAGCGCCATGGCGTCGAACTTCATCTCGTTGAGGAATTCGCCTTCGACCTTGCCCTTGTAGGTCGTGTAGAACAGCGATCCCTGGAAATTGTCGCCGGCGCTGAGCAGCAGCACGTTCTGGCCTTCCAGCTTCTTGCGTTCCTGGGCGATCGCGGTGATCAGCCGGCCCGCGCCGCCGATGCACTCGCCCTTGGTCTCCTCCTCGGCCGAGCAAGTCGATTCATATTTGTTGTTGCCTTCGATGCGGCTGTGCCAGTCGTTGATATGCAGGATGTTCAGCGTGTAGTCGGCAAAGGATGCGCCGGCCGACAGGCCGAGTGCTGAGGCGGACAGGGCGGCAATGGCAGCAAGCTTCTTCATCTTCGTCTCCGGAAAGCTGATCAGAGGCCTTTAACGCTCTTGCTTGACTGGAACATAACAGTCGGCGCTTTGGCCATGTTCCCATCGCGTTCCGGATGACGCAAGCGGAAATCCGGGAACCTTTGCCGGCACAAAAAAGGACGGCGGCCAATCGGCCGCCGTCCTTGGGCAAGCGAATGCTCGCTGGTTCAGGCGCGCCGTGTCAGCACGAAATTCTGGCCGCTGGAGCTGGTGCAGTTGAGCTGGCTTGTCGAGACCATCAGGCAGTTGAAGCTGACCG
The DNA here is from genome assembly GCA_014189435.1 of Mesorhizobium loti. Classification (NCBI taxonomy): domain Bacteria; kingdom Pseudomonadati; phylum Pseudomonadota; class Alphaproteobacteria; order Hyphomicrobiales; family Phyllobacteriaceae; genus Mesorhizobium; species Mesorhizobium loti. The sequence goes on from CP050293.1 coordinate 329,827, forward strand.
CGGTCTGGCGGATCAGCGACGTGCCATTGATCTGCACCGACGTGGCGCCGGTCATCGTGTAGCTGCCATCGGCAAGCTTCTGGCCGGTGTCGGTGGCGACGGTCGTGAAGGTGCCGCCGGCGAAGGTCGACAGGCCGGTGCCCTTGGCGTCGATCCAGGAGCCCTCGACGCCTTTCGGCGCCGCTGCCATCGGCGGCTCATTGGGGCCACTGGTCGTACAAGCAGCAAGCCCGGCCAGGGCTGCCGCCGCTACGCTCATCGAAAGAACTTTGCGCGCAATGTTGTTCATATGAAAATCCTCTCCTCAGTCCGCATCCCTTCAATCGCCCGATTTCCGGGCGATTGCAAGGCAATGGCGTATGCCGGGCAGGCCGCTATCGCACGAGGATGTTGCGGAACTGCCACGGGTCGTTGCGGTCGAGGTCTTCCGGGAACAGGCCGGGGCGGTTATCGAGCGGCGTCCAGTCAGTGTAGTAGCCCTTGACCGGTCCGAGATACTGGGACTGCACTTCCAGGCAGCGCTTGTAGTCCATCTCGTCGGCCTCGACGATGCCGGCCTCGGGATTCTCCAGCGCCCAGACCATGCCTGAGAGCACCGCCGAGGTGACCTGCATGCCGGTGGCGTTCTGGTAGGGCGCCAGTTTGCGCGCCTCGGCAAGCGACAGCTGCGAGCCGTACCAGTAGGCGTTCTTGTCATGGCCGTAGAGCAGCACGCCGAGTTCGTCGACGCCGTCGACCAGCTCGTTCTCGTCGAGCACGTGGTGCACCGGCTGGGGCTTGCCGGCGGCGCCGAACATCTCGTCCAGCGACAGCACCGCGTCATTGCAGGGGTGGTAGGCATAGTGGCAGGTCGGGCGGTAGTGGACCTTGCCCTTCTTGGAGCGCACGGTGAAGAAATCGGCGATCGAGATCGCCTCGTTGTGTGTCACCAGGAAACCGTACTGCGCGCCGGGCGTCGGGCACCATGAGCGCACGCGCGTGTTGGCGCCGGGCTGCTCCAGATAGATGGCGGCCTTCGAGCCATGCTTGTGCTTCTTGGCGTTCTTCGGCATCCACGTTTCATGCGTGCCCCAGCCCAGCTCGGCGGGCTGCAGGCCCTCGGAGATGAAGCCCTCGACCGACCAGGTGTTCCAGAACACGTCCATCGGCTTCGGCTTCTTGGCGCGCTGGGTGTCGCGCTCGGCGATGTGGATGCCCTTGACGCCGGCCTTTTTCATCAGCTTGGCCCAGCCCTCGCGGTCGTCCTGCGCCGGCTCTGAAAATTCGAGGCCAAGATCGGTTGCGAGGTTGACCAGCGCCTGCTTGACGAACCACGAGACCATGCCGGGGTTGGCGCCGCAGGTGGAGACCGCCGTCGCACCGCCGGGCTTGTCGTGCTTTTCCTTGAGCAGCGACTCGCGCAGCGCGTAGTTGGTGCGGCTGGCGTTGTCTGCCTTGGCGTCGAAATAGAAGCCGAGCCATGGCTCGACGACGGTGTCGATGTAGAGCACGCCGAGCTTGCGGCAGAGCCGCATCAGGTCCACCGAGCCGGTATCGACCGACAGGTTGATGCAAAAGCCCTGGCCGCCGCCATTGGTCAGGAGCGGCGTCAAGAGCTTCTTGTAGTTCTTCTCGGTCACCGCTTCCTGGACGAAGGCGATGCCGCGCTCGTCGAGCAGCTTGCGGTCGGTGTCGCGCGGGTCGATGACCGTCATGCGCGACGTGTCGAACTTGAAATGGCGTTCGATCAGCGGCAGCGTTCCCCGGCCGATCGAGCCGAAGCCGATCATCACGACAGGGCCGGTGATTTCACCGTAAACGGGCCAGTTTTCATTCGCCATTTTATCGAGCACTCCTTCAAAACCCAGGAAACTGGGAAAACACGCGCAAAACCGGGCATTTTTGCCCGGCGGCCATGCGCTACATCACAGATCATTGTCACAAACCAGCGAAAAGCGCCAACCAGCGGTCAGCCGTCATTGGCCATGTGGTTAAGGACCGACATCAGCCGGTCACGGTCCGATGTCAGGCCCTTGTAGTCGAGCTGGGCGAGATCGAGCGCTTCGAGCTGGGCGGCGAAAGACACCGCCAGCGTTGCCCGATCCGGGTGCCGGGCGAGCACGGCGAGAGGGTCGAGATGGATGCGGATGGTGAACAGGATATCGCGTGCAACAGGCAGTTTCCGCAGGGTTTGCCGCTCGACGCGGATGAAGGCATGGGCGTCGATGTCGCCATCGGGAAACCGCGACGGCCGGTTGGTGGCGCGGTCGATGCGCTGCAGGTCGGAGAGCGGATGGTAGAGCGCGTTGTCGGACTGGATCGACCAGTTGTAGCGCTCGACGGCCTGCCCCTGGAGGCCATCGAACATCCGGTTGATCAGCTCGGCCGGACGTGTGCCCGGACCGAAACCCGGCACCGGCGCATGGATGTCCTGCAGCGGCTTGCCAAACTTTTCCAGGAGCGACCAGGACGAGGGAAAGCAGAAGCGAGCCGGCGACCAGCCGCCAGCCGCTGTCGTTGCCGCGCATCAGGATCAGGTCTTCCTGGATGAGCTGTGAGGCCTTGGCCAATGGAGCATCGGCGAGGGAAGCAGGCAGACGGCCCTCGGCGCCCGCTACCTCGACATCAGATCCGGTACGCCGATAGGTTTCGGGGAACCTCTCCAGCAGATGCGCACCCAGCAAGTCGAGCACTTCCTGCTGGGCGTCCCGCGTGCCGTCTTCCTCAACGAAAACCCGCTCGGGGATTTCGCCATAGAGCCGGTGCTTCTCGGCGAGATACGGCAGCAGATGGTCGTCGACCTCGATCCAGTCCGCCGGGTCGAGCGGCTTCAGCCCGATGCTGAAGAGTTTCGAAGAGCCGTCATAGGGCGTGTGGGTGGGTAGCGCCTCGGCCAAGCTCATGCTTCCTTGAAATCGTCGAGTTCGGCGGCGGTCATCCTCGCCACGAATTCGGTGACATCATAGTCGGCCGCGCCTGCCTTGGCGAAAGGGTCGGCGGCCAGCCTGGCGTCGAGCACGTCGCGCGGGCATCGCGCGATGATGATGCCGCCGGTTCGCGGTTTCTTCGGCCCGGAGACGACGAAGATGCCTTCCGCATAGCAGCCCTTCAGCCACTCGACATGCGCCGCCTGGAGTTGGTCGATCTCGGTCAGCGGCACCTTGTAGTTCAGCGAAACGACGAACATTGGTTTCTCTCAGGCAAGTTTGGCCGGGATCAGTCCGCGCAGCGAATTGCCGACGAACAGGGTCCTGGCGGATTTCAAATCGTCCAAGCTGTAGATCGCTTCGCGGGCGCGGCCATCATCCAGGAGCTCGGCGCGCAATACGCCAGGCAGCAGGCCGCAGTCGAGCCGCGGCGTTGCCAGCGTGCCGTCGCCAAGATCGGCGAAGACATTGGTGATCGTGCCTTCGCAGATCTCGCCACGCTCATTGGCCAGGATCACCTCGTCGGCCTGGGTAATGACATATTCGGCGCGGGCATGCGTGTAGACCTGTCGCCGGCTGGTCTTGTGGCGCAGCAGCGTGTTGCTCGAATCGAGCCTCGTCCTTGCCAGCCGCAGCAGCCAGACCTTGTCGGCGGCGAGCGGCTCATAGGGCTGCGCCGAAGCCGTCACCTCGCCGTCATGCGACAGGACGATGCGGGAGCGCATGGCAATGCCCGACCCGCCGACCGCGCTGCTCAGCGCCTCGCCGACCTTGCCTGGATCATAGCGGAAGCCGAGCTCGGCCGCCGAGCCATAGAGGCGCGCGAGATGGCGATCGAAGCGCAGGAAGCCCGAGCCGGGCTCCCAGCGCATGGTCTCGATCAGCTGGAAATCGGCGGTGTTCCCGTCGCGAAGCGCGCTTTCAGCAGACACTCCTGATACTCCTCCTGCGCTGTCGAATCGAAGACCACGCCGCCGCCGACATTGTAGACGGCCTCGCCTCCGGAAAAGAGCGAGATGGTGCGGATCGCCACGGAAAAGCGCATCGTGCCGCCGGGTGCGATCCAGCCGATGGCTCCGCAATAGGCGTCGCGCGGCGTGCCTTCCAGATCGCGCAGGATTTCCATGGCGCGGATCTTTGGCGCGCCGGTGATCGAGCCGCACGGAAACAGCGCCGCGAAGACCTGGCGGATCGAAAGTCCCGGCAGCAGTTTTGCCCTGACGTCGCTCACCATCTGGTGGACCGTCGGATAGGTTTCGATGCGGAACAGCGCCGGCACGTCCAGCGTGCCGACCTCGCTGATCAGCGAGATATCGTTGCGCAGGAGATCGACGATCATGCGGTTTTCGGCCTGGTTCTTCTCGTCGTTGCGCAGGAAGATCTTCTGCCGTTCGTCCTCGACCTTGGTGGCGCCGCGCGGTGCGGTACCCTTCATCGGATGCGTCTCGATCATGCCCTCGGCGTCGATCTCGAAGAACAGTTCGGGCGAGCGCGAGAGCACGATGGGTTCGCCGAGCGCGACCAGTGCGCCATATTTTACCGGCTGGCGTTCGGTCAGCGCATCGAAGGCGGCCAGCGGGTCGCCGGACCATTGCGCATGCACCGGAAAGGTCAAATTGCCCTGGTAGCAATCGCCCTGCCTGATGTGCTGGTGCAGTCGCAAGAACCGCTTCTCATAGTCCTTTGGCGACCAGGTCGCGTGGGCGTCGAAGATCGGACCATTGGTCGCCGCTGTGGTGCGGGGCGGCACCGCCTCGTCGACCGGCGCATCGAATACCCCAAGGCAGACGAGTGGAGCGCGGCGCCCGTCGGGCAGCAAGGGGACGAGCTTCGGTTCGAGCAGATAACCCGCCTCATAGGAGAAATAACCAGCCAGCCATTTGCCGGCATCATGCGCGGCTTGCGCGGCCTCCAGCGCCGGCAGGAAATCCTTTGCCTCATGCGCTACGATGATTTCGGCCGGCTGGTTGAAAACGAGCTGGCGCGCGCTTTCGTCGTTGCGGAAAATGGCGGCGGGCAGGGACATGGGCACCGGATGCTGCGGTCAATGAAGCCATTGACCGCTCTATATGGGGGGCCGCTCGCGTGCAATCGAGGGAACGGCACGCTGCCACTCAAAGCCGACCTCTGGGCCGACCTCTGGGCCGACCTTTGGGCCAACCTTTGAGCCAACCCAGGGGCCAAAAGCAAACGGCGGCGCCATATTGGCGCCGCCGGCTGCAGTCTTCAGCTCTGGCCTGACGATCAGGTATTGCTGGCGGTTCCCGCTGTTGGAAACTGCTTGGCGAATTCCTTCTCGTTGCCGGCGGCGAGCAGCTTGGCCTGCTCGATCCAGCGTTCGCGCGCGATGCGGCCGTCGAAATTCATCACGTCCTCGATCCGCTTGATATCGGCGGCTGTCCAGCCGGCGATCTGGGCGAAGCTGGTGACGCCTTGCGCCTTGAGCAGCTTCTCGTTGACCGGGCCAATGCCGATCAGCCGGCGCAGATTGTCGGGCTTGCCGGATGCTGGCTTGGCCGCTGCCGGTGCGGCTTTCTTGGCTACTGCAGGCTTGCTCGTCGCGGATTTGGCTGGAGCCGAGGCTTTGGCGGCGGCGGGTTTCGCCGCCGGCTTGGCAGGGGCTGCCTTCGCAGCGGCCGGTTTGGCCGGCGCGGGTTTTGCGGCGGCAGATTTGGCCGTCGCGGGAGTCGACATCAGGGCTGCAGACGCCGGGCCTGCCGGCTTTGCCGCGCTGCTCCCGGCAGCAGGTGCGGCCTGCGCCTCGCGCAACCGGCGCTCGAGGTCGGCGCGGGTCTTGCCGCATGCATCGAGTTCGCCGGTCAGCCGGTCGCTGTCGCCGCGCAACCTGTCGCGCTCGCTGCGCGTACGGTCGAGATCGCCGCGCAAGCTGTCGAGCTCACCGCGCAGGCGTCCCCAGAGGAACCAGCCCACCAACACGCCTACCAGGAACGCCAGGAGCATGTAGAAAAAAGTGCCCATTGTCTCTCTCCAGTCAGATCCGTCTGCCGTGGGTCATGACCTTCGGCGAAGGACTACTCGATGGTGGTTCCGCGGTTCGCAGAACAGCCGGCCTCGGTTCGAGCTGTCGGCGATCGGGCTTTGCTCGCCCATGGCCAACGGCCGTTGTCGCGTTCGCCTGAGCGCCACGGCCGGCTGAGATTTTTCCTCGCCGATCCGCATGCGCTCCGGCTGAGCTTGGAGCGAAGGCTATCATAGAGCTTGTGGAAAGCTATCGGAAAACTTCGGTGGAGAGTACTTCAAGAACAGATATTTAGGCCAATAATTGAGCCATCCCAACATGCATTCCGGCTAAACTGTTCTGCGAGCGAGCGCCGCTTGCGGTTCAAGCGTCGAGCGCTTCCAGCTCATCGATCAGGCCGCTGATGACGCCAAGCCCGATCTGCCAGAAGGCGGGATCGGTGGCGTCAAGGCCGAAGGGCGCCAGAAGCTCGGAATGATGCTTGGTGCCGCCGGCGCGCAGCATTTCGAAATACTTGTCCTGGAAGCCGCGCTCGGCGTTCTGGTAGACCGCGTAGAGCGAGTTCACCAGGCAGTCGCCGAAAGCATAGGCGTAGACGTAGAAGGGTGAATGGATGAAGTGCGGAATGTAGGTCCAGAACACCTCGTAGCCTTCGCGCAGCTTGATCGCGGGACCCAGGCTTTCGGCCTGCACTTCGAGCCAGAACTGGCCGAGCCTGTCGGAGGTCAGTTCGCCGTTCTTGCGCTCGGCATGCACCTTGCGCTCGAATTCATAGAAGGCGATCTGGCGCACGACCGTGTTGATCATGTCTTCGACCTTCTGGGCGAGCATGGCCTTGCGCTCGCGCTTGTCGGTGGTCTGGTCGAGCAGCGAGCGGAAGGTCAGCATCTCGCCGAAGACGGAGGCCGTCTCGGCCAGCGTCAGCGGCGTCGAGGCCATCAGCGCACCCTGGCCGCTGGCCAGCACCTGATGCACGCCATGGCCAAGCTCATGCGCCAGCGTCATCACATCGCGCGGCTTGCCCATGTAGTTGAGCAGGACATAGGGATGCGCCGACGGCACGGTCGGATGCGCGAAGGCGCCGGGTGACTTGCCAGGACGCACCGGCGCGTCGATCCAGTTGCGGTCGAAGAATGTTCGCGCGATCTCCGCCATGTCGGGCGAAAAGCGCTGATAGGCGGACAGCACGGTGTTCCTTGCCTCGTCCCAGCCGATGATCGCCTGGGGCGTATCCGGCAAAGGCGCGTTGCGGTCCCAGTGGTTCATCACGTCCATACCCAGCCAGCGTGCCTTCATCGCGTAGTAGCGATGCGACAGGCGTGGATAGGCATCGCGCACGGCGGAGGCCAGGGCATCCACCACACTGCGCTCGACGCGGTTGGCGAGATGGCGTGAATCGGCGATGTCCTCGAAGCCGCGCCAACGGTCGGATATCTCCTTGTCCTTGGCCAGCGTGTTGGTGATCAGCGTGAAGGTGCGCAGATTTTTGCGGAAGGTCGTGGCCAGCGCCTCGGACGCCCGGCGGCGCACCTCGCTATCGGCGTCTTGCAAGCGGTTCAGCGCCGGCTCCAGCGTCAGTTCCTCGCCATCGATGTCGAAGCGCAGGTCGGTCATCGTCTCGTCGAACAGGCGGTTCCAGGCGCCGCGCCCGGTGATCGATTTTTCGTGGAAGAGCTGCTCGACACGGTCCTCGAGCTGATAAGGCTTGTCCTTGCGCAGATCCAGCACCCACGGCCGGTAGTGGCCGAACGCGGGATCGCCGGCGAGCGCGCCTTCGATGGCGGCATCGTCGATCAGGTTGAGTTCGAGCGCGAAGAACAGAAGGTGCGCGCTGGCGTCCGTCATCTTCTCCTGGATGTCGCCATAGAGCTTGGCACGCTGCGGATCGGCGGTGTTGCCGGCATAGACCAGTCCCGCATAGGACACGATCCGGCCGATCAGTTCCTCCAGCGCCTCGTAGGCGACAAGCGCCTCGCCCAGCCGTCCGGCGTTGCCGCGCGCGGCCTCGGCGGCCAGCGTGCCTTTCCAGCGGCTTTCGAAGCTGATCGCGTCAGTGGCGGCCTTGGCAATGTCGCGCTTCAGTTCCGGCGCATCCATGCCGGCATAGAGATCGGTAAGGTTCCATTCCGGCAGGTCGCCAAGCTCGGCCGCGCCCTGACCGGACGCTGGCGCCGCAAGCTGCCGAGCAGAAACCATGTGCCCAGTAACCATGTGCATTGCCGACACCTTCCGTGGCCAAGGTTCAAGGGGAAACGAGAAGCCGGTCAAATCCTAAGGAATTCATTCACCGGGTTTTTTGAAACCTTATTTAGAACCCTGTGCCAAGATGGTCCACAGGGCAGAATTCCTCGGGCGGGCAGTCACACCAGTCATGACAGGTTCCATACTCATAGTCGATGACGATCCCGTGCAGCGCCGGCTGCTCGAAGCGGCGGTGACGCGGTTCGGCTACACGGCCATCGTCGTCGATGGCGGTGCGGCTGCTCTCGACATCCTCGACGGGCCCAGCGCCCGCGAGGTTTCGGTGGTCATCCTCGATCTGGTCATGCCCGGTCTCGACGGCATCGGCGTGCTGAAGGCGATGCGCGAGCGCGACATAAATGTCCCGGCCATCGTGCAGACTTCGCAGGGCGGCATCGAGACCGTGGTTTCGGCGATGCGCCACGGCGCCTTCGATTTCGTCGTCAAGCCGGCGTCTCCCGACAGGCTGCAAGCGTCGATCGGCAATGCGCTCAAGGTCGAGGCCGTAGAGGGCGAGGTCAAACGCACGTCGCGCCGACGGGGCGGCCTTCTGACCTTCAAGGACATGATCACGCACAGCCCAGCCATGGACAAGGTGATCCGCCTTGGCCAGAAGGCGGCGGCATCCAACATCCCGATCCTGATCGAGGGCGAGTCCGGCGTCGGCAAGGAGCTGGTGGCGCGCGCCATCCAGGGCAGCGGCGACCGCCGCTCGAAACCCTTCGTCACCGTCAATTGCGGCGCCATTCCCGACAATCTGGTCGAATCGATCCTGTTCGGCCACGAGAAGGGTTCGTTCACCGGCGCCACCGACAAGCACACCGGAAAGTTCGTCGAAGCGCATTCGGGCACGCTGTTTCTCGACGAGATCGGCGACTTGCCGCTCGACGTGCAGGTCAAGCTGTTGCGCGCCGTGCAGGACGGCGAAGTCGATCCGGTCGGCGGACGCTCCACCGTCAGGGTCGACATCAGGCTGATTTCGGCGACGCACCGCAACCTTCTGCAGCAGGTCAAGGACGGCAAGTTCCGCGAGGACCTGTTCTACCGGCTGAACGTCTACCCGATCTTCGTGCCGCCGCTGCGCGACCGCCGCGACGACATCCCCTATCTGGTCACGCATTTCATGGACAAGGTGGCGCCGGTCGATCCGCGTCATCGCCTGCAGGGCATTTCGGCCGCAGCGCTTGCCGTGCTGGAGGCCTATGACTGGCCCGGAAACATCCGGCAGCTCGAAAATGCCGTCTTCCGGGCCTCGGTGCTTTGCGAAGGCGATGTGCTGACCACGGAGGACTTTCCGCAGATCCGGGCGCAGGTGGAAGGCACCGTCAATCTCGATGCGCACGGTGATGCGCCGTCGCCGTCCCTGCCTCTGGAGGAGCGCGGCGAGGAAGCCTTGCCCGGCGAGGGTGGCCCGGCGACCGCGCTCGATCCGCCGGCTAGGCTGCAGCCTCGCTTCGGTACGTTGCGGGCGCTCGACGAACGCGGCAATGTGCGCGCGCTGGCCGATGTCGAACTCGAAATGATCAAGCTCGCCATCGATCACTACAACGGCCAGATGAGCGAAGTCGCCCGCCGACTCGGCATCGGTCGCTCGACGCTTTATCGCAAGCTCAAGGAATACGGCATCGACCCGGAAACCGGGCGCGTCGACCGGCTCGCTTCCTAAGGTGTGCCGATATTCAGGTGATGCCGGCCTGCGAACGGCAGCTTCCTGCGCTTCCGGTGCTCACGTACCCAAATGTACGCTCCGCTCCGGTTCTCGGAACCCACCGTTCTCGACTCGGCCTGACCTGAATCTCAACACACCTTAGAGCGCATGATCTTTCGAAAATCGCGTTCCCGTTTCCTACCGTGCTGCCTTCGGTCCGGGATCAGGCTTTCGGCCACAAGGCCGGCGCCAGCTTGCAATGCCACAACAGGCCCTGTATCGGGCTTTCGGGGGATTGTGGCAGGCCTATGGACAGCTCTGTTCACGCATTAAGGCTAACGGTAACAGATCGTGTTTGGGGCGAAGGCGGAAATCTGATCTAAACCAGCGGTTTACCACGAAACCCTGTGAACGATTTTTGACGGGATATCGCCACGGTGTTACCGCATTTCGGCTTCAATAAGCGATGATTAACCATTAGGATCGATATTCGGATGTGAGGATGACACATCCGTTTGGACAAATCCGGGGACAAACGGCAGCCTGCAGGGCCTTTTGATTTGAACAGAATCGAACGACACACGAACGGGCGGCACGATCACGTGAGCGTCTGGCCGAAATGGCTGGCGGTGTTGATTGTCGCTTTTGGTTTTGTTGCCGCGGCCGCCACCGGAGCCAGCGCGGAAACACGTTCGCTGAAGCTCTATCACCTCCACACCCACGAGAAGGCCGAGATCGTCTACAAGCGCAACGGCCGCTACGTTCCCGAGGGTCTCAGGAAGATCAACATCATTCTGCGCGACTGGCGCCGCAACGAGCCGACCAAGATGGATCCGCGTCTGCTGGATCTGGTCTGGGAGGCGTATCGGGAAAGCGGCGCCACGGACTACATCCAGGTCGTCTGCGGCTATCGCTCGCCGTCGACGAACTCGATGCTGCGCAGCCGCAGCAGGGGCGTCGCCGAGAAGAGCCAGCACATGCTCGGCAAGGCGATGGATTTTTATATTCCCGGCGTGCCGCTGAAGAAGCTGCGCAACATCGGTCTCAAGATGCAGGGCGGTGGCGTCGGTTACTATCCGTCATCCGGTTCGCCGTTCGTCCATATGGATGTCGGCAATGTGCGTCATTGGCCCGGCATCAGCCGCCAGGAACTGGTCAGCCTGTTCCCCAATGGCAAGACGCTGCATGTGCCGAGCGACGGCAGGCCGCTGCCCGGCTTTGAGCAGGCGCTCGCCTCCTACAAGGCGCGCAAGGGTTCAGGTGCTCCGGCCATCGAGTTGGCCAGCGCCGGCGGCAGCAGCAAGAAATCAGGTGGGTTCCTGTCGGCTTTCTTTGGCGGCGGCGACGACGAGGCCGACGACAGCGCCGATGTCGAGACAGCTTCGGCTGCACCCCCACCCAAGGCCAGAAACCTGAAGCCGGCCGCGGCAGCCAAGACCAGCAACCTCCCGGGCATCACCATCGTGGCGCCGGAGAATGCGCAGCGCGCCGAAATTCCGCAGGTGACCGAGGAGCAGGCTCCGGAGCCGGAACAGGATACGCCGGAGACGATCATCGCGGCGCTGCCGGCACGCAGCGTTCCGCTGCCTGATTTCGCACCGCGGCCGAAGGCCGACGTCGGCGCCCAGCCACCTGAGAACGTGCCTTTTGCCATGGCCGATGCGACAGCCACCACAGAGCAAGCCGTGGCGACCGCACACGCGCCGGCGAACGTTCCTTTCGGCATGGCCGATGTAACGGCTGCCGATGCAACGGCTTCGGCTGATCCGGCCCAGGTCGCGGTCAACAACATACCGTTGCCGACATGGCGTCCCGACACTTCGCTGCCGGCCGCTCTGGCTCCGCCGCCCAGCAAGGACGTGCTGATGGCGCTGGCCGAGACGGCTGATCACGGCAAGACCGCGACCGATGCGTTCTCGGTGCTGCCGACCGCGCGCCCCGAGATGACCAGGCCGGATGCGGTCAAGGCCGTGCTCGACGAGGCCAATGCCCAGGTCGGCGCGGCCGACGCGTATCAGGTTGCCTCCTTGTCCGAGTCCGAGCCGCGTTCGGCCTTCAACGACCCGTCGGGCACTGATGCTGCAACGCCGCGCGAGGCTGTCGCTGCCCGCCCGGCCGGCTCCGATCCGGCCGCCGCGATCGGCGCCGGCGTCAAGACGACCCGTAAGGAATCGAGAGCCACGGCCCGCGACCTGAAGCCAGGTCCCAAGGCCATGGTGGTTGCCGCCGCGCCGCAGGCCGCCCGCTGGGCGCTGACCAGCGGCGAGCATGTCGCCGCCGTGTCAAGCTCGACGACGGCGCCCGGCTACGCCTACAGCATCGTGCACACGCCGCCGAGCGAGGTCTACACCGCCGGCTTCCAGCCGAGCAACCAGGTGGCCGATGCCAACCGCTTCACCGGCAACGCCGTCAAGTTCATGTCGGTCGCCCGCTTCCAGACGAAGTGACGACCAATCAACCGACAAAGCCGCGCCAGGTAACCTGCGCGGCTTTTTGTTGCGCGGCCGCGCCGCTCGCCGCGGGTCCAATCACGCCGGTCTGACATTGCCGTGATCGCGGAACGGCCTGGCTTTTCTATTGGCATGGGTCATCGCATTGGCAACCGCTTCGGCGGCCATCGCCCCTACGCAGGCCGAGACCATTGTCGTCAAGACCAACGACCATATGCACATGAAGAAGCACTGCAGGACCAAGCTGGTGACGACCTGGAAGCACCATCACAAGATGGTCAGGGAGGTCAGGGTCTGCAACTGATCCCAGCCCAGGGCAGCTCTGGTAAAACATCTGGCAAAACCCGGTCGACGCAAGTCGGCCGGGTTTTTCATGTCGTGGTGAAAGCCCTATTTTGCGAGCTTGCTCGCCGCGCGCGCCAAGGCTTCGATCTCGTCCCACTTGCCGGCCTTGACCAAATCATCGGGCGCCACCCAGGAGCCGCCGACGCAGACCACGTTGGGCAGGCTGAGATAGTCGGCCGCGTTCTTGGCCGAGATACCGCCGGTCGGGCAGAATTTCACATCGGCGAGCGGCGAGGCGAAGGCCTTGAGCGAAGCGATGCCGCCCGACTGCTCGGCCGGGAAGAATTTGAGAAAGCGCAAGCCGGCTTCCCGCGCCGCCATGATCTCGCCAGGCGTGATGGCGCCAGGCAGCAACGGAACATCGCTGTCGGCGGCTACCGCCAGAAGCTCGCGGGTGATGCCGGGGCTGACGATGAACCGAGAGCCGGCGCTGGCGGCCTCTTCGAACTGTCTGCTATCGAGAATGGTGCCGGCACCGACGATGGCTTCCTCGACTTCACCAGCCACCCGCCGGATCGCTTCCAGCGCGTCGGCGGTCCTCAGCGTGATCTCGATTGCCGGCAGGCCGCCGCGTGCGAGGGCGCGCGCCAGCGGCACGGCATTGGCGACATCAGAGATCTTCAGCACCGGGATGACCGGCTGGCCGTTGAGGAGCGACAGGAGTTTTTCGGTCTTGCTGGGCATCTGTCTCTCCGTGGCGTGGGACAATTCAACCGATTAGCAGACGGGTGTTTTTCTGTCCATGAAACGAAGCGTGTCGCGATGTCACGCACGGTCGATGCTTGCCGGGATTCCGGCTCTGCCTTGAATCGGCTTGCGTGAGCGTTTAGTGGCTTCGGCAATGACATCACTTCTACCCCTTCGCGTTGCCGCGCTCTACCGATTTGCTCGGCTCGACGCCTTCGAAGAGCTGCGCGCGCCGCTTGCGACCTTCTGTTGTGGGCGCGGCATCAAGGGCACGCTGCTTCTGGCGCATGAAGGCATCAACGGCACCGTTGCCGGCAGCGAAACGGCGATTGCTGAACTGCTCTTGTATCTCGAAGCCATCGAAGGGCTCGCCGGCCTCGAGGTCAAATACAGCGTTGCTGCGGAAATGCCGTTCCACCGCATGAAGGTGCGGCTGAAGCGCGAGATCGTCACCATGGGTGTCGATGACATCGACCCATCGAAAAGCGCCGGCACCTATGTCGCGCCGGCCGACTGGAACGCGCTGATTTCGCAGCCCGATACTGTCATCATCGACACGCGCAATGCCTACGAGGTGTCGATCGGCACTTTCAAGGGTGCGATCGATCCGGCCACCGCAAGCTTTCGTGAGTTCCCGGCCTGGGTGGAAGCGCACCGGGCGGAGTTCGAAGGCCGCAAGGTCGCGATGTTCTGCACCGGCGGTATCCGCTGCGAAAAGGCGACCGCCTATGTCAGGTCGCTCGGCTTCGAGGATGTCTTTCACCTCAAGGGCGGCATCCTCAAATATTTGGAAGAGGTTCCGGCCGAACAGAGCCTCTGGCAAGGCGAGTGCTTCGTCTTCGACGAGCGGGTTTCGGTATCGCACGGCCTCGCCGAGGGCGAGGCGGAACTGTGCCGCGCCTGCCGCCATCCGCTGACCGAAAGCGAGCGATCGTCACCGAAATTTACCGCCGGTGTTTCGTGCCCGCATTGCTTCGATGCGCGTTCGGACGAAGACCGTCAGCGTTATGCCGAACGCCAGCGGCAAGTCGAACTCGCCGCGGCACGGGGCAGGGGCCGGCATATCGGATCTTGATCCGGGCATCGAGCCACGGCAAAGCGGCTGCCTGTCATTGCAATGTCGAGTTTCGGGACCTACGTCTTCGACGTTCGAAACCTGCCCGTTCGGCCGGGCAAATGCTGGAGGCACTGAATGTTCGATCCCAAGAAGCTTCTCGACGATCTGCTCGGTTCGCAAATCCCCGGCACCAGCGGCACCGTCCGCGACAAGGCGGGTCAGGCCGTGCAGATGGCCAAGGACAATCCGCTGGCCGCCGGCGCCTTGGCCGCCGTGCTGCTCGGAACCGGCGCCGGCCGTGAGGTGACGGGCGCCGCGGTGAAGCTTGGTGGACTGGCCGCGATCGGCGGCCTTGCCTACAAGGCCTACCAGAACTACAAGGCCGGCAACGCACCTGCGGAGGCGCCGGCGGCCGGCGAACCGGAATTGCTGCCGCCGCCCAAGGACACCGCCTTCCACCCGTCGCAGGCGCCACAGGGCGAGGACGAATTCACCCTGACCCTGGTGCGGGCGATGATTTCGGCGGCGAAGGCCGATGGCCATATCGACGATGACGAGCGCCAGAAGATCGCCGGCAAGCTCAGTGTCGCCGGCATAGGCTCCGATGCCGAAAAATTCCTGATGGCGGAGCTGGCAAGCCCGCTCGACCTAGACATGCTGGTGGCCGGCGCCAAGACCGACGCGCAGAAGCTCGAACTCTATACAGCGTCGCGCCTGACCATCGATCCCGACACACGCGCCGAGCGTGGCTATTTGGACCTGCTTGCCGGCCGGCTTGGCCTGCCGGACGCGCTGGTCGACCATGTCGAGGCGACGGTTTCGGCGGCCAAGGTGCCAGCCAAGGCGGGGACTTCACCCAATCCGCGCTGGTAGATCAAAACGGCACAGGGCCGCCTTTTCCGGTGTTAACTTTTCGTTAACCCAGCAAGCGCATCATTCTAGACAGTCGGATCGGCTTTCCTCCTCCCAAGCCCGGTTCAGATCAGGGCGGTCGCCAATGACCGCCCTTTTTGTCGGCAAGTGTGTTCTTGCACCTCTCCGGCTTGTCACAGCTGCGATCATTTGCGATGGCTGAGGCGGCGTCACGGAGGACAGTCATGACCGAGCAAAAAACAGCCATCGTAACCGGCGCCGGCACGGGCATCGGCAAGAGCGTCGCCACGGCGCTGCTCAAGGCCGGCTGGAACACGGTGTTCTGCGGACGCCGCAAATCCGTGCTGGATGCAGCGGTCGCCGAGGCCGGCCGCACCGATGCCAGGGCATTGGCGGTTGCCTGCGACATCTCCAAGGCTGAGCAGGTCGACGATCTGTTCGAGACGGTGGCGGAGGCCTTCGGCCGTGTCGACCTGCTCTTCAACAATGCCGGCATGGGCTACAAGTCGACGCCGATCGACGAGATCCCGGTCGAGGTGTGGAACGATATCGTCGGGGTCAACCTCACCGGTTCGTTCCTGTGCGCCCGCGCTGCCTTCGGCGCCATGCGCAAGCAGAAGCCGATGGGCGGCCGCATCATCAACAACGGTTCGGTGTCGGCCTATGCGCCACGTCCAGGCTCGGTCCCCTACACGGCGACCAAGCATGCCATCACAGGACTGACCAAGACGCTGGCGCTCGACGGAAGGCCCTATGACATCGCCTGCGGTCAGATCGACATCGGCAACGCGCTGACCGACATGGCGCAGCCGATGACGGTCGGCGTGCCGCAGGCCAACGGCTCGATATCAGCCGAAGCGGTGATGGACGTTCAGCGCGTTGCCGATGCCGTCGTCCACATGGCCAGCCTGCCGCTCGACGCCAATGTGCTGTTCATGACCGTGATGGCGACCAAGATGCCCTTTGTCGGGCGTGGGTGAGCAGCCCGGTTCGCGTAAGCGAATTCATCGTGCCAGTGGCACGATGAAAGGCCGGCGAACGGTGAAGACCCGGTCCGCCTTTCGGGCGGATCAAAGGGTCCAGTGGACCTTTTGAAGGGGCTGAACGCCCGAAAGGGCTAAAGGACGCTGCGAAGCAGCGGGGACCCAGCCGGATGGTTTTATTTCCCCGCCAGCGGCACGCCGGGCTTGAAAAGCAGAATGGGCCTGATCTCGTAGACGGCGGTAGGATTGACGCGGCGAAGGTCGCGGGCGATCGCGATGGCGTCGTCTCTCATGGTGCAGTCGACCACATAGAGGCCGAGCAACTGTTCCTTGGTTTCGGCGAAAGGGCCGTCGATGATCATGCCGTCGCCCGGGCCGCGCAGCGTGCAGGCATCCTGTGTCGCCCCCAGACGCGCGGAGGGTCCAAGCGTGCCTTCCTCATGAAGCCGGGTGTTGATCTTCAGCAGGTCGGCCATCAGCGCTGCATCTTCCTGCGGCGTCAGCGCCTTGATCGCATCTTCCACGTGATAGGCAAGGATTGCATAGAACATCTGAGGCACCCGCTTCGATCCGGATCCAGGGAGCGTAGCTGTTCCCAACACGCACGCCCAGCCCTGGCCGTGGCCTCTCCGGACGGATCATGACACCATCATTGTCGCCAGCCACAACCACCCGGAAAGAGGCCACCGGCCCGCTTTGAAGCTCATTTCGCCAGGAACGCTCCGATCCGCTCCAGCGCGCGCAAAATGTTCTCCTCGGAATTGGCGTAGGAGAGCCTGATATAGCCTTCGCCGAGAATGCCGAAATCGGGACCGCCGATGAGCGCAACGCCGGCCTCGTCGAGCAGCGCCGAAGCAAGCTTCTTTGCCTTCCAGCCGGTCTTCGAGACGTTGGGGAAGGCGTAGAATGCGCCCTTGGGCGTGATGCAGGAAATGTTGGGCAGGGCGTTCAATCCCTCGACAACGATCTTCCGGCGGTTGTCGAAGGCGCGCATCATCTTGTCGACGTCGTCCTGCGGGCCGTCGATGGCCGCGATGCCGGCAAACTGGCTCGGCGCGTTGACGCAGGACCAGCAATTGACCGCCAGCTTGCGCACCTTGTCGTAGAGATGGGCGCCCTTGTCGCCATTCGGCCAGATCGACCAGCCCATGCGCCAGCCGGTCATCGCCCAGGTCTTCGACCAGCCGTTGAGCACGATCAGCCGGTCGCGGATCTCGGGAAAGCCAAGCAGCGAGCAATGCGTCTCGCCGTCATAGGTCATGACGTCGTAGATCTCGTCGGAGAGGATGGCGACGTGGGGATGCTTCTCCAGCCCCTTGACCAGCTTCTCGATCTCGGCGCGCGGCGTGACGCCGCCGGTCGGGTTGGCTGGCGAGTTGAGGATCAACAGCCTGGTCTTCGAGGTGATCAGCGCCAGCGTCTCCTCGGCGGAGAAGGCAAAGCCGTTTTCCTCGCGCATCGGCACGGGAATAGGTGCTGCGCCGGTGAACTCGATCATCGAACGGTAGATCGGGAAGCCCGGGTCGGGATAGAGGATCTCGGCGCCAGGCTCGCCGAACATCAGGATGGCGGCGAACATGGTTGGCTTGCCGCCGGGCAGGATCATCACCGTTTCGGGCGATATTTCGACACCGGTGGTGGTCAGCGTGCGCCGCACCACCGCCTCGCGCGTCGCCAAAAGGCCATTGGCCGGCGTGTAGCCGTGGTGGCCGTCGCGCAGCGCCTTGATCGCCGCCTCGACGATGTGCTGCGGCGTCTTGAAGTCCGGCTGGCCGATGCCAAGATTGACGATGTCGCGGCCTTGGCTCGCCAGGGCTGTCGCCCGCGCCAGGACGGCAAAGGCGTTTTCCTCGCCAAGACGGTCGAAGGCCGAAATCGTGTGGAGCATTTTTCCCGTCCGTGTGGTTCTTGCTGTTGGGTCGCGTTTTTGTGAGCGTCCAACCGCAAATGTCAAACGGATTGGAGTCTTTGGTGTCGGAAAATCTTGCGGATTGGCAGCCACGCCCGCGTCCGGAACGCAAAGTTCTGGACGGGCGCACTGTGCGGCTTGAGCCGTTGAGTGCTGAAAAGCACGGTGATGGCCTGTATGAGGCATCGGCCGTCGCCGATGGCGATACGCGGTTTCGCTGGCTTTTCGACACCGTGCCGGAGACCCGCGCCGATCTACAGCCATGGCTGGAAAAATCGGCCGCGAGCGAAGATCCGCTGTTCTTCGCGGTTGTCGACAAGGCCAGCGGCAAGATCGCAGGACGCCAGACGCTGATGCGCATCGACCCTGCCTATGGCGTCATCGAGATCGGCAACATCTATTGGGGACCGCTCATCTCGCGCAAGCCAGCGGCGACGGAAGCGCAGTTCCTGTTCATGAAGTACATCTTCGACGAACTTGGCTATCGCCGCTACGAATGGAAGTGCAACAACCGCAACGAGCCATCGAAGCGGGCGGCCGAACGGTTCGGCTTCAAGTTCGAGGGCATTTTCCGCCAGCATCTCATCGTCAAGGGTGAAAACCGCGATACCGCGTGGTATTCGATCATCGACAAGGAGTGGCCGGCCTTAAGCAAAGCCTATGAGGCGTGGCTCGATCCGGCCAATTTCGATGGCGACGGCCAACAGAAGCGACGGCTCGAGGATTGTCGCGCGGAATTCGGCGCGTAGCTTACGGCGCGTAACGGGAGTTGCCATTGGCACATACCCACGATCACAGCGGGCACGATCACACGGGGCACGATCATGGGCCCGGCCATGTGCATGGTTCGACCGACAAGAAGCGCGTGCTGATCGCGGCCTGCCTGACCGGCGGCTTCATGGTCGCCGAGGCGCTTGGCGGCATCCTCACCGGGTCGCTGGCGCTGCTGGCCGATGCCGGCCACATGCTCGCCGATTCGATCGCGCTCGGCCTTGCCTGGTATGCGTTTCATCTTGCGGGGCGACCGGCGACGGGTCGTCTCACCTACGGCTTCGGCCGGGTCAAGACGCTGGTGGCCTATACCAACGGCATTGCCATCTTCGTCATCGCGCTGTGGATCGTCTACGAAGCCTGGGGGCGCCTGCAGGCGCCGGCTCCGGTGCTTGGCGGACCGATGCTGGCGGTGGCGATCCTCGGTCTGCTTGTCAACATCGGCTCGTTCTTCGTGCTGCATGGCGGCGACCGCGAGAGCCTGAACATGCGCGGCGCCATCCTGCATGTGCTCGGCGACCTGCTCGGCTCGGCCGCGGCGATCGTTGCGGCGCTGGTCATCCTGGCGACCGGCTGGACGCCGATCGACCCGATCCTGTCGGTCCTGGTCTCGCTGCTGATCCTGTACACGGCGTGGTCGCTGATGCGTGAAGCCGCCCATGTCCTGCTCGAGGGCGTGCCGCCAAGCCTCGACCGCGATCTGATCGCCAGGGACATCGCGGCGACGGTCGTGGGGGTACGCGAAGTGCATCACATGCATGTCTGGTCGCTCGACGGGACCAGCAACATGGCGACGCTGCATGCCTGCCTCGACGAGGGCGTCGATGCGCACCAGGCGGTCAGCGCCATCAAGAAGCGGCTTGCCAGCGAGCACGCCATCAGCCATGCCACCGTGGAACCAGAATTCGGACAGTGCGCCGACGATGGCGATGATCACGAGCACGATCACGATCACGAGCACGACCATGAGCACGGGCACGAGCATGACGCGGCCGCGCATCACGACCACCATCATTAGGATCGGATCGATTGGTCCGACCTCAGGAGTTCCAAAACCTTGAAAACCACCTTTACGAACGCTCGCTGCCTGGACGCGGCATGATGGATCGCGACACCAGGAACGCGGTCATTGCCGCAGTGTGGATCATGCTGCTGTTCGGTATCGGCGCCTACTATCTGCCGACCGTGATGTTGGCTCTTGGCAGTCTTTCGACCGTGCTGGCCGGTGCCTTTGGTGTCGTCTTCGTGCTGGCGTTTTTCTTGGTGTTCTGGCTGCGGGCCCGCAACCAGCGCAAAAATCAGGGTAAATAGGGATTTCGACATGCGCATTCTGATCACTGGCGCCGCGGGTATGGTCGGCCGCAAGCTCATTGCCCGGTTGGCCAAGGACGGCACGCTGCGCGGCAGCAAGATCACCGCGCTCGATCTGCACGACATCGTGCCGCCGCAGGCACCTAGCATGGACGGCGTAAGCGTCACCCTCCACACCGGGGATCTCGCCGAGGCGGGTGCCGCTGAGCGCCTGGTCGCGTCGCGTCCCGATGTCGTCTTTCATCTCGCGGGCATCGTATCGGGCGAGGCGGAAGCCAATTTCGATCTCGGCTACCGCGTCAATCTCGACGGCACTCGGGCGCTGTTCGATGCCATCCGGCTGGCGGGCTTTGCGCCGCGTGTCGTCTTCACCTCGTCGATCGCGGTGTTCGGCGCGCCGTTCCCGGATGTCATACCGGACGAATTCCATCCGACGCCGCTGACCTCCTACGGCACCCAGAAGCAGATGAGCGAAGCGCTGCTGGCCGACTATTCCAGGCGCGGTTTCTTCGACGGCATCGGCATCCGGCTGCCAACCATCTGTGTGCGGCCGGGCAAGCCGAACAAGGCGGCGTCCGGCTTCTTCTCAGGCATCATCCGCGAGCCTTTGAGCGGCCACGAGGCGATCCTGCCGGTGCCGCGCTCGGTCGTGCACACGCACGCCAGCCCGCGCTCGGCGGTCAATTTCCTGATCCATGCGGCAGGGATCGACGGCAGCGCCGTCGGGCCGCGCCGCAACCTGACGATGCCCGGCGTCGCCGTCACCGTTGGCGAGCAGATCGAGGCACTGGAACGCATCGCCGGCCCGAAGGTGGCCGGTTTGATACGCGAAGAGCCGGACGCGACGATCTGGGCGATCGTCAAGGGCTGGCCGACGCGGTTCGAGGCGCGGCGCTCACGGGAACTGGGCTTCAGTGCCGAAAAGAGTTTTGACGAGATCATCCGCGCTCATATCGAGGATGAGCTCGGCGGCAAGGTGTATTGATATTCAGGTGATGCCGGCCGGCGAACGGCTGATACCTGCGCTTCCCCGTTCTACTGCGTCGCAGTAGAACTGTGCTCACGTACTTAAGTACGCTCCGCTCCGGTTCTCGGTATCAACCGTTCTCGGCACGGCCTGACCTGAATCTCAACACACCTTCGGGCGCTACTTATGGGTTAAACGCTGCCCGTTAGGCTGGCCGACAGCAGCAGCAGTCCGAACAGGAACACGAAGGCGGCGCCACCGATTTCGACGATCGAGTGGATGCGGTTGCCCATGCGGCCGTCACCGGCGAAATACACCGCCCAGTTCTTGGCGGTCACCGCAAGTGTCGCCAGCGCCGAAACGGTGATCGCGGTGCCGAGCGACATCGCCAGCACCGACAGCAGGCCGCCGAGCCACAGCCCGTTGAGCAAGGCGAAGCTGAGCACGATCAACGCACCGGAGCAGGGGCGGATGCCGACCGCCGCCACCGCCGACCAGGCCGTGCGCCAGTCGAAGCGGTCGCCCGACAGCAGTGCCGGATCGGGTGCGTGCGAATGGCCGCAAGTGTCGCAGACCTCGCCCGCCGCGTGATCGTGATGCGCATGGTCATGGGAATGGTCCTGTACCGCATGGTTGTGATCGGCATGGGCGTGAAGCGCATGTGAATGGGCATGCGCCGAATGGTCGTGAGCAGCGTGCGAATGACCGGTGTGCGAATGACCGACGTGAGAATGGCCCCCATGCGAATGGCCGCCATGCGAATGACCCGCATGGGCCGCCGACAGGCTGTAGGCCGGGCCTCTTCCAAACAGACGCAGAATGGAAGGACCGAGCTTGCGCCACAAAAGCCAGGCGCCGAACAAGGTGACG
Source organism: Mesorhizobium loti (assembly GCA_014189435.1). Lineage (NCBI taxonomy): Bacteria > Pseudomonadati > Pseudomonadota > Alphaproteobacteria > Hyphomicrobiales > Phyllobacteriaceae > Mesorhizobium > Mesorhizobium loti. The sequence goes on from CP050293.1 coordinate 351,825, forward strand.
AAGACATAGCTCATGATTTCCATGAACCAGGCCGCGTCGGTCATCGAAACGGTGGTGCCGCGCAGGACGAAATAGGCGAGCAGCATCACGGCGATCGCGGTCAGGCCCTGCAGCAGCGCCGAGACAAAGGACAGCAGGATGCCGCGCCGCAGCGCCACTTCATTGGCAACCATGTAGGACGAGATCACCGCCTTGCCGTGGCCGGGGCCGGCGGCATGGAAAATGCCGTAGGCGAAGGACAGGCCGATGAGTATCCAGATCTTGCTGCCGTCCTGGCGCATCGCCTTCATCGCCGTCGCCAGCGCGCGGTAGAATTCCTGCTGCCTGAGATTGATCCACATCAGGATGTGGGCGAACGGGCCGGTGGTGGGCGCCATGCCGTCATTGACGCCGATGCCGAGCGAACTCTGGGCATGGGCGGTGTTGGCAAAATGCATCATGACGACGGTGACGGCCAACAGGCCGAATGCCAAACGCAGGGACGGTTTCGTCACCGGCTTCATCCTTCTGGCTGACAGGTCAGTTCGAGCTTGGTGGCGAAGATCTTGCTCATGTCGGTGCCGGTCGGATCGTTGAAAAAGGCATCGGTGAGGGTCTTCTGGTTTTCTTTGATTGCCTCGTCCGGGTCCGGACGGACGACCTTGCTGGTGCAGTTCGACGGCAGGCCTTCAACGGTGATGTTGGAGTCCTCGGTGAAGTCGATCGCCGTATAGAAGGTCGGATCGTAGACGCCGATATCGATCTTGCCGTTGAGCTTGATCGGCACCTTCGGTTCGGATTCGAACAGGATGATCAGCTGGTCGTTGTCGAAATTGGCCATCAGATGCGGTGGTGGCGTCATCGCCACGTCCTTGCCGTCGACGGTGACGAGCTGGAAATAGTTGAATTCGGCCAGCGAGGCATGAACGGTGTCGGCGACTTCCTTCAGCTCCTTGTCGTCGAGCTTCAGGTCGGAGTTCTTGTCGAACTCCATCATCACCGTCGAGGAAAACAGATCGTCGAAGCGCCAGAGGTGACGCAGCGCCTTCACACTTTGGTGATCCGGGGAGAGGATCACGTCGAGGCGGGCCTCGGCGAAGACGTGTGGATGCACGTAAGCCGGCCCCGTGGCGGCAAAGGTCGCCGCCAAGGCCGAAGTCAGCATGATTGCGTGCCGTTTCAGGTGCATTCTCGGTCGCGATTCCATCGGCCTCGGAGAGATGTCGAGAGTTACCAGAAAGGGGGCGAAATTGGGACCGCTGCTGCGTGTCGCCAAAAGTGCGCAGCGGTTTTGGGACGACGACAGGCACAGCAAAAACTCAAAGCGTGCTGAAACCGGTCAAGCGGCCTCACGCGTCCTGAACCACTGCACCAGGAAGTCGACGAAGACGCGGACCTTGGCCGGCAGATAACGGCGGTGCGGGTAGACGGCGAAAATGCCGCCGCCCGACAGGATGCGGTCATCCATCACCGACACCAGCTGGCCGCTCGCGAGGTCGGGCGCGGCAATGAAATCCGGCAGGACGGTGAAGCCCAACCCGGACACGGCCGCGGCTCTCGCCGTCATAGGGCTGTTGACCTCGACCGGACCCGACACCGAAACGCTCACCGGATCGCCATTGTCGCCCTTGAACGGCCAGTTGTTCAGTCCGCGGCCATTGGTGTCGACGATGCAGGGCATGCGGCTGAGATCCTGCGGCCGTGTCGGCGTGCCATGCTTGGCGATCAGTTCGGGAGAGGCGCAGAGCTTTATCGAGAACGGCGCCAGTCGCCTGGCGATCAGCGACGAGTTCTCCAGCCGCGAGATGCGCACCGCCAGGTCGAAGCCTTCCTCGACCAGATCGACGAAGCGGTCGTCGAGCTGGATGTCGAGCACGATGTCGGGATGCTGTTTGGCGAAGTCGATCAAGGATTGGCCGATCGGCGCGTCGGCGAAGGTGCGCGGCGCCGACAGCTTGATCCGGCCGCGCACGTCGCCCGAGGATTCGCGTACCGCATCGGCCAGGCTGTCGACCTCGCGTACGATCTCCGAGGCGCGCCGGTAGTAGGTGTGGCCGGCCTCGGTCATCGAGAACTGGCGCGTGGTGCGGTTGAGCAGCAGCGCGCCGAGCTCGTCCTCCAGCTCGCGCACATATTTCGACAAAAGGGCCTTGGAGCGGCCGATCTTGCGCGCCGCCGCCGAAAAGCCCTCGGCCTCGACCACGTCGATGAAGGCACGCATGCGGGTCAGTGTGTCCATGGTCAGGCCTTTCGTGCGGAGTCTAGAAGTTTCCGGCCGAGCCGTATCAGGGCAATGTCGCTGCCGGAAGGCCCAAGCAGCGACAGGCCGAACGGGGCGCCGGCGACCGCGCCGATGGGCAAGGTGATCTGTGGAAAACCGGACAGGCCGGCCAGGCACAGAAGTTGGAGCGCCCGTTCGCGATAGGCCTGGAATTGCTCCGTCGTGCTGTCCACGTAAGGGGCTGGACCCGGCACCGTCGGCAGGACAAGGAAGCCGTCCTTGCCGAGCAGGGCGCTCAGTTCGCCGCGAAAGGTCAGCCGGCGCACCTTCTCGGCCTGGGCCGTCTTGTCGTCGACGGCCCGGCCAAAGCCGAAGCGCTCTTCGACGCCGGGACCGAGGTCGCGCTCACCGCTGGTGATCCATTCGCCATGCACCCCCCATGCCTCCCTGGCCTGCAGCCGGCGAAAGCACCAGTAGAGTTCATCCGGAGATGAGGTGAAGCGTGTCGTTGCCGCCGTCGGCGCGCCGAAGACCGCGCCCGCCAGCGCCTTCATTCCGGCATATTCGGCAATTGCCGGGCGGGCGACCAACCCGTCCAGCCAATCCAGCGCCAGCGGCCGGTCCAACGAGTGTTGATGCGGGTCGCGGCCAAGCAGCAGCTTGCCGACGGTCTCGTAGGTCTCGATATCGTCGGCGAACCAGCCGAACGTGTCGAAGCTCGGCGCCAGCTTCATCGTGCCATCGAGCGAAATGCGGCCATGCGTGGTTCGCAGCCCGATCAGTCCGCAAAAGCTCGCCGGCGCGCGGATCGAGCCGCCAGTGTCGGAGCCGGTGGCGATGTCGGCCAGCCCGCCCGCCACCGCCGCCGCCGACCCCGATGACGAGCCGCCGGTGACGCGGTCGGGCGCTGCCGGATTCACCGGAAACGAAAAATGCGCATTCTGGCCGAACAGCGCGAAGGCAAGTTCGTCGGTCTGCGTCTTGCCGACGAAGCGCGCGCCGGCATCGAGAATCGTCTGCACGGCGGGTGCGGTGCGCGAGGCGGCGTGGCTTTCGGCCAATTTCCTGGAATTGCCGCAGCCGGTGCGGTAGCCGGCGACGTCGTAGATGTCCTTGACGGCCAGCCGCAGGCCGGCCAGGGGCCCGAGTTCGGCATGTGCCACCGGCATCTGGCGAAGATCGAGAAAGGCATTGAGAGGGCCGTGCGTGCCTGTCATCGTTCGATATCCGGATACGGTTGGCGCAGCATTGTTCGATGCCAGAAATTTTACAACCTGGGATACGATTTTTATTGATTGTGACGGCAACCAGCCATATATCGCGCTTGCCCAAAGTCGCACGTGCCTGTGGGTGTCCGCCGATCCTCGAATGGTGAGGGAAATCGGTAAGGTAACTGGAGCCAACCCCTCCAGTCGGTCTAGCGGCCAACCGCCAGCCCGAGGACACCTTGAAGCAACGACGGTGCGGGCCTTTCTGGTTCTCTTCCGGTCGTCCAAAGACCGGGGTTACTAAAGAGGCACACCTTCATTGCCGGCAGTGCGGACGGGTCTCCCATCCAAGCCAAGGCAGACAAAGCGAACCGAGGCCGGGCAAGGCCAAGGTTCATCGCCGCGAGACGGCGTTTCATGGTTCCGGGGTCTCCACCGGCTGGTTCCATGAATTGACGTCCCGCCTTTGTTTGACCGCGTGTTCGCGAGGCTGACCGCCCGCGTCCCGCAGCCTTAGTGCGCGCCGCAAGGCGTTTATGGAGAGACCCCGATGGCCACCCAGCGCATCCTTGACTTCCTCGCCACCCGACGTCCGACCGGCCCTTGCCTCGTCGTCGACCTCGATGTCGTGCGCGATAATTTCCGCGCCTTCGAGAAGGCGTTGCCCGATTCCAAGATCTACTATGCGGTGAAAGCAAACCCGGCGCCGGAAATCCTGCGCCTGCTTGCTGCGATGGGCTCGTCCTTCGACACCGCTTCCGTTGCCGAAGTCGAGATGGCGATGGACGCCGGTGCGCCGGCGGACCGCATCTCCTTCGGCAACACCATCAAGAAGGAGCGTGACATTGCACGCGCCTACCAGCTCGGCATCCGCCTGTTCGCCGTCGACTGCGTCGAAGAGGTCGAGAAGATCGCCCGTGTCGCTCCAGGCGCCCGTGTGTTCTGCCGCGTGCTGACCGATGGCGAGGGCGCCGAGTGGCCGCTGTCGCGCAAGTTCGGCTGCGTGCCGGCGATGGCCGTCGACGTGCTGCGCCACGCCAAAGGGCTCGGCCTCGACGCCTATGGCGTGTCGTTCCATGTCGGCTCGCAGCAGACCGACCTGACCGCCTGGGACCGTGCGCTGGCCGACGCAAAGGTGGTGTTCGCGACGCTTGCCGAGGAAGGCATCGTCTTGAAGATGGTCAACATGGGAGGCGGCTTCCCGACGCGCTATCTGCGCGACGTGCCGGCCGCCCAGGCCTATGGCCAGGCGATCTTCTCGGCGCTGCGCAAGCATTTCGGCAATGCCATTCCTGAAACCATCATCGAGCCGGGCCGTGGCATGGTCGGCAACGCTGGCGTCATCAAGTCGGAAGTCGTGCTGATCTCGAAGAAGGCAGCCAACGACAATGTGCGCTGGGTGTTCCTCGACATTGGCAAGTTCGGCGGTCTGGCCGAGACGATGGACGAGGCGATCCGCTACCCGATCGTCACCGCGCATGACGGCACGGAGACGGCACCTTGCGTGCTCGCCGGCCCGACCTGCGATTCGGCCGACGTGATGTACGAGAAGACGCCCTATCCGCTGCCTTTGTCGCTGACCATCGGCGACGAGGTGCTGATCGAAGGCACCGGCGCCTACACGACCACCTACTCGGCGGTCGCCTTCAACGGCTTCGAGCCTCTCCGATCCTACGTGATCTGACGGCGCTTCCTCAGCGCATTTTCGGACGGCGAACCGGACACAACTTCGCCTGAAAATGCGCTGAGAGAGCCGATCAGATCATCCCAGGTGGGCGCCTGTCGTCCACCCGGGCTCGCCTGTGGAACAACCTCCGCTCGTGAAGGATTGCGGAAATGGAAATGTCAGTTGAAATCTTGGGCCACGCACCGGCCTTTGTGATGGTCGCCGAAACCGCCGCCGATGTTGCGGCGCGCGAGGCGTTGCTCGATCGGGCCATGGGGCCGAAGCGGCGGAAAAAATCGTCGGAGAAGCTGCGGCGTGGCCGGCGGCCCTCGGAAGGTCTGGCCTTCGTCGCGCGCGATGCATCGGGCGGCGTGGCCGGCACGGTGCGGCTGTGGGATGTCACGCTGGGCGAGGGCGGCAAGGCCGCGCTGCTGCTTGGCCCGCTCGCCGTCGATCCATCGCTCAAGAATGCCGGCATCGGTTCGGCGTTGATGCGCCAGGCCATCGCCGAGGCGGCGCGCCTTGGCCATGCCGCGATCCTGCTGGTTGGCGACGCGCCCTATTACGGGCGTTTCGGCTTCTCGGCTGAGAAGACCGGCTCGCTGGCCATGCCGGGACCCTATGAGCGGCACCGTCTGCTGGCGCTGGAACTGGTGGAAGGCGCGCTTGACGGCGTGCACGGCACGCTGAAGGCTGCTGGCCGCAAGCTGAAGGCGCAGGAATTGACATCGGCGGCCTGACACGAAGCCGCCGGCAACTCACGCAAAAACGCCGCCCGAAAAGGCGGCGTTTTTTCGCGATTGGTGGGCGCCGCCTTGGGCGGCTGCCTGCCTTCAGCCGATCAGCTGGCTGAGCGCCATGGCGACGGTCATGTCGCCTTCGACCTTTATCTTGCCGGTCATGAACGCCATGGTCGGGTTCAGGTCGCCAGCGATCAGCGAATCCAGATCGTCGAGCGAGAGCTTGATGGTGCAGTCGGCGGGTGCATCGGTGTTCGAGACGGTCGCGCCGTCGATGACGATGACGCCGTCGCTGCCGGTGTCGAACTTCACGGAACGATCGAACCCGCTGCTTGCCACGCGCGACTTGATCTTCTCGGCAATCTCCTGAACGCTCACGCTGTTCTCCTTGTCTGGTTGCATCTGTTCGCAACGGCGCTTCGATCCAGCCGAAGCCCATGCCGCGGTTTCGCGATCACGGTCGCTGCCGCATATAGCTTTGGGTTGACGTTTACGTCAACGCGAATTCCAGTGGTTGGTTCCTGCCGTGGCGGCAGGTTAGGCCCGATGGGATCGGGGCCTGTGAGCAGGGCAACTCAGTGTTCCTTGAACGCCTTGGTCATTTCGCTCGCCGTCTCGCTTTTCTTGCGGCGCAGCCAGTTGTCGCGGATTTCGTCCTTTGACAGGAAATTGACCTGATCGATCAGAACCTCATGCACCAAGGGGGCGCCGACACGCGCGTTGACGGTATCGCGGATGGCGGCGCGGAAAGCATCGAGATCGATCGTCGCCTTGTTGGTGAAGTCGATCTGCGGATTGGAATAGAGGTAGGAATAGACTTGGTCGGTGATCAGCGCTTCGGCCGGAATGGACAGCTTCTTTATCTGCTCGGGTTCGACCGTGTAGACGAGCTTGGTCAGGAAATAGCCGCCGATCTGGGAATCGCGGATCAGCGGCACCGAAATGACGTCGGTCTTGACGTAGTCGAGCCCGCCCAGCATCGGCTTCGGCGTTTCGCCGACACCGCGCTCGCCCGCAGCCTGAAACGAATAGAACACGGCGCCCAGCGTGGCAGCGCAGATCCAGACGGCGATGGCGATGACCTTGATCATCAGGTCTTGTCAGTCCCTTGTTCATGCCCTTGCGATGGCAATGCGGCACTGCGCTGTTGCCTGAGCAGGATCGCCGATCTGTCCCTGGTGTTCGGCATCATGCCTTGATCCAGCCGAACTCGCCGGCGGAATAGGTGCCGTCGGTTTCGGCGCGCTGGATGGCGTGCCGCAACAGGCTGGCGACCTCGTTGACCGCGCTGAGATGCGCCAGGATCGCCGCCTCGTTCTTCGCCAGCTTCTGGCGCAGCCGAGTCAGGCCCTCGCGGTGCTGTTCGAGGAATTCGGCTTCGCTGCCGCCCTTCATGGCGCGGGTCAGCTCGTAGAGGTAGCGGCTCTTGCGGGCGTTCGACGCCTTGAGATCGTAGTTGGTGGCGTTGCGGATGCCGGCCGTTTCTTCCTCGACCACTTCCTCGATGCGGCCGATGATGGCGGCGAGGTTGCCGGGCCGCGCGAACGGGATCGGCGCTTCCGATGCGGTCGTGCGGGCTGGCAGGTTGGGGGTGAATTCCGAAAAGTCGGCCATGAAAATCCCGGTCTGGTTAGATTGAAACTCGAATACGCACTATCTCAGTGTTTGAGCAGGTCTTTTCCCCAGACCGGTTCCCGGCTTGGGGCATGCCCTAGATCTTGATGTCTGTCTTGATGGTGGTCTCGTCACCGGTGATCGACCGCGCCGCCCTGCGCTGCAATTCATGCACCAGAGAGGTAGACAGGCTGCTTTGTTGATCGATCTCGGTCTTTTCCGGCCCGCCCGAAACCGGCCCGACCGGCACGACGCGCTTGCCTTCGATATAGTGATCGGCAAGCATCGACCTGGCGATGCCGATGCCGCCGCGTTCGGCCATCACGTCGGCCACCCGCTCGGCAAGCTGCGATTTCCACATGTCGCCAGCCAGGCCCTTGCCATAGACGCCTTCGGTGTCCTTGGGCAGCATGTTCTGGATGAAGGTCTGCAGCACCATCGCCTCGAACTTCTTGAACTTCTTGGCGGGGTCGGTTGCAGCGGCCGCCTTGTCGGCGGTGGCGCGCGACAGGATCGAGCCGGCATCGATCGAAGCGGCGCTATCGACCGAAAACGCGCCGGCGGCACCACCGGCCCGCTTTGTCAGCGCGGCACGGGCGGCCTCGATGTCCGTCGGGTCGACGGCTCGGGCCACATCCATAACGATGTCGCTGGGTGGAGAAATCGCCAAGAAAGTCCGCCTTTTGTCGGTTTTCCTTAGCCAGACAATGCCTCAACAAGCTTGTGGCAGGCTTGCCAAGCGGCCGGCCTGATCTGGTTTCTCCGGATCCCGGTCGCGTAGCCAGGTTCCACTAGGAAGCAGGCAGGCCAGCCCTAGACAGCATTTCAAGGAATCTCGCGTGATGATGATCCTTCACATAGCGAGGCACAAAGCCGGGGCAGACATTACCCAAGTTGAGATGTGGAAGTTGTGACAGGCAATGATGGATGGCCCGCGAGGCCTCTTCGTTGTTCCCGGTTGCCGACGCGGCCGCAGCCCAATAAAGGGCGCCGCGAACGAATCCCGGCTTTGTCCTGATCACCCTGCGGGCGACTTCGAGCGCCCGCTGATCATCTCCGCCGGCGAACAGTGCAACAACCAGGCCATGGTGACGCCAGAAGTCGATGACGTCATGCGTTCCGAGCCGGATTGCCTCGTTGGCCTCACGCACTGCTTCGCTGACCTGTCCGCGCAACGCAAAGAGCATCGAAATATCGCCGTGGCCGCTCGGATAGCTTGGGTTAAGGCTGATTGCATGTTGGCATTCGGCGATCGCCTCGTCGATGCGGCCGGAACTTTCGAGAGCGAACGACAGGATGCAGCGGGCAATTTCGTCGTCAGGCACTGCCCGTACCGCTGCTTCCGCAAGCTCGACCGCGCGCTCGATCTGCCCCGGCTCCCGGGGCAGCGAGCCAAACGCCACGCCGATGGAAATTATGATCGAGAGCGTCCGCTTCGCACGAGCGTTGTCGGGACCTATCGATACAGCCTTCTCGGCAAGCTCTAGCTGTGGAGCCTCAACAGGTTGTCCTCGGTTAGGCCGAGGCGGCTGATTGGTGTTTTGGACTTTAGGCTGCCGTGAGGTCGATGCCAATTGTATCGGTGCAGCCAGACGGGAAGTTCTCCGGCACGATGATCGGAGGTGGGGTAGGCAATGGCGTAGGCCCATTCCCTGAGCGCGGTCTGAATGAAGCGCTCTGCCTTGCCATTGGTCTTGGGCGTATAGGGCTTTGTGCGGATATGTTTGAGGCCAAGCTCGCGGCAGATCCTGGCGAAGGCTTTCGATCTGTAGCACGAGCCGTTGTCGGTCATGACGCGCGCGACTGAGATACCAAGGCTGGCATAATAGGCCACCGCTGCCTTGAGGAAGGCGATGGCGCTTTCCTTGCGCTCGTCGGGCAGTATTTGCGAGAAGGCGACGCGCGAAGCGTCGTCGATGCAGACATGAACGAACTCCCAGCCCACGCCGCGACTGTTGGACTGGCCGGTGCGATCGCCGGTGATGCGGTGGCCAACCCGTTCAAATCGCCCGAGCTTCTTGATGTCGATGTGGATCATGTCGCCGGGATGCTCGCGTTCGTAGCGGCGGATCGGTTCGGCTGGTGCGATGTCCTTCAGACGCGACAACCCTGCACGCCTGAGAACCCGGCTGACGGTGGCGGGCGAGACGCTCACCTCCATGGCGATGTGCTTGCCGGTCAGCCGTTGGCGGCGCAGGACGGCGATGCGCTCGGCCACGGCCTGGCTGGTCAGACCCGGCATGACGTTGGGACGGGACGAACGGTCGGCCATGCCTTTGCTGCCTTCGGTCTTGTAGCGCTCGACCCACCGCGCCACGATCTTGGGCGACACACCATAAGTCCGCGCCGCATGGGCTTTGGAAAGGCTGCCTTCTATCACCAAAAGCGCCATCTCCTCTCGACGCAGAGGCGTGAGACGGGCATTCTTGTGGATGTTCATTCGGACCCTCCGGTGAGTGCTGAAGCGTGGTAACTCCAGTCTCCTCGGTTCGGTCCGAATGGACAACCTATTGAAAGCTCACATCTAGCCCGACCAAGAGCGAGTCCCGGGTCATCTCAAAATACTTCATGAGCGCTTCGTTCACCAACCTGCGCACTTCAGGGGAACCAGGCGGGCTCTTGTCGCGGACTTTCCAGTTGGTCAGTTGAAGTTCGAGGATCACTGCCAGGACAACAGCCTGTGCGATCCTGTCCTGGAATTCCAGCGCGTTCTCGGAGTGGCCGTCGAACTTCTGGGCCCAGACGTTGTGGCCGCCGGCGGCATCGACAAGCTGGATGTTCACCCTCAGCCCATTGCCGGATCTCTGGACGCTGCCGCTGAGCACATATCGCGCCCGCGGCATTCCCGGGATTTTGGTTTCTTCGGCAGGGTCGTTCTTCTCCACGGGCGGAAGCGCGGAGAGCACGACATAATCGGCTACCTCGGAGAGAGCCGTGGTGATGTCCTGGACGAGCCCCTTGGCGAAAAAGTCGTCGCCTTGCTTTCCGGTCAGATTGACGAAGTCGGCAACGCTGATCGATGGACGCCCGAGGCGCTGGCTGGCTGGAACAGTATTTGCCGACTGCACATTTGACGCCGTGTCGGCGGCAGACAGCACGGATTGCCAAAGCGCTCGCGTCCGAGGGCCGACGTCGACGCCGAACTCCTTCTTCAGCATGCTTCTGCAAGTCTCGTATGTCCTGATCGCCCTGTCGCGTTGGCCACATGCGAGGAGCAATTCCATCTTGAGTCGATAGGATTCTTCCCGTGTCGGTTCCATGGCCAGAACACGATCGACCAGGATGAGCCCAGCCTCCGCGTCGACGAGGCGGGCCAATTTCTCGAAGGCCTCAAGCGCGCGGCTGAGCAGCCTGTCGCGTTCGGATGCGACCCAGTCATCGAACCCATTGCTTCCCAGATAAAGCCCGTCGAGGAATGGCCCGGTGTAGTTCGTCAGAGCCTTTTCGAGTTCCTGCGCGGAACGGGCCGAGAGACCCGCTTCGAATTCCTCCACGTCAACCCGAACAGCGCCTACGGCGAGGCCGATCGATTCCCCGCGGGAATGGATAAGATCCGCACCTGCGCGCGACAAATCCCGACGCAGCACGCTGAGGGTTTGCCGCAGGCTATTGCGCGAGTGTTCGCTATCGCTGTCACCCCAAAACAGGTCAGCCAATCTCTCCCGTGTCGCCATCATGCTAGGACACCGGGCCAGATAGGCAACGATCGCAGGCCCCCGTTTCCCTGTCAGCCGGAGCGGGTCCGCTGTTCCATTTTCGATCCGGAAACCACCGAAGAGTGAGATTCTATTTGTGGCGCCGCTGCCCTCATTTTGCATTTTCTCTCCCAGCCTGACGAAATTCTAACTCAAAACTAACGCTTCGCAACCTGTGGCGCCCAGCCTTCAAGCGCAGTCATGACGCAAGGTCAATTAGACTTCGCTGAATTAGGGGGGCCACTGAGTCAGCAACAGGCTTTGGCTCGAGGGGGGCGGGTGTCCAAGACTAGAGCCAATTTGCTGCTGCTGTTTGCAGCCGCTTTGTGGGGCCTCGGCAATGTCGCGCAAAAGATGGTGCTTGCTCATCTCGACGCGCTGAGTGCCGTCGGCCTGCGCTGCCTGATCGGTGGGCTGCTTGTGCTGCCTTTCGTCTTGACCGAAAGGCGACTGCCGGCCGGGCCGGGCTGTTTTTCCAGCCTGGCCAAGGTGAGCTTGCTGTTTGCCATCTCCATCACGCTTCAGCAGCTTTGCCATCTCGGCGCTACGGTCACGAATGCGAGCTTCCTGGTGAGCACGGCAACGGTGATGACACCACTGGCCGCCTGGCTGCTCATCGGCGAACGTCCGACAGCGAGCCTTACCGCCGCCGCCGGGCTGACCAAGGTCGGTGCCCTGCTTTTGTCGGGTGGGATCGCCGGTCTCGGCAGCGGCAATCTCACCGCCATCCTGTCGGCTGCCTGCTATGCGCTCTGGATGGTCGAGCTTGGTCGGCACATGCAGACCCATGCGCGGCCGTCCACTGCCGCGGCGACACAGTTCCTCGGCGCCGCCGCCTTTGCTCTGCCGCTCGGGGCATTGCAAGGCAACCTGTCGCCGGCCGCTGCATTTGCGGCCGGCCCGGAACTCGCAGTCCTCGGCGTGTTCTCCACCGCAATCGCCTTCGGCATACAGATTGCCGCCCAAAGCCTCACCCCCGCCAGTCATGCAGCGGTGATCGTCAGTGCCGAAAGCGTCTTCGGGGCGCTGGGTGCGGCGATCTTCCTCGGCGAACGGAACTCACCCGCGGGTGCAATGGGGGCCGCGATCATTCTCGGTGCGATCCTGTCCGTCGCAATGTCGAACCGAACGCCGCGGGCACGCACGCCTTCGCCGGCCAGTCCAATTCCCTTCGACGCGGCGCTTGCCCTTGCGGCTGTGTCTCCAGCCTGGGCGGGGAATCGTCCCGCCCTCAATTCCGGTCCATTGGAGAAATGTGATGCCCGTCGCCGGTGATGCGAATTTGTTCCCAACCCGACTGCCGCTCGGCATGGCGCCGATGGCGACGGGACGTGTCGCGAGGTCGCTGCGATGATCGCACCGGCAATTCCGTTCGCACATTTGGTATCGGCGTTTCGCGCCCGCATGAAGGGACCCGGCGGCTACTACAACAGCGGCAACGCGCTCGGCCTCATCGTGGGTCTTACAATCCAGATTGCCACCGAGCCGGTCGGCTCGCATGAGGGAAGCAGCATCACCACGACGGTGATCGACTATTTTGCCGGCAGCCATGGCACTGTTGCGCTGACCTTGGCTACCCTGGTCTTCTTCTGGGGCGGCGAAGCCTATCACCGGGCATGGGCAAGGCCCGACGCTCCCGATCCCGCCCTCAACCGTGTTGGCGATTTCCTGTCAGGCATAGGCGCGATTGGGCTCGGCATTGCACTGTTGCTTCTTGGCGACCCGCTGCTTGCGGCGACGTCCGGCCTGCTGCATGCGCTGGGCAAATTCGGCAGCACCTTCCATAGGCCGGGCATGCCGGTTGCACTATGGCCGGCCGCCTGGCCCGATCCCTTCCGTAGCGCGGTGCTCGCCAGCCGATTGCCGGCAATGCTGGCGACAGCCGTCGCGCTCGGCGGGACCTTGCCGCAGGCCTGGTCGGGCGGGTCCTTCGCGGCGCTCGCCATGCAGGTGACCTTGCTCGGTTGTTACCTTTTGTGGACCAAAGCCGATCTGCTGTTGTTCGGCGTGGGGACCAAGGCCCCTCGCCAAATTTCGACATGTTGAAAATCGTCGGTTTGAAAACGACCAGTCGTGAGATGGAGAGCAACATGTTCGGAAGTGTGCGTCAGGACACAGGTGCCTTGTCTGCAGCGGTCTGCTTTCGCGAGCAGCTGCGGGCGATATGCACGGGCATTCCGATGCCGGCGAAACGATCGGCCAGAGGGCTAGCAAAGCGGGTCAAATCATATTTGAGACTGGCGGGAACACTTGCCGCTTCGGTGTTTTGTGGGCTGCAGGCCCATGCCGCCAATGTTGATCTTGCTATCGTATTCGCGGTCGATTTCTCGTCCTCAATCGATCCGGAGATTGCCGATCTGCAGCGCGAGGGTCATGCCGCGGCGCTCACTTCGCCAGAGATCATAGCGGCCATCACGCGGAACTACGTTGGCTGCATCAGCGTGGCCTACTTTGAATGGTCGAGCCCCGGGCACACGCGCATTGTGCTGCCGTGGACAAGCATCTGCGGGCTGGAGGATGCCAAGGCGGCTGCGTCGGTGATCAGCGAGAAAGGAGATACCGGCCATATTCGCAGAGGGCGCAGCGGAACATCCGTTTCCGCGGCCATCGACGTCGGTAGTCTTCTGCTCGACCAGTTTCCTGGACACGCGGCCAAGAAAGTAATCGACATCTCTTCCAATGGTGAGAACAACGACGGACTTCCTGTTCAGCCGAGCAGGCTAAACGCCATTGCCAAGGGATACACGATCAACGCGATCGCCATTCCAACGGCAGATGAGAATCCCGACCAACCATTGGCATCCTATTTTGCCAAAAAGGTCATCGGCGGATCCCAAGCCTTTGTCATAACGCCGAAGGGGCCAGACGATTACGCCATGGCTCTTCGCCGCAAGCTGGTCACTGAAGTCAGCATGAACGTCGACCGGCAATTCCTGCAACAGGCGGATGAGCGCTTTTAGCAATGGCAGTTCCGGACATTGAGAGGATTGGCTTGTTGGATCTTGGCCGAAGATCGGGACCCGACACTATTCATGGCCGCTTTTGCGCGATCAGGTCCAGCCGCTCGCGGTCGGAGCGTTCGCGCTCGTCGCGGTTGCGCACGTCCTTGTAGGCGCGCTCGACCATGTTGGTGCGGGCGGTTGCCGCGGCGATGAGGCCGGCTTCCTGCTTGGCGCTTGCCAGGTTCGTTTCCTGGCGCACGACCGCCTGGGCAATGCGGCGGTGATAGAGATCGGGAAACAGGGCGGAAAGCGAATCGGGCTGGTCGAAATGGCCGACCAGTTCCCTGGCTTCGGTCTCGGCGGCGCTGGCCGCGGCCAGGAAGGTGGCGTGGCGGGTTTCGTGCAGCGCCTTCAGCTGTTCTTGCACCTTGACCAGTTTCTTCAGGCGATCCTTGCGTGTGCTCATTTCTATCTCGCCAGCGTCAGGTCGACGAAGCCGTCGACGAACAGCGACAGCATGGTGCCGATGGCGAAATAGAAGATGATCATGCCGCCGGCGATGATGAAGGGCTGGGAGATGAAATAGATCGGGATCTGCGGCGTCAGCTTGTTGACGAAGCCGATCGTCAGATTGACGAGAATGGCATAGGCGACAAACGGGCTGCCGAGACGGATGACCAGGAAGAAGGTGTCCGACACTGTGTCGGTGACATCGACGAGTGCGGCCTGCGGGTTGAAGAAGATGTTGACCGGCGCGACCGTGTAGGAGGACACCAGCGCGCGTATTATCTCGTGGTCGAAATCGAAGACGAACAGCATCAGCAGTGCCGAGAACGAGATGATGGCGGCAAGCGCCGCCTGGGGTTCGGGCTCCTCGATCGCCGGTCCGCCGGTGCCACCATAGCCGATCAGCATGGCGATGGCCGAACCCATGAAGCGCAGGGCTTCCATGTAGAGCCTGGTCATGGCGCCGATCAGACCGCCGACCAGAAGTTCCGAGATGATCATCGGCACCAGGATCTGTGGGCGCGGGTCGACGAAGGGAAAGATCTTGTCCCACAGGAAGGCGAGCAGGCCGCCGGTGGCGGCGACCGCGACGAACAGCCTGACCTGGACCGGAACGCGGGCGCTGGACAGGCCCGGCATCAGCATGAAGCAGGCGCCGATGCGGCAGAAGGCGAGGAACGCCGCGATGACGACGCCTTGCGAAAGCACGCTCACGATATGGTTCCGAGCACCCTGATCTCGACGCCCTTGGCGATTTCGACGTGGCTGAGCACCGGCAGCGTGGTGAACAGCCGTTCGATGATCATGCGCACATAGGGGCGGGCGTCGGGTGCGGTGACGAGCACGAAACGCTCGCCGGCTTCCAGATATTTCTTGATCGCCTTGGTCGCGTCCTGGCCGAACTCCTCGAGCTGGCGCGGGTCGATGTCGAACTCGCGCACCTCGCCCTTGGCGTCGCGCTTGAGGCTTTGGTGGAAGGCGAGGTCCCAGCGGTTGCCGAGGCGCAGCACCTTGAGCACGCCGCCCTCGGAGAGGTCGCCGCAGATCTGCTGGGCCATGCGGATGCGGACATGCTCGACGATCTGCTCGGTGCGGCGCACATGCGGCGCGATCTCGGCGATCGCCTCGATGATCAGGTGCAGATTGCGGATCGAGACGCGCTCGGCGAGCAGCAGCTTCAGCACCGCCTGCAGGCCGGGATAGGAGATGTGCGTGGTGCAGATCTCGTCGGCGAGCTTGCGGTACTCCGGGTCCTGCCGCTCGAGCAGCGCCTTCATGTCTTTGTAGGACAGAAGCTGCGGCAGGTTGTTGCGGATGACCTCGGAGAGATGGGTCAGCAGCACCGACATGTTGTCGGCGAAGGTGTAGTTCTCGCGCTTCAAATCCTCGGCGAAGGCTTCGACCACCGAGTAGGCGCGCATGCCGAAGGCCGGCTCGCGGATTTCCTCACCCGGTATTTCGGGTATGTCGCGGTTGCCGAGCAGCACCATGATCTCGCCGACGCGCATCTGGTATTCGGCCACGACGGTACCGTGCACCTTGATCTGGTAGCTCTTCGGCGGGATGGCGAAATCGTCGGCGACACGCACTTCCGGTACGACGAAGCCATACTGGGTGGCGAATTTCTTGCGCATCTTGCCCATGCGGAAAACCAGTTCCTGATGCGACGTCAGCAGCCTTGTCGACAGCTGCTTGCCGATCAAAAGCTCGATCTCGGCGGTGGCGAGCGAGGCCTTGACCGAGTTCTTCTCCTCCTCGACCTTGGTCGCCTTTTCCTGATCCTTGATCGCTTCGGCTTCGGCGACGGCGCGGTTTTGGCGCATCGGGATGACGTAGCCGAGGCCGGCCATGCCGGCGGCGAGTGCGAAGAACGGGAACAGCGGCAGGCCGGGCATCAGGCCGAGCAGCACCAGCAGCGATGCCGCCACGTAGAGGGCGCGCGGGTGGGCGCCGAGCTGGCCGAACACCGCCTGGTTGGTCGAACCACGGGTGCCGCCCTTGGAGACGAGCAGGCCGGCGGCGAGCGACACGATGAGCGCCGGGATCTGGGTGACGAGGCCGTCGCCGACCGACAGCTTGATGAACACGTCGGCGGCTTCGCCCATGCCCATGCCGTGCCTGATGTAGCCGATGGCAATGCCGCCGACGATGTTGATGGCGGTGATGATGAGGCCGGCGATGGCGTCGCCGCGGACGAATTTGGAGGCGCCGTCCATCGAGCCGAAGAAGGAGCTTTCTTCTTCCAGCTCGCGACGGCGCAGCTGCGCGGTCTTGTCGTCGATCATGCCCGCGGAGAGGTCGGCGTCGATCGACATCTGCTTGCCGGGGATGGCGTCGAGGGTGAAGCGCGCGCCAACTTCGGCGATACGCGTGGCGCCCTTGGTGATGACGATGAAGTTCACCACGATCAGGATCATGAAGACGATGAGGCCGATGACGAAGTCGCTGGCCATCACCAGCTTGGAGAAGCCGGCGATGACATAGCCGGCCGCATGCGTGCCCTCGTTGCCGTGCGACAGGATCATGCGCGTGGTGGCGATGTTGAGCGACAGCCGCAGCATGGTGGCGATGAGCAGCACCGTCGGGAACGACGAGAAATCGAGCGGCCGCTGGATCCACAGCGCCACCATCAGGATCAGCACCGAAAGCGCGATCGAGAAGGCGAGGCCGATGTCGATGAGAAAGGCCGGGATCGGCAGGAACAGCACGGCCAGGATGATGACGATGCCGATGGCAAAGAAGACGTCGCGGCCATTCTTGGCCACCGCGCCGCCGGGCTGAATGCTTTCGCTGATCGCCATGTCGTCCTCAAATTCGAAGCCTGCCGAGCGCGCGACAGCCCTGTGAGGGTAGCCCGCCAAGCTTGCGCGAGGGTGGGAGACTGGCTAGTTCGAACGATCATGCGCAGGTGGCCGCGCGGGCCGGCCTCGCAAGGAAGGGAAAACCCATGCTTCTGATCATCGGCACCATCCGCTTGCCGCCAGACAAATTGGAGGAAGCCAAGCCCGCGATGGAACGCATGGTTTCCGGCAGCCGCGCCGAGCCCGGCTGTCTCGAATATTCGTATGCGCAGGATTTGTTCGATGCAGGGCTCATCCGGGTCACGGAAGTCTGGAGCGACAGGGCGGCGCTCGATCTGCATTTCGCCTCGCCGCATATTGCGCAGTGGCGCGCGAGCTGGCCGGCGCTTGGCATCGGCGAGCGTAACCTCGTGCTCTATGAAGCCGGCGAGCCGATGCCGACCTGATCGATCCGCCGGCCGGTCCATGCCACAATGGCGCCTTGTCTGTCGCCATTGTGGTTGCCATGCCGTGTCGCCGGGCGTATCAGGCGGGCTTTCCACTGCCTTTTCCGATATCGGCGAGCCGCCCCGGTGCTTTCCAGAAACCAACCGCAAGTTTATGCACGCCGGCTGCGCGCGGTGCTGATCAGGTCGTTGCCGCTGCTCGAGGCGCGCGGCATCGCAGTAGTCATTCTGGCCGGCATCGTGGGCGTCATGGCGGGCATATTGGTCACGGCGATGAGCCAGATCGTGCAGGACCTGCACGGGCTGTTGTTCGGCGTCCAACCCGGCGGCCGGCTTTCCGGCATGTTCTCGCTCGCCAATCCGATGCAGGCGCTGGTACCGGCGATCGGCGGCATCCTGCTTGGGCTGACGGTGATCTGGCTCAGGATACGGAAATTCCGCACGCCGATCGACCCGATCGAAGCCAACGCGCTCTATGGCGGGCGCATGTCGCTGACCGACACCTTCATCATCGCCGGCCAGACCATGATCTCCAGCGGTTTTGGCGCCTCGGTCGGCCTGGAAGCCGGCTACACGCAGGTCGGCTCCGGCCTGGCCTCGCGGCTGGCGGGCATCTTCCGGCTGCGCCGCAACGATGTCCGCATCCTGGTCGGCTGTGGCGCGGCCGGCGCCATCGCCGCCGCTTTCGATGCACCGCTGACCGGCGCCTTCTACGGCTTCGAACTGGTCATCGGCATCTACTCGGTCGCGAATGTCGCGCCTGTCATGACCGCCGCGATCTCAGCCTCGCTGACCGCCGAAATGTTCGGCGGCGTGCCGTTTCCACTCGAGCTTTCGGGCCTGCCGGCGCTCACCGCCAGCCAGTATGTGCCGTTCCTGCTGCTCGGGCTGCTCGGCGGTGCCGCCTCGATCGCCATCATGCATCTGGTGACGCTGATCGAACGCGGTTTTGCCAGGCTGTCGATCGATGCGTCACTGCGCCCCGTCATCGGCGGCGTCATCGTTGGCTTGTTGGGACTTATCACGCCGCAGGTCCTGTCCAGCGGCCATGGCGCGCTGCATCGCGAATTCTCGATGAACTACGGGCTGGCCGTGGTGGCCAGCGTCTTCGTGCTCAAGCTGGCGGCATCGGCGGTTTCGCTGGGGTCGGGCTTTCGCGGCGGGTTGTTCTTCGCCTCGCTGTTTCTCGGCGCGCTGCTCGGCAAGGCGTTTGCGGATGTGATGGTTGTCATCTCGCCGGCAACCGGCATCGACCCTGCGGTTGCCGCCGTCGTCGGCATGACGTCGCTGGCCGTCGGCGTCGTCGGCGGTCCGCTGACGATGACCTTCCTGGCGCTGGAATCGACCCGCGACCTGACGCTGACCGGTGTTGTGCTGGCCGCCTCGATCATGTCGGCGATCCTGGTGCGCGAGACCTTCGGCTACTCGTTCTCGACATGGCGCTTCCATCTGCGCGGCGAGACCATCCGCAGTGCCCACGATGTCGGCTGGATGCGCAGCCTCACTGTCGGCTCGATGATGCGCAAGGACATCAAGACTATCTATGCCTCGACGACGCTGGCGGCCTTCCGTAAGGAGGTACCGCTTGGTTCAGCCCAGCGCGTCATCGCCGTCGATGCGGGCGATCACTATGTCGGCGTGCTGATCGTGGCCGAACTGCACAGCGATCCTTCCGATGGCGAGGTGCCGGTGCGCGATCTTGCCAAATACAAGGACGCGGTGCTGGTGCCGAGCATGAACGTGCAGGCCGCCGCCGAGACGTTCCAGCGCGCCGGCGCCGAAGAACTCGCCGTGGTCGAGGATTTCACCGATCACATCGTGCTGGGGCTGTTGACCGAAGGCCATCTGATGCGGCGCTATGCCGAGGAACTCGACAAGGCGCGCCGCGACCTGTCGGGCGAGGGCTAGCAGGCAACCGCTCGCGTCTTCCCACCCCACCAGCGCATGGCCATGACGGCGACGAGAAGCGCCACATAAGGCCAATAGTGGACGGCGTGCACCGCGCGCTTGCCCTCGGCGATCACGAAGGTCAGCCATATGTCGTAACCGCCGACGGTGTGAAGCATGCGCCATGCGCGCGGTCCGAGCCATGCCGCCGTGCGATCGAAGGACGTCGCGGCCATGGCGATGATGAACAGATAGGCAAGGCCGCCGAAGACGAACATCGCCGTATCCGTGGCCTCATCGAACTGCGCCGGATCGATCCGGGAGAAGGCGACAAGAGCCATCGCGTGGACACCGTGCGAAAATGCAAAGGCCAGTCCGATCTGACGCCGATGGCGGCGCAGGAACAACATCGGTGGGCCCGGCAGACGCTGTGCCAGCGCCGATGCCGAAAAGGCGGTGCAGAACAGGATGAGCGACATCTGTGCGGTGAGCCGCACGACCTGGCGGACGGCCTCGACCGAGAAATCGCCGCGATAGGCGACGAGCCCGGATAGCGCGAGAATGATCGCCACCAAAAGCCAGAACAGCCACCAACGGCTCGTTGCCTTGGTTGCAAAGGGTGGTGCGACAATGGTCATAGTGCCTCCAGAACAATCAATGTAATTGCTACTTACATTGATTGCCGACCAACGCAACCCCAGAAGTAAGTCATGCTTGCATTGATCGCGGGATTGTGATGGCTGCTAAACCGCGTCGGCCCGAAAATCAAAGGACGTTCCAGACAACGGCATGGAAACGCAACGCAAGACATACCATCACGGCAGTTTGCGGCAGGCGCTGATCGATGCAGCCCTTGCCATCGCCAAGGAGGACGGTGTCGACCAGGTGACGGTGCGGGAAGCCGGCAAACGGGCCGGCGTCTCGTCGGGAGCGCCATTCCGGCATTTTCCAACCAAGACCGCGCTGATGACCGCCGTGGCCGAGGAGGCGATGCGCCGGTTTCACGCCGAAATAGCGGTTGAGCTGGACAGAACGGAAAAGCTCGATCCGCTGGCACGCTTTCGGGCGCTCGGCATCGCTTATCTGCGTTGGGTCATCGACAACCCGACGCATTTCGAGATCATCTCGATGCGCCGGGCGATCGATTTCGACGCCTCAGAGACACTCGTTCAGCTCAACGAAGAAATCCGCGGCCTCATGGTGCGGATATTGGAGGACGCGCGCGCTGCCGGCCAATTGCGGACAATGGATATGGAAGGCATCCCCCTGCAAGCGCGAGCCCTGGTCTACGGGCTTGCCCGCATGTGGATCGACGGCCAGTTTGCGCAATGGGGCGGGGCTGAGAAGGCCGAGTTGCTGATGCGGCAAAGCCTCGATAATTTTCTCGCGCTGCTGGCACAATAGAGCCGCGATCACAGCCTCAGATTCTGCGCACTTCCGCCAAAACTGCCACGCAGTTTTGGGCGATATACACTAATGCTCGATCGGTCCCTTGGCCATTACGAGGGCCGTGCCGGCGGTCGTCGGGCGCTCGATCATGCGCCGCACGCGCGGCGGCTCGTCGCCGCTGTGCAGCGCCCGTACACGCTCGCCGATGACGGCATCGGCATGGGTGATGCGTCCATTGTGGCGCACATATTCGATCCAGGTCGGCGTGTGGTAGTGCTCGATCCATATGGTGGGATTCTCGAGATCGCGCGCCAGCGTCCAGTTGCGGGCGCCGTCACGGCGGCGGATGCGGCCGCGTTCGGCCATGATGGCGAGGAATTCCGGTTCGTCCTCGTGGCGGATCACATACTCGATCATGATGGCGATGGGACCACTGCGCGGCTTCAGGTCAAGCGCCAAATGCGGTTCCTTGAAGCGATTGAGGGGATCGAGGTTGAGCACCTGCTGTTGTGGCAGCGGGAGCAAAAGACCGATGGCGCCGCCGGCCAGCATGGCGATGCTGGCCGCGATCAGCGCGGTTTCGGCGCCATGCGCATCGGCGACGACGCC
The DNA here is from genome assembly GCA_014189435.1 of Mesorhizobium loti. NCBI lineage: Bacteria > Pseudomonadati > Pseudomonadota > Alphaproteobacteria > Hyphomicrobiales > Phyllobacteriaceae > Mesorhizobium > Mesorhizobium loti. The sequence goes on from CP050293.1 coordinate 373,529, forward strand.
CCAGATCCAGCTGCCGAGCGCGATGCCGCCGAAGGTCGCGGTCTGGTAGACCGACAGCACCCGGCCGACCACCCAGCGCGGTGTCGCCATCTGCACCGTGACGTTGAAGTGCGAAAGCGCGATCACCCAGCAGGCGCCGCCGACCAGCAGGCCGAGCGACGTCTGCCAGGCATGCTGGCTGACGGCGGCATTGAAGGCGCAGACGGCAAAGCCGGCGAAAGCACAGCGCACCATTGTCTCGCTGGACAGCAGCTGCCGCAGCCTGACGCTGATCAAGGCGCCGCCGACCGCGCCGATGCCGAACGCACCGAGCATGATGCCGTAGGTCAGCGCGTCGCCCTTGACGACGTCACGCGCCACCAGCGGCAGCAACGCCAGGACAGCGCCGGCACTGAAGCCGAAGGCAGCGCCCCTGACCAGCACCTTGCCGATGTTGGGCGACATGGCCACATAGCGCAGACCGGCGCCCATGGCGGCCCCCAGCGACTCGCGCGGCAAGGTCGATGCCGGCACGTCCGGCTTCCAGCGCGCCAGCACGACGATCAGACCGATATAGCTCACCGCGTTCGCCGCGAAGGCGGCGGCTGCACCGGCCGCGGCGACGATGATACCGCCGATCGCCGGGCCAACACTGCGCGTCAGGTTGAAGCCAAGGGAATTGAGCGCGACGGCGGCCGGCACCTTGTTGCGGGGGACGATGTCGCCGACGGAGGCCTGCCATGACGGGTTGTTGAGCGCCGTGCCGCTGTCGATCAGGAAGGTGAAGGCAAGCAGCGTCCACGGCGTCATCAGGCCGGAATAGGTGAACAGGGTCAGAAGCACCGAGACGACCAGCATGAAGGTCTGGGCGACCAGCATGACCTTGCGCCGGTCGAAACTGTCGGCGATGGCGCCGGCGACGAGCGCAAACAGCATGATCGGCAAGGTGGTTGAAGCCTGGACCAGGGCCACCTGATAGGGCGAGGTGGCGATCGTGGTCATCATCCAGGCGGCGCCGACGCCCTGGATCAGGCCGCCGAAATTCGAGATGAGACTTGCGCCCCACACGGCGCGGAAAATGCCGTGCCGGAAGGGCGCCAGCGCCGAGACGCTCTCGCTTTCCGGCTTTTCGTCAATCATCTGGGGTCCCTGCCATGTCGTGCCGATTCGTCAGACGATCCGTTTGCTCAGACCGTTTGCCGAAAGTAGGGCATGGCGCCGCAAAGGGCGAATGTCTTTCCAAAAAGCTCATGGTCCAACAATGGGATAGAGGCGGTCCACGCCCCATTCCCGGCGAGAACGACGCCATGCATGGGTTCAGCGCTCGTCACGGACCGCGGCGTGCAGGGCTTCGCTCAGCTGGCTTGCGGTCTGGCCGCCTACATGCAGGCGAAGGAAAAGCTCCATGCCCACCAGCCGCAGCCGCGATGGCTGGTCGCGCCTCGCCAGGTCGATGAGGTCGTCGACCGAGGATGACGACCACTTCATGGCGTCGCGCAGAAGACCACCGCGCAGCAGGCCCTGGGTGCCGGCGGTGAAGCTGCCAGACACTTCGAAACCGATCTTTCGGGCTTGGACATTCTGCGGCGGAATGTGTTTTTCCGCGACTCTCTTCAACAGCCACTTTCCTTGCTTCTGGCGGTATTTGTGCCGCCTCGGCAGATGGATGGCGAAGTCGATCAGCCGGTTTTCGAGGAACGGCACCCTGAGTTCGACCGACGCTGCCATGCTCAGCCGGTCATGCCTGTGCAGCAGGTCCTGCAGGTGCGAATACATGTCCTGGAGGCAGCAGCCCAGAAAGGCGCGGTCGCAGAGCGACGCCACCGGCTCCAGCCGATCGAAGATCCTCGTTTGCAGAAAATTCAGTTCCGGCGACAGTGCCCTGAGCACGACGTTTCGGTCCCAGCCATGGGAGGCGCCGATCGATGTCTGGAAGGGCGCCTGGCGCTGGCGCTCGAACCTCAGGGCAAGCCGGCGCCTGGAGCGAAACAGCCGCCCCGGCCACGACCACTGCCGCCACAATCTCATACTGGCCACCTGCCAGCCATAGCCGCCAAACAATTCGTCGGCGCCTTCGCCAGTAAGCAGCACCTTGACGCCGTCGGTCCGGCATTGCTCGGCAAGCGCCAGCAGGCCAACATGGCTTGCATGCCAGCCGTCGCTTTCCAGGTGCCAGACGGTCCTTGGCCACAGGTCGAGAAAGCGGTCCTTGTCGACCGGGACCCTGTGCAGGGGCACGCCGGCGTGACGGGCGGTGCGCTCAGCATCGTCGGCTTCGCTGTGGCCGACGCGCGGGTCGACGACGTAGGCTGATATCTCGGGCCTGAACCGTTTCGCCAGCGTCGTGACGAGGCCGGAATCGACGCCGCCGCTGCAAGCCGCCGCGAGGCTGGTATCGGCGATGCAGTGGAGTTCGACGCTGTCCCGTACCAACGCCTCCAGCGTCGCCATGTGCTCGGCGTCGGTGGCCCTGTCGTCGACGATGCGGGCCGCGTCGAGGACGTCAAGGACGTGCCAGAAGCAGCGTTTCTCTATGCCGGCGTCGCTGATCTTCCACAGGCCTGCCGGCGGCAGCCGCTCAATTTTCTGGAACAGGCTGAAGCTCGAGTCGCGGCTTTGCCAGGCGAGGCGCAAGGTGATCTCGCGGGCATCGACGTCGCGCGCAATGCCATCGCAGGCCAGGATTGCCTTGTCCTCGGAGGCGAAGAGGATCCGGTCGCCCGTCTCGGCCACAGACATCGGCTTGATGCCGAGGCGGTCGCGCGCAAGCCACAAGGCGCCGGCCCGCGCGTCGAAATAGGCCAGGGAAAACATGCCGTCGAACAGCGGAATGGCCTTGTCCGGGCCCCAGTGGTGCAAGGCCTCGAGAACCACCTCGGTGTCGGAGACTGTTCGGAAGACCCGGCCCTCCGCTTGCAGCGTATCGCGCAGGAACCGGTAGTTGTAGACCTCGCCATTGTAGACCAGCACACCCTGGCCACAGGCGGTGAGCATCGGCTCGCGCGCCGCGGCCGAGAGATCGATGATCGAGAGCCGCCGGTGCCCGAGGGCGAGCCGGCCGTCGTTCCATGAGGCATGGTCGTCGGGACCACGATGCAGGAGCGCCTGCATCATGCGGGCAACGTCGGCGAGGTCGCCGCCGGCGATCGGGTTCCGCTTGCGCCAGACCCCGGCTATGCCGCACATGGTCCGGTCGATCTGGCCTGGTTCATGGGCTTCCGCGAAGACATCGGTGCAAATGCGGTGACATCAGGCCAGCGAGCGCCTTGCCGGATGGCACGATGGCAATCTAACCGGAAGCCGGCCGCCTGCAAGCGGGGCCAGCGTTTTCACAAGCGCGCCTCAGAATCCGTTCTGGATGCGCTCGAAGATGACGTTGGTGAAGGCTGATATCTGGCTGCCGATGAAGGGGCCGGTCAGCGCCACCACCAGCATGATGGCGACGATCTTCGGCACGAAGGTCAAGGTGATCTCCTGGACCTGCGTCAGCGCCTGGATGAGGGCGATGCCGATGCCGACCACCATGGCGACCAGCACCACCGGCGCGGACGCGGTGAGCACCGTCCACACCGCGTACTGGACGATGTCGAGAGCGTCGGCCTCGTTCATGGGACTGGCTCTCTGTCGAAAGCGTCAGCTCGCTGCTTTGACCGAGACGCCCGGGCCGACAGCGACTTCGGTGCCGTTCTGCAGCACGGCGATGAGGCCGCTGCTGGCGAGGCGCACCGACGCCACCGTGCCCGTCGTCTTGCCGTCGGCGGAGGTTATCGAGCGCCCGATCAGTGCGTCGGCCTGCGACAGTGCCGAGGACTGCATGATCTGGTCGAGCTTGGTGTTGGTCTGCACCGATTGCTCTACCTGCGAGAAGGTGGCGAGCTGGGCGACATACTGCGTCGAGTCCATCGGCTTGGTCGGATCCTGGTTCTTCATCTCGGCGATCAGAAGCTTCAGGAAGGACTGGTAGTCGACCGCTGTCTTCGAAGTCGACGCGGTGGCCTGGTTGGCGCCGGTCGGTATCGTCGTCGTCATGTCCACGTTCATCAGTATCGTGCTCCCACAGCCAGCGGGCGCTCGGCACCCGGAACGTCGTCATTGCCACCCAGCGCGCGGCGTTCGAGCGGATAAAGCGCGCGGATTGCCTTCAGCGCCTCGTAGATATGATCCTCGCCGACCATGCGGTCGATCTGTTTCAGCGCAGCGCAGATCTGGGTGTCCTCGAAGCTTGCCAGCAGCAGCGGCAGCGAACGGCGGAACATGTCGCGCGCCCCGGCCGCGCCGGCCGGGTTCATCAGCATGACCTGCAGGATGAAATACAGCTGCTTGAGCGGTGTCGAGGCGTCGTCGGCCTGGATCACATGGCTTTCGAGCAGGAACTGGACGTCGTTCATCAATTCGACGGTGACCTTGCGGTCGACCCGGATGACGGCACCGTTGATGTAGATCTTCTCGTTCGGCTTCAGCGATATCTTCAGCGTGTTGGTCATTGAATGCCGTCCCTGATGATCTGGGACACCTCGATCAGCCCTTCGAAATTGTTGGTGCGGCCCTGGCGGATGTCCTCCGCCTCGCGCAGCAGCCACAGGCCGATGGAAATGAGGTTGGCGCGCAGTTCCTTGGGCAGGGCGTTGTCGCTGGAGCCGAGATCCTCGACGAAAGCCGCCCAGACGCGGTTGGTGAAATGAAGCGCTTCGATGGCCTCCATCGAACCTTGGCCGGCGGCGGCGGCCGCCGCCAACATGTCGATCGAGCGGGTCAGGAGTTCCCGCTCGCGGTCCTTCGCGTCGGCAACGGAGGTGCTCTGGATGTCGGCGTAGGAGAATTGGTACATCGTTGGGGCTCTACCGTTCCATTATGCGTTGTCAGGTCAGGTAATTCAACAGACTGAGCTGCTGCAGGCGTGCGGTCAGCGCGAAGGACGTTTCGATGTGCTGGGTCAGGTCGGCGACCCGGGTCGCGGCTTCGGCCGGATCGACGCCTTCCAGATCGAGAATATGCCGTTCGAAAAGGTCGACCTGCGTCTTCATGCGGTCGTTTGCATCGGAAACCCGTTTCTGGGCGATGCCGGTCTCGGACTGAACCTGGGCAATGCCGCTCAGCGCTTCGCCGACGATTGCCGTCGAGCGGCTGACGACCGTATTCTTCGCGGCCTGGCTGATGTTGCTGGACATCAGGCTGGATACCATGGCTGCCGCCATGGCGAGCTTCTTGATGCCGTCACTGTTGGCACTGGTCGAGGTCGGTGTGGTTTCGTTGAGGGCGATACGGCTGACGATCTGCTGGTCGGTGGCGTTCGACCAGTTGCCTTGCCAGCCCGCGCCCATGAACTGCGGTATGACGTCGTTGGTGATGAAATCGTCCATCTGGGCAGCCGTGATGTTGGCCGCTGCCGGGTCATCCTGGGTGAAACCGAAATTGGCGACGAAGGAAGCATCGAATGCCGCCTTGGCGGGCGAGCCGGCGGCGGTGAAGTCGTTGATCGGCTTGACGTCGGTGTTGGTGCCGGCGAACAGGTATTCGCCATTGACGCTGGTGTTGAGGATCGAGGTCAGCTGCTGGATGGTCGCCTTGCCGGAGGATTGGGTGAGACTGTTGGAAGAATCGCTTGATGAAGCGGTGGTCAGGGCGGACAGCAAGGCCTGCGCGGCGCTGGAGAGCTGGCTAAGCGAGGTCTGCGTCGAGGAGAGCCGGGCGCCGACCAGGCCGTTGGAATCGATGATGACGTTGAGCCGGTCAAGATCGCGCTGGAAGGTGACGGCCTGGGTGGTGCGCCCGCCGAGAGCCAGCCCGACATCGGCGACCCTGCCCGTCGAGGATTCTTTCGTGGCTTTGACGAGATCGGCCTGCATGCGCATCTGCTGGGAGCGCATGGCATTCGACAAAGCGGCTGACGAGACTGAAGTCATGGATTATCCCACCGCGTTGAGCAAGGCCGTCAGCATGTCGTCGACGGTTTTCATCATCCGGGCCGATGCCTGATAGGTGTGTTCGAGGTCGAGCAGCAGCGACATTTCCTGGTCGACATTGACGCCGGTCGCGTTGGACAGCGCCTCGGCGCTGCGCGACGCCAGTGCTTCCTTGGCGTCGGAGGCGGTTGAAGCCTGCTGGCGCACGCCTTGGAACCAGCCGATCGAATTGGCGGCGTAGTCGGAGACGCTGGACGTTGCCGAAACCCCGGCGGCGGGGTCGAAAGTCATCGGCTGGTCGAGCCGGTCGCCATAGGCAATCAGAAGGGTGGAATAGGATGCGCCGCCGCCGGTGTTGGCGACATAGGCGGCACCGTTGGCGCCGCCATCGCGCAGCAGCGTCGGATTGCCGCCGGCACTCGGGTCCATCGCCGCATTGACGCTGATGGACGCGGCAAGGCCGTTGACCAGCGTGCCCGCGGCCGGGATGGCCGGCGCCCCCGACCAGGTGAACAGACCGGCGGCATTGGGCATCGAAGGTGCGGTCTCGGCGAAGGCGGTGATCAGGCCACGCGCGGTCTCGTCGAGCTGGCTCTGCATGGTCGAGGCGACGCCGTCACGCAATTGCAGCAGGCCGGCAAGTGTGCCGCTGGCGCTGGTGTTGCCGCCGGCTCCCGCCGAGATCGGCACATTGTCGATATAGACGGCATTGCCAGCCGCACCCGCGGTGTAGCCGGCGGATGCCGCGAAGGTGACCGTGCGCGGTATCGTCTCGAACAATGTCGTGCCGTCGCCGGTGGTAATGACCATGTCATTGTCGCCACGCGTGAAGGTCGACACCGGGACATAGTTCGAAATCTTCTTCAAAAGCGCGTCACGCTGGTCGAGCGCGTCGGAAACGTCGGTGCCGGAACGGGTTCCGGACATGACCGCCGTGTTGGCGTCCTGGAATTGGCTGAGCAGCGAGTTCAGGTCGTCGACGGCCGTGGCGATCTGGCCGTCGGTCTGGGTGCGGAAATCCTGGACGGCCTTGGAGCCCTCATTTAGCGAGCGCACGACCTGCTTGGCCGCGTCGATGACGCTGGCGCCGAGGTTCTGGTTGGACGGCGAGGTGGCGTAGAGCTGCAGTGCCTTCTGCAGGTCGGCGATTGAGGTCGAGGGCGAGGACGCATTGTCGACGCCATTGACCGCAACGCCCAGCTGATCCATGCCGCTATAGAGCGCGTTCTGGCCGCTCCAGGCCGACAGCGCGGCGAGGTTCTGGCGGAACAGAAGCTCGTTGGTGGCGCGCTGGATATCGACCGAACGCGCGCCCGGCGCCGTGCTGGTGACGATGGCCTGGCGGCGCGAATAGTCCGGGTTGGAGGCGTCGGCGACGTTGCGCGAGACGACGCTGGTCTGTCGCGCGGTGTTCATAAGCGCCGACTGGGCGATACTCAATGCGGTAGACAGTGACATGCGGGTCTTTCGCGGGCGGCGCCCGTTTTATCGCTTCAGGTTGACAAGGACGTCCATCAGATCGGAACCGGTCTGGAAGACTTTCGAATTGGCGGTGTAGCTGCGCTGCGCCGCGATCATGTTGGTCAGTTCTTCGGCGATGTCGACGTTGGAGTTCTCGAGCGCGCCGGAGATGATGGAGCCGAGCTTGCCTTCATTGGCGAAGCCGACACGGACCGCGCCGGATTCGGTGCCCTGTGAGTAGACGTTGCCGGGCAGCGCGGTGAGCTGGTCCGGGCTCTGCACGTCGGCCAGCGGAATCTTGTAGAGCGGCTTGGTGGAGCCGTCCTTGTACTGCGCGTAGATAGTGCCGTCCTTGCTGATCTGGACCTTGTCGATGGTGCTCGGCGCGTTGCCGTTGACCTGGGCGTCGGAAACGGTGAAGCCGGCGCCGAGCTGGGTCAGCGCCGACAGATCGAGATTGAGGCTGGCGCCGTTCGGCACGGTAAATGAAACGCCGGTGGGCGTGCCGGTGAGCTTGCCGGTGGTGGTGTCGAAGGTCAGGTTGGCCGAACCCAGCAAGCCGCCGGCGGTGTAGGGGAACGATGTTCCAGCGGTGGCCTTCGACTGATCGAAGACCGCCACCTGCCAGGTGCCGGCGCCGGTGTTGGTGAAATAGACGTCGAGCAGCTTCTTGTTGCCGAGATTGTCGTAGGCGACCATCGAGGATTTCGACGTGTATTGCGCGGTCGCAGCGTTGGCGGCGGGCAGATTGGCGGTCGCGACCGGTGTCGCGCCCGCCGGCAGGTTGCCGGCATAGCTACCCTCGGTGCTCGGCGTTGCGGTCATTCCCTGGTCGGAGATGACAACCGGGACCAGTCCCTCGAAACCATTGACCGTCGCTGCCGGCACGCCATTCTCGTAGCTGTAGGCCATCAGCTGGAAGCCGGCCGAGTTGACCAGCCTGCCCTGCCCATCGGGAACGAAAGCGCCGGCGCGGGTCAGGTAGGGCGTACCGCTCGGATCCTGAACGACAAAGAAGCCATCGCCGCTGACGGCAAGGTCGGAGACCGAGGTCGTGTATTGAAGGACGCCCGGATCGCTGACCGCCTGGCGGATCGTCGTGGTGACGCCGCCGGAATTGTAGGCGCCGCCCGTCGACGGCATGACCAGCGTCGAAAATTCGGCGGAGGACCGCTTGTAACCCGTGGTGTCGGAATTGGCGATGTTGTCGGCGACCGTCGACAGGCGGTTTGCCTGCGCGTTCATGCCGGAAACGCCGGTCCGCATCATTCCATAGAGGCTCATCGAAACGTCTCCGCTGTGTCCATGCCACTGGCAACGAGGCTACGCGTGTTTTCTTGCGCGAGGCTGGCGCGGCGCTGCATCAGAAGACGAGCCGGTAGCCAAGGAAACGCTTGGAATCGATCGGGTCTGTGCCCAGCTTCTCGCGCAGCTTCTTGCGCAGTTTGCTGATGTGGCTTTCCACCACGTTCTCCTCGACCTCTTCGTCGAAGATGCCGTAGATGGCGTTGAAAACCTGGGTCTTGGTGACCCGGCGTCCGCGATTGCTCGCCAGATATTCAAGGATTCGGCGCTCACGGCGCGGCAAGGGGAGGGGCTGACCGTCGATCTCGGGGTCGCGGCCGTCCATGAAGATGCGCATGGCGCCGATCTCGGTGTAGGCGACGTCTTCCTGGGCGCGGCGACGGATGGCGGTGATGCGGGCCAGAATCTCTCTGATATGGACGGGCTTGCGAATGACATCGTCGACGCCGCTCTCGAACAACCGCAGCGTGTTCTCCAGGGAATGCTGTTCGCTCAGCGCAATGACCGGAGCGCCGGTGCGGTCGCGGATCTGGCGGGGAGAGATGGAGCCTTCGCGGCAGTCGCCGATAAGGAAGGCCCTGACCGAGCGCAGATCGGTGTCGGCGGCGGAGTTCACCCACTCGCCGAATTCGCCGGACGCAAAGCCTGCACAGGCGATGCCCTCACGATCGAAAAGTGAATTGTATCCCTCTGTTACGAGCTCCCGCTCGTCAACGATCACAATCATCGGCCCCGCCTTCCGAATCAAATCATTTGCCCCGTGAAGAGAGGCGTATCCGCTGGCGAGAATCCTGAACAACCGTCATTTCTTGTAGCTAGTTTCTTGGGAGTCTGGAATCGTATCGGTTGCATTAGCGTGCGACCAGATATGCTTTCGGTGGCAAGTTCTGACCAAGTCAAACCAACAATTCCGAGTTGTACGGTTTGTCTATTAGAAGCGTGAAATGCGCTTACGGGTTGCAGAAGCCACGAGCGTTCGCGGTCCATTTTCCAAAGCCGGTGGCGACCATGTTGGCAATGACGCGGCAGACATAGATCTTCTGCGCCGGATCGTTGTCGGGGCCGGCGTGATAGCGGGCGACAGCCATCGACCAGGTCTCGTGTCGGGCATGGAGGCTGGCCAGGAAGCGCGCCGCATAGTCGACGTTCTGGCGTGGGTCGAGCATGTCCTCGACGCTGCGAAAATGCGAAGCGTGGTAGTGGTGGTTGATCTGCATGCAGCCCAGATCGATCAGCGTCTTGCCCTCGCGCCGGGCATTGGCGAAGGCGGCAAGGGCCTCGGTACGGCTCCTCGGAAAGACCGCTTTTCCTTCTATATTCAAGGCGTTGGGTTGAAGGCTGCCCTTGTTGCCGGTCTCCGTCAAGCCAACGGCATAGAGGATGCCGGCGGGCACGCCATAGCGATCGGCGGCGCGCAGGATTTCCGGCTCGCAAGGGTTGGTTGCGGCTGCGGCAGCGCTTGCCGCGCTAGATAAAGATATCGCCGCCAGCGCGCTCGCGAGAAGGCGAAGTGCCGCGGCCGTAGTCCTGCGCGTCATCGTTGCGTTTCCCTGAGGATTGCTGGCCCGATTGCTGGCCGCCGGCTCCGGAACTGCCGCCGCCCGAATTCCCCGGCTGGAAGGATGATGGATCGCGGCCTGTTGCCGCCGGCAACGGGGCGGTTGCATCGGTGCGGGTTGTAGAGGGAACCGCTACCGAAGGTTGTAGGATTGTGACCTTGTCAACCTCGAAGCCAAGCCCCCGCAGCGACTTGACGATGGCCTCGCTGTCGGCGGACAGCCGACGATAGGCGTCGTGTGATTCAGGCTTCAGCTCAATCGAAAGTTGTTCTCCGGAGAGGCGAAGATGGGCCGTCACCATGCCGAGTTCGGCGGGGTGAAGTTCGATCTTCAACATATGTGTCGGAACGGCAACAGGGCTGGCCAGCTGAGCGGCCGCGGATGAGGCTGAAAGCGCCTTTTGTGGGCCGCTGTCGGCGGCTATGGCGTTGATCACATTGAGGGCGGCCTGGCTGATGGGACTCTGCGGCGGTGCGGGGAAGCTCTGTTCGGACACCACGTCGATGCGTGCGGCGGACAGGGACTGTTTCCCCGCTTCGGGCCGCATCGAGGACTGGACATCCCCGATACTCTTCATCGCCGAGGCGGTGTGCTTCGACAGCACGCCGGGCACCTCGGCAGCCGGCGCGTCTGGCAGCTTCGGGGCAGCCACTGTGTTGTCGCGTTTCGGCGCGCTGGAGACAGAGCTCGGTGGCTGAGCGTCAAGCTCCGTCAAAGGCCCGTCGACGATCGACACTTGCTCCGGCTTCGAGATGGTTTCGAGGGCCTCGCGTCCGGCCGTGGATTTTGATCGATAGGTTTTCGGCAGGGGGAGCTTGCCCGTCGAGTGCCGGGTTCGATGGGCTCTCGGCGGCTGCCGCGTCGCGCCCGGACGCCTTGGCCGACGTCGAGAAATGGCGCAGGTCATGAAACGCGATCAGCAGCGACAGGTCGTCCTGAAGCGGCACGGCATCGGCATCCGGTGTCGGCTCTTCGGCGTCGGCATCGTCCTTGCGCGCCTTTGCTTCCAGGTCGTCCTTGCCGATTTTCACGGTCGGCACTTTGGTCGAAATGGTCTTTCCGGGATCGGCCGACGCCGGTTCGGCCTTGCCGCCATGCCCGGCAAGGCCGGCGGCAAGTTTGCCCCAGCGCTGGTCGCGCGATCCCGCCTCGGTCGCCGGCTGCCGTTCCGGGCGGCCAGGGTTCGTGTCGCCGCGCAGCATCTTGCCGAAGCCGGCGTCGTCGTTCCTGCCATTCGCAGCCGGTTGCTCCGATGTCGCGCGCGTGGAGGCAAATCCTGGCAAGGCCGAGCCGAGGCTGGTGGTCATTTGGGGGCGGCTCCAAGCATCTGGTCGATCAGGTCGAGCTGTCGACGTGTTCTGGTCATGGCGGCGTCGGTCGGATCGGTGGGCTCGGAGCCGGCTGCAGGCGACGGTGCCGAGACCGGCATGACAGTCACTGCGTCGGCGGATGTGGCCGCAGCCGGCGCCGTGTCCGGCGCTTTCGCTGATCCGGCGGAGGCCGCGGTGGCGGCAGGTTTCTCCGAGATCGCGCCTTCGACCGGTGGCAGTCCGCTGTCATCGGCGCCTTGCGCCGTGGCGATCTCGGGCGCCGGCGTTTGCCCGGCCGCAACGGGGGCAGGCTTTTCCTCGGGAAGGGTGGCGGGCGGCGCGACGACCTCGCCGGCAATGGCCTGAGCGGCGTCGAGCAAGGCGCGGTCGCCTTCCGACAGCCTGGAGCGGTCGATCTTGCCGAGCTTGGCGCGGACATCCTCGATGGTGCCCGAGGTGACGGTCGAAAGGCTGGCATAGAGCAGGGCGCGTGGATCGTCCTGGTTGGTGTTGCCGTCGCGGCCCTGCTCGGCCCGCGCCGAAGCAAAAGCCGACAGATCGTTCAGGCCGTCGATCGCGGCGCGGCGGGCGATGCGCAGATAGATCACCTTCTCGCGCTCGGGATCCATCATCGAGGTGATGTCGCCCAGCTTGTCCTGGCTGATCGACATATGCAGCGCGATGACGCCGGAGACGAAGGAGTCGGCGAACTGGCTGGCATAGGGCGAATAGAGGTAGCGCTCGACATACTGGGTGGAGGCAAGCGCGAAGCGTGCCGCGTCACCTTGCGCGACAGCAATGCCGACCGAACGGCGAAGTGCCGCTTCCTCGACCAGCGTGCCGGGGCTGAGCAATCTTGCCTGGTCGAGCAGACCGAGTGCGGCCGCCGGCTGGTCGCCGGCAAGCAACGAGCCTTTGACCAGGGCAACGAAAGCGCCGAGATCGGGAGGCAGCGCCATGGGATCGATCGGCTTCAACGCTTCGATCGCCTCGCCGGGCCGGCCGTTGAGGTAGTCGATCACGCCTTTGGCTATGGCAAGGCTTTGCGGGTCGGTCGTGGCGCGCGATGTGGCGGCCTCGACGGTCACCGGGTTGCCGCCACTCATGCCGTAGACAAGCAGGGCGCGAAAGTTCTTGGGATCCTTGTAATCCTCGGCATCCGCCGCGCGCAGGCGCGCATCCGCCATTTCCAGAAGCTTGGCCTGCATCGGCATGGCGGCATGATCGCCGGCGGCTATGCGATCCTGGATGAGCTGCAGCGAGCGCACCAGCTGATACGGCTCCAGAGCATCCTGGGCAAAACCGGCCGACGGATATCCGCCAGCCAGCAGCAACAGGCCTATCAACCGGCTGGTGACGGCCATTCGCCTCATCCGCCGGTCGCCATCAGGATTTCGATGCGGCGGTTCACGGCCGACAATGGATCCGCGGGATCCTTGGGCTGGCGGTCGGCGAAGCCGGCGACCTCGGTGATGCGGCGTTCGTCGACGCCGCCGCGCACGAGCATGTAGTAGGCGGAATGCGCGCGCGCCGTCGACAGCCGCCAATTGTCGTAGCTGTCGCTGCGGAACGGCCGGGCGTCGGTGTGGCCGTTGATGCTGATGGTGCCCTTCTGGCTGTTGACGATGCGGCCGATCTTCTCCATCGCCAGCACCAGTTCGCGGCTCGGCAGCGCCGAACCGACCTCGAACATGCCGAAGTCGAGCTGGTCGGTGATCGAGATGACGACGCCCTTGTCGGTGGCTTCGACGGAGACGCCGTCATGCAGCTTGTCGCCGGGCTTGAAGGCATCGGCCAATTGCCGCTTGACGTCGGCTGCGGCCTTGACGGCAGCCGCGGTCGGCGCCTTCTCGCCGGTGTCGGGCATGGCAACCTTTTGCGCCTCGGCTTCGGTCTTGGCTGCGTCCGCGGCCTTGGCGTCGTCCAGCTTGGTCTCGCCCGGTTTGGTCTCGCCCGGTTTGATCTCGCTTGGCTTCGTGTCGCCGGCCCTGGCCATTGCCGTGGCGGGGGCTTGCTTGCCTGTCGCGTCCTTGGCCAGCGGCTCGAGCGGTGCGGCCGCGACAGGGGGCACGGCTTTGACTTTGGGCACTTGCGTTTCGGCGGTCTTGTCACCGGGCTTGATCGGATCGCCCTCGATCCTGGTGCGCTCGGCACTGGCCTCGGCGGCGGGCGCCGCCACCTGCTGCGACCAGAAATCCGGCTCGAAGGGATCGCGATAGGAGGCGCCACCGGAGGCGCCCGTCGCCGGGCCGGCGGCTTGCGCGCCGCCGTCACCCTTCTGGCTGACATTCTGCATGACGCCGGTATCGGTGGCGATTTCCGAAAGCACCGCGTAAGGATCGGCGAACAGATGCTCGTCGGAGTGTTCGGCCTGCGGGAGTTCTTGCTTGTCCTGTTTGCGTTCCGCCGAGCCATCGCCGTCCTGGCCGGCCTTGCTGGTTGCCTTCTTCGGATTGTCGGCCGTCGTCCCGATCGCGCGCGGACCGTCGCCGAGATCCTCCAGGCCCTTGCGGCTCGAATTGCGGTCGACCAGCTTGACCGGGTTGAAGTAGCTGGCGACGGCTGCCTTGGTCTGCTCGTTGGCGGCGTTGATCAGCCACATGACCAGGAAGAAACACATCATGGCCGTCATGAAATCGGCGAAGGCGATCTTCCAGACGCCGCCATGGTGGGCCTCGTCATGGTCGTCATGACCACGCCGCACGATGATGATTTCGTGGGGTGTGTGTCCGGCCTCGGCGACGCTCATGCCAGAACCTCTGAGAGGGTCGTCGACCATTCGGCCATGCGTGTCTCGAACACCGCTTCGTCGATGGTGACGGTGAGGTCGAAGCCTGGCGCCTCGACGAAGTCGAGATTCGCGGCGCGGTCCCCGAGCGATGCCTTCAGTGTCTCGAACAGCGAGAGCGGACCGTGCACGACGATGCGCACCGCTTCGGCATCGCCGACCGCTTCGCGTATCGCGCTGGCGAGCACCTCGATCGAGCGTTTCTGCAGGTCGTCGCTGACGATGCCGCCGATGATGCGGGCGACCGTGGCGGCGACAAGCCCGGTCACGCGCGCCTCCATTGCATCGATGCGCGACGAGACCGCCTTGCCGACATCGTCGCCGAGGCTTTCGAGAAATAGCCTTGCTTCCTCTGCATTGGCCTGGCGTTCGGCTCCGACTGCGGCATCATGCGCAGCCGACAGGCGGGCCTCGAGCGCCGCCTCGGCCTGGGCAACCGCTTCCGCGATCAGCGTGCCGATATCGGCTTGCGGCGTCGGCGCCTCGGGCTTGTGTTGCGGATCGACGGCGGCCCGGGGCTGGCCGGCACGTTGCGTGCGGGTGCCGAAATCAGGCAGAAGGTCGAAGAGGGCTACGGAGGGCATGGCTTACACCGCGACTTCCTGGGCAGCCCATTTGCGCAGGATCTGCGCGGTGCGCTCCTCGTTGAGGTCGACCATCCGGGCAAGCCGATCCTGCGGCGCCGGCCTGATCTTCTGGCGAAGATCGTCGAGCGGTGTCGGACCTGGGCGCGAGCCGGGCAAGGCGGCAACCGCGGCATTGTCGGCGGCGGCCGTTGCTTCCGGCGTCGGCAGCGAGCGCTGGACGTCATCGAAGCTGGGGCCTGACAGGGCCGGTGTCGCCTTTGCCGTCAGCGCCGACGCCATCGGCCTCAGGCCGAAGAAGGCGACCAGGAACACCACGACAATGAAGGCGCCGGCATTGATCAGCGTGCCGGCATGCTGGCCAATGGAATCGAGCATTCCAGCCTGCGGGATCGCCTCGCCATCCAGCCCGTCGATGAACTCGACCGCCGAGACGTCGATGACGTCGCCGCGCTTTTCGTCGAAGCCGGTCGCCGAGGTCACCATCTTCTGGATATCGGCGACGCGCTTGGCAATCTGTTCCGGCGTGGCGTCCTTGCCGAGGATGGCCGTCAGCCGCTGCTGGTTGACGACGACGGCAATCGACATCTTGGTGACGCTGTAGCCGTTGGAGACGGTGGCGATCTTCTTCGAATTGATCTCGTAGTTGGTGATCTCTTCCTTGCGGTCGTTTTGCGAAGAGGACTGCGGACCATCGGTGGCGGTCGCCTGGGTCTCGGGCAGGTTCTGCTCGACGCTGGCCGGGGTGGAAGCCTGCTTCTGGTTGTTGTTCTCGTTGGCGCGCACCGACTGCACCGAGCGCTCGACGCGGGAATTCGGATCGAAAATGGTTTCTTCCGTCTGGCGGGTGTCTGTGTTGACCTCGGCCTTGACGCTGGCGCGGAAATTGTCGGGGCCGAGATAGGCCGTCAGCGCGCGGCGGATGTTGTCGCCGATCTGCGCCTCGACGGTCTGCTCGACGCCGAGCGTGCGGGCGGCGCTGGTGTTGGAAGGATCATCGCCCGCGGCCAGCAGATTGCCGCTGGAATCGAGCACCGTCACCTTGTCGGCCGACAGGCCGGGGACGGCGGCGGCGACGAGATGGCGGATCGACATGGCGCTCTTCTCGGCGTCGATGCCGGCGTAGCGGATGACCACAGAGGCGGAGGGCTGCTGCTCGTCGCGGCGGAAATTGGCGCGCTCGGACATGACGATGTGGACGCGCGCCGCCTTGATGCCCGATATCGACTGGATGGTGCGCGCGATCTCGCCTTCCAGCGCGCGCACGCGGGTGATCTGCTGCATGAAAGAGGTGAGGCCGAGCGAGCCGACATTGTCGAACAGTTCGTAGCCGGCATTGGCGCTGGTCGGCAGGCCCTTTTCGGCAAGCAGCATGCGCGCCTGCGCGGTGGTGCCGGCAGGCACCAGCACCGAGGTTCCGTCGGCGCCGACATCGAAGCCGATGCCGGCTTCGCCCAGCACCAGCCCGATCTGGTTCACGTCGGCGCGGTCGAGCCCGACATAGAGCGTGTCGTAGGCGGGGCGGTTGAGATAGACCGAGGCGATGCCGATGACGCCCATCACCAGAACGGCGATGCCCGCCAGCATGGCAAGGCGCTTCACGCCAAACCCGCGGAGATTCGAGATGATGCTCTGGATCTGTTCCGGCACGGTTCAACGACTCCCAGCATGATTGTCCGCCGGAACAGTAGTCCTCGAAGCTTGTGCGAAAATGAAATCGGGCCGCGCTTGCAGCGCGGCCCGTCAATCGATGAGAAAGGAGGGCGCCGGTGGCGCCCGCGATTAGTTCTTGAACAGCGACAGGATCGACTGCGAGGCGCTGTTGGCGATCGACAGCGACTGGATGCCGAGCTGCTGCTGCACCTGCAGCGCCTGCAGGCGGGTCGATTCCTTGTTCATGTCGGCATCGACAAGCTGGCCGACGCCGCGGTCGATGGAGTCCATCAAGCTCTGGGTGAAGGTTTTCTGCAGGTCGATGCTGCTCTTGGCCGAGCCGAGGATGGTGGCAGAGTCGGTCAACTGGGCCATGACCTTGTCGATCCTGGTCACCATCTGCGTGATGATGTCGTCGGTTACCCCGGCCGCCGTGATGTCGAGGTTGTAGGCGGAAATATTGTCGACCCTGGCCACCACCGCTCCCGCCGCCGTCTGGCCTGCGGCGTTTGCGGCGATGTCCGTTTGTCCGAGTGCGAGCGAGGCCGCATAGGCGTTGTCATACAGGGTCTGGGCGGCTCCCGTGGCATAGATGGAGGTCTGGCGATCGAGGGTGCCGTAGTTCTTGACGCCGGTGGCCAGGCCGTAGTCGAAAAGCTTGGTGCCCTCGACATCGATGTTGATCGTTCCGATCGAGACGGCGCCGGATGAAGAGCGATTGAATGAAGACACGATCTGGGAGTCGGCCTGCACGCCGTCATTGGCGGCCAAGACCTGCTTGGAGGTCACCGCAAGGAAATTCGAGCCGGAGAAAGTGGCCGCATCGGCAAAGGACTTCATCTGCGCCTGAAGCGCCTTGATCTCGGTCTGGGTCTTTGCCTTGGCTGCGTCCGTCTGGCCGACGGTCGAAAGCAGCTTGGTCTTGATCTGGCCGATCGTCGTCAGGACATTGTTCATGCCGGTGTAGGCGGTATCGACTTTCGAGGCGCCGAGGCCGAGTGCATCCTGCACCGTCGACAGGGCCGAATTGTCCGAGCGCATCGTGGTGGCGATCGACCAATAGGCGGCGTTGTCGGAGGCCTGCGAGACCCGGTAGCCCGTCGAGATGCGCGCCTGCGTCTGCTCGAGTGACTTGTTGGTGGCGCTGAGGCTTTGAAGTGCGGTTAACGCCGAAGCGTTGGTCATGATGCTCGCCAAGAAAGTCGCTCCTTCTCAAAAGCCGACATGCTCAGACATGCCGGATAGGCCTGTTCAACGGGTGGCATCGTGCCAGTCGGACCGATTCGCCAACCTGTCGTAAGCTATTGGTTAACCATAACTAGCGCGGCATGGTTAACAGCCTGTTAAAAGTTGGCTTTTGAGAGTTAAGAAACGAGGGTTGCGCGAGGCTGGAGCAAACGCAAATCGGGCCGCGCTTTTGGCGCGGCCCGATTTTTTAGTGCGAACTGTGTGGTTGAGCGGAGGCGATTAGCCGCGGAAGAGCGACAGGATCGACTGCGACGAACCGTTGGCGATCGACAGCGCCTGGACGCCGAGCTGCTGCTGGACCTGCAGGGCCTGGAGACGGGTCGATTCCTTGTTCATGTCGGCATCGACGAGCTGGCCGACACCGCGATCGATGGAGTCCATCAAGTCCGAGGTGAAGGTCTTCTGCAGGTCGATGGAGCTCTTGGCGGCGCCGAGCGTGGTGGCCGAGTTGGTCATGTCGGCGAGCGCGGAGTCGATGACGGTCAGCATCTGCTTGATCTGCGTATCGCTGGCAGCCGTGCCGCCCGAGAAGATGGTCAGCGAGGCGGCCGAGTAGGTGTCGGTGGCCGTTGCGGCGGCGCCCAGGGTCACGGCAACGGCCGTGAGGGTGGCCACACCAGTGGAGCCGGTGCGCTGCGAGTCCAGGATGCCCTTGTTGAGTGTCGCGGTGGTACCAGCTTCATAGAGCTTGATATTTTCCACCTTGACGTCGATGGTCGAGATCGAAGATGCGCCGGCCGCGTCACGGTTGAACGCCGAAAGGATCTTCACATCGGCAGCCGTCGTGGCTGTTGCACCGCTGTCCACGGACAGCATGTTGGTACCGGAGAAGGTGGCGCCGTCAGCGTAGGACTTCATCTGCGCCTGAAGAGCGGTGATTTCGGTCTGGGTCTTTTCCTTCGAGGCATCCGTCTGGCCGTAGGAAGCCAGCAGCTTGGCCTTGATCTGGTTGATGGTCGAGATCGCGCTGTTCATGCCGGTGTAGGCGGTGTCGACCTTCGAGGCGCCGAGGCCGAGTGCGTCCGAAACCGTGGACATTGCCGAGTTGTCGGAGCGCATCGTGGTGGCGATCGACCAGTAAGCGGCGTTGTCCGAGGCCTGCGAGACGCGGTAACCGGTCGAGATGCGGGCCTGGGTGTCGGTGAGGGATTTGCTGGTGGCGTTAAGGCTCTGCAGAGCCGTCAACGCGGCGGAGTTCGTCATGATGCTGGACATGGTACTCGTACCTTGATTTTACAGGTGTTTTTTACATACCGGGTCTCCCGGTATGACGGTGCGGCATCATGCCAATGATCTCTGAAATCGATCACCCGCCATCTGCGAGCGAATATGCGGGCAAGTCCCTACCAAAGGGCTAAACCGGACGGTTAATCGAAAATATATTGCGTGATTTTTGCGCCGCAGCAGCGCGCCAGGGCGACGCTGCAGGATTCAGGTGCCGGGCGGTCAGTTGAAGGAGCGCACCAGGCTGCCGACAAGCAGATTCCAGCCGTCGATCAGGACGAAGAACAGGATCTTGAACGGCAGCGACACCACCGTCGGCGGCAGCATCATCATGCCCATCGCCATGGTGATCGTGGCGACGATCAGGTCGATGACCAGGAATGGCAGCACGATCAGGAAGCCGATCTCGAAGCCGCGCCGGATCTCCGAGATCATGAAGGCGGGCACCAGGATACGCAGGTCGACGGTGTCGCGCGCTACGGTCTGGCCGCGCTCGCGGGCGAGATCGGCGAACAGGTCGAAGTCCTTGTCGCGCACATTGCGCAGCATGAAGGTGCGGAACGGATCCGAAATCTTGTCGAAGGCTTCGGTCTGGGTGATCTGGTTGTCCATCAGCGGCTTGACGCCGGTGTTCCAGGCCTGGTCGAAGGTTGGCGCCATGACGTAGAAGGTCATGAACAGCGACAGCGAAATGAGAATGAGGTTTGCCGGTGTCGACTGCAGGCCAATGCCGGCGCGCAGGATCGAGAAGGCGATGACGAAACGGGTGAAGCTCGTCACCATGATCAGCAGGCCCGGCGCCACCGACAGCACGGTCAGCAGGCCGAACATCTGGATGATGTAGCCGACGGTGGTGCCATCGGCCTTGCCGATGCCGCCGAGATCGAGCTGCTGGGCCGCCGCGACCGAGGTGGCGGCGGCGATCATCGCCGTGGCGAGAAGGAATTTTCTCATTCGAGCAGCAATGTCCTGATGAGGATCTGTTTGGCGTGACCCTGGCTGCGGATCGAGGCGCGTTCCTCGAGATCTGCCTTCAGGTGCTGGTAGCCGCTGGCGCCCTCGATCTGATGCATCTTCAAGGTACGCACCAGGGCCAGAAGGTCCTGGTGGATGTCATCTGACATTGCCTGTGGCTGCGGCCCGTCATAGACGACGGACACCTCCATCCTGATCCAGGTATCGGCAGGCGAGGCGATGTTGGTGGTGATCGGCGCCAGCACGACGAGCATCGGTCCCACGCCCGGCTGTTCGGCCGAGGCGGACTGCTCGGCCTTGCCTTCGTTCTCGGGCGCCACTGGTACCGACGCAGGGGCATCGACGCCCTTGAGATAGCCGCCGGACATCCAGCCCATGCCGATGGCGGCCGCCGTCACAACCAGCAGCATGCCGGCCTGGATGGCAAGGGAGGGACCCTTGCGCGGCTGAACCTGTTCGACATTTGCCACGGTGCGGTGTCCCCGATCCTAGAACGGAAGAACCTGGTCGAGAATCTGCTGACCGTAGGCAGGTTGCTGGACCTCGGTGATGCGGCCGCGTCCGCCGTAGGAGATGCGCGCTTCGGCGATGCGTTCGTAGGGGATGGTGTTCTCGGCGCCGATGTCGGCCGGCCGCACGATGCCGGCGATGGTCAGCACCCTGAGTTCGGCGTTGACGCGCACTTCCTGCGACCCCTTGATCATCAGATTGCCATTTGGCAGGACGTCGATGACGATGGCGGCGACGTTGAGCTCCAGGGTTTCCGATCGCTTGATCTCGCCGTCGGCCGTCGTGTCCGTGGCGGAGTTGAGAGCGCCAGCACCCTTGCCGGCGGTGCTGCCAACCTTGTCCCACTGCGCGCTGATGTCGAAACCGAGCTTGCGGTTGGCGGTGCGGCTCCTGTCGTTCTGGTTCTTGAAGTTGGCCCGGTCATTGATCTTGATCTTGACGGTCAGGATGTCGCCCTGGGACAGCGCCCGCGGGTCGGTGAACAGCCGGCTCTGGCGATCATCCCAGAGCGAGAATTTCCTGGGCGGTGCCGGCGGTGTTTCCGGATAGCGATAGAGGGACGAGGTGCTGCCGTCGTCGATGCCGGAGCCGACTGGCGACAAGGCTGGATCCCTACCGACCTCCTTGAGGTTGGTTCCGCAACCGGACAGCACGGCGACCGCGCACAGGACGAGCATCTTGCGGATCATGACGGATCTACCCTTCGGGCTGCGCTGGCCATGATGCCGGTGAGCGTCGCCGCCGCCTTCTGGTCCATTTCGTTGAGGATGACGCTCGCCTTGCGTGAATCGAGCTTCATCAATATGGCCGCCGCCAGATCGGCGTTGACGATGGCCAGCCGCTCGGCGGCGGCGTCGGGTTTCATGCCGGCGTAGATCTGGACAACGCCGTCTTCGGCCCGGGCCAGGAAAACCTCGCGCCGCTTCAGCCAGGTCTCGTACTCGGCCTTTTTTGCATCCAGAGCCTTCATGCGCTCGTCGATGCCGGCCTGGAGCTGCTTCAGTTCCTCCGCCTGCAAAGCATAACGGCGGTCGCGGGCGGCGTCAGCGATATTGGAGCAGAAGCGCTCGATCTCGCTTTGGTCGGGCGCCTTTTCCCGCGTCAATTGCTGCGGCGCCGCTGCGGCCGGTGCTCCCGGCAAGACCTGGCGGACCGCCTCCTCTCCGCGCGCGATGCCGCCGGCAAGTGACATGGCGGCAACGGCAGCGGCCGCGAGCAGGATTGCGGCGGGGCGGCGTCTTTCGTGGCGTGAGACGGAGCGGATCATCGGCATCGCCTATTGCAGAACCAGGTCGGCCTGCAGGGCGCCGGCCGACTTGATGCCCTGCAGAATGGCAATGATGCCGTCCGGCTTGACGCCGAGACGGTTGAGGCCGGAAACGAGGGTCTGGAGATCGGGTCCGTCAAGCACCGCTACGCGGGCGTCGGGCCGGCTGGCTTCGATGGCGGTGAACGGTTCGACGGCGGTCTCGCCCTTGGAGAAGGGCTCCGGCTGCACAACGCGCGGTGCTTCGGTGATGCGCACGGTGAGCGTGCCGTGGCTGATGGCGACCCGCGAGATCTTGACGTCGTTGCCGATGACGATGGTGCCAGTGCGCTCGTCGATGACGACACGGGCCGGTGTGTCGGATTCGACCACCAGATTCTCGATCTCGGCATAGAAGCGAGCGGCCGAAACCGCCTTCGGCCTTCTGATCTGAACGGTGCGGGAATCGCGTTCCGCCGCCACCCGCATGCCGAAGCGCTGGCTTGTGTAGTCGTTGATGGCGTCCGCAATGCGGATTGCGGTCGAGAAATCGGGATTGCGCAGTTGCAGCGTCAGCGTCGCTTGATCGTCGAACTCGGCCTGGACGGCACGCTCGACGATGGCGCCGTTCGGCACGCGGCCGGAGGTCGGCACGCCTTGCGTCAGCTGCTCGGCCTGGCCCTGTGCGGTGAAGCCGGACACGATGACCGAGCCCTGGCCGACGGCGTAGATCTCGCCGTCCGCCGCCTTCAGCGGCGTCATGATCAGCGTGCCGCCGGCGAGCGAGGTCGCGTCGCCCATCGAAGAGACATCGATGTCGATGCGGGCACCCGACTGCACGTAAGGCGGCATGTTGGCGGTGACGATGACGGCGGCGACATTCTTGGCGCGCGCGCGGCCACCCTCGGTGGCGATGCCGAGATTTTCGAGCATGGCGCGGATCGATTGTTCGGTGAACGGCGCGTTGCGCAGGCTGTCGCCCGATCCGGCAAGCCCGATGACCAGGCCGTAGCCGACCAACTGGTTGTCGCGCGAACTCTGCAGCTGGGCGATGTCCTTGATGCGCGAGGCGACTTGGCCCGGCGGCAACGAACTCGGCCCGGTGGAAACCCGGAACATGCGGCTGGTGGTGGCCGGATCATATTCGGGGTCGTTGTAGACGCCGCCATTCTTGGCGGCGAGCTCGCGCTTGGCCTTCGGCGTCAGGCCGTCGGCCATTGCCGGCTGCAGGCCAAGCACGGCAGCCAACATCAGGGAAACGCCGCGTATCATGAGTCGCTGACCTGGATGGTTCCATCCGCCATCACCGTGCCGGACAGGATCTTGCCGCTGTCGATGTTGCGAACCTTGACGAGGTCGCCCGCGGCTCCTGGCTGCAGCGTCACGGCGGTGGCGGAGATCGTCAGTCCGCCGGCGATGAAGAAGACCTGCACGGAGGCGCCCTGTTCTACCAGCCAAGCCTCGCGGATGGCGGTGGAGGGGATGTAGCGGCCGGGCAGCAGCGTGCGCTTGGCGACCTTGCCGTCGAGTTCCTCGGCTCGTGTGACGACGCCGTCCGGCTTGTGCTTGCCGGCGATGAGGGTCACCTGTTTAAGGGCCGTGAGTTCGATGGTCTGGCCGGGATAGATGACCCGGTTGGGAATCAGCACGACGTCGCCAACAGGTTGATTGCTGGCGATCTGCGTGGCTGACTGATCGGCCGATTGGTCTGTCGATTGACTTGTCGATTCCTGGGCAAAAGCCGGCATGCCGCCGGCCACCAGCGCTAGGACGAGCGCGGTGCGGCGGAATGCGGACAGGAGGCCGGGCGTCGACATCATGCGTTACCTGATGTTCTTGGAGACGACGGAGGCCATGTCGTCGGCGGCCTGGATGACCTTGGAGTTCATCTCATAGGCGCGCTGCGCCGAGATCAACTCGGTGATTTCCTTGACCGGGTCGACGTTGGAGGCTTCGAGATAGCCTTGCTGGATGGTGGCAAAGCCGGGATCGCCCGGGACGCCGACATTGGCCGGCCCCGAAGCCGTGGTTTCCTGGAACAGATTGTCGCCGAGCGGCGCCAGGCCCGCCTCGTTGGCGAAATTGGCGATCTGAAGCTGGCCGAGGTTCTGCAGGTCGGTCTGGCCATCGATGCGGGCAAACACCTGCCCCGTCTTGTTGACGATGACCTCGACGGCATCGACGGGGACGTTGATTGCCGGAATGACGGCGGCGCCATCCACTGTCACCAACTGGCCGGTGGCGTTGGTGTTGAGCGCGCCGGCGCGGCTGTAGAGCGTGCCGCCGTCGGCACCCTCGATCTGGAACCAGCCTCTGCCGGTGAGCGCCAGGTCGAAACTGTTGCCGGTGCTGGTCAGTTCCCCCTGTGTGTGCACGTTGCGCACGGCCGTCGTCTTGACGCCGAGGCCGATCGAGACGCCCTCCGGCACCAGCGAGGCGTTGGAGCGGTTGGGCACACCTTGGGTGCGGTCGACCTGATAGAGCAGGTCGGAGAATTCGGCCCGGGCGCGCTTGTAACCGGTGGTGTTGATGTTGGCGATGTTGTTGGCGATGACTTCCAGATTTGTCTGCTGGGCATTCATGCCGGTGGCGGCGATGGCGAGTGCTTTCATGGCGGAATTCCTCAGATGCCCATTCGACTGACTTCGAGATAGGCGGAAACCACCTTGTCGCGAATGGCGACGGCGGTCTGAAGCGCCTGCTGCGCGCTCATCACGGCGTCGACCACCTGACGGGTGTCGACGTCGCCCTTGAGCGCCTGCACCGACACCTGCTCGGCATTCTGCAGCGTGTTGACGGTCTTGGAGGCTGCCTGGCTCAGCGCCTCGGCGAAGGAGGTGCCGACATTGCCGCCGGCCGAAGGTGTCGCGCCGCCCTGGAGCAGGCTTGTCACCGCGTCGTCGCCGCCGATCGACGACTTGAACTGAAGGGCTCCGATACCGCTGATCATTACTGGTTCCTCATCAGGTCGATGGTCATGGAAATCAGATCGCGCGCCTGCTTGACGACCTGAAGGTTGGCCTCGTAGGAGCGGTTGGCCTCGGTCATGTCGGCCATTTCGATCAGCACGTTGACGTTGGGCATCTTGACGTAGCCCTTCTCGTCGGCAGCCTCGTTGCCGGGCTGGAACTCGACCGGAAAGTCACTGGGATCACGATCGATCGAGTTGACCTGGACCAGCGAGCCGCCTGTCGTGCGGTCGAGCTCGGAGACGAAGCTGATGGTCTTGCGGCGATAGGGGTCGGAGCCCGGTGCGGTGCCGGTCGACTGGGCGTTGGCGAGGTTTTCGGAAACCACGCGCAGGCGCTCCGACTGGGCGCCAAGGCCGGATGCTGCGACTTTGAGGGCTGCGGTCAGCGCGTCCATGGTCAGCTCTTCACAGCCATCATCATCATCGAATGGAACGCCTTGACGATCGCCGTGTTGAGTTCGAAGGAGCGGCGCACCTCGCCGGCCTTCAGCAACTGGTCTTCCAGCACGACCGAGTTCTTGGACGGCATGACAACGCCGTCATCTTCCTGGGGCTTGATGGTGAAGCCGGCATTGGTCGCTGCGTTGCCGAGATGGCCGGCCTGCGTGGCCTGCAGCGATACGGCTGTGCGGTCGAGCACTTTTTCGAACGGCTCGACATCGTTTGCCGTGTAGCCTGGCGTGTTGGCGTTGGCGATGTTGCCGGCGACGGCGGACTGGCGCACGGCCAGCCACTGGGCTTGCTTGGCGGCGAGGTCGAAAAGGGAAACGGGCTCCATGGGAATCTCCGGGCGGGTTCCCGAAGACTAGGCCGCCAGTCTTGCGCGGACCTTGCGGATGCCCGAAGGCCTGAGACGTGGCGTCTATTTGGAGAGTTCGATCACCTGGTCGGCACTGGTGATCATGACCCATTTGCCGTTGCGCTGCTCGATGGAGGATACTTGGCTGGAGTCAGGCAGCATCGAGCCACGCTGGACGATCCAGAGGCCAGCATCGTCCTCGATCATGGCACGGCCGTTGGCGACATGAACCATGCGGAATTTCGCCGCGTCGGCCGGAAAGGGTTGCTCATCGGGCGCAGGTGCTGAATTGGCATCATCCTGCACGGTTCCCGTGGCAAGCAGATCGAGATTGGCCGCGGGGACGTCCTTTGCCGTCAGCGGCGCGCTGCGTTGCGCGACCACGCCGCCGCCCGCCCGTCCCGAATTGGTGCCGGTGCCGCCGAACTTCATCGCCTGGACGCCGAACTGGTCCTGGTTGAAGAAAATGTACCAGGGAAACGAAGCGCAGATCAGCCCGAGCGTGATGCCGAGCGCGGCAATGACGAGATCGCTGCGCCGGTCGGACTTCTTGTTCAGCCGGGGGAACTGCGCCTTTGGCGGCTGTGGCCATTCGGTGAGCGGGAACAGACCGTCGATCAACGAGTCGCGGCTGGCCTGCGCCATCTCGGCAGCTTCCGTCCGGGGCAGGGGAGGCTTGCCAGCCCTGGCCAGAACAGCTTCGGCTTTGTCGGCCTTGGCGCGGTCAGCCTTTGCCTTGGCAGCTCTTGCTTCGTCAGCCCGGGCTTCCTCGGCGGCGTTGGCCTCGGCGATCATGTCGCGCAGGATGCGCTCGGTATATTCGCGTTCAGTCTCCGGCATCGGCGTTCAGCTTGCTCTTGAGGTGGCGGGCGAGATCGGAGAACGGGTCGACCGACGGGCGATCCTTCGGCGCTTGCGTCAATGCCTCGTAGATCAGCGGCACCTGGCGCACGGCAATATCGAGTTCGGCATCGACGCCGCCCTGATAGGCGCCCAGCAGGCGGATATCGCGCGTGTCCTCGAAGCGCGAGATCATCGACTTCAGCCTTGTCACCAGCGCGCGCTGTTCGGTGCTCCAGGCCTTTCCGGCCAGCCGCGATATGGACGACAGCGGATTGACCGGCGGATAGCGGCCCTGTTCGGCGATCGTGCGGTCGAGCACGACATGGCCGTCGAGGATGCCGCGCACGGAATCGGCGACCGGATCATTGTGATCGTCGCCGTCGACCAGCACGGAGATGATGGCGGTGATCGACCCCTTGCCTTCAGCGCCTGGCCCGGCGCGCTCGAGCAGCTTGGGCAGTTCGGTGAACACCGAGGCCGGATAGCCGCGGGCGACCGGCGGCTCGCCGGTTCCCGTCGCCACCTCGCGCAAGGCGTGAGCGAAGCGGGTGATCGAGTCCAGCACCAGGAGCACGCGGTGCCCCTGGTCGCGAAAATGCTCGGCCACGCGCATGGCGGTGTCCGGCGCCCGCCGGCGCATCATGGCGCTCTCGTCGCTGGTGGCGACGACGGCGACGGTCTTGGCCATGCTGTCGCCGATCGTGTCTTCGAGGAATTCACGCACTTCGCGGCCGCGTTCGCCGATAAGCGCCACGACGACGGTGTCGAATGCGTCGGCGCCGGCGAGCATGGCAAGCAGCGTCGACTTGCCGACGCCGGAGCCGGCAAAGATGCCGAGGCGCTGGCCGAAGCAGAGCGGTGTGAAGATGTCGATGACCTTGACGCCGGTCATGAAGGCGGTGCCGACGCGCTGCCGCGCCATGGCGCCGGGCGTCGTCTGGGCGCCGCTCGATGCGTCGTCGCCCCTGGCCAAAGGCGGGCCGCCATCGATTGCCCTGGTAAGCGCGTCGATGGTGCGGCCGCGCCACGTGGCATGCGGCGCCACCGCGAGCGGACCGCGGCGGAACACGGCGTCGCCGATGCCGGCATCGGCGCTGCGTTCGAAGGGTGCCACGACGACCTCGTCACGGCTGATCTTGACGATCTCGCCGCGGCGCGCTCCGGCATGGCCGCGCTGCTCGACGATGTCGCCCAGCCTGGCGAAATCGGAAAGGCCGTGCACCTTGTAGTGCGTGGGCGTGACTTCGGTGACGCGGCCGCCGCGCTTGAGCAGCGCCTCGGTGTCGGCGAAACGCCGCCAGATCCGTTCCAGCGCCGCAAGCCGGTCTTCCGGCGCCGGCTGAAGCTGTCTTTCGGGTGCGCGCAGGGATGGCTGGTCGAGCGACATGGGTTACTTCGAGCCGAGCGTCTTGATCGCCTCGTCGGTGGAGGAGTCGGTCTGCCGCATCAGGGCGGCGGTGTTCTCGAAGGCACGCTGGACCATGATCAGCCGGGTGATCTCCAGCACGGGATTGACGTTGGATTCTTCGAGAAAACCCTGGGCGACGCCGATATCGGAGCGATCGGTGACAGGCTCTGGTGTGCGCGCCGGAACGATGCCGGAATTGCCGTAGCGGACGAAGTTTTCGCCCGGATCGAAATTGTAGACACCGATCGAGCCGACAAGCTGATCGTTCTGGCGCAGCGAACCGTCGGCCCCGGCCTTGGGCGGACCGTTGCGAGGGTCAAGCTGGATCGGCGAGCCGCCGGCATCGAGCACCGGGTGACCCTCGATCGACATCAACTCGCCGTTCTCGTTCATCGAAAAGCGCCCGTCGCGGGTCATGACGGTGCCGACAGGCGTATCGATGGCGAACCAGGCATCGCCCTGAATGGCGAAATCGAACGGATTTCCGGTCTCGTTCAAAGCACCGTGAGCGCCGGAAAGATAGGTCTTGCCGGAGGACGCGAAGGACACCGATTTCGGCCCGGTGCCGGACACGACGTCCTCGAACTTCACGCCGGTGGCGCGAAAGCCGATCGTCGAGGCGTTGGCGACATTGTCGGCGATCGTATCGAGGCGGCGCTCGAGTGCGATCTGCGAGGAAAGGGCGACGTACAGGCTGTCCCGCATGATGGTCTCAGAACCTCAGTTTCTGCATGGCCATCATCAGGTCGGTGGAGATGCCGACCGTGAGCGGCTGGGCAAACAGCACGCTGACCGAGGAGACGGCCGATGAGGTTGGGTTTTTGATCTCGTACATGCTGGTGAAGCGCGTCAGGAACTTGCCGATCTTCTCGGGATCGGAGAAATCCGAGATGTCGAGTTTCTGCTCGAACAGCTGCGCCTGCTTGTCGACATCGGCGGTGGCGAAGGAATCGGGCAGGCCGAGCACGGTGCGCACGACGCTGGCAAGCGCGGTGTCGGCCAGCACATCGTACCAGCTGGTGATGGTCGGTCCCTTGCGGTCGAAGTAGAGCGCCAGCCGCACGCCCTCGTTGGTCTGGCCGGCATCCTCTTCGAGGGTCTGGCGCATGTATTTGTCGACGGTCGGCTGCTGCGCCGGATTGATGGTGGTGGCCGCTTCGCCGTATTGTTCGAAGTTGAAGGCGGTGGCCAGCCCGGCATAGGCCTTGTTCGTCATCTTGTTGGCGACGCTGTCGGCGTCACGAATGCCACCGGCAAGGACTTTGCGGATGAGGTCCTTGCTTTCCGTCGCCGGATCGAGTCCGTAGGCCGAGAGCACATAGTTGTACAATCGGCTGTTGGCCATCAGGTCGTCGATGGATTTCACGTTCGTGACGTTGGCAAGGTAGTATGCAGTCTCGGACTTGATGTAGTCCGCATTCGGCGCGATCAGGCCAAGCGCCGACTCTGTCGTATAGATTATCAGCGTGTCTTTCTGCACTTCGTCGCGTGACGTTGTCTGATCGCCATATTGGGCAAAGTTGAAGGCCGTGACGAAGTTGGCGTACCGTTTATCCGTCAGCTTGTTTGCCGGGCTGTCGGGGTCGCTGACGCCGCCCTCGAGCATTGTGCGGACCTGCTGCGGCGTTTCGGTTGACGCATCCAGTCCGTAGGAAGCCATGGCGAAGGTGAGCAGGCGCTTATCCGCCATGAGGTCGTCGATCGACGTCACCTTGGAAATGTTTGCCGCGTAATAATCAGCCTCGCCCTTGATATATTGCGCGCTCGGCTCGACCAATTTCAGTCCGGCTCCGGCCATGTATCCTTTCGGCACCGCCTGCTGGACATCGTCGCGCATGGTCGTCTGATCGCCATACTGGGCGAAGTCGAAGGCCGAGACGAATTTGGCGTAGCTCTTGTCGGGCAGTTTGTTGGCGGGACTGTCGGGATCGCTGACGCCACCTTCGAGCATCGCCTTGACGGTTGCGGCCGGTTCGGTCGCGGCGTCGAGTCCGAAAGCGGCCATCGCGTATGTCAGCAGGCGGCTGTCGCCCATCAGGTCGTCGACAGACTTAACCTTGGAGATGTTGGTGACGTAGTAGGCGGTTTCGCTCTGGTAGTAAGAGAACCCGGTCTGCGAGGTGCCGATCTTGACTTGCAGCGCATAGTTGCTGGTCACCAGTTGCTGCGCCTTGTTGTAGACGGTCGTATTGGCGCCGTTGGCGGCGAAATTGAAGGCTCTGACGAATTCGGCGTAACGCTTGTCGGTCAGCTTGTTGGCGAAGCTGTTGGGATCGGAGACGCCTTCCTTGAGTGCCTTGACCATGAAGGCCTTGGCGTAGTCCATGTCCTCGAGCCCGTATGCCTTCATGGCATATTTGAACAAACGGTCATTCTTGACGAAATCGTCGATCGATTTCACCTTGGTGATGTTGTCCAGATAATATTTGGTGTCGCGATCAACCACGGGCTGCTTCTCGATCCTGTCGAGCGACTTTGAAATGTCCCTGGTGATGAGCTGGTAGCTGGTAAAGGTATTAAGCAAAGACGTGCCTCCGGCCGAAGCTATGTCAGGACAATACCCCTACTTCCTTGCGCGAAACTGAATCGTCTCCGACGCTTTCGATTCAAGCCTCACACAAGGCACGGGGGCTATCCCTTGCTCGCGAAGTGAAATGCGGAAGGACCTGTCGTGGGCATTCTGATTGGACTGGTGGTGACGCTCGGCTGCGTCCTTGGCGGCTTCATGGCGATGGGGGGCCATCTTCATGTGCTGATCCAGCCGTGGGAGGCCGTGATCATCTGTGGCGCGGCTTTTGGCACCTTCCTCGTCGCCAATCCGATGAAGACGGTCAAGGACACCGGCAAGGGCATCCTCGAAGCCTTCAAGCAGGCGGTGCCGAAGGAACAGGACTATCTCGAAACGCTCGGCGTGCTGCATTCACTGATGCGCGAGCTGCGGTCGAAATCCCGCAGCGAGGTCGAGGCGCATATCGACAATCCGGAAGAGTCGGCGATTTTCCAGGCGTTCCCGACCGTGCTGCATAACCATGACCTGACGCATTTCATCTGCGACTACTGCCGCATCATCATCATCGGCAATGCCCGCTCGCACGAGATCGAGGCGCTGATGGACGAAGAAATCCAGACCATCAGGACCGACAAGATGAAGGCCTATCACGCGATGGTGGCGGTGGGCGATGGCCTGCCGGCGCTCGGCATCGTCGCTGCCGTGCTCGGCGTGGTCAAGGCGATGGGCGCGCTCGACCAGTCGCCGGAAATCCTCGGCGGTCTGATTGGCGCCGCACTTGTCGGAACGTTCCTCGGCATCTTCCTGTCCTATTCGGTGGTCGGGCCGGTCGCCACCAAGATCAAGACGGTGCGCGAGAAGAAGAACCGCCTCTACATCATCGTCAAGCAGACGCTGCTGGCCTACATGAACGGCGCGCTGCCGCAGGTGGCGATCGAGTTCGGCCGCAAGACCATCTCATCCTATGAACGGCCGACGATCGACGCTGTCGAGCAGAGCACGATGAATACCGGCACCGTCGAAAAGAAGGCCGCCTGAACGATGCGCGACAGATCGGTCCCGGCACTGTCATGACCAGCCTGGGCAGCCCAGCGGACGCGCGCTCGCTGATCATCGAGCGTCTGGTCGGCGACAGCGGCGAGGCCGCCCAGGTCATCGATGCCGGCCGGGCCATGGCCGAGCGCGCCGTGCCGCTGCTGCAGAAAGGCCTGACCGGCGAGCTTGGCGTTCCGGTCATTGTCGATCTCAAAGCGATAGAGATCAGCCGCGTTCCCGAGGCGCGTTCGCGCGCCGGCGACACGTTTGCCCTGAGCGTCGTCGGCTCGTCCGTGTCCTCCGATGCGATGACTCTGGTGATCGATGCTCCGGCGATCGCGATCATGGTCTGCACGTTGTTCGGCGGCGACCCGGATCTGCCGGTGTCGCCGATCGAGCGCGATCTGTCGCAGATCGAAATCGATGTCTCGACCATGGTGTTCCAACAGGTCGCGCAGGCCCTCAACGGGTCGGGAAAGCGCTCGCTTGACCTGCGGCTGCCGGCGCCGCGGGCAATGTCGGGCACCGAGGCGAAGCGATATGTGCTGCGCGACGGCGCGGCGATCCGCATCGTCCTTGGCATCTCGACGCCGGCCGACAGCGGCACCGTCACCGTGACGATGCCGCAGCGCGTCGTGCTGGCCAGCCGCGACGGGGCTGTCCCCGTCAGCGACGACGATCACGGCCCCAGCTGGCGCGCCCGCTTTTCGGAAGAGGTGATGCGCTCCACGGTGGCGCTCGAGGCCACCATGCCGCTTGCGCGGCTGACGCTCGGCGACCTCGACGGTTTCGAAATTGGCCAGGTCATCGAATTCGAGGAAACGGCGCAGTCGCAGGCGCGCCTCAGCGCGCGCGGCAAGACGCTGTTCGTGTGCGAGTTCGGCAAACTGGGGCAGAATTACACCGTCCGAATCAGGCATCCCTACGATGCCGGGCAGGACTTTATCGAAGCGCTGATGCCGGCTTCTGCCGGCCGCGCCTGACATTTGGAGACGATTCATGGCCAAGACCAAGGTGGAAGCCGACCTCGACCAGCCGGACGAGCAGCTCGACCGTGCCATTGAAGAATTGCGCGGTGTCCTGCATGAAGAGGAGCAACGCCCCGATGCGGCGTTCAGGGCCGCTTCATCAGCCAATTCGAGCGTCATCATGAACATCCCCGTCGATGTCCAGATCATCCTCGGCAGCACCGAGATGCCGGTCTCCGAGCTGATGGCGCTGCAGAAGGGGTCGACGGTGGCGCTCAATCGCCGGATCGGCGAACCTGTCGACGTCGTTGTCAACGGCCGCAAGATCGCGCGTGGCGAAATCACCGTGCTGGAAAGCGATCCGTCGCGCTTCGGCATCAGGCTGACCGAAATCATCGCCGGCACGAAGGGCGCCTAGACATGGATTGCGGGGCTTGCCGGTGGCAGCGGAGGCGAGTGGCATGACGACGCCGGTGACCTTGACCCGTGCGCAGAAGGCGGCCGCCATATTGGTGGCGATGGGCAAGCCGTCGGCCAGCCGCCTGCTGAAATTCTTCAAGCAGGAAGAACTGAAGGCGCTGATCGAGGGCGCCCGTCTGCTGCGCACGATTCCGCAAAGCGATCTCGAGCGCATCGTCGCCGAGTTCGAGGCCGAGTTCACCGAAGGGGCGGGATTGCTCGATTCTGCCGACAGGATGGACACCATCCTCAATGAGTCGCTGTCGCCTGAAGAGATGAGCGCGATCATGGGCGACAAGAGGTTCGAGGTCGCCCCGGAAGGCCCGCCGCCGATCTGGCCCGAGCTCGAAAAGCTCGAGCCGGCGCGGCTTGGCGCCTTCCTGGCCGGCGAGCATCCACAGACCGCGGCCATGGTGCTGTCGAAGCTGGCGCCGCAGGCGGCGGCGAGCGTATTGTTGACGTTGACCAAGTCGACGCGCGGCGAAATCATCAAGCGCATGGTGACGATGGCCAATGTTCCGGAAGCCGCAAGCAGGATCGTCGAAAACCGGCTGCGCAGCAGTGTGCTGACGGAAACGTCGACCAAGGATACGTCGGCCGGGCAGGCGCGCGTCGCCAGCGTTCTCAACGAACTGGACAAGCCGCTGCTCGAGGAGGTCATGCAGGATCTGGAAGCCGCCGGCACGCCCGATCTCGATGGCGTCCGGGCGCGCCTGTTTGCCTTTGACGACCTGCCGCTGCTCACCCAGAAGGCGCGGGTGCTGCTGTTCGACGGGCTGTCGACCGAACTGGTCACGCTGGCCCTGCGCGGCGCGCAGGCGGGACTTGCCGAGTCCGTACTGTCGGCGATCGGCGCGCGGTCGCGGCGCATGATCGAAGCCGAACTCGGACAGGGCTCGGAAGGGGTGCCTCTCGCCGACATTACGGCGGCGCGCAAGACGGTCGTGTCGACGACGATCCGGCTGTCGCGCGAAGGCGCCTTCGAACTTCCCTCGACCCAGAACGCCGCCTAAGACCGCCCCATGGCTGATGCGGTCGACAAGGATTCGAAAACCGAAGAGGCGACGGAAAAGAAGATCCGCGACACCGTCGAACAGGGCAAACTGCCCCATTCGCGGGAAACGGCGCTCCTTGCGTCCTTCGTCGCCATACTGGTGTTCACCGTCTTCTACGCCAAGGACGCCGTCATCGATCTCGGCATGTTCCTGTCGATGTTCCTGGAGAAGCCGGAAGCCTGGCCGATGGACACCGAGACCGATGTCATCGCGCTCTACAAGATCGTCCTCCTCGAGGTAGGCCGCGCGGTCCTGAGTTTGATGGTGCTGCTGACTGTCGCCGGTGTCGGCGCCTCGGTGTTCCAGAACATGCCGCAATTCGTCGGCGAGCGGATCCGGCCGCAACTCTCGCGCATCTCGATCGCCAAGGGGTGGAACAGGCTGTTCGGCATTCAAGGTTGGGTCGAGTTCGCGAAGTCGATCGGCAAGGTCGGCTTCGCCATCCTCGTGCTGAGCTTCACGCTGTCGGAAGACCACCGCAAGCTGCTCGCCGGAATGATCACCAATCCCGTCGCTTTCGGCCTTGTCATTCGCGGCATCGCCGTCGACATCCTGGTAGCGATCGTCTTCGTCATGGGGCTGATCGCGGCGATCGACATCGTCTGGTCACGCTTCCACTGGAAGCAGGACCTGCGCATGAGCAAGCAGGAGGTCAAGGACGAGTTCAAACAGTCCGAGGGTGACCCGATCGTCAAATCGCGGCTGCGCTCGCTGGCGCGCGACCGGGCACGCAAGCGGATGATGACGGCGGTGCCGCGCGCGACTTTGATCATCGCCAACCCGACGCACTTCTCGATCGCGCTGAAATATGTGCGCGACGAGGACTCGGCACCGATGGTGTTGGCCAAGGGGCAGGATCTGGTGGCGCTCAAGATCCGCGAGATCGCGCGGGAACACAACATCCCGATCTTCGAGGACGTGGCGCTCGCCCGCTCCATGTACAAGCAAGTTTCGGTCGATAATGTGATCCCGTCGCAATTCTACCAGGCCGTCGCCGAACTGGTGCGGATCGTCTACTCGAAAAAGGCTGAGCGCAGACAGATTTCATGAACCGCCAACCGCACGCAAAATCCCGCGAGATCATCGTCGCCAGCGCCATCGAACAGGTGGTGGGGGAACTGAGGCTGATCGATGTCGCCGACTACATCGCCTTCATCCGGCTGGAGCATTTCGCCTGCCTGTCGGATCTGGTCGATTCAGCGGTGGAGCTGTTCTTCATGCCGGGCACACTGAGGCTCGGCCATGGCGGCGAGGCGCATGTCGACTGGAGCGGCAGCCCGCGCATCGTGCTCGATCTGGAGCTGAGGCCGCCCGGCGTCACGGTCTATTTCCAGCTTACGCTGAGCGAGCTCGGCGCTTCGGTGGTGGTCAACTACGTGTCGTTCGAGAAGCCGGGCGAAGACCCCGAGCACAACACGGCGCTGCTCGAGGCCGTGATCGAAGAGGCGCGTATCCGCAAGGTCGAACCGCTCGCTTATCGCTGACATCGATCGCGAGCCGCCGCCGAAAGACCCTCGAATTGTCCTATTCGATCAGGCCCAGCCGCAGCGCCTTGGCCACGGCCTGGTTGCGGTTGACGGCGTTGAGTTTCTGGGTCGACTGGGTCAGATACTGGTTGGCGGTGTGCACCGACAGCTTCAGGAGCCGCGCGATTTCCTCGCTGGTGTTGCCGTTGGCGGTCAGCTTCAGGCATTCGAGTTCGCGCTTGGAAATCGCGCGCATGCGGCCGGCATCGCCCGGACGGATGCGGGCGACGGCGGCGAACAGCGAAAAGCAGCGGGCGTGGATCTCGTAGAGCGCGTCCTGCGACAAGGCGATCTCCGAGCCGAGGAAAACGACGAGGCCGCATTGGCCCCTGTCGGCATGGACCGGGAAGGCGATGCCGCTGGTGCCGGGCGCCAGCGCCGCCATCTGCTCGGTCCAGCCGAGATTGCCGAACATCGCCGCCATGGCGGCGACACCGTCATCCGTCCACCAGCGCGGTTCGGTCGAGATGCGGGTGTGGCGCACGATCTCCTCACCGTTGGCGCCCGAAATGAACTTGGTCGCCACGGCAATCCCGGGATAGTCGGAATCGAAGCAAGGAACGAGCCGCGCCCGTTCGGGCGAGGGGCTGACAAAGAACAGGCCGAAAGCCGAGGCGTTGATGTCGACTGATATCCAGCGGCAGCGGCGCACGGCATCGGGAATGGTGACGGCGTGATGGGTTTCGGAGCCGAGCGTGAAGGCGCCGAACGGGTTGCGCTGCTCGTTGAAAAGGGCTTCGGCAGCCTCCTTGATATCGGCGTGTTTCAAATGATGCCGCTCCTGATCGCCGTGGCGATGGCCATCGCGCGGTTGCTGGCCGCGAATTTCTGGATGGCGTGGGTGATGTAGCTGTTGACGGTGTTCGAGGAGACTCCAAGGATGACGGCGACCTCGTCGGTGGTCTTGCCTTCGGAGACCCAGAACAGGCATTCGCGCTCGCGATCCGACAGCGGATCCTGCATGGCGGCGGCGGCGATCAGTTGCGGGATGTGCGAAAGCGCGTAGCAGCATTTCAGCTGCGCCCGCATCAGTGCTGGCTGGTCGATGCCGCCGGCAGTCGCCGCCGAGAAGAGGGCGAACAGGCGCTGGCGGCCGACATTGAGGCGCAGCGAATAGATCTCGGCATGGCCGAGCACGTCGAGAAGGCGCGCCTCTTCACCGGTGATCAATCCGT
Organism: Mesorhizobium loti; assembly: GCA_014189435.1. Classification (NCBI taxonomy): domain Bacteria; kingdom Pseudomonadati; phylum Pseudomonadota; class Alphaproteobacteria; order Hyphomicrobiales; family Phyllobacteriaceae; genus Mesorhizobium; species Mesorhizobium loti. The sequence continues at coordinate 410,022 of CP050293.1, forward strand.
CTGCTTCGGGTGCCTGAGACGCTACCAACGGCTGCGGACGGATGCCGGGTGCGACGGTGAGCGCGCCTTGCGCAAGCCCGGCGATCAGCCGCTTGCCGATCAGCTCGATGGCGTCGAAAATCCAGTTGGACGAGACGATGCGCGCATCGTTGCGGTCCTGGTCGTGGACGATGGCGACCAGCATGTAGCTGTCGGCACCGATCTCGGCGGTCAGTTGCATGAAAAAGCTGGTCAGATCGCCGCGCGACGTCAGGCGCGAGCCCAATGTGTCGGATTGAAGTAGCGCGGCGGGACTGCTCATTCTTGTTGCTTTTGGCCGGAATCGTTTCTGCTGTCCGGATGCTGGAAGCCAGCCGCCGAACCCGAATACGCATTACTTTGACGAAGACACACGCGTGGCGCAGGGCTGCGCCAACCAGATCCGAATCCATTCAGGGAACGCGAAGCCGTCCGCGTCTGGTGCCGGATAAACCCCGGAACAAGAGACTTTGGGTGGTCGCCGCGCCCCCCAAGGACCGGCTGATTCGGGTCTAATCTACCCGCAGTTGAATCCGACATCAAACGCGATTTGACAAAATCGAATCCGGTGGACTCAGGTGCGACTCAGAGGTGGGCTCCAAGCCCCTTCGCTGCTCCGGGGGCGCTGAAACGCCGACACGAAAAAGCCAGACGTTGTTGCGAAGTTGCCGTATCGAGGACCGATCGATTCCGATAGGCTTTCGGCGATCGGCGGGATGGGCGTCCCTTCGTTCGGACTGGCGAGATTGGCAGCGCTTGCTTCGCTACCATCGGCATTGGGGGTGATCATGAAGCGGGTTTTCCTGGCGTTCACGGTGGTGCTCGCGGTCTTGAGCGGGGCGTGGGTATCCGCGCAAGCCGAGCCGATCGTCACCTATGCGCTCGACAACGGGCTGCAGGTGGTGCTGGTGCCAGACCATCGCGCGCCGAAGGTGGTGATGAACCTGCGCTACCGCGTCGGCTCGATGAATGAACCGGCGGGCCGCTCGGGTTTCGCGCATCTGTTCGAGCACCTGATGTTTTCCGGCACACCGGCCTGGCCGAACGTGTTCGGCGCGCATGCAGCACTCGGCAACGAGATCAATGCATGGACCACCGAGGACGGCACCGTGTTCTATGTCGATGGGCTGTCGTCCTCGCTGCCGATGATCCTGTCGCTGGAGGCCGACCGCATGGCCAATCTCGGCCGCTCGGTAACGCAGGCCAAGCTCGACCTGCAACGCTCCGTGGTCAAGAACGAGATGCGCCAGAACGTGCTCGACAAGGCCGGCGCCTCCGGCTGGGAGGCCTTCTGGTCCGGGTTGTTCCCGAAGCCGCATCCCTATAGCCGCATGGTGATCGGCTCGGTCGCCGACCTCGATGCGGCGACGCTCGACGACGTGCGCGGTTTCTTCAACACCTATTACCTGCCCAACAATGCGGTGCTGGTGCTGGTCGGCGACCTCAAGGTCGATGACGCCAAAGCGCTGATTGCCGACACGTTCGGCCTTGTGCCGCGCGGCGCCGACGTGGCGCGGCCGGCAGTGCCTGAGCCGACGCAGGCCCGGCTCAAGCTGGAACTCGAGGATCGTGTGCCAAGCCCCGTGGTGGTGGTCGGCTTCAGCGGCCCGGCGGCGCAATCATCAGACAATGGCGCGCTCAGCATCGTCGCCGAACTGCTCGGCAATGGCGAGTATGGTTTTCTGCGCAACCGGCTGGTCTCGGAGCAGGGTGTTGCCACCTACGCCAGCGCGGGCTGGACGGGCGGCTTGCTCGGCGGCCGTTTCACCTTCGAGGCGGGCGCGGCGGCAGGCGTCACACCCGAAGCGCTCGAGAGCGCGATGAAATCGGCATTCGCGGATTTCCAGAAGACGCCGCTCGATCCGGTGGACGTGGATCGCGCGCGAAATGGCATCTTGCTGGCCACGCGGCTCGGTAGCGAGGCGCTCAAGGACCGCGCCGGCACGGTTTCCTACAATGCCGACATTCTCGGTGATGCGCAGAGCGCGCTGGTCGACGATCCGCGCGTCAAGAATGCCAGCGTTGCGGATATCGAAGCGACGATGAAGCGGCTGCTGAAGCCGGAAGACGCCAGCGTGCTGGTGCTGAAACCAGGCCCGCGTGGTGGCTATCCCGACGCGCTGATCGGATCGTCGGGCACACCGCAACCTTTTACCGCACCTGAACGGGCAGCCATCGACATCCCGAAGCACGCGGCCGGAGACGCGCCTTCGGCGGTGTTGCCGGCCATGGAAACGGCGACGCTGTCGAACGGCATCAAGCTCGTTCACTACACGATGCCGGAAGCACCGATGGTCTATGTGGCGGCCAGCGCCCAGGGCGGCTGGAACAGTGTGCCGGAAGGCAAGGAAGGGGTGCTCGAACTGGCAGCAAGCATGGCGACGCGTGGCGCCGGCGCGCGCGGCTCGGCCGACTTCGCCAAGGCGACCAGCGATATCGGCGCCGGCATCGGCTACCAGGCCGGTTATCTGACCACAGCGATGACGCTCGGCGTGCCGCCGGAAAAGCTCGATCAAGGCATTGCCCTGCTTGCCGACGCGGTGCTGAAGCCGCGTTTCGACAAGGCCGACTGGACGGTGCTGATGGCGCAGACCGTCGACTGGCTCAACGGCCGTGAGGCGGATCTGCCGGGCGTTGCCGGCCGCGCGGCAAAGGCTGCGCTTATTCCGCAGGTTCCTGGCAAGGCGGCTGTCGACTGGTCCGCCAAGGCGCTGGCGTCGATCTCGCTTGACGATGCGAGGGCGGCCTTCAAGACGGAGTTCACGCCGAAGGCAGTGACGTTCTACAGCGTCGGTCCAGTACCGGCTGCAACTGTTGCGGCAAGTCTCGAAAAGGCGTTCGGCACATGGGTGGATGACGCTGGCGGCTATGCTGTCGAGCCATCGCCGGCCGCGCATTTCAACGGCGGTCAGAAGGTGCTGCTGGTGCCCGAACCTGGCGCCAGCCAGTCGGCACTGTTCGTGGCGCGGCCGGCACCCGGCACGGATGAAGGCGAGCGTGCGGAATCGACCGCGGTCGCCAATCTGCTCGGCGATGATTTTTCCAGCCGGCTGAACTCGGTGATCCGCGAGGAGAAGGGCTATTCCTATGGCGTGTCGAGCTATCTGCTGAGCCCGATGAAGGCCGGCTCGGGGCTGGTGGTGGCAACCACCGTCGAACGGGCCAACACAGGTCCGGCGATCACGGAAATCCTCAGAGGCTTTGCCGGCTTGACCACTTTGCCGGTGGTGCAGGACGAGGTCGACCGCACGGTCACCGTCTATCGCCGGGCACTGGCCGGATCGGCGGAAACGTCGGCCGGCCTGTTCGGCTCGCTGATCGGCGCGGTCGGCTCCGGTTCGACGCTGGAGGACCAGCAGAACCGGATGACGGCGCGCACGAAGCTGACGCTCGACGCGGTGCAGAAACAGGCACTGGCATTGTCGTCGCTCGAGCCGTCGCTGATCGTGGTCGCGGGCGATCCGGATGTGGTCATGCCGCAGCTTGCCGCGATCGGCCTTGGGGATGTCGAGATCGTCAAGCGCGACGATGAAGGCGAGCAGACGGCGATGCGAGCGCTTGACCTTTTGGGCGGCAAGCAGCAAGCCCCGCTGTCCGCCTCGCCATGGCGGGTCGGTGACGGCGGCACGACGCGGGCGGTGCATTCGTGTACTTCAGCCAGGGATTGCGGCGCGCAAATTCACGCCGATTGATCGGTTCTAGGCGCGGCCGCCGGCCGCGCTCAAATTTTAGCACCAGTGGTTTCGGGGGAAACAATGAGCGATTCATTTCGGGAAGTTACATCTGTCTCGTGGTTCGGGCGGATCAAGCGCGCGGTCGGCGGGGTCATCTTCGGCCTGCTTCTGGTCGTGCTGATGGTGATCGGGCTGTTCTGGAACGAGGGCCGCGCCGTGCAGACGGCGCGCTCGCTGGCCGAAGGGGCCGGCGCCGTCGTTTCGGCCAGCGCCGACAGCGTCGATGCCGCCAATGACGGAAAGCTGGTGCATGTCAGCGGCCCGGTGACGGCAGACAGCGGTCTCGCCGATCCGGATTTCGGCATTGCGGCGCAAGGGCTACGGCTGTCGCGCAGCACCGAGATGTACCAGTGGAAGGAAGAGTCCAAATCCGAGACCACCAAGAAGCTTGGCGGTGGTGAGGAGACGGTGACCACCTACAGCTATTCGAAGGTGTGGGACGACAGCCAGATCGACTCTTCGGATTTCAAGAAGCCGGACGGCCACCAGAATCCACCGATGGCGATCCACAGCCGGACCTTCCAGATACCGCAGGGCAAGCTCGTCGCCTTCGATCTCGACACGCCGGTGCTTGATCGCATCGAGGGTGACAAGGCGTACTCGCTGTCGTCCGATCAGTCGGCCGCGATCAAGGCCGCCTATACCGGGGCAAAGCCGCTCAGCATCGTCGACGGCAAGATCTATCTCGGCGCCGACACCACAACGCCGGCGCTGGGCGACTACCGCATCGGCTACGAATTGGCGCCGCTTGGCGTGGTCAGCATCGTCGCGCGGCAGGCCGGCAGCCGGTTCGAACCTTACCAGACAGAGGCCGGCGATGCGTTGCTGATGGTCGATACGGGTGCGGTGCCGGCCGACAAGATGTTCGCCGAGGCGGTCAGCGCAAACACGCTGATCACCTGGCTGCTGCGCGCCGCCGGCCTGCTGTTGCTGACCATCGGCTTTGCCCTGTTCCTCAGCCCGATCGGCGTGATCCTCGACGTCATCCCGTTCCTCGGCAGCATGGCGCGGATGGGAACCGGCATCATCGCCTTCTTCCTGGCGATCCTGGTCGGCACGACGACGATTGCCATTGCCTGGTTCTGGTATCGGCCGGTTCTGGCGGTGGGCATCCTTGCGGCCGGCGTCATCGCGGCAGCGGCGGTCTACTATCTCGGCCGCTCGCGCAAGGCAGTCGCGCCAGTTACGGTACCGAGCACCGGGGCGGCAAGCTAGATCGAACGCCGAACGGCTACCGCCGTTCGGCGTTCGTTTTTACCGATCCTCGAAGCCGGTCAGCACGCCGACTGCGTTGACGCCGATCTCCTCGACGGCATAGCCGCCTTCCATCACGAACAGCGTCGGCAAGCCGAGCTTTGCGATGCGGCGGCCGATCTTGGGATAATCAGATGTTTTCAGCTTGAACTGGCTGATCGGGTCTTTCTCGAACGTATCAACACCCAGCGAGACGATGACGACATCCGGCGCGTAAGCGGTGAGCCTGGCGCAGGCATCCTCCAGCGAGGCGCTCCAAGTGTTCCAGTCGGTGCCGAAGGGCATCGGATAATTGATGTTGAAGCCTTCGCCGGCATCGGCGCCGCGTTCGTCGGCATGGCCGAGGAAGAACGGGTACTCGACCATCGGATCGCCATGCAGGTTGAGCACCTGGACGTCGGCGCGGTCATAGAAGATCTCCTGCGTGCCGTTGCCGTGGTGGTAGTCGACATCGAGGATCGAGATGCGTTTGGCGCCCTGGTCGCGGAACCATTGCGCGGCGACGGCGGCGTTGTTGATGTAGCAGTAACCGCCCATGAAGCCGGCGCCGGCATGGTGGCCGGGCGGACGGCAGAGCGCGAAGGCGGAGGCCTCGCCATCCTTGACCAGGTTGGCGGCGGTCAGCGCCACGTCGTAGGAAGACTTGATCGCGGCCCAGGTGCCTTCGACGAAGGTGGCGCCGGCATCGAAGGAATAATAGCCGAGCAGGGCGTCGATGCGCTTTGGCGGCACGTCGCCGCGCAGGCCTCGCGTCGGCCAGGTGAAGGGCATCGCCGTGCCCGTGAGGCCTGCTTCCAGCCATTGCGGCCAGACCGTCGGCAGGAAGTCGATGTAGTCTGATTTGTGGATGCGCCTGGCGGCGGCGAGATCGTGCTCTAGCGGCAGGACGATCGGCCCCAGTTTCTCGCTCTCGACCCGCGCCTTGATGAATTCGGCTCGCGACGGCTTTTCAAAACCCGGCACAATGGCTGATGTGACCAGTTCCATCTGGCCGGCATGGCCAGCATGAAGCGGCGAATAGACAGTCTTCATGAAATTCCTCTCGAAATGCGAAATCAGTCAAGGTTGAGATAGGGGCTCACCAGAGCGAGCCACATGGTTTCCACATCGTCCTCTATGAGGTCGAACGTCCTGCGATCCCTCTTCAGTCCGACCAGCCGGCAGGCGTGCCCGACTTCCATCATCACAAGGCCAAGCCGTTTGGCGATCTTGTCTTCGAGAGCAGGATTCACATGCCGCAGCCAGGCGGCGTAAAGCGTGATGATCTGCTCATCATATTCGTCCTGGATAGGCCTGAGATCGGCGTTGCCTGAAATGGCCTCGATCACCGGCATCAGGGTCGCGTTTTCGAGATAGATACTGGACGTGTCGATAAAGAGCTTGCGCACTTCGCGCCGGAAATCTTCGCGGTTGGTGGGCTGGGGGACCTTGATGCGCCTCTCGATCACCTCCGGAAAGGAGGACAGCCAGCGCCGGGCGAGGTCCAGAAGAATGGCTTCCTTGTTGGGAAAGTACTGGTAGACCGAACCGACCGACAAGCCCGCGCGCTGCGCGATGGCAAGCGTCGTTGGCGTCCGGGTTCCTTGCTCCCGCGTCAGGATCAGCGCCGCGTCGAGTATCCGGTCGACAACCTTGCTCGACCGTTGCTGCCGCGGCTGCTTGCGCGGCTCGAGCGCTATCCTGGTTTTGCGGTCGAGACTGCGCTTCACGGCTTGATGTCCTCGTTCCCCGCCCGGTCTCAACATGGTGGGAGCTTGCTGTCCACAATACATTCCAGATTCGGCATGTTGACAAACGCGAATAATCAGTCGCATTCTTTATCCACGCTGCCTCTTGGGATGACAAGGGGAATTTCCAAGACAGCGCACTGGCATTCTTTTTCGCCCATGGCGTCGCTCCGGTGGAGTGGCAGGTCTTTGGACAAGAGGGCTGTTGGTCTCAGTCAGTCGTCAAAAGCGCGGAGTCGCGATGTCTGTCACAGGTGCGGGTCACAATGCGGATCTGATCGTCATCAACGGTCGTGTACGGACCATGGACGACGACAATCCCGCCGCCGAGGCACTTGCCGTCAAGGACGGCGCCATCATCGCCATTGGCAGCCGCGCCTCCATCGAAGAGCTCAAGGGACCGGTCACCAAGGTGATCGACGCCAAGGGCGGTTCTGTCGTGCCGGGCTTCATCGAAGCCCATATGCATCTGTTTTCAGGCGGGGCTGAACTTGCCCACCTTCAGCTCACCGGTATTCACGGGTTCGAGGCGCTGCAAAAGGCGATCTGCGATTATGCGCCGACGCGGCCCGATGCGAAGATGCTGGTCGGGCAGGGCGTCGACTACACCGTACTCGGCAGCGAGCGGGTGACGCGTCACCATCTCGACGCCATTTTGCCCGATCGCCCGTTCTGCATGGCCGCGCCCGACCATCACACCATGTGGGCCAACACCAAGGCGCTGGAAATGGCCGGCATCCTGCAGGGGCGCACGCTTGGTCCCGGTAATGAGATCGTCATGGGCGATGATGGTCTGGCCGCGGGCGAATTGCGCGAAGGCGAGGCCTTCGGCCCGGTGCTCGACCTTGCCGGCGAAAGCCGGGTGCGGCTGGGGCTGTCGACCGGCGGCGAGCCGGACCCCATGCCGACGGCGGCCGAGCGGGACGCCGACCGCGACATCATGCGGCGCGGCCTTGCCTGGTGCTCCCGCCACGGCATCACTTCGATCCAGAACATGGATGGAAACCTCTATCAGCTCGAGCTGCTGGCCGAGATCGAAGCCGAGGAAGGCTTGCCATGCCGCGTCAAGATCCCGTTCCACTACAAGAATTTCATGACGCTCGACATGCTCGACAAGGCGTCGACGATGGCCGAACGCTACAACAGCGAATGGCTGTCGTCGGGCATGGTCAAGGTGTTCTACGACGGCGTGCTCGATTCCTGGACGGCTGTGATGGTCGAGCCCTATGCCGACCGGCCCGACTGGGTGGGCGAGCCTCTGTTCACGCCGCAACAATTCATCGATCTGGCCGTCGCGGTCGACAGACGCGGCCTGCAGATCGCCGTGCATTCCATCGGCGACGGCGCCGTGCGCGCGGTGCTCGACGGTTATGAGGCGGCGCAAAAGGCGAACGGCAAGCGCGACAGCCGTCACCGGGTCGAGCACATCGAGGTCACCACCACTTCGGACGTGCCGCGTTTCGCCGAACTCGGTGTGATCGCCTCCATGCAACCGCCGCATCCGCCCGGCGCCATGGATTTTCCGCTGGAGCCGACGGTGTCGCGCATCGGGCCGGCGCGCTGGCCGTTGAGCTATGCCTGGCGGACCCTGAAGGATGCCGGCGCGCATGTCGTCTTCGCGTCGGACTGGCCGGTGTCGCCGATCGATCCGATCCTGGGCATTCGGGCGGCAGTGTTGCGCAAACCGTGGGCAGACAGCGACCCGGACCAGAGCTTTTCGCTGCATGAAGCGCTCGCCGCATACACTGTCGAGGGCGCCTATGCCGAATTCGCCGAGCACCGCAAGGGCACACTGAAGCCCGGTTACATGGCCGATCTGGTTGTTTTGTCGGCGGATATCGAGAAAACGGCGCCTGCCGACCTGCACAAGGTGCGGCCGGTGACGACGATCTGTGGCGGCAAGGTCACCTACCAGGCCTGACAATGGCATGCGGCTTGCTAGCCGAAAATAACTGACTGAACTGTGGTTCAATGCCGGGCTTGCCAACCTACCGGCCATGTGGTCACATCGAACAGGGGAAGAGCTCCGCCAGCAAGAGCGGGGTCAACAGTGAGGCGTAATCGTGCCGGACAAACCGGATCGGAATGCGATTGAAGTAGTAAACGTCAGCAAAATTTTCGGGTCAGGTGAGGGGCAAGTCGCTGCCCTCGACACGGTCTCGGTATCCATCCGCGAGAACGAGTTTTTCACGTTGCTGGGGCCATCCGGCTGCGGCAAGACGACGTTGCTCAGGCTGATCGCGGGCTTCGACTTCCCAACCGCCGGTGAAATCCTGCTCTATGGCCAGGACATCGCGCCGCTGCCGCCCTTCAAGCGGCCGGTCAACACCGTTTTCCAGTCCTATGCGCTGTTCCCGCACATGACGGTCGCCGACAATATCGGCTTTGGCCTGGAAATGCTGGGCAAGCCGAAGGCAGAGATCAAGGCGCGCGTCGCCGAGATGCTGAAGCTGGTCAAGATGGAGGCACTCGCCGGTCGTCGCACCAGCCAGATCTCCGGCGGCCAGCAGCAGCGCGTGGCGCTGGCCCGGGCGCTCGCGCCGCAGCCGAAAGTATTGCTGCTCGACGAACCCTTGTCGGCGCTCGACTACAAGCTGCGCAAGGAGATGCAGATCGAATTGAAGCGGCTGCAGCACGAGACCGGCATCACCTTCATCTTCGTCACCCACGACCAGGAAGAAGCGCTGACTATGTCGGACCGCATCGCGGTGATGTCGTCGGGCAAGATCCTGCAAGTCGGCTCGCCCTGGGATATCTACGACAAGCCGGCGGAACGCTTCGTCGCCGACTTCATCGGCGAAACCAACTTCCTCACCGCCGCCATATCAGGCATCGGCAACGGCAAGGCGCGCGCGACGCTCAAATCCGGCACGACCATCGAGGCGACCGTTGCAGAAGGCTTCCAGCCGAAGGACAACGCCACCGTGGTGGTGAGGCCCGAGCATGCCAAGCTGACCAACAGCAAGGGCGACTTGTCGGGCACGGTCGAGAACGTCGTCTATTTCGGCACCGATACGCATATCCATGTCCAGCTCGACAGCGGTGAGGACTTCACCGTTCGCCAGCAGAACACACGCAGCGCCGGCTGCGGTTTCGAGCGTGGCGACAAGGTCGGTATCCTGATCGGCAACGATGCCGCGCAAGTGCTGAAGGACTGATCATGGCGACCGCGGAAGAAGTCGCCAAGGCAGCGGAGCGGCGCGATGTGCGTGACCGCTGGCTTCTGTCAGCACCAGCGCTGCTCGTCATTTTCCTGGCCGCGACCGGTCCCCTGCTGATCGTGCTGGTCTACTCGTTCCTGACGCCAGGCTCCTATGGCGACGTGAAGTGGCAATTCTCGCCGGAAGCCTGGATCGCGGTGTTTCTGGAACGCGATATCTTCGACGACACGCTTTCGATTGCCGCCGCCCACGTCACCATCTTCCTGCGCTCGATCAAGCTTGCGGTGGTGACGACAATAGCCACTTTGGCGCTTGGCTTCCCGACCGCCTATTTCATGGCGACGCGCAGTGAAAAGACGCGCGATCTCTGGTTGTTCCTGATCACCATTCCGTTTTGGACCAACCTTCTGATCCGCACCTTCGCGGTGCTGCAGATCATCCGCAACGAAGGCATCATCAACACGATCCTGCTCAAGCTCGGCATCATCTCGGCGCCGATCCAGATACTCTACACCGACACGGCGATCCTGATCGGCATGGCCTATGTCTACCTGCCGCTGATGGTGCTGCCGATCTACGCCAGCATGGAGAAGCTCGATTTCCGCCTGGTCGAGGCGGGCTATGATCTCTACGCGACACGCTTCCAGGTGCTGCGGCGGATCATCTTTCCGATGGTCAAGCCGGGCGTCATCGCCGGCTCCATTCTGGTCTTCATTCCAGCGCTTGGCGCCTATGTGACGCCGAGCGTGCTTGGCGGCGGCAAGAACATGATGCTGTCCAACCTGATCGAATTGCAGTTCGGGCAGGGTCGCAACTGGCCGCTCGGCTCGGCGCTGTCGATCGCCGTCATGATCATCGTCATGGTGGCGCTGCTTGCCTATGTGCGCAATGCCGGCAAGTCAGGGGTGCGTCATGGCTAAGAACTTCTCCATCAAGCACCAGCCAGGCTTCACCGCGATCGCCGCGACCTGCTTTGTCGTGCTCTATCTGCCCATCATCGTGCTGGTCATCTATGCCTTCAACGCGGCGAGCTCGACCTCCGAATGGGGCGGTTTTTCGCTGAAATGGTTCCAGTCGGCTTGGCAGAACACGCAGGTTGTCGATGCCACCCTGCGTTCCTTCCAGATCGGTTCCATCGCGGCGGTGCTTTCGACCATCTTCGCCACCATGGCGGCGCTCGCCACCACCCGCACCGCACCCTATCCAGGCCTCACCTTCAAATATGCGGCGATCAACCAGCCGCTGATGGTGCCCGAGATCGTCACCGGCGTGGCGCTGCTGATCTTCTTCTCGCGCATCAAGATCTTCACCGGCTATTCCGGCATCGGATATCTGGTCGCCGCGCATACGGCGTTCTGCATTCCCTTCGCCTATCTGCCGATCCGGGCCCGGCTTGAGAATATGGACCTGACGCTGGAGCGTGCCGCCGCCGACCTCTACGCGACGCCCTGGAAAACCTTCCGCCGCATCACGCTGCCGCTTCTGTGGCCCGGCATCCTGGCCGGACTGATGCTGGCCTTCGTCATCTCGCTCGACGATGTCGTCATCACCGAGTTCGTCAAATCGGGCGGCCAGGACACGCTGCCCACCTACATGCTCGGCCAGATCCGCCGCGGCATCACACCCGAGATCAACGCGATATCGACCGCCTTCCTGCTGCTTTCGGTCGCGATCGTCACGTTGTTTTTCTTCGTCAGCAGGAAACGAGACTGAACCGACAATGGGAGTTAAAACCATGAACTGGAAGACAACAGCAGCCGCCATGGGGTTGGCGTTGCTCGCCTCGACGAGCCTGGCGCGCGCCGATGGCGAACTGAACATCTACAATTGGGGCAACTACACCAGCCCCGACGTGATCAAGAAGTTCGAGGCCAAATACAACGTCAAGGTGACCATCACCGACTATGATTCCAACGACACCGCGCTGGCCAAGGTTCGTCAGGGCGGCACCGGCTTCGACATCGCGGTGCCTTCGCAGACCTACGTGCCGATCTGGATCAAGGAAGGCCTCGTTCTTGAGACCGATCCGGGCAAGATGGAAAACTTCAAGAATGTCGCGCCGGAATGGGCCAATCCGGAATTCGACCCGGGCCGCAAATACTCGGTTCCGTGGGCTCTGGGCACGGTCGGCGTGGTCGTCAACACCGACGTCTACAAGGGTCCGGCCGACAGCTGGGGCATCATCTTCAACACGCCTGACGAGCTGAAGGGCAAGGTCAATGTCGTTCCCGAAATGAACGACGTCATCTTCGCTGCGATCAAGTATGTCGGCGGCCAGCAGTGCACCACGGACAAGGAAGTGCTGAAGAAGGTGCGTGATACGCTTGTCGCGGCCAAGCCGAACTGGATCGCGATGGAATACAACACCATCGAGAAGATGGGCGCCGGCGACTTCAAGGCAACCAGTGACTGGAATGGCTCGGCGCTGCGCCAGCGGCTGGCCAACCCGGCCATCCACTACAACTATCCGAAAGAAGGCTTTGGCCTGTGGAGCGACAATGTCGTCGTTCTGAAGGAAGCCAAGAACGTCGAGAACGCCAAGCTTTTCCAGAACTTCATCATGGATCCGGAAAATGCGGCCGGTCTCTCGGCCTTCCATCGCTATGCCAACGCCATCACCGGATCGGACAAGTACATGCCGGCCGACATGAAGGACGCGCCGGAAGTCGTCATCCCGGCAGCCGACAAGCCGCATGCCGAGTTGCAGCAGATGTGCGCCCCGGAAATCCAGGACATCTACACCAAGATCTGGACCGAACTGCAGAAGTAACTGCGTTTTCGACGGACCCGGCGGCGCACGCCGCCGGGTCCGTTTTTACGTTCAAGGGACTCGGCCGTCATGGAATCCTACCGCAACTCCGATCCGCGGCCGCCAATCATGCAGGGCTCGCCGCCCGCCATGGTGCCGCCGAAGCTCGACTGGGACCGGCCACCGTGGAACCGCTGGGCGTTTCAGCATATCCGCGAAATTCTGCCGACCGCCGAAGTCTGGCGCGGCAATGGCCATCGCCACCGGTTCGAACGCGCCGAGGTCGATCTCGACGGGCTGGCGGTCGAAGACAGCGAGGGCAAGCCGACAACGCTCGCCGGGCTGCTCGACGAGACCTATGCGGACGGCTTCCTGGTGCTGAAGGACGGCAAGATAGCCTATGAGCGCTATTTCAACGGCATGAATGACCGCACGCTGCATCTGTCGCAGTCGATGGCGAAGTCCGTCACCGGCTCGGTGTTCGGCATACTGGTCGGGCGCGGCCTGATCGATCCGGCCAAACCGGTGACCGACTATCTGCCGGAGCTCGGCGCGACGGGCTGGGCCGGCGCCAGTGTGCAGCATGTGCTGGACATGACCAGCGGCGTCCGCTTCTCCGAGGAGTATACCGACCGCTATTCGGACATTGGCCAGGTCGATGTCGCCACCGGCTGGAAGCCGGTGCCGCCGGACAGCGATCCGGCCTTTCGCTGGCCCTCGCACATGTTCGAGCTGGTCCTGGGCTTGAAGGAAACGATCCGCCCGCACGGTGCTCAATTCGAATACCGTTCGATCGAGACCGACGTGCTTGCCTTCATCATGGAGCGGGTGACAGGCAAACGGTTGCCGCAGCTGGTTTCGGAAGAACTCTGGCAAAAGCTTGGCACTGATGAAAGCGCCTGTTTCACCGTCGACAGCGCCGGCTATGCGGTGGCCGATGGCGGCTTCAACGCGACGCTGCGCGACTATGGCCGTTTCGGCCAGATGATCCTCGACAATGGCGGCGGCATCGTACCGGCCGACTGGATCGAGGCGACGCGCAACGGCAGGCACGGCCCGGATTTCTCCGACAGCCTGCCGGAAGGCAGCTATCGCAACCAGTTCTGGATCGAGGACCCGCGCTCGCGCGCGCTGATGTGCCGGGGCGTGTTCGGGCAGATGATCCATATCGACTGGAACACCGGAATGGTCGTGGTGAAGCTTTCGACCTGGCCGGATTTCGGCAATGTCGCCTATTCCATGGCGACGCTGAAGGCCGTGCACGCCATCGCCACGGCACTTCGCTGAGCCCACAAGAAGAAACGACCCGGAAGGAACCGCCATGACCGGCAAGACCGCGTTTGAGACCCGCTATGGCTTTCGCCGCAACCAGGTGCTGCTCGCCAACTGGCGCGAAAACCCGTTCAACCGGTGGTCGTTCCAGAACCTCGGCGAATTGGTGCCGACCGCCCGCGTGGCGGCGGCACCGGGCGTTGTCGAAGCCCCCGTGCGGGACATGGGCGGGCTGCTCGGCGAAAAGGTCATGATCACAAGCGCACCGGAGACGGTGGCTGAATTTCTCGCACGTTCGAGCACCGACGCGCTGACGGTGATGAAGGGCGGCAAGATCATCGGCGACTGGTTCGCGCCGCATATGGATTTCGGCGCCCGCCACATCATCTTTTCGATCAGCAAGTCGCTGACCGCCATTGTCGCCGGCATCTTGGAAGGCGAGGGGGTGTTCGATCCGGAAGCGCCTGTGACGCGGTATATCCCTGAAGCCGCCGGCTCGGCCTATGGCGACGCGAGCGTGCGGCATGTGCTCGACATGAGCGTCAGCCTCGATTTCGAGGAGGCCTATCTCGACCCGGAGAGCGCTTTCGCCCGCTACCGCCGCGCGACGCTGTGGAATCCGGGCGGCGGCACGGAGAGCCTGCGCGAATTCATCCTGACCTTGCAGCGTCTGGCCGAGCCGCATGGCCAGACCTTCCGCTACCGCTCGCCCAATTCCGACCTGCTCGGCCTGCTGCTCGAGCGCGCCTCCGGCCAGCGTTTCACCGACCTGATGCGCGAGAAGCTGTGGCTGCCCGTTGGCGCCCTAAGCGAAGCCTCGATCGGCGTCGACATGGAAGGCACGGCACGCACGGCCGGCGGCATTTCGGTGACGCCGCGCGATCTGGCGCGTGTCGGCGAGATGATGCGGCAAGGCGGTACAGCCAATGGCCGCCGCATCGTGCCCGAGGCGTGGGTGCGCGACACGACCAGCACCGGTGGCAGTGTGGACGCCTGGCAGCGCGGCACGATGGCGCTGCTGTTCCCGAACGGCCGTTACCGCAACAAATGGTACCAGACCGGTTTGCCGAGCGGCGCCTATTGCGGCATCGGCATCCACGGCCAGTGGCTTTATGTCGATCCCAAGGCTGAAGTGGTGATCGCCAAGATGTCGTCACAGCCGGAGCCGGTCGACGATCCACTCGATGTCGAGACTGTCGCCTTCTTCGAGGCGCTGAGCCGGATGGTCTGATCCTCGCCAGGCCACCACGTTAGCGTACGCTTTCCTGTGGACCCGCCGGGCTGATCAAAGCGCGGCGGTTGGCGGACCGGACGTCTGCGCCTATGGTCGCCGCTCTTTGGACGAGAGCAGGAACGACATGGCATCCGACATCAAGCGCATCGCAGCCATCATCGCGGCCGAGATCAACGCGCGGCCAGAACAGGCGGCCGCGGCGATCGGGCTGCTGGACGAGGGCGCGACGGTGCCGTTCGTGGCGCGCTATCGCAAGGAGGTCACCGGC
Organism: Mesorhizobium loti; assembly: GCA_014189435.1. NCBI lineage: Bacteria > Pseudomonadati > Pseudomonadota > Alphaproteobacteria > Hyphomicrobiales > Phyllobacteriaceae > Mesorhizobium > Mesorhizobium loti. The sequence goes on from CP050293.1 coordinate 425,439, forward strand.
GGGCTGGACGACACCCAATTGCGCGACCTTGCCGAACGGCTTGCCTATTTGCGCGAACTCGACGCGCGCCGCGACACCATCCTCGGTTCCATCCGCGAACAGGGCAAGCTGACCGCGGAGCTCGAGGGCAAGATCGTCGCCGCCATCACCAAGGCGGAACTGGAAGACATCTATCTGCCCTACAAGCCCAAGCGCCGCACCAAGGCCGAAATCGCCAGGGAGCGCGGGCTGGGGCCGCTGGCCGAGGCCATTCTCGCGAACCGCGCGTTGGTGCCTGCCGAACTGGCGCTGGCCTATCTGACCGAGGACGTGGCCGACGCCAAGGCGGCGCTTGAGGGCGCGCGCGACATCCTGTCGGAACAATTCGCCGAGAATGCCGATCTGGTTGGCAAATTGCGCAGCTACATGAAAGAACGCGCCTTCATGCGGGCCAGGGTGGTTGACGGCAAGCAGGAGGCAGGCGCCAAATTCTCCGACTATTTCGACCATGTCGAGCGCTGGGCAAATGTGCCGAGCCACCGGGCGCTGGCGATGCTGCGCGGCCGCAACGAGGAAGTGCTGTCGCTGGACATCGAGGTCGATGCCGACGACACCGCGCCGGTGAAGCCGGTCGAGCGGATGATCGCCAATGCCTATGCCATCGGCGGCGGCCTGCCGGGCGATCGCTGGCTGACGGAGGTCGCCGGCTGGACCTGGCGTATAAAACTATCGCTGCACCTGACGCTCGACTTGATGCGCGATCTGCGTGAGCGGGCCGAGGAAGAGGCGATCCATGTCTTCGCCCGCAATCTGAAGGATCTGCTGCTCGCCGCCCCGGCTGGTTCGCGCGCCACGATGGGGCTCGATCCCGGCATCCGCACCGGCGTCAAGGTGGCGGTGGTCGACGGCACCGGCAAGGTGCTGACAACGACGACTGTCTATCCGTTTCCGCCCAGGAACGATGTGCGCGGCACGCAGGCGGAGCTGGCCAAGCTCATCCGCCAGCACAAGGTCGAGCTGATCTCGATCGGCAACGGCACCGGCAGCCGCGAGACGGAGAAGCTTGTGGCGGACATGCTGTCCGACATGCCGGCTGATGGTGGCCCGAAGCCCTTGAAAGTGATCGTCAGCGAGGCGGGCGCCTCGGTCTATTCGGCATCGGCGACGGCGGCGGCGGAATTCCCGGGTCTCGACGTGTCGTTGCGCGGCGCGGTGTCGATCGCCCGGCGCCTGCAGGATCCACTGGCCGAACTGGTCAAGATCGAGCCGAAGTCGATCGGCGTCGGCCAATACCAACACGATGTCGACCAATACCGGCTTGGCCGTTCGCTGGAAGCGGTGGTCGAGGACGCGGTCAATGCCGTCGGCGTCGATCTCAACACCGCCTCAGCGCCGCTGCTGGCGCGCGTTTCAGGTCTCGGCGCATCTCTCGCGGACGCGATCGTCGCGCACCGCGATGCGACCGGGCCCTTCGCCAGCCGGAAGGATTTGCTCAAGGTGCCGCGGCTTGGGCCGCGTGCGTTCGAGCAAAGCGCTGGCTTCCTGCGCATTGCCAATGGCAGCGAGCCGCTCGATGCCTCGTCGGTGCATCCGGAGGCCTATGGCGTGGCGAAGAAGATCGTTGCGGCCTGCGGGCGCGATGTCCGCTCGCTGATGGGCGACAGTGCCGCGCTGAAGGCGCTCGATCCCCGCGTCTTCGTCGACGAGCGTTTCGGCTTGCCGACCGTGCGCGACATCCTGGCGGAGCTGGAAAAGCCCGGCCGCGACCCGCGCCCCGGCTTCAAGACGGCGACCTTCGCCGACGGTATCGACGACATCAAGGATTTGAAGCCCGGCATGCTGCTGGAAGGCACTGTCACCAATGTCGCTGCCTTCGGCGCCTTCGTCGATATCGGTGTGCATCAGGACGGGCTGGTGCATGTCTCGCAACTGGCCGACCGGTTCATCAAGGATGCGCATGAGGTGGTCAAGGCCGGCGACGTGGTCAAGGTGCGCGTCGTCGAAGTCGACATCAAGCGCAAGCGCATCGCGCTCTCCATGCGCAAGGATGGCGGCGAGGGTGGTGCACCGCGCAGCGGACCGCGCGACAATGGCGGCGGCAGGCCGGCGCCGCGTTCGCCGGCACCGCAGCGCCAGCCGGAGCGGCCGGCGCAGCAAGGTGCGTTCGGCGCCGCACTGGCGGATGCCTTGAAGCGGAAGTAGCTACCAAGCCAGGACAGCCGGTTCCTTCTCGACCTGGCCCAGCAGCCAGTCGCGAAAGCTTGCGACCGGCAGATGGCCGCGCTTGTCGTGTGGGACGACGAGATAGTAGGCGCTGCGGCTTTGCATGGGGTGGCCGGGCGCCGGCACCAACTGGCCTCGCTGCAATTCGCCGGCGATGAGGATCTGCGGCAACAGCGCGACGCCGAGCCCAGCCATGCAGGCCTGGGCTGCGGTCCCGAACTGTTCGAACTGCATGCCGGGTCCGGTTGGCGCGCTCAGGCCCTGATGCTCGAACCATTCGGTCCAGGCGCCAGGACGCGTCGCCATATGCAGCAGTGGCAAGTGGCCGATATCGGCCGGTGTGGCGATGGCGCGGCCGGCGAGGAATTCGGGCGACACGACTGGCGCCACCGTTTCGCGCACCAACAGTGTCGAGTCGGCCTCCGGCCAGTCCGGCAGGCCATAATGGATGGCAGCGTCCAGCCTTTCCCTGGTGAAGTCGAAGCGGCCGACACGGGTGACGAAGTTGATGGTGATGTCAGGGTTGTTTTCGACGAAATCGGGGATCATCGGCATCAGCCAGCGCGTGCCGAAGGTCGGCAAAATGGCAAGGTTCAGGATGCCACTATGCCGATTGCTCATCAATCCAAGGGCTGCGTCACGCAACTGGCCAAGTGCTGAACGCACCGCCTCGGCGTAGATTTCGCCCGATGTCGACAGCCTGACATTGCGGCTGTCGCGTTCGAACAGCCGGCGGCCGAACTGATCTTCCAACAATCTGATCTGCCGGCTGACAGCGCCTTGGGTCAGATCGAGTTCCTGGGCGGCCGCGGTGAAACTGCCGAGGCGAGCCACCGCCTCGAAGGCGGCAAGGGCGCTGATGTTGGGCAAAAGGCGGCGCTGAACACTCATGATCCATTACTACAGCTCATTGATCGGGGAGGCAATTTCGTTTGATTTTTTCGGGGCGCAGGCCGATAAGCCGGGCCAAGATTTTGCTTCACGCATGTCGCATCCCAAATTGCTGGGCATTTTTGGGCGACCTGCATTGGTTTGGGAGAAAGCCATGGCCGCCGACAAGAATGCATTCGTCTGGGAAGACCCGTTCCTGATCGAGGACCAGCTTTCGGAAGAAGAGCGCATGGTGCGCGACGGCGCGGCGGCTTTTGCCGCCGACAAGCTGGCGCCTCGGATCGAGGACGCCTATCTCAACGAGACATTCGACACGGCGATCTTCCGCGAAATGGGCGAGGCCGGCCTGCTCGGCATCAACATCCCTGAGGAATTCGGCGGGCTTGGCGCCAACTATGTGACCTACGGGCTGGTCGCGCGCGAGGTGGAGCGGGTTGATTCGGGTTATCGCTCGATGATGTCAGTGCAGTCGTCGCTGGTGATGTATCCGATCTACGCCTATGGCTCGGACGAACAGCGCAAGAAGTACCTGCCCAAGCTTGCCAGCGGCGAGTGGATCGGCTGTTTCGGCCTGACCGAGCCGGATGCCGGCTCCGACCCGGGCGGCATGAAGACGCGCGCCGAGAAGACCGCCAACGGTTACAAGCTGTCCGGCTCGAAGATGTGGATTTCCAACGCGCCGGTCGCCGATGTGTTCGTCGTCTGGGTAAAGCTGAAGGGCGACAACGGCAAGGACGAGATCCGCGGCTTCGTGCTGGAAAAGGGCATGAAGGGGCTGTCGGCGCCGAAGATCGGCGGCAAGCTTTCGCTGCGGGCTTCGATCACCGGCGAAGTGGTGATGGAAGGCGTCGAAGTCGGCGAAGACGCGCTGCTGCCCAACGCCAAGGGCCTTGGCGGCCCGTTCGGCTGCCTCAACCGGGCCCGCTACGGCATTTCCTGGGGCTCGATGGGCGCCGCGGAAGATTGCTGGCATCGCGCCCGTCAGTACGGTCTTGATCGCAAGCAGTTCGGTAAGCCGCTGGCCGGCACGCAGCTTTACCAGAAGAAGCTCGCCGACATGCAGACCGAAATTGCGCTCGCGCTGCAGGCATCCTTGCGCGTCGGGCGGTTGCTCGATGAAGGCAAGATGGCGCCGGAAATGATCTCGATCGTCAAGCGCAACAATTGCGGCAAGGCGCTCGACATCGCCCGCCAGGCCCGCGACATGCATGGCGGCAACGGCATCCAGATCGGCTACCACGTCATGCGCCACGCGCAGAACCTGGAAACCGTCAACACCTATGAGGGCACGCATGACGTGCATGCGCTGATCCTGGGACGGGCGCAGACGGGGATACAGGCGTTCTTCTGAGCGTTCGGTAGCCGTTTAAATTAGGTGCACCGCAACATCTCTGCTTGGAGAATGGCCGCCAGATGTGTCAGGGTTCAGCGAAATCGTTTGAAACGCTGAATTCCGGGGCTCCATGGCAATTCTGGCAGCTGTCTACCACCTGACCCACTACAAATACGACCAGCCGGTGGTTCTCGGGCCTCAGATCATTAGGCTGCAGCCGGCGCCGCATTCCCGCACCAAGGTGCTGAGTCATTCGCTGAAGGTCGAGCCGGCGAACCATTTCGTCAATCTGCAGCAGGACCCCTACGGCAATTTCCTTGCCCGTTTCGTCTTTCCGGGGCCGGTGACCGAGCTGAAGATCGAGGTCGACCTCGTCGCCGACATGACGGTCTACAATCCGTTCGATTTCTTTGTCGAACCGTCGGCCGAGGCGTTCCCGTTCGAGTATCCGGAAGAGATCCGCGACGATCTCGCCATCTACCGCACCCCGGAGCCGGCCGGACCGCTGCTTTCGGCCCTGCTGAAGACCATTGACCGCAGCGCTGCCAATACCGTCAATTTCCTGGTCGACCTCAATGCCCGGCTGCAGCGCGAGATCGCCTATATCGTGCGCATGGAGACCGGTGTGTTCTCGCCGGAGGAGACGCTGGCCGCAGCCAAGGGCTCGTGCCGGGATTCGAGCTGGCTTCTGGTGCAGATCCTGCGCAACCTCGGTATCGCCGCGCGCTTCGTCTCCGGCTACCTGATCCAGTTGAAGCCCGATCTGGTCGCGCTCGACGGTCCAGCCGGAACAGCGGTCGACTTCACCGACCTGCACGCCTGGTGCGAGGTTTATCTTCCCGGCGCCGGCTGGATCGGCTTCGACCCGACATCGGGCCTGCTCACCGGCGAAAGCCATGTGCCGCTGGCCGCCACCCCGCATTTCCGCAACGCCGCCCCGATTTCCGGCATGGCGAGCTTCGCCAATGTCGAATTCGGTTTCGAGATGCGGGTCGACCGCATCGCCGAGCATCCGCGCATCACCAAGCCATTTTCAGATGAAAGCTGGCGGGCACTCGACGCGCTCGGCAACAAGGTCGATGCGGCACTTGCGGCTGGCGATGTGCGGCTGACCATGGGCGGCGAGCCGACCTTCGTGTCGATCGACGATTTCGAGTCGGCCGAGTGGAACACCGCCGCCGTCGGCCCGACAAAGCGTGAAAAGGCGGATGAACTGATCCGTAAACTGCGCGAGCGCTTCGCGCCGGGCGGCTTTCTCCACTACGGCCAGGGCAAATGGTATCCGGGCGAAAGCCTGCCGCGCTGGACCTTCTCGCTCTACTGGCGTGCCGATGGCCAGCCGGTGTGGAGCGACCCGTCGCTGATCGCGCGCGAAAAGAGCCAGGCCGATATCGGGCCGAAGCAGGCCGAAAGCCTGCTGACCGCGATCGCCGGTGAACTCGGCATCGACAGGACCATGGTCAGCGAAGCCTATGAGGATCCGGCCGAATGGCTGCTCAAGGAGGGCAAGCTGCCGGACAATGTCGATCCGTCCAACTCCAAGCTGGAGGATCCGGAAGAGCGCAGCCGCATGGCAAGAGTGTTCGAACGCGGGCTGACCAAGCCGTCCGGCTATGTGCTGCCCGTCCAGCGCTGGAACAGCCAGGCGTCGGGGCCGCGCTGGCGCTCGGAAAAATGGAAGACGCGGCGTGGCCGGCTGTTCCTGGTGCCCGGCGATTCACCCGTCGGCTACCGCTTGCCGCTCGGCACGTTGCCCTATGTGCCGCCGGAGCAGTTCCCCTACATCGTGCCGGTCGATCCGTCACTGCCACGCGGCCGGCTGCCCGCGCGCGAAGCCATACTGCCCTCCGCTGCGCCAGCCGAACTGGAAGGTGCCGACGAGATTGCGCGCCGCCAGCAGGCGGCCTCCTTTACCGCCACGACCGGGCAGCAGGACCGGGTCGAGCAGGAGATCACCGAGATCGGCGGCGCGGTGCGTACCGCACTTTCAGTCGAGCCGCGCGACGGCCGGCTATGCGTGTTCATGCCGCCGGTCGAGGCGCTGGAAGACTATCTGGAATTGGTTGCGGCGGCCGAGAACGCGGCAAAGGCGATCGGTCTTCCCGTGCATATCGAGGGCTATGGCCCACCGCACGATCCACGTCTCAACGTCATCCGCGTCGCACCCGACCCCGGCGTCATCGAGGTCAACATCCATCCTGCGTCTAACTGGCAGGATTGCGTAGCGACGACGACGGCAATCTACGAGGAGGCGCGGCAGACGCGGCTTGGCGCCGACAAGTTCATGATCGACGGCCGCCACACCGGCACCGGCGGCGGCAACCATGTCGTGGTCGGCGGCGCGACGCCCAATGACAGTCCGTTCCTGCGCCGGCCGGACCTGTTGAAGAGCCTGGTGCTGCAATGGCAGCGGCGTCCCTCGCTGTCCTACCTGTTCTCCGGCCTGTTCATTGGCCCGACCAGCCAGGCGCCGCGCTTCGACGAGGCGCGCCACGATTCGCTCTACGAGCTTGAGATCGCCATGGCGCAGGTGCCGCATCCAGATCAGCGCGCGGCGCCCTTGCCGTGGCTGGTCGATCGGCTGTTTCGCAATTTGCTGACCGACGTCACCGGGAATACGCACCGTTCGGAAATCTGCATCGACAAGCTGTTCTCGCCGGATGGGCCAACCGGCCGGCTGGGATTGGTCGAGTTCCGCGGTTTCGAGATGCCGCCCAACGCGCGCATGTCGCTGGCGCAGCAACTTTTGGTGCGCGCTATCATCGCACGTGCCTGGAAAAACCCGCTCGATGGCCGCTTCGTGCGATGGGGCACGTCGCTGCATGACCGCTTCATGCTGCCGCATTATGTCTGGGCTGATTTCCTCGACGTACTCGACGACCTCAAGCTCAATGGCTTCGAATTCAGACCCGAATGGTTCGATGCCCAGCTCGAATTCCGCTTCCCGTTCTGCGGCGAGGTTCAGCACGCCGGCATCAAGCTGGAGCTGCGGCAGGCGCTCGAGCCGTGGCATGTCATGGGCGAGCAGGGCGCGATCGGCGGCACCGTGCGCTTCGTCGATTCCTCGGTCGAGCGGCTGCAGGTCAAGACGGAAGGTCTCAATCCGGAGCGCCACGCGATCGTCTGCAACGGCCGCATCGTGCCGATGAAGGTGACGGACAACCGTGAAGTGGCGGTGGCGGGCGTGCGCTTCAAGGCCTGGCAACCGTCATCGGGCCTGCATCCGGCACTGCCGGTCAACACGCCGCTGGTGTTCGATATCTATGACCGCTGGTCGGGCCGGGCGGTCGGCGGCTGCGTCTACCATGTCGCACATCCCGGCGGGCGCAATTACGACACCTTTCCGGTCAATGGCAACGAGGCGGAAGCTCGGCGGCTCGCCCGCTTTGAACCGCGCGGCCATACGCCATCCGCCTATGTGATCCGTGAAGAACAACCGGCGGAAGATTTCCCGATGACCCTTGACCTTCGGCGGCCGGCAAGACTCTGATCAGCGATGGCAAAGGGGAATCACAAGAGGGTACGCGGCAAGCCGCAGATCCACAGCCTGCTGGAGCACTACCAGCCGATCGACGGCGTCGTCGACGAGATGGTCGATGCGTCAGGCAACCCCCGCCCGATCTGGAAGCACTTCATCGAATCGCTCGACGAGTTGGGGCCTGAAAAGCTCGGCCAGCGCTTTGCCCGCGCCGACCAGTATTTGCGCGATGCCGGCGTCTACTACCGCGTCTACGACAAGGCCGGCGCCAATGAGCGTGAATGGCCGCTGGCGCATGTCCCGGTTCTCATCGAGGAGAGCGAGTGGGCGGCGATCAGCGCCGGCCTCGTGCAACGCGCCGAGCTGTTCGAGGAGACCATCGCCGATATCTACGGGCCGAACCGGCTGGTCGAAAAAGGCATCCTGCCGGCGGGGCTGATCGCGGCCAGTCCGGAATATTTGCGGCCCGTCGTCGGCACCAGGCCGGCCGGCGGCCATTTCCTGCATTTCTGCGCCTTCGAGCTCGGCCGTGGGCCTGACGGCCAGTGGTGGGTGTTGGGCGATCGCACCCAGGCGCCGTCCGGCGCCGGCTTCGCGCTGGAAAACCGTGTCGCCACCACACGCGCGCTGTCCGATATCTATGGCGAGATGCATGTGCACCGCCTTGCCGGCTTTTTCCGCCGTTTCCGCGATGCGCTGATCGGCATGGCCAAGGAAACCGACGGCCGCGTTGCTATCCTGACGCCGGGGCCGCTCAACGAAACCTATTACGAACACGCCTATATCGCCCGTTATCTCGGCATCATGCTGCTCGAAGGCGAGGATTTGACCGTTTCTGGCGGCCGGCTGATGGTGCGCACGGTTTCCGGCCTGATGCCGATCAGCGTGTTGTGGCGGCGGCTCGATGCCGCTTTTGCCGACCCGCTCGAACTGCGCCCGGATTCGCAGATCGGCACGCCGGGCCTGGTCGAGGCGATCCGTCAGGGTGCGGTTGCGACCGTCAATGCGCTGGGCTCCGGCCTGATGGAGACGCGCGCGCTGCTCGCCTTCCTGCCGAAGATTTCACGTGCCCTGCGGGGCGAGGAATTGCTGCTGCCGAGCGTGGCGACATGGTGGTGTGGGCAAGCAACCGAACGCGCGCATGTGCTGGCCAATATCGATCGCATGGTTATCGGGCCGGCGCTGTCGACGAGACTTGCCTTCGAGGATGACGAACAGACGAAGCTCGGCTCGGCGCTGTCCGCCGGTGAGCGGGCGGAGCTGGTGGCGCGCATCGAACGCTATGGCGGCGACTTCGTCGGCCAGGAAGCGGTGACGCTTTCGACGACGCCGGTCTATGTTGGTGGCTGGCTGGAGCCGCGGCCGGCGAGCCTGCGCGTCTATCTGGCGCGCACGCCGGACGGCTGGACGGTGATGCCCGGCGGTTTTGCCCGCGTCGGCCTGTCGCTCGACCCGACGGCCATCGCCATGCAGCGTGGCGGCCAGGCAGCGGATGTCTGGGTTGTCAGCGACAAACCGGTGGAGCGCGAGACGCTGTTGCCGCAAGAAGGCGACAGTTTCAGCCGCACTAGGCCGGGTAGCCTGCCCAGCCGTGCGGCGGAGAACCTGACCTGGCTCGGCCGCTACATCGAGCGCTCGGAAGACACGGTGCGCATCCTGCGCGCCTATCATGTTCGGCTGGCCGAGACCTCCGACCCGGATATGCCGCTGCTCGCCGACATCAGGGATTATCTCGAACCGTTCGGTATCGACGTCGAGACGGCGATCCCGTCGGGGCTGATCGGTACGCTGGACAGCGCCGTCTACAGCGCCGGCCAGATCCGCGACCGCTTCTCGCCCGATGGCTGGCTGGCGCTGAAGGACCTGTCGAAGACCATCCATCAGTTCGCAACGACGGTGGCGCCTGGCGACGACGCGACACGGGCGATGACGGTCATCCTGCGCAAGCTCGCCGGCTTTTCCGGCCTTCTGCATGAGAACATGTACCGCTTTGCCGGCTGGCGCTTCCTCGAGATCGGCCGCCGGCTGGAGCGCGGCATCCAGATCGCCCGCACGCTGTCGCGGCTGACCAGCACCAAGGCGCCAGACGGCGCGCTCGACATGATGCTGGAGATCGGCGACAGCGTGATGACCCACCGCCGGCAATATCCGGTGCAGGCCGGACGGCGCACGGTTATCGACCTGCTGGCGCTCGATCCGCTCAATCCGCGCTCCATCCTGTTCCAGCTCGAAAGGCTGAAGGCCGAGATCGGCCTGTTACCGTCGCTCGGCGGCGAGGGGCACATGTCGCCGGCGGCGAAGGAGATTCTGCAGCTCAACACCCAGATCGCCATCAAGGAGCCTTCGGATATGACGGCAAAGGCGCTGGACGAACTCGCCTACGAAATCGGCGGCCTCTACAACAGCCTCGCCAAAGCCTATTTCGGCTAAGCAGGTTCCACAAAAGTGTCGCACGGTTTTGCGACAAGAACCTGCGCAAAGACAGAAAAAATAGAACATGCTCTACGATATCAGGCTTCATCTCCACTACGATTACGCTGCCGCTGCTGGCGGCGGTCGTCATCAGGTGCGTGTACTGCCGTCGACGATATCGGGCGTGCAGCGTGTCATCGCCGCATCCCTGTCCTTTGCGCCGGCGCCCAGCGAGCGTTCCGACTTTTCCGATTTCTTCGGCAACAACGTCACCTCGATCGCCTTTCGCGACGCTCATGACACGCTCGACATAAGGATGAGTGCGCGCGTCTCGGTGTCGCGGCCCGAGCCCGGACTCGACGTGTCGCCCGATCTCGGCCGGCTCAGGCAGGAGCTCGCCGCGGTGCGGTCGTTGGCGCCTGATACACCGCACCATTTCCTGACGGCCAGCACCCATGCCGGCATCGATGCTGCGATCACCACCTACGCACGGGACAGCATCGCCGGCTCTACCGCCGGCACGGCCATGAACCTGTGCAATCGGATCCATCGCGATTTTACCTATGACGGCGAAGCGACCACGGTGCGAACCCGGGCCAGCGATGCCTTCAAGCTGAAGCGCGGCGTCTGCCAGGACTTTTCGCACATCATGATCGCCGGCCTGCGCGGACTCGGCATTCCGGCGGGTTATGTCAGCGGCTTCCTGCGCACCATCCCGCCGAAGGGCAAACCCCGGCTGGAAGGCGCCGATGCCATGCATGCCTGGGTCAAGGTCTGGTGCGGACGCGATGCCGGCTGGCAGGAATTCGATCCGACCAACGGCATGCGGGCCAGCAATGATCACATCACTGTCGGCTACGGCCGCGACTATTCGGACGTGGCGCCGATCGTCGGCGTCCTCAAGACCACCGGCGGACAGGTCGGCGAGCAAGCTGTCGACGTCATTCCGGTCGTGCTCGAAAAGGCCTGAAAGCAGGCCGCACACACGCAGCGGGTTCTTTCTCGCAATTCTGGATGGAATGGACAAGACTGCTTCTCAAACGCCGATGTGGCCGCTAATCTGCATTCGTTTCGAGGTGGACGATAATTGTATTCTTAAGCGCGAGGCGCGGGGTTTTGTAATTGAGAGCGATCAGCGCCGTCATTCCTGCCTGCAACGCGGCGGCGACCATCGGGGCAACGCTGGCGTCGCTTCGCAGCGAGGCCGAGATCATCGGCGAGATCCTGCTGGTCGACGATGCATCGACGGACGGCACGGCAGCTGTGGCGCGGCAGGCCGCGGCGGAACTGTCGTTGCCGTTGCGCGTGTTGCCGGCCAGTTGCCGCGATGCCGGCGGCGCTCGCAATGTGGCGCTAGACCAGGCAGTCCATCCCTGGGTCTACCTGATCGACGCCGACGACCTGCATCTGCAAGGCGGATTGCGCTCGCTGCTCCGAAAGGCGGTAGAGCAGCCGAAAGCCGATATGATCGTGGGCGCTTACCGGCGACGGGTGAACGGCCAGGATCGGCAGATCAAAGTGCCGAACGGCTATCAGGCCGCATGCCTGGCAAATGCTTCAGCCTATGTGAAAGGCGACATACGGTCGGTCGCCGTGGGCAGCGTCCTGGCATCTCGAGCCCTGATCGGCGAGACGAGGTTCCCGGTCGGTTTGGCCTATGACGAGGACACGCTGTTCTGGGCGCGGCTGATGAGCAAGGCATCGCTCGCCATGGTTTCGCAACCCGTCATGGTCTATGAGGTTTCGCCGGTGCGTTCCGATGACCGCTATGCGATCAACTCGGTACGGCGCTTCCTGGATTGGCGCCGAGAACTGCGCACGCTTACCGACTGCAACATCCCGATGTCGGCGCTCAAGGCCAGAGAAGGGCTTGTCGCGCTCAAGATCGCCCGGGTCCACTATGCGCGCGGCGATCTGGACACCGCGGCACGCTTCCTGGCGGTCGCCGCGGCAGCCCCCAAGCGACGCTCGGAAGCCTGGCGCTGTCTGCGTTACAGGTTCAAGCTCGCGGCGCGGCGGCGTTTGTCCGCGCCGTCGATCCAGATGCAGGGCGCTCTGTAGGCGCCAGGTCCCACCGGACCTACTCTATATCGGCGCACAGGCTTTTCGGACGGCGTGTGGAACCAGCAATCGGCCAACAGCTTATCTACGGATATTTGCGTGGAGCTGACATGCTGCAAAAATCCGGATTGTCGCACAGCCGGCCGGCTGACGAAGACGCTGCGCCGAAAAATGATGCGCCGAAGAACGGGGCGCAAAGCTCGGCCGATAATGCGTCACTTACTTATGTCAGCGATACCGAGCCCGGCATCCGGCGACTGAAGACAGGCAAGGGGTTTTCCTACAAGGGTCCGGACGGGCGGGCGGTTCCTGATGCTACCAGGGCGCGCATCGAGGCGATCGTCATTCCGCCGGCCTGGACGGATGTGTGGATTTCGCCCGACGCCGACGGCCATATCCAGGCAACCGGCAGGGATCAGCGCGGACGCAAGCAATACCGTTACCATCTCCAATGGGCCAAAGAACGCGACGGTGCCAAATATTCGAGCCTTGTCGCCTTTGCCGAAAGCCTGCCAGACCTGAGGCGCAAGATCGACAGCGATCTGCGCCGTCGTGGCTTGCCGCTCGAGCGTGTCGTCGCCGCGGTTGTCTGGCTGCTTGACAACACGATGATCCGGGTCGGCAATGCCGCCTACGCCCGCGACAACAAGAGTTTCGGGCTGACCACATTGCGCGACCGCCATGTCGATATTGTCGGCTCAAGCCTTCGGTTTGCCTTCAAGGGCAAGTCCGGCAAGGAGTGGAAGCTGAAGCTGATCGACCGCCGCATCGCCGGAATCGTGCGCGGCGCGCAGGACCTGCCTGGCCAGAAGCTGTTCCAGTATCTCGATGAGGATGGCAGCAGGCGGCCGGTGCGCTCCGAGGACGTCAACCGCTATATCCGCGATGCCACCGGTGATGCGTTCAGTTCGAAGCATTTCCGCACCTGGGGCGGCACCATCCACGCCGCGTCGCTGTTTGCACAGACGGAATTGCCGCAAAGCCAGGCGCAGCAAAAACAGGTGAGTAACAGCGTCATCGACAAGGTCGCCGAGCGGCTGGGCAACACACGCGCCGTCTGCCGCAAATGCTACATCCATCCGCAGGTCTTCGAAGCGTGGATCGAGGGGCGGTTGCTGGACGAAATGGCGCAGGCCAACAAGCGCAAGCGCGCGATCGACGGTCTCGATGACGAGGAAGCTCTCGTGCTGCGATGGCTGATGATGCGCGAAAGCTGACTGGCTGCGACCGGCGGCCGCCAAATCCGCCGCATCGGGATTTTTTTATCGACGTCGTGTCGGGATCGGTCTTACTGTTTCGTCCTTTGACAGAGAAAAAGGACCAGCCATGCTCTACGCAATCCTCTGCTATGCTTCCGAAGATGTCGTCTGCTCGTGGAGCAAGGCACAGGACGACGAAGTCATGGCCAATCTCCTCGACGTTCAGGACAAGTATGCCAAGGCCGGCCGGCTTGGCCCGGTGGCGCGGCTTTTGCCGACCACGGCGGCGACGACCCTGAGGAAGGTCAAGGGCGAATCGGTCGTCATCGACGGTCCGTTTGCCGAGACCAAGGAACAGTTCCTCGGCTTCTACACGCTTGAATGCGCCGATCTCGACGAGGCCGTCGAGTTCGCTCGCGAGCTTTCCGAAGTCAATCCGAGCGGCGGCTCCTATGAGATCCGGCCGGTCTCGATCTTCAATCCCGCCAAGGTTTCCGCATGACCGAACTCGCCTGGATCAGCTCCGCGATCAGCGTCGCCCGCCCGCAGGCGATGGGCGCGCTGCTGCGTTATTTCCGCGATCTCGATACGGCGGAGGAAGCTTTCCAGGACGCCTGCCTCAGGGCCATCAAGAACTGGCCGCAGAACGGCCCGCCTCGCGACCCGGCGGCCTGGCTGATCTTTGTCGGCCGCAACAGCGGCATCGATGCGGTGCGCAAGCGCGCCAAGCAGGCGCCGATGCCGGAGGAAGACCAGATTTCCGACCTGGAAGACGCCGAGAGCGATATCGCCGAGCGGCTGGACGGGGCGCACTACCGCGATGACATTCTGCGGCTGCTGTTCATCTGCTGCCATCCCGATCTGCCGGCAACGCAGCAGATCGCGGTGGCGCTGCGCATCGTCTCGGGCCTCACCGTCAAGCAGATCGCGCGCGCCTTCCTGGTTGGCGAAAGCGCTATGGAGCAGCGCATCACCCGCGCCAAGGCGCGCATTGCGGATGCCGGCGTGCCGTTCGAGACGCCGGGCGCGGTCGAGCGGTCGGAACGGCTCGCCGCTGTCGCCGCCATGGTCTATCTGATCTTCAATGAGGGCTATTCGACCAACAGCGGCGAGGCGCCGGCCCGCGCGCCGCTGTGCGAGGAGGCGATCCGGCTGGCACGGCTGTTGCTGCGGCTGTTCCAGACCGAGCCGGAGATCATGGGGCTGACGGCGCTGCTGCTTCTGCAGCATGCGCGCGCACCGGCCCGTTTCGACGAAGACGGCGAGATCGTGCTGCTCGAGGATCAGGATCGCAGCCTGTGGAGCCGCAAGATGATCGATGAGGGGCTGGCGCTGGTCGACAAGGCGCTGCGCCATCGCAAGCCCGGCCCCTATCAGGTGCAGGCGGCTATTGCCGCGCTGCATGCGCGGGCCGAAAAGGCCGAGGACACCGACTGGAACGAGATCGACCTGCTCTACCGCTTGCTCGAGCAGATGCAGCCGTCACCGGTGGTCACGCTCAACCGGGCCGTTGCTGTCTCGAAGGTGCGTGGACCGGCAGAGGCGCTCGCCATGATCGAGCCGCTGGAAGACCGGCTTTCGGGCTATTTCCACTTCTTCGGCCTCAAGGGTGGCCTTTTGATGCAGCTTGACCGGGGCGAGGAGGCGCGCGTCGCCTTCGACCGCGCCATCGCGCTTGCCAACACGGCGGCGGAAGCAGCCCATATCCGCATGCATATCGACCGGCTGATGAAGGACGGCGCCGTGCGCCCGCCGGCGAAAAAGGCAAACTGAGCGTCATCCGCCCATCTGGCTCAATCGTGTCGCTCGGGCTTGGACCATGCCGGGGTGGCGATTTTCCCCTGAAACGAGTAATGCCACGCCATGACTGTGCCTGAAGTGCCTTTCGGTACGCGGGCGACACGGCAAAGGCTTAACCCGGCGCCATATGATGGCGACGGGATCTGAAAGGGACAAAAATGACGATAGCCAAGGAAACGACCGAGCTTCTGGCGAAACTGGGTGTGGCCAAGGACGCGCTTGTCGGCGGCGACATGATCGTGAAGAGCCCGGTGACGGGCGAGCAGATCGCGGCGCTGAAGACGATCTCGCCGGCTGACGCAGCCAAGGTGATCGATGCCGCGCACAAGGCCTTCCAGGCGTGGCGGATGGTACCGGGCCCGCGGCGTGGCGAACTGGTGCGGCTGCTCGGCGAGGAGCTGCGCGCGCACAAGGCCGAGCTTGGCCGGCTGGTCTCGATCGAGGTTGGCAAGATCCCGTCCGAGGGGCTCGGCGAAGTGCAGGAAATGATCGACATCTGCGATTTCGCCGTTGGCCTCTCCCGGCAATTGTACGGTCTGACCATCGCCACTGAGCGCCCGGGCCATCGGATGATGGAAACCTGGCATCCGCTCGGCGTCGTCGGCGTCATTTCCGCCTTCAATTTCCCGGTCGCGGTGTGGTCGTGGAACGCAGCGCTGGCGCTGGTCTGCGGCGACGCGGTGGTGTGGAAGCCGTCGGAAAAGACGCCGCTGACCGCACTTGCCTGCGAGGCCATCTTCAAGCGTGCGGTCAAGCGCTTCGGCGCGGACGCACCGCAGGGCCTGGCGCCGGTGCTGATCGGCGACCGGGCCGTCGGCGAGATCCTGGTCGATCACCCCAAGGTGCCGCTGGTTTCGGCCACCGGCTCGACCCGCATGGGCCGCGACGTCGGCCCGCGCCTGGCCAAGCGCTTTGCGCGCGCGGTGCTGGAGCTTGGCGGCAACAATGCCGGCATCGTCTGCCCGACAGCCGATCTCGACATGGCGCTGCGCGCGATTGCCTTTGGAGCGATGGGCACGGCAGGCCAGCGCTGCACGACGCTGCGGCGCCTGTTCGTGCATGACAGCGTCTACGACGCGCTGGTTCCGCGTCTTAAGAAGGCCTACGAAAGCGTGTCGGTCGGCAATCCGCTGGAAACCTCCTCGCTGGTCGGGCCGCTGATCGACAAGGCGGCATTCGACGCCATGCAGAAGGCGCTGAAGGAAGCCACCGCCCATGGCGGCAAGGTGACCGGCGGGGCGCGGGTCGAGAACGGCCATCCGGACGCCTACTACGTGCATCCGGCGCTGGTCGAAATGCAAAGCCAGGTTTCGCCGGTGACGGAAGAGACCTTCGCGCCGATCCTCTATGTGATGAAGTACTCGGATTTCGACGCCGTGCTCGACGAGCACAATGCGGTGGGGGCCGGCCTGTCGTCATCGATCTTCACCCGCGACCTGCAGGAATCCGAGCGCTTCCTCGGTGTCGACGGGTCGGATTGCGGCATTGCCAATGTCAACATCGGCACCTCGGGCGCCGAGATCGGCGGTGCCTTCGGCGGCGAGAAGGAAACCGGCGGCGGCCGCGAGAGCGGCTCCGATGCGTGGAAGGCCTATATGCGGCGCGCCACCAACACGGTGAACTATTCCAAGGCGCTGCCGCTGGCCCAGGGCGTCTCCTTCGATATCGATTGAGAACGCCGGAGGTCTGACCGCCCGGCGATCAGATCGCGCAGGTCGATGATGCGCAACTCGCCGTGACGCTGGACAGTCTTTCGCGCTTGTCCAGCGTCGGTTTTTCATAATTTTTTTCATGCAGGGTTCCTCTCCGTGCAGGGTGCCGCGCAGGCAGCGGCAAACCTGTATGGAAACCCTATCACGTTTTCGCATCTCCCGCACGGGGATGCGACCCGATCCGGCTCTAGACGAGATAGAGCATGATGTTGTCCGAAAACCGCTTCACACTTTTCGGCATCATGCTCCAATCAATCGCCAGCTTCGGCCGACGGAAGGCTCGCCTCGAAGGCGGCGTCGATGATGGCCAGCTTGACGGCCTGGGCGGCCATGTACTCCTGGTAGAATTCGCCCGACACCCACATCACCGAGTTACCGCGCTGGCCGAGCCAGCCGATGCTGCCAAGGTCTTCGGCATCGCGCAGTTTGCGTGCCAGGTGGGTTCGCGACAGCTTGAGCCATTTGGCGAAGTCACCGATCGAGACGATGCCGGTCGGGATTTGGGCGAGGCCGGCATGGTCGGGATCGACGCCCGATATCAGCCAGTCCATGACGACGCCGCCATTGTTGAGCCAGGTGAACAGCGAAAAGGTCTGCTTGGGCTCACGCACGGGACTGGAGGAGACCAGGCCGTCGGCCACCAGCGGTTGCACCCTGGCAAGCGCGTTGGGCCGCTCCAGGAACGTCGCCAGGCGGTTTGCGCCGTCGAGATTGTCCAGCGTGTGCAGGTGCGCCATCATCCAGCCGGCAACCGTCTCCAGCGTGTTCACCGTTGGCTGAATGGGGCGGATGCGGCCGTCCTGTGTTGCCGGCAGATGCTCGATGAAATTGTAATGCAGCATCTCCTTGAGGAAGGCGTCGGCGGTGTTGCGGCTGGCGACGGAATTCTCGCGGATAACGTCGATGAAACGCGCCGCCGTCAACTGCTTGCGGTAGTCGTCGGGCTCCCGCCTGAAATGCAGGGCAAGGCCGATATGCGCCATCAGCCAACGCTGCTGGGTGGCAAACACCGAGGCAAGCCTCGGGTTCATCTCGTAGGCCTGGATCAGCGCCTGCGCCTGGGCACGGACACAGCGATACAATGCCGGGTGACCGGCAATATGGTTCAAGGTCAGCGCCATTCTCCCCCCGTGCGTCGAGCCCCCCAACGCGAAGACGCAGGTCACATTTTCAGCCTTCACGGCCCGTGTCCAGACGCGCCCGGTCTATAACAGGTTATGATCGCCAGGAGATAACGTTCACGGTCCGGGCAGATATCGATCCGCGCCGGTTCTCAGCGGTCTTCCGGGGTTGGAAAACAGGCGTCGAAGGCCGCATCGACAATAGCCAGCTTGGCGGCCTGGACGGTCATGTACTCCTGGTAGAAGGTTTTCGACACCCACATCACCGAATGGCCGCGCTGGCCGAGCCAGCCGATGCTGCCGAGTTCCTCGGCGGCGCGCAGCTTGCGGGCAAGGTGGGTCCGCGACAGCTTGAGCCATTTGGCGAAATCTCCGATCGAAACCACACTGGTCGGAATCCGGTCCAGGCCGGCATGATCGGGGTCGATGCCCGACATCAGCCAGTCCATGACGATGCCGCCATTGTTGAGCCAGATGAACAGGGAGAAGGTCTGGTTGGGCTCGCGCACCGGCTTGGAGGCAAGCAGGCCGTCCGCCACCAGAGGCTGCAGCCTGGCAACCATCTCGGGGTGTTCCAGGAACCTGGCCAAGCGGTCAGCACCGTCGAGGCGATCCAGCGTCCGCAAATGGGCAAGGACCCAGCCGGTAAACGTTTGGACGGTTGCCGCCGTCGGCTGCAAGGGGTGTGTGCGGCCGTCCCCGCCCGACACATACTCGGCAATGTGGTAGTGGAGCATCTCCTTGATGAAAGCGTCCGCCGTGTTGCGGCTGGCCACGGCATGCTGGTGCACGAACTCGATGAAACGGGATACCGTCAACTCCTTGCGGCGGTCGTGCGGGTCGCGCCTGAAATGCATGGCAAGGCCGACATGGCCCAATAGCCAACGCTGCTGCGTCGCGAAAATCGAAGCCAGCCGCGGGCTCTCTTCATAGATCCGGATCAGCGCCAAAGACTGTGCCTGAACATGGCGATGCAGGGCCGGATGGCCGGCAATGTCTTCCAGATTCAGCGTCATCCTCCTCATGTTCCGATTCAACTCCAAACGCGGAGTTGCGTTCCACATTTTTCAGCCTTCGACAGCTGTGTCCAGAGGGTACCAAAGTTGGAGAAGAGGCGCTGTCCGATAGCGGCCAGCGGCGTGCTAACTGATTGCTGCGGCCAGAGCATAGGAGACGTCGCATCCGCTGTCGCGTCGGTCCAGTAGGCTTTTGCCTTCTTCTATCCGCTATCGGAAAAAAACCGGCGCCCCCGAAAGTCGCCGGAGGCGCCACGCGATCATTGTCGGCCTGCGTCAGCCGTTTGGATCGTAGCCGCCATCGGCACCGTCGCCGATGTAGATGCCGCCGTATGTGCCGCCGTCCGTGGCCGAGCGATGGATGTCGAGATCGAGGGTCGCGGTCTGGACCATGGCCTCCGGCAGCGGGCGTGCTGGCTACATGCGCATCAGCAGGCCGCCGTCGACGGCAAGTTCGATGCCGGTGATGTAGCTCGCCGCGTCGGAGAGCAGGAACAGGGCCGCATTGGCCATGTCCTGCGGCGTGCCGATGCGGCCGAGCGGCGCGTAGCTCGCCACGGCCGAGCGCTTCTCCTCGGTGTCCCAGCGCGCCTGCAGCGGGGTCAGCGCCATGCCGGGGCAGATGGCGTTGGAGCGGATGCGCTCGCCGGCCAGCTGCATGGCGAGCGATTTGGACAGCGCGCAGACCCCGGCCTTGGATGCCTGATAGGCGTCCTGCGGGTTGGCGTCGCCGCGATACCACTGGATGGTCGAGAAATGCACCATGGCGCCGCCTCGGCCGCCGGAGCGCATATGGGGTACTACCGACCGCGCGGTGTGCACGAAGGATTTCAGATTGATCCTGAACACCTCGTCCCAGACGTCGAGATCCATCTCGAGGGCCGACTTGTCGCGGCCGAACCACAGCACGCCGGCGACATTGGCGAGATAGTCGATGCCACCGCGCTCGCGGCCCGCCGTACCGATCGTCTGTTCGACAAAGGCGGCGTCGGTGAGGTCGCCCTGCGCGAAGGTGAGCCTGTCGTCGTAAGAGGCGAGGGAGGCCGGCCGGGCCTTCACGTCGATGGCGGTGACGGAGGCACCGGCATCGAGCAGCGCCAGCGTGATCGCCTCGCCCATGCCGCCGCCTGCGCCGGCGACGACCGCATGCCTGCCGGTGAAATCGTAAGCGATCATCTGAACCCCTCGTCTGCTTCTGCCGAAATGCCGATCGAGAGTGACAATAGGGGCGGACTAAAAATCCATCAAGCGGTATTAGAAAAAATTTGCCAAAATGGAAAATCGCGATATCGTACCCAAAATGACCTCTCAGCTCGGATGGATTTCAACAGCATGAACCTGCATTCCGGCGCGCGGACCTTTTCCGTGACTTCTCCCGTCGACGGCTCGACCTATACGACGCGCTCCTATGCCGATGGTTCCACCATCGAGGCAGCGCTCACCCGGGCTCGTGCTGCGCTGCCTTCCTGGCGGCGGACGCCGCTGGCCGACAGGCTGGCAATCCTGCTGCGCTTCGGCGAGGAGATGAAGGCGCGGGCAACGCCGCTGGCCGAGATGGTGGCCTGGCAGATCGGCCGGCCGCTGTGGCAGGCCGACGAGACGCCGCGCCTGGCGCTGGTCGGACAGCTGCTTGCCGACATCGCACCGGAAACGCTGGCCGATGTGCCGTATCCTTCGGACGAGACCATCCGCCGCTATGCCAAACCGGTGGCGGGTGGCCTGCATCTGTCGATCTGCGCGTGGAATTACCCGACCGCCATGCTTGGCTATCTCGTCACGTCGCCGCTTGCGGCCGGCAATGTCGTGATCTTCAAGCATTCGCCGCAGACGCCACTGATTGCCGAACTGGCCGAGGACGCCTTCCGCGCCGCCGGCGGTCCCGAGGGCGTGTTCCAGAGCCTGCATCTCGATCATGCAGATGCCGAGCAATTGATCGCCTCGGGCGCCTTCAACGCGGTGAATTTCATCGGTTCGGTCAATGGCGGCCGGCGCGTCCATGCCGCCGCCGCGGGCACCTTCACACAGGTTCATCTCGAACTCGGCGGCAAGGATCCGACCTATATCAGGGCCGATGCCGACCTTGAGGCAACGATCCCGCAGATCGCCGAGGGCACCTATTCCAACGCCGGCCAGTCCTGCTGCTCGGTCGAGCGCATCTATGTCGACCGGGCGATCCATGACCGCTTCATCGAAGCGCTGGTCGCCGAGACGGCGAAATGGACGATTGGGCATCCGATCGGCGAGAAGCCGATGGTCGGCCCGGTGGTGCGGGCGAGTGCCGCCGACACGATCCGCGATCTCACCGAGCAGGCGGTGCGGGCAGGGGCCCGGCGGCTGATGCCGCAGGATGGTGGGCTCAAGGCCTCAGGCCTCGGCGCCGCCTATGTCGCGCCGGAAGTGCTGGTCGGTGTCGACCACGACATGCGGATCATGCGCAACGAACTGTTCGGGCCGGTGGCCTGCATCCAGTCGGTCGGCAGCGATGACGAGGCGATCCGTCTGATGAACGACAGCGATTTCGGCCTCAGCGCCTCGATCTGGACCAGGGATATCGATCGCGGCGTGGCGCTGCTCGACGAGGTCGAGGCCGGCACCGTCTATCTCAACCGCTGCGACCACGCCGATCTGCATCTGCCCTGGGGCGGCATCAAGAATTCCGGTCTCGGCCGCACCAATGGCCGTGCCGGCCTGGCGGAGGCGACGGCGGCGAAGGCCTATCATGTCCGCTCCGTCATCGGCTGATCCGGAGGTCGGCCCGGTGAGCGCCGCGAGCCTTGCAGGGCTTGACGATGGAGCAATCGCCGCGCTGGCCGCCGCCAGCGTCGAGCGGCTGCGCGTCGAGGCGGCAAGCCCCTATCTTCTGATCGCCGAACACGCCGGCAATCGCGTGCCCGCGCCGTGGTCCGATCTTGGCCTCGCAGCACCCTATCTTGGCACGCATTTCGCTGTCGACATCGGCATCGATGCCCTGACGCGCCGGCTGTCGCGGGCATTGCGGGCGCCGGCCGTGGTCGCGCATTATTCGCGGCTGTTCCTCGACTACAACAGGCCGGCCGGTGAATGGGACTTCATGCGCCCGGATCTCGGCGGCATTCCGGTGCCCGGCAATCTGGCGCCCGATGCAGTCGATGTCAGGCTGCGCAAGAGGATCGCCTGGGCGCCGGTCGAACAGGCTGTTATCGAGGCCGCGGCGGGCCGGCAGGCGCTGATCTCGGTGCATTCCTTCACCCCGGTGATGGGCGGTGTCAGGCGCAATGTCGACATCGGCGTGCTGTGGCGGGAGCCGTCCCCCTTCGTCACCTCGGTGCTGAAAACCCTTGGCGCGCGGGGCGCGGAGGCCGGGTTGAGGGTCGGCGACAACGAGCCTTATGACTGGCGCCAGGCGGTCGGCTACACGCTGAACCGGCACGGGCTGGAACAGGGAAGGCCCTGCCTCTATCTCGAAGTCCGCAACGACCTGCTTTCCGATCCGGAAACATTCGAGCTCGTCAGCCGCACCCTGGAGGATGTCTTTGCCACCGTCGCGATGTCGCTATGGCCGAAACCAGCCGTAGCCGTCTAAAGGCTGGACGCCCCCGAGGCGCGCCGCTAGAGCTTGTCGAATTGGAAACACGGCAGCCAAGGGCGTGGGCGATGCAGGGTAATGTCGGCAGCAAGATCCGCGATGCGCGCAAGGAGCAGAACATCACGCTGCGCGATCTCAGCGAACGCTCCGGCCTTTCGGTGTCGCAATTGTCGAAGCTCGAGAACGGCAAAGCCCGCCTGACGGTCGACGTCGCGCTGATGATCGCCGGCGTGCTGCATGTGCCGGTGGCCTCCTTCCTGTTCAGCCCGAAGCCGGGCATGCAGGCGCGCCGCTCGATCACGCGCGCCGGCAGCGGCATCCTGCACCAGGGCAATGCGATGGAATTCGAGGTCCTGTGCAGCGATTTTCGCGACAAGACCAACATTTTCTGGCGTGTCACGCTGCGCGCGAGGAGCTTCGAGGAGAATGGCGGCTGGCGCAGCCATTCGGGCGAGGAGTTCATCCACGTGCTGAGCGGCAGCCTGGAACTGCACACCATCCACTATGATCCGACAGTGCTGCAGCCGGGCGACAGCATCCTGTTCGACGGTGAAATGCAGCATGCCTATATCGCGCTGGGCGACGAGCCGGTGATCATGCTGATGTCGAACACCGTGCCACGCGACGGGCTGCCGGCCGGCGCCGGCGTCTGATACCGGCCTAGCCGGATTCCCAGCCCGAAAGCTCAGCGCCTCAAGAATATTTTCTAAAATGGAAAAAAATACTTGTTATGGAAAAGTCCGGGGTCTAGCATCCTGTTGACCGGCCGACAGGAGAAATAGCCATCGGCCGGATGGGAGATGTGACCGATGCTGTCGGTTGAGGCAGTCAGCAAGACCTTTGGCGGCGTGCAGGCGTTGCGCAGTGCCTCGCTGACCTGCGAGGCTGGCGAAATCCTCGGCCTGATCGGCCCCAATGGCGCCGGAAAATCGACCCTGGTCAATGCCATCTCCGGCGTGCTCAGGCCGGACACTGGCAGTGTCAGGTTGGCGGGCAAGGAGATCACCGGCCAAGGCCCCGAGCACTGCGCCCGGGCGGGTGTCGCGCGTACCTTCCAGACCATCCGCCTGTTCAAGGATTTGACCGTTCGGCAGAATGTCGAAGTCGCTCATATCACCTGCCAGGCGGTTCGGCCGGAAGCCGCGGCACGCATCGGCGTCGATCAACTGCTTGCGCAATATCAGCTGGACGGCTTTGCCGACGTTCCGGCCGGCACGCTGTCCTATGGCAGCCAGCGGCGGCTCGAAATCGCCCGCGCGCTGGCGCTGGGTCCATCGCTGCTGCTGCTCGACGAGCCGGCGGCCGGCCTCAATGAAGGTGAGTCCGAAACGCTCGCGGTGGCGATCGAAGGCATTCGCCGGGATGTCGGCTGCGCGACCATCGTCATCGATCACGATTTGCGCTTCATCAACCGGCTTTGCGATCGGCTCTGCGTCATGGACCAGGGTCAGGTGATCGCCTCCGGGCAGACCGAAGCGGTGTGGCGCGATCCGCGCGTCATCGAGGTTTATGTCGGGCAGTCCGAGGCATCGTGACGGCGCCTAGGGTCGGGAACAACAAGGGAGAGGGTCAATGGACAGGAAGATTTTAGGGGCCGCGGTGGTCGCGGCAGGGTTTTTGCAAGTGACGCATGCGGGCGCCGCCGATCTGAAGATTGGTCTCGCCGTGGCGATGACCGGCACTTACGCGCCTTACAGCGAGGCCGAAGGGGCGCGCTGCATGGCCGACAAATTGAACAAGGCCGCAGGCGCCGGCGATCCCAAGGTCGAGCTGATGATCGAGGACAACCGCTCCGATCCGCAGCTCTCGGTTTCGCTCGGCCAGAAGTTCCTCGATGCCGGTGCCCAGATCATCACCGGCGTGCCGTTCCCGGATGCGCTGATCCCGACCGCGCAGATCGCCGCGCCCTATGGCGCCACAGTGTTTTCAGCGCCGAACACCCAGCTTGAGATGCAGCAGGCCGGCCTCGATAATTTCATCGCCGGCGCGGTGCCCGACCCGATCAATGCGGCTGCGACCGCGAATGCGCTCTACGCCAAGGGCGCGCGCACCGTGGCGTTGATGGTCTCGCCCGATGCCGGCTCTTATTCCGAAAAACTGCCGGAATGGTTTGGCGAGGTGTTCGAACATCTCGGCGGCAAGGTCGTCTCCAAACTCAACTATTCCTGGGGCACATCAGACTGGTCGCCGCAGATCGCCAGCATCAAGGCGTTGCCGCAGAAGCCGGACGCCATCCACATCTGCGGCGTGCTGCCGGATGTCGGCATCTTCATCCGCCAGCTGCGCGCCAATGGCTATGATGGCTGGGTCGCCGGCTGCGACGCCTTCGACGACAAGTCGCTGGAAGGCACCGTCGGTGATCCGGCCTCGCTTGAGAAGGTGATGTTCGCCACCCATGGCGCGACCGGCGTCGACAGCCCGATCGACAAGTTCCTGGCCCAGTGCAAGGCCGATGGCTACAAGATCAACGGCATCTTCGATGCGCTCGGCGCCGACATGGTGCAGATCAGTTACGAGGCGGCGAAGAAATCCGGCACGGTCGAGCCCGCCGCCTTGCGCGAGGCGATCCGCGCGCCGGGCGGCTATCCCGGCACCACGGCGCCGATCATCTCCTTTGCCGAAAAGAAGGGTTATCCGGTCAAGGCGGTGCCGGTGATGGGGTTTGCGAACGGCAAGCGGGTGCTCATCACCGACACGCCACCGACCTTCGTTCCGGCGTTGAATTGACGGGCAGCAAGTGATGAAGGATCGAGCCTTCGCAGTGCAGGCCTCGTCGTGCTGAGCGTCGACAATCTGGTCGTCCGCTACGGTGCGGTGAGCGCGGTGCGCGACCTCAGCCTGAAGGTCGGGCGGGGCGAGCTTGTCGCCCTGCTCGGTCCCAATGGCGCCGGCAAGAGCTCGACCATCAATGCGCTGACGGGTCTGGTCACGCCGGCCTCGGGCCGCATCGTTCTCGACGGCCAGGACATTTCGCGTGTCCGCACCGAGGACCGCATTCGCGCAGGCCTGACCTCCACGCCGGAAGGCCGGCACATCTTCGCCAATCTGACGGTCGGCGAGAACCTGCGGCTTGGTGCGGCGATACGGCGCGATCCCAAGGGCGTGCGCCGGGACATCGAGCGCTTCCTGGCGTTGTTTCCGGTGCTTTCCGAACGTTACGGGCAGGCGGCCGGCACGCTGTCGGGCGGCGAGCAGCAGATGCTGGCCATCGCCAGGTCGCTGATGTCGCGGCCGAAGCTGCTGTTGCTCGACGAGCCGTCGCTGGGACTGGCGCCGAAGATCGTGGTGCAGATCTTCGATTTCATCGGCGAGCTGAAGGCGGAAGGGCTGACGCTGCTGGTGGTCGAGCAGAACGCCAGGCAGGCGCTGCGCTTCGCCGACCGCGTCTATGTCGTCAGTGCCGGCACGCTTCGCCATAGCGGGCCGCCGTCCAGCCTTGCCGACGAACACGGCCTCTTCAACCTCTATATCGGCGGGTAGGCGGCGACATGGACTATGCCTTGCAGCAGCTTCTCAATGCGCTCGCCTTCGGTGCGGAATATTCGCTGGTGGCGCTCGGCCTGGCAGTGGTGTTCTCGATCATGGGCCTGGTCAATTTCGCGCATGGCGAGATCATCGGGGTGTCGGCCTACAGCGTGTTCCTGGCGGCGGCGCTTGGGCTGACCTCGCCATTCGTCGCCGTGCTGCTTGCTGTTGCTGCCGCGGCACTTGCGGCAATCGCCTTCGAGCGGGTGGCGTTCCGGCCGGTGCGCTATGCACCTACGACGACAGGCTTGCTCACCGCCTTCGGCGTTTCGATCGTCGTGCAGAACCTGTTCATGCTGCTGATATCGCCGAAGCCGCAGTCAGTCTCGATCCTCAACGGGTTGAACCAGATGTGGTTCTTCGGCGCCTTCGCGGTGTCGTCGCTGCAGGTGATGGAGCTCATCGTCTCCGGCCTGACAATCCTGGCCCTGGTGCTCTTCCTCAACCGTTCGACATTGGGGTTGGCTATCCGCGCGGCGTCGCGCGATTTCGCCACGGTGCGGCTGATGGGCATCAAGGCGAACCGGGTGATCGCCACGGCCTTCGCCATCTCCGGCGCGCTGGCCGGCATCGCCGCCGTGTTCATCATCGCGCGGCGCGGCAGCGTCTCGCCCGATCTCGGCTTCAGCCTGGTGCTGAAGGCGTTCGTCGCCTGCGTCATCGGCGGGTTCGGCTCGCTGGCGGGCGCTGCGGCCGGCGGCATGCTGCTCGGCTTCATCGAGGTCGGCCTGCTGGTTGCTTTGCCGCAGGAATATGGAGGCTTCAAGGATGCGCTCACCTACGTGATCATCGTCGCGCTGCTTGTCTACCGGCCGGAAGGCCTGCTCGGCCAGCGGGTCGAACTCGGCGACAAGGAGATTTGAAGTGTCGCAGACAATTGAAAACACCGCACCTACTGCTGTGGTTGTCGCGCGGCCCGGCAGCGCGCTGACGCGCTCGCTCATCGGTGGGCTGGTAACGTCGCTGCCTGTGCTGATGGTCGGGCTGCTGATCCTGAATTTCGCACCGACCTACTACACCTATCTGGCGCTCGGCGCCTTCGTGAACCTGATCGTCGTCGTCGGCCTGCAAGTGTTCATGGGCAACAGCAACATCGCCAATCTCGGCCACAGCGCCTTTGTCGGTCTCGGCGCCTATGGTGTTGCCATCCTGTCGACGCCGCTGGCAATGAAGAAGCTGTCGATCCCCAATGCGCCGTTCGGCTTCGCCACATTGCAGCTCGATCCGGTGTCGTCGGCGCTCATCGCGCTCATCATGGTCGGCATCGTCGCCGCCGTCAGCGGCAAGGTCATCAGCCGCCTGTCGGGCGTCGCCGCGACCATCGTCAGCCTCGCACTGCTGATCATTGTCCATTCGGTGTTCCTCAACTGGACGAACCTGTTCAAGGGCAACCAGGCTTTCTTCGGCATCCCGAAGGTGGTCGGCCTGCCCTGGATGATGGTGTTCTCGGTGGTGGTGATCGTGCTGGCGCGGCTGTTCAAGGACAGCCGCTGGGGCCTGCAACTCAGGGCAAGCGCCCAGAGCCCGCAAGCCGCCGCCGCGCTCGGCATCGACGCTAGGGGCCTGCGGCTGATGTCGTGGGTGCTGTCGGCGCTGATTTGCGGCCTGGCCGGCGTGCTCTACGCTTATTTCGCCGGCACGATCAGCCCAAAGCTGTTCTATTTCCAGATGATCTTCAACACGCTGGCGATGCTGATCCTGGGCGGCATGGCGACGGTGACAGGCGCGGTCACCGGCGTGATCGTGCTTTCGGTCGGGCTGGAATTCATCCGCAGCATCGAATCCGGGGTGACGATCGCCGGCATCCAGCTGCCGCAATTGCTCGGGCTGTCCGGTGTGGCGCTCGGAGTCGTCATCGTGCTTTGCATGGCTTTCCGGCCAAGCGGCATCAGCGGCCGCTACGAGATCGATGAACTGTTGTCGCGATTTTTCAGGCGCAACGCGAAATAGCGAAGCCTGGCATTCTCTTGTGGAGGTTTGAAAGTGGAATTTGAGGACAAGGCCGCGGCCTACAAGCCCAGGCTCGAGGCGTTGCAGAGCCAGCTGGCAGCTGCCGGCGTCGAATTCATCGAGATCCATACGGTCGACACATCAGGAGCGTTCCGCTCCAAGATCACGCCGCTGAAGCTTTCGACCTATGGCGAATCCATCAACGCCATCCTTTATTGCGTCACCCATGGCGACGGCCAGCCCATGGGCGATGTCGCCTTCGCCTCGCCGAGCGCCAATGAGGAGAATGGCTTCCCCAACATCAAGGGGATCATCGATCCGGCGACGGTGGTCCAGCACGGCTGGAAGCCGAAATTCGCCTCTGCCATCACGAGTTCCTACATGCTCGACGGCGCGGTCTGTCCGTTCGATCCGCGCGGCGTGCTGGCCCGCGTCGAGGAACGCGCCAGGGCGCTCGGCTACGAGCCGATGGTCGCGCTCGAATACGAGTTCGGCATCTTCCATGCCGACCACGATCTGATGCGCGCCGGGCGCTACCGCGAGCTGAAGCCCTGGGGCCATTCGCTGATCAATTACGATCTGGTGCGCAGCGGCGAATATCAGGATTTTGCCGCCGAGTTCATCACCCGCATGAAGAGCATCGGCATCGGGGTGGCCTCGCTGGTTACCGAATATGGCTACGGCATGTACGAATATGCGCTGACGCCGAAATCGGCGCTTCAGGCGGCTGATGACGCCATGCGCGCCAAGCTGCATTTGCGCGAACTCTGCGCCGAGCGTGGCCTGGTCGCCACCTTCATGACGCGCTTCCAGCCGCCAGGCAAGGAAAGCGCCTGCGGCGCGCATCACCATGTCAGCCTGTGGCGGGACGGCAAGCCGGCCTTCGCCGCCGGACCGAACCGGCTGACACCGGTCGCCGAAAAATTCCTTGCCGGCGTGCTCAAGCGGATGCAGGAAACGCATGTCTTGTTCCGGCCGACGGTTAACTCCTATCGCCGTTTCGATCGCGGCGCCTGGTCGCCGGAGGATGTCGCCTGGGGGTTCGAGAACCGCACCGCGCCGATCCGTGCCATCACCACGCCGAATGACGGCGCCTGCCGGCTGGAGCACCGCGCGCCGGGCGCCGACATCAATCCGTATCTGTCGATTGCCGCGATCCTAGCGGCGGGCTGCGAGGGCATCGAAAAGGACCTGCCGCTCGAGGCGCCGGTGACGTCGAACCTGGCCAATCTCGACAAGCCGAAACTGCCGCGCACGCTCAATGCTTCGATCGAGGCGTTCGCCGCATCGGATTTCTGCGCCGATGCCTTCGGCGAGGCCTTCCGCGACAATTATGCCGAGAGCCGGCGGGCGGAGCAGGCAGCATTCGACGCCTGGCAGGCGTCGCACATCACCGACTTCGAGTGGCAGCGCTATTTCGTCAGCTGATCATGCCAGAACGAAACCAGCCGGCTTTCGCCGGCCGGTTGGTCTGACCAGAATCAGCCGCAGACGCGGACCTCTTCGATCACCCTGTGGTGGTGGCGCCAGTGCTTGACCAGTTCGATATGGCAGCGGTGATGCCGGTGGTGGCGGCGATATTGGCCACCCTGGTAATCACCGAACTGCACGCTGCCGTTCTGATAGTCACCATACTGGTTGTCATTGTTGTACCGGTTATGATGGCGACGAACGACAATTTCGCCGTTGTCGGACTCATCGTCCGGTGAATACCGGTTGCCGTCGTCGGACTGGATAATCACGCTTGCAGCTTGCGTGGGTGCAATGACTGCGGCTGTCGCCGCAAATGCCAACACGGAAGCTAAAATCAATTTCTTCATTTCGTCCTCCTGCGAGTTCAAGACATATCAACTCGACATATCAACTCGCGGAAGACCTGGGCGTTCCACTTTAAATCTACACGCTTTGCGACGCCGGAGATATCAAGGCGTTATCGGAGACACGCTCCAGGCGCACGAAGGCCGTCAGCGGCAGGTGGTCGGAGGCAACGCGCGAAAGCGGCGTGTCATGCGCGTCGACGGCGGCAATCATGCCATGCCTGTTGGCCATGATGCGGTCGAGTGCCAGCAGCGGCAGATTTGAGGGGAAGGTGGGGACCGCCGGCGGCTGCGGGCCGAACGTCGCATGCAGCGTGTTGAGCGCGGAGCGGTTGCCGAGCCGCCATTCGTTGAGGTCGCCGAGCAGCAAGGTCGGCTTTTCGTCCGGGCTGTTCATCAGGTCGAGCACGACACGGGCCTGCTGGGAGCGCGAACGGCGCAGCAGGCCAAGATGGGCGGCGATGATGCGCAGCGTCTGACTTCCATCGAGGTCGATCTCCGCCACCACCGCGCCGCGCGGCTCCAGACCCGGAAGCTTGATCTGATGCACGTCACGAACGACGCCCTTCTTGAACAGCAAGACATTGCCATGCCAGCCATGGCCCTTGCCAGTCGCGGAAATCGGCACCGGAACCAGGCCGGTTTCCCGCTCGAGCCGCGGCAGGTCGAGAAGCCCGTCGCGGTCGCCGAAGCGGTTGTCGGCTTCCTGCAACGCAATGACATCCGGATCGATCTCGCGGATGACGCGAATGGTCCGCTCCGGGTCGAACTTCCTGTCGACGCCGATGCATTTGTGGACATTGTAGGAGGCAACCAGCGTGCCGGTGATGGCCGTCGTCTTGTGTGCAGCGGCGTTTGCCTTCTGCATCCGGCGGTCACGAATGGATAGAAGCATGCTTGCCGGGAGGCTGCGTCCGTTCATTCGCATCGAGTGCCTGCCATTTCAGCTGCCTTCACCATGCACCTCAAATAGAGTCTTTGGGCTTATGTTCCATGATTGACACCAAACTATCCGGCAAACACGTCGTTTTGTTAAAGATTGGGTGAACCCATCTAGGGCCAAGCCTATCTAGAGATAGGGTGAACCCAGCCAAAGCACCCGGTCGAACAGCCTGATAAGGAATGGCCGGGCCCGCAACGCGTCCAGCGTCACCGGCACGGCGGAGGCGATTGCCGATCCGATCCGCGCCTCGATCTCGCTGGCAAAGCCGGCGTCGAGCACCTCGAGGTCGATCTCGAAATTGAGCCGCAGCGAGCGGGCGTCAAGATTGGACGAGCCGACATAGGCCCACACACCGTCGATCGAAAGCAGCTTCGAATGGTCGAAAGGCCCCTCGGTACGCCAGACGCGGCAATAGTTTTTCAGGACCTGATCGAACTGCGCCGTCATGGCGCGGTCGACAAGGAAGAGGTTGTTCACCGCCGGCACGACGATGTCGATCTCGACACCGCGCCGGCCCGCGGTGATCAATGCGCTGATCAACTCCCGATCCGGCAGGAAATAGGGCGACATCAGGCGGATCGACTTGCGGGCGACGGAGAATGCACCGATCAGCAGCTTGTGGTTGGTCTCGTTGCTGGCGTCCGGGCCGGACGCGACCGCCCGCACCAGCATCGGTACGCCGGGCGACGGTGACAGCGGGGCGATTCGCCAGGCATCACCCTTCAGCGCCTCGTTGGTGGCGAAGCGCCAGTCCTCGGCGGCGACCGAAAAGAGGTCGGCGACGACTGGACCGTTCACCCGGAAATGTGTGTCCCTCGCGCTGTTGGAGCCGGCGAATTCGGCCGAGAAGCCCTTGCGGATGTTCATGCCGCCGGTGAAGGCGATCATGCCGTCGACCACCAGGATCTTCCGGTGGGTCCTGAGATTGGCGTAGGGCAGGCGCAGGCCCATGACGATGTTGCCGTTGAAGACATCAGCGGGGATGTTGGCCTCGCGCAAATGTCCAAGGATGCTCGGCACGGAGTAGCGGGCGCCGACGGCGTCGATCAGCACGCGGACGGTGACGCCGCGCCGGACAGCGCCGGCCAGCGCTTCGACGAAGAGCAGGCCGACGGCATCATTGTCGAAAATGTAGGTCTCGAGCAGGACACTGCGCTCGGCGCCATCGATCGCCGCGCACATGGCGGCATAAGCCTCGTCGCCGGTCTCCAGCACATCGATTGCATTTCCCGGGTTGAGCGCGCGCCGCGCCACCCTGTCGCCCAGTGTCCGCAAACCCGTGAATCGCTGCCCGTATCGCTCGACGATCAGGGCCTCTTCGACGGCGACGTCGCGCTCATGTTTGGCGGAGACCGCGCCGTCGGCAAGCGGGCGCTGGGCGGTGATCGTGGCACGGCGGATGCGGTTGATGCCGGCGACAGCATAGATCAGCACGCCGAGGATCGGCGACAGCACCATGACGCCGACCCAGCCGGTGGCGGCGCGGACATCCTCCTTGGTCATGACGGCATGGGCGATGCCAGCGGTCGCCATCACCACCGAGATGATGGCGAGAATTTGGGGCCAGTGAGTCGCCAGGGTCTCCAACATGGCCGAGAGTATCCAGCGGGCGCTTGCAGAAGGCAATGCGGCCGATCATGTCGCCGGATTGTGCGGGCCGCGTGTGCCCGGGCGACCTCGCTAGCTGAGACCCGCAGCTTGCGAGATGAGCTGGGTGATCTCGCGCGGGTGCGAGATCAGCGACAAATGGCTTGCCTTCACCTCGATGGTCTTTGCGTTCATGCGCTTGGCCATGAAACGCTCGAGATCCGGGTTGATCGTGCGATCCTCGGTCGAGACGGCATACCAGCTTGGCTTCGACCGCCAAGCTGCCTGCGTTGTCTTTCCTGTGAAAAGCCTGTCCGAGATCGGCCCCTGGACGGCATAGAGGATACGCGCCTTCTCGCGAGGGATACCGCCGGCGAAATCCCGCAGGAAAGCCCCCTCGCTGAGCTTGCCATAGCCTTCGGACCAGACAAGGCCGGCGGAGGCGGGCGGCGCGGCAAAAGTCTTGGCGAGTGCCGTGTAGTCTTCGCCTGCATCCGGGGCGCGCGCCGCGACATAGACGAGCGAGGAAACCTTTGGATCCATCCCTGCCTCGGTGACGATCATGCCGGCAAAGGAGTGGCCGACAAGTATCGTCGGTCCATCCTGGAGAGCGATCGCACGGCGCGTAGCGTCAACGCCCGCCTCCAGCGTGGTCAGCGGGTGCTGGACGACGGTGGCCTTGAGGCCGGCCTGCTGTAGCCGACCGACCACTTCCGACCAGCACGAGCCATCCGCATAGGCGCCATGGACCAGGACGACATTGCGAATCTTGGGATCCGTCTGCGCCCTGGTCTTGTCGGAGCCGGCCAGTATGCTCGTCGCCACCCCAGCGACGAGCGCGGTGGAGAAAGTACGCCTATTGATCATGATCGCGAATTCCTTGAGAGGTTGGCACGAGGCGCCGCAACGCTTCGCGCGGCACTCACGTCCAATCTTCGCAGCCTCGCGAGCCTTCGTTACAGCCGTCACTGCTTCGTGATCACATGCCTCGGACTCTCGCCGGAGCAACATGATCGGGCAGGACCGATTGTGGGTATCGGCATTGGCGCCGAGTGCTCGCACATGATCACCGGGCAGAATTCCGCAGCTTGTCGGCGGCCGGCAATCGAGCCCGCACGCCAATGGACAGGCTGCTAGAGGCCCAGCGAGGCCTTGAAAGCGGAAAGCTCCTTGTCGGCGACCGCAACCACGTGCTGCGGCTCGGGATAGGCGCCGGTTTGCACGTCGGATATGAACTCGCGATAGGCGGCGATGCGCTCGCGCTGCAGCCGCTCATATTCGGCGGCGAAGTTGCGGTAGGTCTTGGCGTGGCGCGGCCTGTGGCCAGCGGTGTGGCCGAGCACATCCTCGCTGAACAAGTATTGCGCGTCTGCATGCGGCCCGGCGCCCATGCCGAGCATGATCATGGGCGTATTGCGGGTGATCAGTTCGGCCACCCGGTCGGGCACCACCTCCAGCTCGGCGCCAAAGCAGCCGATGGCCTCCAGGCGTTTGACGTGATCCCATACCGCACGCGCACTCTCGGCCGTCCTGCCGACGGCCTTGAAGCCACCGGTCCAGGTGCATTGCGAGGGGATCAGGCCGACATGGGCGACGACCGGCACCGCATTGTCGCAGAGCGCCTTCTGAATATCGAGCGAGGCGGCGCAGTAGAAGCAGTCGCCGCCGATGCGCATGAAGTGGTAGGCGGTTTTCAGATAATCCTCCGACGTGACCAGATTGCCGGCGGGGCCATAAGGGAGCCCGACCTGCACGAAGCAGCGGCCGGCCGCCTCGCGCATCTCGGGCGAGAAGAAGCGGCCCTCGATCGAAAGCATGTCGACGCCGGCCGCATCCGCTGCCGCCGCCTCTTCGACAGAGGTGACGTACAGCATGGAAATCTTTTGTCCGCGGCCCTTCATGGCGCGGATGTCGGCGACGGTGGGGCGGCTGCTCTTGGTGACCATTTCGTTCCTCAGACGGTGAAAGCTTCGCGGAAGGCCTGCAGGGCAATTTCGGGATCGCCGGAGGCAAACGCCTCCATGCCCACCGGCCCACGGTAGCCCATGTCCTTCAGGGCAAGGGCGATGCCGTTGTAGTTGATTTCGCCGGTGCCGGGCTCCATGCGTCCGGGCACGTCGGCCACCTGGACCTCGCCGATCCACGGCAGGCAGGCGCGGCACAGTTCGATCAGGTTCCCTTCGCCGATCTGCGCATGGTAGAGATCGAGATTGAGGCGCAGACTTGGACGGTTGACGCTCGACACCAGGGCAAGCGTATCCTCGGCGCGCCCAAACGGCACACCGGGATGGTCGACCGGCAGGTTCAAATTCTCCAGCGTGAATGTCACGCCCTCGGCTTCGGCGAGGTCGGCAATGCGGTTCAGCGTGTCGCGCGCCTTCAGCCACATCGCGCCGGTGACGGTCTCGCAAGGGGTGACCGGGAGGCCGCCATCGCCCAGTCCTGTGCCATGCAGATTGAGCCGTGCGACGCCGAGCCGCTTGCCGACCGCCGCCGTCTCCTTCGCTGTCTTCAATAGTTCGGCGGCACCCTCGTCGTCGGCAAGCCTGCCGCGCAGATAGCCGTTCATGATCGAGAAGGTCGCGCCGGATTTCTCGAGCATTGCGAGATCGTGCTCGGGCCAGTTCCAGAGGCCAATCTGGAAGCCCATTTCGGTGAGGCGCTTGACGCGCCATTCCATCGGCTTGTCGCGCCACAGCATTTCGACGCAAGCCGCAAGGGTGAAGGTATCGGACATGTCAGGCCTCGATGTGCACGCGGCCGTCCTCGACCTTCGTGGTGTAGGTTTTAAGGTTCACGCAGACCGGTGCGCGCAGCGCTTCGCCGGTCCGGTAATCGAACACGCCGCTGTGCTTGGGGCATTCGACCCGGTATTCCATAACCAGCCCGTCACTCAGATGCACCTTTTCATGCGTGCACAGCCCGTCGGTGCAGAAGAATGTATCGTCTGGGCTTCGGTAGATGGCGAATGTCCGGCCCTCGTGATCGAAGCGGATGACGTCCTCTTCCTCAATGTCATCGGTCGCGCACGCATCAATCCACTTTGCCATTGCTGGTTCCTGCAAGCC
This sequence comes from Mesorhizobium loti, assembly GCA_014189435.1. NCBI lineage: Bacteria > Pseudomonadati > Pseudomonadota > Alphaproteobacteria > Hyphomicrobiales > Phyllobacteriaceae > Mesorhizobium > Mesorhizobium loti. The sequence continues at coordinate 461,119 of CP050293.1, forward strand.
TGTCTTTGGTTGGTTGAAAAAGGCGGCCGGCGGACCACGCATTCCGCCGGCCGTACAGGAAGATGCCCGGGAGGAGGAGATGGGCGTCTTCACTGGTCACGCATGGCTCGCGCCCTGCGGCGCATGCCCGTTGTCAGCCGCCGAGAAGCTCTCGATCTCGGCTTCAAGCTCGGCCATCTGCTCGCCGCCGGCCATCAGGTCGGTGATCGCCTCGCGGCTCTTCTCGCCCTTGCGGAAGTCGGCCGCCTTTGAGCCTCTGATGAGGACAGCGAAGTGGTCGCCGACAGTCAGTGCATGGACGACATTATGGGTGATGAAGATCACCGCGATGCCCTTGCGGCGCGCCTGCAGGACGATGCGCAGCACATGCGCCGCCTCCTTGACGCCGAGGGCCGCGGTCGGCTCGTCGAGGATCAGCACGCTGGCGCCGAAATGCACGGCGCGCGCGATCGCCAGCGCCTGGCGCTCGCCTCCGGACAGCCCACCGACGAGGCGATCGCCGTCATCGATGCGGGTGATGCCGAGCTGGCGCATCTCGGTGACGGCGATCTCGTTGGCCCGTTTGCGGTCGTAGATGGTCAGCGGCCCCCAGCGTCGCGTCGGCTCGGCGCCGACGAAGAAGGAGCGGCCGATGCTCATCAGCGGGAATGTCCCGCCGAACTGGTGGACGGTGGCGATGCCATGGTCGCTGGCGTCGCGCGGGCTGTCGAAGGCGACTGATTTGCCGTCCATATCCATCGTGCCCGATGTCGGCTTGTGGACACCGGAGAGAATCTTGATCAGCGTCGACTTGCCGGCGCCATTGTCGCCGAGCAGGCACAGCACCTCGCCTCTGTTGACCTCGAGCGAGATGTCGTGGAGCACATCGATCGGACCGAACGACTTGTTGATTGCGGTCAGCCTGAGCAGGGGCGTTGTCATCAGCTTGCCCTCGATTTGGTGCGCGGCGCGTAGGTCAGCGCCATGGTGCGGAAGGTGTTGTTCATCAGCACGGCGGCGAGCAGCAGGACGCCGATGATCAGGCTCGCCCAGTTGGCGTCGAAGCCGGTGTAGAAGATGCCCTGGTTGACGATCGAGAACGTCAGCGTGCCGAGCACGATGCCGACGACCGAGCCGTAGCCGCCGGTGAGCAGCACACCGCCGATGACCACAGCGATAATCGAGTTGAAGATGAAGGATTGGCCGGCGGCCACCTGCGCGCTGTTGTAGAGGATCGCCTGCGACATGCCGACGAAGGAGGCGCACAGGCCGCTGCTCATGAACAGCGCGATGGTCACCCGGTCCGTCGGGATGCCGGCATTGCGAGCGCTGACCGCGTCGCCGCCCATGGCCAGGATCCAGTTGCCGAAGCGCGAGAAATTCAGGATGAAGCCGACGATCAGGACGACGGCGATCCACCAGAACAAAGTCACCTGGAACTTGCCGCCGAGATAGTCGCCGAACAGGAGCTTGGCGGTCGGTCCGCTCTTCAGCGCCACACTGGTGCTGCCGGACAGGATGACCGAGAGGCCGAGCGTCAGGCCGGCCAGCGCGAACAAAGTCGCCAGCGTGACGACGAAGGACGGCACTTTGGTGCGGATCACCAGCACGCCGTTGATGAAGCCGACGGCGAGCCCAAGACCGAGCGCGGCGAGGATGCCGACGATGATCGGCAGGTCGTAGTGGCCCGAGAGGATGGCAATGGTCATCGAGCTGGCCGGGATCATCGAGCCGACGGAGAGATCGAGATGTCCGGCGATCATCAACAACCCCACAGGAAGTGCGATGATGCCGAGTTCCGAGGCGACGTTGAGCCAGCTCGCAGCGCCCCCGGCCGACATGAAATTGGCGCCGCCGAAGATCGAGAAGAACACCAGCACGGCGATCATGCCGATCAGCGAGCCCACCTCCGGTCGGCGCACGAGGCTGCCGATCGAGGGCATCGAAGAGTGCGGCGCGGTCGCCGCCACGGCGGGTTGGTGATGGGCTTGGGATGTCATCGAAATGTCCCTGGCGTTGTGACTTGAAAATATGGCTCCCCCTTGTCCCCTTGTGGGAGAAGGTGTCGCCGCAGGCGACGGATGAGGGGTGTTCCAGCTTGGCACCGACGGCGCTCCGTCCAGCACCCCTCAACCGTCTCGGCGCTGCGCGCCGATCCACCTTCTCCAAAAAGGGGAGAAGGCAAGGCCGAGCTATCGGGCGCCGGCCGCCGCGCCAGCCAGCGTCGCGTCGACATTGGCGGCGTCGACGATCCCGGGTCCGGTCAGCACCGGTTTCGTCGGCAGGTCGAGCCCGTAGTTGACGAAGCCGTTGAGCAGCGACACGGCAAGGAAGCCTTGCAGATAGGGCTGCTGGTCGATCGAGAACATCTGCGTGCCGTCCTTGATGCGTTGCAGGCCGGTTTCGTCCATATCGAACGACGCGAGCTTGACCTTGTCGCCGACACTGGCCTGGCTGATGGCATTGGCGGCGCTGTTGGCGTCGCCGGCGCTGATGGTGATGACACCGTCGAGCGTGTTGTCCTTCAGCACGGCGGCCTTGATCGCCTCGGCGACCGCGGTCGGGTTGCCGAAGCTGGAAGAAGGCAGCGGCAGCTGGCTCGATTTGCCGCCGCTCTTGGCGATGGCGTCGGCAATGCCCTTGCAGCGGTCTTCGGTGTTGGTGGAGCCCGGCAAGGTGTTGACGCACAGCACGTTCTTGGCGCCATGGCCGCCAAAATAGGCGCCACCGCCAAGACCGGCCGCGTATTCCTCGTTGCCGACATAGTTCATGGCGCCGAGCCGCTTGGCCGCATCCATGCCGCCGGAATTGTAGATGATGAGCGGCACGCCTGCCGCGACGACTTCCTTGAAGGCGTCATCCATGGCCTCGGGCACCCAGTCCGGCCCGACAATGGCGCTGGGATTCTGGCTGAGCGCGGTGCGGATCAGCTTGGCCGCGTCCGGGCCCAGATTGTCGTAGTTCTGCGGACCGAGCCAGGTGACCGAGCCGCCCGTCAGTTCGGCGACCTTGCCGGCATCGTCGGCGCCCTTCTTGACCTTCGACCAGAACGGGTCGTCGGCCTTGCCGCCGATGACGAAGATCTTTGCCCCTTTGGACTGCGCCATTGCCGATGTGGCCGATGTCGCCGCCACGCCGGCAAGCATGATCGCCGCCAAGAGTCTTGTGATACGCTTCATGTCGTCTCCTCCCATTTGCCGTCTTCAGACGGGTTTTTGAAAAACTGTGACCTCTGCTGCGCGCCTCTCTCCCGGCTGCGCGCCGCGTGACGTGATCAAGGGTTCGCCGCGGCCTTGGCGTTCATGCGTTCTTTCTTTTTCTGGAAGCGGGCGTCCATCATGGCTTCGCCCTCTCTGGTGCCGTCGTGCCAGGTGCCGAACCACCGATCGAGCGGGATCAGCCCGTCGCCGCCATAGTTCACCTCGAAATATTTGTGGTGCAGGTAGTGCGTGTAGGCGTGGCTATCGACAGCGGTATCCTCGGTCACCTCGAGCTTATCGAACCCGAGATGGCCATTGACGGCGCCGAAGCCGGCGACGTGCAGCTGGAACAGCGCGACGATCGGATTGGATGGGATGACCAGATGCCAGAAGGCGACCGCGTGGTAGAGGAAGCCTTCCACCGGATGCATCGATAGCGACGACCAGGGCGACGGGTTGATCGAATTGTGGTGGACCGAATGGATCCAGCGGTAGAGCGGTCCCCAGTGGATCAGGCGGTGGATGAAGAAGAAGTGCACCTCGTGAATGGCAGGCGCGATCAGCACCAGCACGGCGAGGTAGACCGGGTGATCCTGCCAGCCAACCCACGGCACGTAGCCATTGGCAAAGCACCAGAGGAAAATGACTTCGACCAGCGTCCACAGCGGGATGGTGATGAAGAACGAGCGCAGGAAATTGTCGAGGTTCTGGCTCTGGAACCAGAACACGTCGGACGGCGCATCGCCGGGGAATTTGTGGTTGTATTTGAACCGCGTCGCCTGGGCGCGCTTGATGTAATAGCGCAGCTCGAAGATGCCGTAGAAGACGAGGATCGCCGCCGCGTTGACGGCGTAGAGCCATAGCGCCCAGCCCCAGCCTATGGTCTTCATCGTCTCGACGCTCGGCACGACATAGAACCAGTAGAGCAGGGCAGTGGCCATGTGGAAGGCATTCCACGGCCAGATATAGCCGGGCAGCCACGCCAGGATTTTCGGCAGCCTGGGCGGCCAGTTCAGCAACGGCGCCCCCTCGATGCGTCCGTTCGGCTTCCAGTCGCCGCGCTTGTCGCGCACGCCGTATTTGAGATCGTCCATGCAGATCCTCCACCCGCAACGCCACACCCGCAACGCCTTGGGACGGGCCGCACGCGCGCACGCTGCCTCACACCGCCTGAGGGCGGTGGGCGAGAACCTGCCTGCGCTGTGCTGCTGCTATCCCTGGGCTGGCGGTGCGTCCGCCTTGCTTGCTTTTCCGGAGATAAACATCTTGATCCAAAATGAATCAAGAATAGAATGTTTGTTCCAAATGGATTGTGTCATTCATATCAATCAGGCACGGGAAATGATATTTTCGTATCAATTGCTACAGGCGGATGAGACGGAATGGATCAGAACAAGCGGCCGACGATCAGGGATGTAGCCGCCGAGGCCAATGTTTCGGTGGCCACCGTCAACCGGGTGCTGAGCGGCGCTGGTGCCGTGCGCCAGGGCACGCGCGAGCGCGTCAGGCTGGCGGCGGAGCAGATCGGCTTTTATGGCATGGGCGCGCTGCGCAGCCGCGTGGCGGCCGCCCGGCCGCGCTACCGGCTCGGTTTCCTGCTGCACCAGCCCGGCCGTGCCTTCTACCGAAACATGGCCGAGGCGCTGCGCCTTGCAGCCGAAACGATGTCCGACTGCGAGATAGAGCTGCGCACGGAGTTTCTGGACGATCTGTCGCCACAAAACGTTGCTTCGCGGATGTTGGCCTTGGGCGCCGAATGCGATGCCGTCGGCGTCGTCGCCGCGGTCCATCCCCTCGTCACCCAGGCTGTGGATACGCTCAAGGCCCGCAACGTGCCGGTGTTTGCGCTGATCTCGCAGATCTCGGCGACGGGCCATGTGCGCTATATCGGGCTGGACAACTGGAAGGTTGGGCGCACCGCGGCCTGGGTGTTCGAGCATGTCTGCCGGGCGCCCGGCAAGCTCGGCATCCTCGTCGGCAATCACCGCTACCGCTGCCAGGAAATGAACGAGAGCGGCTTTCGCTCCTATTTCCGCGAGCACGCCCCTGGCTTCACCCTGCTGGAACCGCTGCTGACCTTCGAATCGAGCGCCATCGCGCAGGAAATGACCGAAAAGCTGCTGAACGAAAATCCCGATCTGTCGGGCCTTTATGTCGCCGGCGGCGGCATCACCGGCGCCATCGCGGCGTTGCGTTCCACCGGGCGGGCCGGCAGCCTCGTCGTCGTCGGCTATGAGCTGATGGACTCGACGCGCCCGGCACTGCTCGACGGCACGCTGACCTTTGTCATTTCGCACCCGCTCGCCCGCATCGCGCAGGAAGCGCTGGCCGGCATGGTCCGCGCCGTCTCCGCCCCGAACGACGGCGGCAACTTCACGACGATCCTGCCCTTCGAGATCTACACCCGCGAGAACATCTAGCTCATAACGCTAACGCAACGGCATGCATGAGCGGGTGCTTCGGCGCGTTGTCGTTCGCCGCCGTTGGTCCTTCGAGGCTTCCTATGCTTTGGTCCTGGATGTAATGTATATCAGCACGAATAAAATTAACGATGTAGCATTTTGATTGATGGCGAGGGGGGGCGCCGAATGGTGAAGTTCAACTTCGATGGGCCTCCTGTGGACGACGAGACTGTCGACACATCGGCCGAATGTCAGCGCCAATTGCTGCCTCTCATCCGTGAGATCGTTCAGGCGGCGGTCGCTGCCGGGTGGAACCAGGACGATGTTCTTTTGGCCTTTGTGGAACTTGCATGGGGTTTGTACGAGAATCGTCGCGATGATCTGCAATGACGGCAGCGAACCCGGTAGCTCGCGTCGGCTTGTTGCATGGCCAGCCGAAGTGGCCGAATTATCCCCAAGCCCAATGGGTGCGCTGCGTTGATGAAGGGGCTCTCCATCGAGTAGGAAAAAATGTTCTAGAACTTCCTTTGTCGGCCATATTTTTTCTTCTTATCCCGAACAAAATTTTTTCTTTGCGCACGGGCGTTATTCACTATCCGCGGCATGTGCGTTACGCTGGGTCCGGGTCGGGCTAAGGGGGATTTCAGGCAGCAGGCAAAGCGGCTGAGGCCAGGCGATGAAACATGCGGACGAGGCTAGGGAAAGCGGCGATTCCCGAGGCGTCGATCAGGATCGGACAGCTCGGTATGTCCTGGATATAATTCCCGAAAGTGCCGGGCCCAGAAGAGCCACCGCGCGGGGCAGTGTAATACATTCCGTCCGTGGTCCCGGATCGCAGACATTCCTGGCCAAGGAGCATTCCACGGGAATTGTGCTGAGGCCCATCCGCAAGTTGAGAGCCTCGCTCGGCAGCGACAGGATCATCGAATACGATGCGCCTGTCGGATGCCTCGTGATCAATCCCGCGGGTGTGGACAGCAGCCTCGCCTGGTCGGCGACCAGGGAAAATGCCGTCGTTTCCATAGCCCCCGAAGCGCTGATGGAGTTGGCGGCTCACGAATTCGATGTCGGCGATGTCGAACTCGAGCCGCCCGCGTTCGGCACGGTCGACCTGCGGGCTCTCAACATAGCCCAGATGATCACTGCCGAACTGACCGGGCAGATGCCTCCGAACGAACTTTATCTGGACTCGCTGCTCACGGTGTTCGGGGTGCATTTGCTGCGCACCTACACGAGCCGCAGCAGGCAGGCCGTGTCGCCCAAAGGCGGGCTCTCAGCCGTTGGCGCTCGACGCGTGCGCGAATATCTCGACGAGAATTTCGTGCGAAAAGTAATGGTCGCCGAACTGGCTTCCGTTGCGGGGGTTTCCCCCAACCATTTCATCGCAAGGTTCGCCAGGACGTTCGGCATGCCGCCGCATCGCTATCTGATCAATCTGCGCCTGGACCTGGCTGAGAAATTGCTCGTCGGTGGCGAGTTCGCGATCGCGGAAGTCGCCTACCTCACCGGGTTCTCGGACCAGAGCCATCTGGCCGCTACCATGAAGAAGTACAGGGGGAGAACGCCGACCAGGACCGGACAGGCTTCGGTCAAAAATTGAAAGTTCAAGCTATGGCAAGGGACTGTGCCTGCTGATGCATGATCAAAGATCGGAATTTCCTACAAAGCTTCCGGAATTTTCCAAAATACATCCACCACAAACATGCCCAAGCCTGCGTGGGAGCCATTCGGAATACGATGCAGCCTCGACATTATCCGCCACGTGGCCGAATCGATGAAATGAACTGGACTGGCGACGCGGATGCGGTTCGATCAATCACGAATTGTTTTGCAGGGGAACGGGGAGGGAGGCCTCGGGTTGGACCTCATCTGGGACGTATCAGGAGGCCGAAAAATGCCGGGCGATGATGGTTTCCCCGGATCGGTTTTCGGTAACAATTCGGGGCAGCCGACGTTCAACGCGAAAGGCGGGCTTTCCGTGCGCAGCACACGCCGTGTGCAGGAATTCCTGGACAAGAACTTTACGCGCAAGCTGGCGCTTGCCGAGATGGCCGCGATTTGCGGTCTTTCACCCTATCACTTCATGCGGGCTTTCTCGAGGACGTTCGGGATGCCGCCGCACCAGTACGTCCTCAAGCTGCGGCTGGATTTCGCTGAAAGACTGCTTGCCGACAGCCGCATGACGATCGCCGACATCGCTCATCTGAGCGGTTTTTCAAGCCAGAGCCACTTTACCACCGTGATGAAGAAATATCGGGGTGTAACGCCATTGCAGGCGCGGCTGAGCAAGGTTAATTCAAAGGTTAAGCGATAAATCGCCTGTGATATTGATCAAATACCGCTTATCAAAGCGCGGTCTAAAGTAACTATCCGTTAACTCCTGCTGGGTTGCTCCAGTCTTTTCTCACGAGGCAGCAATTTCCTGAAATACGGCAAACCGGAATCATGTCTTCTTGGCGTGAGTTCGAATTGTCAGACATTTCATGCCGGCCAGCGGAGAGGGACCATGACCGACAATCGCATTTCGAGTGGCTCGTTTGTGCAGCGTCAGGCAGTGCATTTCGCCGGGCACTGGATTGCGGGCGCCGATTTCGGCTCTCGCTCGCTTCGCCGCCGCCTGATGGCGGTATTGCGCATGGCGCACCGCGTACTCGGCATGCGCCGCAAGGGACATGGGCTCGGCATGCTCGGCAACGGCAGGGTTCTGGCAGCGGCGCTGGGTGCGATCGCATTGGGCGGCATCGCCACGCCGGCATTGGCACAGGTTTTCGGCGGCGGCGGCACGGCAAACGGAGTACGCGGTATCGCGTTTGGATCCGGAGCCGTGCAGAACGGAGCCGATTCAATAGCCGAGGGCACCAACGCCAATGCGGGCAGCCAGAATGCCGTCGCAATCGGCTTCCAGTCGCTCGCGACCCAGATAAACTCCATCTATCTTGGCTCGCGCACCGTCGCGGGAACGGGCGCTACCGCGCCGGGCGCGATCGGCATCGGAACGGATGTCACGGCGTCTCTGAACGACGCCGTAGCGATAGGCCGCCAGTCCGTTGCGTCAGCGCAATATTCGGTGGCTCTCGGTCTGTTTGCAAGTGCCACAGGCGCGGGTGGTGCGATGGCACTGGGCCAAGGCACGATCTCAAGCGGTGTCAATTCGGTAGCGCTCGGCGTTCAGGCCCAAGCCCTCGGGGCTGGCGCCAACGCCCTGGGCACCTTTTCCACCGCTTCGGGAGGGAATTCCACCGCCCTCGGTACCAGCTCCACGGCCAGCAACAACTATGCGACAGCCGCAGGCTGGGGATCCGTCGCCAGCGGCGCCGATTCCGCTGCCGTAGGACGTGAGGCCGTCGCGTCGGCGCTTGACTCAACGGCGATGGGATACATAGCCAAGGCCTCGGGCCAATACAGCACCGCCGTCGGCGCCAACGCCAATGCCTCAGCGACGTCCAGCACCTCGATCGGCCAGAACACGGCTGCGTCGGGCGTTCAAGCGACCGCTCTCGGCTTCAACGCCAATGCCAGCTTCCTGAATTCGACCGCCCTGGGCGCGAACTCCACCGCCAGCGCCGCGCAGGCGACCGCGCTGGGGCTGGGCGCCACCGCGAGCGGTGTAGACAGCACGGCGGTCGGCATGCAAGCCAATGCGAGCGCGCAAGACGCCATCGCCATGGGCACTACGTCAATTGCGAGTGGTGCCGCCAGCACAGCGGTTGGCAATACGGCCGTTGCCAGCGGCGCAAACGCCTCCTCGTTCGGGTCCGGAGCGAACGCGATAGGAGACAATTCTCTCGCCGCCGGCGTCAGTGCCAGCTCGGCCGGCGCGCAGTCGGTGGCTCTCGGCATCGGCACCGTAGCCAGCGCCGACAATTCCACTGCCGTCGGACGTGAATCCCGCGCCACCGGACTCAACAGCACCGCGCTCGGCCGCGGCGCCCAAAGCAGCGCCGTGAACTCCATCTCTCTCGGCGCCGGGACGAGGGCGTCCGGGATAGGTTCCGTCTATGTCGGCTCGAGCACTTTTGCAACGAGCGCCAGTGGAGACAACGCCATCGGCATCGGCACGGACGTGACGGCATCCGAGGACGACGCCATTGCGATGGGACGCGACAGCCAGGCGACGGCAACCAACGCCGTCGCGGTCGGTCTACAGTCCGCCGCGCTCTCCGCCGACTCCGTCGCCATCGGCACGGGCGCGACTGCCGATGGCGGCAAGGCCGTGGCCATCGGCGCCGGCAACGCAGCGTATGGTGACGGCGCGGTCGCCATCGGCGATCCGAGCTATGCCAGCGGCACCGGCGCCTTCACCGGCGGCGCCAACAACATCGCCAACAGCGACGGCACGGCGAGCGCCACCGCGGCCAATATGGCCAACGGCGCGGTCGCCATCGGCAACAGCAACAAGGCGATCGGGCAAGGCTCCGTGGCGCTGGGCAACGGCTCGACAGCGGGCGCCGCCGGCCTCGCCGGCAATGTCGCGCTGGGCGATGGCGCCACCGCGGCGGCAAGCTCCGGCGACGTGGCGCTGGGCTCGGGCTCGGTGACCGCCACGGCCGTCGGCACGGCCAGTGGGGTGGTCAACGGCACGACCTATGCCTTCCAGGGCACCAACCCGACCTCGACGGTCAGCATCGGCGCGCCCGGTGCGGAACGCACCATCACCAATCTGGCTGCGGGGCGGGTCAGCGCGCTCTCGACTGACGCGATCAACGGTTCGCAGCTCTTCGCCACCAACCAGGCGGTCGACGCCATCGGCACGACGCTCAACAGCATCAATGTCGGCGGCGGCATCAAGTATTTCCATGCCAATTCGACCTTGCCGGATTCCCAGGCCCTTGGAACGGATTCCGTCGCGGTCGGGCCGAATGCCGTGGCCAACAATGCCGGCGATGTGGCGATCGGCCTGAATTCCACATCAGGCACCACCACGGCGGTTGGCGGCGCGACGATCGGCGGCGTGAACTATACCTTCGCTGGCACTACGCCGGCCGGCGCTTTCTCGGTCGGCTCGGCTGGAGCCGAACGCCAGATCCAGAATGTCGCGGCCGGACAGTTGAACGGCGGCTCGACCGACGCGGTCAACGGCTCGCAGCTCTTCGCCACCAACCAGCAGGTCACGCAGAACACGACCGACATCGCCGCCATCGGCGGCAATGTGACCGGTCTCGGCGACACGATCAACAACATCGCCGGCGACACCTCGACCGCCTATACTGACGCCAATGGCGTTGGCATTCGCTATGCCCGCACCAACGAGGCCGGGCTGGCGCAAACCGATTCCTTCGCACAAGGGGTCGGCTCCACCGCCGTCGGCTACCAGGCGACCGCGACCGGCGTCAGCGCACTGGCGCTCGGCCGCGACAGCAACGCCAGCATCGACGGCAGCGTAGCGCTCGGCTCGGGTTCGGTCTCCGATCGCGCGATCGCTCCCGCTACCGGGCAACTGCCCGCCGGCCCATCCAACTTCATCCAGTACAACACGACCGACAAGACGCTACTCGGCGCCGTTTCGGTCGGCGACGCCACCTCCTACCGGCAGATCACCAATGTGGCCGACGGCACGCAGGATCAGGATGCGGTGACGGTGCGCCAACTCGCCGGCGCCATCGCTGCCGTATCGGTCACCTCGACCAAGTATTTCCATACCAATTCGGCGGCGGTCGACTCGCTCGCGGTCGGCGCCGAGTCGGTCGCCGTCGGTCCGACGACGGTCGTCAACGGCGACAACGGCATCGGCATCGGCAACGGCGCCATCGTCGACCAGACCGCGCCCGGCGGCACGGCCATCGGCCAGAACGCTCATGTGATGCTGGCCGACGGTCTCGCGCTCGGCACCAATTCGCTGGCGTCCGGCATCCAATCGGTGGCGCTCGGCGCCGGCGCCCAAAGCACCTTCATCAACAGCGTCGCGCTGGGCGCGCAGTCCATCACCACGGTCGGCGCTCAGACCGGCTACACGGGCTTTGCGCTGACCGCCCCGCAGACCTCGGTCGGCGAGGTGTCGATCGGCGGCGCGGGAGCCGAACGCAAGCTCACCAATGTCGCGGCGGGTTCGGCCGAGACTGACGCCGTCAACGTCTCGCAGCTGCGCGGCGTGACGCAAAATATCAGCAACCTGTTCGGCGGCGGCACCACGGTCAATCCCGACGGCTCGATCACCGGACCGACCTACACCGTCCAGGGCAACACCTACACAACCGTCTATGACGGGCTCACGGCGGTCGACAACGCGCTGACCAACATCACCAATGGCGGCGGCATCAAGTATTTCCACGCCAACTCGACGCTGGCCGACTCCACCGCCAGCGGCACCGACAGCGTCGCGATCGGACCGGCCAGCGTGGCGAGCGGCACCAACAGCCTCGCCGCCGGCAATGGTTCGACCGCCACGGGTCAAGGCGCGGTGGCGCTCGGCCAGGGCGCCAAGGCTAACAATGCCAACGATGTGGCGCTCGGTTCCGGTTCGGTGACGCAGACCGCCGTCGGCACCTCCAGCACCGTCATCAACGGCAAGACCTACGCCTTTGCCGGGACGACCCCGACCGGAACCGTCAGTGTCGGCGATGCCGGGGCCGAGAGGACGATCACCAATGTCGCGGCCGGACGGGTCAACGCCGGCAGCACCGATGCGATAAACGGCTCGCAGCTCTACGCCACCAACACGGCGGTCGAGGATTTGAAATCGGGCCTTGGATCGCTCACCCAGAATGCGGTGACGTATGACACCAATCCGGACGGCAGCAAGAAGAACAGCATCACGCTGCAGGGCGGCGACGTCAACGCGCCGGTCGTCATCTCCAATGTCGGTCCCGGCGTTGCCGGCACCGATGCGGTCAACGTCAACCAGCTGAACCAGGGGCTGGCCACGAGCATCAACACGTCCAATACCTATACCGACAAGGTGGCGGCCACGACCTTGCAACAGGCCAACAACTACACCGACCAGAAGCTCAGCCAGCTCAATACGGACATCGGCGGCATACGCGACGAGGCGCGGCAGGCGGCCGCGATAGGCCTTGCCGCAGCCTCGCTGCGCTACGACGACCGGCCCGGCAAGTTGAGCGTCGCGGCGGGCGGCGGCTTCTGGCGGGACGCCGGCGCCTTCGCCTTTGGCGCGGGCTACACCAGCGAGGACGGCCGCATCCGCGGCAATGTGTCGGGCACGGCGGCGGGCGGAAATGTCGGCGTCGGCGCCGGCATCAGCTTCACGCTGAACTGAGGCAGGAATGAAAGGACTTGTTGCCCTGACCTGCCTGGCGCTCTGCGGCGGCCTCGTGCCGGCTGCCGGGCAGGTCGCGTCGCCCTACAGGATCAAGCCTTCGGATGTGGTGCTGCCGCCCGACGTGAAATTGGGGACCTATCAGCGCACCATCCGTCCCTTCGAAAACTGGACGCTGATCTGCGACGAGAACCTCAAGGCCCGCAAGAAGGTCTGCAATGTCTCGCAAATCATCGAGGACGCGTCCGGCAAGATGGCCTTCAGCTGGTCGCTTGCCGCCACGCAGGATGGCAAGCCTTACATGATCCTGCGCACCGCTCCGAACGCCAGGAGCGATGGCCTGGTGTCGCTGAAGTTCGAGGGACAGGCGCAGCCGATCGATGTGCACCTGAACGGCTGCAACGAAATGGTCTGTGTCGGCATGTTGCCGGTCGGACCTGTGATGCGCCGACAGATAGCGCAAAATGCGACGCCGGCGATCTCTTACCCGACCGTCGATGGCGGGAAGATCACCGTGGCCGCGACGCTCAAGGGGCTGTCAGAGGCCCTTTCACCACTCAAATAACCGGGGCACCACCATGAGCCAGCAGGACCAGTTCACGTCCACAAAACGCCCCCCGACCGTCGAGGCGGATCGGCAGAGGCGGGTCGAGCCTCCACGGCGGCGCTGGCCACGCGTCGCCGGATATTCACTGCTGGGGCTGGTCGTTGCGGGCCTCGGCTTCGCCGCTGGCAACTATGCCGCGATCGCCAATCTGGTCGGCAGCGCGACGGCCGCACAGCCTGAGACAGCCAACCCGGCGCTTCCGGACACGCCTTTCCTCCAGCATGTCAAGCAAGCCGGGGTGCAGGCCTGTTCGACCATCTATCCGGTGCTCGGACAGATTTTGACGACCGGCACGAAATACAGCGTCAAATCACTGTGGAATGACCAGGCCGCCGACAAGCATGCTGTCCAGGCCTTTGTCGGCATGGATTATGCGTCGGAACGCTATAGCGGGCCGGCCGCCGGCATCGTCTTCGCATCGCCCACCGCCTCGGGTTGCGAGGGGGCGATGGTGCGCGTGGCGCCATTCGCCAGCCCCTGCGCCGACATCCCGTCCATTCTGCCGCAGGGCAGCAAGATTACCGACCATCTCGGGCAGGTCGAAGTTTACGAGCTCGGCGGCAATGCCGGTGAAGCGCTTCTCCTGCCGACGGGCAAAAGCTGTGTGGTGATCTCCGTCGCTTCGGCGGCGAAGTGAGGCGAAGCGACCGGCGTTAAGGAAAGGGGTACCGACCATGAGATTGCGGGCTTTGGCAGTTTTTGGCTTGACCTTGTTGTGGAGCGGACACGTCGTCTCGGCCGACCTGGTGGCGCCGCCGGAGCCGCAGCAGGAGGAAAAAGGCATCTGGGCGGCGATCGCCTATTCGCAGACCGATAGCAAGTACGGCTTCTTCTGGGGCGCCGACAAGCGGCAGGAGGCGAAGGACATCGCGCAGAAATATTGCGAGAACGCGGGCGGAAAGGCCTGCAACGTCGTCACGGTCTTCCGCAACCATCGCCATTGGAACGATGACGACGAGACCGGCTTTCCCTACAAGCACTGCGGTGCTCTTGCCGTGGCAGACAAAGTGGAGAACCGTTTCACGCCCTGGGGCGTGAACTCGGCCGAGACCCGCCGGGACGCGGAGGATCTGGCGTTGCAGGCCTGCGAAGCGACGGGAGAAAAATGCAAGATCCGCGAGTGGGTCTGCACATGAAGCCTGGCCCCAAGGCCATCTCCGCATGTGGGGCAATCCTATTTTCGTTGATGTCGCCGGTGTTTGCTCAGCAACAGGTGGCGGCTGTCCCGGATGGACCGTCATCTCTGCGTGAAGTCTATCAGGACTGGAGTGTGACCTGTTCCGTTCGCGAGAAGGCGAGGGTGTGCTCGCTTGCGCAGGACCAGGTCCAGCAAAATGGCCAGAGGCTTCTTGCGGTGGAGATCGCGGGACGCGCGGACGGTTCGACGACGGCTACCCTGCTTCTGCCGTTCGGCATCCTGCTCGATCAGGGCGTGACGCTGCAGATCGACGATCAGCCGCCATTGTCCCCGCAGCGTTTCAGGACCTGCCTGCCAACCGGTTGCATCGCGGTCTTCGTCGTCGATCGACCGACGCTTGGAAAGATGAGGGGAGGCACGGTGCTGAAGCTCAATGTCACGACGGACGCCGAGACCCCGCTGACCTTCCCGGTGTCGCTTCGCGGCCTGACCGCGGCGCTCGACCGCATGGTGGCGTTGAGCGCGCGTTGAGGGGAAACGGGTCAGCCCGCGATCTGATGGGTTTTCCGATCAGTTCCGCCGGCTGCCAAGCCTATGCAGCCATGACACGCGGCGGCCGGCCGCCATCAAGATCATCCCCGTCCGGAGTAAATGACGATCCTTGATGGCGCTTTTCTGATCTTGAGCCTCTAAATCAAAGATATAGAGCATTATGCCGAAAACCGCTTCACACTTTTTTCTGACATAATGCTCTGTGTGGCGTTACCCGAGCGGTCCAACTCCCGGTTCAATCGTCAATAGCGGCTTTCCGCACCCATGATTCTGGCCGTACCGGTCGATAGTCTTCTGTTTTCTGCGCATTCTCCACACTTGGCAGCGCACGGGCGCAACCGCAGCGGGTCGATGTTATGTGCTATTTTTGCTACATCTCGCAGCCTTGTTGCCTGAAACAGCGATTTAGCGACCGCTAAATCAATAATTGCTCACACATTTCGTGAATTTGTGGATAATTCGTAGACGGGCAGGCCTTGGCTTGGCTGTAGTGCTCTGAAAAAGGCGCTGGGGAAACGTTAGGGTGGGTTGAATGAATACGACAAGCATGTCGACCATAGGCAAGCGCCTTGGCCTTTTGATGGCGGCCACCATGCTGACCTGCGCGAGCGCTCATGCGCTCACGCTCAAGGAGGCAATGGCTGTTGCGGTGGAATCCAATCCTGAGATTGGACAGGCAATCGAAAACCGCGAAGCAATAGAATTCGAGTTGCGGCAGGCCAAAGGCCTTTATCTTCCCAGTGTCGATGTCGAGGCATCGGCCGGCGTTCGTCGGCTCGACAATCCATCCCGGCGCTCGCTTTCCATCCAAGACGATGCGCTCTATCCGGCTGAAACGGATCTTACCGTTTCGCAGACGCTTTATGACAGCGGCGCAAGGCGCGCCGAATTGAACCGTCAGGCATCGCGCGTCGATGGCGCTTCATTCCGTGTGCTGGAACGGTCCGAATTCATCGGGCTGTCCGTTGTCCAGGACTATTTGGAGTACATGCTGCAGGCTTCGATCGTTGCCGAAGCGAAGAAAAATCTCGGCTTCCACCAGGCAATTCTCGGCGACATCCGGCAAGGCATCTCGGGCGGCGCGCTGAATGAGGCCGACCGGCAACAGGCCGAGGAACGGCTGTTCGCCGCCAAGGCGCGCATGCAGGAGGCGACCGAGGAGCTGGAAGCGGCCAAGATCCGCTTCTTCAAGACCGTCGGAAAGCCACTGACCAACCCTTCGAGGCCAGGCGATGTCTCGGCCGCACTCCCGCGCTCGCTCGACGACGCAATAGGGTTGGCGCGGGAAAGCAATCCGCGCGTGCACATGGCCAACAGCGACATCAGCGCGGCGGCCTCCCTCGTGGACGCTGCGCGGGCAAAATTTGGCCCCTCCATCATCGCCGAGGGTGTCGCCCGGGCGGGAACCGACATTGACGGCGACGATGGCGACACCAGCGACCTGCAGGCGCGCGTGGTCCTGCGCTGGAACCTCTACCGCGGTGGCATCGACAAGGCCAATGAGCAAGAGCAGATCCGCCGCACCAGTGAACAGCGTCTCGCGCTGCATCAGGTTCAGCGCGAAATCGAGGAAGCTGTTCGCACGTCATGGGATCGCCGTTTCCGGCAAGCCGATCTGGCAAAGACCCTGAGGCAACAAGCCGCCGCCAATGAGAAGCTGGTTGCTTCCTATCGCGAGCAGTTCAAAGTCGGACAGCGCTCGCTGCTCGACGTGCTTGATGCGCAGAATACGCGGTTCAACACAGCAACGCTGGCGGATACCGCGTCCTATGCATCGCTGTTTGCCCAGTACCGGCTTCTGGCCGCGACCGGACAGTTGCTGAAAACGATGAACCTTCAGCCGGCAAAGCAGGCTACGGCCTATGCGCGAGCCGAGTTTGCGACACCGGAAACCGCAGACACTGAAACCTATGCGCGGACGCCATCGGAGCAGAAGAACGACCTGCCTTTCGATATCCTGGCCCCGGTGAGGAAGAAATAAGACGGCACAAGGTCCAGCGAGAGTCCTGACGGGCAGATCGTGAACCAGCAACCCAACATCCTCTCCCCCAAGGAGGCGTTCAAAGCCTGCTTCTCAGCTGTTGCCGGATATCTCGGCAGGCCGAGTGCGGAGACCGTGCTGTTTGCCGGCGTGCCGCTCTCGGACACGCGAATTGCGGTCGACGACATCAGGCACCTTGCCGAGCGCATCGGCCTGGAAGTCACCGAGTTCAGCCACCGCGACTTTCTCAGGGGGCGTATCGACCTACCCGCGATCGTCTTTCGCGTCAGCCAATTGCCCCTCGCCCTGCTCGCCCAAACTGAGGACGATGGATATATCACCGCGCCCCAGGAAGACGGCCGCACCACGATTGGCCGATCGGAACTGGCCGCCAGCTACATCAGCGGCGGCGCTTCCTTCTCGATAACCTATGCCAATGCCGCCGAGGAGATGAAGGTCGGCTCGGCGCAAAAGATCGAAAGACGCCATTGGCTTACGGGGACGATGGGCGCTTTCTGGCGCACCTATTCGAAGGTCGTTCTGGCGGCGGTGTTCATCAATGTGTTGGCCATAGCCTCGCCCATCTTCACCATGAACGTCTACGACAGGATCCTGCCGAACAAGGCGATATCGACACTGTGGGTCCTGGCTCTCGGCATTGGCGCCGTCATCCTGTTCGACCTGCTTTTGAAGACGGCCAGGGCTTCTCTCATCGACTATGCCGGGCGCAAAGCCGATCTTCGGATATCCTATCTTCTGTTCGAGAAAGTGCTGAATTCGTCACTGTCGGCGCGTCCCGGCTCGACCGGCGAATACGCAAACAGGGTCACGCAATACGAGTTCGTCAGAGAGTTCTTCACTTCGAACACCATCAGCGTGTTCATCGACACGGCATTCGTCTTCGTCTTTCTTCTTGTCATCTATGCGATAGGCGGCTGGCTGGTGATCATACCGGCGCTGGCCTTCGTGATGTCCGTCATTGTCGGCTTGATCACCCAGCGCCGCATCGGCAAGCGTGTCGCCGCCTCGATGAACGAAGCCTCGCAGCGCCAGGCCCTGCTGGTTGAATCCATCTCCACGCTGGAGACCATCAAGTCGCTGCGCGCCGAGGCGTATCTGCTGCGAAAGTGGGGGGAGCACTCCAAGAACGCCGCCAACACGTCCGAGAAGATCAAGCAGCTTTCTGCGGCCGCGGGCAACATAACACAGTCAATACAACAGCTGGTGACCGTCGCTCTGGTCGTGGCCGGCGCTTATGCCTTCTCGGAAGGGCATGTTTCGACGGGAGCAATCATAGGAACGGTGATGCTAGCGAGCAGGGCCGTGGCGCCGCTCGGCCAGATCGCCATCACGCTGTCCCGGTTTCGCCAGGCCATGCTCTCGTTGAGAATGGTGAACTCGATCATGGCTCAACCGGAAGACCGACCGGACACGGTGGGTTTCGTCAACCGCCCCATTCGCAAGGGGGCGATGGTGTTCAGGAATGTCGGGTTTGTCTATCCCGGCTCGGAAAACGAGGTTTTGACCGGCCTGAATTTCTCGGTGAAGCCGGGTGAGCGGATAGGCATCATCGGCCGCATAGGATCGGGAAAGACGACGATGGGCCGGCTGATCGGCAGGCTTTTCCTGCCGACCTCCGGTGAGTTGCTGCTGGATGGGATCGATATTCGCCAGTATCACCCGTCCGAGGTTCGCGCCGCGGTCGGCATCGTTGCGCAGGCTGGCGATCTGTTCTCGGGCACCATCAAGGAGAACCTCCTGATGGCATGTCCGGAGGCTACCGATGAGCAGATCATCGAAGCGGCAAAGGCGGCTGGCGTCGACGATTTCGTCTCACGACACCCGCGCGGCTACGACATGAATGTCGGCGAGCGCGGCACCAATCTTTCAGGCGGCCAGAGGCAGACGGTGGCGATCGCACGCTTGCTGCTGACCAAACCGAAAATCGTCTTTCTGGATGAGCCGTCGGGCTCGATGGACCTCGCATCGGAACGCCAGTTGATCAAGCAGCTCAAAGTCGCCTTTGACCGCGACACAACGCTGATCGTCTCTACACATCGGTTCAGCATGCTTGAATTGGCCGACCGCCTGATCGTTATCGAACAGGGCAAGATCGTAGCTGACGGACCGAAGGACCAAGTCATACAGGCGTTGCAGAAAACAAGCGCCTGACAAAACAAATATTGCTGCATCCAATGCGTTGGGGCGTGGGAAATGCTTGCCAGAGAAGATCGACCGCCGCTGTTTGCGTCGGCGTCCATATTCATCATCGGAGCGCTCTTCGTCGTTTTTGTCGCCTGGGCGTCCTTTGCCGAGGTCGATGAGATCGCACGCGGCGATGGCAAGGTCATACCCGCTTCCAAGACCCAGATCATTCAGGCGAGCGAGGCCGGCGTCGTTCAGGAAATCGCAGTCACGATTGGCCAGATCGTCAAGAAGAACGATCTCATCATCCGCCTGGACAACACGCTCAACACGTCCAGCCTTGGCGAGCAGCAGGCCAAGGCGCGCGCGCTGGAAGTGCGCATAGCAAGGCTGAAATACGAACAGGCCGGCAATCTCTCAGGCCCGTTTCCGTGCCCGCCGGACATTCAGTCGGTCGCTCCGCAAATTTGCGACAATGAACAGAAGCTGCTCATCGCCCGACGCGAGAACTTCGACAACAAGCTGTCCGTGCTCAAGTCACGCCTTGATCAGCGCGAGAGGGAACTGGCCGAGGCCGTGGCCAATTCCGACCGTCTGACCAAGAACCTGGTCGTCAGCGACCAGGAGGCAAAGCTGGTCGACGCGATGGTCAAGAAAGGCCTGATGGCAAGGACCGAGCAACTCCGGGTGGAGCGCGAACAGACCGAGCTCAACGGCCAGCTGAACCTGGCCGGTGAGACCATCAAGAAAGCCAAGGCAGCGATCACGGAAGCCCAGCTTCAGGTCGAAGAGCTCGGCCTGCAACTGCAGCAGGAGGCATTGGACGACCTTACCCAGGCGCTGGCGGACCTTTCGGTGGTGGACGAAACCATAAGGGGAGCGACCGACAAGGTCGCGCGCACCGATATCCGGTCTCCCGTGGACGGCATCGTCAACACGCTGGAGCTGAACACGGTCGGCGCCTTCGTCCAGCCTGGCGCGGTCGTGGCCGGCATCGTGCCAACCTCCGAGACTTTGCTGGTGGAGGCACGGGTCTCGCCACGGGATGTGGCGTTCATCCGTCCCGACCAGGAAGCGCTCATCAAGGTCACCGCCTACGATTTCTCCATCTTCGGCGGCATCGAGGGCAAGGTCTCGAACATCACAGCCGACAGCCTGGTCGATCAGAAGACAGGGGAACCCTATTATCAGGTGCGCGTGTCGACGGACAAATCGACACTTGAGAGAGACGGCAAGGCTTACTCGATCATCCCCGGAATGATCTGTTCAGTCGACATCAAGACCGGGCGCAAGACGATCCTGCACTACCTCTTGAAGCCGATCAACAAGGCTCGCGAGGAGGCGATGAGTGAGCGGTAGCGCGAGCTTTCATCATCCCGAGGGCGAGCGGCTGCTTCCCGCGGTCACGGCCCAGGATTTTGGGCTGGAATTTCGGGTTGTGGCACGCGGCGGCATACGACGCGGCATCCGTTTGGAGCGGGCATTCTGGATGTCGCTGAAACAGATGGCTGAAAGCAGGAAGTGCACGATCGGCATGCTCATCGACGAGATCGCCGAAAGCCAGGCGCAGACAGGTAACCTGACATCCGCGATCAGGGTGGCTTGCATGCGTGGGTTGGGAAACGAAAACCTGACTTTGCGAAGGCTTGCGTCGATCAATACCATCAACGCCATACTGGTCGCTTGCCCGTCACCAGCCTTTGCCCTGGCTTCGTCGAAGAAGATCCTGTCGTTCAACGCGCCGTTCCAGCAGCTGGTCAAGCGTCAATTGCCGATAGCTCCAAGCGATGATGCACGGCACGATCTCAAGCTGGCGCTGGACCTCAATGTGGCCGACATATTCGCGCGGCTCGATGCCAACGGCGAAGCGCCGGTGGCTACCGGTTTTGTCATCGGCGCCGGTGACCGTCGATACCGAGGTCAGTTGAATGCGGTGCGAGCCCCAGTGCTTGAGCCGGAGTTGCTGATGGCGTTCGTCTTCGGCGGCTGAATGCACCGCCAATCCTAACGAGAACTTACGGCTGAAAACCTTCGCCGGGTGCGACGGTTGCGAAACCGCCTTTGATGTCGGCCATCTGGGCGCCGCCCGGTCTTGAGCCGTGGATCCAGGCCCGGTCCGTGCTGAACGAATAGAGCGGAACGTAACTAGGGAGATCGCTATCGCGCACGACGGTGTTGCTGAGGCTGTCGAGAATGAAGGTGCCGCTGCCTGTGCTCACCGACAGCACAGCGTGAAAGAAGCCTCGCTTGCGGTCCTGGAGGACAACCAGCGCCATGCTTTGCGTTGGAATGCCGGCCCTCAGCAGAGCCGTCATCTTGAGGATGGCAAAATCCTCGCAGTCGCCGGCTCGCCGCTCGAGAATCTCCGAAGGCTTCGCCCAATAGTCGAGCTTGCCGTAGACGACGCTGTCTTTCCTGTAGGCGATCAGCCGATTTACGCTGCTGTTGACGAAAGATAGTTTTTCGCTGAAGCCCTTGCCCTGAGCGGCGGAGATCATGGCGGCAAAAGCCGCGCTCTTGCGCTCGCAGGGGCTGTCCGCCGAGCAGGCGGTGATGGCCCGGTAGACGGGTGCCCAGCGCGCCGCGACGGGAAAATTGCGCATCGACAAGGCAACCGATCCGAACACGCCCGGAATGATCGACGCCGTCTGCACCGGATCTATACCGGCCTCGCCTTGTGCCATTGACGAGCCGTCGCCGCGGTCGGCAACCGCCGCGCCGTAGCTGCCGGTCACCATGCCGATCCGGTAAGCGACCGCAGGCAGCCAGGGCTGGGATCTCACCAGCGAAACACCACCGAGGAAGGGCGGCGTCTGGACCTTTTCCAAAGGCGCGCCGATAGCGGCGACATCGCTCGAAACTGCGTTCGCGAATGACGGCCCGGTCAGGCCGAAAAGCCCGATTGCCAGCAAGAGCACTTGGAACCCGGTTTTTCCCGGGGCCGATTTTTGTTTTTTCATAACGCCCACCTTTGACTGTGGACGCTACCAATCTTGTCTCAAATTATTGGAAAGGAAGGTGGATAACTTTCTCGCAAATCACTACGTCTATTTTCTTTAAAACTTTATTCGATTTTATACTTTCATTTACCAGAAATCTCCGACCTGCAGCCGGTCAAACAAGCGACATGGAAGCCAACATATATCAGGTTATATATTTGAGGTTTACCACGTGTAAAAAATGCCGAACGATGCATATCAGAATATATGAAATAGATTTCGGGACTGTTGCAAAGTAGAAGTGGCCGCTGTCTCTTTCCGGGAAATATCGGAGGGGTTTCAGCCATGACGACCAATATCGAGTTGGACAGCTTTTCGGGTTCCTTGAACGAGCATTCCGCGCCCAATGAACACGGCGATCAGACATCGCCGGCGGAGATCCGGATCGCACAAGCAAATTCGACGCAGCAGCCTGCACCGGCAGCGTCCGAACCAGTGCCGGTCGATGTCGGCGGCGGAGCGCCTGTCAAACCGGAAGCCCCCGCGGAAGCAAAGGCACCGCCGGCAGCTGCGCCGCACGAATATGTGGCTGACGCCAGCCACGTGGTAAGGCTCCCCGCCAACGCCTCGATCGACAACATCAAGGTCGACGGCCAAAACCTTGTGCTTGAACAGGCTGACGGCTCGGTGATCGTGATCAAGGATGGCGCCTTGAACGTGCCGACCTTCATCATTGGCGACGTCGAGGTGCCGCGCGTCGCGTTGCTGGCAGCGCTGGAAGCCAGCCATGTCGATGTCGCCTTCGGCGCCGACGGTTCGATCTCGGCCGGCCCTGGCGGTTCGAACTCGAGTGCAGGCGGAGACTTCTCGGTTCCCCCCGGCGGCATCGGCGACGGGTTCGACCTGTCGGCACTGCTGCCGCCGACCGCCTTGCAGTTTGGCCTTCTGGATCGCCGCGAACTCTTCCCGTCCATCGTCGACAGGGAGGTTACTGTAACGGCCACGTCCTTGCTTGCTCCGAGCGAAGCGGCCAGCGAAACCGGTCTTGACGGCGGCCCGACACAATCGCCGGGCAGCGACGCGCCGAGCCATTCGGAAACGTCCGGCACTGGAACAATCAGCATCGAGGCGCCGGATGGAATCGGGTCGATCGTCATCAACGGCGTCACCGTCACCGCCGTCGGCGACAAAATCCCTGGGGAGTTCGGCTACATCACGATCGTCTCCTTCAATCCGACCACGGGCGCTATCGAATACAATTACACGGTGACCGAATCGGTCACTCATTCCAATCAGACGAACGGATTCGACCCAACCGACACGGTTCCGGACAATTTCAGCATCACGGTCACGGACGTCGACGGCGATTCGGCCAGCACGAGCTTTGCCGTAGCCATCGTCGACGACGTGCCGACGGCGGTTGCCGACAGCGGCACGCAGGCGACCGAGAACGCGCCCGTGACGGTGAACGTGTTTGCCAACGACGTGCCTGGCGCGGACGGGGTGAACATCACCGATCCGGCCAAGGTGAGCTATGTGGCGAACTCGCTGAGCGGCGGCGCCGGCACGGTTACCTACCACAATGACGGCACCTTCACCTACGCGCCGGTTGCCGGCGAAGAAGGGACGGTGACGTTCCAGTACCAGATCATCGACGGTGATGGCGACTCGTCGATAGCGACGGTGACGATCAACCTGTTGAAGGACTCGACGCCGACGATCGGTGTGGCGCCCGAGGCTCCCGATGCGTCGGGGCACAGCGCGGTGAACGAAGCGGGCCTTGCGGTGCGCGGTATCGAGCCGGCGGGTTCCGGCGAGATCGCCGACAACAACGGCACCAACAACAGCGATCCGAGCGAGACGGCGACGGGTTCGCTGAACATCACCACGGGCGGCGACACGATCGGCCACCTCTATGTGACCGACAAGGACAACACCCAGATCGAGGTGACCAACGCGGCCGGCGGCATCCTGGTGCACGGCCAGTATGGCGACTTGACCATCACCGGCACGCCGGGGACCGGCTACACCTATTCCTACACGCTGCTGGACAACACCTCGGGCAACACCACCCATGACGACTTCGCCGTCCAGGTGGTTGATACCGACGGCGACCCGGCCTCGACGACGCTCACCATCAACATTGTCGACGACGTGCCGACAGCGCATGATGACAGTGCCACGCAGGCGACCGAGAACGCCGCTGTGACGGTGAATGTGTTCGCCAACGACGTGCCCGGAGCGGATGGAGTGGCCATCGCCGATCCGGCCAAGGTGAGCTATGTGGCGAACTCGCTGAGCGGCGGCGCCGGCACGGTTACCTACCACAATGACGGCACCTTCACCTACGCGCCGGTTGCCGGCGAAGAAGGGACGGTGACGTTCCAGTACCAGATCATCGACGGTGATGGCGATTCGTCGGTGGCGACGGTCACGATCAACCTGCTGAAGGATTCGACGCCGACGATCGATGTGACGCCGGAAGGCGGAACGCCGTCGGTCAACGCGACCGCGGTTGTCGACGAGAAGGGCCTGCCGGCTGGGACCGGCGAGCTTGCCGACCCGGCCTTGAACTCGGATCACTCGGAAACCACGGTAGGCACGTTCAACATTACGACGGGCGGCGACACGCTGCAGAAGCTTGAGGTGATGGACAAGGACAGCAACCTGGTGGATGTCACTTCTGGCGGCACGGTCCAGGGCGTCAACGGCGTGCTGACGGTGAGCCTGAGCGCTGGCGTCTACAGCTACAGCTACACGCTCTCAAACAACGTGGCGAACGCCAATCCCAACCAGACCGGAGCCGCCGACCAGGCGACCGGGGAAAATTTCGCGGTAAAGGTCACCGACAGCGACAACGACACGGCCAATGCCTCGCTGACCGTCAAGGTCAACGACGATGGGCCGGTTGCTGTGAATGACGGTCAGGCGGCGACGGAAGGCGGCGCGGCGATCGTGGCGACTGCAGCCACTGGTGTTCTGGCCAACGACCATGTCGGCGCGGATCAGCCCGGCACGGTGACGGCGGTGACGGGCGGCACGATCGGCAATCCGATCGTGACGACCTATGGCACGCTGACGCTGAACGGCGACGGCTCCTACATCTATACCCCGAAGGCGTCGGTGCCGGCTGGGACGGTGGACAGCTTCACCTACACGATGAAGGACGCTGACGGGGACACCTCGCAGGCGGTTCTGTCGTTCACCTTCTCGGGCGACAACAACCATGCGACGGCGGGTGTGTCGGCAACGCTGGTCGACGAGGACAACCTTGCGACGGGCAACAACGACAACGCCCTGGGTGACGATGCGCCGAGCGCGCAGCCCGGAACGCTGACGCACAACTATGGTGTGGACGGCGCGGGCCATATCGCGCTGGTGTCGGGCTCGGAGACGGTGAACGGCACCACCTACACCTACACGGCGAACGGAGCGGGCACGCAGATCATCGCGTCGGCCGGCGGCGTCAATGTGTTCCAGGTCGACCTGACCAATGCGGTCACCGGCACCTATACGGTGACGCTGCTGTCGCCGATCCAGCATCCGACAGCGGGAACCGAGGACAATCTCGGCTTCAACCTGAGCTACAAGGTCTACGACGCCGACGACACGGCGGCCACGGCCGCGACCGGCACGCTGACCGTGACCGTCGACGACGACATCCCGGTTGCTGTGAATGACGGTCAGGCGGCGACGGAAGGCGGCGCGGCGATCGTGGCGACTGCAGCCACTGGTGTTCTGGCCAACGACCATGTCGGCGCGGATCAGCCCGGCACGGTGACGGCGGTGACGGGCGGCACGATCGGCAATCCGATCGTGACGACCTATGGCACGCTGACGCTGAACGGCGACGGCTCCTACATCTATACCCCGAAGGCGTCGGTGCCGGCTGGGACGGTGGACAGCTTCACCTACACGATGAAGGACGCTGACGGGGACACCTCGCAGGCGGTTCTGTCGTTCACCTTCTCGGGCGACAACAACCATGCGACGGCGGGTGTGTCGGCAACGCTGGTCGACGAGGACAACCTTGCGACGGGCAACAACGACAACGCCCTGGGTGACGATGCGCCGAGCGCGCAGCCCGGAACGCTGACGCACAACTATGGTGCGGACGGCGCGGGCCATATCGCGCTGGTGTCGGGCTCGGAGACGGTGAACGGCACCACCTACACCTACACGGCGAACGGAGCGGGCACGCAGATCATCGCGTCGGCCGGCGGCGTCAATGTGTTCCAGGTCGACCTGACCAATGCGGTCACCGGCACCTATACGGTGACGCTGCTGTCGCCGATCCAGCATCCGACAGCGGGAACCGAGGACAATCTCGGCTTCAACCTGAGCTACAAGGTCTACGACGCCGACGACACGGCGGCCACGGCCGCGACCGGCACGCTGACCGTGACCGTCGACGACGACATCCCGGTTGCTGTGAATGACGGTCAGGCGGCGACGGAGGGCGGCGCGGCGATCGTGGCGACTGCAGCCACTGGTGTTCTGGCCAACGACCATGTCGGCGCGGATCAGCCCGGCACGGTGACGGCGGTGACGGGCGGCACGATCGGCAATCCGATCGTGACGACCTATGGCACGCTGACGCTGAACGGCGACGGCTCCTACATCTATACCCCGAAGGCGTCGGTGCCGGCTGGGACGGTGGACAGCTTCACCTACACGATGAAGGACGCTGACGGGGACACCTCGCAGGCGGTTCTGTCGTTCACCTTCTCGGGCGACAACAGCCATGCGACGGCGGGTGTGTCGGCAACGCTGGTCGACGAGGACAACCTTGCGACGGGCAACAACGACAACGCCCTGGGTGACGATGCGCCGAGCGCGCAGCCCGGAACGCTGACGCACAACTATGG
Source organism: Mesorhizobium loti (assembly GCA_014189435.1). Lineage (NCBI taxonomy): Bacteria > Pseudomonadati > Pseudomonadota > Alphaproteobacteria > Hyphomicrobiales > Phyllobacteriaceae > Mesorhizobium > Mesorhizobium loti. Next base: position 488,143 of record CP050293.1, read on the forward strand.
TGTGGACGGCGCGGGCCATATCGCGCTGGTGTCGGGCTCGGAGACGGTGAACGGCACCACCTACACCTACACGGCGAACGGAGCGGGCACGCAGATCATCGCGTCGGCCGGCGGCGTCAATGTGTTCCAGGTCGACCTGACCAATGCGGTCACCGGCACCTATACGGTGACGCTGCTGTCGCCGATCCAGCATCCGACAGCGGGAACCGAGGACAATCTCGGCTTCAACCTGAGCTACAAGGTCTACGACGCCGACGACACGGCGGCCACGGCCGCGACCGGCACGCTGACCGTGACCGTCGACGACGACATCCCGGTTGCTGTGAATGACGGTCAGGCGGCGACGGAAGGCGGCGCGGCGATCGTGGCGACTGCAGCCACTGGTGTTCTGGCCAACGACCATGTCGGCGCGGATCAGCCCGGCACGGTGACGGCGGTGACGGGCGGCACGATCGGCAATCCGATCGTGACGACCTATGGCACGCTGACGCTGAACGGCGACGGCTCCTACATCTATACCCCGAAGGCGTCGGTGCCGGCTGGGACGGTGGACAGCTTCACCTACACGATGAAGGACGCTGACGGGGACACCTCGCAGGCGGTTCTGTCGTTCACCTTCTCGGGCGACAACAACCATGCGACGGCGGGTGTGTCGGCAACGCTGGTCGACGAGGACAACCTTGCGACGGGCAACAACGACAACGCCCTGGGTGACGATGCGCAGAGCGCGCAGCCCGGAACGCTGACGCACAACTATGGTGTGGACGGCGCGGGCCATATCGCGCTGGTGTCGGGCTCGGAGACGGTGAACGGCACCACCTACACCTACACGGCGAACGGAGCGGGCACGCAGATCATCGCGTCGGCCGGCGGCGTCAATGTGTTCCAGGTCGACCTGACCAATGCGGTCACCGGCACCTATACGGTGACACTGCTGTCGCCGATCCAGCATCCGACAGCGGGAACCGAGGACAATCTCGGCTTCAACCTGAGCTACAAGGTCTACGACGCCGACGACACGGCGGCCACGGCCGCGACCGGCACGCTGACCGTGACCGTCGACGACGACATCCCGGTTGCTGTGAATGACGGTCAGGCCGCGACGGAAGGCGGCGCGGCGATCGTGGCGACTGCAGCCACTGGTGTTCTGGCCAACGACCATGTCGGTGCGGATCAGCCCGGCACGGTGACGGCGGTGACGGGCGGCACGATCGGCAATCCGATCGTGACGGCCTATGGCACGCTGACGCTGAACGGCGACGGTTCCTACATCTATACCCCGAAGGCATCGGTGCCGGCTGGGACGGTGGACAGCTTCACCTACACGATGAAGGACGCTGACGGGGACACCTCGCAGGCGGTTCTGTCGTTCACCTTCTCGGGCGACAACAACCATGCGACGGCGGGTGTGTCGGCAACGCTGGTCGACGAGGACAACCTTGCGACGGGCAACAACGACAACGCCCTGGGTGACGATGCGCAGAGCGCGCAGCCCGGAACGCTGACGCACAACTATGGTGCGGACGGCGCGGGCCATATCGCGCTGGTGTCGGGCTCGGAGACGGTGAACGGCACCACCTACACCTACACGGCGAACGGAGCGGGCACGCAGATCATCGCGTCGGCCGGCGGCGTCAATGTGTTCCAGGTCGACCTGACCAATGCGGTCACCGGCACCTATACGGTGACGCTGCTGTCGCCGATCCAGCATCCGACAGCGGGAACCGAGGACAATCTCGGCTTCAACCTGAGCTACAAGGTCTACGACGCCGACGACACGGCGGCCACGGCCGCGACCGGCACGCTGACCGTGACCGTCGACGACGACATCCCGGTTGCTGTGAATGACGGTCAGGCCGCGACGGAAGGCGGCGCGGCGATCGTGGCGACTGCGGCCACTGGTGTTCTGGCCAACGACCATGTCGGTGCGGATCAGCCCGGCACGGTGACGGCGGTGACGGGCGGCACGATCGGCAATCCGATCGTGACGGCCTATGGCACGCTGACGCTGAACGGCGACGGTTCCTACATCTATACCCCGAAGGCATCGGTGCCGGCTGGGACGGTGGACAGCTTCACCTACACGATGAAGGACGCTGACGGGGACACCTCGCAGGCGGTTCTGTCGTTCACCTTCTCGGGCGACAACAACCATGCGACGGCGGGTGTGTCGGCAACGCTGGTCGACGAGGACAACCTTGCGACGGGCAACAACGACAACGCCCTGGGTGACGATGCGCCGAGCGCGCAGCCCGGAACGCTGACGCACAACTATGGTGCGGACGGCGCGGGCCATATCGCGCTGGTGTCGGGCTCGGAGACGGTGAACGGCACCACCTACACCTACACGGCGAACGGAGCGGGCACGCAGATCATCGCGTCGGCCGGCGGCGTCAATGTGTTCCAGGTCGACCTGACCAATGCGGTCACCGGCACCTATACGGTGACACTGCTGTCGCCGATCCAGCATCCGACAGCGGGAACCGAGGACAATCTCGGCTTCAACCTGAGCTACAAGGTCTACGACGCCGACGACACGGCGGCCACGGCCGCGACCGGCACGCTGACCGTGACCGTCGACGACGACATCCCGGTTGCTGTGAATGACGGTCAGGCCGCGACGGAAGGCGGCGCGGCGATCGTGGCGACTGCGGCCACTGGTGTTCTGGCCAACGACCATGTCGGTGCGGATCAGCCCGGCACGGTGACGGCGGTGACGGGCGGCACGATCGGCAATCCGATCGTGACGGCCTATGGCACGCTGACGCTGAACGGCGACGGTTCCTACATCTATACCCCGAAGGCATCGGTGCCGGCTGGGACGGTGGACAGCTTCACCTACACGATGAAGGACGCTGACGGGGACACCTCGCAGGCGGTTCTGTCGTTCACCTTCTCGGGCGACAACAACCATGCGACGGCGGGTGTGTCGGCAACGCTGGTCGACGAGGACAACCTTGCGACGGGCAACAACGACAACGCCCTGGGTGACGATGCGCCGAGCGCGCAGCCCGGAACGCTGACGCACAACTATGGTGTGGACGGCGCGGGCCATATCGCGCTGGTGTCGGGCTCGGAGACGGTGAACGGCACCACCTACACCTACACGGCGAACGGAGCGGGCACGCAGATCATCGCGTCGGCCGGCGGCGTCAATGTGTTCCAGGTCGACCTGACCAATGCGGTCACCGGCACCTATACGGTGACACTGCTGTCGCCGATCCAGCATCCGACAGCGGGAACCGAGGACAATCTCGGCTTCAACCTGAGCTACAAGGTCTACGACGCCGACGACACGGCGGCCACGGCCGCGACCGGCACGCTGACCGTGACCGTCGACGACGACATCCCGGTTGCGAAAGTCGTGGCGGCAACACCCGTACTGGACGACGATGCGCAGGCGCTGTTTACTGGCAATCCGGGCGGGACGGGCGATGTCGCCGACGCGAAAGTCTTGTCGGGCAGCGCGGGGTCGCTGTTTACGGCTGGTGCGGACGGGCTGAAAGCGCTCAGCTTTGCCGGTCCAAGCGTAATGGCGATCTACAAGACTCCAAACGGGCTCGCTGCACAGGAAGGCGTGCAATACGCAACGACGACGAATGCTGGGCACACGATCCTCACCGCGACTGGTGTGATCTCGGGCAGCATAGTGTTCGTGCTCGACGTTGCGCCGGACGGCTCCTACGCCTTCACCCTGTCGGAACCGCTGGTGCACCCCACCGTCGGCACGACGGAAGAGACCATGAATGTGACGATCGGCTTCACGGTCACGGACGGTGACTCCGATACGGCAAATGGCTCGCTAACGGTGCAGGTGAACGACGACACGCCAACCTTCACTCATATCACGAATGGTATCGTCGCTAATCAAGACAACAATGTTGTGGTTGGCACGCACGACCTTGCCTTCGGCGCCGATGGCGAGCAGTCGATCGAGATCACGCCGCTGACCAATATCAGCGGGCTGACATATCTGCCTGTCGTCCACAATGCCGATGGCTCGTCGGATCTCATTGCGCAGGCAGGTGGATCGAATTTCTTCGATCTGAAGGTCAGTGCGGACGGAACCTATACATTTACTTTGATCGAATCTCGCCCCGTTGCCAATCAGACATTCGATTTCAGCGGCGTGTCTGGTGGTGCGAGCACCATACAGTTCACCTTGGGAGATGCTACCTTCAAGGCGGTCGATACGAACGGCAATGGAAGCATCGGCAACGCCGAAGAGCTGAAGCCGACGAGCAATGGCTTTGGCGTCCAAAATGGAAATCTGGATGTTGGAGAGCAGTTCCAGATCAACTTCGCAACAGCAATCGACAAGCTGAACTTCTTCGTCGAGCACGAGGCTGCCGGTGCTTTCACCATGACCTACACGACCAATACCGGTCTGACGGGCACCGCTACGACCGCCGTGGACGGCTTGCTTACCATCGATCCGACAGGTGACTTCACCTCCATCACGTTCACCGTCACGGAAGGCAAAGCCAAGTTCGACAATTTCGGCTATTCGAAGCTTATCTTGCCGTCGGACCAGACGTTCAATTTCTCTGTGTCAGGTGTGGACGGGGATGGCGATCATTCGGCTAATCAAACCCTGTCGATCACGACGTTGGGCGAACACCCCGCGGGTACCCCGATCTCTGGGACGGCGGGCGACGAGGCAATGGCGGGGACGTCCGGTAACGACATCATCAACGGACTCGCGGGCAATGACACGCTTTTCGGCGGCTCGGGAGCCGATCAATTGAATGGCGGTGCCAACGACGACCTGCTGATCGGAGGCTTCGGCCAGGACACGCTTACCGGCGGCACCGGCGCCGACACGTTCAAGCTCGATCATCTCGAACTGAATATCAAGGATCTCATCATCGACTACAATAAAGGAGAAGGAGATCAGATCGACCTGACTGCGTTGTTCGACAAGGGTGCGGGGACCATCGCCGACTACGTGCACTACGACACCAGCACCAAGACGCTGAGCGTCGACACCGATGGTTCGGGCAATGCGGCCAGTTTCGTTGACGTGGCCACGCTGCAGAACGGACCGGCCACGTCCGGCACCATCAACATACTCTACGACGATACGGCACACACACAGCACACGGCAACGATCTAACGCCATAGCGCGTGGCCACGCGATTATGTTATACGTCGCTAATATCTAGGGGAGCTCAACATGAAACGTTCTGCAAGACTGCTTGTTTCCGCTGCGACGCTGTTGCTGGCAGTCGGGTCGACGGGGTATGCCGCCGACATCATCGAAGGTCCGACGGGCGACTATTGCCGTGTCGTCGGCACGTCCAACCTGGTGCTGAACGACAACATCGTCGACCTCAAGGAGCAGGTGGTGAAGCTGATGGACGAGTCGGTCGCCGCCGCCAACAGCTCGGAGTGGATCAACTCGTCCCGGCCCGTCTTCGTCTGGGCATCGGAAGCCAAGGTCGCCTGCGGCATGGCTTACGGCTACCTGAAGACGAACTACAAGGACGAAGACACCCTCAACAAATGCGAGTGTTTTCACGATCGCATGGTCGAGTACATGCACTGACCGGATAGGCGAACCCACGCCTGTTGGCCATCATGACAGCCGACGGATCATTCTCGAAGGCGATCGCAGCCGCGATCGCGTTCGTCGGCTTTGGCCTCACTGTCACGCTGGCCCACGCCAACTGGCTGGAACGGCCTTTTGCGGAACAACGGCAGCCGTCCAGCCTGCCGCGGCCGGCACACTGTGACGCAGCCACGGAGTGGACCCGGCAGACATTCAAGGCGTTTGCGAGCTGCCAGGCATCGATCTATGGGCTGGAGCCGATGCTGGCGCATGCTGTGATGGAGATCGAAAGCGGGTTCGATCCCGGCGTGCAGGGCGCCGATGGCGAAGTCGGCCTGATGCAGGTTATGCCGGCCACGGCCAGGATGCTCGGCTTTCGAGGCTCCCTTGACGATCTGAGCGCGCCAGCGACCAACATCGCGCTGGGGGTCAAATACCTTGCACAGGCCAACAGGCTCGCCGCGGGCGATCTGTGCACCACCGTCATGAAGTATCGCGCCGGGCACAATGAAAGCCGGTTCTCGGCCCTTTCGGTCCGCTACTGCCAGCGTGCGCGGGCAATCCTGGCAAGGGAGGGGATTGAAGTGACCGGGCCGTTGCCGGTGGCGACATTCGGCTTTTCCGCATTCTCGCCAGGAGGAGAGGGTGGAGCCCCTGCCCATGGAAAAGGTGTGTGCGTGCGCCGCGTGTTCGTGCCTGGGCCGCGATACATGAAATGCGCCGACTATCGAAGTGCTGGGCAAGCAAGGCAGATCAAGGCGCTCAGAGCCAGGCTTTTCGGAAGCTAAAAGAACTGCAGACGGAACAGCAAGTCCGCCGTAACATGACTTGAAGATCAGACCGGAAAGAAATACCCGGCGACGTAGAGGGTGGAGCAATCATGGAAGCTGGCCGACAGGTCCACTGTCCACGGACATGGGCAATCGCCTTGGCGCTCGCCGTGATCGTGTCGGGCTGCCAGTCGAAAGGCGGCGTTTCCGAAGTGCTCGATCCGGCGGCGGTTACCGTGCCTGCCGGGCAGAATGGCGCCGCTGCTGCCGGTCCCGTCCAGGCGACCCAGTCGCTGGGCACCGGTTCGACAAAAATCACGATGTTGCTGCCATTGTCCGCCGCCGGAACGGCGGGGGAAAACGGCAGGAAGATGCTGGATGCCGCCAAGCTGGCGATGACGGATATCGGCAATGGATTGCTGACGCTGACGGTAGAAGACACCAAGGGCGACAGCACACTGGCCAGCAAACTGGCGATAACGGCCATAACGACGGGGTCGAAGGTCGTGATCGGCCCGACCGAACTGCCGGCAGCCCAGCACATCGCCACGCTGTCTGGATCGAAGCGGCCACCGGTCCTGGCGCTTGCCGATAATTTCGCCGGCGGCGCCGGGGTTTATGCCGTGCTCCTTGGCGAAGCGGACAGCGCCGCCGCGGGCGCCGCGGGGCTGGCGGCGAAAGGCAGCAAGAAGTTCGTGTTGTTTGTCGCGGAAGGCCCAAACGCCGGCGCCATGGAGAAGCGGGTCGCCAACAGCCTCAGCATCTATGGCGCGACGCTCGCGGTCACTCTCCCGTATTCGGCCGGTGACGGTGGCGCGAAGGCGGTCGACGAAATGGGTTCACTCGTGGACAATCCCGACGCCGTCATCGTTGCCAGCGGCGATGGCAGCCCGTCGTCTATCCTCGCCGCCCTCAAAGCAAAAGGCATTCCTGGGAAGACAATCTCCGTGGTCGGAACGAACCGTTGGCTGGAACACCCCATGGATCCGCTGTTTGGGGGGGCATATATCGCCACCCTCGATCCCAGTGAAACCGGGCCGATCGCCGACCGCTTCAGGACGGCATACAACTATCCGGCCGACGTCAATGTGGCCTACGCCTATGATATGGTTGCGCTGACTGCAGGGATTGCCAGCGCGGTCGGGCCTGATGGCTTCAGCAAAAAGGTTCTCGAAAATCCAAACGGGTTTCGTGGGTCGACAGGTCTGTTCCGGTTTCGGGCTGACGGGTCCAGCGAACGATCGATGCCGTTCTATCGGATTGAAAAAGGTGCGCTCAAGCTGGTTGCCAAATCGACGTCGGGTTTCTGACCGGCGAGTAGCCTTGAGAAGCTGTTCGAGCTGATGGGCAGGCCGGGCCGCAACCGCTTGGCGACCGGGCTCGGAAGCCTCCTGCTTCTGGCCGGGGTCCTGCTGATCGTTCAGGCAGGGGCTTTGCTTTCGGTCGATCGGCCTGTCCTTACCCCTTCGCCGGCTGTTGACGATACGAAGCCAATCCGGCCGGTTGCGAGCGCACAGCGCCTGGAACCGGCGCGCAAGGTTGCTCAAGACCTGATCGCTCCACCACGGCTTGATCCCGCGGAGATCGAACGGGCCGAGCCCCGTCCGCCACTCAGCGAGCTCGGTCTCGCCGTGCCCCCGAAAACGCCGATGCCCGGAGATTGGCGGGAGGTCTTGCTCTACCGCCCGATTGCCACATCGTCGGCGATGTTCGAATCCATGGGCCGGAAGGTGGTCATCAGCGGGGTGCAAGGCATCGACCTCGACCGATCCTGCTCGTTTCACGATGTCACCTGGCCCTGCGGCCAGCGTGCACGCGCCGCTTTCAATTCGTGGTTAAGGGGACGTGCGCTGAAATGTTTCGTGCCGCCGGACGCCGAGCGTTTTGCGATCGCCGCGCCGTGCAGCCTGGGCAAGCAGGATGTCGGCGCCTGGCTTGCCTCCAACGGCTGGGCCATGGCGCTGCCGAGCGGCATCTACGGCAAGGCGGAGGCGACAGCCAGAAACGCGCAGATGGGCATATTCGGCCCCGCACAATAGCCGGTCATTCAGCCCCTGATATTTTGTTTGTTAACCGTCAAGGGCGAAGCTTTCCCCAAAGCGCGCCGCTTGAATCCATTCAGCGGATTCAGGCGACGCGCTTTAGATCTTTGTTTTTTATGCATGTCGTTTTCCCAAAACCGAGGGTCACTTTTGGGCGACATGCATTGGGAACAAGCCAGTTTCGTCCGCAGCCTTTCATGGGGTCATCGCGCAATCGATTAAATTGCGAGGTTCCTTGAAACTGAAATTGCAACACACCGGCCTTATACCAACCCGTCCACAGGAGATCGGCCAGTGACAAAGACTATGGCGACCACCACCGCCCAGGCATGGAGAGGCGTCGCTTGGCTGACCTTTCTGGGGACCATGGGAATCCTGGCCCTTTCCGTCGGCCTCAACTATCTGCTCCTGTTCTCCGAGGCGCTGACGCCATTTGGGCGCAGCATGGTCACGGCAATCCTGTTGCCTGTTGTCCTTGGTGTTCCGCTTTTTCTGTTCATTGGATTGAAGCAGATCGAGCTTCGTCGCTATCGCCGGGAACTCGACAAGTCGGCAACCTTCGACACTATGACCGGCTGCCTGAACGGAGCGGTCTTCACGTCGATGGTCGAAAAAAGAACGGCAAGGCCGTCGGCGCCGGGGCCGGGATCGGGCGCCTTCCTGGTCATCCATTCGGAACATCTGCGGTCCATCAATTTGCGCTTTGGCCTTGAATGGGGCGACGAGGCCTTGCGGCTCGTAGCCTCAACCATAAAATCATCGGTGCGCGCGGAGGATCTGGTTGGACGCATCGGGACTTCGATGTTCGGGGTTTTCCTCTCAGGGGCCACCGAAGCGGAAGCCAGGGAAATCGGCGAGCGTATCCGGGCGCGCATCGCGCAGGTCTATTTCGCTCCAAAAGGAACCGAAGATGCCCTGACCGTCAAGGTCGGCGGCGTAATGTTCGAAAACGAGGTGGAGTTCGCGGACATGTTCCGGTCAGCCGAGCAGCGCATGGCCGGCATCCAGGACGGAGCCGCGTTTGAATTGACGCATCTCCACAGCTGACAAGGGCCGGGCGCCGGCGCCGTTCAAACACCAGGGGAATTGTCAGACGCAGCGGCCACTGTCGACGCGGCAACGCCGCAAGACGCTGCCCAGGTTTCCGCGATGGCGACGATTGCGGCGTTGATCGGTCCGCTCGGGATCGCCGGCATCACCGAGGCGTCGACGACAAAGATGTTGTCAAAACCGTTCAGCCGCAGGTCAGGGTCGACGACGGCGTCGGCGTCACGACCCATCCGGCATGTGCCGGCCGGATGATGATGGGTGGAAGCCGCCCTGGCGATGAAGGCATCGAGTTCGTCGTCGGACTGAACCGCTGCACCCGGCAGGATCTCCGCATCGCGCCATTCGTCCAGAGCAGTATGATGGCCGACCATGCGCGCCCGCTTCAAGGCCATCCTGAAGACCGTGCGGTCGTGTTCGGTTTCGAGATAATGCGGATCGATGACCGGCGCATCGTTGCGGCCCGGCCCGCTTGGGGCGATGCGCCCGCGGCTTGTCGGATGGGTGACGCCGCACAGGATCGTGAAGGCGGAGCCATAGGGCGGGGCCTTCAGGCCCTCGGCCGCTGAGGGAGCGACGACGCAGGCGAGCACAATGTCGGGGCTTCCCGTGCAACGGGCAGGGTCGTCACCATGCAGGTACATCAGCGATTCGGAGTGCTGCAAGCGAGACGGTGGCACCGGCTTTTTCGTGCTGTAGACATTCCCAAGCGCCAGCAGATGGTCCTGCAGGTTGCGGCCGACGTCGCGTCGATCGGCAAGGCAGCGTATATCAGCCTGCTTCAGGGTATCCGGACAGCCAATGCCCGACCGCATGAGGATGAGCGGCGAGGACACGGCGCCGGCGCAAAGAACGATCCTGTCGGCGGAGAGCGTTCTGGTCTCACCCTCGCAGACCACGCTCACGCCCGTGACCTTGTGTCCGTCCAGCATGAGATGCTCGACCTCGTGGCCGGCGAGCAAGGTCAGGTTCGGCCGCGCCATAACCTGCGGCGGCAGATAGGCGTCGGCGACGCTCAGGCGCCTGCCGTCGCGTATGTTGAGCGAATTGGGGCTGGTGCCGACCAGTTCGCCGCTGTTGTGGTCGCTCAGGGCGGGAGCCCCCATGGCCCGCCCGGCGGCGATATAAGCACGCACGACCGGACTGACCTCGGCGTCCGGCAGATAGACATCCAGCGGGCCGCTCCTGCCGCGTGTCGGCCCATCGAAGGCGGTGAAGGCTTCGCTGCGGATGAAGCCTGGCAACAATCCCCGATAGGACCAGCGCTCGCCGCCGGCTTGCGCCCAAGGTTCGAAATCATCGGGATGGCCGCGCACATAGGCCATTGCATGCAGGCAGCTCGAGCCGCCGACGATCTTGCCGCGTGGCCATTCATGGACGCGGTTGGCGGTGAAAGGCTGGGGCACCGTGCGGTAGCTCCAGTCGTAGGCGCGGCCCTGGAGCATCGTCCATTTCAGCGGGTCGGCAATATCGGGATCGGCCGGCATCGCCCCGGCCTCGATGAGGCCGACCTGGCATGACCGGTCTTCACTGAGCCGGCTGGCAACAACCGAACCGGCGGATCCCGCGCCAATCACCAGCACGTCGAAATGACGTTTCAATTTGAAATTCCCCGCACAGCTCAATGTCAGAAGGTGATGCGATCACGCGGCAAAGGCGCCGGCATTCGATCGTTCCATGATCTGTCTCTGCACGGACAAAAGATGCGCGCGCATTGCGGCCTCTGCCGCTTCGGGATCGCGCTGCGAGATCGCTTCGGCGATCAGCCGATGCTCACCGTCGCGCTGGGCGATCCGCTTGGGACAGGTGGGGGCCGCGGTGCGCGCTACCTTCACCCGCGCATCGACCCCGACCTGACGCAGCATCTTGTAGAATTCCGCGGCGAGATGGTTGCGGGCGGCGGCAACGATCGCGAGATGGAAGGCGAAGTCGACCTCACCCGACGGGGCATTGTCCGGCGTGGTTGCCGCGTCGAGGATCCGCGCCGTCTCGAAGGAGGAGGCGCGCAGCGACGCCAGCCGGGCAAGGCCCGGCTCCATGATCAGGCGCAACTCCAGAACCTCGATCGGATTGGTTACCCTGACCAGTTCCTCGCCATATCTTGGAAGGGCGGTCGGCGCCCGCCTAGCGCGCGCCGGTTTGAGGTCGCCTGAATGGCGCAGCGCTTCGAGCGCCTTGCGAAGCTGATGGCGCTTTACGCTCAGATGTTCAGCAAGATCGCGCTCGGACGGAAGCTTGCCGCCGCCCTGCTGCAATTGGCGGACCGCGGCAATGATGTCGTCGAGATCCGATGGTCCGACCTGCGGCTCGAATGCGCTCAAAACCAAATCTCCTGTCCGATCGGCAGACCGCCGACTCATCGTCCTGACATCATATTCTGACACGAAACCTGATGGACGGCACTCAACCAATTCAACCAATCTACAACTGTACGCAATGGTTGACAACACCAGTTGCGCGATGGTTGACTGCCTTCGTCGACGGTTGCCATCGCGGCGGGCCGTCTTTCTCCCGAGGATCACGCATGCCGGCTGGCGAAACCTTTGACTACGTCATTGTCGGTGCGGGATCGGCCGGCTGCGTACTGGCGAACCGGCTGAGCGAAGACCCCGCGGTGTCGGTGCTTCTGCTGGAGGCGGGGGATTGGGACCGCGATCCGATGATCCACATCCCGCTTGGCTGGGGCAAGATACTGACCGAGCGCCGCCACGACTGGATGTATTTCTGCGAGCCCGAGGCCAATGTCGGCGGGCGCAAGGTCGAATGCGCGCGCGGCAAGGTCATCGGCGGCTCTTCCTCCACCAACGCAATGGCCTATGTGCGCGGCAATCGCGGCGATTACGATCGCTGGGCGGCAAGCGGCCTGACGGACTGGTCGTTCGACAAGGTGCTGCCCTACTTCAAGAAGCAGGAGCGCTGGGAGGCGGGCGAAAGCCGGTATCGTGGCGGCAGTGGGCCGCTGAACACCCAGTTCTGCCGCTACAAGGACGAACTGATCGATGCCTTCGCCACGGCCAGCCGCGATGCCGGATACCCGCAGACCGACGATTACAACGGCGCCATCCAGGAAGGCTTCGGCCGCCTGCAGATGACAATTGCCAACGGCCGGCGCTGCTCGACCGCGACCGCCTATCTGCGGCCCGCCATGCGCCGCGGCAACGTCAAGGTGCTGACCGGCGCGATGGCGACGAAGATCCTGCTGAAGGATGGGCGTGCAACGGGCATTGCCTATACCAGAGGCGGGGCGAGCCACGAAGTTCTGGCGCGGCGCGAAGTTCTGCTTGCCGGCGGCGTCATCAACACGCCGCAGCTGATGATGCTGTCGGGTATCGGCGATAGCGGCGAATTGGCGGCGCATGGCATCGAGACGAAGGTCGACCGTGCGCAGGTCGGCAAGAATTTGCAGGACCATGTTTCGGTCATCGTAATGTATCGACGCAAACAGCCGGGACCGTTTCTCAAGATGATGCGGGCCGATCGTATCGGGCTGGATTTCGTCAAGACCTATCTCACCGGAAAGGGCTTTTCGGGAGATGTGCCTGGCGGCGTCGTGGCATTCCTGAAAAGCGACGCAAGCCGGCCGTTGCCGGACGTGCAGCTGCTTTTCACCGCCGCACCGCTTGGGGCATGGCCTTACATGTCGCCGTTCAAGGCGCCGTTCGCCGACGGCTTTGCGACCCGTATCGTTGCCGTGCAGCCGGAGAGCCGTGGCAGCGTCAAGCTGGCGTCGAGCGATCCGGTCGCCGCTCCGTTGATCCATCAGAACTTCCTGTCCTCGCAGCGCGACTGGCAGTCGCTTCGCGCCGGCTTTCGTGTTGCGCGCACCCTTGCCAGCCAGCCTTCCATGGCCCCGTTCGTTGGCGCGGAATTCTTCCCCGGCCCGAAATGCGAGAGCGACGAAGAGATCGACGAGCATATCCGCAAGACGTCGATCACCGTGCATCATCCGGCCGGCACGTGCCGTATGGGTGTCGATGCGGAGTCGGTGGTCGATCCGGAATTGCGGGTGCGCGGCGTTGCCGGACTTCGTGTCGTGGACGCCTCCGTGATGCCGGATCTTGTCTGCGGCAACATCAATGCGGCGGTCATCATGATCGCCGAAAAGGCCGCGGATCTGATCCGCAGCCGCGCTCAACAGAGCGTGGCGGCCTGATAGCGACCGCCGGAGTGCAACCAAAATCTTTTGGTTGAGATAAGAATCTGTGTTGGTTGGATTGCCGTGTGAGCCTGCGCGGCCGTGACGGATGGACTTCATTGCGCTTTCATGAGTGTATTTGGCACCAATTTTGGCCATTTCTGCCTATTTTCAGGCATTTACCTGCCGAAAACGCATCTCAACCAAAAACTTATAAATTTCGCAATTTGGGGATTGTCGAGCAAAACCAATGCGAATACGGTTGAGTTGGTTAGAAGCATTTTCTTCGTGACGAGAGGTGTCCGATATGTCCCTGGCGCAACCAGCTAACGATGTGCTCACCAACAAGAAGGCAGCACTCAAGGGCCTCTATGACGCCCTCTACGCGAAAAACATGTTTCCGTTCTGGGCGACGTCGGAAGGCGTCGACCATGACGAGATCAAGCAGCTGATGGCGACGTCGAAGGCCGTTCCCTTCGTGTGGTCCTATTCGGACATCGAGCCGCTGCTGCAGCGCGCCGCCGAACTGGTGACCATGGACGACAGCGAGCGTCGTTCGCTGATTCTGGTCAATCCTGGCCTTGCGCCCAAGCGTGCATCGGTCAGCACCATGTACACCGCCTACCGCCTGAATGATCCCGACGAGATCATGCCGCCGCACAAGCATTCGCCGAGCGCCATCCGCTTCGGCCTGACCGGCAAGGGCAACTTCACCGGCGTCGAGGGCGAAGACGTGGTCTTCGGCCCGGGCGACATGGTGCTGACGCCCAACGACGCCTGGCACAATCATGGCACCGTCGGCGGCGAGCAGGCGGTCAACCTGTCGGTGCTCGACCTGCCGCTGGTCGAAACGCTGCATGCCGTCCATTTCGACCACAAATACACCGAGATGGTCGACGGCAAGGAAGTCGAGAAGAAGGTGCAGACCGCCCGCTATCCCAGCGACTACTCACAGCGCATCTACGGCGAGGGTGGCCTGATGCCGCGTTTCGTCGACCACAAGCGCGGCGGCGGCCTGTCGTCGCCGATGTATGTCTATCGCTGGGAGAAGATGGAAGCGGTCCTCGATGCCCACAAGGATTGGGATGGCGACCCTCATGAAGGCATCGTCATCGACTATGTCGATCCGACCACCGGCGGCCCCGTCTTCCACACCATCAATTTCTACGTGCAGATGCTGCGCCCCGGTGAGAAGACCTTGCCGCAGCGCGAGACCGCCAGCCTGCTTCTGGCGCCGTTCCGCGGCAACGGCCATTCGATCATCGACGGCAAACGCTATGACTGGAACCAGTTCGACACCATCGCCATACCCGGCGGTTCGTGGGTCGAACATGTCAACGGCTCTTCGAGCGAGCCGGTGATCTTCTTCGGCGCCACCGATGCGCCGACGCAGAAGGCGCTGCTCCTCTACAAGCGCTGGGGCCGCAACCAGGCCGGCGATCTGCTCCGCCTCGTCTAGTCCGATCCTTAGGCAAGCACTGTCCCGCCGCGATTGGCGGCGGGGACATCGAAATGATTTTCAGCAGCAAGGGCGTATACATTTGGTTTCGGCGTTCAACACCAAGCAGATCGGCCATGTCGACTGCCCAGGCGGCGGCCAGGTCTGGGTCGACGGCAACATCCTCTATATCGGCCACATGCGGCCGCCGAGCGGCACGACGCTGGTCGACATTTCCGATCCGCGCAATCCGCGCAAGATAGCCACGATCGATGTTCCGCCCGGCTGGCACTCGCACAAGGTGCGCGCCAAGGACGGGCTGATGATCATCAACCACGAGCGCTTTGGCGATGCCGGCCCGGCCGATTTCGGCGGCGGACTGGCGCTCTACGACACCACCAAGCCGGCACAGCCCAAGCTCATCTCGAAATGGATAACCGGCGGCAAGGGCGTCCACCGCTACGACTTCGACGGCCGTTACGTCTACATCTCGCCGACCGCCGATGGTTATGTCGGCAACATCGTGATGATCCTCGACCTGATCGATCCTACGAAGCCAGTCGAGGTCGGACGCTGGTGGATACCCGGCCAGTGGACCGGTGGCGGCGAAGAATACCCTTGGCATGACTATGTCACCCCGCGTTGCCACCATCCGCTGCGCATGGGCGACCGGCTCTATGTCAGCTACTGGCACCACGGCCTGTTCATCCTCGACATTTCGGACATCACCAAGCCGAAGCTGGTCTCGCACGTCAATTCGAGCCCGAGCTTTCCGCATCCCACCCACACCTGCCTGCCGATTCCACAGCCGCTCAAGGGCCGCAACATCATGGTGGTGGCGGACGAGGATGTCGCCAAGCTTCGGCCGTCCCCGCCGGCCTTCGCCTGGATTTACGACATCACCGACGAGACCAACCCGTTGCCGATCTCGACCTTCCAGGTGCCGGGCCTCGACACGGACGGTTCACCGCAGCCGCAGATGACCGGCTGCCACCAGCCTTCCGAACGCTTCAAGGGCACGATCATTCCGTTTGCGTGGTTCGCGCAGGGGCTGCGGCTGGTCGACATCGCCGACCCGTTCGCGCCAAAGGAAGTCGGCCATTTCATGCCCGACGCGCCGGATGGGGCGGAGCGTTCCTCGTCCAACGACGTGACCATCGACGATCGTGGCATCGTCTACCTGATCGATCGCATCCGTGGCGTCGACATCATCGAAACCAGTGTTCTCTAGGGGGGTATGTTGAGCGACAGCACGCGAAAATCCGCCAGCCACTATGCCATCGGCAACAAGAACCCGAACCTGCCGTTTCATCCGGCGGTGCGTGCCGGCGATTTCATCTTCGTCTCGGGCCAGGTGCCGAAGGACGAGAACAACAACATGATCAGCGGCACGATCGAGGAAGAGACGCTGGCCACGCTGAAGACAATCGCGCGCGTCATCGCGCATGAAGGCGCGACGCTGTCGGATGTCGTGCGGATCACCACCTATCTCGAGGATACGCGCGATTTCGGCCGCTACAACAAGGCGTTCCTCGAAGGGATCGGCGACGCCGTCCTGGCGCGCACGACCGTCGAGGCAAAGGCGGTCATCAACACCAAGATCGAAATGGACGCCATCGTCTACAAGCCGCTGCCAGCGGGCAAGTAGGCCTTGGACACAATCGAGGAGACGACATGTACAAGCTCTTAGGCCGCCAGACATCAGGCAACGTCCAGAAGGTGCTCTTCATGCTCGAAGAGCTTGGGGCGTCCTACAAGCGCGAGGACTATGGCCGCCAGTTCGAGAACACCCAGACGGCGGAATACAAGGCGCTCAATCCGACCTCCAAGGTGCCGACGCTGGTCGACGGCGATACCGTGATCTGGGAGTCCAACACCATCCTGCGCTATCTCGCGGCATCCGGCGGCGAACAGTTGAATGGCGCCACGCCGGCGGAAAAGACCGAGGTCGAGCGCTGGATGGACTTCCTGCTGGCGGCGGTCAATCCGGGCTACCTGGCGGCCTTCAAGGGCGCCAAGCTCACACCCGAGGAACAGACCGCCGACTACAAGGAACAGGTGAAGGACCTGGTCGCGCAGCTCAAGATCGTCGACGGCCACCTGGCCGGCAAGGACTTCCTGGCGCTCGGCAAGTTGACCCTTGCCGACATCGCCTGCGCGCCGATCCTGAAGCGCTGCGTCGACTTCAAGATCGACCGGCCGTCGATGCCCAATCTGGAGCGCTGGGTGGCCGCGATCGCCGCTCGACCGGCCTTCAAGGCGGCAACCGCCGCTGCTCCCGCAAAGGCGGCATGATGATCAAGCGCGCCGCTCTCATCGGACTGGGAACAATGGGTCCAGGCATCGCCGCGCGGCTTTCGCGCGGCGGGCTCGATGTCACGGCGTATGATGTCTCGCAGGCGTCAGTCGAGCGTGCCCGCGGCATGCTTGATCTCGCCGGCGGCGTGCTCGACCGTCTCGACATCAAGGCGCCCGGGACGGGCGCCGGCAGCGTGCGTTTCGTCGAGACGATCGCCGAGGCTGTCGATGGCGCTGAGCTGGTCATCGAGAATGTGCCCGAGAATATCGACATCAAGGCGCAGACCTATCGTGACATCGATCCGCTGATCGGCCCGTCGGTCATCGTCGCTTCCGACACGTCGGGCATCCCGATCACCAAGCTGCAGGCACATATCTCGCATCCCGAGCGGATGGTCGGTATGCACTGGTCGAACCCGCCGCACATCATCCCGATGATCGAGGTGATCGGCGGCGAAAAGACCGCGCCTGAAACCGTGGCTGTTATCCGCGACCTGATCCGCTCGATCGGCCTGCTGCCGGTGGTGGTGAAGAAGGACGTTCCAGGCTTCGTCGAGAACCGCGTGCTCTATGCGCTGCTGCGCGAGGCGGTCGACCTTGTCGAGCGCGGCGTCATCGAGCCGGAAGATCTCGACACCTGCGTGTCGTGGGGCATCGGCTACAAGATCGCCGTGATCGGCCCGATGGCGCTGCTCGATATGGCGGGGCTGGACATCTACAAGTCCGTCTCGTCCTTCCTGAACGCCGATCTCTCCAATCGCGACGATGTCGCGCCGATGGTGCTGGAGAAGACGGCTGCGTCGAAGTTCGGCATCAAGTCGGGCGAGGGCATGTTTGCCTACACGCCCGAGCAGACAAAGGCGCTGCAAGGCGAACGGGCCCGCAAGCTCGTCGCGGTGCGGCGCATCCTGGAAGGCCGGGAGTAGCCAATGTCACATGGTGCGCAGAGGGCCAGCCGGTTTAGGGAGTTCCACCGGTCGGCTGTTTGTGTGAAGGGCGCCTTCGCCATCAAGAAGGCGCAGGTGCGGCCGACGAGCGCGCGCGGGGCGGCAAACCATGCGCATTGAAACCATCCGAGCAGCCGGCGACAGGCCGGCCCATATCCGCCATGACGATCTGATCTCCGCCAAGGGCGTTTCGGTGGTCATGGCCCGGCAGCTGATCCTCAGGAACATCGATCTTTCGGTGCCCAAGGGGTCGTTTGTCTCGCTTATCGGTCCTTCGGGCTGCGGCAAGAGCACCTTGCTCAAGGTACTGGCCGGGCTGGTGCAGCCGACCCAGGGCAGCGTTTCGATCGCCGGGCTCGCGCCGGTCGAGGCGGCGCGCAAGCGGATGATCGGCCTCGTCTTTCAGGACGCCAACCTGCTGCCGTGGAAAAACGCCGTCGACAATGCCTCGATGCTGCTCGGCATTGCCGACAAATCGCTGTCGCGTTCGGATTTGCGGGCGCGCGGGCAAGAGATGCTGGAACTGGTGGGATTGGGCGATAGCGCCCACAAGCGGCCAAACGAACTGTCGGGCGGCATGCGGCAGCGGGTGGCCATCGCACGGGCCCTGGCGCTCGACCCGGCGGTTCTGCTGATGGACGAACCGTTCGGCGCGCTCGACGCCATCACCCGCGATTCGATGGGGCAGTCGCTTCTGGAGATCTGGCAGCGCACCGGCAAGACGATCGTGCTCGTCACCCATTCCATCGACGAGGCCATCCATCTGTCGCGCCATGTTCACGTGCTGGGGATCAAGCCGGGGCGGATCACCGAGAGCCTCGACATTGCGCTGCCTTATCCACGCGACTTGTCGGTCACCGAAGATCCGGAGTTCGTCAGGCTGGTGGTTCAGTTGCGAACGATGCTGCGCTCCAGCCATCAACCGGGAGGCGCGTCATGAGCGACCAACCCATCACGGATCTTTCCGAGCCGCGGCTCGCCTCCAGCTGGAGCGCTGCGACAGGCAGCTGGCTTCCGGCGGTCATCCTGCTGCTGGTGACGATCGTGCTGTGGGAAGCCGCCGTGCGGATCTTTTCCATATCCGCCTTCATCATTCCCGCCCCGTCCGAGATCGCGAAATCGCTGGTCGCGCAATGGGGCACGCTGATGCAGGCGACGCTGGTGACGGCGGGCGAGATCCTGTTCGGCTTCCTGGTCTCGGTCGTGGTCGGCATTGCCATTGCGCTGGTCATCGTGCGCTTCGACTGGCTGGGACGCGCGCTGTATCCGCTGGTGGTGCTGTTCCAGAACGTACCGAAAGTCGCACTCGCGCCGATCTTCATCCTCTGGTTCGGCTACGGGCTGGCGCCCAAGATCGGCCTGATCCTGGTCATCGCCTTCTTCCCGGTGACGCTGTCCATGCTGGCGGGCATGCAATCGGTCGACCGCTCGCTGCTGTCGCTGATGAATTCGGTCGGTGCCAGCCCGACGCAGATCCTGTTCAGGATCCGCGTTCCGCACTCGCTGCCGAACCTGATGGCCGGAACCAAGATCGCAGCCACTTTGAGCGTGATCGGCGCCATCGTCGGCGAATTTGCCGGCGCGTCCGACGGTCTCGGCTACGTCATCCAGTTCGCTTCGACCCAGCTTGACACAGCGCTGGTCTTCGCGGCGCTGCTGCTCGTTTCCGTGCTTGGCATCGCCTTCTATTACGCCGCCGAAATTCTCGAACGCATCGTGGTGCCGTGGGCGCCGAAATTCAGCCAGTCCTAGGCCCGCTCGATCAACCAAATTCATAAAAGGGAACAAAAAATGCTGAGACGCTCACTTATCAAGGCCGCTACCGTCGCGGCGTTTGTCACAGCACTCGGCTTTTCCAGCGCTGCTCTGGCTGCCGACAAGGTCAACGTCCAGCTCGACTGGGTGGTACGCGGCAATCACGCCATGTTCTTTGTCGGCAAGGAAAAGGGCTTCTTCGCCAAGAACGACATCGATGTGGCCGAGATCCGCAAGGGATCCGGTTCGCCGGACGCAATGCGGCTGGTGGGCAATGAGAACGCGGATTTCGGGTTCGGCGATCTTCCCACGCTTGCCGTCGCACGGTCGCAGAATGTTCCGGTCGTGGCGCTGGTGGCCGTCAATCAGCACTCGCCGCTGGGGATCATTTCGCTGGCCAAGACACTGAAGCTCACCAAGCCGTCCGATCTCAAGGGACTGACCATCGGCATTCATCCGGCCGGCTCCACCTACATCTTCTTCAAGGGTTTCCTGGCCGCCAACGGCCTGACCGAAAAGGACATGACGCTGAACAGCGTCTCGCCGCCCTATGAAAGCTATCTGCTTCTAGGCCGGGTTCAGACGGTCGTCGGTTATGTCGACGCCGAGGTTCCCGAACTTGAGGCCAAGGCCGGGGGCCCAGGCTCGCTCAGCATCATGATGGGGGCGGACCACGGCTGGAAGGCCTATGGCTCGGGCCTGTTCACCTCGCAGGCGATGATCAAGGACAAACCTGATGTCGTGCGCCGCTTCGTCAAGGCCTACAGGGAAGCCTTCGACTATGTCGTGGCACACCCGGAAGAGGCTGCTGAGATCACCGCCAAGGCCGCGCCCGGCTATGCGGAGAAAAAGGATGTGCTGCTGGCGCAGATCAACGCCGACATCGCATCGACGTTCAGCAGCCCCGACACCAAGGAACACGGTCTCGGCTGGATGACGAAGACACAGTGGGAAGAAACCTTGAAGACGCTGACGGATCAGGGCGTGCTCAAGGCGGCTCTGTCGGCGGACGATGTCTTCACCGACGCATTCCTGGCAAAAGAATAAGGGGCGCGTGGTGTTCGAACGGAAAGCTCGATGAGCGCCTACCGGCAGACCAGACTGTCCTGCGCCACGGTGCAGGACACGTCACGCTCGCCTTTTGCCGCGTCGGTGCGGTCGAGCGTGACCTGCACGCGCGTGGCATATGCGCGGCCCTCGAGGCCACACCAAAGCCGCTCGATGGGCAGGTTCTCGCGCTTGTCGTTGAGGATCGTGAATGTGCCGGTCTTCGGATCGAACCAGAGTTCGATGCGAGCGCTCTTGCCCGGTTCGACCGTTGCGATCTCGGCCGAATACCAGTGGGCGAAGTCGCCGTTGCAGGACAGGTCTTCGCGGCCCGCATTCGAAATCGTCAACGGAACCATGTCGAGCCCGTCAGTGCCGGTGCGGACGGTGACATGGTGCAACTCAACCGCGTTGGCGAAGGACGAAAACGCCAGCATCACCGGAAGGGCATAACGGATCTTCACTTTGCCTGAGCTCCATATGTAATTTTTCCTAGGCAGTCTATCTCGCTTTCGCGCAATAACAATAAGAATATTGATTGGCAAAACAACGGAGAGGGTAACATGTTAAAGCTTCTTAAGAGCAGTGTAAGTGCAGTTATATTGACCGGTGTCTTGATGAGCGGCGCGCTTGCCGGCGAGGTCAAGTCGATCGCCATCCTGACGCCCGAAGAAGGCACGGACTATGGCTGGAACCAGCAAGGCATCGACGCCGCCAAGGCGGCGGGCAAGGCGGCCGGCGTCGAAGTGGTCGTGGCCCAGGGCCTCGGCTATGGCGATGTTCGTCCGACGTTGCGGGAACTTGCGTCCGACGGCGCCAGCCTGCTGATCGCGCATGCCAGCGGCTACAACACCTCGGCTCCCGAAATCGCCAAGGAACTGAAAGTTCCGGTGGCGATCGTCGACACGCCGAACGGCCTGGAGAAGGGCCTTGTCGCCGACTACACGCTGAGCGGCCACGAGGGTGCCTATCTTGCCGGCCGTCTCGCCGCCAAGGTGTCGCGCTCCAAGTCGGTCGGCATCGTCGTCTCGGGCGAACCGCCATCATGGAATTCGCAGTCGGCGGCATTCGCGCAAGGCGTGAAGGCGGAAAACCCGGACGTCAAGATCACCTATGCGGTGATCGGCCCGGCCGCCTACAGCGATGCGGCCGGCGGCAAGCGCGTCACCGAAAGCGTCATCGCATCGGGCGCGGACATCATCTTCGGCCAGGGCAACGGTTCGAGCTTCGGCATGCTGCAGGCGGTCGAGACGACCAAGGCAGCCGATGGCGGCAAGGTCTATTTCATCGACGTCATCGGTGACAAGTCGCCCATCGACAAGGGCTTCCTGCTGTCGTCGGTGGTGTGGAACATCGAGCCGGTCTATGCGGCGATGATTGCCGACCTGAAGGCCGACACGTTCGGCACCAAGCACTATACGATCGGCCTCAAGGACGACTCGGTGAAGCTGCTGAAAACCGCTGCGATCCCGGACAATGTCTGGACAGAGATCCAGGCGCTGCGCGAAGACGTCATTTCCGGCAAGATCAAGGTCGATCCGGTCTATGACGCGGCCGCCGTCAGGGCACTGATGACCAGCGTCGCCCAGTAAGGCGATCACGGTCAGCTGCCGGAGGGGTGATCCGTCACCCCTCCGGTCGATTCCCAATTTTTGGTGCTGGGCTTTCATGAGCGGTTCTTCTTCATCGTCCGTTGCCGGGCGCGACATTGTCGCGCTCGAAGGCGTGACCAAACGGTTCCCCGGCATCGTTGCCAATGACAGCGTCGACCTGTCGATCCGCCCGGGCGAAGTGCATGTGCTGCTGGGCGAGAACGGCGCTGGAAAATCGACATTGATCGGCATGCTGTCCGGCCTGCAGCAGCCGGACGAAGGACGCATACTGGTCGACGGAAAACCGACGCCGATCACCTCGCCGCGCCACGCGCTGGCACTTGGCATCGGCACCGTATTCCAGCACATGATGCTGGTGCCGACGCTGACGGTGGCGGAAAACCTCTTGCTTGGCGGGCCGTGGTGGCGGCGCCCCAGGACCGGGGAATTGGCGGCGCGCGTCGCCGAGATCACCAGCACGCTCGGCATCACCGTCAAGTTGCATGCCAAGGTATCGGAGCTGTCGCTCGGCGAGCAGCAGCAGGTCGAGATCCTGCGTGCTATGGTACGCAACAGCCGATTGCTCATCCTTGACGAGTCCACCTCCATGCTGACGCCGAAAGGCATCGACGAACTGGGCGCGCTGATGCGCCGCCTCGTCGAGCAGGGCCTGGCGATCGTCTTCATCACCCACAAGCTCAAGGAGGCGGCTGCGTTCGGCGATCGCATCTCGGTGCTGAAGCTCGGCCGCAAGGTCGGCGAGATCCCGCCCGAGCGGTTTCGCGCGCTGGGCGAACAGGAGATCGTCTCGGAGATCGTGGAATTGATGTTCGGCAAGCAGAAGGACGATCCGGAAGCCGTCGAGCGTCCTGTCCGCACTGCCCGCGCCGGAACGGCCCCGCTGCTTCAGGTCGCGGATCTGACGGTCGCAGCGACGGACAATGCACCAGGCCTGTCGTCGATCTCCTTCGACATCCGCCCGGGTGAGATCCTGGGCATTGCCGGCATCGACGGCAACGGCCAGAAGCAGCTGGCGGAAGCGCTGGCCGGCCAGCGCACAGCCACCAGCGGCTCGGTGCGGCTGGACGGCGCCGCCATCGAGACGCTGAGCGTCGGCGAACGCCGCCGGCGCGGCCTTCGCTACCTGACCGACGACCGACTGGGCGAGGGCACTGTCGGCACCTTCCCGGTCTCGATCAATTTCTTCCTCAAGCAGGTCGGCGCGGCCCCGTTCTGGCGCAACGGCGTCGAGCAGCGCGCGGAGATCGACAAGCGCGCCGCCCAGCTCGTGCGCGAATACGATGTGCGCACGCCGAGCCTGAAGACGCCGGTCGCGCGGCTGTCCGGCGGCAACATCCAGAAGGTGCTTCTGGCGCGAGAACTGGCTGAGGGCGCCAAGGTGGTCATCTTCAACAAACCGACCTATGGGCTCGATCTTGCCAACACATTGGCGTCGCGTCAGCGCATCCGCGACACGGCGGCGCGTGGCCTTGCCGTGCTGCTGATCTCCACCGACCTCGAGGAATTGCTTGGTATGTGCGACCGCATCGCCGTCATCGCGAATGGAGCTTTGGTCGGTACCGTCGAGAATGCCGACGACGCCCGCACCAAGGTCGGTCGCCTGATGATCGGACTTGCCGCATGAGCATCGACACCGCCCCTACGGTCAGTGCCACCGCACTCGATGCCACGAGCGGGGCGACGACGCGTCGCGACATCCTGCATCGGCTGCTGATGACGCTCGGTCCGATCCTCATCGCTCTCGTCATAGCCGGCTGTATCCTGCTTGCCGTCGGCGTCGACCCGCTCGCCTATTATGGCTTCGTGCTGGAGAAAGGACTGTTCTCGCCGCTCGGCATCCAGCAGACACTGACGCGCATGGCGCCGCTGCTGTTTCTTGCCGCCGGCCTGATCGTGGCCTTTCGGGCCGGTATGTGGAATCTCGGCGGCGACGGGCAGTTCCTGCTCGGCGCGGTGACAGCGGCGGCCAGCGCTCCCGTGTTCGTGCAGATCATGCCGGCCTGGCTGGCGCTGGTCTGCTCGTTCCTCATCGCCATGGTGGTGGCGATGATCTGGTCGCTGGTGCCGGCCCTGCTGCGTGCCTATCAGGGCGTCAACGAGATCATCACCACGCTGATGATGACGTTCCTCGGCACCTCGCTCGCCAATGTGCTGGTCAAGCTGGCGTTTCGCGATCCAGGAACGACCGTGCCGCAGACGCGCACGCTTCCCGTGGAAGACCGGCTGCCGCGCCTATTCGAAACCACCATCACCAGTGGCCTGCTGCTTGGGCTGGCGGCGATCATCATCGTGCATCTGGTGATGACGCGCACGGCGTTCGGGCTGAAGCTGAGGATCGTCGGCGCCAATCCGCGCGCGGCGGTTCACTCCGGGCTCGGCGTCCCCGGCCTGACCGTTGCCGTCTTCGCCATTTCGGCGGGGCTGGCCGGGCTTGCCGGCGCCGTCGACATCATCGGCGTCCAGGGTAATGTCCGCGCCGACTGGAATCCCGCCTATGGGCTTGCCGTGATACCCGCCGTGTTTCTGGCCCGCATGAACGGCTTTGCAGCCATCGGTTTCGTGTTCCTGCTTTCGGTGCTTTCGATCGGCGGCGAGAGCGCGGCGCGCCGGCTTGGCGTGCCCAATCATTTCACGCTGATGCTGGTTTCCATCGTGCTGATCGTGCTCGCGCTCGCCGAATATTTCGATCACCGATACAATCAGTCGCGGAGGGCCTAGGGCATGACCGGGCTCTTCAGCGAAGTCTTTCTCAGCGCGTTGCTGTTCGGCGCCGTCACCGCGGCGATCCCGCTGCTGCTTGCCGGGCTCGGCGAGCAGATCTCCGAGAAGGCGGGCGTGCTCAATATCGGCATCGAAGGCATGATGCTGGCCGGCGCCTATCTCGGCTTTGTCGGTGCTTTCTATTCCGGGTCGCTGTGGCTGGGCTTTCTCACCGGTGCCGCCGGGGGTGCCGCGGTGGCGCTTGTCATGGCGCTGCTTTGCGTGCGCATCGGGCTGAACCAGATCGTCATTGGCATCGCGCTGACCTTGGGTCTGGAAGGCCTGACGGCACTGCTCCACCATTTCCAGTTCTCACGCAGCTACCCCCGCCTGCCGGCTGCGGATGCAACCGTCATTCCGCTGCTTTCGGACATTCCGGTCGTCGGTCCTGCATTCTTCAAACATCATCTGATCGTCTATCTGGCGGTCGCGCTGGTTTTCGGCATGGGCTACCTCTATCGGCGCACGCAGCTCGGCCTCAATTTGCAGGCAGCAGGCGACAAGCCGGCCGCGCTCGATGTCGCCGGCATCGATGTCGTGCGAACCCGCACCATCGCCGTGTTGACGACCGGAGCGCTGGCCGGGCTCGGCGGCGCCTATCTCGCCAATGTCGGGGCAGGGCTGTTCATTCCGTTCATCACCAATGGCGCGGGCTTTCTCGGCATCGTGCTGGCCATGCTGGCGCGCGGTCGCCCGATCTGGGTGCTGTTCGGCGCGTTGCTGTTCGGCGTCTGCCTGTCGCTGACGACAGCCATGCAAGTGGCCGGCATCAACATACCGACCGACATCATCCAGATGCTGCCGTTCCTGGCGGTGATGATCATGCTGGTGCTGTTCGGCCGGCGCGCCAGCCTGCCGGCGGCGCTCGGCATTCCATACGAGCGCGGCGCGCGCTGACCACAATTCATGCGCGGACGGGACCCGCGCCAATAAAGGAGGCAAGAATGTCGGA
Organism: Mesorhizobium loti; assembly: GCA_014189435.1. NCBI lineage: Bacteria > Pseudomonadati > Pseudomonadota > Alphaproteobacteria > Hyphomicrobiales > Phyllobacteriaceae > Mesorhizobium > Mesorhizobium loti. Next base: position 514,498 of record CP050293.1, read on the forward strand.
TACCAAGGTCTACCTGCTCGACGGCGGCTCGCTCGTTCTCGACGGCTACCACGTGTTCTGGAATCGCGGCCCTGGCGGCGAAGTGCGCTTCCCCGTCTATTCGATCCTGATCGAACATGCCGAGGGCCGGTTCCTCATCGACACCGGCTACGACTACGATCATGTGATGAAGGTGCTGCCGTTCGAAAAACCGATCCAGGAAAAGCACCAGACCATCCCCGGCGCCCTGGCGCTGCTCGGCCTTGAGCCGAAGGACATCGACGTCGTCGTCAATTCGCATTTCCACTTCGACCATTGCGGCGGCAACAAGTATTTTCCGCATGCCAAGAAGATCTGTCACCGGACCGAGGTGCCACAGGCGTGCAATCCCGAGCCTTTCGAGCATCTCGGCTATTCCGATCTGAGCTTTTCGGCGGAGGCTGCCGAAGCGCGTGGCGCGACCGCGCAACTGCTGGAAGGCACGACGCGCGCCAACTCGACCTTCGAGGGCATCGAGGGCGATGTCGATCTCGCCAAGGGCGTAAAGCTGATCTCGACACCCGGCCATTCGATCGGCCACTACAGCCTGCTGGTCGAGTTCCCCAAGCGCAAGCCGATCATGTTCACCATCGACGCGGCCTATACGCAGAAGAGCCTCGAGACGCTGTGCCAGGCGGCCTTCCACATAGACCCGGTGGCGGGCGTCAATTCGATGCGCAAGGTGAAGAAACTCGCCGAGGACCATGGCGCCGAGCTGATGTACTCGCACGACATGGACAACTTCAAGACCTACAGGACCGGCACGCAATTCTACGGCTGAACGCCAGCCCAATCCGGAGACAAGACGATGCGCTATCTCGAACACGCCGATCCGGTCATCACCTTGACCGCGGGGCCGGTGAACGCCTATCCCGAAGTGCTGCGCGGCCTCGGGCGCACGGTGCTCTACGACTACGACCCGGCATTCCAGCTCTTCTACGAGGGTGTGGTCGACAAGGCGCAGAAGGCGATGCGCCTGTCGAACAAGCCGGTCATCCTGCATGGCGAACCGGTGCTTGGCCTGGAGGCCGCCGCGGCTTCGCTGATCACACCGGACGATGTCGTGCTCAACCTTGCCTCCGGGGTCTACGGCAAGGGCTTTGGCTATTGGGCGAAGCGCTATTCGCCACATCTGCTCGAGATCGAGGTGCCCTATAACGAAGCGATCGATCCGCAGGCGGTCGCGGCGATGCTGAAAGCGCATCCGGAAATTACCGTCGTTTCCGTCTGCCACCACGATACGCCGTCCGGCACCATCAATCCGATCGACGCCATCGGCGCGCTGGTTTCAGCGCATGGCGGCTATCTCATCGTCGATGCCGTCTCGTCCTTTGGCGGCATGAAGACGCATCCGGAGGATTGCAAGGCCGATATCTATGTCACCGGCCCGAACAAATGCCTGGGCGCACCTCCCGGCCTCACGATGATGGGCGTCAGCGAGCGAGCCTGGGCCAAGATGAAGGGCAACAAGGCGGCCCCCCGCGCGTCGATGCTGAGCATCGTCGACTGGGAGCACGCGTGGTCGCGGGACAAGCCGTTTCCATTCACGCCGTCGGTCTCGGAGATCAACGGGCTCGACGTCGCGCTCGATCTCTACCTCAATGAGGGGCCGGAGGCGGTGTGGGCGCGCCATGCGCTCACCGCCAAGGCCATGCGCGCCGGCGTCGCCGCGATGGGCCTGTCGATCTGGGCCGCCAGCGACAGCATCGCGTCGCCGACCACGACCGCCGTGCGCACGCCCGAAGGCGTCGACGAGAAGGCGCTTCGCCAGGCCGCGCGCGCCCGCTACGGCGTGGTGTTTTCGTCGGGGCGCGGCGAGACATTGGGGAAGCTGACACGCATAGGCCATATGGGACCGACCGCGCAGCCGATCTATGCGATCGCGGCGCTGACGGCACTTGGCGGCGCCATGAACGCGGCCGGCCAGAAACTGGCGGTCGGCAAGGGCATCGACGCGGCGCTGGTCGTGATCGACGCCGACGCCTGAACAGACATCATCGGATCACGGATTGAGGGAGCATTTTCATGACTGAACGGCTTGCGGGAAAGACGGCCCTGGTTACGGGCGCCGCGCAGGGTATCGGCAAGGCGATCGCCGTGCGGCTTGCCGCCGACGGGGCAACCGTCATCGTCAGCGACATCAATGCCGAAGGCGCCAGGGCGGCGGCCGCGGCGATAGGCGCAAAGGCGAGGGCAATCGCCGCCGACATTTCCGATCCGGCATCCGTCAAGGCACTCTTTGCCGAAATCCAGGCCCTGACCGGGGGCATCGATATCCTGGTCAACAATGCCAGCATCGTGCCGTTCGTCGCCTGGGACGATGTCGATCTCGACCATTGGCGCAAGATCATCGACGTCAACCTGACCGGCACCTTCATCGTCAGCCGCGCCGGCACGGACCAGATGCGTGCGGCGGGCAAGGCCGGACGGGTGATCAGCATCGCATCCAACACCTTCTTTGCCGGCACGCCGAACATGGCGGCCTATGTCGCGGCCAAGGGCGGCGTCATCGGCTTCACCAGGGCGCTCGCCACCGAACTCGGCAAATACAACATCACCGCCAACGCGGTAACGCCTGGCCTGATCGAGAGCGACGGCGTCAAGGCAAGCCCGCACAATGAGGCGTTCGGCTTCGTCGAGATGCTTCAGGCGATGAAAGGCAAGGGGCAGCCGGAACATATCGCCGATGTGGTTTCGTTCCTGGCCTCCGACGATGCGCGCTGGATCACCGGCCAGACGCTCAATGTCGACGCCGGGATGGTGCGCCACTAGAACGCGGCGCGCCTCAAAACCACTGCACATTTTTTGGCGACCTGCATCGGGTCGCAACGGCGGGCGGGCGTGGCCAAAGTGTTCCCTCCGCAAGGCTGTGTCATGGCCTACCAATCAAGGGGAAATCATAGTGGACTTCGGATTCGACACGTCGATGTTCGACGGGCTGACGATTGCAATGCTGATCGGCGGCCTGGCCATGACCGGCGTGGCGTCCGGCGTGCTGGCCGGCCTGCTGGGGGTCGGCGGCGGCATCGTCATCGTCCCGGTGCTGTTCTGGGTGCTTGGCCTGTTTCACTTTTCGCCTGCTGTGACCAGCCATCTGGCGGTCGCGACGTCGCTTGCAGTCATCATTCCCACCTCGATCTCGTCGATGCGGTCACACAACAAGCGCGGCAATGTCGATCGGCCTCTGCTCAGTCTGTGGGGGCCGGCTATTTTCGTCAGCGCGCTGATCGGCGGCATCATGTCGAAATTCATCCCCGGCGCCGGCCTGCGGCTGGTCTTCGGCGTCGTCGGCCTGCTGGTGGCCGTCAACATGGCGTTGCCGAAGCACCTCGTGATCTCCCATCACCTGCCGCAAAGCGGCTGGGTCAACCGTGCGATCGCCTCCGTCATCGGCTTTGTCTCTTCGCTCATGGGAATTGGCGGCGGCACACTCTCGGTGCCGACGCTTTCCAGCTTTTCCTTTCCGGTGCACCGGGCCGTCGGCACATCGTCGGCGCTTGGCCTGCTCATCGCGCTTCCAGCGGTGGCCGGCTTCATCTGGTCGGGTCTCGAGATTGCCGGCAGGCCTCCGCTCAGCCTAGGCTACGTCAGCCTGCCGGCCGTTGCCATCATAGCGCCTGTGAGCTTTCTGTTCGCACCCCTGGGTGCAAGGCTCGCCCACGCGCTCAACCCGCGCTATCTGAAACTTGCCTTTGCGTTTTTCCTGGCGATCACGGCCGGGCGAATGTTGCTTTCCTGAATTTCGTTGGCCTGAATCCCGTTGGGCGGCCTGCGGCTATTTTTCCCGCATGGCTCGGCGGAAGTTCTGCGTGATCGGTTCGGCGAGGTAAGAAAGCACGGTGCGGGCACCCGTCCGGATCATCGCCTCGCACGACATGCCGGGCAGCAGCTTGCGGCCCTCCAGCTTGGCGAGTTCGCTCTTGTCGATCAGAACGGTCGCGGTGAAATACGGTGCCCCGCTGCGTTCGTCCACCATGCGGTCAGCCGATACGATCTCCACAACGCCGTCGAGCGGCGGCAGGTTGTAGCGGGCGAAGGCCGGGAAACTGACGTGCGCGGGCTGTCCGGGGGCGATCGTCTCGACATCTTCTGGCTTGACCATGGCCTCGACCACAAGCTGTTGTCCGAGCGGCACGATTGTCATCAATGTCTCACCGGCTTTCACGACGCCGCCCGCCGTATGGACCTTCAGGTCCATGACGATGCCGTCAACTGGTGCGACAACATCGGTACGGGTAAGCACGTCCCTGGCGGAACGCTCCTGCTGTCCGAGGTCAAACAACTCTGCCTCGACCTTGCTCAACTCGTCGACGGCTTCGTTCAGCCGCACTGTGTCGAGGTTCAAGATCTGCATGTCAATCTCGGCCATGGCGCTTCTGGCCCGAGCGATTGCGGCGATGTTGGTAGCGCGTTCCCCCTCGATCTCCTGCTGTTGTCGTCTGAGCAACAGGTTCCGCTCGCGGGTGGTCAGCCCCTTCTTGAGCAGACTCTCGAGGTCTTTGGTTTCACCCTCGATTGCCTCGATCTGCTTGTCCTTGGTGACGATAAGCTGCTCCAGTCCCGTTATCTCCTCCTCGGTCTGGTGACGGCGCTGGCTGAGAATTTCCTGCTCGTCCGTCAAGTTGTGGTGCTTCGCAGCGAACACGTCACGCTGTGCGGCCACCGCGTCCTTTGCGGCGGTGGCGGGGTTTGCGAGCAACGCCGGATCAAACTCGATCTCGGCCTTGCCGTCACGCTCAGCCCTGAGACGCGCGGCGAGCGCCTCACGCGTTGCTATCCGGTTCTGGATCAGGTCGAGCTGCGCCTTTGCCTGCGTGGTGTCGAGCCGGATGAGAATCTTGCCGGCCTTGACGATATCGCCGTTGGCGGCGTTCAACTCCGCGATGATGCCGCCCTCGAGGTGCTGGATGAGCTTGCGGTCGCCGGCGACCTTGACAACGCCCGGCGCCACAGCGGCGCTGTCCAATGGCGCCAGCGCCGCCCAGCCCCCGGCCACGCCGAAGAACAGGAACATGATCGCGAACCCGGTGCACGTCACGCCTGTCAGACGCAAGGGTACCGGTTTCAGCAGGGACGGTGGCGGGGTGGGTAACAGCACGACGCTCATATCTGTCCTCGTTTCATGCCTGGTTCGCCACTTCGGTCGTGCTCAATGCGCTTTGACCCGACGTACGCTTTGAGGAGGGACTTGGCCCGTTTCTGACGCTGATCACGGCGGCGGAGATTTCCGGCGCCTGGCTCACTGGTATCTGGGGTATCTGGCGGACGCGCGCGGCGAGTTCGTTGAAGACATGGTCACGTGAACCGAACAGGTCTTGCTGGCCGCGGTTGATGACCAACACCTTGTCGACCTTCTCCATGATGTTCGGGCGGTGTGCGATCAAGATGACGGTGGTTTTCGTCGCCTTGGCGATGCCGATGGCGGCGGCCAGCGCGTCTTCGCCCTCCTTGTCGAGGTTGGAATTGGGCTCGTCGAGGATAAGGAGTGCCGGGTCGCCGTAGAGTGCCCGCGCCAACCCGATGCGCTGGCGCTGCCCGCCTGACAGGACGGCGCCGGATTCGCCGATCTCGGTGGCGTAACCCTTCGGCAGTCCCTTGATCAGTTCATGAACTCCCGCCAACTGCGCGGCCTTGACCACGCTGTTGAAGACTGTTGGGTTGAGAGTGGCGAAGCGGCAGATGTTTTCGGAGACGGTGCCGGCGAAGAGCTCGATGTCCTGCGGCAGGTAGCCGACGTGGCGCCCCCGGTCCTCCGACGCCCATTGGGCGACGTCCATGCCGTCGAGCAACGCGCGGCCTGCGGATGGGCGCCAGGCGCCGGCCAGCACGCGCGCCAGACTCGTCTTGCCGGCCGCGCTCGGGCCGATCAACGCCATCACTTCGCCCGGGTTGAGGTGGAAGCTGATTCCTTTCAGAATCGGCTCGCCGCCGCCCTGCCGGGCAAGTCCGATGTTGTCGGCCTCAAACCTGCCTTTCGGGCGCGGCAACGGCAAGGCCGGTGTGGCCTCCTGGTACTGACCGGCGATTGCGACAAGGCGTTTGTAGGCGGCGCGGGCCCCCACCGTCGCCTTCCACGTGCCGATCGCCTGTTCGACGGGGGCCAACGCGCGGCCCATCAGGATGGAGGCGGCGATCATGATGCCGCCTGAAGCCTCGTTTCGCAGTACAAGATAAGCGCCGAGGCCGAGGATGGCCATCTGGAGGGCCTGACGGAAGGAACGCGCGATGGCCGAGATGGTGCCGCCCCGGCTGCTGGCGCGGGATTGTCCGTCGTTCGCCTCGTCCTGGTGGACCTTCCAAATTTCGAGCAGGGGCTTCAACATGCCCATGGACTGCACGACCTCGGCGTTGCGGATCACGGCGTCAGCCTGCGTGTAAGCCCGGACCTGCGCGCTACCAGCCTCCGTCAGCGGCTTGCGTGTGATGTACTCGTTCAGCACCGCCAGTGCGAGCAATACAATCCCGCCGCACAATGCCAGCCAGCCCAGCCAAGGGTGCATGAGGAAGATTGCGGCGAAGAAGATCGGCGCCCAAGGCGCGTCCAGGATCGGGTAGATGCTCGGGCTGGTGAAGAAATTCCGCACCTGGTCCAGGTCGCGCAGCGGGCGGGTGGTAACCTGGCCGGGCGCGGCGGCGGCGTACTCTACCGACGCGGTCAGGAGAACCGGCGCCAACCGCGCGTTCATCCACGTTCCGACTTTGGCCAGCAGGCGCTGGCGCACCACTTCCAGTGCCGCCATCGTCGCGAGCGCCGTCGTCGCCATCAACGTCAACGCCACCAGTGTCTCCGTGCTGTGGCTGCCCAGCACGCGGTGGTAGACTTGGAGCATGTACAGCGCCCCGGTCAGCATCAGCATGTTGATACCGGCGCTAAACCAGATGAGCGGCCTGACGGCGCGTCGGGCCTCTTTCATCACCACTTGCAGGGCAGAGGGGCGTGAGTTAGCTGGTTTAGCCATGTCTCTGCTCTGCGTGAGGGTTGCAACAGATTCCACATACGCCCGGAAAATTCCGTGCCCCCGACGGAGTCGTCGATGACATGCGGTAATCGCTGGACTTGTCGAAGGACGTGATCATGACGATGTCGCAAGGGGAGGGAGGCAGCGTTAACTGCCCCCTTGGTTCAGTGCCTAGACGATGAAGTCGTTGCTGACGTTCACTGCGATGTGCTGCGTGGCAGTCGTATCGCCGTCCGCGTCCGCCAGCGCGAGGCTGAAGTCGAGGTTGGCGTCGATAGTCCCACTGGTCTGCTGCACAAACCCGATGTCCACGATCTTCAGGACATCGTTATCGGTCGGGTCCCAAGCCGTCAGTCCAACGGTGGTACTGCTGCCGTGATTGGCTCCGATGTTCCCGTCCAGGTTGATGGCGGTACCCGACAACCCATTGGCGCTCTGCATGATCTGGATGCCCTGTATCTGGTAGGTCTCGCCAGCGGCCGTGTAGTCGTTCTGTTCGAGGATAAGCAGGGCGTCGTTGTTATCGAGCGTGAACTCGGTGCTGTACGGGAAGGGGACATTGGCGTTCCCCTTGATCAGGTCCGAGTTCTGCACGTTGACCGCCCTCGTCACCTCGTTCCCGTTGGCATCCTTCAGGTCGAGGATCAGGACCAGGTCTTCACTGTTGCCGACGCCGTCGAACTTGATGACAACACCACTGGCCTTCGCGGTCGGATCAATCTGCTCATTGCCACCACCGGGGGCTTTCGGGTTCACATCGCCCAAAATGTTCTCTCCGAAGAACCGCAAGGTCAGAGCTTCGCCCTTCTGGATGGTATCACCGGCGACTCCGTTTGTTGCCTGGGTTGCTGACACCCAGTCTTCGTGGGCATTGGTGATCATGTCGTGGGTGGCACCGTTGTTGTTGAATGTGGTGTCACCAACGGTCGCTCCGTCGCCGGTCGGGTTGAAACCGAACTTGATGGAGTTGGTTGTCGAATTTGCTGTGAACTGCACGAAGAACGGGCTCGGGTCGCCGTTCGGCGTCAACTGCTCCGCAACGATCAGCGGGTGTCCCGTGTTGCCGATGGGTGCCTTATTCACCAAGTCGCTGGTGTGCAGCACATCGAAGCTGAAGCCTTCGAGCAGATCGGTCAGGGTGAAGGTGTAGGTGTCGGCAACCTTGTCGAAGACAAGAGTGCCGGCCGCCGTAGCGTCCTGCACGCCACCCGTGATCGGGTCCTTGTCGTAGTGGAACGAGAAGTCGAACGTCGCGGATGTAAGGGTCTCAGCCGTGAGGGTTGCCACCGCACCGGTGATGTTCGGGTTCTGCGCATTATCGACCGTGCCGGTGAGCCCGATCTGAGTGCCCAACAGACCACCGTTGGCATCGACAAAGTCGCTGATGCCCGCCAGATACTCTGCGGCCGTGTGCTTGTCCGTCATGTCGTACCCGAAGGTCCCGCTGGCCGTCTGTCCCACCGCGTTGCCCAGATGCTCGGGGGTTTGGATGCCGCCAGCAATGGGATCAGCGTCGAACGGTTTCGTGATCGTCGGATCGGTGTCGTCGATGACCAGCGACAGCCCCGAGCTCGTGCTTTGCTTCGACACGACGTCGGCGTCGCCATCCGTCACCGTCACCGTCGCCACCACGTTGATCAGACCGTTGAGGTCGAGCGTGTTGTCCTCGCCCCCGCCTTGCGGCGCGTTCGAGTGCTCAAGCGCAGCCAACGACGTCAGCGTCACCGTCGTGCCGGACAGCGTCACCGTGAACGCCGTCGCATCGAGCGTGGTGTCGCCGTCGCTGTCGTACTTGCCCGAGACCTGGGTGGCCGAGTCGACCACCAGCGTGATGGCATGGTTGCCGTCGGTCGTCAGCAGCCCGGTTGCCGCCGCGCCGGCCAGGGCCAGCGCGTAGCTCACATCCGTCGTGTAGCCGTCGACCGCGCTGGCATCGAAGGTCGGCGGCGTGATCGTCGCCTGGCTCTGCCCGCCAGCTCCGCTGGCCTCGACCACCTCGGCAGGACCAACCGTCACTGCCGCCGTGATCGAAAGCGTCGGATCGGTGTCGTCGAAGATCAGCGACAGCCCCGAGCTCGTGCTTTGCTTCGACACGACGTCGGCGTCGCCATCCGTCACCGTCACCGTCGCCACCACGTTGATCAGACCGTTGAGGTCGAGCGTGTTGTCCTCGCCCCCGCCTTGCGGCGCGTTCGAGTGCTCAAGCGCAACCAACGACGTCAGCGTCACCGTCGTGCCGGACAGCGTCACCGTGAACGCCGTCGCATCGAGCGTGGTGTCGCCGTCGCTGTCGTACTTGCCCGAGACCTGGGTGGCCGAGTCGACCACCAGCGTGATGGCATGGTTGCCGTCGGTCGTCAGCAGCCCGGTTGCCGCCGCGCCGGCCAGGGCCAGCGCGTAGCTCACATCCGTCGTGTAGCCGTCGACCGCGCTGGCGTCGAAGGTCGGCGGCGTGATCGTCGCCTGGCTCTGCCCGCCAGCTCCGCTGGCCTCGACCACCTCGGCAGGACCAACCGTCACTGCCGCCGTGATCGAAAGCGTCGGATCGGTGTCGTCGAAGATCAGCGACAGCCCCGAGCTCGTGCTTTGCTTCGACACGACGTCGGCGTCGCCATCCGTCACCGTCACCGTCGCCACCACGTTGATCAGACCGTTGAGGTCGAGCGTGTTATCCTCGCCCCCGCCTTGCGGCGCGTTCGAGTGCTCAAGCGCAACCAACGACGTCAGCGTCACCGTCGTGCCGGACAGCGTCACCGTGAACGCCGTCGCATCGAGCGTGGTGTCGCCGTCGCTGTCGTACTTGCCCGAGACCTGGGTGGCCGAGTCGACCACCAGCGTGATGGCATGGTTGCCGTCGGTCGTCAGCAGCCCGGTTGCCGCCGCGCCGGCCAGGGCCAGCGCGTAGCTCACATCCGTCGTGTAGCCGTCGACCGCGCTGGCATCGAAGGTCGGCGGCGTGATCGTCGCCTGGCTCTGCCCGCCAGCTCCGCTGGCCTCGACCACCTCGGCAGGACCAACCGTCACTGCCGCCGTGATCGAAAGCGTCGGATCGGTGTCGTCGAAGATCAGCGACAGCCCCGAGCTCGTGCTTTGCTTCGACACGACGTCGGCGTCGCCATCCGTCACCGTCACCGTCGCCACCACGTTGATCAGACCGTTGAGGTCGAGCGTGTTGTCCTCGCCCCCGCCTTGCGGCGCGTTCGAGTGCTCAAGCGCAACCAACGACGTCAGCGTCACCGTCGTGCCGGACAGCGTCACCGTGAACGCCGTCGCATCGAGCGTGGTGTCGCCGTCGCTGTCGTACTTGCCCGAGACCTGGGTGGCCGAGTCGACCACCAGCGTGATGGCATGGTTGCCGTCGGTCGTCAGCAGCCCGGTTGCCGCCGCGCCGGCCAGGGCCAGCGCGTAGCTCACATCCGTCGTGTAGCCGTCGACCGCGCTGGCGTCGAAGGTCGGCGGCGTGATCGTCGCCTGGCTCTGCCCGCCAGCTCCGCTGGCCTCGACCACCTCGGCAGGACCAACCGTCACTGCCGCCGTGATCGAAAGCGTCGGATCGGTGTCGTCGAAGATCAGCGACAGCCCCGAGCTCGTGCTTTGCTTCGACACGACGTCGGCGTCGCCATCCGTCACCGTCACCGTCGCCACCACGTTGATCAGACCGTTGAGGTCGAGCGTGTTATCCTCGCCCCCGCCTTGCGGCGCGTTCGAGTGCTCAAGCGCAACCAACGACGTCAGCGTCACCGTCGTGCCGGACAGCGTCACCGTGAACGCCGTCGCATCGAGCGTGGTGTCGCCGTCGCTGTCGTACTTGCCCGAGACCTGGGTGGCCGAGTCGACCACCAGCGTGATGGCATGGTTGCCGTCGGTCGTCAGCAGCCCGGTTGCCGCCGCGCCGGCCAGGGCCAGCGCGTAGCTCACATCCGTCGTGTAGCCGTCGACCGCGCTGGCGTCGAAGGTCGGCGGCGTGATCGTCGCCTGGCTCTGCCCGCCAGCTCCGCTGGCCTCGACCACCTCGGCAGGACCAACCGTCACTGCCGCCGTGACCGAAAGCGTCGGCCCGTCATCGTCGAAGTTGATGAAGGAGCCTACCTCTTCGGTGAGGGCATTGGTACTCGTCGCCGAGAAATGGAACTCGGAGATGTCGCACCCTTCGTTTGCATCGACCCCTGCAACCTGCATCCGATCCATTGGGCTGCCGGTGGTGATGTCGACGGTGGTGACGTTATCGAGCCCGGTGACGGTGACGGCGTTCCCGGTCCCGGTGAGCCCGGTGACCGTGACGTTGCCGCTCCCCGTGGCATAGGTGCCATCGGCGGTGATGACGGACGCAAACCCTGATGTACCCGTCAACTTGAGGCTGACGATGTCAACGGAGCTGGTCGCGGTGCCGTCAAAGAAGTTCGTGCCTTGGTCGTTGCCCGTATTGTTGAAAGCGCGGATGGTGATGTCCACCCGATCATTCGGATTGGAAGGCGTGATCTGGTTGATCGTGAACCCGGCCTGCGTGATGGTCTCGATATGGCTGCCGTACTGGATTTGCGCGGCAGTCCCAGCGTTCAGATTGCCGCCGGTCACAAAATCGACCTGCAGTGTTTCGCCCGGATTGATGCTCTGGTTGTCGATGCCGAAGCCCTGTGTACTCACGTTGGCGGTGCCACCGTTCAAACCTATGACCAGAAGCTGCTTGGAAGCGTCATTGGCCGAATTGATCAGGTAGAAATCATGATTGCCGGGCGCGGCGGCCGAGCCCAAGAAATTATTCACGGAGGTTCCCGTGACCGATGCGAACACCGTGTCTGTCAAATCGATGCGGTCATCCGGGTTGTTCGGGTTGGGGTGAAACAATGGCACATATTCAACCAGGTACAGATCCGCCTTGGTGGCGCTGGTGCTGTCCAGCCCAAACGAGAAGGCAAGCGCCCCGCCCTCATCGGGCTCAAAGTTCGGGTCAGCGGTGCCAATGACGCCGATCACAACGTCTGCATTGTTCGGGTCCTGGAACAGCCAGACATAATTGCCATCGACCGTCTTAACGCCGCTGTTCTCGCCGTCTGTGATGGAAAATGGAGTTCCCGAGGAGTCCTGGGTGAGGATGACCGAGGTGATGGTTTCCCCCGCGCTCGCCGTGACCTCGACGAAATCGGCCTTGTAGGCGACCTCCAGTGAGGTGCCGAGGGTCAGGAGATATTGCAGCGTGGTGTTGCCGTTGTACGGCGCAATGGACGCGTCAATATCGTTGTCCGTGAGGCCAATGCTTTCGTCGATGACGATGTCCTGGGTTATGATATCGAGTGCCATGGAGATTCTCCCCTTTTTAGAACGCACCAAGAAAAGGGGTTCCCCTCCCCAGATGCTGGATGCCCCTACCCGAGTGCACCCGCTGACCCGCTGAATTGCGGCCTTTAATCCTGCAATGTGCCGCCAACGAAGAGGGCGCGTCCATTCCCGGTTCGATAGTATTGGGGTCAATGGCCGTATCTGATCGAACGATATATATCCTTCGATAGATCAGGCCGTCGCAGGCGCTGCGAGCGGCTGCGCGGGTATCACGGCCGAGGCCATCACGCGGCTTTCCGGCCCGTTGCCGGCCTCATGTCGATGTCAGTGGAAAGTGCTGGTCAGAGCAGGCCGGTGCCTGGATGGTCGAGGCCTTTGCCATGCGCCACCCAGGCCAGCTCCGCCCGGCTGCCGAGATGCAGCTTCTCGTAGACGTGGTGCAGGTGCATTTTCACCGTGCCTTCGGATACGTGCAACCGCTGCGCGATGGTCTTGTTGCGCAACCCACGCGAGACGAGATCGGCGATCTCGGTCTCCCGCCCGGTCAGCCTGGACGTCGGCAGCGGCTGCGATCGGGGCATCAGCAGTTGCTGGACGATCTTGTTGTCGATCCACTTCTTGCCTGTCGCCACCGCATTCACGCATTCGACGAGATAGCGGTGGCTGATGCCGTCCAGCAGCAGGCCGTCGACGTCGAGCGCCTGTATTTCCTTGATATCGAGCCTGCCGATTGGCTGCACGATGAAGATGATGCCGAGAGCACTGTTGCAGGCCTTCAGCCGGGAGGAAAGACCGGATGTCTGCGCGTCCGCGATATCCAAGCCGACGATGATGATATCAGGCTTATGGCGCTCCACATAAGGGAGAACGTCGACAGGGCGGCGGCACTGGGCGACAACATCGTGTCCAGCCTTCTGCAACACCCACTCCAGACCGGCGAGATACACCCCCCGCGGGTCCGCGACAACCAAAGTCGACATACGAACACCGTCCAGTAAAAACGCAACGAACTTGGTTAAGTACCGGTTAAATCAGGAAACCAGAGCTTAGATTGTTTGTCAAGTAATAGCTAATATAGTTACTGCTATAAAAATAATCCGAGGCTGTCAGGCCGGGCCGGCTCGGGATTCCGCCGCCGTCACGATGTTGCTCGGCGGATTGCCTTTTGATGGCGCAACGCGCGTTTTCTCCACGCTGACGACGACGTCAAACCTCGCCCCGGATTGCGACGACTTGTGACCAAAAAAAGTGCTGGCAGCCCAACCTTGATGCATTCGAGGCAATGGCGGCTGCCCGGACCGCCTGCGTGTTAAGTTCCTGGTAACTCTCACACGTCGAACACAACTCGAAGGCAAAGAAAGGCATTGGCTTCTGGTGTCCTCCATAGATGCTAGGGGTGACATCGAGGCTAGTCCAAGGAGCCGAGACCAGCATGGCCACCGTCCTGAACGCCAAGGGCGTTCCACTTCCCTACAGCGGGTCCTCGACCAGGTGGTACTCGGCGACGAATTCCGGCCCGGCGCTTTATGGCAGCATCTACAACGACTCGCTCTACGGCGACAGCAATGTCAGCGTCACGATGTATGGCGGCAAGGGCGATGACATCTACTATCTGTATTCGACGAAGAACAAGGCGGTCGAGCTGGCCAATGAGGGTGTCGACACCATCTCGACCTGGATGAGCTACAGGCTCCCGGCGCATTTCGAGAACCTGACGGTCACGGGCGACAAACGCTATGCTTTCGGAAACGAGCTGAACAACATCATCACCGGCGGCTCCGGCCAACAGACGATCGATGGCTTAAAGGGCGACGACGTTCTCAAGGGCGGATCCGGGGCGGACATTTTCGTCGTGGCCCCCGGCAACGGCAGTGACCTGATCCTGGACTTTAGCGCCGAGGATACAGTGCGCATCGGGAGCTACGGCTTCACCTCCTTCGAACAGGTGCATGCCAACATGGTCCAGTCGGGAGCGAACGTCCGACTTGATCTATCCGGCACCGAGTTTCTCGTCTTCGCCAACAAGACGATCGACCAGTTCAGCGCAAGCCAGTTCGATCTGGCCCTGGACAGGTCGCATCTGGAACTCACCTTCTCGGACGAGTTCAACACGCTGAACCTGTGGAACGGCTCGAGCGGCACCTGGGACACGAACTTCTGGTGGGGAGGCGCGAACGGCAGTTCGCTCACGAGCAATGGCGAGCTTCAATGGTATATCGATACAAGCTACGCCCCGACGAGTTCCGTCAACCCGTTCAGCGTCGAGGACGGTATTCTCACGATTACCGCCGCCCGAGCCGCCGAGGCTATCAAGCCCTACATAAACAACTACCAATACACGTCAGGTTTGCTGACGACCTACGAATCCTTCGCACAGACCTACGGCTATTTCGAAATTCGGGCCGACATGCCCGAAAAACAAGGCGCATGGCCGGCCTTCTGGCTTCTGCCGGCGGACGGCTCCTGGCCACCGGAACTGGACGTCATAGAGATGACCGGTCAGGATCCAAACAAGCTTCTTCTGACAAGCCATTCGAACGAGACGGGAACGCATACGACAGCGGCCTCGACCCCCTTTGTCTCGGATACCGGAGGGTTCCACACCTACGGGGTGCTGTGGACGGAAGACGAACTCGTCTGGTATTTCGACGACGTCGAAGTTGCCCATGCCGCAACACCTGCCGACATGCACGAGCCGATGTATATGCTGGTCGATCTGGCAGTGGGCGGCATCGCGGGAGCGCCCGCCGACGGGCTTGCGACGCCCGCGGAAATGCAGATCGACTATATCCATGCCTATTCGTTGAACGATTGGGTTATCTAGGCGCAACAGCTGACGCTGGGGTCGCCACGGACACATTCGTCATCAAGCCATGTCGGCCACCTTCCGTAGGACGTCCAATTGTTCGACTTGTTCGACGGAACCATTGCCGAAAACATGGCGCTTCAAACCTCAGTTGGCCCCGGACGAGATATTGACGGGGCGGGCGCTGCCCGGCGGGCACGGTCTCATCGTCCATCTGCCGGAAGGCTACGACGCGCGGATCGGCCCTCGCTTGGGACCGCCGGGAGCACTGCTCAGCCACCCATGGCTATCGCGAAATCACTCCATCTGCTACCGTCCACGCCATTCCAGACTTCATCTGGGAGTATCGGCTTAGACGGCCTAGGAGGGGCACCAGACGATGACCCGCGACCAGATGCTCGCCCACCTGCGCGCCGCCGATGCGGTAGCGCGCGAGACCGCTGCGCATGGGCATCATCCTTTCGGCTGTGTGCTCGTCGGCCCGGATGACCGCATCCTCATGCGGCAAGGCAACATCAACACCGTGCGCCACGCCGAAACCGAACTCAGCCGGCGTGCCGCGGACGCCTATCCGCCTGACTTTCTCTGGTCCTGCACGCTGGTCTCAACCGGCGAGCCCTGCGCCATGTGCACCGGGACGCTCTACTGGGCGAATATCGGGCGGCTGGTCTACGGCTTCGAGGAGACCAAGCTTCTCGCGCTGACTGGCGACCACGCCGAGAATCCGACGATGGATATTTCCTCGCGCACGGTGCTCGGCTCGGGGCAGAAGCAGATCGCTGTCCACGGCCCCTTTCCCGAGATGGAGGAGGAGCTCCTCGCCCCGCATCTCAGTTTTTGGCGGCGCTAGGGGCGGCAGAACTTTTGCCCGGGAAGCCGACTGCCACTCTGTCGGTGGGAACGATGGTAGCGGGAGCGCGCTACCGCCTTCCCCCTCGTCGGATCGGCGGTTTCTGCTCCGTTGTCTTGGGTGATGAGCCATTTTGAATTGCGCCTTCTACTCAATGTGAACGTTGGTTATCCAATACCAGCATCTGGATTCGAAGACCTCGTTTTGTCTGCAGCCGAAATCGTCAGACCGGCAGCCCGAGCTGCTTTCGCAGGCTTTTGTCGAAGGCGGACGAGGGGACGAAGCGGCGCAGCAAACTGACCTGGCGCGCCATTTTTCCCGCCGCGTAGCGTTTCTTGGGAGCGGGATCGATCGCAGCGGCCAAAACGGTTTTGGCTACCACTTCCGGCGCATCGCCTTTTTCCATCGCTTTCCGCACTGATGTAGTCATGCTGGCGCGCGCGGAGTCATAGACATCAAGCAACTGATCGGGGGCGGCGAGATTGTCCTCGAATGACGTACGGGTGTAGGCGGGCTCTACCAATGAAACTCGAATGCCGAACGGGCGTAATTCGTGATCGAGCGATTCGGAATAACCCTCGATGGCATGTTTGGTCGACGCGTAAAGTGCGAAATAGGGAGCGGGGATGAATCCCTGTACCGAACTCAAATTGACGATTCTGCCCTTCCCTTGGCGTCGCATTGCCGGCAACACCGCGTTGGTCACGCGGAGAACGCCGAAGACGTTCACGTCGAACAGCGCCTGGGCCTGGGCGGTCGAGGACTCCTCCGCGCCGCCAAACAGACCCATGCCGGCATTGTTGACAAGCAGGTCGATGCGCCCGGCCTTGGCCAGAACGTCATCGACCATTTTCGCAACGGACGCGTCGTCGGTCACGTCGCAGGTCAGCATGGTAACGCCGTCGGATTGTTTGGAGGCTCCACGACGGCTGGTTCCGAATACGCGAAAGCCAGCGCTTAGCAAGGCTTCGGCGGTAGCCCGCCCGATTCCGGAAGATGCCCCTGTGACGAGGGCGACGCCAGGATTGGTCTTGTTCATGGAAATCATATCTTTCTTTGTGTTGGATCGGAATTGGAGAAGCATGAAAGGTGGGTGTGAAGGGTGCCAATCATGAGCGCCCCTGGCCCTCGCGTCGGGCCGCCGGGGCGGTCCAGCGCCTGAACAAGGCGCTGGCATTCACGCCGCCAAAGCCGAAGCCATTGGAGATCGCGTACTCCATCTCCATTGGCCGGGGCTCGTTTGCGACGAAGTCGATGCCGTCGGCGGCCGGATCGGGAGCGCTCAGATTGAGTGTCGGCGGTGCCATCTGGTCCCTGAGCGCCAGGATCGCGAAGATGGCTCCAAGCCCGCCGGCCGCGCCCAGCAGGTGTCCGGTCGCCGATTTGGTTGCGCTGACGGCTATCGCGAAATCGCGGCCGAACACGCTCTTGATCGCTTCGATCTCGCCCAGGTCGCCGACTGGCGTGGAGGTCGCATGCGCATTGAGATGACGAACCTCGTGCGGCGAAATCCCCGCTTGCGCAATCGCTATCTCCATGGCCCTGCGCGCGCCGCTGCCGTCTTCGGGACCAGAAGTGACGTGATGAGCATCCGCCGTCGTGCCGTAGCCGACGAGCTCGGCGAGCGGTGTTGCGCCGCGTGCCAGCGCGTGGCTCAACGCCTCGATGACCAGCACGCCGGCTCCTTCGCCCATGACGAAGCCGTCCCGCGATATGTCGAAGGGACGCGAGGCTTGAGCCGGCGCCCAATTGAAGCCGGTTGAAAGAGAGCGTGCCGCAGCAAACCCACCGAGACTGACGACGTTCATGCATGCTTCCGTGCCGCCGCAAACGGCAATATCAGCCTCGTTCGCGCGGATGAGACGGGCCGCGTCGCCGATCGCCTGGATGCCGGCCGCACACGCCGTCACTGGTGCGCCCAATGGACCTTTGAAGCCATGACGGATTGAGATCTGGCCTGCTGCGAGGTTCACCAGGAAGGACGGCACCGTAAAAGGCGACAGGCGGCGGGCGCCACGCAGGTCGACCGTGCGCACGGCTTCTGTGATGGCGGGGAACCCGCCGACCCCCGAAGCGATGATCGTTGCCGTGCGCAGGCGGTCCGTTTCCAAGGCAGGCTTCCATTTCGCCTGTGCAAGCGCCTCTTCCGCCGCGGCCAGCGCAAAGAGAATGAACCGATCCACCTTGCGCTGATCTTTTGCGGACAGGACGCCATCAGGATCGAAGCCAGCGTCGGGGTCTTCTTCCAGGGAGGGAACCACGCCGCCAATCTTCGCCGGCAGGTCTCCCACCATATCGTCCGGAAGCCTACGAATGCCCGAACGGCCGGCCAGCAGGCGCGACCATGACGCTTCAACATTGGCGCCAAGGGGCGTGACTGCTCCCATGCCTGTAACAACAATCCGTCGCATCTATTTTCCTATCAAATTGGGTGCAGCGCCGGCACTGCGCACGCCGCTCAAGCGCCAGCTGTTTCGCGAACCTGATCGCTCGCCGCATCCAGAAAGGCCTGCGCGAGGTCAGGATCGTTGACGACCCGCGAGAGGAGCGCCGCACCGACCATTGTCGAGAGAATGGCCATGGCCTTCCTATCGGACTGCTCGCCATTGGCCTCGGCAATGAAACGGCCGAGGATCTCCAGATGCTCGTTGATGCCTGCTTCGAACGACGCTTTCACGTCCTGGCCCTGTCTGGCGGCATCCGAACCGAGTGCCACGATCGGGCATCCGTCCATCCTCTCTCCGCGATGGCCCATGCTGAGATAGAAGGAGATCACTGCTTCGAGCGGATGCTCAGGGTTTGCCGCGGTTGCGGCCGACCATCGGTGGGTGGCGCTCTCCATTGCCCGCCTGGACGCTTGAGCTGCCAAGTCCTCCTTTGACTCGAATTGCTTGTAAAAGGCGCCCTGTGTCAGCCCGGCACCCTTCATCAGATCCTTGAGGCCGATGCCGTCAAAGCCGCGCTCCCGAAAAAGCCGGCTTGCCACATTGATCACGGTTTCGCGGTTTTCCGCGGCCTGACTACGACTCACACGCATCGTCAATTTCCTTTTAGATTGCATTCGTAATCTATAATCGATATAGAGGGTGAATGCAATCTATTTTGAGATGAGGCGACCAGCGTGAAAAAGAGAACCGTTATCGTATTGGGATCGACCCTGACGGCGATGTCATGGGCGGCGGCATTCGCCACGTTTGCTACTCCTGCGCAGGAAGCCCCTTTGGTGACCGACCCGAGGCAGGAAGCACCATTCGTCAGACTGGTGTCGGCAGCGCCGGTGACCGGATCAGAACGCGGCTTCACCGGCATCATCGGGGCGAGGGTGCAGAGCAATCTCGGCTTTCGGGTTCCCGGCAAGATCGTGGAACGGCTGGTGGACGTCGGTCAGAATGTCAAAGCCGGTCAGCCGCTGATGCGGATTGACGATACCGATCTGCGCCTTGCGCTTTCGGCGAAGCGCAACGCCGTTGCCGCAGCGCGTGCAACCGTCGTTCAGACACAGCCGGATGAACGGCGATACGCCAGCTTGCTCGGCAGTGGGTGGGTCACACCCCAGCGCTACGAACAGGCAAAGGCTGCGATGGATACCGCCGAGGCGCAACTCGCCGCCGCCGAGGCCGACGCACGGGTCGCCGAAAACGAAGCGGCCTATGCAGTCCTTTTGGCGGACGCGGATGGAATGGTGGTTGAAACGCTCGGCGAGCCTGGGCAGGTCGTCGCTGCCGGCCAGCCAATCATCCGGATCGCCAAAGCCGGCCCCCGCGAAGCGGTGGTCACGCTTCCCGAAACGATCCGGCCGGCGATCGGCTCTGCGGCCGAGGCCAGCGTGTATGGTGGCGATGAGCGTCGCTACTCAGCGCATCTGCGGCAGTTGTCGGACTCCGCCGATGCCCAGACCCGCACCTATGAGGCCCGCTATGTGCTCGACGGCGAGGCTGCCGCGGCACCGCTTGGCGCGACGGTAACCATTCGGCTTGCAAGCCAGGTGAAGCAGCCGGAGGTTCAGGTGCCACTGGGAGCCGTGCTCGATGATGGCCGGAAGACCGGCGTTTGGGTGTTGGATAGCGCCACCTCGACCGTACACTTTCAGCCCGTCCAGCTTGTTCGTGTAACCAGCGAGACCGCTGTGATCTCAGGATTGAATTCCAACGTTCCCATTGTGTCGCTCGGCGCCCACCTCCTGCAGGAGGGCGCTCTCGTCCGGACTGCGTCCGAAAGCGGGAACAAATGATGAGCTTCAATCTGTCCGCGATCGCCGTTCGCGAACGCGCCGTCACCCTGTTCTTCATCCTCTTGCTGGTGGCTGCCGGTGCCTACGCCTTCCTCATGCTCGGCCGGGCCGAGGACCCGAGCTTCACCATCAAGACCATGACGGTTACGACGGCATGGCCGGGCGCGACGGCGCGCGAGATGCAGGATCTCGTCGCCGAACCGTTGGAGAAGCGGCTTCAGGAATTGACCTGGTACGACAGGGTCGAGACGACCGCACGGCCAGGGTATGCGTATATGACGGTCACGCTGAAGGACAGCACACCGTCATCCGTCGTGCAGGAGGAGTTCTACCAGGCTCGCAAGAAACTCGGGGATGAAGCCCGCAACCTGCCGCCCGGCGTCTTCGGCCCCTTCGTCAACGACGAGTATTCGGATGTGAGCTTCGCCCTTTATGCGCTGAAGGCCAAAGGCATGCCGATGCGGGAGCTCGCGAGGCAGGCGGAGGTGATCCGCCAGGACCTCCTGCACGTGCCCGGCGTCAAGAAGATCAACATCCTTGGTGAACGTCCCGAACAGATATTCGTGGAGTTTTCCTATGCCAAGCTGGCAACCCTCGGCGTGTCGGCACAGGACATCGTCTCCGCCTTGCAGCGGCAGAACACCGTCACGCCCGCAGGCTCGATCGACACAATGGGGCCGCGGCTCTTCATTCGGGTCGATGGCGCTTATGACAGCGTTCAGGCGATCGCCGACACGCCTATTGTCGCTGCGGGGCGGACGTTGAAGCTCTCCGACATTGCCGAGGTCAGCCGCGGCTATGAGGACCCTCCCACATACCTCATCCGGCGTCAGGGCGAGCCCACCATCATGCTCGCGGCGGTTATGCAGAAGGGCTGGGATGGACGCGCGCTCGGCAAGGCACTTGAGGACAAGACTGCCGCGATCGCACAAACACTGCCGCTCGGCATGACGCTCGACAAGGTAAGCGACCAAGCCGTCAACATCACCTCGGCGGTCGACGAATTCATGTTGAAATTCGCGATGGCGCTCGGCGTCGTGCTGCTGATCAGCCTGATCAGCATGGGATGGCGTGTCGGAATCGTCGTGGCGGCTGCCGTCCCTCTGACGCTCGCCGTCGTGTTCCTCATCATGCTGGAAACCGGCCGGTTCTTCGATCGCATCACGCTCGGCGCCCTCATTCTGGCGCTTGGTCTTCTCGTGGACGACGCCATCATCGCCATCGAGGTGATGGTGGTGAAGATGGAAGAGGGCATGGACCGCATCAAGGCGGCGGCCTATGCATGGAGCCACACTGCGGCGCCGATGCTATCGGGAACTCTGGTGACGATCGCGGGCTTCGTGCCGGTGGGTTTTGCGCGCTCGACGGCCGGCGAATACGCCGGCAACATTTTTTGGGTCGTGGGGTTCGCCCTCATCGTCTCATGGGTCGTGGCGGTGGTCTTCACGCCCTATCTCGGCGTCAAAATGCTGCCCGCGATCAAACCGGTCGAAGGCGGTCACCACGCCATTTACAACACGCCTAACTATCGACGTTTGCGGCGGCTCATCACCTTTGCCGTGCGGCATAAATTTGTAACCTGCGGTATCGTCGGCATCGCCTTCGCGCTTTCCGTCGTCGGTATGGGGGGCATCAAACAGCAGTTCTTTCCGACATCCGACCGCCCCGAAGTGTTGGTGGAGGTTCGCCTGCCGGAAGGTGCCAGCATCGAGACGACAACCGCCGCGGTCGAGAAGCTCGAACATTGGTTGGATAGCCAGCCCGAGGCCAAGATCGTGACGAGCTATGTCGGTCAGGGCGCTCCGCGCTTCTTCTTCGCGATGGCACCGGAACTGCCTGATCCTGCCTTCGCGAAGATCGTCGTGCTGACCCCGGACGCCGAAGCGCGTGAGGCGTTGAAGCACCGGCTCCGGGAGGCCGTGGCGCAGGGGCTTGCGCCCGAGGCGTATGTCCGCGTTACGCAACTCGTGTTCGGCCCTTACACGCCGTTCCCGGTCGAGTTCCGGGTCATGGGACCCGATTCCACGCAACTCTACGGCATTTCCGAAAAGGCCCTCGACATCATGCGGGGCGTCCCGGACGTGCGACAGGCCAACCGCGACTGGGGCAATCGCACGCCCGTACTTCGCTTCGTCCCGGATCAGGATCGACTAAACCTTATCGGCCTCTCGCCGGCGGAGGTGGCACAGCAACTGCAATTCCTCCTCACCGGCATCCCCGTTACGCAGGTTCGCGAGGATATCCGCAATGTCCCCATCGTGGCACGCAGCGCCGGCGGTGAGCGGCTGGATCCGGCGCGTCTGGCGGATTTCTCACTCGTGAGCCGAGACGGCCGCTCGATTCCGCTCGACCAGATCGGGCATTCGGAAATCCGTCAGGAAGAGCCAATCCTGAAGCGCCGCGATCGCACGCCCGTTGTCACGATCCGCGCGGACATCAATGAGGCGACGCAGCCTCCGGAGGTCTCCAAGCAGATCATGAAGGCCCTTCAGCCTTTGATTGCGTCACTTCCGGCCGGCTATCACATCGAAATGGGCGGATCGATCGAAGAGGCGGAAAAGGCCAATACCGCCCTGGCTAAAGTCTTCCCGGCCATGATAGCCGCCATGCTGATCGTCATCATGCTGCAGGTGCGATCCTTCTCAACGATGTTCATGGTCGTGCTGACAGCACCGCTTGGCCTTGTCGGCGTCGTGCCGATGCTGCTCACCTTCCACCAGCCCTTCGGCTTCAACGCCATTCTGGGCATGATAGGGCTGGCCGGCATCCTGATGCGCAACACGCTGATCCTGACTGAACAGATCAAGGAAAACCGCGCTGCCGGCATTGACGACTATCACGCCGTCATCGAGGCCACCGTGCAACGCACCCGGCCCGTCATTTTGACCGCACTTGCCGCCGTGCTGGCCTTCATCCCCCTCACGCACTCCGTCTTCTGGGGTTCAATGGCCTATACACTGATCGGCGGCACGGCGGCCGGCACGGTGTTGATCCTGCTCTTCCTCCCCGCGCTCTACACTGCGTGGTTCCGAATCAAGCCGACTGCGGATGAGGTCCCGACTGCGGATGAAATCAATGAGGTTTCGACGGAGGAACTGGAAATGCGACCAGTTATGGCTGCTGAGTAGGGCACCGTTGCCGAGCCTCGTTTGTCTGCACGGGGCGCTGGCGGGTTCGTGTGTCGATGCTAGTGAGAGCAATCAGTATGGCCAACGGTAGCGGATGCCCACGTAACCGATTGATATTATTGACCAAATGGTAGCGGGAGAGGGATACTTTAATCGTTATAATTCAGATGTTTATGTCGGAAGTACCGTGAATCTTTGCGGTATTCCGCCACACGGCAACCCGTGATCGGCGGAGTTCTTACACTGCGGCGAGACCCATTTGCATCGCCGCCTTGTGAAGTTAGATTCCCGCTACAAATCGGTGCGCCGCTGTCGGCATTGCCGAGAATTAGCCCAGACAATTTGATCTGTGGCACCGCTGCTGATTTTCTTTGGAGTTCTGCATGACCAAGCTACGTGGCATCATACGCTCAGAACCTGGGAAACATCGGTTGCATTTCCATCTGTTCCAAATTTGCATCTATCTGGACGCATTGAGCACGGCCATTGCCCTCAATGAGAAAATCCGCCGCTTTGAGGTTTGCATTATAGGCAGCGACCTCTTCGGCGTGAAGATCGAGATACCTATGCCGCTTGAAGAAGGCGCGGTAGCTCATGCCATTGCCGACCGAAACCCCGTGGCGATCGAAATGAGGATCACTGATAACGACATGGGAAGACAGGCCGCTAATATGGCTGCCTTGGGATTAAAGAAAAAATCCACCAATGGTTTTCAAGGAACGCCATACTTCTTCGCCAGCGTTTTCGTGATGTTTTGGGACCTATACGTGGATGATCTCAAAGCAATCCTTGGCAAAGATTACTATACGCAATGGCCACCAATCTTGAATTTTGCCCGAGTGATACGCAATGCCTGCGCCCATGGCGGCCGCGTGTATTTCACGAATATGACCGCAGCATCGGTTCATTGGCACCATTACCAACTATCACCAACCGACAATGGTCGTGTGATCATCGGCGATGAATTTCACGTTTCCGATGTCATGATTCTTCTGTTTGAAATCAGCGATGAGATGGATCGGCTCGGCATTCCCAATCGCTAACTTTTCGTATCTCCCAAGACACTCGACGAGCGTATTTGGTCACGCGCTTAGAAGGGCGCCTATTTCCCTGTTCAAACGCCCGCTGGAAGAGTGAGTGCCGCCGCAGCACTCACTTGACGAAGCCCGGCTACCACCACCGTTTTAGGTGCGATCAAGGGCTGGCGTCCTAAGCCCCTGTAAGCACGTAATTTCACGTTTCTGCGGGACCTAGAGGCACTGCGGGATGCGTCGAAGTTTACGGTATCGGACGTTTGCTCGATACCGTAATTTGATACCGTAAATACCGTAGTTGCAAATTTTCGGGTGTTCGAGACGCGAAAACCAAGGTCCTAGAAATCAAATGAAATCAATGGCTTACCCCTGCCGCGCAAGCGAGCCACGGGGAATGTGGTAGCCGCCGTAAGCCAAAAAAGCCTTTAAAATCAACGGCTTAGTGAGACTGGTAGCGGGAGAGGGACTTGAACCCCCGACCCCAGGATTATGATTCCCGTGCTCTAACCAACTGAGCTACCCCGCCAGGGCGGCGAAAGGCCCGAAATCCGCCTCAAATCGAAAGGCATGTCGGGGGCGTTCGCCAAGGTCGCGCGGATATAAGGTTGGGAGGGTGAGCCTGTCAAGCTTCGAAGCAACCGGCTTGCCGGCTTATCGTCATTATCGAAAAGCTTTGCCGCGCAGACATTTGGTTGCTGCCGCCGGGGTTGAGTTCGAAGGGGCACGTCGCTATGTCTCGGCCACGAGTTTTTAGAGTTTGAAACAGATGAAGCCGCGCATTGCAGTCCTCGGTTGCGGATACTGGGGCAGCAACCACATCCGCACCCTCAAGGCGCTCGGCGCGCTGCACGCGGTCTCCGACACCAACCGGGCCCGTGCCGAAGGCTTCGCCAGCGAGCAGGACTGCCTGGCGATCGAGCCGGACCAGTTGTTCGTCCGTGACGATATCGACGCCATCGTCATGGCACTGCCGCCGCAATTCCATGCCGACCTTGCCGTGCGTGCCGTCGAGAGCGGCAAGGACGTGCTGGTCGAAAAGCCGATCGCGCTGACGGTCGCCGACGCCGAGCGTGCGGTGCAGGCGGCCAAGGACAATGGCCGCGTCTTCATGGTCGGCCATGTGCTGCGGTTCCATCCCGCCTTCGAGACGCTGAAAGAGCTGATCGACAAGGGCGAACTCGGCGAAGTCCGCTACATCCACTCGCATCGGCTCGGCCTCGGCAAGTTCCACACCGAGAACGACGCGCTGTGGGACCTGGCGCCGCACGATCTGTCGATGATCCTGGCGATCACCGGCACAGAGCCGATCGAGGTTCGCGGCGAGGGGGCCGCCCTGCTCGACAATCTCAGCGACTTCGCGCATCTGCACATGCGTTTTCCCAACGGTCTGCGCAGCCATCTCTTCACCTCGCGTCTCAATCCCTATCGCGAGCGGCGGCTGACCGTGGTCGGCACCAAGGCGATGGCGGTGTTCGACGACGTCGAGCCATGGGAACGCAAGCTTGCCGTCTACCGCCACGCGGTGTGGCAGGACAGTGGCCAATGGGCTTTTACCACCAATGAGCCGTCCTATGTCGCGGTCGCCCAGGGCATGCCGCTGACGCGTGAGCTGGAGCACTTCATCCAGTGCATCGAGACGCGTGCCGAGCCGCGCACCAGCGGCGAGGAAGCGATCAGGGTGCTGCGCATCCTGACCGCTGGCACGGTCACCCACACCAAATCCTGAGACTCCGAGAGGACGGAGCCCCTATTCGGCGGGAATCTGCGCCGGCCTGGCGGCCAGCCGGGTCAGCATGGCCTCGGCCTCGGCGCCGCGCTCCGAGCGCTCGATGAAACCGCCGCCGAACACGCGGGCCTCGTTGCCGTCGTCGGAATAGAGCACGCAGGCCTGTCCCGGCGCGATGCCGGACTCGCCGTCGACCAGTTCCACCCATGTGGCGCCGGCACGATGATGCAGCACGGCCGGGCGCGGCGGTCGCGTCGAGCGAACCTTGGCGAACAGCTCCAGGCCGCCGGCGGGGACGTCTGTGAGCGGTCCGTCGCCCAGCCAGTTCATGTTGCGCAGATAGATCTTGTGCGTCTCCAGCGCCTCGCGCGGGCCGACCACGACGCGGGCGCGATCGGCATCGAGATGGACGACATAAAGCGGCTCGCCGGAAGCGATGCCGATGCCGCGGCGCTGGCCGATCGTGTAGCGCAGGATGCCCTCATGGCGGCCGAGCACGCGGCCGTCGATGTGGACGATGTCGCCCGGATTGGCGGCGGTCGGCTTCAGCTTGGCGATGATGTCGGAATATTTGCCCTGCGGCACGAAGCAGATGTCCTGGCTGTCCTGCTTGGCGGCGACCGTCAGCCCCATCTCCTCGGCAATGGCGCGAACCGCGGGCTTCGGCAGGCCGCCGAGCGGAAAGCGCAGATAGTCGATCTGCGCCTGCGTGGTGGCGAACAGGAAATAGCTCTGGTCACGGTCGGCATCGACCGGCCGGTAGAGCGCGCGGTGGGCGCCGTTGGCGCCGGAGCGGATATAGTGGCCGGTGGCCAGCGCGTCGGCGCCAAGCTCCTTGGCGGTGGCCAGCAGGTCGGCGAACTTCACCGTCTGGTTGCAGGAAACGCAGGGGATCGGCGTCTCGCCCGCGACGTAGCTCTCGGCGAAGGGATCAATCACCGCCTTGCGGAAGCGCTCCTCGTAGTCGAGCACGTAATGGGGGATGCCGAGCGTCTCGGAGACACGGCGGGCATCGTCGATGTCCTGCCCCGCGCAGCATGAGCCGGCCCGGTGCGTCGCCGCGCCATGGTCGTAGAGCTGCAAGGTGACGCCGACGACATCGTAGCCCTCGCGCTTCAGCAGGCCGGCGACGACCGATGAATCGACACCGCCCGACATGGCAACGACGATGCGGGTGTTTTCGGGACGTCCGGGGAGATCGAGACTGTTCATGGTGCTTTCGTTCTGCGCGGCGCCTCAATGCCAATGTCGAGAATATAGGTCAAGCTTTGCGGTCGCGCCAGCGCACAGGGCGATTCACCGGTTGCGGCCGAGCCCGCAAAGAGATGCAATTTTCCCCGGCAAATCAGGCTTGCCGGGGAGATGTTTCAAATGCCTGCGAAAAGACTAACGCGGCGTTCATGATCCTTACCTAGTCATTAGGGTCTGCTTAGGCAATTTTTAAAGCTGTGGCGGTAACGTGGCGGGGATTGGGTCTTTGAGTTTTTTGTAGAGAGTACGATGACCGATCTGGTTAGACCGAGAGTCAAGTATGTTATCGGGCCTGACGGCAGCCCTCTTACGATTGCCGATCTGCCGCCGACCAATACACGTCGCTGGGTTATCCGGCGTAAGGCGGAAGTGGTTGCGGCAGTGCGCGGCGGGCTTTTGAGCCTGGACGAGGCATGCCAACGCTATAAGCTCACCACCGAGGAATTCCTGTCCTGGCAGGCGTCGATCGACGAATATGGCCTTGCCGGGCTGCGCACGACGCGCATCCAGCAATACCGGCACTGACAGTTGTGCATTTAGACGAAGGGCGCGGGTAATCCGCGCCCTTCGTGTTTTCCAAAACGCTTTTTTCTGGAAGCGAGCCTTCTGGCGCTCAGACGGTCAGTGCAACCTTGCCGATCGGCTTGGTGGCGAGGAAGGCGTGAGCGGCCCCCGCCTGCTCGAGCGGGAAGCTCTTTGCCACATGGACGGTGAGCTTGTTGGCATCGATCAACCGAGCCAGTTCCAGCAGGCCCTCCCGGTCGGGCACGACGGACATACGCTCGACCCGGATATCGCGCGCCCCGGCCTGCGCCCTGGTGGCGTCGCTGACATCGAGCAATGACACGAGCACGCCGCCACGTTTGAGGACCTTCAGCGAACGTTCGGCGTGGTCGCCGCCCATTGGGTCCAACACCAGGTCGATGTCGCGAACCTGGTCGGTAAAATCGCCCCTGGTGTAGTCGACGACCTCATCGGCGCCGAGTTTGCGGACGAAATCGAGCTTGGTCGGGCTGGCTGTGGCGACGACGTAAGCGCCGTGCGCCTTGGCGATCTGTACCGCGAGATGGCCGACGCCGCCGGCTGCGGCGTGAATCAGCACGCGCTGGCCCGATTTCAGCCCGCCATGGCGGACGAGGCCTTGCCAGGCGGTCAGGCCGGCCAATGGCAGGGCGCCTGCCTGGAGGTGGTCGGCGCCTTTCGGTTTCAGTACGATTTCATCGGCAGGAACCGCAGTCAGTTCGGCATAGGCGGCCGCCTGCTTGGGAAAGCGGGGCATGCCGAACACCTCGTCGCCGACCCGGAAGCCGGAAACTCCGGCGCCCAGCGCTTCGACAGTTCCCGAGATATCCCAACCCAGTATGAAGGGCGGCTCGCCGAGCAACGGGTAGTAACCGGCTCGGACGGCGCCATCGACCGGATTGATGCCGGCCGCCTTGACGCGGACCAGCACTTCGCTGGCCTTTGGCGTCGGGTCGGGCCGATTGGCAATGACAAGGACGTCGGGTCCGCCGACGGAATTCTGAATAGCGGCACGCATTGGGATATCTCCTGCTTGGTTTTCGCCACTATCATTTGGATAGTAATAGTCTCTTGTCCAGTATGTACCCAAATGATATATACGCACCTCATGGATAGTGAAGACGACCGCGGTTTCGGCTATGACGCTTTCCGGCGGACGTGCCCCTCGCACACCGTGCTGGAGATGCTGGCCAGCAAATGGGTCTATCTGGTGGTTTGCGCGCTGCGCAAAGGCCGGCTGCGCAATGGCGAGCTTGCCCGCAAGCTCGAAGGCATCACGCCGAAGATGCTGACGCAGACGCTGCGCGTGCTCGAGCGCGACGGACTGGTGCGGCGCGAGATCTTCCCGGTCATCCCGCCGCGTGTCGAATATGAATTGACCGAGCTCGGCCAGAACCTGGCGGGACTGCTTACCCAGATCAGATCATGGGCCGAGCAGCATGCACCGGATATCAAGGATGCCCGTGCAAGGGCAATTGCCGATGGTGAAGGGGGATTGGGCCGCCTAGGGCGGTTTTCAGTTCTCTTGGCGGCCTTCCCGCCAAAGGCTGGAAGCCGAGCTCATGCACTCGCCGGGTGGCAAGCGATTATGTCGCGAACAGGCCGGCTTCAGCCGATCATGGCGCTGCGGCCGCCGATTTCGGCTTCGCGGATCTTGGTGTCACGCGATTCCAGCATTTCCGCCTTGGAAAGCTCCGCTTCAGCTTCGCCGAGTAATGATTCGGCAGTGCTTCGCTGTTGCGCGAGGTCGCTTTGCGAATTTCTGAGGTTGTCGCGGCGCAAACGTGCCGCCTTGGCGAAGGTCGGATAGGCGAAATGGTTGATGTCGGTGATGCCGGCCTTCTTTTCTTCGGCGGTGATCTGAAGCTCCAGCTCGACGGCCATGCGTTCGAACTCGGCGATCATCATGTCGAGCTGCAGCAGCTGCCGCCGCTTCTCATTCACCTGAAACTGTTTCAGCCGAACGAGGTTTTCACGTGACTTCATGATTCGTACTCCCGGAAACGCACACCCGCACTTATCGTCCAAACCGCCTGGAAGAGCCCAGGCCGCACCCGTGTCCACCGTCTTTCCCCGAACTATGGGAAACAAAACCCTAAAGTTTTTTGCCGGCGGTAACCATTCGTTTACGGGCATTGTTAATCATACGGGTCAGGACTTAAGGCCGGGTAAAAATTCGGCCGCCGATGCGGAAGCGACGTCGATGAGTCCCTGGAGTCACTTAGTCCAGATTGTTGATGTGTTGCATTAGGAATTTGGTTCTGGATTCGTTATTAGATTCAAGAGGGTGTAGAAAGAGGTTAAAAAATCTGGTACCGTCGTGGACGGGAAATTAGGTTTTGTTAACCATTTGATGGCAGCCTCTGCACAAGGCAACCACTGCTCCGGGTCCGGACGGGTCGTGAAATGGTCCGGCAGCAGAAAAGGGGAATGAAATGCGTGTTCTGCTGATAGAAGATGACAGTGCAACCGCACAAAGCATCGAACTGATGCTGAAATCGGAAAGTTTCAACGTCTACACGACCGATCTCGGTGAAGAGGGCGTCGATCTAGGCAAGCTCTACGATTACGACATCATCCTTCTCGATCTCAACCTGCCTGACATGTCGGGCTACGAGGTCTTGAGAACGCTTCGCCTTTCCAAGGTAAAGACGCCGATCCTCATCCTCTCCGGCATGGCCGGCATCGAGGACAAGGTGCGCGGCCTCGGCTTCGGCGCCGACGACTACATGACCAAGCCGTTCCACAAGGATGAGCTGGTTGCCCGCATTCATGCCATCGTGCGGCGCTCCAAGGGACATGCCCAGTCGGTCATCACCACCG
Source organism: Mesorhizobium loti (assembly GCA_014189435.1). NCBI lineage: Bacteria > Pseudomonadati > Pseudomonadota > Alphaproteobacteria > Hyphomicrobiales > Phyllobacteriaceae > Mesorhizobium > Mesorhizobium loti. Next base: position 545,123 of record CP050293.1, read on the forward strand.
GCGACCTGGTGGTCAACCTCGATGCCAAGACCGTCGAAGTCGGCGGCCAGCGCGTACACCTGACCGGCAAGGAATACCAGATGCTGGAGCTGCTCTCGCTGCGCAAGGGCACGACGCTGACCAAGGAAATGTTCCTCAACCACCTTTATGGCGGCATGGACGAGCCTGAACTCAAGATCATCGACGTCTTCATCTGCAAGCTGCGCAAGAAGCTCGACGCGGCATCCGGCGGCCAGAATTATATCGAGACGGTCTGGGGTCGCGGCTATGTGCTGCGCGAACCGGAAGACATCCGCGTCAGCGCCTGAGCGACGAACACGTTCGAACAAAAAACCCGGCCTCGGCCGGGTTTTCGCATTTTAGCTGATAACTATTTGTTTTTACGCACTTTTGGACGGAAGGCGCGTCACGCGCTTTTCCTGGAATTGCTCAACGCCGCCGAATCAGGTGCGATCTTCAAGGTGCGAAAACGCTCGAGCAGTTGCGGCCGGTTGAATGGCTTCAAGAGATAGCCCTGGGCGCCGGCGCGCTTGGCCCGCATGATCGAGGCGATATCGAGCTCGACCAGTGAAATCAGGATTTGCGGCCTTATCGGGCTCTCCATGGCGCGCACGCGCCGGATGAAATCGACCGCCGGCACATCGGGCAAGGCGCCATCGACGACGATGATGTCGGGCATGTCGGCGGCGCACATCTCCAGCGCGTCAAGTCCGCTGGCTGCCTCGATGACAATCATTTCGGAGCCGCCCAGGATGCGTTTTGCAACCTTCCTGATGACGCTTGAATCGTCGACGAACATGCAGCGTTTCATTTCCGGTCCTCTTCGCCTTCTGGCAATCCGGTAGCGTCGGGGGCATCCAGACGCACCATAGGCCAATCTGGTAAAGAAGCCGAAAAGGCGTTAGGTAAAATTTTTACAAAGATGGCGGCTGCTTGCTTTCATTCGCGAATGCTTCGACGCTGCCCAGGCGACCAAACGCATTTCATGTCGTTGGGCCGGAATTACAGATTTCGATGTAAAAATACTTCGATTGCTCGATTGCGCTATCAAGCCGCCGAAAGCACGATTTCTTCCGGCGTCGCGTGGATCGATATCGTCATGCCGGCCTCGCGTGCCAGAAGCAGCGTGTAATAGGGCTGCACGGAATGCGCGTCGATCGGTTCCTCCGGCTTGTGGCCGGAATGCAGTTCGAGGAATTTCGGCGGCACACGCAGCATCGGGCCAGCCGCAGCAAGCGCGAAACGCGGCTCGGTCTCGAGGTTTTCCAGCGTTACCGAAAGCTTGCCGCCGCGCGGAATGGCGGCGTTGGCGACGAGGATCAGGTTGAGCAGCAGCTTGACCTTGTTCTTGGGCAGCAGTGCCCGGGTCCCGTTCCAGGTCAGTTCCGGCTTTTCGTTCTTCAGGAAGGCGATGGCGACCGCTTCGGCATCGCCGGTATCGATCAGCATGCCGGCCGAGCCGGCGGCGCCGAAGGCGATGCGGGCGAACTGCAGGCGGGCCGAAGCGTTGCGGGCGCTCTGACGGATCAGCTTCATGGCGTCTTCGTCGGCGCCGCCTTCATCGAGGAGTTCGAGCCCATTGTTGATCGCGCCGACCGGCGAGATGATGTCGTGGCAGACCCGACTGCACAAAAGCGCTGCCAGATCGGGTGCGGAAAGGGTGAACAGTTCGGCCATCGGCGAAAATCCCTGCAAAATTTCACTACTCATGGCCTAGCGATCGATCGTCGCCTGCCCACGCGAATCACGCTCTCTCCTCGGGCTTTCTGAATACACAGCACCCGTGCGTGCAGCAACAAATCCAAAATTGTGGATGTGGCAAATGACGTGTTCACGCAGGCTGCCGACCCACTTGAGCGACCCCAAACAGCCTTCGAACCGCCATGTTCATGTGGGAGCTTAATGGTTGAAAAAGGATTACGGCATAGTTTGCCCGTAACAGTTACCCTTAACGGCCGGCTAAAAGAGCCGTACGGGGTGCGAGGCGTCGGCGAAGGTGCTCCCTGACGGAGATTGGAAGCATGTTTTCCCGATACTACGACCGGAGCTTTCTCCGTGTCTTCTCAATGGCGGTCACGCTCCTGGGCGTTCTCGTCTTCTCGACTTCAGCCCTGCGGGCCCAGGAATACACCGCTCAGGAGATTGTCGATTCCGGTCACAAGTTCTTCGGCGCGACATCAGGCGGGCTCGCCACGGTTGTCGAGAAGATTTTTGCTTCCTACGGCCTGCCCAACGGCTATCTGCTGGGCGAAGAGGGCTCGGGCGCGCTGATCGGCGGCCTGACCTACGGCGAAGGCACGCTCTACACCAAGAATGCCGGCGATCACAAAGTGTTCTGGCAAGGCCCGTCGCTCGGCTGGGATTTCGGCGGCGAGGGGTCGCGGGTGATGATGCTGGTCTACAATCTCGACGATGTGGGCAGCCTCTACAACCGCTATGGCGGCGTCGCCGGGTCGGCCTATGTGGTGGCTGGTGTCGGCTTCAACGTGCTGAAGAACAACAATGTGATTTTGGTGCCGATCCGCACCGGTGTCGGTGCCCGGCTTGGCGTCAATCTCGGCTATCTGAAGCTTACCGAGCGCGCCACCTGGAATCCGTTCTGAGTTAAAGGTCTTTGGCCCATGCATGTCGTTCTCCCAAAACCGGGACCGCTTTTGGGCGACATGCATTAAACCCGTACCGTTGCGGCAAACCCTTGCCGCAACGCTGGATTTCCGCCATGTCAACGTGGCACAGTCAAAAGCGCACGCAGCGCTTTTTTGGTTTTATCTTGTTGCATGTCGTTGTCCCAGAACCGGTTCCATTTTTGGGCGACATGCATTGGTTTGATGGTTGCCGTCCACAACGGGTAGTCACTTGGTCCAGTCGGTCCTGTTCTTCGTCCTAGGCTTTCTCTGCGCCGGCTTTCTGGCGCTTATGGTGGCTCCGGCCATATGGCGTCGCGCCGTCGCTTTGACACGCAGACGCATCGAAGGCTCGATCCCCCTGACGCAAACCGAGATCCAGGCGGACAAGGACCGCATCCGCGCCGAGTACGCCATGTCGACGCGCCGCCTCGAAATCAGCGTCAAGGCGTTGCGCGAGAAGGCGGCCGAACAGCTCGTCGAGATCAATCGCGGCCGCGAGTCCCTGAAGGGGCTGGCGGTCGAGCGCATGGACAAGAACCAGGCGCTGACCGAGCTCGGCGCCAAGAACGAAGCGTTGCGTCAGCGCGAGGGCGAGTTGCAGCAGCTTTCGGAGCGGCTCAAGGAGACCGAACGCAAGCTGGAAAAACGCGCGCTCGAGCTGGAAAAGCTGGAGCACATGTATGACGACGCCAGTTTTTCCTCCAGCAGCCGGCAGATCGAGCTCGTGGCGCGCGAATCCGAAATGCAGAAACTCGCCAGCGACATCGCGCTGCTGCGCGGCCAGCGCAAGGAAGCGGACAGGCGCGGCCAGGAGATCGCGACCGAAAGCAAGGCAGCGCGCGACGCCCTGAAAACCGAGAAGAAAAGGACCGCCGAGCTCGACAAGAAGGTCGAACGGCTGCTGGCCACGCTTGCCGATCGCGAGGACAAGCTCGACCGCCGCGAAAAGGAACTGGCGCGCATGCGTGAAAAATCGAAAGCCGAGGACAGTGCACCGGCCTTGCGGCTGGTCGGCAAGGGCGGCGAAACCGCCAAGGGCGACGATCTCGACAAGGCAATCGCCAAGCTCGACAGCGACCGTGAGCGGCTCGAGGCCAGGCTGACGGCGCTGGCGCGCGAGAACAAGCGGCTGAAGGCGGATCTCACCGCGCTGGCCGCGTCCAATCCCACGGAAGGCAGCTCCGCCCTGCGCGAGCAGATGAACGAACTCGCGGCGGAGGTCGTCCATCTGACGGCCAAACTCGAGGGGCCTGGTTCGCCGATCGCCAAGGCGCTGGCGGCGCCGTCGGATGCACGCTCCGGCAACCGCAGTCTTGCCGACCGCGTGCGGGATTTGCAGAAGGCTGACGTGGCAGGCTGAAATCAGCTCTCTTTTGCCGAAAAATGATGCAGCGCAATGGCTGATGCGGCTGCGACGTTCAGACTGTCGAAGCCTTCCGACATGGTGATCCGCACGGTGTGCAGGCTTGCGAGCAGGCTGTCCGGCAAGCCTTCGCCCTCGGTGCCGAGATAGAGCGCCAGGCGCTCGCTCCGCTGCGTATTGCGGATGTCGGTCAGCCCGCGTGGCGACAGCGCGAATTGTTCGAAGCCCCGCCGGACGAGCATCGTCGTGAAGCCGGCGGTGTCGGTGAACGACGCGAAAGGGATCTTGAGCGCGGCGCCGACGGAAACGCGGATCGCCTTGCGGTAGAGCGGATCGCAGCATGTCGCATCCAGCAGTATCGCGTCGGCGCCAAAGGCGGCGGCATTGCGGAAGATCGAACCCATATTGTCATGGTTGGCGATGCCGACGAGCACCACGGCCAGCGCCTGGGCCGGCAGGGCATCGAGAAGAGCCTCGGCCGACAGCGGCGGCCCCTTGCGTCCCATGGCCAGGATGCCGCGATGCATGTGAAATCCAGCGATTGCGTCCATAACCGCGCTGGTGGCGACATAGACCGGGAGGTCGGCCGGTGCTTTGCGCAGGATGCCCTCGAGGCCGGCCAGCCGGTTTTCCAGGATCAGAACCGATTCGGCGGCAAAGCGTCCGGCCGAGAGCAGCAGGTCCAACACAACCTTGCCTTCGGCGATGAAGCGGCCTTGCCGGCCGGCGAGGTCGCGCTCGCGGATGTCGAGATAGGCAGCGACGCGCGGATCTTGCGGGTCGTCAATGCGAATGGGATCCATGCATTCCTCGCGGCCGTCGCATCGGCCCGAAAATCCGGACCGATCCGCGGCGCTCACCTTTGGTTCGGAAAGCACGATGCGACAATTCGAGACGATCAGCTACCTCTGTGCGCCCGGATGGGCGCATATCGCTCCGGCTGGCTCTGTGCGCCCGGATGGGCGCATGTCGCTCTGAAGTCGCCGGCGAGGTCAGCAGTTACAGGGTGGTCAGGTTCCGGCACGGCGCAAACGGTGCGCCATCTGGGACAGGTCATCCTTGCCGCTGCCGAAAATGCCATCAAGCATGCCAAGCAGTTCGCGCACGGCATCGGACTTGCAGGAATAGTAAATCATCTGCCGGTCGCGGCGGGTTTCGACGAGGTCGAGCGCCCGCAACTTCGCCAGATGCTGCGAGAGGGCGGATTGACTGAGCATCACCTTCTCGGCGATGGCGCCAACCGACATTTCACCGTCGGCGAGATAGCTCATGATCAACAGCCGTTTCTCATTGCCCATCAGCATGAGAAATTCGGCCGCCGATTCGGCGTTGACGATTAGCTTTGTCGAGACCATCGATCCCCCATGCTTCTTGTTCATCCTGACGCCATGGGGGCAATGGCATCTGATTCCATAAACTCACACGTGAATCGGCGCAGGCGATTCAACGTCACCGGCAAAAGGTAGAGCATTTCCTTTAAATCTCAAGTGTTGGTTTTAATCAAATATAATTAAGTCCAGTCCCGGTGTCGACCGAGGCCCGGCCGACCCTGGCCATTTCGACCAGAACGTGTCGCAATTCGCGTGCCGCTGCCAAGGGTTGTGGGAAGAAGACGCGGCAAACATCGTCGCCCGACACCAGATCCATACCATCGGCATCAAATCCGGCAACACTCCAGCCGTTGCCGGACACTTTCGTGAAATGCTTTGCATAAACGGCGATCGCGTCGAGATGGTCGGCGTTCATGTGGTCGATGGCGGATTGTTCGCTCGCCGCCAGTTCGTCGACGATCGGTCCGCTGGTGAGCAGATCCGATTGATCGAGCTGATAGGCCTTGCCGAAGCCACCGTTGAGGCTGGCGCGTTGCGGCTCGAGGCGAAAGATCGAAAAGTCGCCGAGACCGGCGTAAAGTTTCGCCTTGGGATTGCGATTGAGATAACGGCGTTCGGCGCGGGCGTGTTCGCTTGATCCGCGCTCAAGCCGTGCCGCCTGGCAGACCAGTGTCAGGCGCGGGTGCGCCAGCGGGTCGCCTTTGCCAGGTTCGCCAAGCAACAGGGAGCAGCGCGGATCGGCAAGCAAGGCGCCGGTGTGCGCCGAGAGCATCGACACCAGGATCAGCGGCGCGCCGTCGATGTCGGTGGCCACGCCGACCCTGCTGGCCAGCGGCCAGCCGGTTTGCGGTTCGACTACCGCCAGAGCGCCAAAGCGGGCGCTGCGCAGAAGCGTCTTGCCCAGCCGGATTGCTTCGGCGTCCGTCTCGCGGATCACGTCCTTCTTCGGTTCGTCCAAGGCCTCACCGCAATAAGTTGATTTATCTTCTCTAGTTATCGGTCAGCAAGCCGGATTTGACAAGGTCGTCGATCTCGGCTTTCGCAAAGCCGAAACGTGCCAGGATTGTAGCCGGCGACAAATCCTCATCGCCGGGCATAGTGGCCAGTGTCGGTTGCGAGCTCGAGAAACGCGGCGCCGGGGCAGGGCGCTCTAATGCACCCGCCGTCACAAAGGCGTTGCGCGCCCGATTGTGCGGGTGGCGCTTCGCCTCCTGCAGCGACAGGACGGGGGCGACGCAGGCATCGGTCTGGGCAAACAGCAGGTCCCAGTCGTCGCGCGATTTCTGCCGGACCCGATCGGCAATGGCCGCGCGCATCGGCGGCCACAGTGCTTTGTCGTACTGGCCGGACACAAAGCGCTCGTCGAGCGGCAGCAGCCTGGCGAATTCGGCGAAGAATTGCGGCTCGAGGCAGCCAATGGCGATATGGCGTCCGTCTGCCGTCTCATAGGTGTCGTAGAAGGGAGCGCCGGAATCGAGCAGGTTCGTGCCGCGCTTTTCGCCCCATAGGCCGGCCGCCATCAAGGCGTGCAAGGGCGCCGCCAGCATCGAGGCGCCTTCGACCATCGCCGCGTCGATGACCTCGCCCTTGCCCGTGCGCGAGCGTTGAAACAGGGCGGCCAGCACGCCGGCAATCAGCATCATGGCGCCGCCGCCATAGTCGGCGACCAGGTTGAGCGGCGGGACGGGACGGCCTTGGGCGTGACCGATGGTGTGCAGCACGCCGCAATAGGCGAGGTAGGTGATGTCGTGGCCAGCGCGGCTGGCGAGCGGGCCGTCCTGGCCGAAGCCGGTCATGCGGCCGTAGACCAGCGCCGGATTGCGCGCCAGCACCGCTTCGGGGCCGAGGCCAAGCCGTTCCATGACGCCGGGACGAAACCCTTCGAGCAAGATGTCCGCCTTTTCGGCCAGGCGCAGCAGCAGATCGATGCCTTCCCGACGCTTCAGGTCGAGGCGCAGGAGGGCGCGGCCGTGGCGGTCGATGTTGTACTCATCCGGCAGCGACAGGAGCTGGCTCGTCCCCGCCCGTTCGATGCGCAGCACTTCGGCACCCATCTCCGATAGCAACAGGCCGGCCAGTGGCACGGGGCCGAGCCCGGCCATCTCGATCACCTTCAGCCCGGCAAGCGGGCCGGTCTTCCCGGCAGCGGACAGGCCGGTGCTCATGACCAGCTATTTCGGCGCCATGCGGATGGCGCCGTCGAGGCGAATGGTCTCGCCGTTCAACATCTGGTTCTCGATGATGTGCAGGGCGAGAGCGGCATATTCGGACGGTTCGCCCAGGCGCGACGGGAAGGGCACGGCGGCGCCCAGCGAATCCTGCACCTCTTGCGGCATGCCGGCCATCATCGGCGTCTTGAAGATGCCAGGCGCGATGGTGCAGACGCGGATGCCGGAACGGGCAAGGTCGCGCGCCACCGGCAGCGTCATGCCGACGACGCCGCCCTTGGACGCCGCATAGGCGGCCTGGCCGATCTGGCCATCATAGGCGGCAACCGAAGCGGTGTTGACGATGACGCCGCGCTCGCCACCTTGCAGCGGCTCGAGCCTTGACGCGCGCTCGGCGACGAGGCGGATCATGTTGAACGTGCCGATCAGATTGACCTCGATCACCTTGCGATACTGATCGAGCGGATGGGGACCATCCTTGCCGATCGTCTTCACGCCAATGGCGATGCCGGCGCAATTGACCAGGATACGCGGCTCGCCAAGCTTGGCGGCGACGTCGGCGAATGCAGCGGTCCCGCTGTCGGCGCTGCTGACGTCGCACTGGACGGCAATGCCGCCGATCTCGGCCGCGACCTTGGTGGCGCGATCGATACCGACATCGAAGATGGCAACGCGGGCGCCCTTGGCGGCCAGCGCGCGCGCCGTCGCCTCGCCAAGGCCGGAGCCGCCGCCGGTGACGATCGCGATCTGGCCGTTCGGGTTCATGGCGTCATCCTTTGATCTCAGGAACAGTGGGACGGATCAGGCGCCGGATCGACGGGAAAGGTCAAGCCATCGCCGCGACAGGATCGGCCACCCTGGCCTGATCGGCGTGGCAGACCTCGCCCGAGAGCCTGGCGACCGCACCCGGTGCGATCTCGTGTGACAGCAGCCGGTCGAGATCGACGGGGCGCGGCATCGAAATCTGGCCGCGCGGGATCCGCTTGAAACCGAGCGGACCGTAATAGGGTTCGTCGCCGACCAGCATGACCGCAGGCGCACCGGCCTTGGCGGCCGCCTCCAGCGCGATCGCCACCAGCCGGCGGCCGATGCCGAGATTCTTGAAGGCCGGCCGCACCGCAAGCGGCCCGAGCATCAGCGCGCGACCGGCGCCGGCGGCGACGCGGGTCATGCGCACCGAGGCGACGACAAGGTCGCCGTCGACGGCGACAAAGGACAGCGAGCGTTCGTGCCCTCCGGCTTCGCGAATCTTGTAGGCGGCCAGCACAAAGCGGCCGGGCCCGAAGGCTTCGTCGTTGATGGCTTCGATCTCAGGGTCATGCGCCGGGGTTTCCGGCAGGTATTTCACGTCGGCAAGGCTCATGGTCTTTGCGTTCCGGTAAGGAGGAAAGGTTTGCTGCAAACGGCAGCATTCGCCAGTCAGCGCTTCATCAAGCGCGGGCGCCCTTTCGTCGTCGGTCAAACCGGATCAAAGCAAAGTCGAACATGCGGATTGTCCGCTAGCATCAATTTCCCGCCGCTGCAATCGGCCTGATATGTCCGTCGTTTCTGCCAAGTGACGGTCTGTTCAGCACCTGACGTCTTCGACAGGGCAGCCTTGCGCCTACATGAACCAACAGGACGCAAGGAGATTTGCATGGGATTGCTGGTTGAAGGCAGGTGGCAGGATCGCTGGTACGATACGGCTGACAATGGCGGCAGGTTCGTGCGCACAAACTCGCAATGGCGCGACTGGGTCACCGTTGACGGAGCGCCTGCCGAAGGCCGGACGCGCGGCTTCAAGGCCGAGCCCGGGCGCTATCACCTCTATGTCTCGCTTGCCTGTCCGTGGGCGCACCGGACGTTGATCTTTCGCACGCTGAAGAAGCTGGAAGGCATCATATCGGTGTCGGTGGTGCATCATTTCATGGGCGCCGACGGCTGGACGTTCGTGGCTGAGGACGGCGCCACCGGCGACACGCTTTACGGCCTCGACGTCCTGCACCAGATCTATGCCAAGGCCGATCCCGCCTATTCGGGTCGGGTAACGGTGCCGGTGCTGTGGGACAAAAAGGAGCAGACCATCGTCTCCAACGAGTCTTCCGAGATCATCCGCATGCTCAATTCAGCCTTCGATGGATGGGGTGACGCCAGCCTGGATTTCTATCCCGAGGACCTGCGCCGCGAGATCGACCGCATCAATGCGCTGGTCTATCCCGCGGTCAACAACGGCGTCTATCGGACCGGCTTCGCCACCACGCAACGCGCCTATGAAGAGGCGTTCGGCGAATTGTTCGCGGCGCTGGATACGCTGGAGGAGCGGCTGTCAAAACAGCGCTATCTCGTCGGCGGCCGTATCACCGAGGCCGACTGGCGGCTGTTCACCACGCTGGTGCGCTTCGACCCGGTCTATGTCGGCCATTTCAAATGCAATCTGCGCCGCATCGCCGACTATCCGAACCTGTCGAATTATCTGCGCGACCTCTACCAGGTGCCTGGTGTCGCCGAGACCGTGAACCTGCATCACATCAAGGCGCATTACTACGGCAGCCACGAAACGATCAATCCGACGCGGATCGTGCCTGTCGGACCGGAACTGGATTACGGCGCACGGCATGACCGGGCGCGGTTCGAGAAGGCGGCGGCCTGATCTACCAGTAGGGCGAGGGCCGCTCACCGCCAAAAATCTCGGCGATCCGGCGCAGGGTCGCCGGCGTCGTTTTCTCGGGCAAGCGGTCGAGCGGGAAGAAGCCGGCTTCGGCGATCTCGTGGTCCGGCAGCTTCGGCGCCGTCTGGCTGAACTGCTCGATCAGATAGAAGCCGACATGGTCGCGGCGGCTGGCGCGACGATTGAAATGCATCGACTTCAGCGTGGGTGGCGAAGTCAGCGCGATGTTGCCTTCCTCCGCCAGCTCACGTTCCAGCGCCTCGGCAAGCGTCTCGCCGACTTCGACGCCGCCGCCGGGAAGCTGCCAGCCCGGCACATAAGTATGGCGAATGAGGAAGACGGAATTGGACGCGGTGTCGTGGATCAGGCCGCGCACGCCAAGCGTCATCGGCCGCCGCAGCACGAAATAGAGATGGAACAGCCTGGCCCTGAGGCCCGCCCAGCCGGTCTGGCGGAAGGCATCTTCAGGCTTCGCCATCAGCTGCGAAACCGTGGCTGGAAAGGAAACCTTGTGTGGAAAGCCGCGCGCCCGTCGCCTATGAAGAAGAAATGTTCAGGCTCGCGCATATTTCCGATGTCCATCTGGGGCCGCTCCCCGATGTATCCTATCGCGATCTCGCCTCCAAGCGCGTGCTCGGCTACGTCAACTGGCAGCGCAACCGCCGCCGCCACATGCATGACGCCGTCATCGACACGATCGTCGCCGACATCAAGGCGAACACGCCCGACCATCTCGCCGTCACCGGCGACCTGGTCAATCTGGCGCTCGATGGCGAGATCGAGATGGCCAAGCACTGGCTGGAGACGCTGGGACCGCCGCATGATGTTTCGGTCGTTCCAGGCAACCATGACGCCTATGTGCCCGGCGCCTTCGACAAGGTCTGCCGATCCTGGGCGGCGTGGATGAGCGGCGACGGCGTCAACACGCCGGTCGACCGCAACGCCTTCCCCTATCTGCGGGTGCGCGGCAATGTCGCGCTGATCGGCGTCTCGACGGCGCGCGCCACGGCACCCTTCATGGCCAATGGGTTCTTCATGGAAGGCCAGGCGGAGCGGCTCGGCAAAATCCTACGGGACACCGCCGGACAGGGGCTGTTCCGCGTCATCATGATCCACCATCCGCCGGTGCGCGGCGCGGTCCCGCAGCACAAGCGGCTGTTCGGCATCGCCCGCTTTCACAAGATCATTCGCCGCCATGGCGCCGAACTTGTGCTGCACGGCCACTCGCATCTGCCGTCGCTGTTCTTCATCGGCGGTCGAGGCGTCAGGATCCCGGCGGTCGGCGTTGCTGCCGCCGGCCAGGCGCCAGGCGGCAAGCACCCGGCGGCGCAGTACAATCTGTTCGACATCGACGGTGAAAAGGGCAATTGGCTGATACGGCTGACACGGCGCGGCCTGACCGGGCCGTCCATACCGCCATCCGATCTGCAGACGCTGGAGCTCGGTGCTCCGGCTGGAGCCGCTATGGCCGCAAGTTGACAACCATGGCCACGATGCGGTCCCAGAACAGGACGACCGACACCACAAGGCCGACCAGCGCGCCGGCAGCGACCAGGCCAAGCCCCGACAGAAAGGCCGACCAGCCCTTGCCGCGCGTCGTCGCGCGCAGCGGCGGTTCGGCTTCCGGTACATCGGCGCGTTTCATGCCGGCGACAGCCGGCTCGACCCCGCCTTCCATCATCCTCTGACGCTCGACGATACGTTCGGCGACATAGCGCGTCACGGAATCGACAACCGGCTTCATCTCCGTGGATTCGGCAAGCACCACCCGACCGATACGGGTGTCCTTGAGGAAGCGATAGGTGCGGCGGTCGCGTCCCATGGCGACATGGCTGACGGCGTCGATCCACAGGCGCGGCTGCAAGCCGGACGAGACGACGAAGTCGAAATTGTCCATGTCGGCCGGAACATCGGCAAAAACCGGCGCCAGCTCGGCGGCAAGCAGATCGAGGCGCATGCGATGGGCCTCACGCATATCGACGACGACGTCGTCGCGGTCGGCGAAGGCATTTTTCACATCACGGATGGCATCGGACAGTTTCTTCGACTGGTCGATGGTCTTCTCGCCTGCTTCCTTCATCGGCGTCTGCCTCGCGGGTTTGGTTAACACGGGGTTAACACAGCCGCCGGCAAAATGCACTGGCAGGTGGACGGGATCGAGGCTCAGGAAAGTGTTGTGCGCGAAAAGGTCAGCTGGCCGCGGCGGCGAATTTCTGGCGATACGGCCTGGCGCGGCGGTTGGTGTTGCGGCGAATGATCTCGGCAATGAGGTCGGGTGCTTCCTCGGCCAGCATATGGCCGGCCTCCAGCACATGGTGCACATGAAAATGTGCCGGCAGATCATCGGCCTGAGCAAAGGGCAGCACCGCGTCGTCGGTTCCCCACACCACCATGACCGGCATGTTCAGCCCGTCGAGAAGATCATGCGGGATGACGCCTTGCCGATCGGCCATGGTCATGGCGGCTGCGATCTCGACGAGTTTTTCGAGCTGGCCGGGTCGCCTGCGCATTTCCCAGAGAACGTCCACGGTGCGATCGAAGGGCCGGATTCCCGGCCCCGACATGGCGGCGAGGCAGGCTCGGATCTCGGACCGATCGGCTGCGTCGGCATAGCGACGCAACAGTGGTCCGTTGATCTCGGGGCCTAGGCCGCCCGGCGCCAAAAGCGTCAGCGAGGCTATTTTTTCGGGCGCGGCCAGCGCCATCAGCGCCGCCACCGCACCGCCCATCGAGTGGCCCACCAGATGAACGCGCTTCAGGCGCCGCTCCGAGAGGTCAGCGAGCACGGCCCTTGCCGCCACCTTGGCTGGACCGGCGGCGGGAAAATCGAGCGACATCCCATGCCCCGGCAGATCATAGGCCAGCGTGTGCGTGGAAGGCGCCAGGGCGGAAATCACCTCGCGCCAGATATCGTGGCAGCCGCCGAAACCATGCAGCAGGACAATGGCCTTCGAGCCAACACCCTGTTCGGCGGCAAAAAGCGATGCGGTCATGAAAGCTGAGTTTTTTGCTATTGTGGGAATGCGGAACACCAATTGTGGCTGGATTGCGCCTAGTCCATGGCAATGGCCAGTAAAATTTTCGCGATTTGTACGGTTGTGGACAATACTCGGCGCTTGGCCAGCATCATGCGATGGAGCGCAGGAAATCCATCGGAACGCCGCGCGCTCAATCCGCGGAGGTTGATTGGTGTCAGCTCGGGTTGCCGAGCCCGGCAGCGCGCAGCGCCTGGACCAGCCGCTCGGTCAGGTCGGCCGGATATTTCCGCTCGACGAAGGTCGCGCGCGGATCGGCGGCAAATTTGGGGAATTCGGTGGTCAGTTGGTTCAGCAGAGTGCTCACCAGATGGTCCTGTCCGGCAGCCTTGGCGCCGATCAGCCGCGCCGCCAGATAGTGCGATTTCGTTGCCGTCGTCCTCAGTGCCGTGCTGGCCGCGATGGCCTTGTTCATGTCGCCCCGCATGAACTCGCCGACGAACAGTCCGTAATCCCACCATGTCGAGTGGCCGCTGAAGGTCTCCACGGCATGGGCAAGGATCGGCGTTCCCTCCGCGTAGCGGCCGGCGAAGATCAGCCCATAGCCGTAGGTGGCAGCCATGCCGAGATCGTAGGGATTGAGTTCGTAGGCCTTGCGCATCCAGCGGATCGCTTCGTCGGTGTTGCCGAGGCGCGAACTGACATAGCCGTAGGAGCGATGCGCGTAAGGGCTGGTCGGCCCCATCTGCACGCCGCGATGGGCAAACTCCATTGCCTTTTCAACCGTCGCATTGGGCGGATAGGCGTAATGATCGGAGACCGCCTCGAGATGCAGGGAGGCAAGTTCCGAATAAACGAGCGAGGATTTCGCTCCGCCATTGGCCAGTTTCTCGAGGCAGCGATAGGCAGCCTCATGGGTCCTGGCGTTCTGGTCGAGATAATATTTATCGTTGAGCAGCAGGCATTGCGTCAGACCGTTCGGCGCGCCGGTCTGCTCGATATAGTTGTAGATCGTGCCCGAGGCGGGAAGCGCCGAACTCAGCATATCGGCGATACGGTCTTCGACCGCGGCAGGTGCACTGTCGGCAGGGGTGAGATTGCGTGAAAGAAGCACCCGTCCGGACGCCATGCTTTGCAGTTCTATGGTGATGTCGCCCGCGTTTGGTCCGGGCAGGATGTCGAATATGAAGCTCGTGGCATCGTCGGCCGGATCGGTGGCGGTGTCGCGGCCGATGAAGTCGATCGTATCGAAGCCGCTCAGGCCGGCACGCAGCGACGCGGCGACACGGCTGGCGTCAGTGCCTTCCGCCTTGACGTCGATATGGACGAGCGGCAGGACGTCAGCCATTGCCGATGGCACGATGCTGCCGGTTGCGCCGGCGGTCTGGAGCGTTGCCGACATGTCTCCGCCCGCCAGCAAGGCAGCGCTGCCCTGACGAAGGATCAATACGCCCAGCATGGCGATGACCAGGGCGATCGCCACCCAGAAGAAGCGGAGATGACGCGCCACCGAAGGGGCAGGCGAAGACGATACCGAAGCCAGCGATACCGCGTGCAGCATGCCCGTGCTGGCGTCGTTGGGAGGATCGGCGGATACAGCGCCGTCGAGTTTGAGCTCGGCAACATCCGGCAGCCGGATCGCGTTCAGTTCATAGGCAGGAACATAGCCGCCGCGCGGAATGGCGATGCGGACGGGTTCGGCAATGCCCTCATTGGCAAAATAGTGCTGCAGAAGCTCGCGCAGCCTGCCTGCCTGCACACGCACCACGGCATCGGTCGACGGATCGAAATCGCCGTCCTTGCCGAAAACATCCATGGCAATGGAGAAGCCCTTGAGCCTGTCGCCTTCGCCGGCCTGTTCACGCTCGACAAGATAACGCAGCAGCTTGCGCGCACGCTCGGACCGGCCGAACGTTTGGCTGGCAAGCAGTCGCTCCAGTGTCTCGCGCACTGCGGGGGCGGCAGGCGTGGCATGCTGCAAGTGTCGATCCTCTCGAAGTCGGCACAGGTTAAGGCGCGATCATATAGGTCCCGCACCACCACACAAGTATACACCCCATTATGCGATCGCGTACCCCACCGGATAATTCGACGGTGGTTAATGGCCGAAAGATCGGAACCGATCACCAGAGTGGGACGGTCCCGATACTTGTTCTGGCCGTGCGTCAGCCGGCTTTCTTGCCGACGATACGGTTGGCGGCGGACATCACCGCTTCCAGCGAGGCGGCGACGATGTTGGTGTTGATGCCGGCGCCGAACAGCTTGCCACCAGGATATTCCATCTCGACATAGGAGATGGCCGACGCGTTCGAGCCGCGCTGCAACGAGTGCTCGGAATAGTCGAGCACCGACATCTCGACACCGAGATGACGCGACAGCGCATCGACGAAGCCGTCGATCGGACCGGTGCCTGTGCCCGTAATCGTCACTTCCTTACCCTGGTCGAGGATGACCGCCTCGACCACGCGCCGGCCCTTGATTTCGGTGCTGGGATAGGTGTGGTGATCGAGGAATTTCAGCCGCGCGGCAGGCTGATCGACATAGGTCTCGAGAAAGCGCTCGTAGATGCGCCTTGCCGGCACTTCCTTGCCCTCGGCATCGGTGATCGCCTGGATTTCCTGGCTGAATTCGATCTGCAGATTGCGCGGCAGATTGAGGCCGTAATCGGCCTGCAGCACATAGGCGATGCCGCCCTTGCCGGACTGTGAGTTGATGCGGATGATGGCTTCGTAGCTGCGTCCGACATCGGCCGGATCGATCGGCAGATAGGGCACCTCCCATACGCTCGTGTTGGCCTTCTTCAGCGCCTTCATGCCTTTGTTGATGGCATCCTGGTGCGAGCCGGAAAAGGCGGTGTAGACGAGTTCACCGACATAGGGGTGGCGTTCGGGGATCTTCAACTGGTTCGAATATTCGTAGACGTCCTTCATCCGGTTGATATCGGAGCAGTCGATCAAGGGATCGACACCTTGCGTGTACATGTTGAGCGCCAGCGTGACGATGTCGACATTGCCGGTGCGCTCGCCATTGCCGAACAGCGTGCCTTCGACGCGATCGGCGCCGGCCATCAGGCCGAGTTCGGTGGTGGCGATGCCGGTGCCGCGGTCATTGTGCGGATGCAGCGAGACCAGCAGGTTCTCCCTCTTCTCGAGGTTGCGGCACATCCATTCGATGCGGTCGGCATAGATGTTGGGCGTCGACATCTCGACCGTCGACGGCAGGTTGATGATCAGCTTGTTGTCCGCCGTCGGCCTGACGATCTCGGTGACGGCGTTGCAGATCTCCAGCGCCACTTCGAGCTCGGTGCCGGTAAAGCTCTCCGGCGAATATTCGAAGCGAAAGCCGCCGCCGGCCTTGGCCGCCATGTCGGTGATCATCTTGGCCGCGTCGGTGGCGATGCGCTTGATGCCGCCGACGTCCTTTTCGAAGACGACGCGGCGCTGCAATTCGCTGGTCGAATTGTAGAAATGGACGATCGGGTTGGTGGCGCCCTTGAGCGCCTCGAAGGTGCGGGTGATCAGTTCGGGCCGACACTGCACCAGCACCTGGAGCGAGACATCGGCGGGTACGTTGCCCTCCTCGATGCACCAGCGGGCAAAGTCGAAATCGGTCTGCGAGGCCGACGGGAAGCCGATCTCGATCTCCTTGAAGCCCATATCGAGCAGCAGGCCGAACATGCGCGCCTTGCGCTCGTGGCCCATCGGATCGATCAGCGCCTGGTTGCCGTCGCGCAGGTCGACCGAGCACCAGATCGGCGCCCTGTCGATGACCTTCGAGGGCCAGGTGCGGTCGGTGAGGCCAACGGTGGGATAGGGCTGATATTTGCGGGCTGCGTCGGGCATCCCTCTTGCTGCATCCTTGCCGGCTACGGCGGCATCGGAGCGGATCTCTTCTCGTGCGTTCATCGTCGTTTCTCCCGGCGGCTCATGGATCCACCTTCAGGTGGATGATGGCGAGCGGCGCCTTTACCAGAATTTCGTTCGCTTGATGTGATTGCCAAGGAGCATGCGCTTGCGCGGCGGTTCGACCGCCGGGCGCTCCTTCAGCGAACCCGGCGATCGCCGATAAGGCCGAGAAGAAGCAGGGTGGAAGCCAGCGCGCGCACGGTCTCGCCGGAAAAACCGGTCGGACGGGAAGCGTTGGTGGCGCGCGTGTTCATGGCGGTTCTCATACAGGAGCGGCTTGTGAGAGGCAAGTGGGGCCACAGGGCGAGCCGTGATCTGTCGGATATTATCCGAACGTGGGTGCTCTTCCCCAGGCGCTGCAAATGCGCCAGACTTGGGCATCGACGGGGTTGCGATGTCCCGTCGCCGGGAGGGGGTCGTCCATGAATTTCGTGTTCTTCTCGCCGCATTTTCCCGCCAATGGCGCGGATTTCTGCGACCGTTTGAAGAAGGCCGGGGCCAGGGTGCTGGGTATCGGCGACGCACCCTATGAGGCGCTCGACGCCAAGCTGAAAGCAGCCCTTTCGGAATATTATCGCGTCGCCGACATGGAGGACTACGATCCGGTGTTCCGGGCGATGGGGCATTTCATCCACAAATGGGGCCGCATCGACCGCTTTGAATCGCTCAACGAGCACTGGCTGGAGCTGGAAGCCAACATCCGCACCGACTTCAACATCTATGGCACCAAGCTCGATTTCGTGAAGAATCTGAAGCGCAAGAGCCGCATGCGCGCCTTCTTCCGCAAGAGCGGCGTCGACACCATCGCACAGCGCAAATGCTCCGACCGCGCCGGGGCCATGACCTTCATCCGCCGCGTCGGCTATCCCGTCGTGGTCAAGCCCGACAGCGGTTCGGGCGCCTCGAATACTTTCAAGATCTCCAACGCCACAGAGCTAGACCAGTTCTTTCGGGACAAGCCCGAGGACGTGACCTTCGTCATGGAGCAGTTCATCGAGGGGCTGGTGGTGACCTTCGACGGGCTAGTCAACCGCGATGGCGAGGTGGTGCTGGCGGCCAGCCATCGCTACGACCAGAGCGTCATGGAGGTGGTCAACAAGGACCGCCACATGAGCTACATCTGCTTTCCCAGGATCAACCCGGCGGTCGAGGAGGCCGGCCGCAAGATCCTCAAGGCGTTCGACGTGCGCGAGCGCTTCTTCCACATCGAGCTGTTCGAGACCAAGGACGATCGGGTCATCGCGCTGGAGGTCAACATGCGGCCGCCCGGTGCCTGGATGACCGATGCCATCAACTACACCTTCGACATCGACGTCTACGCGGCATGGGCCGACATGGTGGTGAAAGATGCCGCCGGCGGGCCTTACGAGGGCAAGTATTTCACCGCCTATGCCAGCCGCAAGCGGCACTTGCGGTATTTGCATGGCCATGAGGACGTGCTAGCCGCGCATCGCGACAAGATTGTCCACCATCAGGCCATCGAAGAGGTTTTCAGCCGCGCCATGGGAAATTACGCCTATCAGATGCGCTCGAAGGACGAGGCGGCGCTGCGCGAGGCGGTCGCCTATATCCACGCGGAAAAGGCGTGAGGCGATGGACATTTCCTATCACAAGAATTTCTCGGGCAAGCTCGGCCGCGACATGGAATACAAGCGCTACGGCCATGCCGGCCGGCCGGTGGTGGTGTTCCCGACCTCGCAGGGGCGGTTCTACCAGTTCGAGGATTCCGGCGGGGTGGGCGCACTGGCCGAATTCATCGACACCGGCCGCATCCAATTGTTCACGGTCGACGGCGTCGATTCGGAATCCTTCTTCGACAAGCATGCCGACGCTGCCCACCGCATCGCCCGCCACGAGGCCTATTTCCGCTATGTGCGCGAGGAGGCGCTGCCGGAGTTCCTGTCCACGGCGGCGGCAGCCAATGGCGGGCGCCAGTTGAAGCCACTGTTCTCGGGCTGCTCGATGGGCGGCTATCATTCCTCGAACTTCGTCTTCCGTTTTCCCGAACTCGCCAGCGGTGTCATCGCGCTGTCGGGCGTCTATTCGGCTCGCGACTTTTTCGGCAAGGCGCTTGAAGGCGACATTTTCTACAACTCGCCGCTCGACTATCTGCCGGGCATCGTCGATCCCAAACTGCTTGCCCGCCTCAAGGCGCTCAGGCTGATCTTCTGCTGCGGGCAGGGCGCCTGGGAAGAGCGGATGCTGGTCGAGACGCGCAGGCTGGAACAGATCCTGCGCGACAAATCGATTCCCGCCTGGGTCGACTATTGGGGCGGCGACGTCAGCCACGATTGGCCGTGGTGGCACAAGCAGCTGGGCTATTTCTTCGGCCGCTGGCTGGATGAGGATCTGATGCACAGGCTCGACTGAGGTGCATTGATATTCAGGTGAGGCTGGCCTGCCAATGGCGGCTTCCCGCGCTTTAAGTACGCTCCGCTCCGGTTCTCGGTATCAACCATTTTCGACTCAGCCTGACCTGAATCTCAACGCACCTTGAGCACAGACGAATGATCACACCCGACCCGATCCGCCACTTTGTCGAGGCCACCAATGCCAGCGACACGGAAGCCTTTCTCGACACGTTTACCGCCGACGCATCCTTGACCGACTGGGGACGGTCCTTCCAGGGCCGCGAGCAGATCGCGCGCTGGAACCAGTCGGACAATATCGGCGTGAAATCCCAGCTTCGCATCGTCCGTATCACGTCGGCGGAAGGCAGCTACCACGTCCGCATCGCCGTCACAGGCAACGGTTTCAACGGCGAGGGTGACATGAGCTTCACGCTGGACCGGAACCGCATAGCGAGCCTCGTCATCGCCTGACTATCCTTCCTGGCATGCCGGCAGAGCGATGGCCTCATGTTCCGACGCCGATCCGCGACGCAGGCCAAGGAAGACGACGATGGCGGTCATGACGGTGATTGCCGCCAGCACGATCAGCAACCTGTCGAACGCGGTCTCATAGGCCTGGACAAGAACAGCGCCTCCGGCTTGCGGCAAATGTTGCGCCGTTGCACCGAGATTGCCGGTCACCAGCAACTGCGCTGCGGCCGCTGCATCCGTCGAAGACGCCATTGCCTGCGCGGCGAGCTGAGCGGCGGTGAAGCCCGACAGGGTGGCCATGACGATGGCGAGCGCCACGCCCTCGCAAGCGACGCGGGTGGTGTTGAAGATGCCGACCGCCATGCCGGCGCGCTCCCTCGGCACGACACTGACGGCAAGCCCGTCCATCAAGCCCCAGGGCAGGGCGATGCCGACGCCGATCAGCATCAGCGGCGCCACCAGCGCACTGTCGACCGGCGGTGTCAGGCTTAGCCAGACAAGCCCGGCGGCAGCGACGAGCAGGCCGACGCCGCAGATCGTGGCCGGCGCGATCCAGCGCGCCAGCTGGCCGGCGAGCATCGGCAGGATCAGCAGCGGGCCCGAGAGGCAGATCATCAATTGCCCGGCCTTGATCTCGCTCATCCCTTCGATGCCGATGAAGCGGATCGGCAACAGCACGAGCAGGACGACGAAGCCATAGGCGGGTGCCGCCGCCAGAAACTGGACGCCGACGAAGCGTGGAAAGCGAAACAACGTGAGATCGAGCATCGGCCGCCTCACGCGCCGCTCGACGATAACGAACGCGGCAAAGAAGAGCGCCGCCGCTGCGAGCAGCGTGACGACAAGGGGATTGGCCCAACCGCTCTGCGGCGCCTGGAGCACGCCATAGGTTAGCGACGCCAGCGCGATCGTGAAGGTGCCGGCTCCCGCCCAGTCGACGCCCGTCGCATCCGGATCGCGCGATTCCCTGATGGTGCGCTGGCCGAGGGCTGCCGCGGCAACCGCGAGTGCCGCGACAAGCAGAAAGATCGACCGCCAGCCGAATGCATCGATGAGCAGGCCGGAGGCGATCGGGCCGAAGGCAAGGCCGATGCCGAAACTGGTGCCGAGGAAACTGAAGGCGCGCAGCCGCAATGGCCCTTCGAATTCCTGGGCGAGCGCGGACGCACCTCCGGCAAAGGCGGCGGCGCTGCCGATCCCTTGCACGGCCCTGAGGATGTCGAACCAGACGATGTCAGGCGCGAGCATCGCGCCGAGTGAGGCGAGGACATAGAGGCAGAGGCCGGCGAGGAAGAGGCGCTTGCGGCCGTGGTTGTCGGCCAGTGCGCCTGACGCCATCAGGGTGGCGCCGAAGGTCAGCATGAAGGCATTGGTAACCCAGTTGAGTTCGACCGGGCTGCCGCCAAGATCGGCCGCGATGCGGGAGAGTGCGACGGCCGGGCCGGTGAAGGTCAAGGGCATCGTCATCGCGGCGAGGCATACCGACAAGAGCACGAGCCATCGCTCGGCAGAGCCGGTTGTGGACTTCAAGGTCATGGATTTTCCTATCTGAAGCAGAATCTGCCGGTAGGCCGCGCGGTTGCGGAGCCGGTCGCAATGACAAGATAGGTCGGCAGCGTTTCAGGAAAAATGGTACTATATCTCCTGATATACCGGACTGAAACGCTTGAATGGAAAGACGCGATGGATCGCCTTAGCGGCCTCATAGCCTTTGCCCGTACCGCCGAACTCGGCAGTTTCATCGCTGCCGGCCGGGTGCTCGGCATCTCGGCTTCCGCCGTCGGCAAGAGCGTTGCAAGGCTCGAACAGGAGCTCGGTGTGCGGCTCCTGCAGCGCAGCACGCGGCGCATCGGCCTGACGGAAGAGGGCAGACTGTTCAACGAACGGGTGCGGCGCATCCTCGACGACATCGACGATGCCGAGGCGATGCTGTCGCGGACGCGGGAAACGCCGCATGGGCGGCTGCGCATATCCACTCCGATCGTCACCTATCATCTGTTGTTGCCGGTGCTGTCGGAGTTCATGGCCCGCTATCCCGAGATCGAGCTCGACATCGATTTCAACGATCGGATCGTCGACGTGATCGACGAGGGCATCGACGTTGCGATCCGCAGCGGCGAGCTGCCGGATTCACGCTTGGTGTCGAGACCCGTTGCGCCCTTTCGCATGCTGCTGTGCGCGGCGCCTTCCTACCTCGAGCGCCATGGCACACCCGGCGAGCCGGCGGATCTCATCAGGCATTTCGGCATAAACTTCCGCTTCCTCAACAGCGGCAGGCTGCTGGAGTGGCCATTTATTACCGGAAGTGCCGAACCGCAGATACGCTCGATGCTGACCTGCAACAATATGGAAGCCTTGAAAGGCGCCACGATCGCCGGCCTCGGCATCGCCTGCATGCCGGATTTCCTGGTGCGCGAGGCGCTGCACGAAGACAGGCTGCGCACCGTCCTCGACGATCATGTCGACGGCCGTGGCCAGTTCCGGATGCTTTGGCCCTCCAATCGCCATTTGTCGCCGAAGGTGCGCGTGTTCGTCGATTTCCTTCCCGAGCGCCTTGCCGCGGGGGCAAGTACTTAGGCCCTGCTGGCGCCAGGAAGCGCAGGGCAAGGATGAAGGCAGCCGAGGAACAATCCACCACGTGTGACTGGCTCCAGCGACGGCCTTGCCTATTGTCTGACGCTTCTCGCCACCAGGCGCGCCACGCTCGGGCCGACCAGCAGCACGATCAGGAAGCGTGCCGACTGCAGCGCCATGACGAAGGAGATGTCGACGTTCTGCGCCGCGGCGGCGATGATGGCGATGCTGTCCATGCCGCCGGGGCTGGTCGCCAGATAGGCGGTCAGCGGATCGATGCCCAGGAGATGGCTGATCATGAAGGCAAGGCCACCGCAAAAAGCGATCAGCGCCACGATCGAGGCGACGATCTGCGGCAGTGCGCGTGCCGCATGGCGCAAGATCGCCCTTGTGAAGTTCAATCCGATCGACCAGCCGACCATCGCGTAGCTGACGGCCAGCAGCCATGGCGGCAATTGCATCTCCACGCCAAAGCCGAGATGGACGACGGCGCCGAAGATGAAAGTGCCAAGGAAGAAGGGCGAGGGCAGCCTCAGCAGCTTCCCCAGCAGCCCGCCGACAAGCGCGATGCCGATGGTGGCGGCGAAGGCTTGGGCATCGATCGGCGGAAACCAGATGATGGCGGGGATTTCGACGCCCGACGTGTCGACCCACATCTTGGCAACCAGTGCCGCCGTCATCGAGACGAAGATGACGCGCAGATATTGCATGAAGGCGACAAGACGCTGGTCGGCGCCGAACGCACCGGCCATCAGCACCATGGCGGTGGCCGCGCCCGGCGAGGAGCCCCAGACGGCGGTGGTGCCGGGCAGGATGCGCCAGCGGCTGATCAGCCAGCCGAGCAGGCTGGAGGCCGTGACGGTGGCCACCACGACGCCGAGAAACAGCGGCCATTCCTCGGTGAAGACCGGAAAGATGTCGGCCGAGATCGACGCCGCGACGAGGCAGCCGACGATCGCCTGGGCGGCGCCGAACAGAAGGCGCGGCACGCGCACCGTGGCGCCATTGGTGCCGGCGACGATGGCCGCCAGCATCGGCCCGATCAGCAGCGCCGCTGGCAGGGCCGCCAGTTCCAGCGCGCCGGAAAACAGCAAGGAGACGATCAGCAGGGCCAGCCATTGCCAGAACTTGCGCATCCGCGCCATGCGTTCGATGGCGGGCTGGTCTGGGGGCTGCTCGGCCGAGGAATCCATGTTTTGGTCTTAGACCCGGAAGGCGAAAAATGCGAAGCCCGGTTCGCCAAAAAAGGATGGTTTCAGGCGTCCAGGTGTCGAGTAACAGGTTTCATATTCCGGCGTCGAACCGTCGCTCGATCTCATTGCGACCCATGCGGTCGAAATCGTCAGGGATGGAAAACTGGCCGGCCATAAACCCGACCCGCCGCCTTTGCGCCGAGGCAGGCTGATCGATCGGCACGATTCTGGCCAGTGGCTCGCCAGCCTTGGTGATAACAAACGACTCACCTTTGGCTGCCCGTCTGACGAGGCACGACAGACGGGTTTTCGCATCGTGAGTGTCTGCAGTTTGCGTCAAAGTTGCTCCTCGAAGACCGAACCTCGCCTCGGCATCAAGCCGTGTGGGCGGATCAGCCCGTCTTGCCGTCGGCCAGGCCGAAGCCGCCAACAGGGTGGGTTTCGACCTGGAATTCAAAACCGGCGATGAACGGCCGCGCCTTGGCGATCGCCTCCCGGACTTCGGGAAGCTGCAGCGAGGCCTTGTGGCTTTCGGCGTCGGTCCACACTTCGGTGACCCAGATCGCATCGGCATCCGCTGGGTCGCGGGCGATGATGTAACTCAGGCAGCCCGGCAGGGCGCCGGTGCTGGCGCGCAGCACGTCCATGACCGCGTCGCGCTGGCCGCGCGCCGCCCGCATCTTGCCGATCAGTCCATACATTCCGTTGTCTCCCTTTGAGGTTTTCGACAAGAACATGCAGATCGCCAGTATGCCGATAGCGGCTCAAGGCATCAACTGGCCGCCATTCACCTCGATCACCTGGCCGGTGATGTAGCCGCTCAGAAGATCGGAAGAGAGGAACAGATAGGCGCCGACGCAATCCTGCGCCGTGCCGGCGCGTCCCTGCGGAATGGTGGCGACCATGCCTTTGATCTGCTCGTCGGTCGAATAGCGCTCGTGGAAGGGGGTGAGAATGGTGCCGGGCGCCACCGCATTGACGCGGATGCCGAAGCCGATCAGTTCCTTGGCCATGCCGCGCGTCACATTGGAGACGAAGGCCTTGGCCGAGCCGTAAAGCCCGGCGCCGCCGCCGGCACCATTGCGCGCGGCGATCGAGGAGGTGTTGACGATGAAGCCGCCCTGTTTCTTCAGCCACGGGATCGCCTTGCGCGAAGCGGTCAGCACCGAGCGCGCATTGAGGTCCATCACCGCGTCGTAATGCGCTTCGGTCTGCTCGGCATAGGGCACGCGGCCAAGCATGCCGCCGGCATTGTTGACCAGCCCGTCGAGCCGGCCAAAATGCTGCGCGCTGTCCTCGACGACGCGTTCGACATCGGCGGCAACGGAGAAATCGCCCTGGACGAGCAACACCTCACCGCCCTTGTCGGCGATGGTCTTGGCCAATTTCTCGGCGGCTTCGCGGCTTGAATTGTAGTGCAGGGCAACCCTGGATTTCTGCGCGGCATAGGCCAGTGCGAGGGCCGCGCCGATGCCGGTCGATGCACCGGTGACCAGCACCGCCTTGCCGGCGAGATCGGGTATGCTGAGTGTGGGGGTGGCTGGCACGATTGTTCCTCCGGATGTCGGCCCGTCCTTCGTAGGCCTTAGCCGCCCCGGTGTTCAAGTCTCAGGGGCGCAGATAGGCGTAGCCCTGGCCTTGCAGCTCAGCGAGCTTGACGACGCCGCCCTTGTCAGCGGCATGGAAACCGGCGAGCAGGTCGGCGAGCGAAATATCCATGCCTTGCATGGTGTTGGCGCAGGCGTGCGGTTCCAGCCCCTGCTGCACCAGGCCGGCGAAGCGCCCGGAAATGGCGGCCGATATGCCTTTCGACTTGAAGCTGGCCAAGGCCGGACCATGCACCACCAGCACGATGTCGACATTGCCGCCGGTGCCGTCATAGTGGTTCTTGATGTTGCCGAGCACGAAATTGACCTTGTCGACGTCGCTCAGATGGTAGGCGACCTTTTGCCTGGCGGGCTCCGTGGTGGCCGCCTGCGCCGCCCGCAGGCCAAGAAGCGTTCCGGTTCCGGCAAGAACCGCGCGGAACATATCGCGCCGACGCATGGCATCCTCCCCCGCTTGGCGGCTCGCCGCGAATTGCGTGACTCCAGCCGCAATACTAGCATAAATTGACGCTACGTCCTGTCGATGCGGAGGAGAGGTCACATGGCGTTGAAGGAATGGGCGTTTGGGTTGGGGGAATGGAAGACAGTTGCAGGCGCCGGGTTAGGCGTTGCGCTGCTTGGCGCACTTGCCGGTTCGGCCTTCGCCGACGATGCGCTGAAGCTCACCGAACTCAGCCCGAACGGGGCTGATGCCTGCTTCGGCCGGATCTATGACGCCGCGCACCTCAAGGCGCATCCGAAGCAGAAGGTGGCGCGGATCTTCTTCCTCTATGGGCACGACCCGGTCAGCCGCCCGAACGAGGAGCCACCGACAAACTCCGACTCGTCCTATAACGGCTTTATCGCCACCACGGTGCGCGGCGCCAAGGCGCCGGAATGGGCCGGCGGCTGGTGCAATCACGAGTCCGAGGACGGAAAGAGCGGTCCGATCCGTTGCGGCATGGACTGCGACCGCACCATGGCCTCGCTGAAGCTCGATGACAAAGGCCGTCTGATCCTCACCGATGTCTCGGCCGATCTTTATCTCGACGCAGGATCGGAAGATGAACTCGGTGAAGCCGAATATGACAGGCAGGCGCTGGGCAGCGAGGACGACAATTTCCGCCTCGACCCGATGCCGGCCGCGACATGCCAGGCGGAGTTCGCGCGCATCGATCCGATCGATCCGGCTCTTGGAACTCCCTTGCGTGAGCGGCTGAAGCCGGACCAGCCCTTCTGCTACGGGCGCGACTATGATGCAGCCCATCTCGGTTCGCATCCCGACCAGCTGACCCAGTCGATCCGGGTTTTCCGCGGATCGGCGTCCTTCGCCTCGGGTGGCGACGTCGCCAACTGGCCCGACGGCGCCGACATTGCCGTTACGGTCACCACACGGCAGAAGTCGGCCAAGGTCACGCAGACCTATTCCTGCCAGGGCGAGGCCGACCAGTGGCGCTGCGCGGCGAGCTCGAAGATGAGCGACTTCTCCTGCGACATCGCGCAGAAGGAGATTTTCCTCAAGCGTGGCGCCAACGGCACGATGATGCTGGCCAATCCCAACAGCGCACTCGCCATCGTCGATCTGTGTTCGAAGGCCGCCGACGGGAAGACGAAATCCGACGACAAGGTCTATCGGCTGCAGCCGATGCCGCAATCGGCCTGCGCGCCTTGAACTCGGACTTGTCTACGTCGCCATGAAGGGATATATCTTTGCTATATCTCATTTGAGGATAGCGTGATGGACAAAGCAAAGGTGTTCTGGTCGGGCAGGTCACAAGCTGTGCGTCTACCCAAGGAGTTCCGTTTCGAAACAGACGAGGTTTCGATCCGCCGCCACGGGCAAACAGTCATTCTGGAACCGCTTGCGCAGGATTGGGCGTGGCTCGACCAAGTGATCGGACCGCTTGATAACGATTTCGCCGAGGCAGCGCAGGAGCGTCAAGACGGGCAGGATCGGCCTGCCTTGGATGACGTTTTCAAGTGATGTACGTGCTCGACACCAATGCAGTCATCGCGGTCATCAAGGGCGACGTCAGTCTGTTGGCGCTACTGAAGCGGCACAGGCCGCAGGACTTTGCCCTCTCTGCGGTCGTCGTGCACGAACTGTACTATGGTGCTGAGAAGAGCCAGCGAAGGGCTGAAAATTTGGCACGCATCGAAGCTCTGCAGTTCCCGGTGCTCGAATTCGACCGAGAAGATGCGAGACATGCTGGAGAGATTCGGGCAACGCTTGCGACGTTGGGAACTCCGATCGGTCCCTACGATGCGTTGATCGGCGGGCAGGCGCGCGCTCGGAACCTTACGCTGATAACCCGGAATGTCCGGGAATTCGAGCGGATCAAAGATCTCTCAATCGAGACTTGGTAAACCGCCTCACGCGAACGGCACGGCCGTCGTGCCCTTCGGCAGCTTGGCTTCGTCGTCGGGTTCGACATGGATGGTGACGCGCACCGAGGGGATTTCGGCTTTCAGCGCGTCCTCGATGCGGTCGCAGATGACATGGCTGGCGCCGACCGACATGTCTGCGTCGACGACCAGATGAAACTCGATGAAGGTGGCGCGGCCGGCGATGCGTGTCTTGAGGTCGTGAACCTCGAGCGCGCCCTTGCAACTGGCCGAGATGACGTCGCGGATGCGCATGTGTTCCGCCGTGTCGACGGCGCGGTCCATCAGGCCGTTCATCGATGAGCCGATGACGTGCCAGCCTTGCCACAGGATGTTCAGCGCCACGATGACGGCAAGCGCCGGATCGAGGATCTGCCAGCCGGTCAGGATCGCTCCGACCAGGCCGCCGAAGACGCCGATCGAGGTGACCACGTCGGTCATGATGTGGTTGCCGTCGGCGACCAGCGCCGGTGACTTCTCGGCCCTGCCGGCGCGGATCAGCGTCCAGGCCCAGAAGGCATTGATGATCGTGGCAACGCCGTTGACCGCGAGGCCGTTCCAAGGCTGTTCGATCGGTGCCGGCGCCTGCCAGGAGCGCCAGACCTCGTTGAGGATCAAAAGGGCGGCGAGCACGATCAGCACGCCTTCCAGCACCGCCGAGAAGTACTCGGCCTTGTGATGGCCGAACGGATGATCCTGGTCGGCCGGTTTGTAGCTGACCTGGATCGCCCAGAAGGCGGCGGCCGAGGCAATGACGTTGACGATCGATTCCAGCGCATCCGAATAGAGCGCCACCGAGCCGGTGACGTACCAGGCGGCAAGTTTCAGAGCGAGCACGACAAAGGCGACAACGATCGACCAGAAGGCGAGGTTGGCGATCTTGCGCTTCGCAGCCGCCTTGGCCGCGATCGCCATCGTGTTCTCGGTTTCGGCCATGGCTGTCAGGCGGCCTTTTCCTTGGCCTTGCGCGGCAGGTGGGCGACGATGTTCTCGATGATGCGCATGCCGGCATTGTGGCCGAGCGTCATGATCGATTCCGGATGGAACTGCACCGCGGCGATTGGCTCCTTGCGGTGCTCGAAGGCCATGATGATGCCGTCCTCGGTTTCCGCCGTGACGATGAAATCGTCGGGTAGCCGCACCGGATCGGCGAAGATCGAATGGTAGCGGCCGACGGTGACTTCCTTGGGCAGGCCGGAGAAGATGATGCCCGGCTTCGAGACGCGGATGCGCGACGGCTTGCCGTGCATCGGTATGTGCAGTTGCCTGAGCTCGCCGCCATAGGCCTCGGCCAGCGCCTGCAGGCCAAGGCAGACCCCGAAGATCGGCAGGTCGCGGGCGCGCGCCTTCTTGATGGTGGCGGCGCAGTCGAAATCCTTCGGCGTGCCGGGACCGGGCGACAGCACGACAAGGTCGGGCTTCAGCCGGTCGAACACCTCCTCCGGCACCGGCGTGCGCACGGTCGAGACATTGGCGCCGGTCTGGCGGAAGTAGTTGGCCAGCGTGTGGACGAAACTGTCCTCGTGGTCGACCAGCAGGATGTTGACGCCGTCGCCGACGCGCGCGGTGGTGCGCTCTGTGCTGGCGGAATTGCCTGTCTTGGCGTCGCGAATGGCGGAGAGCATGGCGGATGCCTTCAGTTCGGTTTCGGCTTCTTCTTCCTCGGGAATGCTGTCGAAGAGCAATGTGGCGCCGGCGCGCACTTCGGCAATGCCGTCCTTGATGCGGATGGTGCGCAGCGTCAGGCCGGTGTTCATGTCGCCGTTGAAATTGACCATGCCGATCGCACCGCCATACCAGGCGCGCGGGCTTTTCTCGTTCTGTTCGATGAAACGCATGGCCCACAGCTTCGGCGCGCCGGTGACGGTGACCGCCCAGGCGTGCGACAGGAAGGCGTCGAAAGCATCCATGCCTTCGCGCAGGCGGCCTTCGATGTGGTCGACGGTGTGGATCAGGCGCGAATACATCTCGATCTGGCGGCGGCCGATGACGCGCACCGAACCCGGCTCGCAGACCCGCGACTTGTCGTTGCGGTCGACGTCCGAGCACATGGTCAGCTCGGATTCGTCCTTCTTCGAATTGAGCAGTTTCAGGATCTGCTCGGAGTCGGAAATGGCATCGTCGCCGCGCTTGATGGTGCCCGAGATCGGGCAGGTCTCGACGCGGCGGCCGTTGACGCGCACGAACATTTCCGGAGAGGCGCCGATCAGGTACTCGCCTTCGCCCAGATTGATGAAGAAGGAATAGGGCGAGGGGTTGATGGCCTTCAGCTTGCGCGAAATCTCGGATGGCTGCGTCTCGCAGCGCTCGTAGAACATCTGGCCGGGCACGACCTCGAACAGGTCTCCGCGCTTGAACGAATCCATCGCCTTGCGCACCAGATTGGCATATTCGCCAGGCTCATGGTCGCCGCGCGGCGGGATGCGGTCGGGGCTCTTGAACGGCTCGGCGATTTCGTCGCGCGGCAGCCCTTCGGTCGAAAACCCGTCGCCGGCATAGTCGTAGCGGTCGGTCCAGGCCTTGGCCGAATAATGGTCGACGACCAGGATCTCGTCGGGCAGGAACAGCACCAGGTCGCGCTGACTTTGCTTGCGCTCGAGCTTGTAGTCGACTGGGTCGAACTGGAAGGCGAGGTCGTAGCCGAAAGCGCCGTAGAGGCCAAGATTGGCGTCTTCCGCGGTCTTGAACAAAGCGGTGATGGCGCGCAGCACGGTGAACACCGAAGGAACGCGGCTGCGCTCCTCCTCGGTGAAGACACGGCCGGGCTTGGCGACGTCGAGGCGGATGAGCTTTTTCGACGCCTCGGCGATGGTGACATCGTTCAGACTGCCAAGCGCCTTGCCGATGACCGGCAGCAGCGCC
The DNA here is from genome assembly GCA_014189435.1 of Mesorhizobium loti. Lineage (NCBI taxonomy): Bacteria > Pseudomonadati > Pseudomonadota > Alphaproteobacteria > Hyphomicrobiales > Phyllobacteriaceae > Mesorhizobium > Mesorhizobium loti. The sequence goes on from CP050293.1 coordinate 575,561, forward strand.
TCGCCGCGGCCGTTCAGCGCCTCGATGCGCATGGCGCGGCCGCGCGCGGAGATGACCAGCGGCGGGTCGATGATGGCGGTGTCCCAGCGGGTGTAGCGGCCGGGATATTCATAGTTGGAGGAAAACACCGCGCCACGGCGCGAATTCAAGCCGTCGACGTAAGCGTCGATCGCGCCCGCATAGGGCCGGTCGTGGCGCTCGCGGGTGATGGTGATGCCACCCGCGGTCACGAAACTTTCCGCCCCGTTTTCCAGAACCTTCATCGTCATTGCCGTCTCCATCAGCTTCTTGGGGCAACGGACCCGGGACTGGCTTGGAAAAAACAAATGGCCGCCCGGACTTTCCGTTGCGGCCACCCTCTCTTTTCACGCACGCGCGTTCGAACAGGCCGCTGTCAGCAGGCCCACCACCAAATGGTCTTGGTCGAACGCATGTTCATGGCGAAATCCATAGCCGCGAAAAACCGGATGCGCAACTGATTTGAAAGCCTGTCCGGTGGCCGCCGCTTCTGCATCTCATGGCACATCGCCAGAGTTGGCAGTGCCGCCTAGACTGTACATCCAACAGCAGGAAGACGGGAAAAGACCAATGACCGAGCAGATCGAGCGCGCGCGGACGTTCCATTCCCTCCACGTCAGGGGAAACCCGATCGTTCTCTACAATGCCTGGGATCCGGGCTCGGCCAAGATCGTCGAGAAGGCGGGCGCCAAGGCGATCGCCACCGGAAGCTGGCCGGTGGCTGCCGCGTTCGGCTACGCCGATGGCGAGAAAATCCCGCTGGAACTGGCACTCGACAACATCAAGCGCATCGTCGGGTCGGTCGACCTGCCGGTGACCATGGACCTCGAGGGCGGTTACGGCGTCGATCCGGAAATCGTTGCTCGCACGGTAACGTTGGCGCTGCGGGCCGGCGCTATTGGTTTCAATTTCGAAGACCAGATTGTTGGTGGCAGCGGCCTGCATGACATTGCTGTCCAGGTAAAACGCATCGAAGCCGCTGGTGCGGCCGTCAAGGCCTCCGGCATACCGGCGTTCATCAACGCCCGAACCGACATCTTCCTCAAGGCGAAACCGGATGCGCATGATGACGTCCTGCTCGACCAGGCCATCGAGCGCGCACAGGCCTTCGAAAAAGCCGGTGCGCACGGCTTCTTTGCGCCGGGTCTCGGCGATGAGGGCCTGATCGAGACGCTCTGCAAGGCAATTGCGTTGCCGGTCAACATCATTGCGCTGGCGCACGTGCCGCCGCGCCAGCGGCTGGCGGAACTGGGTGTCGCCCGCATCAGCCACGGTCCCGTGCCTTACCGGCAGATGGCGGAGTGGCTGGAGGCCAAGGCGCGGCTGGCGATTTCGGGATAGTGGTGCTGCATGGGCAGCCAGTAGGGGGTGAGGCGGAGACCTCCCAATTCGTCATCCTAGGGCGAAGCAGGAGCGAAGCTCCGTCGCGGAGACCCTGGGATCCATGCCGCGACCTTGGACGTGGAGTGCAACAGCGCAGAATTCTGCATCGTTGTGGTGCACAGATGTAACGGCATGGATTCTAGGGTCTGCGCCGCGTCGCTTCGCTCCTTGCTCCGCCCTAGAATGACGAAGCTATGGGACGCCTACCAGACAAGCTTCCTCAATCCTCCAGCGTCCCCGACCTGGCGTCGGTGCTCTTCCCGTCGCCGACCAGTTTCAGGAGATCCTCGCCGGCGCGGATGATGCGGCGCGAGCGGCGGGTCAGGATGATGCCGTCCTGGGGTGCGAAGACTTCGGTGCGGCCATCGGCTTCGCCCGGCGCATGGACGATGGTGGCGAGGCGAGCGCCCTTGGCGACGCGGTCGCCGGGTTTCACGTCGTAGAGCACAGCACCCGCCCGAGGCGCCGGCATCATGTCGATGTTCTCCAATGGGGCCACGACGCCGGCGAAGGGGCCAGGTGCGGGCAGGGCGCTATCGGCGATCACGCCGCGTGCCACCAGCAGCCGGTAGAGGCCTTCGGCGTCGGCGGCGGCCAAGGCGCCGTCGACATCGAGGATGCCGCGATATTCGACCGTGGTGGCGACACGGCGGTCGAGCTTTGCCACATCGGCGGGGACGTTCTGATAGGGCATGATCGAGGCGCCCTCGAAGGTGCCGTCGGTGTCCTCGCTCCACAGCACGACTGCGTCGACGCCCATGGCGGCGGCGCAATCGGCCATACCAGGCCATAAGCTGGTGTGGACGTAGAGATAGGCGAGGCCCTCGTCGTCGCAGTGCAGGTCGAGCACGATGTCATGGCCGAGCGACAACTGGACCAGCCGGGTCTTCAGCCGCTGGTCAACCGTGCCAAGGCTGGTGTCGGGCAAGAGGGCTGCGTCGGGCGCGGCGAGCAGCGGGAAGCCTCGGTTGAAATTGGTGCGTGTGCCCAGATGGAAGCGGCCCTGATGCTCGCCGAAATGATATTGCGCCCGGCCGATCGGGTTCGCCCAGGGCACGATGGTGAGGTTGCCCTTGATGTGGCCTTCGACTTCGGCCTTGCTGAGCATCGGCATCAGCGCGTCGATGGCGACAACGCCCGGCAATTCACCGGCATGCAGCGCTGCCTGCAGATAGGCCGAAGGGGCGGCCATGTCCGCACCCGCGAAGCGGAACAGCGGGAATTCGTAGAAAACGCCTTCGCTTTCGCCAGCGATGCGCTCGATCGATTTCTGCATGACTTCCTCCATTAGAGCAGTTCACCGTTTCGTGGAAACGCCGAACTGCTCTATCTCTTTGTCTTAACGCAATTCCGGACGGAAAAACCGTTTTACACTTTTCCTGGAATTGCTCTGGAACGAGAAGACATGCCCATTTGAAAGCGCTGATGTCGATTGGTCCAGCCTACTGCGCTATGGGCGCAAGAGACTATTCAGCCGGAGCCTGAAGCGGGATGACGGGCGCGCGCCGGTCCAGCGCCTGCGACAGCACCGCGACGGTGACCGCCAACAGGGCAAGTGCCGCGCCGACCAGCGGCAGATTGGCATAGGAAACGCCGGCCGAAAGGGCCACGCCGCCGATCCAGGCGCCGCTGGCATTGCCGACATTGAAGGCGCCCTGGTTCAGCGTGGCGGCGAGGTTCGGCCCTTCCGAGGCCGCCTCGACGACGCGGATCTGCAGCGGCGGGACGACGACGAAGATCAGCAGGCCCCAGAGGAAGACGATGCCGATAGCGACATTCGCGATGGCGCCGAACTGCATGAAACCGACGAACAGGAACGCCATCAAGATCAGCGTGCCGATCACCGTCGGCATCAGCTTCCAGTCGGCCAGCCTGCCGCCAATGATGTTGCCGATGGTCATGCCGGCGCCGAACAGCAGCAGGACCCAGGTGACGGCGGAGGTGGACAGGCCGGAGACGTCGGTCAAATAGGGTTTGATGTAGGTGAAGACGGCAAACAGGCTGGCCGAGGCAAGGGCTGCGATCAGCATCGCCAGCCACACCTGCAGTTTGCCCAGCACGCGCAGTTCGCCGCGCAGGCCGCCGCTGCTCGGTTCAGCGACGTCGGACGGCACCAGCCAGGCGATGGCCGCGACCGAGATCAGGCCGATGCCGACCACGGCGATGAATGTGGAGCGCCAGCCGAAAGCTTCGCCAAGCGCGGTGCCGGCGGGAACGCCCAGAATGTTTGAAAGCGTCAGGCCGGCGAACATCATCGCCATGGCGCTGGCGCGCTTGTTGCGTGGCACCAGGCTCGCGGCAACAACCGAGCCGATGCCGAAAAAGGCGCCGTGGCCAAAGGCGGTGAAGACGCGCGCCGCCATCAAGAGCCAGTAGTTGGGGGCGATGGCGCAGAACAGATTGCCGACGACGAACAGCGCGGCGAGACCAACCAGTACGGGCTTGCGCGGCAAATGCGCGGTGGCCATCGCCACGATCGGGGCGCCGAAGACGACGCCCAGCGCATAGCCGGTGACCAGCAAGCCGGCTGAAGGGATCGATACGCCGAGATCGGCGGCGACCTCCGGCAGCAGGCCCATGATGACAAATTCGGTGGTGCCAATGCAGAAGGACGCAATGGCAAGCGCAAGGATCGGCAAGGGCATGGGGCGTCCAGACTGAATCGGTTCAAATTGAGACTGAACGAAGGACGGCGCCATACGCAAGCTGCATTGCTGCATTGCAGCGATGCAGAAAAGGAAGGGCTTTGAAATGGGTCGCCACAGGCTGTCAGACCAGCGGCTTCAGCTCCTGGGCGATGGTGGGCAGCAGCTCCGAGACATTGGGGTGGATGTGCACGGCACGCGCCAGCGTGTCGACGGGCGCCTTGGCGTACATCAGGTCGAGCACGCAATGCACCGCCTCGTCGCCGCCGGGGCCGAGCACCGAGCAGCCGAGGATCTCCCTGGTGTCGGCGTCGACCAGGATCTTCATGAAGCCTTGCGTCTCGCCCTTTTCGACGGCGCGGCCGACGCGGGTCATCGGCCGCTGGCCAACCAGGGCGCGACGGCCGGATTTCTTCACCGCGGCCTCGGTCATGCCGCAACGGCCGAGCGGCGGGTCGATGTAGAGCGCATAGGCCTCGATGCGATCGCTGACTTTGCGCGGATCGTTGTCGAGCAGATTGGCGGCGACGATCTCATAGTCATTGTAGGAGGTGTGGGTGAAGGCGCCCTTGCCGTTGCAATCGCCCATCGCCCAGATGCCGGGCACGTTGGTGCGCAACTGGTCGTCGACAGTGACGAAGCCGCGACTGTCGACCGCGACACCGGCTCTGTCGAGGCCGAGATCGTCGGTGTTGGGGTTGCGGCCGAGCGCCAGCAGCACGTGCGAACCGACGGCCGGCGGCTTGCCGGCCGAGAAGGTCACGGCAACATCCCCGCCCTGCTTGGCGAAGCCGATGTCGTCGGCGCCGACATGGACCGCGATGCCTTCGTTTTCGAGGATCGACAGGATGGCGGCTGAGACATCCTCATCCTCGCGGCCGGTCAGGCGCGGGCTCTTTTCGATGACGGTGACTTCGCTGCCGAAGCGGCGGAACATCTGCGCGAATTCGAGCGAGATATAGCTGCCGCCGACGACGATGAGGTGGCGCGGCAAAACATCGAGATCCATCATCGAGGAATTGGTCAGGTAGTCGATGTCGTGGATGCCGGGCAGGTCGGGCACCGAAGCGCGGCCGCCGGTGTTGAGGAAGATTTTTTCGGCGGTCAGCAAATCGTCGCCGACGCGCACCGTGTTGGCGGATTCGAAGCGCGCATGACCGCGGTAAAGCGTGCATTTGTCCATGCTGGCGATCCAGCTTTCCAGTCCGGTGCGGGAGGCGCCCGACACCTTGTCCTTGCGCGCCTTGATCGCCTTATAATCGACACCGACGGGGCCGGAGATCGTCACGCCATAGTCGGCGCCGCGCCGCGCCAGATGCGCGGCATAGGCGCTCGCCACCATCGTCTTGGTCGGGATGCAGCCGGTGTTGACGCAGGTACCGCCGACCAGCTTGCGCTCGATCAGCGCTACGCTCATGCCGGTTGCGTTCAGCCTGCCGGCGAGCGGTGTGCCGGCCTGTCCAGCGCCGATGATGATGGCGTCGAAGCTTTTTGCCGTCATGCCACCGCCGCCACGATCAGCAGGCCGCCGATGATTGCCACCGCGTCCTCGATGAAGGCGGCGGGCGGATCCTTGCCGAAAGCGGCTGCCAGCCGGCCGCGTGCTTCGGCGCCGCCCAGCGTGCCGATGACAGCGCCGATGGCGCCGGCGATCAGGCCGCCGATGGTGGCGCCGCCTGTAGCGCCGATCACCGCGCCGGTGAAAGCGCCCATGATGATGCGGGCACCGAATTGCTGCGGTACCTTACGGCTCGGCGTCGACGGCAGTTGGTCGGTGACCAGCTCGACAATGGCCAGGATGGTGAAGATGCCGACAGCCGCCCAGTGGCTCATGAAGCTCGCCCAGGTGCCGGCAACCGGCAGCCAGCCGAGATAAGCGCCCCAGGCGACGGCGGCCGGCGCGGTCATGGCGCGAAGACCGGCAATGACGCCGATCAGAAGTGCGAGAATATACAGCATGGTTGATCCCCCTCGATCACCGGGCCAGGGCAGTCCGGCAAGAGCAGGCTAGCATAGGCCGGGCATTTGACCAGCACGTGACTTCGAAGAATCCGAATGGATTTTGCGCCGGTGCTGCCGGGGCGCCGGCACTTTCCCGTTCACCGCAATTATCCTGGTGCTGGTCGGGCTTCATGTTGGTGGCGTGATGCTGGCCAGTCTGCGCCACGGCGAGAATCTTGTTCGCGCGATGCTCACCGGCCGCAAACGCGCGCCATCGCCGGAAGATGTCGCCTGAACCATGGAGACTGGAGATCCCAGGGGCGCCGCATCGATGCGGCGCCCTATCTCAGTGCGAAAGGCCGTGCGCTATTGGTTCGTCCTGATCGGCCCGCCGGGAGAATTCCCGCCGGTACTGCGCCGGCGATGTCTTGAGCTTTGCGGCGAAGTGCTGACGCAGTGACGTGGCGCTGCCGAAGCCGGCTTCGAATGCCACCATGTCCATCGACTTTTCCGTCGCCTCCAGCAGCCGTTGCGCCAGTTCGATCCGCTGGCTGGTCAGCCATTCGCCGAAACTGGTGCCGATCGATTTCTGAAAGCGGCGGGTGAAGGTGCGCCGGGTCAGGCCGGCGGCCTCGGCGACGCTGTCCAGGCTATGCGTCTCGCTGAGCGTCGCGCGAACCGCGTCGAGGGCCTGGGTGAAGCGGTCGGCGTCCGCGCTTCTCGCCACCGGATGCTCGATGAATTGCGCCTGCCCGCCCTGCCGATGCGGAGAAAGCACGATCTGGCGGGCGAGCCGGAGTGCTGCTTCCGCGCCATAGCGGGCGCGCACGATGTGGAGACAGCAGTCGAGGCCGGCGGCGACGCCGGCCGAGGTCACGACATCGCCATTGTCGACATAGAGCACCGAGGCATCGACAGCGATGTCGGGATGGAGTGTTTGCAACTGTTCTGAATAGGCCCAGTGCGTGGCGGCACGGCGGCCCGAAAGCAGCCCGGCCGCGGCGATGGCAAAGGTTCCCAGACACAGACCGACGATCAACGCGCCGCGTTGGTGGGCCCGGCGCAGCGCCTTCATCAGCAGCGGCGACGCCGGCTCGCCAAGATGATGCCAGCTTGGGATGATGACGATGTCGGCGCCGTCGAGCCCTTCGAGCCCATGCGGCGCGGCAACGGTCAAGCCGGCCTCGGTGTGGATCGGGCCGGCCTTGGCCGCGCAGATGCGGAAGTCGAAGCGCGGCAGGCCAAGCGCCGTCCTGTCTTCGCCGAACACCAGGCACGGCACCGAAAGATGGAACGGGCTGATGCCGTCGAAGGCGAGAACGGCAATGATCGGGTCGGTCATGGGTGCTTCCGGCAGGTGAAAGCGGATTGTCCCAATTCTTTCGATTGATGTCAATCGGGCCACTTTCGGCAGCCCGGCAGCCCGCCTATTTTCGGCCCATCGCATTCAAGCCGGAAAGGAAAAAACCATGTCTGACCCAGCCAACACCACGCCGCGCCGGGCGCTGATCGTCGTCGATGTGCAGAACGACTATGACGGCGGCAATCTCGCCATCCAGCATCCGCCATTCCGCGACAGCGTCATCCATGTGGCGCAGGCGATGGACGCGGCGACTGCTGCCGGCATCAAGGTTGTGGTCGTCAAGCAGATGGCGCCCGAGACATCGCCGATCTTCGCCAGGGGCAGTCACGGCGGCGAACTGCATCCCGAGATCGCCAGGCGTGAGCGCGACCATTATGTCGAAAAGAACCTGCCCTCCGCCTTCACCGGCACCGATCTGGAGGACTGGCTGCGCGCCAATGCCATCGATACGATCACCGTGGTCGGCTACATGACGCATAATTGCGACCTGTCGACCATCATCCACGCCGTGCATATGGGTTTTGCCGTCGAGTTCCTGTCGGATGCGACCGGCTCGGTGCCTTATGCCAACAGCGCCGGCTACGCTTCGGCCGAGGAGATCCACCGCGTGGTGACGATCATCCTGCAGTCGCGCTTCGCCGCCGTGCTCAAGACCGCCGAATGGGTCGAGTGCCTGAGGACAGGCGCGCTGCCGGAACGCGACACGATCTTCGGCTCCAACCAGCGGGCGCTGTCGCGCAACGCCGCGTAGGACTATCCGAAAAACAGAAAGGGCGCCGCATCGCTGCGGCGCCCTTTGCGATTTTGAATTGCTCTTAGAGCCTTTCACGTTTTGACGGAAGCGTAGCCTGCGTTTTCGAAGTAGTTCTTGCATTCGGCTGCCTCGATGGTTTCGACGAGGTGGCCGATGTGGCGCCACGTGTCCTCGACGGTGCGTTTCTGAGCCTGGCGCATCCAGTGTTTGATCTTGGCGAAGGCCTGCTCGATCGGATTGAGATCCGGAGAGTAGGGCGGCAGGTACCAAAGCCTGGCGCCGGCAGCCTTGATCATCTGCCTGATCGCCGCCGACTTATGACTTCCCAGATTATCCATGATGACGATGTCGCCGGGCTTCAGAACGGTGACGAGCTGCTGCTCGACATAAGCGCGGAAGCATTGGCCGTTGATCGGTCCGTCGAAGACGCAAGGTGCCGCGAGCCGATCCCAGCGCAGTGCGCCGAGGAAGGTCAGCGTGCGCCAATGACCATGCGGAGCCAAGCCGCGCAGCCGCTTGCCCTTCGGTCCCCAACCGCGCAGCGGAGCCATGTTGGTCTTGATCCACGTCTCATCGATGAAGACCAGGCACTGCGGGTCGAGGCCGGTCTGCCAGGATCGCCATCGCTGACGCCTACGGGCAATATCAGCGCGTGCCTGTTCGAGGGCGAACAGCGTTTTTTTTGAAGCTCAGGCCCTCGCGGCGCAAGAACAGCCACACTGCGTTGTGCGAGACTTTAACCCCGCGCGCGGCCAACTCATCCTTCAGACCGTGTAGCGTCAGATGCGGTGTCTCACGGACACGCGCCTCGATGAAGGCACGGTGCGGCTCCAGTACCCTCTTGCGATGTCCACCCATCTTGCCCGGCGCCACCGAGCCGGTCGTCCCATGGCGCTGCAACAGCTTCACCGCGGCCGAAATCGAAATGCCGAACCGTTTCGCAGCAGACCGCCGGCTCTCGCCGCTCAAAACCGCAGCCACAACCCGCTCGCGAAGATCATTGGAAAGAGGTCGGGTCATCAGATGCTGGCCTCCACTCCAGCCAGCATCTTGAATCACAAAACCGACAAATCGGGAATCCCCTTCGATTCCATCAAGCCGTGAACCGCTCTAGAACAGGCCTTCGATCTGGCCGGCCTCGTTGAGGAAGATCTTTTCCGACGACGGCGCCTTGGGCAGGCCGGGCATGGTCATGACCTCGCCGCAGATGATGACGACGAAGCCGGCACCGGCCGAAAGCCTGACCTCGCGCACCGGCACGGTGTGGCCGGTCGGCGCGCCGCGCAGGTTCGGGTCGGTCGAGAAGGAATACTGGGTCTTGGCCATGCAGACCGGCAGATGGCCATAGCCGGCCTGCTCCCAGGCGTGCAGCTGGTCGCGCACCGACTTGTCGGCGATCGCTTCGGAGCCGCGATAGATGCGCTGGACGATGGTGTTGATCTTCTCGAACAGCGGCATGGCATCGGGATAGAGCGGCGCGAACTGCGATGCGCCGGATTCGGCCAGCGCCACCACCTTGTTGGCAAGCTCCTCGATGCCGGCCGAGCCGTGGGCCCAGTGCTTGCACAGGATCGCTTCTTCGCCCATCGAGGCGACGTAGTCCTTCATCGCCTGGATCTCGGCGTCGGTGTCGGAATAAAAATGGTTGATGGCGACAACCGCCGGGACGCCGAACTGCCTGATATTCTCGATGTGGCGGCCGAGGTTGGCGCAGCCCTTCTTCACCGCTTCGACGTTTTCCTTGCCGAGGTCTTCCTTCTTGACGCCGCCATTCATCTTCATGGCGCGCACGGTGGCAACGATGACGGCCGCCGCCGGCTTCAGACCCGCCTTGCGGCACTTGATGTCGAAGAACTTTTCAGCACCCAGGTCGGCGCCGAAGCCGGCTTCGGTGACGACATAGTCTGCAAGCTTGAGCGCCGTCGTGGTGGCGACGACCGAATTGCAGCCATGCGCGATGTTGGCGAACGGGCCGCCATGGACGAAAGCCGGGTTGTTCTCCAGCGTCTGCACCAGATTGGGCTGCATGGCGTCCTTGAGCAGCACGGCCATGGCGCCGTCGGCCTTGAGGTCGCGGGCATAAACCGCCGACTTGTCGCGGCGGTAGGCGACGATGATGTCGCCAAGGCGCTTTTCAAGGTCCTTCAGGTCGGTGGACAGGCACAGAATGGCCATGACTTCGGAGGCGACGGTGATGTCGAAGCCGCCCTCGCGCGGAAAGCCGTTGGCGACGCCGCCGAGCGAACAGATCATCTCGCGCAGCGCACGGTCGTTCATGTCCATGACGCGACGCCAGACGACGCGGCGGGTGTCGATGCCGAGCTCATTGCCCCAGTAGATGTGGTTGTCGATCAGCGCCGAAAGCAGATTGTGCGCCGTGGTGATGGCGTGGAAGTCGCCGGTGAAGTGGAGGTTCATGTCCTCCATCGGCACGACCTGCGCGTAGCCGCCGCCGGCGGCACCGCCCTTGACGCCAAAATTCGGGCCAAGCGAGGCCTCGCGGATGCAGACGATCGCCTTCTTGCCGATGCGGTTCAGGCCGTCGCCGAGGCCGACCGTGGTCGTGGTCTTGCCTTCGCCGGCCGGCGTCGGGTTGATGGCGGTGACAAGGATCAGCTTGCCGTCCTTGTTGCCCTTCACCGACTTGATGAATTCGGCTGATATTTTGGCCTTGTCGTGGCCGTAGGGCAGCAGGTGTTCGGTTGGGATGCCGATCTTCTGGCCGATCTCCTGGATCTGCTTTTTCTTGGCGCCGCGCGCGATCTCGATGTCGGACTTCACTTCGGCCATGACGGCTTTCCTCTGGATTGGACGGTGGAGGGGACGGGTTTGATCTTACTGGCAAGCAGGTTGGAACCGGGCGCGGGCATGTTCTAACCCTGTCGCGACCGCGGCGTCAACTTGCATGCAACTATGTTTCCTATAGAGAAAATTCCTCTGCGGACCGGCCGACCTGTCATCGGTTCTTCCTGGCTCCGTTGCCGCGCCGTATAGAAGCCAGAGGACGCGTCGCTTCGCCGTCTCAAAACAGCCGCGCAATGCACGGAATGCGACAGAGGCGACGGCGCAAATTCGCCATCGCATGCCTAAAGCGCCTTGCGCTTCAGGCTTTTGTTTTACACATGTCGTTCTCCCAAACCGGAGAACGACATGTATTGGGCCGGAGAGCTTTACTGCGTCAGCACGTTGCTGATTTCGACCATGTTGGAGCGCACCCTGAGCACGTAGAAGCCCATCGTCGTCAGATGCGTCGGCAACAGCCAGCCATCCTCGCGGCCATTGGCGATGATGAAGGGCTGGATGCGCAGCGCCGAGACGAATTGCGCGTCCATCGTGTCCCACAGGCTCTGCAGATGCTTTTCCTTGATGACGTCCTCGAAGTCGGCCTGGGCGCCCTTCATCAGGCCGTAATAGGCATAGAGCTGGCCATAGGCGAACCAGTAGCGATCGTCGGCGCGGAAATCGAACCAGCCATTGTTGTGGTTTTCAGCGCGCTCCTTGAGGATGGCCGAGGTCGAGCCGATGTCCGAAGCGATACGGTCGATGTACTGTTTCAGATTGTCAGCGCGGGCATCGAAGGTCGCCTGGCAGGTGGCCAGGCGGGCGTTGAAGGAGCGCAGCTTGCGCACGGCGTCGCGGTAGTAGCTCGGCGTCGGCGTCTTGGGGCCGAACGGGCTGACGCCGAAATACCAGGTGTATTCGTCGAACTGCAGATTGCCGCGCGCGTCCTGCAGATCGGCATCGATCTGCGATGTGGTGCGCACCCGGCCGAGATTGTCGGCGAGTTCGGTCGCGGTGCGCCGCACCGCCTGGTTGATGCCGCGTTGGAACGAGGCCTTGTTGTCCATCCACGGCGTGTTGTCCCAATCGACGCCGAACAGGCCCAGCTTGTAGAGGATCATCGACGAGATCCAGGCATTCTGGTTGACGTTGAAGTCTGTCAGGTCGGCGGCGATCTGGGCAATGCCGGAGTTGCCGCAGGTCTTGGCAGTGTCCGTGCCGGCGCCGGCGGCAACCTGTTCGCCGGCGGAGACATTGCGCTTCTCGAACGTGTAGGTGTCGGGATAGTTCGGGTTGAAGTTGTTCCACCACTGGGTGGCGTAGAAGAAGTTGGCGTAGAGGCCGATCAGCACCAGCAGGGCGACGCCGACCGCCGCCTTGAGGATCCAGCCGCGCTGCGTATACCAGCGCCCGGCCCATAGGAACGGCCGCAGGATCACGCCGATCAAAAGCCCGATGCCGCGGCCGATCCACTGGAAAATCCGGGTGAAGAAGTTCACGATCGGATCGAGCATGGCGATGTCACCCCCTCAAAGCATGATGCCAAAAAGTTGCAGACTTTTTGGATAACATCATGCGCCAAAACAGTAGGTTAGAACGAAATGACGGTTCATTTCGTTCTAGTCAGTCAGGCCGTAGAGGCGTGTGCGAAACGCCACCTTGTCCTTCAAATATGTGGTTTTGAGAACGTCCACAACATGCGATCGCCAGGCGTCGCTGAAGCCGTCATAGTCCTTGTAGAAGCCCTGCTTGTTGAAGATGTAGCGCGAAACGAAGTCCGACGGCACGAAATCCGAGATCAGCCGGTTGGTCAGCCAGGCGTCGGGGTGGTCGGGTTTGGCGCGGATCACCAGGAAGCGCTGCTGCGGGAAGACATCCTCGATCTTGAGGTGGCCGAGCTGGGCGATCTCGCGCTTGGCGGCGTTGAGGAAGGGAAAATTGCCGTCCTTGGTGATCAGGTCGGCGTGGCTCTGGATCCAGGTCTGCAGCCAGACCTTGTCGACATCGGTCAAATTGCGGTTCGGCTCGGCATCGCGGATCAGCGCGCGCACCACCATCTCGGCGCGGTGCTCGAGATAGCCCGAGGCCTCGACCCAGGAGGCACGCGGCAGCTCGATGCGGCCGGTGGTGGCGAGGAACTTGAACACCTTGTCGGCGTCGTTGATGGAGAGATAGCTGACCTGCCACGGCCGCGAACGGCGGAAACCGGGTGCGGCCGGATCGCCGATCACCGTCGTCATATCGGGGTCGACGAACACATAGAGACCACCGAAATGGCTGGTCCAGTAGGCATTGTGGCGGAAGATCACCTGGTCGGGCACCAGCGCGTTCTCGCGGATATCGCCGCAGATCTTGGCAAGCTCGACCATGCGGGTCAGCATGGCGTTGTCGCGCCAGGCGTCAGGCTCCTGCTTCAGCCGGTCGACGAGCTTGCCGAGTTCGGCGGCCTTGCCCAGCACATCCTCGGCCGACAGCACCTTGAACTCGACCTGGCTGATCGACAGCAGGTCTTCGATGTCGTTGACCTTTGGAACGGAATCCTCGATCTCGCCGTAGATCACGTCCTTGATCGTCAGCGCGTCGATGGCGCGCTGGTTCTTGGACATGAACTCGAACATCAGCTGCGAGGTGTTGGAGAAGGCGGTGTGCACCACCGGCAGGTCGATCTGCGATGGCGTCAGGATGATGAAGCGGCGGTTGACCTCGTTGGGATCGAGATAATCGTAATCGCCGCATTCCTCGGCCACTTCGGGCGAGAAGCCGGTGCGGTCGATCTGGAAGCTTTTCAGTTTCGTGGGCTTCAAGCCGAATGCGGCCAGCGCCTTGTTGTAGCGCTGGATCAGATGCGGCTCGTCGACAGTGAGCAAACGGCCGTAGATCAGCTCGTTGTCACGCAGAAGATCGGGTTTCTTGGCGGTCATGTGGAAGGCTCCGAGGAGCTTTGGTTAAAGGAACCAAGCGCCAACGCTGACGTCCCCCTCTCCCCGTTCTTCACGGGGAGAGGGTAAGGGTGAGGGGCGGCGCTAACGGTCAAGAACATGCCTCCCCATAGCCTTTGGCGGCAACAAATCGAAGCTCATGCGTTTCGATACGGCGTTCAAGACGTCCCTTGATCGCGGCCAATATGGTTTCGAGTACAGCTTCCCGATCTTTCAACACGTCGACATTCCAGAGGCGGAGGACCGACCAATCATTTGAAACCATGAAGCGATCTCTGGCCTCGTCATACTTGTTGCTGGCATGCTGACTGCCATCGATTTCGACAACCAGCTGGCATTCCCTACAGGCAAAATCGGCAAGGTAGCGGCCTATCGGAAACTGCCGCACGAACTTATGGCCGTTCAGTCTGCGGTCACGCAATTCGAGCCAAAGTGCGTTCTCGGCGTCATTGTCCGACTGACGCAGACGTCTCGCTCGCCCCGTTGTCTCGATTTCTGGTCCACGCATGCGCTGCCCCTCACCCTTACCCTCTCCCCGTGAAGGACGGGGAGAGGGGGGCGTCGGCGTTGGCGCCAAGCCTTTCAGCACCTATGGGCTGCAAAGGAGGACTACGCATTCCACAGCCCCTTCTTCTTCATCTCCTCCATCTCGCGCGCGGCGCGTTCGCGCAGGCGGGCGTCGCGCAGCAACTTTTGCACCGCGGAGTCGTCGGACTTGTCGGAATAGCGGAATTCCGAGTCGGCGTAGCGGTTGATCTCCTGCATGACCATGTCCATCGAGAAGGGGCCGCGCAGTTCCTCGATCATCGCTTTCTTTTCGTCGTAGCCCTTGTGCATGAAGACTTCCGGCTTCTCGAACCAATCGTCGGGAAGCTCGATGTCCATGGCGCGCATCTTGATGGCGTCGGTGACGTTCTTGACGGCGCGGCCGGTGAAGCGCGGCTCGGCATCCTTGATCAGGTGCAGATAGGTGCCGATGTCGGCCATCGATTTCGGCGCGCCGTTCTCCTTCATGTAGCGCTCGTAGATCTTGATCAGCCCATCTTCCTGCGGCTTCTCGTGTTCCTCATAGGCCTCGGTCACGGCGCGCTGGATTTCCTGCGCGGCATAGAGATCGTGGTCGCCGAGCGGGATCTTGTGGTTCTTGCCGGCAAGCAGCACGAAGATGTCGATGTAGTCGTCGCGCGACTGCGGCCCGTCGACCAGCCAGCGGGCGCCGGCGCGCTGGCGCAGCGCGTCGTCGACATTTTCGGGATAGTTGGAGAACATGCCGAACGAACAGTTGCCGCGTACCACGGTGGCGGCGCCGGCGAAGGCGTCCATCAAAACGCCGGTTATTTCCTGCTGGCCGGCCGAGGCGCGGTCGTCGGAGCGGCGCGCCGCCACCTGGTCGATGTCGTCGATGGTGCCGAAGCCGATGACGCGCGGGTTCAGCACATTGTTGATGAACTGGCGGCAGTTCTGGCCCGACTTGCCCTGGTAGGACGAGATCTGGTCGACGCCGAAATTCTCATAGGCGAAGGGATAGCCGGCGACCTGGCAATAGCCGTTGACGAGACCGGCGATCATCTGGATCAGCGTCGTCTTGCCGGTGCCGGGCGCGCCGTCGCCGATGAAGGTGAACAGGAAGCCGCCGAGTTCGACGAACGGGTTCATCTCGCGCTCGAAATCATAGGCCATCAGCATCTTGGCGAGCTTGACCGACTGGTATTTGGCGATGTGGTTGCCGACGACCTCTTCCGGCTTCTTGAAGGTCATCACCAGCGGTTTTGAGCGCTTGCCCGGCGCGACGTCGAAACCATCGAGGGTGAAGTCATCGGCATCGATGCGGATATGGGCGTTCTCGAACGGGCCGATGCCGTCGAAGCGACCCTTGCGCGCCAGAAGCCCGTCGATGGCGACGCGGGCAAAGGCACGTGCCCTTGTCATCAGGTCGGCGTCGTCGGACGATCCCGAGATCGCCTTGTCGAGGCCGGCCAGGATCGACTTCACCGCATCCTGCGGCGTGTCGAACAGGAAGTCCGGCTCGGGGATGTCGTTGGGCGCCTCGCCGTCGCTGTCGATCAGCTGGAAGAGATAGGAGGCGAGGCTGAAGGCTGAAATGTAAGCCGAGGCCGACAGAAGCTTCTTGAAGGTGGACGCCTCGTCGCCTTCGAGCGGGGCGCGGGTGTTTTTGGCCTGCAGGCTTTCAAGGTCCGAACCTTCTGCAAAGACATCCGATACTGCGAGCGCGATGGCCGTGCCGCGCCGGGCGCGGAAGAGCAGAGTATGCTGCGGGATGGTCAGCAGTTGGTCGTCGGGATGGACGGCGCCGACGGTCTTCGACAGCTCGACCTCGCGCGTGCGGCGCACCGAGCCGACCGAGACGGTCGAGACGAAGCGGCGGTTGGTGCCGGCAAGTGCGGTGCCGGACTCGCGTGACGGATCCTCCAGCACGACAATGCGGGTGATGAAGCTTTGCGCGGTGGCGCGGTGTTTCTCGATGGCGGCTTCCGGGATGGTGGTCAGGCCGGTATCCATGAAGGGTGCTCCGTGGTGTGACGGTCAGACGTCTGAAATGACCTGTCCATTGGACAGGATGTGAACCTTGTAGCCGGCAAAGATCTTCTGCGCCTCGCCGGC
Organism: Mesorhizobium loti; assembly: GCA_014189435.1. Lineage (NCBI taxonomy): Bacteria > Pseudomonadati > Pseudomonadota > Alphaproteobacteria > Hyphomicrobiales > Phyllobacteriaceae > Mesorhizobium > Mesorhizobium loti. The sequence continues at coordinate 592,007 of CP050293.1, forward strand.
GGCGTAGAGCGCCTGGTAGGCCTCATGCGGGATCAGCGCGTGGTTTTCGTAGCTCGACACGCCCTGGCGCGCGGCTTCCAGATCGTCGGTGTTGATGAAGAATTCCTGCGTCGTCTTCTCGCTCGAAAACAGGCCCTTGCGGCCGGGTTTCTCGCTCTTGGAATAGACCTCCTGGATGGTCCAGGTCAGCAGCCAGGCATTTTCCGGCTTGCGCACCTTGGCCAGGACTTCGGTCACCGTCGAATTGTTGTCGGTAATCCCCGCGGAATAGAACGGGCCGAGCACGACGCGGCGCAGCTGCTTGGGGTGCAGCGGTTCGAAATCCTTGTCGAGGTTGACCGCGATGGTCGCCGGCGACAGCGTGTAGGCCGAATTCTTCTCGGTGAAATCGTCGAAACGGTGGGCAAGCTCGGGATTGAGCAGGCCGTCGACCGGCAGCGGAATGTCGATCGTCTCGTTCAGCTTGCCGTTTCTGTCGACAAGCTGGCGGATCATCGCTTCGGAAGAATCCTCCACAGTCACCATGTAGACCAGAGGCAGGTTGGCGCTGCCGTCGAACGTCGCCCAGTGGACGAGATAATAGGGCCGCGCCGTCTTCGGGTTGACCGAGACCTTGGCCGTTTGCGCCAGGGTGAACGGGCCGAACGTGTTCTCGCTTTTCACGTCCTCGAGATAGAGCCGCTCGGCCATCGACTTCTGCAGCGCTTCCGGGAATTCCTTGTGGCGCAGGATGAAGTCGGCCATTTCCTCGCGCAACTCGCCAGCCAGCGGAATGTTGGCAAGCCGCGCGTCGGCCTGGCGGCGGTCGTTCTCCAGCTCAAGCAGGTTCTGGAACACCGGGAAGCCGCTTTCGGCGCGCGAAATGCGGAACGTGTCCATGAAGCCCAGCCGGTTGCGCCAGCAGGAAAACGACTTGTCGAGCCGGGCGATGTATTCGGCGACGATCTTGGCGACGATGCCATGCCGGTAGAGCGGCGAGCGATCGTCGCGCATGAACACTTCAAGGCCGCTGAGCGCGGCCGTGATGGCGGAGAAATACCGTGTCGCCGCTTCGTTTTCGGGGGTCATGCCTGTGCGCTCGCGGGCAGTGCTGTCACCCTTACGACTGCACGTAGTTTGCCGAATTGTGCTTCTTCAGCACCTCGTCGAAGCGGCGGGCGAAGGCATCGTCGGCCAGCTTCTTGCGGCGCTGGATGTCGGCGCTGGCGACCATGTTCTTCTCGTGCATTTCGAGCAGGTCGCCGATGTGCTTTTGCGACGCGGCACCGATGCCGGCCATGGTTTCCTCTGCGGTGTTGTCGACCTGGCTGCCCAGCGTGTTGATCTTGTGGGCGACGTCCTGCTGGGCGGCGGTCTTCAGCGAATCTTCCAGCGCCTTGTAGAGCACGATGCGCTGCTCGGTATCGATGGTCAGCTTGTTGATCAGCGTCGATTGCGCGGCGATCTGGTTGTTGAGCGAATCGACGAAGGTCTGGAACATCGAGGTGTAGCGCTCGAGCGTCTGGCTTTCGGCCAGCAGTTCCTGCTCCTTGGCCTGCTTTTCGTTGTATTCCGTCGCCAGCTTGGAGCGTTCGCCTTCAAGCTGTGTGCGGTCCTTCTGGCTGGTCGAGGCGGCGATCTTGTTTTCGATGTCGAGCAGCATCGGATTGAGTTCCTCGATGCGCTTCTGCACGGCTTCGAGGTTGGTCATGGTGGTCTTGCGGCGCTCGATCACCTGCGACAGGCTGGTCTCGGAGGTCTTGTAGCGCTGGTCGAGGACCTCTTTCTGCGCCTTCAGGATGCCGACGATGGTGTCGGACTTGACCAGCAGTTCCTGCAGATTGCCGGCCAGCGACATGTTGCGGACGCGGTCGGTGCGCATGCGCTGCTTGCTCTGGCTGGAGAAGACGCCGATGAATTTTTCCCAGCCGGTGTAGTTCTTCATGCTCTCGAACTCGGCGCCGAAGACGTTGGTGGCGTCCTCCAGCCCGATGATCAGGTCGGCGATGTTGCCTTCCATCACCTTCTGCTGCTTCAGCACATCCTCGATGCGGGCGTTCTCGATGTCGAAATTGGCGTCGCCGATCTTCTTGTCGGCGGTGGCGAGCGTATCAAGCACGGTGCCGGACTGCTCGATCTTGCTGCGCATGTCCTGCACGACTTGCTTGGTTTTGGCAATTTCGGCGTCGAAATTCTGCAATGTCGCCATTGGGGCCTCCCGCTTCGGCATCACGTCGCTGGTCGCGAACAGCGGCGAATATATGTGGGGCATCCGGGGATTGAAAGACGTGAAGACAAGGGCGGCGTGAAAACAAAAGAATCCGTCACGGTCTTGAAAGCCAGTGAAGGCGGGGTCATGGCGTGATTAGCTTGCCGGCCAGGCATAGTTCAGCTGTCATTGAACTTTCACGCGGCAAAGCGACGGCGCACGGATGCCTTTGTATTCGGCAAACCACTGAAGCAATCGCGGCCGCGATATGCGAAGCGAAAGCCGGCTTTACAGAGGCGGACGAACAGCGGATCAGGGTTTGGGATCGGCCTTCAGATAGGCGATGACATTGGCGATGTCGTCGTCATTGGTCAGGCCGGCAAACGCCATCCTGTTGCCGGGCACTTTCAGCTTGGGGGCCTTGAGATACTCGGCGAGATTGGCTTCATTCCAGACCAGGCCGCCGGAACCTGCACTCTTCATCGCCTCGGAATAGTGGCCAAGGAAACTCTCGGCGCTGCCGGCAGTGCGGCCGACGACGCCCATCAAATGCGGGCCGACCTTGTCGCGGTCGGTGGCTGCTTCATGGCAGGCGATGCACCGGTTGAAGACCTTCTTGCCCAGGGCCGGATCTCCGCCGGCATGGGCGGCAAGGGAGGTGGCAAGGAGAAGAATGCTGGCGGACGAAGCGGCTCGAAACATGGCTGACCCCGGAGAGTTCTGGCTGGCGGCCTTATAGGACCGAGGCCTTAACAAACGCTGCATCATGGCGGGATTGCGGAAGACGGGCCATGACAATGGTATTGCAAATCAGGCTTGCTGGGCCAGGTCGCGGCGCAGGAAATCACTCAGCCGCTCGACCGCAGGCGTCGTCGACAGCGGGTTGCGCAGGATGCCGATTTCGAGGTCCGGCAGCACGGGAAACCCTTCATTGCCGCCGATGATGCGCAGCGACGGCGGCACGCTGCGCTGGGCGAGGCCAGCCACAGCGAGCCCGGCCTGGACGACCGCGATCAGGCCAAGCAGCGAGGCGCTGGAGTAGGTGCAGCGGTAGGAGCGGTCCACATCGCCAAGCGCCTGCAGGACATTCATCCTGGCTGCACAGCCGGGTTCGAACAGAGCGACTGGAAGCGGGTCGGTCTGCCAGGCGACATGATTGGGTGAGGCGACCCAGACGAAGCGTTCCAGCCGGATCACCTCGAGCGGCTGCTCCGGCAAGCGGGTGACGATGGCGAGATCCAGCCGTCCCTCCGCCAGCGTCTTCACCAGCGCGGTCGACTGTTCGCAGATCAACTCCACCGTCACCAGGGGGTGCTCCGCCGCAAAGCGCGACAGCACGGGCGGCAGGAGGAAGGCGGCATAGTCGTCCGGCACACCCAGACGGACGCTGCCGGTCTCCTTCGGCCGGGTGACGCTTGCCCATGCTTCATCCGACAGCTTCAACAACCGGCGCGCATAGATCAGGAAATCCTCGCCGATGGCATTGGGGATGACGGTTCTCGGACCACGCACCAGAAGCTGGTTGCCGACCATCTCCTCCAGCCGCTGCATCTGCATGCTGACGGCTGACTGGCTGCGGCCGACCCGAGGTGCTGCATTGGAAAGGCTGCCGCTCTCGACGACGGCGACGAAGGTTTTCAGCAGGTTGAGATCGAGTGGCGCGGGCATGGTGCTATCAGCATATCGAATAGCCTATCCCAAATCTATTCACTCGTTTGAAACCGCAGCCAGTGACCACATGCGTCGCACCAACTGGACGACCTCCATGACAGACGCCTCGACAGCCCGCTTTCCGGCCGCGAGCCTTGCTCTGGCAATGGTGATCGCCGGCACGGTCGGCGCCTTCGCCACGGAATCGGGGCTGCATCCCGTCGCCGTCGTCTTCTGGCGGTGCGTGTTCGGCGCGCTGTTCCTTTTCGCATGGTGCCTGTTGCGCGGCTATCTGCCGGATCGGACGCTGTCGCCGTCCCGGCTTGCCCTCGCGGCACTTGCCGGCGTCTGCATGGTGCTGAGCTGGACAGCCTTCTTCGCCGGCTTTGCCATGACGTCGATCGCCACGACGACGATTATCTACCACATCCAGCCGTTCTTCGTGGTCCTGATCGGTGTCGTCTTCCTCAAGGAGCGCATCTCGCCTGACCAACTGCTGTGGATGCTCGGTGCGTTTCTCGGCGTCGTGCTGGCCAGCGGCCTCGTCTTCGCGCGCGGCCATGCCGATGCCAACTGGGCGCCGGGTATTGCGCTGACGCTGGGCGGTGCAATGCTCTATGCCGTTACAACGATCCTCGCCAAGGGCCTTGGTCAGCAGCGCGCCGAAATTACGGTACTCTGCCAGACGGTGGTGGGGGTCGTCATGCTCGCCCCGTTCGCCGGCGTCGGCCAACATATTGCGCTTGCGTCATGGGGCTGGCTGCTCGGCATCGGCGTGCTGCACACCGGCATTGCCTATGTGCTGATGAATTCGGCCTTTCCGCGCCTGACGACACCGGTGATCGGCGTCATCACCTTCATCTATCCCGTCGTCGCCATCATCGTCGACTGGGCGATCTATGGGCATCCGCTCGGGCTGGCGCAGGCTGCCGGCATGGCGCTGATTGCAGTGGCGACGCTGGGTGTGCGGCTGGGTTGGCGGTTTCCGAAGTGGCGTGTCTCGACCGTATGAGCCCGGTGCAATTCCAGGGAAAGCACATAGCGCTTCCCCTGGGAATTGCTCCAAAAACCAAGAGACAGAGTCAGCCCTTGATAAAACCGATGAAGTCGTCGGGTGCGGCGCGGCCCATTTCTTCTTCCCAATGGCGGCGGCAGAGCGAGACATAGACGTCCTTGCCGATCGCCACCTGCTCGCCCTGGCGCGCCACCTTGCCATCGGGGCCGAGGCGCACGACCATCGTCGCCTTGCGGCCGCAGCGGCAGATGGTGCGTACTTCGCGCAAATCGTCGGCGATGGCCAGCAGCGCGCGCGAGCCGGAAAACAGCTTGCCCTGGAAATCGGTGCGCAGGCCGTAGCACATGACCGGAATGTTCAGGCGATCGGCGATACGGGCGAGCTGCCAGACCTGCGCTTCCTCGAGGAACTGCGCCTCGTCGACGAAGACGCAATGCACTGATGTATGCGCGTGGTGATCGGCGACGCGGGCGAACAGATCGTCACCGTCGCGGAACATCTCGGCTTCCGTCTCCAGGCCGATGCGCGACGAGATCAGGCCGGTATCGCCCTTGCGGTAGTGGCCGGCGACGAACAGCATCGTGCCCATGCCGCGCTCGCGATAATTATACGACGCTTGCAACAGCATCGTCGTCTTGCCGGCATTCATCGTTGCATAGTGGAAGTAAAGCTTGGCCATGCCGCTCTTTTAAGCCGACTTCGACGGGCACGGGGAGGGGCCGCCGCCCGCATTCCCCTGAAAAAGCCGTATCGCAAGACAAAAGCGTCAGCCGTGTCGCTGATTGGCCAGCCCGCGCCGTTGATCGTGATTGCCTTAATGCTTGAAACCACACCAGAATGGTGTTTGGCTGACGAAACAAGGCGGGCTGAGAAACCGTAACTACGCTTCGCCAAAGAATCACAATGGGAGACTGTCTATGTCGCGTATGAACTCTTTCGTCGCCGGCCTCGGTCTGGCGGCTTTTTTGTCCACCAGCGCTGCCTTCGCCGGTGATCCGGCGAGCTGCAAGGCGGTGCGTCTTTCCGATGTCGGCTGGACCGACATCCAGGCGACGACCGGCGTCGCCTCCGTGCTGCTGACCGCGCTCGGCTATGAGCCGCAGACGATCCAGCTGTCGGTGCCGGTGACCATGGCTTCGCTGAAGAACAAGGATCTCGATGTCTTCCTCGGCAACTGGATGCCGTCGATGACCAACGACATCAAGGACTACACCGCCGACGGCTCGGTCGAGACGATCAGCACGAACCTGACCGGCGCCGGCTACGGCATCGTCGTGCCGACCTATGTCGCGGACGCCGGCGTCAAGTCGCTGACCGATATCGGCAAGTTCAAGGACAAGTTCAACGGCAAGATCTATGGCATCGAGGCCGGCAATGACGGCAACCGCATCATCCTCGACATGATCAAGAACCCGAAGGACAATCTCGAAGGCTTCGAGCTGGTCGAATCCTCGGAGGCCGGCATGCTGACGCAGGCCGAGCAGTCGATGAAGAACAATGAGTGGATCGCCTTCCTCGGCTGGACGCCGCATCCGGTGATGGGCGCCATGAAGATCACCTATCTCGATGGCATGGGCGACAGCGGCTTCGGCGCCGCCACCGTCTTTACCAATGTGCGCAAGGGCTACACCACCGAGTGCCCGAATGCCGGCAAGTTCATCGCCAACCTCAAGTTCAATCTGGACATGGAAGGCCAGATGATGGACGCGATCCTCAAGGGCGGCGACGCCAACACGGTGGCGACCGACTGGCTGAAGAAGAATCCCGGCGCGGTCGCTCCGTGGATCGCCGGCGTGACCACCTTCGACGGTGGCGACGCCGCGGCTGCCATCAAGACCGCTCTCGGAAGCTGAGCCGACTGAATTCGGCAAAGCCGAACCAGGAAGGGCAGCCATCTTAGAAAAGGCTGCCCTTTTTCATATCCTGTGACAAGATGACGTTGCGCGAGCCGAGAGCAGGCCGGCTCCTGGACGAAGAGGGGTGAGATGGATCCGATTTCGAAATTCATGGTCGATCACAAGATTCCGATCGGCGCCTGGGGAAAGGCGTTTTTCGGTTTCCTCACCGACAATTTCGACACTGTGTTCAGGGCCTTTTCGAACGGCCTCAATTTCCTGCTCGACGGGCTGGTCGGCATTCTGCTGATGGTGCCGCCGGTGCTGCTGGCGCTGATCATCGCCGTTGTCGCCTGGCTGCTGCAGCGCTCGAGGCCGCTCGCCATCGGCGTCTTTCTCGGCCTGATCTTCATCATCAACCAGAATTTGTGGAAGCAGACGGTGCAGACGCTGGTGCTGGTCGTCGCGGCCGCTGCCATGGCGATGGCCATCGGCGTGCCGCTCGGCATCTGGGCGGCGCACAAGCCGAAGGTCTATCGCGTCATGCTGCCGGTGCTCGACCTGATGCAGACGCTGCCGACCTTCGTCTACCTGATCCCGGTGCTGACGCTGTTCGGTCTCGGCAACGCGCCCGGCCTCATCGTCACCATCATCTTCGTCATCCCGACCGCGGTCCGGCTCACCCATCTCGGCGTCGTCTCGGTGCCGAAGTCGATCGTCGAGGCCGGCGAGGCTTTCGGCGCCACCAAGAGCCAGCTGCTGTGGAAGGTGGAGCTGCCCTCGGCGCTGCCCACCATCATGGCCGGCCTGACGCAATCGATCATGCTGTCGCTGTCGATGGTGGTGTTCGCCGCACTCATCGGCGCCGGCGGTCTCGGCACCGAGATCAACCGGGCGCTCGGCTCGCGCCGCATCGATCTCGGGCTTGAGGCTGGCCTGGCAATCGTCGTGCTGGCCATCGTGCTCGACCGGATGACCCGCATCGCCGTTGGAGGCAAGAAATGACCGTCGCCGTCGACTTCAGGAACGTCGATATCGTCTTCGGCGCCGACCAGGCCGGATCGCTGAAAATGATCGACGCCGGCGCCAGCCGCGCCGAGATCCTCGAAAAGACCGGCAATGTTCTCGGCTGCGCCGGCGCCAGCCTGACCGTGAACGAGGGCGAAATCTCCGTTCTGATGGGCCTCTCCGGTTCGGGCAAGTCGACATTGCTGCGGGCGGTCAACCGGCTGAACGTGGTGTCGCGCGGCCAGGTGCTGGTCAAGGATGGCGACAAGACCGTCGATGTCGTCACATGCGACGAGGCGACTTTGCGGCGCCTGCGCCAGAAACAGGTGGCGATGGTGTTCCAGCAATTCGGCCTGCTGCCCTGGCGTACGGTGGAGGAGAATGTCGGCCTCGGTCTTGAACTCGCCGGCGTGCCGGAAGCCGAGCGCAAGGAGCGCGTGCAACGTCAGCTCAAGCTGGTCAATCTCGACCAGTGGTCGAAGAAATACGCGCATGAGCTGTCGGGCGGCATGCAGCAGCGTGTCGGCCTGGCCCGTGCCTTCGCCACCGAGGCGCCGATCCTGTTGATGGACGAGCCGTTCTCGGCGCTCGACCCGCTGATCCGCACCAAGCTGCAGGACGAGTTGCTGCAGCTGCAGGCCGAGCTGAAGAAGACCATCATCTTCGTCAGCCACGACCTCGAGGAGGCGCTGAAGATCGGCAGCCACATCACCATCATGGAGGGTGGCCGCATCGTGCAGACCGGCGCGCCGGAAGACATCGTGCTGCGGCCCGCCAACGACTATGTCCGTGACTTCATCGCCAATGTGAACCCGCTGTCGGTGCTGACCGCCTGGAACGTGATGCGCGACCGCCGCGACCTCGATCACGGCAAGGATGGCTGGGTGTGGCTCGACCGGCGCAAGACGACGCGCTTCAAGATCGACGATCACGGGCTGGTGGCGGCGGCCGAACGCGACGGCAAGCCGGCGGTGTGGGTGTCGTGCGCTGATGTCGAGGCCCAGTCGGAGGAAGCCGCGCAAGTGTTTTGGGCCAATCCCGGCACCTCGCTGAAAACCGTGATGCTCGCCATGCACCGGTCGCAGACCGCACCGGTGGCGCTGTTCGACGACCAGTCGCGCTTTGTCGGCGCGATCGGCATCCGCGACGTGTTGAGCGCGGTGCTGCGGCGGTAATTTCTTCGGAACCGGAAGTCGACGAGGCGCTGAGCGCGCCTCGTTTTTATGCCGCCAGCGGCAGGCGCAGCTGCGTCAGCAGGCCACCGCCCGGGTTGTTGGACAGGCTGATCTCGCCGCCGGCGGCGCGCGCGATGTTGCGGGCGATGGTCAGGCCGAGCCCGAGACCGCCGGTCTGGCGGTTGCGCGATTGTTCGAGGCGCACGAAAGAGCCGAACACGGCGTCGATCTGGGCCTGTGGTATCCCTGGTCCTTCATCGCGGATGGTGAGTAGGATCATGTTTTCCGACCGGCGCAGGCTGAGATGCGCTTTCTTGCCGTAGGTGACCGCGTTCTGCACCAAATTGGTGACGCAGCGCTTGAGCGCGACCGGCCGCGCCATGCAGATCAGGCCGCGTGATCTTGTATCGTCGTCGAACGAGACGTCGTCATAGCTGTCGGCGATCGATTCCACGAGCGACCAGAAGTCGATGCGTTCGTTCTTTTCCTCGGTTACCTCGAAGGTGGCGAAGTCGATCACCGAGCTGGCAATGCTTTCGACATCGGCGAGATCGTGCGCCAGCGCTTCGCGAACCGCCGACTTGCGCAACAGCTCCAGGCGCAGGCGCATCCTGGTCATCGGCGTGCGCAGATCATGCGCCAGCGCCGCCGCCAGATGTTCGCGGTCCTCGACATATTCGCGCAGCCGGGCCTGCATGGCGTTGATCGCCTTGGCGGCGGCACGCACCTCGCGGCTGCCGCCTTCCGCGATTGGCGGGCTCTTCAGATCCTTGCCGATCCGGTTCACGGCGGTTTCCATCATCCTGTAGGGGGCCGTCAGCCGGCGCAGCGACCAGATCGACATGATCACCACCAGGCCTGCGATCAGCGAATAGAGCGGCAAGCTGTCGAAGCTCAGGATCGGGCCAACGGGCGTGATCGGCTCGGTGAAGTTCAGCCATTGGCCGTCGGCGAAGCGCAGCGATGCCGTCAGCTTGTCGCTCTGGGCGAAGTCGGCGGCCAGCACCAGAAGGTCGCGCTCCACCTGGCCAATGTCGGGCCCCGGCGCCATGCCGGTAGCGTCGTCGGCCTCGCGCGTCGCCGGATCGCGGCGCACGCGTGCATCGGTGATGCCGAATTTCGACAGCCGGCCGACGAGGATGTCTTCGAGCTCGGCCAGCTCGTCGTCGCCGGCGATCGACGAGGTGACCGCCGGCGTGTCCGAAACGGTGAGCGCGTAGGTCGAGTTGAACAGGCCGGTCGCCGTCGCCTTGCGCTCGTCCGGGCTGGCGTCATGCATGAGCTGCACCAGCGAGAAGGCACGGTCGTTGAGCCGGTAGAGGTCGACGACGTCGTTGGCGGCGGCGCGATCTCGCGACACGATGTAGAGGGTCGCGACCTGGCTGATCAGCAGGCCGGCAATGACGATCAGCAGCACCCAGACAGGCAAGGTCTGCGGCAGGAAACGTCTCATTCGGAGGTCGTCTCGGGCAGGAACTGATAGCCGCCGCTGCGCACGGTCAGGATCAGTTTTGGCGTTTTCGGGTCATCCTCCATCTTGCGCCGCAACCGGCTGACCAGGATGTCGATGCTGCGGTCGAAGGAGTAGTCGCTGTCGCCGCCGGACAGTTCGATGAGCTGGTCGCGCGTCAGCACGCGCTGCGCGCTCTTGACGAAGGTCTGCAGCAGGTTGAATTCGGCCATGGTCAGCTCGACCCTGACATCGTCGGGCGCGATCAGCCGGCGGCGCGAACAGTCCATCGTCCAGCCGGCGAAGCGGTAGATCTGCTTGGTGGTGGCGCGCTTGGGCTCGGCGGCGCCATTGCGCCTCAGCACGGCGCGGATGCGCGCCAAAAGCTCGCGCGGGTCGAAGGGTTTGGGCACATAATCGTCGGCGCCCATCTCCAGGCCAACGACGCGGTCGGTCGTCTCGGTGACGGCGGTCAGCATGATGATCGGCGTCGAATACTGGGCGCGCAGGTCGCGGCACAGCTCCAGCCCGCTCTTGCCGGGCAGCATCACGTCGAGGACGATGAGATCCACCTGCGTGCGGCGCAGGATGGTCTCCATCTCGATGCCGTCGGCGGCAACCGAGGTGTGCAGGCCCCGCTTCTGGAAGAATTCCTGCAGCAGGTCGCGGATGCCCTTGTCGTCGTCGACGATCAGTATGTGCGCGTCTGATTTCACAGCAGCCCTGTCATTGTTGATTGCCAAGCCGTTCTGTCGCAACCCACACGATAGAATTCAGGCCATATGTTGGCCAGTGGTGATGATGGGTTCACACCGGCTTTCTCAGACACAATCCAGAAACAAAATTCTACAGTTCAGAAAAACTCCTGAAAAATTTCAAAGGCATAACTGATCTCGTGGCGGTCAGGTCATCGGCTGCGACGCTAGTCTCCGGGTTTACGGATAAACCGATGCCAAGGTTGTCGATCAGTTTGTTGGGTGCGTTGCTGGGCCTTGGCCTGGTCACTGCCGCTGTCGGACAATCGGACGCAAAGGTGACGCCCACGACCCGGAGCGAACGGTGCGCCAATCTCAGCCACCAATTCGATGAAGCCCTCGAAACCCATGCCACGGCAACGCAGGTCACCGCGGCAAAGGCACTTCAGAGAAAGGGCAACCGGTACTGCGCCGCCAAGAAACAGGCGCAGGGCATCCGGATGCTCGCCAACGCTTTGAAGCTCCTTGGAGTGACACCGAACGACCCGGTTCAGTGACATTAGAAAACTCGACCCGCATAAAGAAGGAAATGAAGCCATGAAGAAGTCCATCCTCTCCGCCACCGGTCTCGCCGTCGCTCTCGCTTTCGCGATGCCGGCTCTCGGCAACGCCGCTGCCACCACGACCGCTGCTCCGGCTGCCACCACCACGACCACCGCTCCGGCGGCGACCACGCCTGCCAAGCCGGTCGTGAAAAAGGTCGTCGCCAAGAAGCCCGTCAAGAAGCACAAGAAGGCGAAGAAGGTTGCCCCGAAGGCAGCTCCGAAGGCCTAATCCAGGCTCGGCATAACATGCCGGCCTTTTGACCAAGGCCGCTCCAGCTGGTTTCGGCTGGAGCGGCCTTCCTCCTGTCCGAACCGTGGAAAAGCCCCTGATATCGGCGATGAAGCGGATTGGTAGGCCCTATGTTTGGCCGAAGCCTGGTGCCGGCAACTTCCGCCTCGACTGACGCTTAACCCGTTTGCAACGCCCGGCTGTGTAGGACAACCCGCATGAAGAAGCGGCTTTCGTCCATTTTGCGCTCGATGGTGCTCGGCGGCCTGGTGGCCACCGGCGTCGCCAGGGTGCTGATCCTGTTCACCGCCAGCCCGGTGCCCGATCCGGCCAGCGGGCGCACCGAGCCTTCGCTGTTTGCGCCGGCGATCTCCACCAATTGGGACTACATCACGCCGGCACAGACCTGGCTACTGATCGTGCTGACCGGCGCAACGCTGATCAGCGCCGCCGCGTGGCCGATCGCGGCATGGCTGGAACGCCGGGCCGATGCGGGTGGAACCCGCCTTCGTCACGATATGCCGTCCGCCACGGCCATGCGGGCGATCCAGGGCCGTCGCATGTTCGGCCGTCAGGACCGTTGAACGGCAACCGACGCTTTCCCACATGATTGTGAATGGCCGCGCCCGCCGGACATCGGCTTTGCGCGTCAATCAAAATGGACGGCCGCAGTCGCCGATGCCAGAATGGCGGTCACGTCGCTTACGCCAGAGCAATTCACCGTTTCGTGGAAACGGCGAACCGCTCTGATCCTTGTTTTGACGCAATTCCGGACGGAAAACCGTTTTACACTTTTCCTGGAATTGCTCTAATTGTCGGTTCCGATGCCTGAAATCACCACAAAACCGCGTACCCAGGTCAAGCCGCAGGTCGAACGGCCGAAGCTCTACAAGGTCATCCTCGTCAATGACGATTTCACGCCGCGCGAATTCGTGGTGACGGTGCTGAAGGGCGAGTTCAAGCTCAGCGAAGACCAGGCGCACCGGGTCATGATCACCGCGCACCGGCGCGGCGTCTGCGTCGTCGCCGTCTTCACCAAGGATGTCGCCGAGACCAAGGCGACGCGCGCCACCGATGCCGGCAAGGCCAAGGGCTATCCGCTGATGTTCACGACGGAGCCGGAAGAGTAGTCCTACCGCCCCTCGCGGTACCACATCGAACCCATCGCCAGCAGCAAAAGGCCGAGACCGAGGAAGCCGCCGAACAGCGGCACGCGCGAGACGGCCTTGAGCACGCTGTCATCCGTCGTGCGCAGGCCGATCCAGTCGCTGCCGGACGCAGCACCGGCCGAGCGCACGGGCACGATGGAAGGCAGCGTCACGTCGCTGCCAAGGGCTGTGGATGACGCCAGCCGGCGCACGCTGCCGCCGGTGGCTTCCGCCGGCGCCTTCAGCCGGTTTTCGGTGGAAATGACATCGGCGAATTCCGGCGCGTTGACAGGTCCGACATGGGCGAGCGCCGTCAGGTCGCCATTGGCGACCTGGTAGAGGCCGATCTCGCTGGTCTCGACGCTGCCGAGGAAGACGCCGGGTTCGGATTTCTCGAGCTTGACGGTCAAGGTCTTGCCGGTCGGGGTGATGATCTGCGCGGGGCCGGGATCGTCGGCCATCGTCTGGCGGCGGATCTCCAGCACCATGCCGCGGCCGTCGGCGGTCAGCCGCTCTTCCTCGAGCTCGGGCTCCTTCATCAGCCAGTGCGCGATGCGCCGGTAGAGCTGGACATGCGGGCCGCCGCCCTCGAAGCCGCGCGCCCACAGCCAGCCCTGATCGGACAGAAGCATGCCGACGCGGCCTTCGCCCTTGCGGTCGAGCAACAGCAGGGGCCGGTTGTCGGCGCCCTTCATCACCACTTCGCCTTCAGGATTCTGCACGCCGATGGTGCGGAACCAGCGGCTCCAGTGCGGCGGCTCGGTGGCCGAGCCGTCGAGCCCACGCGTCACCGGGTGGCGCTGGCCGAGTTCGGTGAGGCGCGGATAGAAAGCCTTGTCGACAACCTCGCCGGTCGGCATTGCCGGCAGGGCCGCCATCAGCGGTGTGCGCGCGATCGAGCTCTCGCCGGCGTATTCGGGGCCGGCGGCGATCAGCAGCGCGCCGCCCTTTTCGACATATTCGGAGATGTAGTCGTAGTAGAGTATCGGCAGCACGTCGCGGTGCTGGTAGCGATCGAAGATGATGAGGTCGAAATCCTTGATCTTCTCGACGAACAGCTCGCGGGTCGGGAAGGCGATCAGCGACAATTCGTTGATTGGCGTGCCGTCCTGCTTTTCCGGCGGCCGCAGGATGGTGAAATGGACGAGATCGACCGAGGCGTCGGATTTCAACAGGTTGCGCCAGGTGCGCTCGCCGGCATGCGGTTCGCCGGAGACGAGTAGCACGCGCAAATTCTCGCGGATGCCGTCGATCAGCGCGATGGCGCGGTTGTTGGTGTCGGTCAGCTCGCCCGGTTCGCGATCGATGGCGAGCTCGACGATGTTGCGGCCGGCGCCTGGAATGGTCACCTGCAGCGGCATGGCCTGGCCGACCGTGGCGTGCTCGACCGCGACCTGCTCGCCATTGACCGAGACGCGCACATCGACCGGGCCAGTCTCTTTTTCGGTCGAGATGACGCGGTAGGTCATGTCGAGCGGCTTGCCGACAAGGCCGAAGCGCGGCGCATTCTCGAAGCGAATGCGGCGATCCTTCTCGTGGTCGTTGCCGGTGATCAAGGCATGCAGCGGGGCGTTGAAATCGGGCGCGCCCGGCGGCGCGTCATGCACCTCGCCATCGGTGATCATGATGGCGCCGCCGATGCGCGATGGCGGCACGTCGCGGAAGGCGCCCTCGAGCGCGCCGAACAGCCGTGTCTCGGTGCGCTCCTCGGCGGCCTCGGATTTGCCGGCCTCGACGACGCGCACGTCGAACTGCTTGAAGCGGCCGAGACGCTGCTGCATCCCGGCCAGCGCCTCGTCGGTCTGCTTGGTGCGGTCGCCGATATCCTGGCTCTGGCTGCGGTCGACAACCAGCGCGACGACGCTTTTCAGCGGCTCGCGCTCCTCGTTGAGGAACACCGGGTTGAACAGGGCGGCGGCGAGCGCCAAAAGGGCGATGAAGCGGAAGACCGAGCCGCGCTGGCGAAACCACAGGCCTACAAGCGCTAGCAGCGCCAGCGGCACCAGCGCCAAGGCCAGCAAGGGCCAGGAGATCAGCGGTTCGAAGGAGATCGACCAGTTCATCCCTTACCCTCCCCTTTGTGGGGAGGGCTTATCCGTGACCGGAGGGCACCAAACAAACTCATCTTACTGCCCCAGCCGCTCGAGCAGGATGGGCACGTGCACCTGGTCGGATTTGTAGTTGCCGGTCAGCATGTACATCATGATGTTGACGCCGGCGCGCAACGCGTAGATGCGCTGCATCGGGTCCGCCGGCACGGTCGGCAGCAGCGGGTCGCCATTCTCGTCGACCGCCCAGGCGCCGGCGAAATCATTGGCGGTGATCATGATCGGCGAGACGCCGTCGCCGGTTCGCACCGGCCGGTTTTCGGCGTTGCTGGCGTCGAGCGACGCCTCGACCCACAGTGGGCTGCCGGCGAATCGGCCGGGAAATTCGGGCAAAATGAAGAAGGATTTGGTCAGCACGTGGTCGGACGGCACCGGCTCCAGAGGTGGCACGTTGAGGTTGCCGAGGATGTCACGCAGCCGCTCCGTCGCCGGGCTGGTCGAATCGGCGCCGATGCCGTTGGCGAACTGGTCGCGGGTGTCGAACAGCACTGTGCCGCCCTGCTGCATATAGGCGTCGATGCGGGCGATCGCGGCCTGACTCGGCATCGATGCGGCCGGATCGATCGGCCAGTAGATCAGCGGATAGAACGACAGCTCGTCCTTCGAGATGTCGACGCCGGCCGGCGCGCCCGGTTCAAGTGCCGTCTTCTCGACCAGGAAGCGGGTCAGGCCCTCGAGCCCGGCGCGGCTGATCGAATCGTCGCCCGGCACGCCGGTTAGCACATAGGCGATGCGGGTCTTCGAAATCGCCTCTATGGCAACCTCGTCGCCCGGCTTGGCGTCGTCGGCGCGCGCCAGATCGGCATGGCCGAACAAGGCGCCGAGCGCAATCAGGACCGCGGCGGTGGTTGCCACGGCACCTGCGCGGCGCGGCCGGCGCGAAAACAGGCCGCCCATCCAGAATACCGCCAGCGTGTCGAGCAGCATCAGCACCAGCGCAGCCGCAACCAGCGCGCCCTTCAAATTGCGCGATTCGTCAAAGGCATATTGGATCGATGTGACCGGGACAGTGATTTGCGGGCGTGCCAGCGGGGCCAGCGTGCTGTCGGCTTCAAGCAGATTGTGGGCAAACACACCCGTCTCGGAACCATAGAGGCCGGGTGGGTTTTCGAAGGTCACGGGCAGGGCGCCGGGGCCTGGCACCAGCGGCCGCGCGTCCGGCGTCGGCGGCACCAGCGTGCCGTCGGCTGCAATCATTCGGTAGGGCGCCAGCGAGGTGGCGGCGGCTTCGGCATTGGCGATCGCCGCGCCCTGGTTGCGCGACAGCTGCACGATGCGGCGCAGCATCTCGACGAAGCTGCCCGAGATCGGCAGGTTCGACCAGGTCGCCTCGGGCGTGACGTGGAACAGCACCAGCGTGCCCTTGCCTTTCTTCAGTCCGGTGACCAGCGGCGTGCCATCGGCAAGGGCCGCCCAGGTGCGCTCGACGATGTCGGGCGTCGGCTCGGCCAGGACCTGCCTGCTGACAGTGACCTCGGTCGGCGGCGCAAGATCGGCGAACGGGCCGGCCTTGGGGAATTCGGTGACCGGCTGCGGCGACGTCCATGACAGCGCGCCGCCGAGCGAACGCTCGCCGGTGCGCAGGCGGACAGGCAGCAGGTCGTCGTCATTGCCGGCGGCGGCCAGCCGCGAGCCGGCGAAACGCACCAGCGTGCCGCCATTGTCGACCCAGTCGACCAGCCTCTGCCGGACCTGTGCGGGAATGGTGCCGATGTCGGCCATGATGATCATTGCCGGCTTCTGGTCGAGGATCTGCGGGATGGCGTCGGCGAGGTCGGCGCTGGAGGGTTCGACGAGATCGGCGAAGGGCTGCAGCGCGCGCCGGATGTAATAGAGCGGCGACAGTAGCGGCTGCGCCTGGTCGGCCTCGGCCTGCGACAACAGCCCGACGCGGCGGCGCTTGGAGCTTTCGTCGAGGACGCGGACCGCGCCGGCCTGGCGCTCGCCGTCGAGCGCGATCGAAGCGAAGTCGTTGCGCAGCTCGAACGGCACCGCCATGGTGCCGGTGGCGGTGGTTTCGCCAGGCGAAAAGGTCAGCGTCGCATCGGCGATGCGGCGGCCCTTGTCGTCGAAGGCGCCGGCGGTGACCTGCGCCGGGGCAGGGTCGCCCGGCGCGCGGATGGCGGTCAGGGCAAAGCCGTCGACCTGGTTGTCGGCGGTGGTCAGGCCGGTCAGCGACAGCCTGTCGGCGGTTGCCCAGACGACGCGGGCGGCATTTTTCGACAACAGCGTGTTGAAGGCGGCTTCGTCGCCCTTTGCCGCCAAGCCGTCGGCAAGCACGGCGACGCTGGCGCCGGGCAAGGTCTCCAGAACGCCGGCGACGCGGGCATAGACGGCGGGCCGGTCGGTCGGGATCGGCCGTGGCTTTGCGGCGCGCAGCCGATCGAGGGCCGCCGCGGCGTCGAACGGGCCGATCTCTGCATTGGCCTTTTCGGCGGTGAAGGCGATGATGACAGGCACGCCGTTGGAGCCGGCATCGTTGATCAGCCGCTCGGCGGTGGCGACGCGCTTGCCCCAGTCGGCGGCACTGGCCCAATCATTGTCGATAACCAAGGCCAGGGCAGCGCCCTCGGCCGGCAACTTTTCGCGCGGGTTGAAGACCGGGTCGGCCAATGCGGCGACGATGAGCGCCGCCATCAAGAGCCTGAGCAGCGTCAGCCACCACGGGCTCTGCTGCGGCGTCTCCTCGCGCTTCAGCACGCGGGCGAGGATCTTCAACGGCGGGAAGATTTCGGTCTGCGGCTTGGGCGGCGTCAGCCTGAGCAGCCACCAGATCACCGGCAGCGCCAGCAGGCCCCACAGCACCATGGGAGCGCCAAAAGAGAGCGGCAGCCAGCTCATGCGACAGCCTTTCCTGGCTGATCGCCACTGGCGATCATGCCGGCACGACCGCCAGCGGTCGGCCCGGAGTAAGAGCCATCGGCGGTCATCGCCATGTGCAGGCGCACCAGCGCATCCGAAGCCAGCCGGTCGGTGTGGTTGACGGTAAAGCTCCAGCCGAGGCGCTTGCACCAGGCGGCCAGTTCCTGGCGGCGGGCGGTGTAGAGCAGGCGATACTCGTCACCCAGCATTTCGGCGCGGCCGGCGGTCAGCTTGTCGCCGGTCTCGGGATCGGTGAATTCGGTGCGGCCGGCATAGGGGAAGGTTTCCTCGGCCGGGTCGGCGACCTCGATCAGGTGGGCGCGCACGCCGTGGCGGGCAAGCACGTCGAGCCAGGCCATCGTCTCTTCGACAGGATCGAGGAAATCGCTGACGACAACGATGTCGCAGAAGCGCCTGATATCGGACAAATCGGGTTTTGCCGGCAAATCGCCGGCATGCATGAGCTGGGCGGCGATGCGCTCGGCACCGTTGCGGGCGGTGAACGGATCGGTGAGGCCGGGCCAGGCGATGCGCTCGCCGCTGCGCGACAACAATTCGGCCATGGCCAGCGCCAGCACCAGCGCGCGCGATTGCTTGGAAACGCTGGCGCCGGTTGATTTGTAGAGCATCGACGGCGAGGGGTCGGCCCATAGCCAGACCGTATGGGCGGCTTCCCATTCGCGGTCGCGCACATAGGTGTGGTCGTCGCGGGCCGAGCGCCGCCAGTCGATGCGCGAGGAATCGCCTTCGACATAGGGCCGGAACTGCCAGAAATTCTCGCCGATGCCGCGCTTGCGGCGGCCGTGCCAGCCGGCGATCACCGTGTTGACGATGCGCCGTGCCTCGACCAGCAGGTCGGGAACCAGCGAGGCCCGCAACCGGCCACGGGCGAGCGCGTCGCGCGTCGCTGCCGGTGCCTGGACCTCGCCAATACGCGCCATCAAATCCCTTTCACTAGCTTCGCCACCACGTCGCGCACGCTGGTGCCTTCGGCGCGGGCGGCGAAGGTCAGCGCCATGCGATGCTGTAGCACCGGCTCGGCCAGCGCGCGGACATCGTCGATCGAGGGCGCCAGCCGCCCGTCGTAGAGCGCGCGCGCCCTTGTGCACAGCATCAGCGCCTGGCTGGCGCGCGGGCCGGGGCCCCAGGCGACATGCTTGTCGGTCTCGGCATTGCCCTGGCCGGGACGCGCCGAGCGCACCAGCGTCAGGATCGCCTCGACGACGCTTTCGGGCACAGGCATGCGGCGGATCAGCGTCTGGATCTCCTTCAGCCGCGCCGGCTGCAGCACGTTCTGGGCTTTCGCGTCCTCGATGCCGGTGGTCTCCAGCAGGATGCGGCGCTCGGCTTCGATTTCAGGATAGAGGATGTCGACCTGCATCAGGAAGCGGTCGAGCTGGGCCTCGGGCAGCGGATAGGTGCCTTCCTGCTCCAGCGGGTTCTGCGTTGCCAGCACGTGGAAGGGCGCCGGCAGGTCGTAGCGGGCGCCGGCAATGGTGACGTGGTATTCCTGCATCGCCTGCAGCAGCGCCGACTGGGTGCGCGGCGAGGCGCGGTTGATCTCGTCGGCCATCAGAAGCTGGGCGAAGATCGGTCCGGAGATGAAGCGGAAGGAGCGCTTGCCGATCTCATCCTGCTCCATCACTTCGGAGCCGAGGATATCCGACGGCATCAGATCAGGCGTGAACTGGATGCGGCGCGAATCGAGGCCGAGCACGATGCCCAGCGTCTCGACCAGCTTGGTCTTGGCGAGGCCCGGCACGCCGACCAGCAGCGCATGGCCGCCGGCCAGCAGCGCCACCAGCGTGCGCTCGACGACACTCTCCTGGCCGAAGATGACCCGGCCGACCCCGTCACGGATTTTGGAGATATCCGCCAGCGCCTTCTCGGCCTCGGCGATCATGTCCTTTTCGCTGATCGGGCTTTCCTTGACCATCACGCTCATGCCGCATCGATCCTCGTGGTTGGAAATACCAGCCTGCAGCATAACATGACTGCCGCGATTCGGCCTCGCCCAGCATCTGCATTTGAACTTAAATCCCAGACTTAGGCTGACAAGCGCAACAACAGTGACTATTTCGTGACCATGACGAGACCCTTGGAACATCGTGAAGAAAGCCTGACGGCCGCCACCGAAGCGCGCGGTCTCGAGGCGCTGATCTCGCGCGCGGCCCGCGCCGGCAAGGGCGCGGCACCCGTCGAACGCTGGAATCCGGATTTCTGCGGCGATCTCGACATGGAGATCAAGGCCGACGGCACCTGGTTCTATCTGGGCACGCCGATCGGCCGCATGCCGCTGGTGCAGCTTTTCTCCTCGGTGCTGCGCAAGGACGAGGACGGCAAGACCTATCTGGTGACGCCGGTGGAGCGGGTCGGCATCCGTGTCGCCGATGCGCCCTTCATCGCCGTCGAAATGGATGTTTCGGGCAGCGGCGACGGGCAGATCATCACCTTCCGCACCAATGTCGGCGACGTCGTCGAGGCCGGGCCGGAGCGGCCGCTGCGTTTCGTCGACGAGAACGAGACCGGCGGCCTGAAGCCCTATGTGCTGGTGCGCGGCCGGCTGGAGGCGCTGGTGGCGCGGCCAGTGATGTATGAGTTGGTCGGGCATGGCGAGGAGGTCGAGATCGACGGCAAGACGATGTTTGCCGTGCGCTCGAAGGGCGCGGTGTTCCCGATCATGCCGGCGGACCAGTTGAAGCGGCTGAGCGCGTGATGGACCAGGTGTCGCCGTCGCCGTTTTCATCAGCGGATTTTCGCGCGCGCTTTGCCGTGCAGCCGGATGCGCATGCCGGGGACGACTATGGCGACCATCGCTTCAACCCCGGTCATCCGCGCCTCAACCAGGGCAAGGCGCTGCGCGATGCGGCCGTGTTGATCCCGATGGTCGATCATGAGGGCGATGCGACGGTTCTCTTGACCAAGCGGGCCGAAAAGCTGCGCAGCCATTCGGGGCAGGTCGCCTTTCCCGGCGGCACCATCGATCCGACCGATGCCAGTCCGGAAGCGGCGGCGCTGCGCGAGACGTTCGAGGAGATCGGCCTTGCCCCGGATCGCATCGAGGTGATCGGCCGTATGCCCGACTATGTCGCCGGCAGCGGCTACCGCATCGCACCGGTGCTGGGCATCGTGCGGCCAGGTTTTGAGCTGACCCTCAACGCCGACGAGGTCGACGCCGCCTTCGAAGTGCCGCTGCGCTTTCTGATGGACCCGGCCAACCACAAGCGCGACAGCCGCATGTGGAACGATCTCGAATGGTTCTTCTACGACATGCCTTATGGCGACCGGCGCATCTGGGGCGTCACCGCCGGCATCATCCGTACGCTGTATGAAAGGCTCTATGCGTGAGTGTCTCGATCGCGAGCAGGGCCGAGTGGCTCACCGAGAAGCATCTGCAGCGCCTGCTGGCCGCATTGGCCGAGGGCGGCGAAGAGGCGCGTGTCGCAGGCGGTGCGGTGCGCAACACGCTGATGGGCCAGCCGGTCGCCGACATCGACATCGCCACCACGTGTTTGCCTGGAGAAACCATCCACCGCGCCGAGGCGGAAGGCTTCAAGGCCATACCGACCGGCATCGAGCATGGCACGATCACGGTTGTCGCCGGCGGCAAGCCCTATGAGATCACCACCTTGCGCGCCGACATCGAGACCGACGGGCGGCGCGCCAAGGTGTCATTCGGGCGCGACTGGAAGCTAGACGCCGATCGGCGCGACTTCACCATCAACGCGCTCTATGCCGAGGCCGATGGCAGGATTGTCGACCTGGTCGGCGGCATCGCCGACATCGAGGCGCGCCGGCTGCGCTTCATCGGTGACCCGGAAGCGCGCATCCGCGAAGATTATCTACGCATCCTGAGGTTCTTCCGCTTCTTCGCCTGGTATGGCGATGGCCGGCCCGACGCCGAGGGGCTGAAGGCCTGTGCCCGGCTGAAGGAGGGGCTCGCCCAGCTTTCGGCCGAGCGCATCTGGTCGGAACTGAAGAAGCTTCTGTCGGCGCCCGATCCCTCACGGGCGCTGCTCTGGATGCGGCAGGCCAGTGTCTTGAGCACTGCCCTGCCGGAAAGCGAGAAATGGGGCATCGACGCGATTCATGGGCTGACCAAGGCCGAGAAGGACTTGGGCTGGACCGTTGATCCGTTGTTAAGGCTGGAAGCGATCGTGCCGCCGGATGCGGCGCGCATGAAGACGCTCGCCGAGCGGCTCAAATTTTCGACCGCTGAAGCGGATCGCCTGCGCCACTGGGCGCTTGCCACCGCCGTCGAGCCGAAGACGACCGAAAGCGAACTGGCAAAAAGGCTCTATCGCGGCGACCGGCAGGGATTTGTCGACCGTCTGCGGCTGTCGCTTGCTGCAGCCAGGGTGCGCGCTGTCGAGGACAATGCGGCGTTGCTCGAAGCCGGTGGCTTTTCGCGCCTGCTTGCCTTCGCCGCCAAATGGGAAAAGCCGTTGTTTCCGCTGAAAGGGACCGATCTGACGGCGCTCGGCGCAACTCCAGGGCCGAAACTTGGTGAAATTCTCAGGAATCTCGAGGCGGAATGGGTCGAAGCCGGGTTTGCCCCTGATCGCGACGCGCTGGTCAAGCGCGCCGCCGAAGCCTTGAAGGCCGGGTAGATCAGGCCGCGTCGCGGGTCTTCTCGATGCGCGAGCGGATCGCCTCGATCATCGTCTCGCGGATGACCGTTTCGCCATGCGTCTCGCGCATGTGCTCGACGGCACGGCGCATGACCTCGGCCTCCTCATCGGCACGCGTGTGCCAGTCACAGCCGGGCACGAGCGACCCGCAGTGAAATTCCTTCATGGGATTCTCCTTTTTCCTCCGTGGAGCCTCATCGAGGCTCCGGCACTTTCTTGGCTCACGGGTCCGATTCCAGGGTTGAATCCGCGGATCCGCGAGCGGGGCTGAGACCATAACACGGCAGGGGCGGTCTGGTTGCATCAAAGTGCCGTGCGCCTTCCGCTCACCGGAAGCCTACGGCCAGCGAACCTCGGGCGGCAGGCTGGAGAGAATGGACGCGACATTGCCGCCGGTCTTCAGGCCGAAGATGGTGCCGCGATCGTGAAGCAGGTTGAATTCGACATAGCGGCCGCGGCGAATGAGCTGTTCGTCGCGATCGCCGTCGGTCCAGTTCTCGTTGAAGTTGGCGCGCACGAGGTGGCCGTAGACGACGAGAAAGGAACGGCCGACATCCTGGACGAAGTTGAAATCGGCATTCCAGCCGCCTCTGTCCTCGCCCGAATGCAGCCAGTCGAAGAAGATGCCGCCGGTGCCGCGCGGCTCGTTGCGGTGCGACAGATAGAAATACTCGTCGCACCAGGCCTTGTATTTCGGGTAGTCGGCCACCGCCACGTTCTTCTCGCAAGCGAACTGCATGGCGCGGTGGAAGGCGACCGTATCAGGATCGTCCTGGGTGCGGCGGCGGTCGAGCACCGGCGTCAAATCGGCGCCGCCGCCGAACCATTGGCGCGATGTGACCACCATGCGCGTGTTCATGTGCACGGCCGGAACGTTTGGGTTCCAGGGGTGCGCGATCAGCGAAATGCCGGATGCCCAGAAACGCGGATCTTCCTCGGCGCCGGGCATCTGCTTCCTGAATTCGGGTGAGAACTCGCCATGGACGGTCGAGGTGTGGACGCCGACCTTCTCGAAGACGCGGCCGTGCATCATCGACATGGTGCCGCCGCCGCCCCGGCCCTCGTCACGTTCCCATGGCGTCTTTTCGAAGCGGCCGGGCGACCACGAGGCCAGCGGCCCGCCAAGATCCTGCTCGATCTGCTCGAAGGTGGTGCAGATGCGTTCGCGCAGCGCCTCGAACCAGAGGCGCGCCTTCATCTTCTTCTGTTCGATGTCGGCGGGCAGGCCTGCCGGTATTTCAGGTCGTTCCAAGTGCCGTCTCCGGTTGGGGTGGCGAGTCCTACAAATGACTCGTCTTTTGCCGGCGCGATCCCTAATCTCTTAGAGGCAAGGGTCAAGTGTCATTACGGTGCAAGGAGCGGTTTCGTGCGCACCCCGGCAAGACCGCCGCTGGATGGCTTGAAGAAAAGGCTCGACCAAAGCCGGGCCGAGCGCGCGCGCATGCCGCGCGACGGCTTCCTGCGCGAGACCTTCGTGCTGCCGCGCTCCGATGCGCGGCTCAAGGCCAAGGAATGGTTCGAGCGCTTTCCCAAGCAGGCCTACTGGACCGAGATCGAAAGCTGGTTCGAGCGGCCAGGCGACCTGATCGAGTTCACCATCAGGCGGTTGCCGGTGGCTGACTGAGGCGCGGCTTGCCTAGCCGGCCACCAACCTTCTCGCGCCCGTGCCTTCCCTTGCCAACCGGTCGCCCTTGTTGCGCAGCGGGCATTTGTCGATGGACATGCAGCCGCAGCCGATGCAATCGGTCAGCCCGTCGCGCAGTTTCTTCAACTGGGCGATCTTGTGGTCGAGCCCATCGCGCCAGGCGGTCGACAAAAGGTTCCAGTCATCGCGCGTCGGCGTGCGACCCTCGGGCAGCGACGCCAGGGCTTCACCGATCTCGGCCAGTGAGATGCCGACCTCCTGCGCGACCTTGATGATCGCCACGCGCCGCAGCACGTCGCGGCCGTAGCGGCGCTGGTTGCCTGATGTGCGGTGGCTGCGGATCAGGCCGCGGGCCTCATAGAAATGCAGCGCCGACACCGCCACCCCGCTGCGCATGGCCACCTGGCCGACCGTCAACTCCGTAACCGGTGCCATTCCTGATTCTCCGCCCGCGATTTTTCCACTTGACCTCAAGTTAAGTTGAGCTTGTAGCGAAGAAACCCTGGATGTGCAAACGAAGGAGAAGGCGATGTGCGCCTGGGTCAAGATGACGGGAGACGGCGAGCTACTGTCTAAGCTGCCGGATGGCTTCGCCCGCCACCATGGCGACGGAAAGCGCGACGTTGATGCTGCGCGCCGCGCCCTGCATGGGGATGGTCAGGCGCGCATCCGCCGCCTGATGGACAGGATCCGGAACGCCTGCGGATTCGCGGCCGAACAGCAGGATGTCGCCATCGGCGAAGGTGAAGCCGGTGTAAGGGGTGGTGGCCTTGGTCGACAGCAGCACCACTCGGTTCGCGCGGGCTTTGCGCCAGTCCTCGAAGGCGTGCCAGTCGACATGCCGGGTCAGGGCAGCCATTTCGAGGTAGTCCATGCCGGCTCGCTTGAGCGCTTTGTCGGAGAGCGGAAAGCCGGCCGGTTCGATGATGTCGACGCCGAGCCCGAGGCACGCGGCGAAGCGCAGGATTGTCCCGGTGTTGCCGGCAATGTCCGGCTGGTAGAGCGCGATGCGGAGACGACAGTTCATTTCCGCGTCCTTCTAATAAGTGGCAGATCGGCCACAGCGCATCAGCGGTTTTGGAAATTGCTGGACCTGCGGGTGGCCATTTTCTGCGAAGTCGGGTATGTCAGCTCCATTGTCAACCCGAACCGATGGAGGGGTAATTCATGATGACCATGCACATCCAGCGCCCCTCTCGTGGGCTTACCTGCCTCCCGGCGGTTTCGGTACGACGATTCTCCTGACTCTCTAAGACTTGATCGCACCGATTCCCGCCGAAACGATTTTTCGGCTCTCGAAGGAATCCTGCGATGTTTTTCAAAAAGTCAAAAGGGCTGAACGCCCCACCTGAACCTGTCCAGACTGACACTCGTCATGTCCGGACCGATGCTTATCGTGTCCAGACCGACACCAGTCGTGTCCGGACTGACGCAATGCGTGCCTCCGGCCGAATGCCGGCGGACGAGATTGCTTCGCCTTTTTATCTCGATTTTCACACGGAGGACGGACCGATGTTCGATCCCTATAGAATACCGGGCTCAAGGAGCCTGCATATCCACCGACCGCCGACCTGGGCGCTGCTGATCGGCGACACCTACTCGTCGGCCGTTCACGCCGAGATCCGCCGCCGGCCGCATCGCGGCATGCTGCCGGATGTCGATTTCTCGCGCGCGGTTCCCGACCCGGGCCGGCCGTCTCTGGTGCGCCGGATCATCCGTTTGATCCGACCCGGCGCGAGAATCCGGATCGTGAACAGTGCGCCGTCAGGATCGTCAGGCGCGCCTGTCGGCGAAAAGCCCGCGAGCCCCTATATTGCGCGAAGCAGGGCCGACGGTCCGGATGATTCCGGACCGTCGGCCCTCGACGCCAAGGGTTCCGAAGACTTCGTACGCTCCCGTGCCGCGTAAGCGGAAAACAGATTTCATGAGCATGACCCATGTTGTTGTTTAGCTGGTTTGAAAGACGGCTCGATCCGTTCCCCGCGGCGGAACCGGTCGAGCCGCCCAGGACGCTTGTTGCCTTCTGCGTGCATTATACGCGCGGCGCGTGGCCCTATATCCTTCTCGACGCGGTGCTGGTGACGGCCATCGCGATCGCGGAAGTGTGGATGTTCGGCTTCCTCGGCCGCATCGTCGACTGGCTGTCGGGGCAGAATCGCGAAACCTTCCTGCAGACGGAAGCCTGGAAGCTCGCCGGCATGGCCTTCATCGTGCTGTTCGCGCTGCCGGGCACGGTATGGCTGCATTCGCTGCTCAACCAGCAGACGCTGATGGGCAACTATCCCATGCGCATCCGCTGGCAGGTGCACCGCTATTTGCTCAAGCAGTCGATGAGCTTCTATCAGGACGAGTTCGCCGGCCGCATCGCCACCAAGCTGATGCAGACGGCGCTCGCCGTGCGCGAATGCGTCATCAAGCTGATCGATGTCCTGAACTACGTCATCGTCTATTTCCTTGGCATGCTGGTCATCGTCGGGTCGGCCGACTGGCGGCTGGCGGCGCCACTCGGCGTCTGGCTGGTCGGCTACATCCTGCTGCTGCGCTATTTCATCCCGAAACTGGGCAAGGTCGGCGAGGAGCAGGCCAATGCGCGCTCGACCATGACCGGCCGCGTCGTCGACAGCTACTCCAACATCCAGACGGTCAAGCTGTTCAGCCACGCACGCCGCGAAGCGTCGTTTGCGCGAGAAGGCATGGCCGGCTTCCTGCAGACCGTCTACCGGTCGATGCGGCTGGTGACGGTGCTTTTCGGCCTGCTCTACATCATGAATTCGCTGCTGCTGTTCTCGGTCACGGCGATGGCGCTGTGGCTGTGGCTCGGCCAGTCGGTGACGATCGGCGCGGTCGCCGTGGTCATCGGGCTGGTGCTCCGGCTGTGGGGCATGTCGCAATGGATCATGTGGGAAATGTCCGGGCTGTTCGAGAATATCGGCACGGTGCAGGACGGCATCGCCTCGATCTCGTTGCCACGCCTGGTCGAGGACCGGCCGGGGGCGAAGGACATCGCCGTTTCCAGAGGTGAGATCCGCTTCGAGGACATCCGCTTCCACTATGGCAAGCAGAAGGGGGTGATCGAGAACCTGTCGCTGGCGGTGAAACCGGGCGAGAAGGTCGGTATCGTCGGCCGCTCCGGCGCTGGCAAGTCGACGCTGGTCAATCTCCTGCTGCGTTTCTACGATCTGGAGAGCGGAAAGATCCTGATCGACGGCCAGGAAATCGCTGACGTGACGCAGGATTCGCTGCGCGCCCAGATCGGCATGGTCACGCAGGACACCTCGCTGCTGCATCGTTCGGTGCGCGAGAACATCCTCTATGGCCGGCCCGATGCCTCGGAAGAGCTGCTTGTCGAGGCAGCGGGGCGTGCCGAGGCGCTGGACTTCATATCGGGGCTTTCGGACGCCAAGGAGCGCAAGGGCTTCGACGCCCATGTCGGCGACCGCGGCGTCAAATTGTCCGGCGGCCAGCGGCAACGCATCGCCATTGCTCGCGTTATGTTGAAGGACGCACCTATACTTATCCTTGACGAAGCGACCTCGGCGCTTGATTCCGAAGCCGAGGCGGCGATCCAGGAGAACCTCTACAAGCTCATGCAAGGCAAGACCGTCATCGCCATCGCGCACCGGCTGTCCACCATCGCGGCGATGGACAGGCTGGTGGTGATGGACAAGGGTCGTGTCATCGAGGAAGGTTCGCACGAGGAACTCGTGGCCAAGGGCGGGCTCTACGCGCAGCTCTGGCAGCGCCAGTCGGGCGGGTTCCTGCTCGAGGACGGTCCCGCCGACGCCGCCAATGATGCGCTTGCAAAGGGCCAAGCCGCCGAATGATGACTGCCGTCTATCGCTGGTTCGAGAACTGGGTCTATCCGTTCAGGGAGCCAGCGAATCTTCGGCCTCCGACCAGCGTCGGCGGCTTTCTCTGGCACTATGTCGGCCAGGCGAAGTTCGCCTTCTTCGCCATGCTGGTCATCGGCGGCATCGCGCCGCTGGTCGAGGCCGGGCTGTTCTATTTCGTCGGGCGGCTGGTCGATATTCTCGACCAGCTTCCCGCCGAACGCAGTTGGCATGCCCTGTGGAACGCCGCCGGTCCTGAACTGGTGTTCATGATCGCGGTGGTGCTGGTCATCCGCACCATCGTCGTCGGGCTGTCGACGCTGGTCGACGAACAGACGATCACGCCGGGCTTCTACAATCTGGTGCGCTGGCAGGCGCACCGGCATGTCTCGCGACAGTCCTACACCTTCTTCCAGAACGATTTTGCCGGCCGCATCGCGACAAAAGTCTGGCAGGCGGGGCAAGCGACCGGCGACCTGATGGAGAGCTTCATCGAGGTCATCTGGTTCATGCTCATCTATACGGTGACGACGCTGGCGCTGGTCGCCGGGCTGGATCTCAGACTGGCGGCGCTGGTGGTGATCTGGATCCTTGCTTTCGGCTGGCTGGCCAAGCTCTATCTGCCGGCAATCCGCAAGCATGCGGAGGAGGCCGCCGAGGCCGGCTCGATGATCAATGGGCGCATCATCGATTCCTATTCCAACGTTCAGACGCTGAAACTGTTCTCGGCCGATGGCGACGACCGCTACATCAAGAACGGCTTCGACATCTATCTCGACGCACTACGGCCCTTCACCCGCCGGCTGACCGGCGTGCGCATGGCGCTGACGACGCTGTCGGGCATCATGATCACGGCGATCGGCTGCTTTGCCGTCTATCTCTGGGTCGAAGGGTCAATCACCGTCGGCGCCGTCGCTTTCACGCTGTCGTTGGTCCTGCGGCTCAACATGCTGCTAGGGCGGGTGATGATGCAGCTCAACGGCATATTGCGAAACCTCGGCGTGCTGGAGAACTCCAAGGCGCTGATCTCGCAACCGCTCGGGCTTGTCGATGCGCCCGATGCGAAGGAGCTTGTCGTGACCGGCGGTCGCATCGAGGTCAGGAACGTCGAGTTCCATTACGGCAAGGGCTTCGGCGTGCTGAACGGCATCGACCTTGTGGTGCGGCCGGGCGAGAAGGTCGGACTGGTCGGACCGTCGGGCGCCGGCAAGACGACGCTCGCCAATCTGATCCTGCGCCTCTACGATTTGGAAGGCGGGTCGATCACCATCGATGGTCAGAACGTCTCCAAAGTCACGCAGAATTCGCTGCGCGCCAATATCGGCGTGGTCAGCCAGGATACGGCCCTGTTCCACCGTTCGCTGCGCGACAACATCAAGCTCGGCATGCCGGACGCGACCGAGGCGCAAGTGATCGCGGCGGCGAAAAAGGCCGAGGCGCACGAGTTCATCCTTGGCTTGCGCGACAACAGGGACCGCGCCAGCTACGAGGCTTTTGTCGGCGAGCGCGGCGTCAAGCTGTCGGGCGGCCAGCGCCAGCGCGTGGCGATCGCCCGCGTCTTCCTCAAGGACGCGCCGATCCTTATTCTCGACGAAGCGACGTCGGCGCTCGATTCCGACATCGAGGCGGCGATCCAGGAGAATCTGACGCGGCTGATGGAAAACAAGACGGTCATCGCCATCGCCCACCGGCTGTCGACGATCGCAGCACTCGACCGACTGGTGGTACTCGACGGTGGCCGCATCGTCGAGCAAGGCACGCATGACCAGCTGGTGGCGGTCGACGGGCTCTATGCGCGACTGTGGAAGCGGCAGTCCGGCGGTTTTCTCTATCACGAGGACAGCGTGCTCGAAGAGACACGCCCGGCGGAGTAGCCATGGGTGGGGCGCCAGAGGTCAGCCCAGAGGTCGTGCTCAAGCGGCTCCGACCAACCATGCCGGCTTTCGACACGCTGAAGGAAGAGAGCCGGCTGGAAGGCTACTGGATGCTGGTGCGCCTGGCGGATGGCTGGGCAAGCGGCCGCAACAAATTCCTGAAGCGCGGCGAGGCGCTCTATGCGGCCTGGCATGGAAGGGAACTCGCCGGCGTGTGCGGGCTGAACATCGATCCTTATTTCGAGGGCAGGGATCACGGCCGGGTCCGGCACCTGTTCGTCAGTGCGCGCCACCGTCGCACCGGCCTTGGCCGGATGCTGGTCGAGACCGTTATCGACAGGGCACGTCACCATTTCGCCGTGCTGAACACCCGCGCGCCGCAGGAAGCCTTCGGTTTCTATGAACGGCTTGGCTTTCAGCGCGTGGAAGGCGAAGATTTCGTCACACACCGCATGATTTTCGGGAAAGGGGGCTGAAATGTCCTTGCGTCCGCCATCTCATCTTGCCGGCGCCTCTGCCGCCGAAGCCGCCTTCGACGCGCTCGGCCATGAAATCCTGGCGGAGAAGGCGGCCGCACTTGGCCGCGCCGGCCAGCGGGTCGAGGAAACGCTGGCCAGGCTGCGCGACAATGCCGACGAACAACAGCGCCCCCGGCTGCTCAAGGACGCCGCCGAGGCTGTGCATGGCTATTTCATCCAGCGCGAGCTGTGCGGCTTGCGCAAGCATGACGCCGTCATTCGCGAGTACAACATCCCAAAGGCGGTGCTGGCCAGGCTCGGCGCGAAATAGGGGTCACTCCAGCCATTCGGTGATGAAACTACCGTTTTCGTGAATGTCGGTCGTTTCCAGCGGACCAGGGCCGAGATTGGTGAATTTGTGCGGCGTGTTGGGTGGCACGATCAGGATCTGGCCGGCGGAGGCCTCGATCTCCTTGTCGCCGACCGTGAACAGGCCGGTGCCCTGGCGAATGATGAAAATCTCCGCGTAGGGATGCGTGTGCAGCCGGGGACCGCCGCCGACATCGGGCAGGTAGTTGAAGATCAGGCAGGAGTTGGAGCTGTAGGCGCCGCATTGCAGCTCGCCCTTCCAGCCGTCGGAGCGAACAGCCCAGATGTCGCGGTCTATGACATGTGCCATGATGGCAAGGATAGACCCGGCCGACGCCTTGTGTCGAGGCGAACAAGGGCGTCGGATTCGCGGTTATTTCCCGGTTGTTTAGCGATGTTTGGCGGCTATCCGGCGTCGTGTTGACCGGCGGCGGATTTTGTCCCCGCGACAATCTGCCCTTGTGCCTTCACCCGTCTGGACAAAAACGGGCTTCACGCATAAACCGAAGTCCAAATGCCGGAGGAATTCGCAAGCCTGTTCGCCATGCGCTGTCGGGTTGGCGTAATTGAGCGGGGAACAAGGCTCAGCCACCGGCACGGAAGAGGCGAAAGGATCAGGCACCCGTGAGCGCAACCGACACCCAGGATCCCAACCGTCGTGATTTTCTCTACGTCGCCACCGGCATGGCCGCAGTGGTCGGCGCGGGTGCCTTCGCGTGGCCGTTCATCGACCAGATGCGCCCCGATGCCTCGACGCTGGCGCTCGCCTCGGTCGAGGTCGACGTCGCCTCGCTGACGCCGGGCATGTCGCTGATCGTCAAGTGGCGCGGCAAGCCGGTCGTGGTGCGCAACCGCACCGAACAGGAAATGAAGGACGGCGAGGCGGTCAAGCTGGCCGATCTCAAGGATCCGATCGCGCGCAACGCCAATCTGCCGGCCGACGCACCGGCGACCGATGCCAACCGCACCACGCCCGGCAAGGAAGCCTGGATGGTGATGGTTCAGGTCTGCACGCATCTGGGTTGCATTCCGCTCGGTCAGGAAGGCGATTTCGGCGGCTGGTTCTGCCCGTGCCACGGTTCGCAATACGATACCGCCGGCCGCATCCGCAAAGGCCCGGCGCCCGAGAACATGGCGGTTCCGGTATTCAAGTTCATTTCCGATACCAAGATCCTTATCGGTTGAGGCAGGGGATATTTCGATGAGCGAGGGACACTCGACCTATACGCCCAAGACCGGTATCGAGCGCTGGTTCGACGCCCGCATGCCGCTGCCGCGGCTGATCTATGACAGCTTCGTCGCCTATCCGGTGCCGCGCAACCTCAATTACGCGTGGACCTTCGGCGGCATCCTGTCGATCATGCTGGTGGCGCAGATCCTGACCGGCATCGTGCTGGCCATGCACTACACGGCCGACACCAATCTCGCCTTCGGCTCGGTCGAGAAGATCATGCGCGACGTGAATTCGGGCTGGCTGCTGCGCTACATGCACTCGAACGGCGCCTCGTTCTTCTTCGTCGCGGTCTACATCCACATCTTCCGCGGTCTCTATTACGGCTCCTACAAGGCGCCGCGCGAACTGCTGTGGATCCTCGGCTGCATCATCTACCTCTTGATGATGGCGACCGGCTTCATGGGCTACGTGCTGCCATGGGGGCAGATGAGCTTCTGGGGCGCCACCGTCATCACCGGCTTCTTCAGCGCCATTCCGCTGGTCGGCGACTGGATCCAGCAGCTGCTGCTCGGCGGCTTTGCCGTCGACAATCCGACGCTGAACCGCTTCTTTGCCCTGCACTACCTGCTGCCGTTCATGATTGCTGGCGTCGTCGTGCTGCACATCTGGGCGCTGCATGTCGTCGGTCAGTCGAACCCGACCGGCATCGAGATCAAATCGAAGACCGACACCGTCGCCTTCACCCCCTACGCGACCATCAAGGACGCGTTCGGCATGATCGTGTTCCTGTTCTTCTTCGCCTATTTCGTCTTCTACCTGCCGAACTATCTCGGTCACCCAGACAACTACATCGTCGCCAACCCGCTGAAGACGCCGGCTCATATCGTGCCCGAATGGTACTTCCTGCCGTTCTACGCGATCCTGCGCGCCATCACCTTCAATGTCGGGCCGATCAACTCCAAGCTCGGCGGCGTGCTGTGCATGTTCGGCGCCATCGTCATGCTGTTCCTGGTGCCGTGGCTCGACACCTCGAAGGTGCGCTCGGCGGTTTATCGGCCCTGGTACAAGCTGTTCTTCTGGCTGTTCGTGGCCGATGCCATCCTGCTTGGCTGGCTGGGCTCGCAGCCGGCCGAAGGCAGCTATGTGTTCATGGCGCAGATGGCGACGCTGGTCTACTTCGCCTTCTTCCTGATCGCCCTTCCGGTGCTCGGCCTGATCGAGACGCCGCGCAGGCTGCCGAACTCGATCACCGAGGCGGTGCTCGAGAAGAACAAGGGCGGCGGCGGTCATCCGACAGGCGCCACGGCCGCGCCAGAGACCAAGGGCTGAGCGGTAGAGAATCTAAGGGGATTTGGCATGAAAAAGATTCTCACCTCGCTGGCGCTGGTCGGCCTTGTGGCCGCCGGCATTGGGGCAGCAGGCACTGGGGCGATCGCCGCCGAAGAGGCACACAATGCGGCCGCGCCGACGCATTTCCCGATCGACGAGCCGAAGGAAATGAGCTGGAGCTTCACCGGCCCTTTCGGCACCTATGACAAGGCGCAGCTGCAGCGCGGCCTGAAAGTCTACAAGGAAGTCTGCTCGGCTTGCCATTCGATGAACCTGGTGGCGTTCCGCACGCTGTCGGACCTCGGCTATTCCGATGCGCAGATCAAGACGCTGTCGGCCGAGTACACGATCCATGACGGCCCCAACGATGCCGGCGACATGTTCGACCGTCCCGGCAAGCCATCCGACTATTTCCCGGCGCCATTCGCCAACGAAGCCGCCGCCGCTGCCTCCAATGGGGGTGCTGCTCCGCCCGACATGTCGCTGCTGGCCAAGGCACGCGGCGTCGAGCGTGGCTTTCCGCAATTTGTCTTCGACATCTTCACCCAGTATGACGCGGGCGGCCCCGATTACATCCACTCGCTGCTGACCGGTTACGACCAGACGCCGCCTGCCGGCATGGTCATCCCGGAAGGCACCCACTACAACCCGTACTTCATGTCGGGCGTGTCGCTGAAGATGCCGAAGCCGCTGTCCGACGGCCAGGTGACCTATGATGACGGCGCGCCGCAGACGGTCGACCAGTATTCCCGCGACGTCTCCGCCTTCCTGGCGTGGGCGGCCGAGCCGCATATGGAAGACCGCAAGAAGACGGGTTTTCGCGTGCTGGTGTTCCTGCTTTTGTTCGGCGCGCTGGTCTATCTTACCAAGCGCAAGGTGTGGGAAGGCGTGGCGCATTGAGCCACACAGCCAAGTGATCAAAAAAGGGCGCCGAGAGGCGCCCTTTTGCATTTCCAGAGGCCGGTCGTGTCACATGGCCGTCACCGCATCCGGCGATCCTGTGCTGCTCTCATCAAAGGATCGCCCCCATGAAAAGATATGCATCGCTCGCGGCAGGCTTGCTGCTGCTCATCGTCGGCTCGGCCGCGCAAGCGGAGGACGCCCAGCCCTTCGTCACCAACAAGGATGTCGACCTGACGATGATCCTGCCGCCGCCGCCGGCAAATGATTCGGCGCAGACCAAGGCCGAACTCGGCGAGGTGCTGGCGCTGCAGGTAACGCGCACGCCGGAGATGGTAGCCAGCGCCGTCGCCGACGCCGAGGAGAATGTCTGGCGCTTCGCCAACGTCATGGGGCCGAAATTCAACAAAGAGACGCTGCCGAAATTCAGTGCCTTCTTCGATCGCGTGGTGGCCACCGAAGGCGCCGTCGTCGATCCGGCCAAGGATGTCTGGAAGCGCCCGCGTCCGCATCAGCTCAGCGACCTCGTCAAGCCGGCGGTCAAGCTGTCGAGCTCCGGTTCCTGGCCGTCGGGCCACGCCACCGTCGGCACCATGATGGGCATCATCCTGTCCGACATGGTCCCGGAAAAGCGCGCCGAGATCATGGCGCGTGCGGCTGAATACGCCCACAATCGTGAGGTTGGCGGTATCCACTATGCGTCCGATGTCGAGATGGGCAAGATTTCCGGCAGCGTCATTGCCGCGGTCCTGCTCAACCGGGACGATTTCAAGGCCGAATATGAAGTGGCCAGGGCCGAGCTTCGTTCCGATCTCGGCATGTAATCTTCGTCAGTCGGATTAGACGAGAGAGGGGCGCCTCAGGCGCTCCTTTCTCGTTTAGGCCCGTGCTTGAGCGGAAGTTCAGCAATTAGTCCGTTGGCATAGCGGCATCAGCTTGATATTCGACGCATCGAACAGCGGCGAGGAACCTGTCCCGCCATGGCCTTGGAATTCGATGATGCGGCTCAGCGACTGTCACAATTTTTCCGATTTCCGCCGCATGGCGCAGCAGCGGCTGCCGGGGCCGATCTTCAACTACATCGATGGCGCGGCCGACGACGAGGTCACCTATCGCCGCAACACCGAAAGCTTCGAGACCTGCGACCTTGTTCCCAACGTGCTGCGCGGAGTGAGCGCGGTCGACATGTCGGTGACGGTCATGGGCCAGAAGCTGGCGATGCCGTTCTATTGCTCGCCGACCGCCTTGCAGCGCCTGTTCCATCATCAGGGCGAGCGCGCGGTCGCCAAGGCCGCCGCCAAATACGGCACCATGTTCGGCGTCTCCTCGCTTGGCACCGTCAGCCTCGAGGAGGCGCGCAGCATCAGCAGCAGCCCGCAGGTCTACCAATTCTATTTCCACCGGGATCGCGGCCTGAACCGGGCGATGATGCAGCGGGCAAAGGCGGTTGGCGTCGAGGTGATGATGCTGACCGTCGACAGCATCACCGGGGGAAACCGCGAGCGAGACAAACGCACCGGCTTTGCCATTCCCTTCAAGCTCAACCTCGCCGGAATGGCGCAGTTCGCGCTCAAGCCGGCCTGGGCGATCAACTATTTCACCCATGAGGGGTTCAAGCTGCCGCAGCTCGACGAGCATGTCGACATGGGCGGTGGCACGATGTCGATCAGCCGCTACTTCACCGAGATGCTCGACCCATCGATGACATGGGACGACGTCGCCGAGATGGTCAAGCTTTGGTCGGGTCCGTTCTGCCTCAAGGGCGTCATGTCGGTGGAGGATGCCAGACGCGCCGTCGACATCGGCTGCAGCGGCATTGTGCTGTCGAACCATGGCGGCCGGCAGCTGGACGGCTCGCGGGCGGCGTTCGACCAGCTTGCCGAGATCGTCGATGCGGTCGGTGACAGAATAGACGTCATCATGGATGGCGGCGTGCAGCGCGGCACGCATGTGCTGAAGGCGCTGTCGCTCGGCGCCAAGGCCGTCGGCGTCGGCCGCTACTATTTGTTCCCGCTCGCGGCGGCCGGCCAGCCCGGCGTCGAACGGGCGCTTGAGCAGATGCGGGTCGAGATCGAACGCGGCATGAAGCTGATGGGCTGCAGTTCGATCGAACAATTGTCGCGCAACAACCTCCGTTTCAGGTAATCTCGACCGATGAAATCCTCTCTCGAAGACACGCTGCTTGCCGCGATCCGCACCATTCCGGATTATCCCAAACCCGGCATCCTGTTTCGCGACATCACCACGCTGCTCGGCAATGCGCGCGCCTTCCGCCGCGCCATCGACGAGCTCGTGCATCCCTATGCCGGCCAGAAGATCGACAAGATCGCCGGCATCGAGGCGCGCGGCTTCATCCTTGGCGGTGCCGTCGCGCATCAGCTCTCGGCCGGTTTCGTGCCGATCCGCAAGAAAGGCAAGCTGCCTTTCGAAACAGTGCGCGTCGCCTACAGCCTAGAATATGGGCTGGACGAGATGGAGATGCACAAGGACGGCGTTGCTCCGGGCGAGAAGGTGATCCTGGTCGACGATCTGATCGCCACCGGCGGCACCGCGGAAGCCGCGGTCAAGCTGCTGCGCCAGATCGGCGCCGATATCCTCGCCGCCTGCTTCGTCATCGACCTGCCGGACCTCGGCGGCCGCGCCAAGCTGGAGGCGCTCGGCGTGCCGGTGCGGACGTTGATCGGGTTCGAAGGACATTGAAGAAGCGCCGGCGCTACTCCGTCTTCACCAGCACGGCGCTCTCGAACTCGAGCACCTTGTCGCCGGTCGAATCGAAAGCATCGGCGCGCAGCGCCAGCAGCCGCCAGCCGGGACGTGAGGCGATCGGGCGGTGGGACAATGCCGTGCGCGCGAAGGTGATGGTTTGCCCGGCATAGACCGGCTTCAGCCATTTGAGATTCTTAAAGCCGGGCGAGGGGCCGAACTCCGGCACCGGGCCGGGACCGTTCCACGCGGTGCCTTCGGCATCCATGCTATTTTCGAGATTGAGTTTCATCCAGGTGGCGGCGGTATGCCAGCCGGAGGCGCAGAGGCCGCCGAGCACGCTTTTCTTCGCGGCCTCCTCGTCGATATGGAAGATTTGCGGGTCGTATTTGCGGGCGAAGGTTTTGATCGCCTCGGGCTCGAATGTGTGCGAGCCGAGCGCCACCGTGGTACCGATGCGGAAGAACTCGTCCAGTGTCATGCCTGATACCCCGCGGCATCGCGCGTGAGGAACATGACCGAATTCTCAAGTTCGAAGACGCTTTCGCCGCGCTGGTTGAACAACTCGCTGCGCATGGTGACGAAGCCGAGTTGCGGCTTCGATTTCGACAGGCGCTTGGCAACAACCACCAGGGTACCGGTGAGTTGGTCGCCGGCCAGGACCGGCTTCTTCCATTTGACCTGATCGACGCCGGGCGCGCCCTGGCAGGTCGAATCCAGCAGGAAGGCATCGCACAGCATGCGCATGAACATGGCGCAGGTGTGCCAGCCCGACGCCGCTAGCCCGCCGAGGATGCTGGCCTTGCCGGCTTCCTCGTCGAGATGCATCGGCTGCGGGTCGAATTCTCCCGCGAATTCGACGATCTCAGCGGCGCTCACCTTCTTCGAGCCGAGGTCGATCGATGCGCCCTCGACGAAATCCTCATAGGCCCATGTTTTTATCTTTGCAGTCATGGTCTGAAATCCGGCTCACGAACCTGCGATCCCTGTGGATCAGGGTTTCCGGATGCAGGCCGCAGCGCATTTGGTCAAGAGATTTCTATAGCGCCACGTCGTGGCTGCATGGCCTCTGGCGGGCGGATCAGAGCCAGCCGCGGCGGCGGAAATACCAGAAGGGCAGGATCGCCGACAGCACCATCATGGCGATGGCGAAGGGATAGCCCAGCTCCCATTTGAGCTCGGGGATGACGTCGAAATTCATGCCGTAGATCGAGGCGACCAGTGTCGGCGGCAGGAAGATGACGGCGGCGACCGAGAAGATCTTGATGATGGCGTTCTGCTCGATCGAGATCATGCCAAGCGTGGCGTCGAGCAGGAAGGAAATCTTCTGCGACAGGAAGGTGGCGTGGTCGGCGAGCGACAGCACGTCGCGCGACAGCGTCTTGATGCGCGCCTTGGTGTCCTTGCTCATCTTGGTACGGGTCGAGGCATGGGCGAAGAAGCCTGCCAGGCGCTGCAGCGAGATCAGGCTGTCACGGATCGAGGAGGCGATGTCCTCCTTGCGGCCGATGGCCTTCAGGAGTTCCTGGAAGTCGCGATTGCGCTTGGAAACCTTGGTCGATCTCGCCTCGAAGATATCGCGCGAGATCGCCTCGATGTCGCGGCCGGCGCGTTCAAGGATATCGGCAAGACGGTCGACGATCGCCTCCAGCAGACCGATCAGGATGGTGTCGCCGCTGGTGCAGCCGGTCGCCACCTTCTCGGCGCGCTGCGGAAAGGTCTTGAACGCCTTCGGCTCGTGATAGCGCACGGTGATCAGCCTGGTGCCGGCGAGCACGAAGGTGACCGGCGACATCAGGGGATCGTCGACCTCGGTCTGGGCGGGCAGGGTGGCGGTCATGAAATAGGCGCCGTCCTCGACATAGAGGCGGCTCGAAATCTCGATCTCCTCCATCTCCTCGCGCGTCGGAATGGCAACGCCGAGCCAGCTTTCGATCGTCGCTTCCTCGTCCTTTGTCGGGTTGAGCAGGTCGGCCCAGACGATGGTCTCGCTGTTTGCGAGGAGATCATCGACGGCGCGCAGGCGGTCATTGTCCACGACGAAGGCTTTGATCATCGCCTGATATCCCTTGTTGGGGCCAAAGGGTGCGTCCAGATTGACGCGTCGTGTCGGATTGCATGGGGTGTGCGGCGAATGCGCCGCCCGTGCATCCGCCGCTTAGACCCGTGGCATGACAAAATCAAGACAAGCCCGGATCGGCCGGGGGACAGCGCTAGCGGCTTGGAAGCCGCGTCAATGGATCGAATCTAGAGACTGGCGAGAGTGACCTCCAAGTCCTGGTATGCGCCGACCAGAGCATCCGCGCCATGTCGCAACAGACCATCGCCATGAGGGCCGGTGCAATGATTGCCAGCGATAAATCCGATCACGCGCATACCCGCTGCCTTGCCCGCCAGGACGCCGTTCACGCTGTCCTCGATCACGATGCACTCTCCTGGAAGAGCACCCATCGTAGCCGCCGCGTGCAAGAACAGGTCTGGTTCCGGCTTTCCATTGACGACCATGTCCGATGAAAAAATATGAGGATTGAAAAGGTCGACAAGGCCTGTGTGTTCGAGTTTCCAACGCAATCGGGCGAGCGGCGTGCTTGACGCAACACATTTCGGTGCCGGGAGCCGGCTAATCACATTCCGTGCGTCGGGTAAGGCCGCCAGGTCCTTCCGCAAGCGTTCGTTGGTGTAGCCGGCAAGCTGATCAAAAAAGCGCGGAGAGAGCGGCTTGGCTCGCTCCTGGCCGATTGCTTCGAGCTTCGCCCGCCACAGAGCGGGAGACAATCCCATGAAGGCTTGTGTATAGGCACTCGGTTCGAACGTGATGCCCGCCGCCGTCAGATATTCAAGCTCGGCTGCCTGATATATCTCCTCGCTGTTCACAAGGACGCCGTCACAATCAAAGATTATCAGCTTCATAGGCGACACTTTTGGTTGGGCAATAGCCTGTTTTTCGGCCGCCCGGAAAGATCGCTGATCACGCCGCCATGGGCGGCGTGATCTTCGTCACGTCAGGTGTTGAACTTGAACAGCAGGATGTCGCCGTCCTGGACGACATATTCCTTGCCTTCGTCGCGCGCCTTACCGGCTTCCTTGGCCGCCACTTCGCCGCCCAGTGTGACGAAGTCGTTGTAGGCGATGGTCTGGGCGCGGATGAAGCCGCGCTCGAAATCGGTGTGGATGACGCCGGCGGCCTGGGGGGCCTTGTCGCCCTTATGGATGGTCCAGGCACGCGTCTCCTTCGGCCCGACGGTGAAATAGGTGATGAGGTGCAACAGCTCGTAGCCGGCGCGGATCACCTTGTTCAGACCGGGCTCGTCGAGGCCGAGCGAGGACAGGAATTCCATCTCTTCCTCATCGGAGAGCTGGGCGACTTCGGCCTCGATCGCGGCCGAGATGACGACGGTGCTGGCGCCTTGCGCCGCAGCCATCTTCTCCACGGCTTCGGTGTGCTCGTTGCCGGTGGCGGCGTCGGCTTCGGCGACGTTGCAGACGTAGAGGACCGGGTGCGAGGTCAAAAGGTTGAGCCCCTGCAGGATGCGCAGGTCTTCCGCCGAGATGCCCTTGAGCAGGACGCGGGTCGGCTTGCCGGCTTGCAGCAGCTCGAGCGCTGCCTCCATCATCGGCAGCACTGACGTCGCTTCCTTGTCCTTGCTGCCGGCGCGCTTGCGGAATTGCACGATGCGGCGCTCGATGCTGTCGAGGTCGGCGAGCATCAGCTCGGTTTCGACCGTCTCGGCGTCGGCAACAGGGTCGATGCGGCCCTCGACATGGGTGATGTCGTCATCCTCGAAGCAACGCAGCACATGCACGATGGCGTCGACCTCGCGGATGTTGGCAAGGAACTGGTTGCCCAGCCCTTCGCCCTTCGAGGCGCCGCGCACCAGGCCGGCAATGTCGACGAAGGAGATGCGGGTCGGGATGATCTCCTTCGACTTGCCGATCGCCGCGATCTTCTGCAGGCGCGGATCGGGCACCGCGACCTCGCCGGTGTTCGGTTCGATGGTGCAGAACGGATAGTTGGCGGCCTGCGCCGCAGCCGTCCTGGTCAACGCGTTGAAAAGCGTCGACTTGCCGACGTTGGGCAAGCCAACGATGCCGCATTTGAAACCCATTTTTGTCCGGTCCTATCGGGAAAATCGAAATTTGATCAGGGCTATGGGCGATAGGGGTGATCAACGTCAAGCCCTGCGGCGCCGATCCCGCTTAGTCCTTGCCGCCGAACAGCTTCTTCAGCATGGCGGCCATCGGGCCGGATTCCGGCAGCTTGGCGGGCACCTGTTGCGGGCGGGCCTGGCGGATGTGGCTCTGCTGCTTTGAGCCTTGCTGCTTTGGCGCCGGCTTTTCCGGTTCCGCGCCGGCCTTGCCCTGAACGGCGAGGCTGGCCTTGTTCATGAAACCGGATTCGTCGCCCTTGGCGATCATGGCGGCGTTGTCGGCGATCGCGTCGAGCAGCGGTTCGAGCCATTCGCGGTCGGCCTTGTCGAAATCGCCGAGCACATGATGCTGGACCATTTCCTTGACGCCGGGATGGCCGACGCCGATGCGCACGCGGCGATAGGCATTGCCGACATGGCCGTCGATCGAGCGGATGCCGTTGTGGCCGCCGGCGCCGCCGCCGGTCTTGATGCGCAGCTTGCCTTCGGCAAGGTCGATCTCGTCATAGAAGACGGTGAGTGCGGAAAGCTCGAGCTTGTAGAAGCGCAGCGCTTCGCCGACCGACTGGCCGGACAGGTTCATGAAGGTCTGCGGCTTGATCAGGACGATCTTTTCGCCGCCGAGCGTGCCTTCAGAAATCAGGCCCTGGAATTTCTTCGACCAGGGCGAAAAGGAATGGCGGCGGGCAATTGCGTCCGCCGCCATGAAACCGACATTGTGCCTGTTGTTGGCATATTTCGCGCCCGGATTGCCGAGGCCTGCAAAGACAAGCACTGTCTTCTCTGGCATCGTCTGCTCCGGGCGGGAAAGAGTTACTTCTCTTCGGCGGCAGGAGCCGCTTCAGGTGCAGCCGCTTCAGCCGTCTCTTCCGTCTCCGGCTTCATCGCCGACGAACCGGCAATGGTCGCGATGGTGAAGTCGCGGTCGGAGATCACAGGCTTCACACCGGCCGGCAGTGTAACCGCCGAGATGTGGATCGAGTCGCCAATGTTGGCGCCGGTGAGATCGACGGTGATGAACTCCGGGATCGCATTGGCCGGGCAGTGGAACTCGACTTCGTGACGCACGATGTTGAGCACGCCGCCGCGCTTGATGCCGGGCGACTTGTCTTCATTGATGAAGTGGACAGGCACGTTGACGTTGACCTGGGTGTCCTTGCCGATACGCAGGAAGTCGACATGGACAGGGAAATCCTTGACCGGGTCGAGCTGGAAGTCCTTCGGCAGGACCTGGATCTTCTTGCCGTCGACATCGATCGTGGCGATCGTGGTCAGGAACCCGCCGCCATGGATCTTGTAGTAGATGTCCTTGTAGGTGAGCGCGATAGCCAGGGGAGGCTGCTTGTCACCATAGATTACTGCAGGCACTTTACCGTTGCGGCGAACTGCACGGGCGGACCCCTTACCGACCTGTTCGCGTGCTTCGGCCTTGAGCTCGTAAGTGTCGTGGCTCATGGCATTTCCTTTCGGTTTGTTCTGGAGCGCTCACGGTTGGCAGAGTGCCTGGACCGTAAACGTCGAAAGCCGACATACCCATGCATGATCTGGTCCGAAAACCGGAATCCACTTTTCGGGATCATGCGGGAAGGCGGCCTTCCGCCGCGTTGCCTCCAAGGGTGTCTACGCGGGTGGCGGCTCTATAGCGGAAGGCGGCCGGAGGTGCAAGCCAAAGGCATGTCCGCCGGCGCGCGGCCCAGGCGGGTGCTATCCGCGCTTTTCGATGACGGCATAGAGCACGTTGTGGTTCTCGCCAAAGAACACCTGCGCCTCGACGGCGTTGCGGTCGACGCTGGCATTGACGATGTTCCACATGTCGACCTCGGACCGCAGCAGCAACACCCAGTCCATGAACGTCTCCCTGTAGCCGGCGTCAGGGGTGCCCTCGGCGTAGTTCGCGAACAGGAATGTCCCATTCGGCTTCAACATCTGCAGGCAGGTTTTCGTCAGTTTCACGGCGACGTTGTGGGCGAGGTAGTCGTAGAGGCCGGAGGCGTAGATGAAGTCGAACTTGCCCAGTTTGTGGCTCCTCGTGAGCACGGTTCGCACCGAGCCGTCGATGGCTTCGACCACGGTGCCCTGGAAGTCGCGCGCGATCAGCCCAACGCTCTGGGGATCCTGGTCGAGCGCAACCCAACGCTTGAGACGGCCCTCCGCCAGGGCGACTGATCGATTGGCCTCCCGCAAGTGGCCGGCCGCAATCGCGAGGACCTCGGTTTGCGGTCCGTTCTTGGCTGCAATCTCATCGACATATCGGGTCAGGAGATCGCGCCGTTCCCGCGCCGCGACGCATGACGGAACATTCTGGGTATGGCTGTAGAGGGCCTTGCCGATCTCCGAGGCGTTCGCCACGCTCTCTGCCACGTGCGGATCGCAATAGATGTAGTCGAGCAACTGCGCGTCGCCGGAATAGCCCCTGGGCTTGGTGAAGGACCAGTGTGTCAGCGGGTCCTCGAGAAAATACTTCAGGATCGGGTGGTTCTGCGCCACCGGTATCAAGGCATGCCAAACGTCTGGATGAACCTTGGAACGCAGCGCGTTGAGGTAAGACAGCAGGCGACGAACAATCTCGGCGGGATCCTTGCTTTGCTCGACCTGCTGGTGTGTCGCTTGGAGGATGAGCGCCAGTTCCGCGCGCGCGGTTTCGAACGCTTCGCCATGATGCTCGAGCTTTCCTCGAGGGAGGCTGCCGGCCAGCATCTCGGCAGTAATCAAGCTTTTGCCATCAAGAACGGTCTGCACGCCATCACTCCATAGTTAACAGTCGGTTAACTTATTGCGTAGAATGCTCCCTTTGCCAATGTCAGCCTATCGGCATTTTAGCGTTATGATTAATTTCCCGCAAACCATGTTCGTTGGTTAGACAGCTTTCGAGCCCGATTCCGGGTTCGAGTTAACGGAAACTTGTCTTGCGCGATTGCATTTGTTTGCCCGGCGTCGCAATCGCCGTCGCGTCCCAAGGAGCCGGCCCGCGTGGGGGCAGAAGCTGGAAATGAGTTCAGAATACAAAATCCCTTTCAAACGGGGTCTGTGATGAACGAGCACCTGTCATCCGCATTGGCTGATACGGCTGACGCGGAACCGTACGAGCCGCGCAACGAACTGGGCGCCGACGAGCTCCGCACCCTTTACCGTACGGAAGCCCA
This sequence comes from Mesorhizobium loti, assembly GCA_014189435.1. Taxonomy (NCBI): domain Bacteria; kingdom Pseudomonadati; phylum Pseudomonadota; class Alphaproteobacteria; order Hyphomicrobiales; family Phyllobacteriaceae; genus Mesorhizobium; species Mesorhizobium loti. The sequence continues at coordinate 636,179 of CP050293.1, forward strand.
GGCGACGCGAAGAGGGGAAGCCAGGCCGGGGCTCTGGATCGCCGTCGCCATCTATCTCTTGTTTTCAGCTACGGATCTGCTGCTGATCCCGGATGTGGCCGTCTATACGATCACGGCGCGCTTCGCGGTCGGCTTGAGCGCGCTTTTGATCCTGGAAGCACAGCTTCGCCGGGGGGTTGGAACGGAATGGCTTGACGTGACTTGCGCCGGAGCCATCATCTTTGGCTATGTCGGTTGGTTGTGCCCAGCGGTTCTGGGCGCGGACAAGGAAAGCGTCTCCTACTATATGGTTTTTGGCACCATATTCATGATGAGCGCCAATCTTTTCTTCACGTTCAATTTCAAACTTTCTATCGTAACCTCTGCAATAATATTGTGTATACTTTACATAGTAAACTACTTTGTTCCTTCTACCCTAACATACAAAATGGTATTCGGAACTTTCTACGTTTCCTGCTTCACATTCACCTCATATGTGAACTGGAAACTGAATGAGGAGCGCTACAACGTCTTCCTGAACGCCCTGGAAGCCAAAATCCAGCACAACGAGGCGACCGAGCGCGGCAAGGCCCTGCTGAGACTGTCGCGGACCGATCCGCTTACGGGCCTGGAGAACCGGCGGGCGATCGACGAGAAGCTGCGGGACTACTGGAGTGACTGGCAAAGGGTTGGCACCAGTTTCGGGGCGATCCTCATCGACGTCGACTTCTTCAAAAAGTTCAACGACTGCTACGGCCATCAGGAAGGCGACCGTTGCCTGATCCATGTCGCCAATGCCCTTAGCGATATGATCAAGCAATACAATGGCTCCATCGGCCGCTACGGCGGTGAAGAGTTCATTGTCCTGGCTCGCATGGAGAAAAAGAGCAGATCCTGGATATAGCGGAAGCCATTTGCGCCACGGTGGAGAACCTGGCGCTTACCCACGAGCTGCGGCGCGACGGTGTCTCGATCGTGACAGTGAGCGTTGGCGCTGCATTCACCAGGACGCAGACCGGCGCCAAGCTGGAGAAGATCATCCACGAGGCCGATCGCGCGCTCTATCTGGCAAAAGCCGGTGGTCGAAACTGTGCCCGGCTGTTCGATCCAACCGATCCCCAGAGCAGCGACGAGAGTGAGAACATTGCGGCTTTGCTGAAGATCGCGATCGGCCAGAATCTCGTTTCACTCGTCTATCAACCTATCCAGGATGTCAAAACGGACCGGGTTGAAGCGGTAGAGGCTCTGATGCGCCTCAAAATGCTGGACGGCACATCGGTTCCGCCAAGCCTGTTCATCCCCGTCGCGGAACGGACCGGCGCGATCCTGGAACTCGGGCGCTGGGCCATAAGGACAGTGTGCGCCGAACTCCTGGCGGACGATCACGTCCGTGTCGTCAGTGTCAACGTCTCTCCAATCCAGCTCAAGACACCCGGCTTCGCAACCTCTGTCGCGACCATTCTGGGCGAGACCGGCGTCGCCGGCAGCAGGCTGGCCTTCGAAATCACCGAAGGGCTGGAGATGGAGATGCATTCGGACATCCTTCGCTGCATCAGCGACCTGAAGCTGCTGGGGATCAAGATATGGCTTGATGATTTCGGGACGGGCTTCGCTGGCCTTTCGTGGCTTCGTCTGATCGATTTCGATACGGTGAAGATCGACCGGTCGTTTCTGCATGACTGCAGCGCCCCGAACGGCAAGGCAATGCTCCAGGACATTATTACGCTGGTTCGAAATCGCGGCCACAAAATCCTGGTCGAAGGGGTGGAGACCGACGAACAGATGACCCTCATGCGCGAATTCGGCATAGACAAGGTCCAGGGCTTTCATGTCGGCCGTCCCGCTCCCGCAGCCAGTTTCCAGGCAAAGCGGGCCATGCGCAAACGGTCATTTGCCGTGCTCAAGTCCGCATGATGACGGCCTCTTTCCGACGTTTGGCTTAGCCGCCATCTGGCCGCTGTGGGTCAAAAGTCACGCTGATTGCCATCAACCCATGACCGGTCCAAGCGGCTACGCAGGGGCTGTGGGCTTACCGGTCGCCGCTCAATGCGGCGCGTAACGCCTGGATCTGCCGGTTCAAGGCATCAAGCTCGGCCAGCGTCATGCCCGAGCGCTCGATCAAGGTCTCGTTCAGACAGTTGCACTGGACAAGCAGCGCGCGCCCGGCCGATGTCAGGTCGACCTGCACCTGGCGCTCGTCTGTCTGGCTGCGCTGGCGGGTCACCAGCCCGGCCTGCTCCATTCGCTTCACCAGTGGCGTGACGGTGCTCGATTCCAGAGCGAGCCTGTGGGCGATCGTGCCGACCGACATGCCATCGGCCTCTCCAAGCGCGTTCAGCACCAGGTACTGCGGATAGGTAATGCCCATCTCGTCCAGCATCGGCTTGTAGGTGCGGTTGATCGCCATGCTGGTGGCGTAGAGCGTGAAACAGAGTTGATTGTCCAACGGGAGAGGCACGGCGCATTCCTTTTGCCGACTAGTCACGGATTGTGTACCACGAAAAATGATATCGCGATATGTATTTTTCGTGGACAGAGGTTTTGAACTGCGCTAGGTTTATTGTTATCGCGATATTGATTGTCGCGAAACCAATAAATGGAGATTTGAGATGACCAAGCTCGGCAGCAGCACGATCACCACCAAGGACGGCACCGAGATTTTCTACAAGGATTGGGGAACCGGCCAGCCCATCGTCTTCCATCATGGCTGGCCGTTGAGCAGCGACGACTGGGATGCCCAGATGCTGTTCTTCCTGGCACAGGGCTACCGTGTCATTGCCCATGATCGCCGCGGTCATGGCCGCTCGACCCAAACGGATATCGGCAACGAGATGGACACCTATGCCGCCGATGTCGCGGAACTCGCCGCCCATCTGGACCTCAAGAACGCCATCCATGTCGGCCATTCGACCGGCGGTGGCGAAGTGGCGCGCTATGTCGCCCGGTACGGCGCCGGCGGTCGTGTCGCCAAGGCGGTGCTGATTGGCGCCGTGCCGCCAATCATGCTCAAGACGGCGGCCAATCCCGGCGGCCTGCCGATCGAAGTTTTCGACGGCTTCCGCTCCGGCGTGGCGGCCAACCGCGCCCAGCTTTACAGGGATGTCCCAGCAGGCCCGTTCTATGGCTTCAATCGTCCCGGCGCGGCAGTGTCGGAAGGCGTCATCGACAATTGGTGGCGCCAGGGCATGATGGGCGGCACCAAGGCGCACTATGACTGCATCAAGGCCTTCTCGGAAACCGACTTCACCGAGGATTTGAAGGCGATCGACGTGCCGGTGCTGGTCATGCATGGCGACGACGACCAGATCGTTCCGATCGCCGACTCGGCGCTGCTGTCGGTCAAGCTGCTCAAGAAGGGCGAGCTCAAGGTCTACAAGGGTTTTCCGCATGGCATGGCGACGACCCATGCCGATGTCATCAATGCCGACCTCTTGGCCTTCTTCAAGGCCTAGAATCGTCCAGTCAGATAGACAGAGGCACCCGCCGTCAGGCGGGTGCTTTGTGCTTTGATCGAAATGTCCGCGGGACAGTGTCTATTTGGCGAGAAAACCAGTGATCAGCTTGACGGTGGCGTCGGGGTTTTCCTCCATGATCCAGTGACCGGAGTCGGGCACGATGCCGCCCGTGACGTCGGTGGCAACAAGCCGCAGGATATCGGCCTGCGTGGCGCCGGCGGATTTTTCCCCGCCAACAGCCAGCACCGGCATGGTCAGTTTGCCGCCGGCGGCGAGCATCGCCTGGTTGTCGATCGCGTCCTGGTCAAAGGCCTTGAACTGCTCGAAAGCGTCATGCATCGCATGCGGGCGGGCATAGAGTTTGGCGTAGTGCCTGCGCGTTGCCTCGTCGATCTTCTTGGGGTTGGCCGACAGCTCGTTGTAGAAGCGGTCGAGATAGATGCGCTCGCGACCCGCGACCAGCCGCTCCATGTCCGGGCCGCGGAAGTTGAAGTGCCAAAGCAGCGGGCTTTGCTTGATCTTCTCCCAGTCGCCGATTCCGGGCAGCGGCGCATCGATGATGACCCATTTGGTGATGCGCTTGGGATATTGTGCGGCAAGCGCATAGCCGACCATGTTGCCGATGTCGTGCGTAACCAGGTCGGCCTTGTCGATCTTAAGCGCGTCCATCACCCCGGCGATGTCGACGCCCTGGTTCTTCTTGGTGTAGCCCGCTTCCGGGTGAGCGGACAGGCCCATGCCGCGCAGATCCGGTACGACGACGGTATGATCCTTCGCAAGTGCGGCCGCCGCCGCGCCCCACATGTCTCCGGTATCGGCAAAGCCGTGCAGCAGCACGACGGCGGGACCCTTTCCGCCTACGCGCACATAGAGTTTGGTGCCGTTGGTTTCGACGGACTGCGTCTTGAAACCCGGTGGAAAAGCAACGATGCGTGCCGTAGCCGGCAAGGTAACAAGAAGCACACCCAACACGGCCAACACGATCTTGCGCATATCATTCTCCAGAGACGTCAGAGGCCCCAAGCCTTCGTTGATTACTATCTCCTAGCAGCTTTTCATCCGTCGTATAGTGAAAGAATCAAAGAGGGCGCAGCAATGCCGCGCCCTCTTGTCAAATCCGGAAGATGAGCTGATTTCTAGCCGGCAGCGACCTGTGCCTTCCTGGCTTCCTTCATGTTCGGCAGGAACACGGTCAGCAGTCCGAGCAGCGGCAGATACGAGCAGATCTGGAAGACATAATCGATGCCCTTCATGTCGGCGACGACGCCCAGCACGGCAGCGGCGATGCCGCCCATGCCGAAAGCGAAGCCGAAGAAGATGCCGGCGATCATGCCGACACGTCCCGGCACCAACTCCTGCGCGAAGACGACAATGTTGGAGAAGGCCGACGACAGGATCAGGCCGATCAGCACCGTCAGCACCATCGTCCATTCCAGATTGGCGTAGGGCAGGGCCAGCGTAAAGGGCAGCACGCCGACGATGGAGAACCAGATCATCGCCTTCTGTCCGTAGCGGTCGCCGAACGGGCCGCCGAGCAGGATGCCGAGCGCCGAGGCGCCGAGGAACAGGAACAGCATGACCTGTGACATCTGCACCGAAACGCCGAACTTATGCATGGAATAGAAGGTGTAGTAGCTGGCGAGGCTGGCGATATAGGCGTTCTTGCTCAGCACCAGCAGGGTCAGCACGATCAATGCATTCATCACCTTGCGGCGCGGGAAGGGCGAGACGAAGCTTGCCGTCTTGCGGTTGCCCTGCGCTGCGCGCAGCCGGCTGTACCAGCCGCCGACCTGCCACAAAACGATGATGCCGATCAGCGAGCCGACGGCGAACCAGGAGATGCTGGTCTGGCCGAAGGGCACGACGATGAAGGCCGCCAGCAGCGGCCCCATCGACTGGCCGAAATTGCCGCCGACCTGGAACAGCGACTGCGCCAGGCCGAAGCGGCCGCCGGAGGCAAAGCGGGCGATGCGCGAGGATTCCGGGTGGAAGATCGCCGAGCCGATGCCGATCAGCGAGGCGCCGATCAGAAGCAGGTAGTAATGCCCGGCATAGGCCAGCACGATCAGGCCGATCAGCGACGACGCCATGCCGTAGGGCAGCGAATAGGGCATCGGCCGCTTGTCGGTGATCATGCCGATCAGCGGCTGTAGCAAGGATGCGGTCACCTGGAAGGTGAAGGTCAGGAGGCCGATCTGCCAGAAATCGAGGCCGTAATTCTCTTTCAGCAAGGGATAGATGGCCGATAGCAGCGACTGCATGATGTCGTTGATGCAGTGGCAGAAGCTCACCGCCAGGATGACGGTGAAGGCCGTCGCCTGGGCTGAAGCGTGACTGGCGCTCGCCGGTGCGGCGACGCTGGCGGCTGTCGTATCGGTCAAGGTAAGGCTCCGTGGTCTTTTTGGCGGGCAGGCCCGCAGGGCAAACTGGCGGACGCTGCTAAAGGCCGCCTAGGGGACGGTTGCCTTATAAGCTGCTTGCGGCACTACTTCTTTCGTGGTTTGGTCCAATAGTTTCGCAAGTGGGCCATACAGGATGCCGCACGGCAAAGAAGTCTTTCACGCCGGCAATGCCAATCTCGGTCAGTTGCACGAGAGCCGCTGGCAGTGGCTGGAGCAAGTGGCCGGGCCGGCAGTGGCGCTGCCGACCGAATATCCGGACGGCTATCGCGTGCCGCAGCACCGCCACAGCCGCAGCCAGCTGCTGCATGCGCTGGTCGGCGTGGTGCTGGTGACGACGCGCTACGGGCGCTGGATGGTGCCGCCCGACCACGCGATGTGGATACCAGCCGGCACCGAGCATTCCGTCGAAATGCTGGGCGATGTCTCGATGCGTTCGGTCTATGTCATGCCGCAGGCGATCCCCGGGCTGCCCGAAGGCTTGCGCGTCGTCGGCGTCACCGATCTGATGCACAGCCTGATCGTCGAATCGGAAAAGCTGCCGCAAGGCGGCGAACTGGAAGGGCGCGGCGGGTTGATCATGAACCTGCTGCTGCATGAAATCCCGACCCTGCCGGAACGGCCGCTCGGGCTGCCATTCCCGTCCGATCCCAGGCTGTCGGCGCTCTGCCGGCGCTTCGTCGCTGCACCGTCGCCGCACGCGACGATCGACGAGTGGGCCGATGCCGCCGGCATGAGCCGCCGCTCCTTCACGCGCGCCTTCCAGCGTCAGACCGGCCTGTCGCTGTCGACATGGCGCCAGCAGGCCTGCCTGTTCGCGGCCCTGCCCAGGCTCGCAGACGGCGAACCGATCACCAGGGTGGCGCTCGATCTCGGCTATGACAGCGTGCCGGCCTTCATCACCATGTTCAAGCGCATGCTGGGCGCCTCGCCGCGTGGCTACATGCGCGGCGCACGCGAAAGCGTGGAAGTCGCCCGTCGCCTTATCGGTCCGGTTCGGTTGGAAAGCCCTGCGCCGTAACGCTTGGTGCCGATCTAGTCGAAGAGGCTGGAAACGGATTCCTCGGTCGCCGTGCGCGAGATGGCTTCGCCCATCAGGTCGGCGATCGAGATGACGCGGATGTTGGGAGCGTCGAGCACCCCCTGGGTCGGCTGGATGGAATCGGTGATCACCAGTTCCTGCAGCTTCGAGCCGCTGATGCGGGCAACCGCGCCGCCCGACAGCACACCGTGGGTGATGTAGGCGGTGACGCTGGTGGCGCCGTTGGCCAGCAGCGCATCGGCGGCATTGCACAGCGTGCCGCCGGAATCGACGATGTCGTCGATCAGCAGGCAATCCTTGCCGGCGACCGCGCCGATGATGTTCATGACTTCCGATTCGCCCGGCCGCTCACGGCGCTTGTCGACGATGGCCAGTTGCGCATCGAAGCGCTTGGCCAGCGCACGGGCGCGGACCACACCGCCGATGTCGGGCGAGACCACCACGACGTTGCCGAGCTGTTTGTATTTGGCCTTTACGTCGCGGGCCATGACCGGCACGGAAAACAGATTGTCGGTCGGGATGTCGAAGAAGCCCTGGATCTGGCCGGCATGCAGGTCGAGCGTCAAAACGCGGTCGACGCCGGCGCGGGTGATCATGTTGGCGACCAGCTTGGCCGAGATCGGCGTGCGGCCGGAGGCGCGGCGGTCCTGCCTGGCGTAGCCGAAATAGGGGATGACCGCCGTGATGCGCTTGGCCGACGAGCGCATGAAGGCATCGATCATGATGAGCAGTTCCATCAAATGATCGTTGGTCGGGAACGAGGTCGATTGCAGGATGAAGACATCCTCACCGCGCACGTTTTCCTGGATTTCGACGAAGATTTCCTGATCGGCGAAGCGCCTGACACTGGCCTTGCCCAGCGGGACGTTGAGGTACCGGGCGACCGCTTCGGCCAGCACCCTGTTGGAATTGCCCGCGAAGAGTTTCATGCACGGTTCCTGGTGGAGGATGGAAAGACCTGACGGACTCGCCTGCGCCCTTTAACCGGGCTTTTAGCGGCCCGCGCCGGTATTGCAAGCGCCGAGATCGGGAATCCGCCGGCTAACCTCAAGAAAGCTCCGCGTCATCGCCGGCCTGCAACATCTCAACCCGCCTTGCCGCCAAGCCAGGCAGCGAATTGGTCGATGGTCTGGTCGGCAATCGCCTGCATGGTGGCCGGCGAGACCCCCTTCCAACTGTCGCCGCCCGCGCTGGCGCCGGAATTGACCGACGGCGCCTTCTGTTGGCCGTTGATGCGGTGCAGGCGGTTGCCTGAGGGGTCATAAACGTCCCAGACATAGATGACGGTGGTGTCCGCGCCTTCAGTCATCGTCGAGAAATAGCCCTTCAGCACATGGGTCGCGGTCTGGTCGGCGCTGCCGGCGAGCGTGATGCCGCGCTGCCTGGCGCGCGTCTGCAGTTCCGCCGTCAGCGGCGTCGCGGCTTCCACCGAAGCACCGACGATCGGCGCGATCTGCAGGCGGGTCTTCGACAGGATCGCGGCGCTTTGGGCTGATGTGACCGGGGTGGTGGCGGTTGCAGGCGCGCCCGCAATGGTGCCGGCCGGCGCCGGAACCGTGGCCGCCGTGTTGCCTGGCGTGGCGGGCAGCGTCTGGCCCGACGTTGCCGGCGGGGTGATGGCCGACGGTTCGAGCACGTCCTTTGCGTTGGTGCAGGCGGCAAGAGCCAATGCCACAAGCAATGACACGGTCGTCACATGCGATCGTCTCATTTGCCTTCTAACTCCTTGGCGAAGAACGCCTCCCATTATGGATTCACTGTACGATCAAGTCGAGATCATGGCGGGACAGCGGCTTCGGCTGGGATTCGGTGGTCAGGTAGGTGCGGCCAAGCGTCATTGCCGTCTCGGTGTCGGAATCCATGATGATCATATGGGCGAACAGCGTCATGTTGGGCGCGATCGGTTCGGGGTTGCCCTGGTAGAACATCGGCATGTCCATCCAGGACGGCGTGAAGCGGGCGCCGACCGAGTAGCCGCAGGCGTTCAGCCGGTGCTTGGTCAGGCCGTGCGCCTCCATGGTGCGGGCATGCGCATCGAACACGTCGCCGAAGCTGTTGCCCGGCATCATCGCCTTTTCGACGGCCAGAAGTGCTGCGCGGGCGGCGTCGAACAGCTCCTGATGGCGCTTCGAGACCTTGCCGGTCAGCACCGTGCGCATCATTGGCGCATGGTAGTGGTTGAAGACGCCGGCCCATTCGAGCGTCAGCTGGTCGTTCTTGGTGAGCTTGCGGCGGCCGGCCTTGTAGCGGCACAGCAGCGCGTCGACGCCGGAGCCGATGATGAACTCGTTGGCCGGATAGTCGCCGCCGCCGGCGAAGATCGCGCCCTGCATGGCGGCCAGGATCAGGGCCTCGTCGCCGCCCTGCTTGATCAGCGGCAGGGCCGCGTCGAGCGCATCATCGGAGAGGTTGGCGGCCTTCTCGGCCTTGGCGATCTCGGCCGGGCTCTTGAACAGGCGCAGCCGGCCGACAATGCCGGACGCATCGGCGATCTGGCCGAAGGTCTGCAACTGTTCGTCGAGCCGGCGACCATTGAAGGCGGTCAGGCCGTGGGTGTCGTATTCGACGCCGATGCGGGCGCCGAGCAGGTCGAGCTCGTTGAGCAGATTGCGCAGGTCGACCGCCGGATTGGCGCCGTTGCGGTCGGTCCACAGAACGATGTTGTCGATGATCGAGGTCTGGCGCGCCTGGCGCAGATCGGCCGAGCGGGTCAAAAGCACCATCGAACCGTCGGCCTTCACCACCAGGCACTGGAAGAAGCAGAAGCCGAACGTGTCGTAGCCGGTCAGCCAGTACATGCTTTCCTGCGCGAACAGCAGGATGGCGTCGAGCTTCTTCTCGGCCATTTCGATCATCAGCCGGTCGCGCCGCGCGTCAAATTCCGATCGTTCAAAATGCAACGCCATTATTCCCTCTCCAAAACGATTGCCGAAACCTGCCGGCCGTAATCGGGTTCCTTGCGGTGCGTGGTGCGCCGGTAGGAGTAAAACAGATCTTCCTCGGCATAGGTGCAGCGGCCGAGGCCCTGCGCCGTCACACCGGCCTTGGCCAGCCGGTCGACCGTGTAGCGGTTGAGGTCGAACATCGCATGGCCGGGGGTTGCCGAGGGTGCGAAATAGAGGATGTTTTCGGCGTCGGCCTCGACGAAGCGGGCGACGAATTCCGGCCCGACCTCATAGTTATCAGGGCCGATCGAGGGGCCGAGCACGGCGACGATGTTGTCGCGCCGGGCGCCAAGGCTTTCCATGGCCAGGATGGTGTTTTCAAGCACACCGGTGAAAGCGCCTTTCCAGCCGGCATGTGCGGCGCCGATGATGCGCGCCTCGGCATCCGCGAACAGCACCGGACCGCAATCGGCGGTCGATGCGCCGATGGCGATGCCTGGCCGGTCGGTGACGATGGCGTCTGCCTTGGGCCGTTCGCCGGCAAAGGGTTCGCTGGCGATGACGACGTCGGGCGAATGGACCTGCCAGGCGGTCAACAGACGGCTCGCGGGCACGCCCATCCAAGCGGCGACACGGGCACGGTTCTGCGCCACCAGCGACTGGTCGTCGTCCGATCCGGTGCCGATGTTGAGGCCCTGATAGATGCCGCTGGAGACACCGCCGATGCGGGTGAAATAGCCGTGGCGGATGCCTTGTGCCTGCGCCTTGTCCAGCAGCGGCGACCGAACGGGATCCGGTTTGGTCTGATTCAACATGCGGGCGTTGTTGTCCGTGTGGGCGGTTTCGTCAAGAAAAAGTCCGGGGCAGGCGGTTTGGCCGCTCTTCGCCGGACGGGAGATTGGGAGGGGCGGCGGTAAAAAGTCAATCCGCCTCGGCAAAGGGCCGAACCGCCACGCCGTGCGGCAGCACCGCAAGCACCTTGAACAGATCGCCCATGGCTTGCGGCCCGGCAAGGCGCTCGACGGCCTCGGTGATCTTGTCGCGTGCCGCCTGGTCGGCATCGGTGCCGAGCCGGCCGGCGCGTTCGAGAATGCCCATGCCGAGTAGGAAGTCGCCCTGCGTCGACAGATGGGCGTCGAGGCCATGCGCACGCACGATCGCGGCAAGGGTGGCGAAATCGACATGAGAGGTGAGGTCGGCTTCGCCCGGATTGGCTAGCACATCTTCGTGATTGTGGCTGCGCAAGGCCTGCAGCGTGTCGCCGACACCCGGCTGGAGATGGCCATAGTCGAGGAACAGGCCGGCGCCGCCATGCCTGGATATGCGCTCGGCTATGGCCGCCATCAGTGCTGTACGGGCCGGTGCGACCTCGACGATCGCGCTTTGCGGGGCGTCCGCTGCATCGGCGGGCAACAGTGTCGGGTCGACCGAGCCGGCGCCGGCGAAGAAGCAAAGGTCATTGGCGTCGTCGAGGCCGACCATGCGCTCGCGCCAGCCGGCGCCGGCGCGGACGAACTGGCGGACGGGAACGGCGTCGAACAACTCGTTGCCGACGATGAACAGCGGCTGCCGCGGCAAGGTCTCGATGGTTTCGTGCCAGCCGATCGCAAAAGGCGTGACGCCAAGCGTCTGTTGCTGGACCTCTGTGAGGCGCGGGCTGGTCTCGATCATGGCGAAGGCTGCGCCGTTGGCCAGATCGGGATCAAGCCGCGACAGCGTGCGCAGCATGTCCTTCATCAGCGTGCCGCGGCCAGGCCCGATCTCGGCGATGGTGACCGGCAGCGGCCGGCCGGTCGCTGCCCAGGCCTGATACATCCACACAGCGACCAGTTCGCCGAACATCTGGCTGATCTCGGGTGCGGTGATGAAGTCGCCGGCCACACCAAAGGGCTCGCGCGTCGTGTAGTAGCCGTCCGCGGGGTCGAACAGGCACAGCGCGATGTATTCGTTGACGGGAAGCGGCCCCAGTGCCTCGATCAGGTCGACGATGCGGGTCTTCAGCCGTGTCATGCCGGCTGCGGCTGTGCCACCGGCTTGGCGGTCACCATCGCCCAGATGCCGGCCAGCACCATCGGGGTGGAAAGGATCATGCCCATGGTCAGCCAGTTGGTGCCGAGGAGATAGCCGAGCTGCTGGTCGGGCTCGCGGAAGAACTCGACGAAGATGCGCGACAGGCCATAGCCGCAGATGAAGGCGCCACCGACGAAGCGCGGTGTCTTCAGCTTGAGGCGCGAATGGGTGAGGATGCGCAGCACGAGGAACAGCACCACGCCTTCGAGCAGCGCCTCGTAGAGCTGGCTCGGATGGCGTGCAAACGGTCCGCCATTGGGGAATTCGAACGCCCAGGGCACGTCGGTTGGCCGGCCCCAGAGCTCGGAATTGATGAAATTGGCGACGCGCACCAGGCCAAGACCGACCGGCACGCCGGCGGCCACGACGTCAAACAGCGACCAGGTGCGGATGCCGCGTTTAATGGAAAACAGCGTCATGGCGAGGATGACGCCGAGCAGGCCGCCATGGAACGACATGCCGCCTTGCCAGACCGCGAAAATGTCGAGCGGGTGCGCGATGTAGCGCGGCAGGTCGTAGAACAGCACATAGCCGGTGCGGCCGCCGAGCACGACGCCGATGGCCGCCCAGACGATGAAGTCGTCGAGATCCTCCGGCTTCATCGGCAGGACGCCGTTCGGCCACAGCTTCGCGTTTGAGGCGAGCCGCTTGGCATACCACCAGGCGAACAGGATGCCGACGATGTAGCCGACGCCGTACCAGTGCACCGCCAGCGGCCCGATCTGGATGAGGATCGGGTTGATGTTGGGGAAGGGCAGGGAGGCCAGCGGCAGCAGGAAATATTCGTTCAACGGGGAACTCTCGGTTGCGATCGCATTTGGGCGCGGACCATGCGGCAGGGTTTTGGCAGGGTCAAGGCAAGGTGGGCGCTCTCGACTTGATGCCGCAGCAGGCTTCAACGTTCTTGCATTCCGCGCACAGCACCACTACGTCATCTTGAGCAAGCGAGGATTTGCCATGTCGACCGGACCGAACCGCATTCTCGATGAATTCGCCAAGCTGATGACCGACGCCGCCGGCGCCGCCCAGGGCGTGCGCCGTGAGGTGGAGACCGCCTTCAAGGGCCAGGCCGAGCGCATTCTCAACACCATGGACGTGGTGCAGCGCGAAGAGTTCGAAGCCGCGCGCGAGATGGCCGCCAAGGCTCGGGAAGAAAACACCCGCCTTGCCGCCCGCATCGAGGCGCTCGAGGCGAAGCTTGCCGAACTGGCCGGTGACGCCGCACCGGCGGCGGCGGCCAAGCCGCGTACAAAAAAATAATCGTTAAACTTTTCCACATAGCCCGATCCTGAAAAGCGCTTTGCCGTGAATCGCTTAACGGCATTGCATGAATCTTTGTGACAGCGGCTTTCCACATGCGAATGACGCAGTGCGAAAAATTGGGCTGTTCACGCGACTCCCGATCAATAGACTGAATTTGTTGCATGATTCGGAGCAGGGTCATGCGGCCGGGCGGTGGGGTCCGGTCTGGGGTCTTTGCGTCGAGACGTAGTCTTTTGCGCGAAGAAAGTCCTGACCGTCCGAGTTCTAGACAAGATTGTTCGTTGTGTGTGCCCTCCCGCGGAGCGTGTGGCGGCGCTCGTACAGAACGACAGGAAGCATTCCATGGAACTTCTCGAACTCGAATTCTCCCGCGAAATCCATCCGGTGGATGTTATCGAGCAGGTGGCCCACAACAATGACTGGTCCTTTGAGCGGGCCGGCGACGACGAGATTTCGATCTCGGTCGCCGGAAGCTGGACCGACTATCACGTCTCCTTCTCGTGGATGGAGGATTTCGAGGCGCTGCACCTGGCCTGTGCCTTCGACATCAAGGTGCCGGAGACCCGCGCACTGGAAGTGATGCGGCTCTTGTCGCTGATCAACGAACAGATGCTGTTTGGCCATTTCGACCTCTGGGAGCAGGAAGGCGCGATCATGTTCCGCCAGTCGCTGCTGCTGGCAGGCGGGGTCGAGCCGTCGAGCCAGCAGGTCGAAGTGTTGCTGTCGTCGGCGCTGGAAGCCTGCGAATGCTATTTCCAGGCGTTCCAGTTTGTCGTCTGGTCTGGAACCTCGGCCAAGGACGCACTGGCCGGTGTGCTGTTCGAGACCTACGGCAACGCCTGAGTCCCCGTAAGGCAGACAAGACCAAGATGAGTTCGAGCGGCGAGCGCAAGCCCGAGATCAGTTTTGCCGATTTCGATCGTGTCGACATCCGCGCCGGCACGATCGTCGAGGCGGAACCATTTCCGGAGGCACGCAAGCCGGCGTTCAAGCTGAAGATCGATTTCGGCGGCGGCATCGGCATCAAGAAATCGTCGGCGCAGATCACCAAATACTATACGCCAGAGACGCTGATCGGCCGGCAGGTGTTCGCTGTGGTCAACTTCCCGCCACGCCAGATCGGGCCGTTCATGTCGGAAGTGCTGACGCTGGGTTTTCCCGATGAGGAGGGCGCTGTGGTGCTCGGCGCGATTGAGCGCAAGGTGCCGGATGGCGGCAGGTTGTTTTAGGATCCCAACTGGGGATCAGAACCCACGCCTTCAGGCGAACCGGGACAGATTGATTATCCTTTTCGGCTGATGCTTCAGTATGGATTCGATGCGGATGACGTGACAGGAGTGGCGCGCGTGAACATCATCGGCTTTTCCCGTCCGCGTCGACCAATTTCCTTATCCTGTATAATTTGAACTGCTTGCCTTCGGCGATTAATTCAAGGTTGCCGTGTCGTGGCGGGCCACTCTCCGGCCCGATTACCAGCAGATAGTCAAAGTCACGGGTCCAATGCGCTGCATACGCCGCCTCGACCGGTGGGGATGCACCAGCGGCGTAGGCCTCCAGCTCAGACATCGGGATAGGCTCGCCTTGCGGTACGGTCAGGTTTGCTACTTCCGGCCGGGGCCTCACCGGCTGTTTTCCCGGATAGGTGAACAGTGTTGGCATCAGTGCATCGCGTGTGACTACGGCCAACGCGGCAGCATTGTACATTGGATAAAGGAGCAGATTCGTTGGTGGGTCGTCTGGAGGGCCGTTCTGGCCGGTAAGGATTCGCGAGCCCATTGGAATGGCGTCGAACGCGGTCATAAGCGTACGATATTCGCTGCGGCACGACAATTGCGCCCAGATCGTGATGCCACTGTTTGCAAGCCCGACGCCAAACGCCAGCGCGACGAAAAGTGTTCCGCGCGGGCCTTGCGGACACTTGATCGTGACGAAAGCTGGCAGGATCAGAATAAGTGCCAGAAGAACGCGCCCGTCGACAAAGGCCGTGTCTGCAACGCGAAACGGCATGACAATGAACAGGCACAGGAGCCCAATACCTATCCACCAGCCGACGCGAGAGACCGCCACCATCCTGTGCTTCACCGCAAGGTAAGTGGGAATGGTCAGCACCACTGTCACGGCTGAGGAAGTGTATCTGCTGAAGCCGTTGACTTGAACCAGTGCTACCAATTTTGCCGACAGGGCCCATTCGGTTCCTTCGCCACCCACGTTGCCGCCGCAGGCGAGCGCCAGGGCGCCAACTGCGACGACGGGAGCAGCCATTCCGGCAACCAGCAAGATCGTGCGTTTCCAGTTCTCAATATGGTCGGGCCAGCGCGAGAGTTCGTACAGTCCCACCACGATGCCATACAGGCCGAGGGCAAATAAGTGAGAGATATACAGAACCACGACGAAGACGGCGTGGATGGCAAGGCGCAGCGGCAAAGGTCTTTCCGCGAGCCAAATCCAGACCGCGACGGCCCAAAGAGCGATCCCTAGCGCAAATTCGAAATTCACGAATCCGAAAGCGAAGGGCATGGCGTAGAGGAAGAGCGAAGCAACAAAGCCGCTGAGGATCACACGCCCCTGCGCGGCCGCTCCGACGGCCATTGCTCCGCTAACGACCAGCATTTGCGCGATCAGATAGAAGAGCCTTGATGCCAACTCGATCCCGATCAAGCGTCCAGCGAACGGGACAATGAGGTCCATGGCTAGATTAGGGTAGGGTGCCCACGCGGCTTCATAGTAGGGATGGGCCTCGGGCGTGCCGGCGCGCATCAGGATCGACATTCTTGCGAGATGATTTGGATAGTCTGCCATAGCCGGTATGTCGACGAGCAGTACTGGCAAGAAAGCCACCACCAGTAGAAATATCAGCAAGATACCTTTGAGCCTGGTGAAATGACTCATGGGATTGTCGATTTTGTTGGGGAATGTTGCTCCGAACATGCTGCAATGTGGGGCAGAAATGGTAAATTTTTAGTCGCCGACAAAGACTATTGGTTCTCCATGTCTTTGGGAAAGCGAGATGGCGGCGCGCCTTATATTAGGCGTCGATGATTATACAGTCTTGGACTGCATTATCATTTGAATCATCTAATCTGGCGCTCTTTAGGCTGCCAGCTTCCGCGTCGTGCCAAGCGCTTCCTCGACTGTGTCGAGAAACATCTCCGCGCAGGCTTTCCAGCTGTAGCGCATGGCGCGTTCGCGTGCCTGCGCGCGGTCGACGTTGAGGGCGGCAAGTGAGGCCTCGCGCAGATCGTTCGACACCGCGCCGCCAAAGCCGTCGCCGACGATGTCGATCGGCCCGGTCACCGGATAGGCGGCAACCGGCGTGCCGCTGGCCAGCGCCTCGATGATGACGTTGCCGAAGGTGTCGGTGCGGCTCGGGAAGACGAAGACGTCGGCCGAGGCATAGATCTCGGCCAGTTCGTCATTGGGGCGGTGGCCAAGGAAATGGGCTTGCGGGTATTTCGCCTTGAGCCTGGCAAGCTCGGGGCCTTCGCCGACGATCACCTTGCTGCCCGGCAGGTCGAGGTCGAGGAAGGCGGAGAGGTTCTTTTCGATGGCGACGCGGCCGACGCAGAGGAAGACTGGACCGGGGAAGCCGAGGTCCTTCTTCTTGTCCGGCCGAAAGTGGTCGGTGTCGACGCCGCGCGTCCACGGCCGCAGCTTGGTGAAGCCGCGCGCCGAGAGGTCGTCGGCGAGCGACTGGGTGGCGACCAGCGTGCCCTGGCCGGAATTGTGGAAATCGCGCAGCCAGCGATAGGCCCAGCTCTCCGGCACCGGCAGGCGTGCGCTGAGATATTCAGGAAAGCGCGTGTGATAGCTGGTGGTGAACGGCCGGCCGGCATTGCGGCAATAGCGCCGCGCCATGATGCCCAGCGGACCCTCGGTGACGATGTGGATGTGGTCGGCCTTGCCGGCGTCGATCAGGCGCGCGACATGGCCGGGCGTGGTCAGCGCCAGCCTGATGTCGGGGTAGGTCGGCAGGGGCAAGGTGCGAAAGATGTTGGGCGTCAGGAAATCCACCGCGACGTCGAAGGATTTCAGCGTTTCGGTGAGCCGCTCCAGCGTGTGGACGACGCCGTTGACCTGCGGGCGCCAGGCGTCGGTGACCATCAGTATGCGCATGGCGGCCCTTTGCTTGAAAGGTCGACGGTTGCCTTGAGACGATGCCGGAACGGCGACCAGCCCGCAGCCCTCGCTTCGCTCCAGCGCACCCGGGCGGGCACGGGGTCGAAGTGAGGCGGCAAGGCCGAATCAAGTGAGGTCGCGCGCTTCATGCGCGCTCTTGACCATGGTTTCATGACGGGCGGATGAAGCCCCGCCCTGCGCCGACTATGCCGGAACCTTGATGATAGCGCGAAGTCCGCCGAGCGGGCTGTCTTCAAGGGTGATGTCGCCGCCATGGCTGCGGGCAATGTCGCGGGCAATCGACAGGCCGAGCCCGGTGCCGCTGGCGTCGAGGTTGCGCGCCTCGTCGAGCCGCACGAAGGGCTTGAACACGTCTTCGCGCCGGTCGGCGGGAATGCCCGGACCGTCGTCGTCGATGGTGACCAGCAGCGAGCCGCGGCCATGGTTGGCGTTGACCTCCACCGTCTTCGCATAGCGGAAGGCGTTGCCGATGACGTTGGACATCAGCCGGGCAAAGGCGTTCGGCCGCACATGCACATCGGGGTCGCCGGCAAGCGTCGTCGACAGCTTGCGCTTGCGCAGCCTGGCTTCCTCGTCGAGCTTCTCGAAATAGGCCTCGAGATCGAACCGCCCGGCGTCTTCCGAAGCCTCGCCACGGGCAAAGGCGAGATAGCCTTCGAGCATCGACTGCATGTCGTCGATGTCCTGGTCGAGCGCCGCCTTGGTCTCGGCCTTGCCGCCGGAAAGCGCAAGCTGCAGCTTGAAGCGGGTGAGGATGGTTCGCAGGTCATGGCTGACACCGGTCAGCATGGCGGTGCGTTGCTCGATCTGGCGCTCGATGCGCTCGCGCATCTGCATGAAGGCAAAGCCGGCACGACGGACCTCCTCGGCGCCGCGCGGCCGGAAATCGCGCGGCATCGGCCGGCCCTTGCCGAAGCTTTCGGCGGCTTCGGCAAGCGTCAGGATCGGCCGGATCTGGTTGCGCAGGAAGGGAATGGCGATCATCAGCAGCACCAGCGAGGTGCCGACCATCCAGATCAGGAAGATGTGGGTGTTCGAGGCATAGGCCTGGCTGCGGCGCACGAAGACGCGCAGCACCTTGTTTTCAAGCTGGACGCGCACCTCGACGATGTTGGAATTGCCGACCGTGTCGATCCAGAACGGCCGGTTGATCTGGCGGGTGATCTCGGACGACAGAACATCATCCAAAATCGAGAAGAACGGCTTTGGGCCGGGCGCGGGCAGTGGGTCGGGCGGCAACAGGTCGACCTTCAGCTGCATGCGGTCCTGGGCGATGCGGATGATGTTGGTGTAGTCGGCATCGCGCGGATAGGTTTCGATCAGGTCGATGATGGCGGCGATGTCGCGCACGGTGGCCTGCGACAGGCGCTGCGTCACGGTTGCCCAATGGCGTTCCATGAAGACAAAGGCGACGACCGATTGCAGCAGGATCATCGGCGCGATGACGATGATCAGCGAGCGGGCATAGAGCCGCTTTGGCATATAGAGCGAGACGAGGCGCCAGAAGCGGTTCCAGGCGCGCGGCACCGCCTTCAGCGTCCGCGCGGCGCGTGCGCTCAAGCCGCCATTGCCTGGCTGTTCCAGTTCCGTGGTTGCCATTCGCTCTTTTCGCTTGCCCGCAGCCGTTCAGCCGGCCGCAGGCGGCATTCTATTCCACGCTGAGCCGATACCCAATACCGCGTACGGTCTGCAGCCAGACCGGATTGGACGGATCGCGCTCGATCTTGCGGCGCAGCCGGTTGATCTGGACGTCGATGGTGCGCTCGCCGACTTCCGAATCGTCGCCGACAAGCTCGTGGCGGGGTATCGTCTCGCCGGCCCTTGCGGCGAAGATCGCCAGGATCTCCTGCTCGCGGTCGGTCAGCTTCAGCGCCTCGCCGCCGCGCTTCAACTCGCGCCTGGCTATCTGGAAGGTGTAGGGGCCGAAGACCAGCTGCTCGACCTTGGGCGTCGTCGCCGGGCCGCCACGGCGCAGGATGTTGTTGATGCGCAGGATCAGCTCGCGCGGATCGAAAGGTTTTGGCAGATAGTCGTCGGCGCCGGCCTCAAGCCCTGAGATGCGGCTGTCGGTCTCCGACAGTGCGGTCAGCATCAGGATCGGTACGTTCTTTTCGGCCCGCAGCGACTTGGTCAGGTCGACGCCCGTCTCGCCGGGCATCATGACGTCCAGCACCAGAAGGTCGAAGTCGAGGCCGGCAAGCTTGCGTCTGGCTTCGCCGGCATTGCCGGCGACGGTCACGCGAAAGCCGTTTTCGGTCAGATACTGCTTGAGAAGATTGCGGATGCGGGTGTCGTCGTCGACCACAAGCAGATGTGGCGCGTCGTCGTCCGGTGCGGCCGCGTGATCGACCCGTTCAGTGCTCTCCATGGCTTTTCCCTGACATTTTTACGGACCCAACGTCGATCTGCGCCCTCAGTTCCGGATTGACCATCGCTTCGAGGAACCGTTCCACCAAGGTCCGTTCGGTTATTCCGGAATCTCCCAATGCAGCATGGATGCGGCGCGACTGTGGCCGCGCCAGCGCCAGCGCCAGCGCACGGCCCTTGGCCGTCGGATAAAGCTCGCGCTGGCGGCGGTCGCGCGGACCTTGCAACTGCACGACATGGTCGGTGTCGATCAATTGCTTGAGCACGCGGGCCAGGCTCTGCTTGGTGATCTTCAGCACGTCGAGCAGTTCGGCGACCGTCAGGCCGGGCCTGCGGTTGACGAAATGCAGCACCCGGTGGTGGGCCCGGCCGAAGCCGTAATCGGCCAGGATCTGATCCGGATCGGAGGTGAAGTCACGATAGGCGAAGAAGAGCAGCTCGATGATGGCGAAGTCGATGCCGTCCTCGTCTGACATCGCGGTCCTGATCGGTTTTCCGGCAGCTGGGCTTCGATCCGTCATCATTTCCCCGTATGAAAGAGAGATTATGTCAGTACTATTGACGTAATTTCCCTGCAATGGTAATTTTTGACAAGCTTTTGGGCGGATTGCGAACGAAAAGGCAAGGGAAGGCGGTTTTTCCGGAACTTCCTGAGTTTGCCAGAGCGCAATTATCCGCCTACGCTCCACCATAAAAGCCGCTTTGGGCGGCTGACACGAAACACCAACGATACAACACTATGCGGGCTGCCGCCCGCGGGAGGTTACCATGGCATCCGTTCCCTTCGATCAACTGGATGGCTTCATCTGGATGAACGGCGAATTCGTCCAGTGGGGCGACGCCAAGATCCATGTGCTGACCCATGGCCTGCATTACGCCAGCGCCGTCTTCGAGGGCGAGCGCGCCTATGGCGGCGAGATCTTCAAGCTCAACGAACACACCGAGCGTCTGCATGAATCGGCGCGCCTGCTCGGCTTCAAGATTCCTTATTCGGTGGCCGAGCTCAACGACGCCTCCACCACGCTTCTCAAGAAGCAGGGTTTCCAGGACGCCTATGTCCGGCCGATCGCCTGGCGCGGCAGTGAACAGATGGGCGTTTCGGCGCAGAACAACCGTATCAACTGCGCCATCGCCATCTGGCAATGGCCGAGCTATTTCGATCCTGCGCAGAAGCTGAAAGGCATCCGTCTCGATGTGGCGGAATGGCGCCGGCCCGACCCGCGCACCGCGCCTTCCAAGTCGAAGGCCGCCGGCCTCTACATGATCTGCACCATGTCGAAGCATGCCGCCGAGGCCAAGGGCTATGCCGACGCCATGATGCTCGACTGGCGCGGCCAGGTCGCGGAAGCGACCGGCGCCAACATCTTCTTCGTCAAGGACGGCAAGATCCACACGCCCAAGCCCGACTGCTTCCTCGACGGCATCACCCGCCGCACGGTCATTGGCTTGGCCAGGGATCGCGGTCTGGAGGTGATCGAGCGCGCCATCCTGCCGGAAGAACTCGAGGGCTTCGAGCAATGCTTCCTGACCGGGACGGCAGCGGAAGTAACGCCGGTTTCGGAGATCGGACCTTACCGATTCGAGGTCGGTGAAATCGCCAAAAACCTTATGAATGACTATTCTGCCGCCGTTCAACCGAAGCACGCGATCGCCGCAGAATAACGAAAGTCACAGCTTTTCGAGCAAGCAGGGGCGGTTTTCGGGCCGCCCCTTTTATTTCAGCGTTTCTGCATTTGACTTTCGTCCAATTCGGCGTCTCATGATGCTGTCGGCCCGGGAGGCTGGCAGCTATGGAGGGACTAATCTTATGGACATGAACACGCTTCTTCCGATCATCATACAGGTGATTACTGGCGTCATCGGTGGTCAGGCGATCGGTGCGGCGCTCAAGACGGCGGCGATGGGTCAGCTTCCCAAAATCCTGGGTGGAGCCATTGGTGGCGTCGGCGGCGCGGCGATCCTCGGCAGCCTGCTGGGCGGCGGCGCGGTCGATCCGGCGGCTGCGGCAGCGGCAACGAGCGGTCTCGGCAGCGCGCTGAACCTCAACAACATCGTCGGCGGCGCCGGGGGCGGCGCGATCCTGACCGGCATTCTCGGCGCGGTCATGGGCGCCATGAAGAAGTAAGCGGCCATTCGGTCTTTTCAAATGGGCGGCTTCGGCCGCCCATTTCCGTTTTGGGCTACTGACTGTTCGTCTTTCGAGGGGTGGACGCCCTTCGCCCGCGCCTCTACATCACCGCTGGCATAGCGAAAGGACGATCATGGGTCAGCTCAATGCCGGCATCGTGCCGGTCACACCGTTTCAGCAGAATTGCACCATCCTTTTCGACATGGACGACAAGCACGGTGTCGTCGTCGATCCGGGCGGCGACATCGACAAGGTGCTGGCGGCGCTGAAGGACAATGCGATATCGGCCGGAGCGATCTGGATAACGCATGGCCATATCGACCATGCCGGCGGGGCCATGGAGCTGAAGGAGGCGCTCGGCGTCGAGATCGTCGGCCCGCATGAGGCCGACAAGTCGCTGCTCGACAATCTGGAAAACCAGGGCAGACGCTACGGCATCGCTGGTGCACGCAACTGCGTGCCCGACCGGTTCCTGATCGAAGGCGAGACCGTGTCGTTCGGCGGCCATGTGTTCGAGGTGTTGCATTGCCCCGGCCATGCGCCTGGCCACGTCGTCTACTACAACCGCGCGGCCAAGTTCGCCCATGTCGGCGACGTGCTGTTCCGCGGTTCGGTCGGCCGCACCGACCTGCCGGGCGGCGACCATGCGGCGCTGATCGCCTCGATCAAGGACAAGCTCCTGCCGCTCGGCGACGACATCGGCTTCATCTGCGGCCACGGTCCCGGCGGCCGCTTCGGCGAGGAACGGCGGACCAATCCTTTTCTCGTTTAGGCGTGCCGATATTCGCCGGTCCCAAATCCTGCGATGTCCCCAAAAAAAGCGCTGGCCTTGCGGTCAGCGCTTTCTGTTTGGGGGCAGGGAAGCCCTTGGTCTTAGTTGGCAGTGCAGAAATGCTGTTCGCCGTCATTGCCGGTGAACGTGCCGGTGCGGGAATTGAAGCTGCGGTAGCGGTCCGAGCAGTATTCGTACCAGTCACGCGTCCACGGCTCGGCATAGCGATCGGCGTAGACCACCCTCGGCTCCGCATAGTAGCGGCGGACCGGGGCCGGGCGCACCACCACGTCACGATCGTAGTAACCGTCATCGTAGTAGCGGTCAGCGTCGGGCGGGGGCCTGTCATTGGCCAACGCGCCACCGATCAGCGCGCCGGCCGCGAGGCCAAGGACGCCGGCGGCGATCGCATCGCCATTGCCGTGATGGCCGTGACGGCGCCAGTCGCGCGCATTGGCGGCGGGCAAGGTCGCGAGCGTGGTGGCGGCTACGGCGGCGGCCAGGACGGCGGTTTTGAAAATTCTGTTCATGTCGGTCTCCTTCGTGCCGGCCCGTGCAGTTTCGGGGGATGCGGTCCGGCTTTACCAAAGACTAATATGCGACCGTGGCTGAACGGGGGCTGAACGGTTTTTGACGCGTTTTTTCAAAACAGGCGTCAAAGGTCACGCGCTCTCTACGGGCGAAACTGCCCGCCGTCACCGGTCTGAAGCTGGCTCAGCCGACCGCCAGGTTGACGGCCTTCGGACCCTTGCCGCGCTTGTCCGGCTCGGTGTCGAATGACACTTTCTGGCCATCCTCGAGACCGGGAAGACCTGACGCCTGCACGGCTGAAATATGGACGAAAACATCCTTCGCGCCATCATCGGGCGTGATGAAGCCGAAGCCCTTGGCATGGTTGAAGAATTTGACGGTGCCGGTCTGCGGCATGGGAAGCTCCTTTGTCCCATAAACTCCAGTCTCGGGCCGGCAAATGCCCGAGTGGAAATTTGTCCTTTATTTTAGCGTCATCGGCAAGAGAAAGTTTTGCGGGCACCTGAAGCGCGTTGCGTTGCGCTTTAAGTCCTTGTTTTCATGCATATCGTTCGCCCAAAACGGGGACCACTTTTGCGCGACATGCATCGGTCTGTTTTTTCGGTACGAAAAAGGCGCGACGAAGATCGCCGCGCCTTTCAAAATTCAAATCCCTCTCCAAGCCAGGTTCAGGCATTGGAGCCTCCGTCGCGCGTCCGAGAGACGTGCGGCGTGCCGATGGCTCAGGCAGCGCGGAGGTTGACGGCCTTGGGGCCTTTGCCCATGCGGTCCGGCTCGACGTCGAAAGTGACCTTCTGGCCGTCGACGAGCGTGCGCAGGCCCGAAGCCTCGATCGCGGAAATATGGACGAACACGTCCTTGGCGCCACCATCGGGCGTGATGAAACCGAAGCCTTTGGTCGCGTTGAAGAATTTAACGGTGCCGGTCTGGGCCATTGGGGAAACTCCTTCACCCGTTCAGTCTTTGGTGGTCCTGCCCGCCGCCTGGCGCAAAGGGCAGTTCCCGGTGGTTGCTTCGGCAGTCATGCATTGGCGCATGGTCACACCCCCCGCCGAAAACGGGGCCGTCAGAGATTCACAGTATCGGGGAAAGGTCGTCCAAAACGTTCCGCTCTCCGGGTCGCAAATGCCCGAACACGGAATTTATCGCACGGAAACGTGATGGTTGCAAGATAGCGCCGCGGGCCGCCGCATTGGCGCATCCCGACGCATGGATCGACTAAGCTGAACATCGATCAGCCCGGCATAGGCTTGCTTGCCGGCCGGGTCATCGGCCAGAGCCGGGCCACGAATAGGCCAGAGGTCGAGGTCGCCGGGGAGGCTGATGCCCGACCACCGCCCAAGCGCCGTTTCCGGCTGTAAGGGCTGCAAACGGGGGTTGCATTTGGCAAGGGAATGGCGAGGATCGGCACCGAGGACGCGATCGTGGGAGATCATCATGAAATTTCTGGCGGCAATCTTTTCGCGACAGGGTTTTGCCATCCTGTTGCTGTCGGCAATTCTTGCCGCCTGCACCGTCGTGGTCGATGAGGGACCAGGGCCGCGTCCACGCCCGCCACGGCCCGAACCGCAATATTGCAGCAAGCAGTACGAGCCGGTCTGTGCCCGACGCGGCGGTGACCGCCAGACCTTCGCCAATGCCTGTCTTGCCGACCGGGCCGGCTATCGCATCGTGCGCGACGGTCCGTGCCGCGACGGTGGTGGCGGCGGTGGCGGCGGTGGCGAAGAGCAGACGTTCTGCACCCGCGAATATGCGCCGGTGTGCGCTCGCCGGCACGGCGAGATGCGTACCTTCCCCAATTCCTGCGAAGCCCGTGCCTCGGACTATCGCGTCGTTGGCGACGGACCGTGCTGAGAAGGCTGGGTTGCTTGCCTTCTCCACACGAAGGTAGAAGGCAAGTGCCACCTGCAGACTTCGCCAGACAGTGTTCTGTCTGCCTTTAAGCCGGCAGTTTCACCCGGCGACAGTAAGTGATGAACTCGGATGCAGGCATGGCTTTGGCGAACAGCCAGCCCTGGCCGTAGTCGACGTCGCGCTCCGCGAGGTAGTCGGCCTGTGCCTGCGTCTCCACGCCTTCGGCGACGATCTTCAGCTTCAGCGTCTTGGCCATGTCGATGATGTGCGGGGTGACGGAACTGGTGGCGGAATTCGTGCTGATCGTGTCGATGAACGATTTGTCGATCTTGAGCGCATCGAGTGGCAGCCCTTCGAGATAGGACAGGCTGGAGTAGCCGGTGCCGAAGTCGTCGATTGCCACTGCGTGGCCAAGTTCGCGGGCACGAGCGAGCGTCGAACGCGCCGAGTTGATATCGACAAACCCGCGCTCCGTCGCCTCGAGCCAGATCTGCTGGGGCTGGATCCCGGTGTGCTGCAAGGCCTTTTCGATAATGGGCAGGACCCGCGCCGTGCTGACATCGGCTGCGCTGAGATTGATGGCAATGTGAAGCGAGCGATCGGCGACCAGAAGCCTGTTGAGGTCGAACACAACCATTGCAATGACCTGATCGGTGATCGCCGTGATCAGGCCGCTCTCTTCCGCCAGCGGAATGAAAAGATCGGGCCGGACCAGGGAACCGTTCGGCCGCTTCCAGCGCACCAGCGCTTCCGCCCCGATGCAATTGCCGGTCCTGAGTTCGACGATCGGCTGGTAGTGAACGATGAATTCGCGCTTGCGCACGGCGATCTGCAATTCTCCAAGCGGTGAAAGCCGCCTTCGCGACAGCCAGACAACCATGCCGATGATGAAGGCGGCCATGAAGGCGCCGAGCGGGAGCAGGAGCAGCCGCTGCTGGCGAACGCTGTCCAGGATCTGGCTTGTCGGCTCGGTGGCGACAGCGATCCAGCCCGTGCCGCGCGCGGTGGCAAACAGGAGATCGTCATCGATGCCTTCGCCGGGGCCGGCGATGATCTTCTCGATGCGGGCGGGATCCGGCCCGTTCAGCGCGCCAAGCAGAATGCCCGTTTGCGTCGACAAAGCGAGCTGGACACCGGGATCGACTATGACGTCGACAAAGCGTACCGGATCGACAAGGACGTTGTGGTCCCTGTATTGCAGCGCCATCAGCGAATGGCCCTCGCTCATCACCGGCTGCATGCGGGCGGTGACGGCAATGCCGTTCCTGGTGGTGAAGTCCGGGGTGGATTGCGCAACGCGCCCTTCGGTCAGTCCCCAGGAAGAGCATTTGAGCAGGCCGTTTTCGAAATAGCCCATCTCTTCGATAGGGCGTGTGTTGATGGTGAGTTGCCGCATCCGGGCTATGTGGTCCGCCGAACAGCGGATGCCGGTGAACTGGTCGATCTGGCGCAAGGCGGCGGTGGCATCGTTGAGCGAGATGTCGGCCCTGGCAATGGCGCGGCTGGCGAACAGCTGCAGCCGTTCGTGTTCCTTTTGGACGGCCTGGATCCATGCAAGGTGAAACATCGCCGCGATGGGCACGATGGCGCCCAGCATGGCCAACACCACCGCCGTCACGATGATGCGCGACCTGTCCATGCGCCTCCTGCCTTCGAGCGGCGATCGTCGCCCGCAACGTCTCGGGCCACCAATCGCGGCAGCGGCCCGGTTCAGGCGGATCTTAGGGCGTCGATCTTACACGAACTTTAATGGGGCCGTGCGGCAAGCCCCGCTGCCCTAGACCGGGTAGGCACCGTCAGCAGGGCCGGCATAAAGCTCGCTGCCATCGTCGTCGCAAATGCGGAGGCGATCGGGGATTTGCGGCATGGCCAGCGTGTGGAACAGCGCGGTGGCGCCCTGCAGCGCGGCGCGCAGGTTCGGCGCTTCCAGCGACACCTTGTCGAGCGTGGCTTCGTCGGTGTCGCGCGACCGGTAGAACTCGATGACGAAGTTCAAGCGCGCCTCCGTGGCAGACCATTGCGCGGGCCTGTTCAGTCGATTCGCCGCCTCACACAGGGACGACGGAGAGGGCGCAAGAGGCGCGCCCCTCCAGTTTGTCAGCCTTTCGACTTCGGCTTCAGGCTGCTTTCCGCCTGTTTGACCGACGAGCCGAACGGCGAGGCGGGCTTGGCCACGACCTTGTCCTTCTTCGGCTTGCGTGTCTCGCGGTTGCTTCGCTGTTGACCCTTGGACATGTCGTGCTCCTGCTGCGTGTTGGTTTGGCGTGGGGTCTCAGACGGCCGGGTTGCTGGCAGCAACAGGGTCGTTGGCAACAACCGGGCTGTCGGCAACAACCGGATCGGCCGGTTCGAGATTGTCTTCGGTGGTGACCCGCTCATGGGTCTCCTGCTCGCTGCGGATGCGGTATTGCGGCGAGCCGTCCTTGACCGGCAGCCTGCTCTTGATCTGGAACAGTTCGGCGGTCTTCTGGACGAGGCCGGTGCGGCTCTTCATGCGCACGGTCTGACCGATCGCAAACTGGTGCGCCGGCGTGTCGGTGCGCGTGCGCGCATTCTGCTGGAAACGGATCATGCTGCATTCTCCCTGTCGCGCTTCAGCGCAGTTTCGAGTTCGAGGTAATCGATGGCGACAAGCTGGCTGGTGGGCGGGTTTTTCACTGCCCTTGCCGGCAGATGGATGAAGGTGGCGACGCGGCGCCAGGCAAGCCGCGACATGCCCTCGATCAACTCTTCGTCGTGATCGATATCGTAGTCGCCGGCCGGCAGCTGCCCTTCCAGCCCGCCGAGCACGAAAGGTGCCGCGAAATGCGCGATGGAGTGGGTGGTGCGGTCCGGCATTGTCTTACCTGTGCAAAGCAGCGGTCCTGAAAGCAAAAAAGCGGGGACGAGCCCCGCTTTCCTATTTCCGGCAGTCGCTGGAAATAAGCCGCTTTCGAGAGCTGCCAGTACATCCGTGGTCAGCGGTCATCGAATTCGGCCGGATCAGATCAATTGCAAATTGGCGGCCGACTCGCGGCCCTTGGTGTCACGCTCCAACTCGAACTGCAGCTTCTGGCCTTCGGCGAGGCCGGGGAAGCCGGCACGCTCCAGCGCGCTGACATGGACGAAAACGTCCTTGCCGCCATCGGTTGGCTGAATGAAGCCGAAGCCTTTCTGGCCATTGTAGAACTTCACGGTTCCGGTGTTCATCTGGGTCTTTCGAAGAATGAGACATGGCCGCGGAGCGAATATGCCGCGCGCCCGGTATCGAAGATTTGGAATGAGATTGGCGGGTCGAGAACCTCTGACGCCGCGAGATGCCAATTCTGGCCCAAAGCGATGTCGTCTATATAGGCTGATAGGACTAATTGTTCAAGAAGATTCATGAAAAACTGGGACGACGGCAAAAAAATAGATCGCTGTAATTATTTGAAAAATCCTGATATGGCTCAGTGGCTTTCAAAAAATTGCTTAAACCTACGCTGGGCCGATTTTCCCGGCACTTGCATTTTATTTATTCCTGGAAGGAAAAAGCCATGGTTTCCGTCAGAACCCCGAGAGGCATGACCGTAGCGATCAACCCGATCATCAAGCCAACCATCATGCACGCCATTGCCGCCAGCCCGACCGGCAAGCCGATGATCGTCAAATCGGCACGGCTGACCATCAGAAGCGATGAGGCGGCAAGGCGAACGATCGCTGATACCGATGGCACCGTAAGGCGGGCCAGACAGGTCGCCGAGACCAACCGCCTGATTTGAACGCTTTCGCGGCGACGGAAAGGGCGCGGAACCACGCGAAGACTTGAACCTGGCGCGCCAATGGCCTAGATCGCGGCAGGCGGACAAACACGGCAGGTTTCCCATTAACAGAGATCAGAGACGAGCGGCGGGTGCGGAAGCCAGGTCTGGCGCGGGAGGACAGCCGCCGCTGGGCCTCGACCAGTATGTGCAACAGGCGCTGCAACTGCATCAGGCCGGGCGCCGGCAAGAGGCTGAGACGATCTACCGGCAGGTGCTGGCGCGTCAGCCCAAGCACGCGGCCGCTGCACATTTCCTGGGACTGCTGCTGCACCAGACCGGGCGTAGCGAAGAAGGGCTGGATCTCATCGAACGGTCGGTGAGCATGCAGCCGACCAATCCCGATTTCCTCAACAATTTCGGTACGGTGATGCGCGACCTCGGCCGCCTTGCAGCGGCCATCGATTTCTTCCGCGGCGCGGTGGATCTGCGGCCGGACCAGCTCGCGGCGCGCGACAATCTCGGCTCGTCGCTGAAGCAGGTCGGCCAGTTCGAAGAGGCCGAAGAGATTTATCGCGGCACGGTTGCTCGCAACCCCTTCCATGTGCGCGCCCGCATCGGGCTTGCCGAAACCCTGCAGGAAGCCGGGCGGCTGGACGAGGCGCTGGCTGCCTTCGGCGAAGCGCTGGCGATACGCCCCAAGGATGCCGACCTGCTGCACGGGCTCGGCGTCGGGTTGATGGAAAAGGGCAAGCTCGACGAGGCGGCGGATCTGTTTCGGCAGGCGTTGGCGATCAACCCCGCCATGGCCACAGCCTGGCTGATGCTGACGCAGGTCAAGCGCCAGAAGGAACGTGACAGCGAACTGACCAGCATGGAGGCTCAGCATGCCAAGGCGCCGCAGGACAGCCTGTCGCGCATGCAGCTGTCCTTCGGTCTCGGCAAGGCCAATGACGATCTGAAGGATTATGGCCGGGCCTTCGACTATTTCGCCGAGGGCAATGCGATCCGCCGCAAGGGTATCGATTACGACCAGGCCAGGACGCGGGCCGAGTTCGAGGCGATGAAGGCAACCTTCGATGCCGGCTTCTTCGAGAAACACAAGCCCAGCTCAATCGGCGACGACACGCCGATCTTCGTCGTCGGCATGCCGCGCTCGGGCACGACGCTGGTCGAGCAGATCATTGCCAGCCATCCGCAGGTCTATGGCGCCGGCGAGCTCAGCATCTTGAAGAAGGCGGTCGGCAGGCAGTTCCCGGCGACCATGCCGGGTGGCTTCCCCTGGGGCGTATCGGATACCGGCGATTCGGATTTTGCCGAGGCAGGCCAAGCCTATCTTGACATGCTGCATGCCCGCTATCCGAACATGCGCCACGTCACCGACAAAATGCCGGGCAACTTCCTGCTTGTCGGCTTCATCCACATGATGATGCCGAAGGCCAGGATCATCCACTGCGCGCGCGATGCGGCGGCCACCTGCCTGTCGATCTACAAGGTGCATTTCCGCGGCGACAGTCACCGCTATGGCTACGATCTCGGCGAACTCGCCGACTTCCACAATCTCTACACCGACATCATGGCGCATTGGCACACGGTGCTGCCAGGCGTCGTGCACGATGTGCGCTATGAGGATTTCGTCGCCGACCAGGAAGGCCAGACGCGGGCGCTGATCGCCTATCTCGGCCTGCCTTGGGACGATGCGGCGCTGTCCTTCCACGAGACCGACCGGCCGGTGCGCACCGCATCCGCCGCGCAGGTGCGCCAGCCGATGTATCAGGGCTCGGTCGATCTTTGGAAGCGCTATGGTGACCGGCTGAAGCCGCTGCTGGATAGGCTAGATTAGCCACGCTGGTTACAGATTGGCCGAAGCCCCCAAGCTTCGTCATCCACGGGCGGAGCAGCCGCGAAGCGGCGTCGCGGAGACCCGAGGATCCATTCCGTGACCTCGATCGAAGGATGCAACGGGGCAGAATTCGTCACCGTTGCAACGCCTTTGGGTCACGGCATGGATCCTATGGTCTGCGCCGCGTCGCTTCGCTCCTTGCTCCGCCATAGGATGACGAAGCGATGGGGGCTCAGCTACTCAAAGCTCCATGAACGGCTGGAAGCCACCGAAGATCATGCGCTTGCCGTCGAACGGCATGGGGCCCCAATCGGGTGTCAGGCGCGGGTCGGCCATCACCTTGGCCATGACGGCATCGCGGCGCTCTCGCGATTCATAGACGGCCCAGGAGAAGACGACGATCTCGTCGTCTTTTGCCTGAACGGCACGCGGAAACGAGGTCAACTCGCCATAGGGGACGTCGTCGCCGATACATTCGACATAGGCGAGCGCGCCGTGTTCCATCCAAATTGGGCCTGTGAGGTGGGCCAGCCTCTTGTAGTCATCGAGCTTCGCCTTGGGCACGGCGAGTACAAAACCATCGACATAGGACATTGCGGGTCTCCTCCTGGAAGTTCAAAGCGCCTCACCGGCGCTAGCCGGTGAGGGCTTCGCCATGGCGATAGATCAGGCTTTCTTCGCCGGTGCGTTCATCGCCCACTCGACGCCGAACGGGTCGCGCATATTGCCCCACTGGTCACCCCAGAACATGACCTGGAGCGGCACGGCGACTTCGCAGCCGGCATCGACGGCGCGCTTCCACCAGGCATCGATGTCGTCGCTGCCGAGGTGAAGCTGCATGGTGTAGCCCTGCGGCTTGACAGCCGGCATCCCGTTTTCGGGATAGAAATCGGAGAGCATCAGCGTCGAGCCGTTGATGTGGAGATGGATGTGCATGGTGCGGCCTTGCTCATCCGGCGGGTAGAAAAAGACCTGCTCGGCGCCAAAGGCCTTCTTGTAGAATTCGGCAGCCTTGAAGGCGCCATCCAGCTGCAGATAGGGGGTCAATCCGCCGAGCACTTTGGCCGCGGGCTGAACGGGGGTCTGATCAGTCATGTCTTGCTCCTCTTTGGGTTTGGCCTTGCCAACCACAGGACGCATGAGGTGACGGCGATCCTACATGGTCGCGAAAATTTTTAGTGGTCGGCCCCGGATAGGTCGGGCAGCCGGCTGGAGCGAGAGGCGTGAAACGAACTTGCGTCGGCCGCCCCCAATCAGAGCGCAATTCTCGCCGCTCGCGGGCTAGAACGGATGGATCACGCGACGCTTCCTCACCTCCGAGACGACAATGATCCTCTATTATCAGACCCACTCACCCTTCGCGCGCAAGGCGCTCGTCTTCGCTCATGAAGCCGGCATTGCCGATCGGCTGGAAGTCATTCATCACGAGACCAGTCCGACCTTGCGCAATGCTCGCGTCTACGCCGAAAACCCGCTCGGCAAAGTGCCGGTGCTGGTGCGGCCCGACGCGTCGCCGATCTTCGATTCCGATGTCATCTGCGCCTATCTCGACACGCTGCATGATGGCCGCAAGCTGCTGCCGCAAGACGGCGAGGCGCGCTGGCAGGCGTTGCGGCTGCAGTCGGTCGCCCAGGGCCTGGCGCAGACAGGCATAGCGTTGCGCTGGGAGACAGAAAGGAGACCCGAACAGCTGCGTTATGCTGCTCTCGCCGACGGATACCGGGAAAAGATCGAGGCGAGCTACGACTGGATCGAAAGCACGCTGGACGACGAGGCGCCACTCCATGTCGGCCATATAGCCTTGGCCACCACGCTGTCCTGGATGGCGTTCCGTCACCTTCCGCCTTTTCGCTCACGGGCGCGGCTGACGCGCTGGTTCGAGGCTTTCGAAAAGCGCGTGTCGATGCTGGCGACACCACTTTCGGGCGAGACGCATGACTGATTGGCGGTCGCCAGATGGCGGCCGGCATTGATGGCCTGGTACCCCGGCTGCATGGGTCAGGGAGCCCTGCGGATACGTGGGCCATTTTGCGCGTCGGTCACGATTTCCGGCCAGCCGATGTCCTTGCGCAATTCGATCGGCAGCGAAAGCAGGGCGCGCTCGCTGCGATGGCGGGCGCGAGCTTGCATGTAGCGGGTGGTTATGCGGCCTATGGATGACAGGGTGAACATGATGCTTTGTCCTCGGTTGAAGCCGGCATCATTGTGTCGGCATCCCAAGGACGCGGCAGATTCAGGCGATCCGACAGACCGCTGAAAATTTTGTCGCAGCCACTACAGGCGGCTCGATGCGGACTGCGGTGGAGCAGCTTGTATCAAGCAGCGGTTTCCAATCGCTCGATCGTTTCAAGGTCGGCTTTCTTGGCCTCTCCCTCCACGGCAAGGTCGTAGCTCGCCTGCATGTTCATCCAGAACTGCGGCGTGGTTCCGAAAAATTTCGCAAGGCGTAGCGCGGTATCGGGCGTTACTGGGGTCATCTCGCTGGCCAGGCGCTCGATGCGCGTGCGCGGCACATGCAGCTTCTTGGCCAGCGTGTAAGACTTCAGGCCAAGCGGCACGAGATATTCCTCGCGGAGGATTTCTCCGGGATGGATCGGGGGATTGATGTTCAGCATTGAACCCATCATCTGTTGCTGCCGACGTATCTTCATATGATACGTTGCGAAACGCAAGAAAACGTCTCACGCAATGATACGAAATTCGGGCCCGTCATCGACAGGCTGGAATTTCGTAGGTTCTATCGCCAAGCCCTCAACTACCCGCCTCGGCGACCGAGCGGAAGAAATCCTCCGGGTCCTCGACTTCTATCAGCCGCCGCTTCTCGATCAGCCAGAAGCGGTTGCCGATGGCGCGGATGAAGTCGTGCGAGGCGAGCACGCAGCTTGCCTGATGCGCCAGCAGTTCCGCTTCCAGGGCTTCCTGGCCATCGATGTCGAGATGGTTGGTCGGCTCGTCCAACAGATAGAAGTTGGGATTGGCGAGCCTCAGCGCCAGCATCATCAACCGCGCCTTCTGGCCGCCCGACAGCACGCCGATCTTTTTCTCTTGCATCTCGATGACCACGCCGGCGCCCGCAAGCAGCGATCGGGCGCGCTGTTCGCCGACATCGTAGCGGCGCGAGACCATCGCCAGCGGCGTGTCGTCGCCGCTGATGCCCGACAGCGCCTGGTCGCTGTAGCCGAGCACCGTCGATGGCGTCACCTTCACATTCCGCACCGTGTCCGGCTCGACAATGGCATTGCGGATCAAGGTGACGAAGCGCGACTTGCCGACGCCATTGCGGCCGAGCAGGACGATGCGGTCGCCCTGGCAGATGTGGCGCTTGCCGGTCCGAAACAGCAGCGTGCCGTCGGGCGTTTCGACGGCCGCATCGTCGAGCGTGATCAGCACCTTGGCGTGGGTGCCGCGATTGGCCAGTCTTATCGCGCCCGCCGACTTTTCGCGGTGCGCGGGGTTCGCCGCTTCCTCCAGTCTTTCCGCGCGCTGGTTGAGCTGCTTGGTCTTGACCGTCAGCAGGTCGCTGCCCGAATTGATGCCGATGTTGTTGAGCTTGGCCGCCTGCCGGCGCAATTGCTGCGCCACCTTCATGTCGCGCTGGAACTTGCGCTCCGTCGAGGCGTCGACCTCGTCGAGTGCCTGCCTGGCGCGGGAGTAGGGCAGCGAAAACACCGGCGACTGCTCCGGGCGCAGGAACAGCGTCCGGTTGGTGGCGGCGTCGAGGAAAGCGCGGTCGTGGCTGGCGATGACGACGGGCACCTCGCGCGGCAGCGTGTTCAGCCAGATCTCAAGCTGGCTGATGCGGGCAAGGTCGAGATGGTTGGTCGGCTCATCGAGCAGCAGCACGTCCGGATCGGTGACCCAGACGTGGGCGATCAGCGCCAGCCTCTGCCAGCCGCCGCTCAGCGCCTGCATTTGCCGTTCGCGCATCGGCTCGGGCACGTCGAGCGAATCGAGAACCACATCGACGCGCCACATCTCGCTGTCGGCTTGCTCGGGCGGCAAGGCGTCGGCGACCACCTGATGGAAGCTGCGGCTGAGAAGAGCCGGGGCAACGGATTGCTCGACATGGCCGACGCGCAGGCCGCGCGTGCGGGTGATGTCGCCGGAGGTCGGCTCCATCTCGCCGGTCAGGCATTTCAGCAAGGTCGACTTGCCGCGGCCATTGGCGGCGACGATGCCGAGCCGGTCGCCGGTGCCGATGGTGAGGTCGAGATTGGCAAACAGCGGCGCACTCATGGTGACGCCGAGGGATTTGAGGCTGATCAGGGCCATTTTTTGATTTCTCTGGTCTTGCCGGAAACAACTCCGGGTGCACTTTGACGGTGCGCGTGCTGGCCATCAGGCTCGGCGTTGCGGCACCACGAAGGGCAGACCAAAAAATCGAAGCGGGAAAAACCCGGACCGTCCCTGGTCAGCCCTGCAAGCTAGCTCGCAGGGCAGAAATCGGGCCACGCTGACGATGGTGACGAGAAAAATCGAACACGTGAGCCCTCCTTTCAAGACAAGACGTTGAGTGTGCGGAAGCGATTACACCAAAGGCGGGGATGGTGGCAAGGGCTTGGTCCAAGAGGGAGTGATGCGCTGAAGCCGCCAATCTCCCCCTCGTGGGGGAGATGTCCGGCAGGACAGAGGGGGGCGCTGTCCCGCCGGCGTTTCGAATGAACTACTTCCCAGGCCGCCCAGTCTTCCCAGGTCGGCGCTTTTCGCGGCGGGCGTCGCCCGGGTCCTCGTAGGAGCCGATGCCGGCGCGCTGACGGACGATTGGCTTGGCGGAATCGGTGCGTTCCTTCGCGCCCCCTCTGTCCTGCCGGACATCTCCCCCACGAGGGGGAGATTGGCTGCGGCTTGGCCGGCACCTTTCCTTCGACCGGCTTTTCCGTGCGCCGCACGGTCATTTCATCCAGCGAATTCTTTTTGAACAGCGGCTTGGCCGGGTCGCCCGGAATGCCGAAGTCGGAGCCGTGTGCCTCTTCGGCCGACTGTTTCTTGAACAGCGAGCGCGATACCGCGCCGGCCGGCGTCGGCATGTCGGTGCCCGGCCCCATGGCGTCGAGCGAGGGTTTGGCGAACAGCGGCTTCTTGACCGGCACCGTGCCATCGGCGCCCATCTCGTCGAGATCAGGCTTGCGGAAGAGGTTGGGCCGGGCAGCCCTGGCCGCCTCTTCGGCGGCGCGTGCTTCGTCGAACTTGCGGAAACGCTCCTGCTCCTCTGCTGTCCGATGTTTGGCCACGCCCTTGTTGTGCTTGCCTTTTTCGCGGCCTGAGGCGGGACTTTCCATGTCGGCATATTTGGCCAGCGGGTCTTCGGAGATGGACAGTTCCATCTCGCGCAGCCGCTTGATCTCGTCGCGGATGCGGGCTGCCTTCTCGAAGTCGAGATTGGTGGCGGCATCGCGCATCTGTTTCTCCATCGCGTCGAGATGGGCCTTCAGATTGTTGCCCATCATGGCGCCGGCGCTGTCGGTGAACTGCGAGATGTCGGCGCGGACATGGTCCTTCTCGTAGACCGAATCCAGAATGTCGGAGATGCGCGACTTGACCGATTCCGGCGTGATGCCGTTGGCCTCGTTCCACTCCACCTGCTTTTCGCGGCGGCGGTTGGTTTCGGCCATCGCCCGCTCCATCGAGCCGGTGACCTGGTCGGCATAGAGGATGACCTTGCCGTCGACGTTTCTGGCGGCGCGGCCGATGGTCTGGATCAGCGAGGTTTCCGAGCGTAGAAAGCCTTCCTTGTCGGCATCGAGAATGGCGACGAAGCCGCATTCGGGAATGTCGAGGCCTTCGCGCAGAAGGTTGATGCCGACCAGCACGTCGAAGGCGCCGAGGCGCAAATCGCGCAGGATCTCGATGCGCTCCAGCGTGTCGATGTCGGAGTGCATGTAGCGGACGCGGATGCCTTGCTCGTGCAGATACTCGGTCAGGTCCTCGGCCATGCGCTTGGTCAGCACGGTGACCAGCGTGCGGTAGCCCGCCTTGGTGGTGTCGCGGATCTCGCCGACGACATCGTCGACCTGGTTCTTGGCCGGGCGCACTTCGACGGGCGGATCGATCAGCCCGGTCGGGCGGATGACCTGTTCGGCGAAGACGCCGCCGGCCTGCTCCATTTCCCAGCCGCCCGGCGTCGCCGAGACGGCGACCGAAAGCGGGCGCATGGCGTCCCATTCCTCGAAGCGCAGCGGCCGGTTGTCCATGCAGGACGGCAGACGGAAGCCGTATTCGGCCAGCGTCGCCTTGCGGCGAAAGTCGCCCCGATACATGCCGCCGATCTGCGGCACGGTGACATGGCTTTCGTCGATGAAGACCAGCGCATTGTCGGGAATGTATTCGAACAGCGTCGGCGGCGGATCGCCCGGCTGGCGGCCGGTGAGATAGCGCGAATAGTTCTCGATGCCGGCGCAGGAGCCGGTCGCCTCCAGCATCTCCAGGTCGAAGCGGCAGCGCTGCTCCAGCCGCTGCGCCTCAAGCAGGCGGCCGGCCCGTTCCAGTTCCACCAGCCGGTGCTTGAGCTCCTCCTTGATCGACTTGATCGCCTGGTTCAGCGTCGGGCGTGGCGTCACATAGTGCGAATTGGCGTAGATCTTGACGCTTTTCAGCTCGCCGGTCTTCTGGCCGGTCAGCGGATCGAACTCGGTGATCTGCTCGATCTCGTCGCCGAACATCGAAATGCGCCAGGCGCGGTCTTCCAAGTGGGCCGGGAATATCTCGATCGTGTCGCCGCGCACGCGAAACGAGCCGCGCACGAAGTTGATGTCCTGGCGCTTGTATTGCTGGGCGACGAGGTCGGCGAGCAGAGCGCGCTGGTCGAGCCGGTCGCCGATCTGCATCTGGAAGGTCATCGCCGTGTAGGTCTCGACCGAGCCGATACCGTAGATGCACGACACAGAGGCGACGATGATGACGTCGTCGCGCTCGAGCAGCGAACGCGTCGCCGAATGGCGCATGCGGTCGATCTGCTCGTTGATCGAGGATTCCTTCTCGATGAAGGTGTCGGTGCGCGGGACGTAGGCTTCCGGCTGGTAATAGTCGTAGTAGGAGACGAAATACTCGACGGCGTTGTCGGGGAAGAATTTCTTGAACTCGGAATAGAGCTGCGCCGCCAGCGTCTTGTTCGGCGCCAGGATCAAGGCGGGGCGCTGTGTCTCCTCGATCACCTTGGCCATGGTGAAGGTTTTTCCGGAACCGGTGACGCCGAGCAGCACCTGGGTGCGGTCGTTGTTGTCGACGCCTTCGACCAGATCCTTGATCGCGGTCGGCTGGTCGCCGGCCGGTTCGAAATCCGACACCATCTTGATGGCAATGCCGCCTTCGGACTTTTCTGGGCGGGCAGGGCGGTGCGGCGTCCACAGCACGCCGTCCTTGTGCAGCGGATTGCCGGATTCGATCAGCGCCGACAGCGCGGCCACCGTCGCGGTGACGCTGCCAGAGGCCATGGTCTCGGCGTCTTCCAGCGAAATGTCCAGGCCGGCGACCGGATTGAGGCCGGCTGCCGTGCGCTCCCTGGCTGACGCCGCGCCACCCATCGAGGTGCCGCGCGAGCTGCGCCCCGGCGAGCTTGAGCGCTCGGGTATCTTCTTCGACGGCTTCGGCGATTTGCCGCCGTCGCCCTTGCCGACAAGACGTCCTTCCTTTTCGGCTTCCTGCTCGATCTGCTCGGCCCAATCCGCGATCGAACCGGTCAGCGGCGTGCCCGAGAACTCTGGCTGCGGCATTTCGGCGAAGCCGCCTCCATGCAGCGGCTCCGAGGCGTCGAGGAAATCGGTCAGCGGACTGCGCCGCTTCGGTGCGGCGCGGTCGTCATTCGCCGTCGGCGGCGTTTTCTTATCGGGAGATTTGGCCATGTCCCGAATATGGGATTTCCTGGCCAAAATGGAAAGAGTGGGATGAGGTGAGCCGCTTCGCTAGATGCGGCTCCTGACAGAAGGCTGTCAGGAGGAGACGGTGGTTGCGTGCCCGCCCTGAAGGATCAGGCGCCGCGTGCGTTGTCCGCCGCAACGCGGGTCGGCGATCCGTTCAGGCGCGGCACCACCACGAGGCGTTTGATTTTGCCCTTCTTGAAGGCGGCGAGGAAGCGCGCATAGTCCTTGAAGGCGACGCAACCGCTCGACTGGGCGTAGCGGCCCCGAAGCAGGTAGGTATGGGCCAGCAGGCCGTCGCGATTGTATTTGTTGCGGCCATCGACCGGTGTCAGGCGCAAGGCCTCCACACCATGAAAGCGCGACTCGCGCAGCGACAGATTGTAGGTGTTGGGCGGTGTCGGTCCGCGGTTCTTCTGGTCGGCATAGCGCGGCTGATCCGCCATGGCGCCGATGCCCGAATGCGCCTCGAGCCTCGAGCCGTCAGGCATGTAGACGGTCCCGGCGCTGATGTCGTAAACGGCGACGCCATTGCTGGCTCCGCTCCTGGACCCCGGCGAATTGAACAGGTTTCTGAATGCCTTGCCGAGGCCGCCCGAAGGCGTGTCCGGCTTGGCATAGGCCAGCACGTCGCCGCCATCGGCCGGCCGGCCCTGACGCCCCGGCTTTGCCGGCTGGGAAGGCTGGGCCGGCTGAACCGTCTCGCGCGCCGGCTTCGGCTGCTGAATGGGCTTGGACTGCTGTTGCACGATTTTGGGCTGCTGCGGCGCGTCGAACTGCGGGCGGCGGGTCGGCAACGGCACATCGTCGGTCAGCGCGCCCGGCAGCGAGGCTGCATCGCCGGGTTGGTCCTGCTGGGTTTCGACAGGCGAAACCGCGACATCAGCCGGCGATTCCTCGATCGGCAGCGGTGAGGCAAACGCCTCGTCGTCGGCTGGCAGCGACTCCAGGAGGGCAAGCGCCAGCTGCGAATTATCCGGCGTCTCCGACTGGGCAAAGCCCATCGGCGCTGGCGCAGTCTGTACGACGGCGGACCCGGTGTTCAGCCGAGCGAAGCGTTCCGCCGCCGGAGCCGGCATGTCATCCGACAGGCTGGCCATGACCTGGACGGATGGCACTAGCGACGCCTCGGTAATTTGCGGCGCAACGGTGGAAATCACCGGGCGGGTGTCGGCAGCGACCACAGGTTTTCCGGCGCCGGCAAAGGCAGCGGCGAGCCTGTTCGGCGACAGCGACGCTTCCATGCGTTCGAAGCGTTCCTGCGATTTCGATTTTGCAACGGCGGGTACCGGCTTTGCCTGCGCCACAAGGCGCGCGGATTTCTCCGCCAGAGGGCTCACCTCAGCCAGTTTGAAGCAGCTGGCGCCGCATTGGACGGCATGGTCATGCAGCGCCTGAGCGCCGCCATGGGCATTGGCCAGCACGAAGGGTGCTTTCAAGAAATGCTGTTTCAGCGGATCGGCAAGGGCGAGCGATCCCGACATCGACAGCGTCTGCGGCAGGCCACCCGATGTCGCCGAGAGCGAGGCGCCAACGGAGCTGAGGCCAGCCATGGTGCCGATCAGCCAAAGGCCGATGGCAGTGCTGGCGCAAGGCAGTGCGATCCAGCGGACGACCCGGCCAGCGTTGAAGGAAGAGGAACGCGGTGCACCGACGAACTCGCCGCCTTCACGCTGTTCCCAGATTATTTTTTGTTTACTCGACAACGCCATGCAACCAATCTCGCTCCAATCGGTTTTCCCCGTACGTGGCCTTGTGAGCCGCGACGACCATTCTGCGAGTGATCCCAGGTGGTCCCCGACGCGTTTGCCGCGCCTGTCGTTGGTTGCCGATTGCTTCAAAATATGGACAAAGTTGGTTAATCAATCCCTCTCAAAACCAACGACGAGATGTGGATTTGAGCCAAATGAGGCCTCATCCACGGCCAGGAAAGTGGTGTTGTCGCCCTTCCGACCCAGTTTTGCTGCCTGTTTTTGACAGCCGAGTCAAGCAAAACAGCCCTTGCTAATTTTTTCGCAGTGCCCTGCAGTGGTACCTGCAGCGCAGCGACTGCCAGCCGGAATTGCCTAAAAGGCGCCCGGCACCCGCAAAACTGTTGCCCTCCTGCCACAAATTTCCCGCCCGGACGGCCGTCTCCTGACGGCCATTGACTCGTTTTGGGAGGCGGTGCAATCGGATCAAGTGCTGGGTTTTGGGGTGGCAAAGGCCACTTTGGGAGGCTTTTTCCATGAAGCGTCGGGATTTCTTGGCGCTGTCGGGGGCGGCGGCGGCATTTTCCATTCTTCCAGGCGCCGTCAGGGCTGCCCTGCCAGTGCCCTACGACCGGAACGCCGAGGTGCCGGTGAACGACAAGAAGGCGTTCATCGAGTGGATGGTGGCCAATCGTGGCGAGGATCCGAAGTTTCTGGCTGAGCGATTCGATCGCTTCCAGATCATGGTCTACAACAAGGACGTGCTGGACGACCGCAACAAGCGCGCCTTCCTTTCCACACCGCGTGAAGCGTTCGTGCTGCCGCAGAATCTGGGGCGTGCCTATGATCACGCCTTCCTCGATATCGGCTATGGCGTGACGATTTCCGGTCCGCATCTGGTCGGGCGCATGACGACGGTCATCGACGTGCAGTTCGGCGAAGCCGTGCTCGAGATCGGCACCGGTTCCGGCTACCAGTCGGCCTATCTGGCCAATCTCACCGACAAGGTGCACACGATCGAGATCATCAACCCGCTGGCGCAGCGCACCCGCCGCACCTATGACGCGCTGATCGATCGCGGCTACAGCGTGTTCGGCTCGGTCACCAGCCGCAATGCCGACGGCTATTATGGCTGGGAAAGCGTCGGCCCGTTCGACAAGATCATCGTCACCTGCGGCATCGACCACATTCCGCCATCGCTGCTGCAACAGCTAAAGCCCAATGGCGTGATGGTCATTCCGGTCGGCCCGCCGGGCGCCCAGCATGTGCTCAAGGTGATCAAGCAGCAGCTTGCCGACGGTACGTTCAACATCGTCCGCTCGGATATCTACAATGGCAAGGTGGTGCCTTTCGTGCCCTTTACCAAGATGGAAGGCGACCAGATCGTCGGCACGCACAACGGCTGAGTTGCCGCGCCGGTCCAAGCCTGCCGAGCTGAAACCGCTGCATCAAGGGGCCTGAATGGCAGCCGTCGTATCGACCTCTCGACCAAGCATAGCCTCGCTGGAGGCGCCGCGGCTCGCGCACTACCTTGCGGTCGGGTTGATCGCCGGCGCCATCATCGCGTTGCAGATATCGGTCATGCGGGTGTTCGCCGTCGGCAGCTGGTCGCATTTCGGCTCGCTGGTGGTCAGCCTCGCAATGCTCGGCTTCTCGCTGTCCAGCGTCGTCATCTTCGCCGGCAAGGACTGGTTCGACAAGCACTGGCAAGGGGCCGCCACATCAGCCCTGCTGCTGATCGGCCCGCTTGCCGTCGGCTCCAATCTCATCGCCCAGACGGTGCCGTTCAACGCCATCTTCCTGGTCTCCGACCCTGAGCAGAAATGGCGGCTGCTGGCCAATTTCCTGCTCTACCTCCTGCCGTTCCTGGCCGGTGCGTTCTTCCTCGGCATCGTCTTCCTGAAAAGCCGCACGGCGTTCGGCCGCGTCTATTTCGCCGACCTCACCGGCTCGGGGCTCGCAGGCCTCGTCGTTCTGGTGTCAATGTATCTGTTCTCGCCGGAAACCATCATCGTCGTGCCGCTGCTGTTGTGGGCCGCCGGTTCGCTGCTATGGTTCTCCGCCTTCGGCGCCTGGAAGAGCGTTGTCGCCGGCGCGGTCGTGGCAGCGCTGTCGATCGCTGGCTATCTCATGCTGCCCGGCCTGCTCGGCATTCCCGATATCGCCGTGTCGCAGTACAAGGGCGTCGCCTATGCCCGCAACTTCCCGGACGGCAAGCGCATCTACCGCGGCGTCTCGCCGTTCGGCGATTTGCAGGTCTATGCCAGCTCCTACATGCATTTCGCGCCGGGCCTGAGCGACAATGCCGCCTTCGGCATGCCCGAGGTTCCGGCCAACACCTATGTCGGCATGTATCGGGACGGCGACGGGCCGGAAGGCATCATGCGCAACCTGGCGCCAGCCGAGCAGGTCTATTTCCGCTATCTGCCGATGCACTACCCCTATGTCATCAAGGCTAGACCCAAGACCTTCGTCGTGCAGTTCGGCGGCGGCATCTCCACGCAGGCCGCGCTCGATGCCGGCTCGACCTCGGTGACTGTCGCCGAAAGCAACCCGATGACCTTGCGGGCGTTCCGCGACCCCATCCTCAGGGACGTCACCGGCGACATCCTGGCCGAGCCGCGCCTCAAGGTGATCGACTATGACGGGCGTCTTTTCCTCGCCAACACGACAGAGCGCTACGACGTCATCGATCTCAGCCTCGCCGACAGCGTCGGCCTGTCCAATCCGGGCGGCTTCGCCATCTCGGAGAAGTATGCCTACACGCGCGAGGCGATGCTGAGCTACATGCAAGCGCTGGCCGATGGCGGCGTGCTGTCGGTGACCTTGTGGAACAAGGAAGAGCCGCCGAAATCGGTGCTGAAGCTCTATTCGACCATCGCCGAGGCGGCGAGGACATTCGACAGCCAAGGTGCTGCCAATGACATCTTCGCCGTGTCGAGCTATCTGTCGACGACGACGGTGCTGTTCAAGCGCGGCGGTTTCACCGAGGCGGAAATCAAGACGTTGCGCGACTACACCAGGTCGATGTCGTGGGAGGAGATCTATTACCCCGGCATGGCCTATGACGGCTCGGCGGCGCAAAAGATCCTCGACGATTATCGCGCCTCGATCTTCGGCAGCGGCGAAGACGCGACGCTGACCCAGCCCGACGCGACGGCGCCGGCCGATCCGACCGCCCCGATGAACCCCGACTGCGATCCAACGGAGCCCGCCGATCCGACGCTCGATACCTGCGCTGGTGCTGGCGGCGATGCCGGTCCGCAGGTGCTGCCTGCGACGGCGCTGGAGCGCATGGCCTGGCACGCGCTTTTGACCGGCGGCTGGGAGAAGCTCGCCAGCGACTATGTCTTCGACGCACATGCGCTTAGCAACGACCAGCCTTATTTCGCCGCCTATGTGAAGGTCGCCGACCTGCCGCGGACGCTGGACAGGCTCGACCTGTTCCAGGATGACTGGGGCTATCTGCTGATCTGGGCGACGCTCGGCATTGCCTGCATCACGGCGGCGTCGCTGGTGCTGCTGCCGGTCCTTTTCGGCTGGCGCATCGTGTTCTCGCGCTCGCGCGGCAAGCTCGGCACCATCCTCTATTTCGCTTGCCTCGGCCTCGGCTACATCATGGTCGAGGTCGGGCTGATCAGCCGCTTCACCGTGGCGCTTGCCAATCCGACCGTATCGGCCTCGGTGCTGATCTCGTCGATGCTGGTGTTTTCCGGCCTTGGCAGCCTGTTTGCGGAGCGCATCTTCGACCGCGCCAGGACGCTGCTGCCTGTGGTGCTGCTGGCGATCTGCGTGCTGCTGCTGGCGTGCGGCTTCACTCTGTCGCCGGTGCTCGACTGGATCGGCGCCTATCCCTATGCGGTCCGGCTGCTGCTCTGCTTCCTCCTGGTGTCGCCGCCGGCCTTCCTGATGGGCATGCCGATGGCCACCGCCATGACCTGGCTGGCGCGGCTGGGCAAGGAGCATCTGTTCGTCTGGGCCTGGGGCATCAATGGCTGCTTCTCGGTGATCGGCTCGGCCGCGGTGCCGATCGTCGCCACCAGCTTCGGCCTCAGCGCCGTGCTGCAATGGGCGGCCATCGCCTATCTCGTCGCCATCCCGGCCTTCTTTGCCGTGCTGCTGCCGTCGAAGGCGCCTTCTGTCCGGCTGGTAACGGCCTGATGCCCGACCGGCGCGCCATCGTCACTGGCTTGCTGGCTACGGCGGCATTTCCGGTGGCGAGCCAGGGCGCGCGCTTGCGCAAGGCGATATCGACGATCGTGCCGTTCAAGACATCGCCCTTTCCCTACGGAGGCAAGCTGCCGGATGGTTCCGGGCCTTTTCTCGACGTGACCGCCAATGGCCGGCATGGCCACACCTCGCCGCGCGGGGGCATCTATTGGGAAGACGAGACCTATTCCGACCGCTCGACGCTGCTGGCGGTGCCCCGCGGCTTCGATCCCGCCAGGCCGGCGGTCATCGTGGTGTTCTTCCATGGCAATGGCGCGATCCTCCAGCGCGATGTGGTCGGCCGCCAGCGGGTCGTCGCCCAGGTCGAGGCGTCCGGCCTCAACGCCGTGCTGGTGGCGCCGCAATTTGCCAGCAACGCGCAGGATTCCAGCGCCGGCAATTTCTGGACGCCGGGCTATTTTGCCGGGTTCATGACCGAGGCGGCACATGGCCTGGCCAAGCTGACCGGCGCCAAGGCGGCAAAATTCGACGCCATGCCGGTGGTGCTGGTCGCCT
This sequence comes from Mesorhizobium loti, assembly GCA_014189435.1. Taxonomy (NCBI): domain Bacteria; kingdom Pseudomonadati; phylum Pseudomonadota; class Alphaproteobacteria; order Hyphomicrobiales; family Phyllobacteriaceae; genus Mesorhizobium; species Mesorhizobium loti. The sequence continues at coordinate 680,892 of CP050293.1, forward strand.
ATAGCGGCGGCTACAACCCGGCCGCCTTCGTGCTCAAGAATGGCGACGTCAGCGGCCGGCTGCTCGGCGTCATCCTGCTCGACGCCGTCTTCGACGAAGCCGACATTTTCGCTGATTGGATCGTGCGCCACAGGAAGAGTTTTTTCGTCAGCGCCTATGGCCAGTCATCGGCCTCCGGCAATGCGGAGATTCGACGGTTGCTGGCGAGCCAGGGCGTCAAGGCCAATTCCGACGCACCTCGTAGCCTCGAAGCCGGCACCATCGCCTTCCTCGCCTCGGATGCCGCCCACGACAGCTTCGTCACTCGCGCCTTCGTCGCCAATCCATTGCAATGGCTGCTGAGCCGGCTGCATGGGTTTGCGCGTTAGTTAAACCAAAGCGCAAAGGTCAAAAAACCACCACCGCCGAACTGGCGCTGGATCTGGTCGAAATCGTCGCTGGTCAGGATCTCGCCGCTTTCGAGGTAGGGCGCGATGGCCGGGCCGGTGATCGACAGCACGAGGTCGAAGTTTTTTGGCTCGTCGAAGAAGCGCTTCATGTTGATGCCCTTGCCGGTGATGCGGAAATGCGGCAGCAGCGTGCGGCCTTCGAGCAGATCCTCGGCCATGGTCAGGGCGGCGAGCCAGGCCTGGACCTGGTCTTCGCCGACTTCGAGGCCGGTGAGCGGGTTTTCACCCTTCTGTTGCGGTCCCGGCAGCCATTCGCGGTCATTGTCGGTCTCGGCGCGGATCGCCTTCCAGTCCTCGCGCGATAGCCGGATCATCTCGAGCAGATGGCGGCGCGCCGCTTGCCTCCGCTCCGGTTCGACCACCGGCCAGTTGACGAGATGCACCAGCGAGATGAAATCGGCGATACGCCATTCCGAGGCGAAGATGCTGCTGCCCATGTCGCTGGCCGGCGGCACGAGAATATCCTGCAACGGCAGCTTGGCGCGCGGGAACAGCATGTGGAAGGAACCGTCGAAAGTGCTCCTGAAATCATGCGCCAGCCAGAAATCGGCCTGCGCCATCAGAAACTCGGCATAGCCCTGCAGCCAATAGCCGTCGGCGCGGTCGAAGCGGAATGTCAGTGTGGGGGCGGCGGCGTCCGACGAGATGCCGCCGCGTGACAACGAGGCGATGATCGCTGCCATGCTCTCGTCCGGCGCGATGGTGCCATCCTCGTTGAGGTCGATGCCGGTACGGGTGAGGTCGATCGCCATGCCGATATCGGCGTCCGCCGGCACCGACGCAAACGTGGCGGCGGATTTTTCCAGCCGGTCGCGGAAGCCGACCAGGATGGCGCGGAACTGCTCATAGGTCAGCGGCTCGGGATTGGGATTGTCGGGCACCGGCAGCCGCATCAGCGGCAGCATGAAGGATTGCGGGCTCTCGAAGCCATGCCGGTGCAGGCCGCTGGCCAGGATCTCCAATGCCGTGAAGAACTCGCCGGCGCCGGCGGCGTAGGCTGATGCCGGGTCTTTTGGCGCGGCGGCCTCCAGCGTCGAGAGAGCGGTGTCGCGCACGGCCACGGTCTTCGCCTCGAACAGTGCGGTTGCCGCTTCCGGCATTGCCGCCGACGCGGAAGACAGGGGCACAATCAGCATGAAAGCGGATGTCAGCAGGCATGTCAGTCGTGTCATCTTTTCCCCCAAGATTTGTCGCGCAGAGCAAATATACACCTTTTGCAGCGTCGCGCTTCAACCCGCCCCACGGACGGTCTACACAGGGCAAACAATTGGGCGCCGCGTGTCGAATTATCCGCTTTCCTACAAGCTGTCCTGGCTGCCGCGTTTCGTGAAGCCGTCGCTCGTCGGCGACGCACGAGACTTTGCGCCGATGGCGGGAACGCTGATGGATCCGTCGCCGAAGCGGACGGTGCGGCTTGCCTTCGTCGGCGACATCTCGGCGGTGGCCAACCGCAGCGCGCCGGATTGCGATCCGGAAGTCAAGGCGCTGCTCGGCGCTGCCGATCTGGTGATCGGCAATTGTGAAAGCCCTGTTGTGGACAGAGCAAGTGCGGCGCTGGGCACGAGGCTCGGCACGCATCACGCGATGAGCGAGCGGTTCCTGGCCGAGGCGCTGGCGGCGGTCGGCATTGCGCGCGAAAAGCTCGTGCTGTCGCTGGCCAACAACCATGTGCTCGACCAGGGCGTCGCCGGCTTCGACGAGACGGTCGCGGCGTTGCAGCGGCTCGGCATCCGGACGGTGGGCCTCGTTGCCAACGGTCCGGTGGTGCCTGTCCAGGTCGGACCGCTTGATATCGGCTTTGCCGCCTTCACGCTGTGGCGCAACGCCGATGAAAGCGTGTTCACGGGGCGCGTATCAATGGACAGTGATCCGGCGCGTTGGTCGCGCGATGGTGTCGATCTTCTTTGCGCCGTGCCGCATTGGGACTGGGAGTTCCGGCATTTTCCGCGCGCCGAGACGCGGGTGCTGGCCAGGCGGCTGGCCGGGCAGGGCGTCGGGCTGATCGCTGGCCATCACGCCCATGTCGTGCAGCCGTTGGAAAGGATCGACAGGACGATCGTCGCCTACGGGCTTGGCGATTTCCTCGGCACCGCCTTTGCCCGCCAGCCGTGGCCGGGTCGCATCGGCGGGATTTTCGTTGTGGACGTCAGTGCCGATGCCGACACGCGCGGCGCCATTGCGGCCTACCGGCTGCATCCGTTTGTGCGCTTGCGAGGCGGGGATCATGAGCGGCTGGTGTCGGTGGAGGCGCTGCAGGGCGCGATGAAGAGGAAGGTTGGGGGGCGGCTGGGTGCGATCTTTTCTTAACGGCGTGAGTCCTACCTCAAGCGTCGCGCCGCCCCTCATCCGCCTGCCGGCACCTTCTCCCCGTAAACGGGGAGAAGCCCGCAGATCGCATCGTCGGCACTTTTTCCCAGCGTTGATGATTGGCGAAATCACCAAGGAAGGCGTCCTTCGCCCCGTTTACGGGGAGAAGTGCCCGGCAGGGCGATGAGGGGCGGCGCGAACATTTGTTGAAGAGGCGCTGCAGTCGATACATCGAACAAAACCGGCTATCATGAGCATAGTCAGGCAGTGGGGGGTGGCGGTGGAAACAGCGGATTTCATGCCGAGCGAGACGGTCATCGCCGGCATCCGGAAAGACATCGAGGCCTATGAAGCGGCGAGGGCCTCGGCGGTCCGGCAGGTGCGGTGGCGGGTGCCGGTGTTCGTCGGGCTGGTGCTGGTGGCCGTGGTGCTGGTCGCCTGGCTGTTCAACAAGGTCGCCGACCCCTACGAGCAATGGTTCTCGACGCCGCATGTGTTTCTTTACGTCATCGGCTTCGCGGCTTCGATCGTGCTCTATTTCCAGGCCAGGAAACCGGCGACGCGGCTGCAGCAATCGTTCCGCGAGACGCTGCTGCCGATCATCTTCGGCTTCATCGCGGATATGCGCTACCAGCATAGCGTGACGCCGAATTCCTTCGACCGGTTGCCACGCACGGCGGTCGGTCCGTTCAACCGGCAGGCGTTCGACGACATCGTGGCGGGCCGCTACGAAGGGTTTCCGTTCGAACTCTACGAGGCGCATCTGCGGGAAGGGTCGGGCAAGGGCTCGTCGACCGCCTTCCAGGGCGTCATCGTCGCTTTTGAGACGATCGCGCCGTTCCCGGGCATGCTGGTGGCGACGCGGCGGACAAACGCGGTCATCAGCTTCTTTCGCGGCATCTTCGCCAGCAAGCTGCAAGAGTTGTCCAGCGGCGATGCTTTGCTCGATGCCGCCTACGAGTTCCGAACCGACAATCTCGGGGCGGCACAGCCACTGGTGAGCGGCCGGCTGGCGCAGGCGCTGAAATGGCTTGGCGAAACCTGGCCGGACGACCCGGCCCGCGTCGCGCTCAACGGCAGCGATGGTTTCTTGCTGCTGCCACAGACGAAGAACTTCTTCGAGCTGCCGGATATTTCAGTGCCGCTCGACTACACCACGCATGTCGCGCCGATGATATCAGACATGGGCGCGATGCTGGCTACGGCGGCGTTGGTGCGCAAGATCGGCGCGAAGGACGAGGGGGGGTGACCGGGCCGAGCCGTCAGCAGTCGAAGCCGTATTTGCCGCGCATATAGTCCGCCTCCTCTTTCGACATCTTGTTGAACATGACGCAGACGGTGAAGCCGCCGACCTGGCGCCCGCCGCGTGTGTATCCCCAGTCGGAAATGTCGTCCCTGGTGAATTCGATGTTCTGGCCGAGGACGACGTTGTGCACTTCCTCCGGCTGGTTTGCCAATATGCCGACAAATCCGGTCTCGGTGCGGCGGAACGGTATGACCCAGAAGTGTTCGGTGACATTCCCGTCCCGCACCTTGACCTTCAACTTGAACCTGTCTGTGTCGGAGGGAGGAGCCTCGGACAGTGCCAGGAAGTCGTCCAGGCTGGCGAGCGCCTGCGCGGTCGCCGCCGCCATCTCCGGATCGTCGGGAGTAAAGATAACCGTTTTGTCGTCGCCCGGATCCGCGCCTTGTGCGCCGGCCGATCCCGGAGCAAGCGCGAGCATCAGGGACATCATGGTCCGGACTGCAAGTTTCATGGAAGGCCCCCCTTCATCGTAACGGCGCACCATCGTGTATCCGTTCCCGATTTGCAACCGGAGCGCGAGTTTCATCCACTTCGGAGTGGCGAGTTTGAGCTGATCCATGAAACAAAATGTGTAGAGATGATCGGTCGGTAGTCTGTTTCGTGATGCCGATCGAGACGGATTGCGGCGGCCGCGCCGTGATCGAAACCGCCCGCCACAATCCGGCTAAACGACTCTTTTCGCGGACAGAAGTGCGCCCATCGGGGGAGCCGAAGCGGCCGGAAATGATGTCGGCAGCAAGCAATGTGTCGGAATTAAGCCTATGATATTGTTTGCGAAAATTCACTCAATGTGATTTGCGGAGGGAGCGCTTTCCGTTCCAGTTTCGGGCCGTCCGGTGCTGTCGTTTGCCAAGGCGGCGGTCCGGAAAAGTGAAACAGCACGGAGTGCTTAGCAATGAAGAAGACCCTCGCAACCACAGCCGCTCTGCTCGCCTTCCTCGGCACGGCGTATGCCGCGACCGTTCAGGGCACCATCCAGGCCGTTGACCCGACGACCAAGTCGATCACCCTCGACGATGGCAAGATCTACCAGCTGTCGCCGGAAGCGACGATCGGGAAACTGAAGGTCGGTGCCAAGGTTGCGGTGACTGTCGATGACAAGACCGGCATCGTGACGTCGATCAAGAAGGCTTCGTAGGGCGTAAGCGCCGTGCGTCGGCAGACCTGCTGACGCAGTTTTCAGACCCTGTTCCAATTCTGGTCGGTTCCTCCGGGAGCCGGCCACTTTCGTGCACTCCACCCCTCGATGCCAGGCGGAACGCTGTCCCGACGGCTTCGCTATGGTTTTTGCCAAAGAGCCGCGCTATCCCTTGGCCAACGGGGGATATTCATGGCTGACGAACAAAAAGGGTTTCGCCTGTCGCGCAGGCTGCTGCTGGGTGCGGCTGTGGTCGGCGGCGCGGTGCTGTGGGGCGGCACCACGGTGGCGCGGCTGGCGCGCGGACCTTCGGGACCAAAGAACGCCGGACGGATTGCCGATATCGATGGTATCGCGCTGCCTCTAAAGCCACTGGAGAATGAGCCGGCCTTCGATCCTTCGCTGCCCTGGTCGGCAAAAGGCGGCGACATCAACGATGCCAGCGGTCTGTCGAGGACACCGGTCTATGGTGTGGTCGAGGTCAGCGAGGACGAGCACATCGCCAAGGCGCTGGCCTTCGCGCGCGCCAATGGCTTGAAAATCTCGCTGGCCGCCATCCGCCATTCGATGGGCGGGCATGCCTTTGACGACAACGCGCTGGTGCTCGACCTCAGAAAGTTCAACAAGGTGACGGTCGACGCCGCGGCGAAGACCATGACCTTGCAGCCGGGCGCGCGCTGGCACGACATCCAGAACCTCCTGCATCCGCGCTTTGCCGTGAAGGCGATGCAGTCGACCGACATCTTTTCGGTCGGCGGCTCGCTGTCGGTCAATGCGCATGGCATGGACCATCAGGCGGGTTCGGTGGCGGGCTCGATCCGCTCGATGCGGGTGATGCTGGCCGACGGTTCAGTGACCATTTGCTCGCCCACCGAGAACACCGATCTGTTCCGCCACGTCGTCGGCGGCTACGGCCTGTTCGGCGTGGTGCTGGAGGCGACGCTCGATATCGTCGACAACGCCGTCTACCGCACCTCGCGCGAAATCATCAAATCGGACGATTTTCCGAAATTCTTCACCGAGGTGCTGGAGCCGAACAAGGAGATCGGCCTGTTCTACGGCCATCTGTCGACGGCGCCAGGCAATTTCCTCGAAGACATGATCGTCTACCGTTATGACAAGGTGGCCGAACAGCCGCCGGCCGACCAGCCAGCGATTGGCGAGCCGGGATCGGTCGGGCTGAAACGGGTGATCATCAACCTGGCGAAATGGGGCAGCCTGTTCCAGGAGCTGAAATGGTTCACCGAAAAGACGCTGGAGCCGAAGTTCGAAAGCTGCACGGTGGCGCGTACTTCGGCGATGGCCGAGGGCGAGGCCTGTCTCGTCACGCGCAACAATCCGATGCACGATTCGGTGCCCTATCTCTTCAACGATCAAATGGATGAGACCGACATCCTGCACGAATATTTTATTCCACGCGCCGCCTATGTCGAATTCATCACGGAAGCTCGCGAGATCCTGCGCAACCAGACGCTGCCGGTGCTCAATGCCTCGGTGCGCATCGTCCACAAGGAGGATGTCGCACTGACCTACGCGCCGGAGCCGGCCTACTCGCTGGTGCTCTACATCAATCAGCCCACCGATGCCGACGGCAATGCCAGGATGCGGGCGCTGACGCGGGCGCTGATCGATGTGACGATCAAGCATGGCGGCCGGTTCTTCCTGCCCTACCAACTGCATTATACGGCCAAGGAGTTGCTGGCCTCCTATCCCGAACTGCCGGCCTTCTTGGCGGCAAAGCGGCAGTATGACCCTACGGAACTGTTTTCCTCGACCTTCTACCGTGCCATCAAGGCGCTCAGCGGGGTGGTATAAAAAGCAGGAGAACAAGCCATGCGGATGGTATCGGCGGCAGCACTCACCCTCATTGCGCTGTGCGCTGGACCGGCCGGAGCCGAGGACCTCAAGGCCTTCAAGCTGACCATCGACGGCGTGACGGTCGATATCGATCCCGGCGAAAGCGCAGACGTGACGCTGCCCGGCGGCAAGCGGAGCTTGGTGACGCTCGAGCGCAACGACTTCGCCACCTTTTCAGGCAGCGACTTCTCGTTCGTCCATGCCAGCAGCATTTCGGTGACCAAGACCGATCTCGGCGATGATATCGCGCAGTATCTGATGGCGTCGGCGCTGGGCACGATCGTCGTCGTGCAGGAATATGGCAAGATGAATCCGGTGTCGCTCAACCAGCTGATGCTGCAGGAGATGACCAAGGAATCGGTGCAGGCCGGCGCCACGCTGACGCAGGAGCCGACGACGCGCAAACTTGCCGACGGCAAGGAATTGACCGGCATCCGCGCTCAGGTGAAGACACGCACCGACACCGCCGATTTCGAGATCGTCGGCTTCGGCCTGGCCGATCGGGGGCTGCTGTTCATCACCCGCGTTGCCGGCGAGGACGCTGCCACCGAACAGCCGTTGATCGACAAGTTCTGGCAGAGCCTGAAGGTCAAGCTGTAGGAGACCAGGGTCGTGTCTCGGTTTGGATTTCGGCTGGGGGTCCACACTTTTGCATAACGGTGGCCCAAGTTATTCTGACGACCCTGGGTTGGAGATCCTACAGCATGGCGAAGCTCATTTTCAGAATGAACGTGTCCCTCGACGGCTACGTCGACCACATGAGAATGTCATCAGGCCCCACGGTCTTTCGCCACTGGATAGAGCAAGTGCGCGACTTGGCCGGCAGCGTGTATGGTCGCGGTATGTACGAGGTCATGCGTTATTGGGACGAAGACAGTGCGGAATGGAGTGCGGAGAGGCACGAATTCGCGGCGGCGTGGCGGAGCCAACCGAAATGGGTTGTGTCGCGCTCGCTGAAGTCGGTCGGCCCCAACGCCACCCTTGTCGCGGATGACGTCGAGGCGGTGATACGTGGGCTTAAGGCCCAACTCGTTGGGGAGATTTCAGTTTCTGGACCAGATCTGGCGCGAAGCCTGACCGACCTTGGCCTTATCGATGAGTATCAACTCTACTTCCACCCATTCGTGCTCGGTCAGGGCAAGCCATTCTTCGCCGGCCCCCGGCCGCCGCTTCGCTTTGTCGCCAGCGATCTGATCGGCGATGGCGTGATCAGGTTGACCTATGTTCCTGCCTGATCTCGAACACCAGGTGTGACGATAGGATGCCGCGCTTGCATGTTGTGGTCGTCAAACCGAGACGCTAGCGGGCCTAGAGCCCCTTCGGCACCAGTCCGGCCAGCCAGTTCACGGAGCGCTTCGCGGCGCCGGCGGTCGCCGAGACGGCGCGGCCAAGATCGGTCTTGACCACGGCGTAGCCGTTTTTCGTGCGATAGAGCACGCCGGTTCCGCCATCGACAACTTGTTCATAGGCGACGGGCCGGGCGGCGTCGGCTTCTATGGCCGTCGTCGGCGAACCGACCGAGACGCTCGGCCGGTGGCTCAATTCAGGCGGCAACGGGCTTTCGGTCCTGACAACCCGGCTGGCGGGCTTCAATTCCGGGCGCGACGCGGTCGCGGCCAATTGCGAGGAGGACGACGAACCCTTCGTGCGGCAGATGCCGGAGACGAGCGGATAGTTGAAATTGCGCTCGTGCAGCATCTGGCTCTTCATCGCCGCTTCGCACTCGGCGATGGTCGACCACTTGGCCGGCGTCTCGCCGATATATTCGCACAGCTTGGCGTCGCAGTCGCAGCCGACGATGGTCATGGCGACAAGGGCGGTCTTGATCACGGTCTTGTCCCTTCGAGATGCCCCCCGGCAGCCCATACTTCCTTCCCATTCCTTCGCGCGCGAACAAGGCGGGATTGGGCCGCGATTGTGAAATGAGCGTGGCGGAGCATCAAACAGCCCGCCTATCGCGTGGCCGGCAAGGCCCGCTTGAGGAAATTCGCGATCAGCCGCACCACGTCTGGCGGGCGTTCGACCTGCGGGATGTGGTTGACGCCATCGAGAACCGCCAGTTCGGCGTGCGGAAACAACGAGGCAATCTCCTGACCCTGTTCGAGGGGCGTGGTCGTATCTTCCCGCCCCCAGATGACGAGAACGGGCGGCGTGAAGGCGCGATAATTCGCCTTGTTGGCGGCAAGCGATTTTCGCTCGTCGTTGAAGAGGCCGCTGAACAGCCAATGACCAACCGCATTGGTCGTGCCTTCAACGTCGAGCGGACGTGCGTAAATCGCGATGCGCTCAGGGGTCACCATGGCGTCGTTCTGAATGAAGGAGCGCAGACCCGGCCCGACCATGAGCGGATTGGTGAAGGTCGAGGCGGTCAGCAACTGGCGTGGCCAGGCCATGTTCAGGAAGGATGCGAACGGTAAAGCCGGCGCCTCGGTCCGGCCGAGGCCAAGTGCCACGTCCAGCAGGATCATCGAGTCGATGCGCTCTGGTGCCAGGAACGCCGCTTCGATCACGCCGCCGCCGCCATAGGAGTGGACACCGACGCTGAAATGACGAAGGCCAAGCGCGTCGGCAAAACCGAGGACGCGTTTGGCGTGGGCGGCGCGCGAATAGTCCTGATCAGCTGGTCTTTCCGAGTAGCCAAAAGGAGGCATGTCGGGCGCGATGACGCGAAAGCCCTGTTCTCCCAATGGCGCGGCGATATCGCGGTAGGTTTCGGCCCAGGAGGCCGTGCCGTGAAACAGGAGCAGCGGCGGCCCGTCCGGAGGACCCCAGACCTGATAGTGCATCTTCAGACCGTCGACCGTTACGAACAGCGCTCCCGGCGGGGCTGCTTGCTCGGGTGACAGGGTCTCACGCAACGCCGCCGCGCCGCGGAAGCCGGCAAGCGCGACCGCAACGAGCACGACCAGCGTGAGCGCGAGCCAGCCAACGATGCGGATCAGTCGGCGCATTGCCGGGCTACCGTCTCAATAGTCATAAACGTGTTCGAGCCTGGCGCCTGATTTGATCAGCGCCGGCAGCACCAGATGCAGCTTGCGCACGGCGACGGTCAGTCCGGTGCGGCGCGTTGCCGGATCGGCCGGCAGCGGATAGCTGAACAGGATGCGCATGCCTTCGGGGACGGCGATCGTGTCGGTGGAGAGCACTGTGACCATGATCTCGTCATTGCCGCCGATCTCGACGAAGGACACGCCCTTGTCTATCAGGCGCGGGATCATTTCGGTGAACACCTGATAGCGCTTGGTGACGAAGACGGTGCCGTCGGAACCCATGTCGCGCTCGAGCAACGTGTCGGGCTCGTTGCGGGTGGCTTCGCCGACGGGTCCCTTGGCCCAGACATGGATGTCGAGGAAGGCCGGGTCGGACGTCGCGGCGAGTGCCTTTTTGATCAGGTCGGCATAGCCCTGCTTGATGGTGTCGGCGAGGCCGAAGGCAAGTTTGCGTTCGCTGGTGCGGACGGAACTGTCGCCCGGCGCCGGCTGCACGGCAAACAGGCCGGCGCGCTTTTCGGCATAGGGGAACTGATACCAAGGCACCTGGTCGAGGAAAGCGGCATAGTCGGCCGCCACCTTGGCCTGATAGATGTCGGCGGCGGTGCGCTTGGCAGATGTCGCCTCGGTGATGCGGCCGACCGTGTTCTCATAGGCCCATTGCAGGATATGCTCGATCGAGTGGCTGGTGCCGACGATGACCAGCATCTGGTGGTTGGCGTAGTTGAATTTGTAGGGAGCGCTGGCGCGGATCACCATGGCGTAATCCTGCCAGAAGCGGCCGACATAGGACCAGTAGGGGAAGCCGCCCGGCTGGTCCTTGTCGACGAAGCCGGCATATTCGCGCGCGGCGTAGACGATCGCCCATTCCGGATAGGTGAGGAAGGTCGATTCCTCCGGCCGCTGGTAGAAGGGGATCTCGGCGCGGATCTTGTCGGCCAGCGCCTTGGGCGGCGCGCCGTCGGCAATGCCGGGCAGCGGCGTCTTGTCGAGCGACGACGTCGTCAGGAAGCCGTAGCTCAGCCCGACGATCGGGATGAGGATGACGATGACGATCAGCCACAGGATCGTCTTGACGATGCGCTTCAACCAGCGGAACAGGAACATGCCCGATCAGGCCGTGGCGAAGTGGTCGTGTACGCGCTTGGCCAACCAGAAGCCGACATAGACGGCGAAGCCTCCAATGACGATATGTGGCAGGTTGGCGAAGAAGCGGGCCGGGAATTCGATATCGTTGAGGGAGCGGAAGCCGTTGATGAAGATGCCGGCATCGAGGCAGCCGGAACCGGTGACCAGCCCGAGCACGCCGTCGAACAGGTAGACCGAACCGAACAGCTTGAAATAGAACACCGCCTGGCGGTGCGAGATGAAGGCGGCGGCCAGCGCCCAGACGCCGGAGAAGGCGTGCAGCAGGTCGTCATACCATTGCAGCGAGAACAGGCCGAACAGATTGCCGTTGGCATCGTTGAACGCCGGTATGTAGCCGATGGCGACGACGCCGAAGAACAGGAAGGCGTAGGCAACGGCAAGCTTCTGGATCAGCGTCATGAAGTATCCCCCTCCGAGTGACGCCGAACGTTAGCCGATTTTTGTCGCCGGTTGCAGCCCCAAGCGGAAACACCGCAAAAATTGTGGGGATAGTCAAAAAGACAGTCGGCGCCGGGATTTCTCCCAGCGCCTCCCTGTCAGATCAGGACCCGGTCGCGGCAGCAACTCCCGTAAAGTCGTCGCGCCTTGCCGGCCTTGATTTTGACGGTCCTGCCAGTCGCCACCCGAGAGCAGCGTCCGTTCGGGACCACGCCGGTCTCCACCCTTGCGAGCTTTGCCCTGCGCACCATCGAAGGTTTTTGCCGTCCTTCATGGCAGCATCGGTCCGCCGTCGGCGTTGGCACGCTTTCCGCGGCCCCGTAGGTCTCGGCATCCGTCCCTCAACCAGGCAAGCCTGCTCTCGATCCGGGCCGTACGGGCCTCAGGAAATCCGCCTTTCACTTCGCCTTTCGGCTTGATGATCGGTAGCCGCCTGAGATGGGTTTAACGTACGCCGGGTAAGGGTCGTAGGGAATGGCCGCAGGCCTGTGGATAACGGGATTATCGGGGATCAATTAGGAATAGCGGGATTTTCCTATCCGTCATGATGGGCGGCAGCGGCGGACATTCGGCCCTTGCCCTGCCGACCGGTGCGGGCTTCAATGCCGGCAAAGGATTCGAGGCGCCGAGCGTTTCGATGTCCTGCGGGAGGATGTGCTTGAAAGTCGGGGTGGTTCTCAATCCGATTGCCGGTGGCGGCCGGCTGAAACGGCATTGGCCCGAGGTCGCCGCGTCGCTGAAGAAGCATTTCGGCGAATTCGAGCTGCGCGAGACGCAGGCCGAAGGCGACGCCGAAAGGCTGGCAATCGATCTCGCGGCGAGTGGCTTCGATCTGGTGATAGCGGCTGGCGGTGACGGCACCGCCAGCGAAGTTGCCGACGGGCTGCTGCAGGCGACCAAGGAGAGCGGCCGGACCACCGAACTTGGTCTGTTGCCGTGCGGCACCGGCATCGATTTCGCGCGCGGGCTCGGCCTGCCGAAAGAGGTGGACGCGGTGCTGAAGCGGATTGCCGAGGCCAAGGCTCGCAAGGTCGATGCCGGTCGCATCTGCTACATCGACGATCACGGCGCGCTGGCCAGCCGGCACTTCATCAACATCGCCAGTCTGGGGCTTTCCGGCGCCACCGACCGCGCCGTCAATGCCGACAAGCGCAAGGGCAGGATGTCGGCCAAGGCGCTGTTCCTGTGGCGCACCGTGGTCGAGTTCATCCGCTACCGCTTCCAGGACGTCAGGATCACGGTCGACGACGGTGCGCCGGTCGAGGCGCGCATGGCGCTGGTGGCGGTGGCCAATGGAAAGTTCTTCGGCGGCGGCATGATGATCGCGCCGGACGCCGAACTGACGGACGGGCAGTTCGACATCGTCATCCTGCGCGCGGCCGGCAAGCTGAAGCTGATCTGGGACATCCGGTTGCTCTATGGCGGCCGGCACCGCAACCACCCTGCGATCACCATCCTGCGCGGCAGGAAAGTGGTGGTCGAACCGCTCGGCGATGCCGAGAAGAATGGCGCGCTGGTCGACATAGACGGCGAGTCGCCGGGACGCATACCCGCGACCTTCGAGATCCTGCCGGGTGCATTGACGCTCAGATACTGAATCAAGCCGTTGACAGATTGATTCAGATGGATCCGCCGATCCAGACAACGCCCTGAAATCGCTTGATATCCAGCCGGCGTCAGACTTCCAGTTTGGCCGGGAAACCTGGCGCGCGCAGGTCGGTGCCGACGGCATCTTCCAACAATTTGACGATCTGGGTCGACCAGGCGCCGCCGCCATAAGCAGCCTTGCCTTGCTGAAAAATCGCGTTGACGCGCGATGCCAGCTCGAGCGGCACGCCGGACTGTTCGCCCATGGCGAGCGCGAAGCCGAGGTCCTTCAACGCCAGGTCCATGGTGAAGCCGATGTCGTAGGAGCCGTTGAGAACCAGCTGGCTCTCGGTCTCGTGGACGAAGCTGTTGCCGGAGGAGGCAACGATGGCGTTGTAGGATTGGGCGAGGTCGAGCCCGCCCTGTTTGGCCAGCATCAGCGCTTCGCCGGCGGCGACGAGATGGATGAAGGCGAGCATGTTGGTGATCACCTTGATCACTGCCGCCGAGCCGACCGGACCCATCAGAAACGACTTCGCGCACATCGCCTCAATGGCCGGGCGATGACGCTCGTAGAGCGCCGCATCGCCGCCGACCAGCGCGGTGATCTTTCCGGCCGCCGCCAGATGCACGCCACCGGTGACCGGGCATTCCAATGTCTCGACGCTCCTGGCCGAGGCGAGGGCCGCAAGACGCACGATCTCGTCGCGGCCATTGGTCGACATCTCGATCCAGGTGCCGCCCTTGGGTAGGCCCCCCAGCAGTCCATCGGCGCCGGCCAGCACGGCTTCGCTGACCTTGGGTGAGGGCAGGCAAGAGATGGCATTGCCGGCCCGTGCGGCGGCCTCAGCGGGGCTGCTTGCCGCAGTGGCGCCGAGCGTCACCAGGCGCTCGACGGCGGTGGGATCGCGGTCGAAGACGGTGACGGCAAAGCCGTTGCGGATCAGGCTGGCGGCGAGGTTGCCGCCGAGATGGCCAAGGCCGATGAAGGCATAGCTCTCGCTCACGGCATCAGCGGCGTCTGCATCATCTGCAGATGCAGGTCCTTGCCCGTGTAGGGGTGCGCGTCGCAGACCGCTTCGTTGAGCTCGACGCCGAGGCCGGGCTCCTTCGACGGGATGACGTTGCCGTCCTGCCACTCGATCTTCTTCTTCAAGAGCGTGGCGTGAAAACCGTCCCACTGCTTCAGCGATTCCAGGATGAGGAAATTGGGCAGCGTCACCGCAAGCTGGATGTTGGCGGCGCCGACGATCGGCCCGCAATAGCAGTGCGGGGCGATCTGGATGTGGTAGGCCTCGGCCATGGCGGCGATCTTCTTGGTTTCGAGGATGCCGCCGGAGCGGCCGAGGTCCGGCTGCAGGATGGTCGCGGCGCGGTTCTCGATGACGCGGGCGAATTCGAACTTGGTCGTCAGCCGCTCGCCGGTGGCGATCGGGATCGACGTGCCGCGGGCCACTTGGGCCATCACTTCGGGCATGTCCGGCGGCACCGGCTCCTCGAACCACAGCGGATCATAGGGTTCGATGGCGCGCGCCATGCGCAGCGCGCCGGAGGCGGTGAACTGGCCGTGCGTGCCAAACAGGATGTCGGCGCGGGTGCCGACCGCCTCGCGGATTGCCTTGATCATGCGGGTGGAGACATCGATGTCGACGAGGCGCGGCTGGTGGCCGTCGAAAGCGGTATAGGGGCCGGCCGGGTCGAGCTTGACGGCATTGAAACCCTGTTCGACATATTCCAGCGCGCAGGCGGCGGCGAGATCGGGGTCGTTGTAGACGTTCTTGCCGTCAGGCGCGTCCTCGGAATGGACGCTGCCGGTGTGCGGATAGAGGTAGGTGTAGGAGCGCAGCGTTTCGTGCACCTGGCCGCCGAGCAGTTTGTAGACCGGCTTGTTGGCCTCCTTGCCGATAATGTCCCAGCAGGCCATTTCCAGTGCCGAGAAGCAGCCCATGCCGGACACGTCGGGCCGCTGGGTGAAGCCGGACGAATAGGCGCGGCGGAAGAAGTTCTCGATGTCGTGCGGATCGCGGCCGACGAGATAGCGCTCGGCCATGTCCTCGACCATCTTCGCCGTGACATGGGCGGAGAAGGTGGCGTTGTAGGCCTCGCCGTAGCCGACGACGCCGCCATCGGTGGTCAGCTTGACGAAGATGAAATACTTGCCGCCGATGCCGGGCGGCGGGTTGCCGACAACCCAGGTCTTGACGTCGGTGATCTTCATGTTTGGTCCTCCAGAACCAGTTCGGCGCCCTTCCAACCGGTCATGATCGAGGCGGCGTTGGTGTTGCCGGTGATGTTGTCGGGAAAGATCGAGGCGTCGATGACGCGCAAGCCGTCTATGCCGTGCACCTTGAGACGCGGATCGACGACGGCGCGCGAGGGATCGGGCCCCATGCGGCAGGTCGAGACCGGGTGATAGACGGTGCCCGAGCGTTTCCGGAAATCCTGGATCAGATCGGCGTCCGAAGTGATTGAAGGGCCAGGCAAAACCTCTTCCTCGATGATCTCGGCCATTGCGGGCATCGAGGCGATCTTGCGCACGAATTTCACCGCGTCGAGCATCTCGGCGACATCGGCTTCGGTTGAATAGGCATTGGCTGTTATCCTGGGATAATCGCGCGGATTGGCCGAGCGGATCATGATCTCGCCACGGCTCGACGGGCGGCAGTTGGACAGGCCGATGGAAAAGCCCGGCCATGGATCCGGCGTCAGGATCGGGCGCTCGCCGCTTTTGGGAATGACGGTCGAGAACGCCTGGAAATAGAGCTGCATATTGGGCCGCGTCGCAGCCGGGTCGGTGCGGAAGAAGCCGCCGGCATTGTTCATCGACAGCGACAGCGGGCCGGAGCGGGTCAGGATGTATTGCATGCCAACCAGCAGCTTGCCCCACCAGGGACGCAGCGTCTGGTTGAGCGTCGGCAGCTTGCCCTTGAAGGTGTAGTTGATGCCGACATGGTCCTGCAGATGCGCGCCGACATTCTCGTTGGCATGGACGATTGGGATGCCCAGGCCACCAAGCAGAGCGGAGGGACCGACGCCGGCCAGCTGCAGCAGCTGCGGCGAGTTGACCGAACCGCCCGACAGGATGACCTCGCGGCCGGCACGTGCCGTCTTCGTTTCGCCGTTCTGCTGATACTCGACGCCGACGGCGCGCTTGCCTTCGAACAGCACTCTGGTCGCCAGCGCATGCATCTCGACGCGGACGTTGGCGCGCTTCATTGCCGGGCGCAGAAAGGCGCGCGCCGCCGACATGCGGCGGCCGTTGCGGGTCGAGATCTGGTAGATGCCGACACCTTCCTGGGCGGCACCGTTGAAATCCGGATTGAGCGGCAGGCCGGCCTGCTGGCCGGCAGAGAGATAGCGCTTGGTCAGCGGGTGGACGGCATTCGTACAGTCGGTGACATGCAGCGGGCCGCCCGTGCCGCGCCATGCATCAGCGCCAGCCTGGTTGTCCTCGAGCGCCTTGAAGGCGGGCAGCAGGTCGTCATAGCCCCAGCCGGGATTGCCGGCGGCCGCCCAGGCATCGAAATCCTCGCGCGCGCCCCTGATCCACACCATGGCGTTGATCGAGCTCGAACCGCCGAGCAGCTTGCCGCGCGGCCAGTGGTCGGCATTGCCGGCAAGCCCCGGGTCCGGCTCGGCCTTGTAGTTCCAGTTGACGGCAGGATCGAAGAAGGTCTTGCCATAGCCGAGCGGCATCTGCACGTAGAAGCGGCGGTCGGTGCCGCCGGCCTCCAGCACCAGCACCGAGAAGCGCCCCGAGGCCGACAGTTTGTCCGCCAGAACCGAGCCGGCCGAGCCGGACCCGACGATGATGAAGTCATAGGTCTGCATGATGGAAATGGGAGGCTCCGGAAATCTGGCCGCAGCCTAGACGCGACGGGTTCGCGGAGTCGCCGCGTCATCCGGCATCAGTTGTGAAAAAAGCGACGGTCGAACTGGTCGAGTTTGCGGGGATTCCCGACAATCGCGCTTGATATCTACCTTCTCGACAGCTTATGCGATGGCATTATTTTGGCGCATGATTTTTTCCGAAAAGTCTGCAACTTTTCGGAATCATGCTCTGGCCACTCTGCGGAAGGCAGGAAATCATATGCGGACCCTTCCTGACGCGTTCATTCCCGAACTGCCGGGCCACTACAGCGGCAAGGTCCGCGAGAACTACGATCTGGCGGATGGCAGGCGCATCATCATCGCCACCGACCGCCTCAGTGCCTTCGACACCATCCTGACTTCGATCCCGTGCAAGGGAGAGATCCTCACGCAGACGGCGCGGTATTGGTTCGAGGAAACCGCCGACATCTGTCCGAACCATGTTCTCGAATACCCCGACCCGAACGTCGTCGTCGGCACAAGGCTCGACATCCTGCCGGTGGAGATCGTCGTGCGTGGCTATCTGGCGGGAACCACCAGCACCTCGATCCTGACCCGGTACCGGCGCGGTGACCGCGACATGTATGGCATCCGCCTGCCGGACGGCCTGCGCGACAATGAGAAACTGGCCGAACCCATCATCACGCCGACCAGCAAGGCCGCGCATGGCGGCCATGACGAGCCGCTGTCCAAAGCCGAGATCCTCGAACAGGGCCTGCTCACGCAGGCGCAGTGGGACACCGTTTCGGACTATGCCTTGCGGCTGTTCGCCCGCGGCCAGCAGCGCGCCGCTGAACGCGGCCTCATCCTCGCCGACACGAAATACGAATTCGGCACCGACATGAACGGCACCATCATTCTTGCCGACGAAATCCACACGCCCGACAGCAGCCGGTACTGGATCGCGGCGAGCTACGAACAGGCGCTCGCCAGCGGCAGCCGGCCGGAGAGCTTCGACAAGGATTTCATCCGCTCATGGGTCTCGGCGCGGTGCGATCCCTACAGCGATCCGATCCCAAAAATACCCGACGAGATCGTCGAACAGGCCTCCAGGGTTTATGCGCAGGCCTATGAGGCAATCACAGGCAAAGCGTTTATGCCCGACCTGTCCGGTGGCACGGTGCTGGACCGCATCCGAGCTAACCTCGCAGGTTATTTTTGAGAGGTGCGCCTCTCAGCTAACGCCTTGTCTTGCGCCGTGCAGTCGACCCCCACTCCGTCGAGCTTCGCTCGACACCTCTCCCCGATCGACGGGGGTAGAGGAAGGGCGCGAGCTTGGCCGGACTGGTGCCTTCCTCTCCCTCCGGAGGGGGAGAGGTGGCGCTGCGAAGCAGCGACGGAGTGGGGGAAGCCCGCTCCAAAGCCCGAAGCCGCTGAAAATCAGGCACAACCGGGCGAATGCCAAGGCTAGCCTACGGCCCATGGAGGCGAGGAAAAAGCAGCTGTGGCGCGTTGACCTGTTCCTGCAGCGGCGATACGGGGTCAATGACCATCATCTCACAAGGATTCCCCCATGGTGCAGTACGCTGAAGGACGGCCACTCGGCGATCTGACGCTGCGCACGCTGGCCATGCCTTCGGATGCCAATGCCGCCGGCGACATTTTTGGCGGCTGGGTGATGGCGCAGATGGATCTGGCCTGCGGTATCCGCGCCGCCGAGCGCGCCAGGGGCCGCGTGGTGACGGCGGCGGTGAAAGAGATGTCCTTCGCCAAGCCGATGAAGATCGGCGACACGCTGTGCATTTACACCCATGTCGAGCGCGTCGGCCGCACCTCGATGACGCTCAAGGTCGAAGCCTGGGCGCAGCGCTACCTCTCCGACCTGATGGAAAAGGTCACCCATGCCGATTTCGTCATGGTGGCGCTGGATGGCGAAGGCAAACCGAAAGCGGTCCCTGCCGAAGGCTGACGGAAGCCGTTTCTCCCAAGCTTGGCCATTTGTAACAGCGCCCGTGCGGGAGGCGCTTTTCGCGACATCCAATGGTTGCCTCCAGGCCCGATTGTGCGGGCGTCGGAGGGGAGACAATGCGTCAACATATGCTGAACGGCTGGCTTGTGGCAGCCCTGGTCGCGACGACCTGCCTGCTTGGCGTGACCGCTTATGCGGAGGTCAAGGAAGACATCTCGCGCATGGCCTGCACGCATGACCGCCAGGCCCTCGGCGAGCGGGCCGCGCGGTGCGATATCTGTGCCACGGTGCGATGCGACGTCCACACCTCAGGAGCCTGAGCCGCAGCCGCCAGGGATGGAGCACGAAGGCATTCCGCCAGCCAACACAGCACGCGCAATCGAGCAACGATCCGCGCGGCCGACATAGAATCCCGGATCAGGTCAAGCCGAAGTCACGTGTGGGCGGCATCCCTTGCTGGCCAAGGGTTTCAGGCATGCATGCCGTCGAATTTTTCGCGCGCCGCCTTGACGCGCGTGGTGTTCTTGCGCGCCCATTCGCCCAGCGCGCTGACCGGGATCAGCAGTTCGTGACCGAGCTCGGTCAGCTCATAGTCGACACGCGGCGGAATGGTCGGAAACACGGTGCGGGTGACGAAGCCGTCACGCTCCAGCCCGCGCAAGGTGGTGGTCAGCATCTTCTGTGAAATGCCGCCGACGGCGGCGCGCAATTCGTTGAAGCGCAGCGGTCCGTCACCCAGCTTGCCGACGACCAGAACGGTCCATTTGTCGCCGACGCGCTGCAGGATTTCCGAGATGGCGCGGCAGTCCTCGGAGCGGTGCGGGTGCCTCAGTAACAAAAAAGTGCCTCCTTGCTTCTCGAATTGGCAGTATCCCATATAGCGCCGGTATCCAAACGATACCAGCTTTACTTGCAAGGAGAGCCCCCCATGTCAAAACCCAAGATCGCCATCATTGTCGGTTCGACGCGCGCCGCGCGCTTCGCCGACGTACCGACCCAGTGGATCGCCAAGATCGCCAAGTCGCACGCCGATATCGACGTCGAAGTCGTCGACCTGCGCGACTTCCCGTTGCCCTTCTTCGACGAGGTCGCATCCTCCGCCTGGGCACCGTCGCAGAACGAAGTGGCTAAGCGCTGGCAGAAGAAGGTCGCCGAATTCGACGGCTTCATCTTCACCGCCGCTGAATACAATCACGGCCCGACGGCTGTGCTGAAGAACGCCATCGACTACGCAGCCAACGAATGGAACAAGAAGCCGGCCGGCTTTGTCGGCTATGGCAGCGTCGGTGGCGCGCGCGCCGTCGAACAGCTGCGCCTTCATGCTGTCGAATTGCAGATGGCGCCGGTCAAGTCGGCCGTCCATATCGCCTGGGGCGATTTCCTCGCCGTCCGCCAAGGCGAGAAGAAGCTGGAAGATCTCGAGCATCTGAACCAGGCCGCCACTGCGCTGGTCAACGACGTTGCCTGGTGGGCCAAGGTGCTCAAGGCAGCGCGTCAGGCCGATGCCGTCGCCGAGGAAGTCAAGGCGGCCTGACCGCCGGTTCGAATTATCCTCCCAAGGATATGGGGCGGCGCTTGCGCCGCCCTTTTCAATTGGGGGAAGCCATGGCGTCGTGTTGTGCCTGCCTCGGCCGGATGATGCAGTCGGCGAGGCGGTCCATCTCGTTCAACTCATCGGCATGGTGCTGGCCCCATTGGCAGAGCGCCAGTAGGATCGGCTCGAGGCTGAGGCCGAGACCTGTTGCCGAATACTCGACGCGCGAAGGCACTTCGGCGAAGATCTCGCGGCTGACGAGACCGTGCTCTTCCATTTCGCGCAGTTGCTGGATCAGCACTTTCTGGGTGATGCCAGGCATCATCGCCTTAAGTGCCGACAGCCGCCGGGGGCCATCGAAGAGGTGGTAGAGGATGACCGCCTTCCAGCGCCCCGCGATCACTTTCAGCGCCCGTTCCGCCGGCAGCATCGGCAGCCTCTTGATGGGCATTCTCTTGGGATTGGGCATGGTCACCTCCTGGTCAGCAGGGGACAAATGAGTGTGTAGCCGAGGCTCCGCAGATAGTGGCAAACCGCTGCTGATACCAGAGCGATCGGAGTTTGCCATGAAAGCCATTCAACTCAGCCGCTTCGGCGGTCCCGACGTGCTGGAGGTGGTCGATCTGCCGACACCGGCGCCGCAGGCCGGCGAGGTGCTGATCCGGGTGCAAGCCGCCGGGATCAACTTCTTCGAAGTGCTGATGCGCGCTGACCGCTACGCGGTGACGCCGCAGCTCCCCATGATCCTGGGCGTCGAGGCAGCGGGCGTCGTCGAGGCCGTCGGGCAAGGCGTCGATGCACAATTTCTGGGGCGCCGTGTCGCCGCGCCGCTGTTCATGTCGCAACGTCCTCACAGCGGCTATGCGGAGCAGGTGACGATGTCAGCCGATCTCGCCGTGCCGCTGCCGGATGCGCTGCCATTCGAGGATGCGACCGCGTTGATGGTGCAGGGACTGACGGCCCTTCATCTGCTCCGGCAAAGCCCGCCGGAAGACAAGGCGGTGCTGGTGCCGGCCGCGTCGGGCGGCGTGGGATCGTTGCTTGTCCAACTGGCCAGGCTGAAGGGCGCTCGCCAGGTGGTCGCGGCCGCCGGCGGCAAGGCCAAGCTCGATCTTGCTCTGTCGCTCGGCGCCGATGCCACGGTCGACTACACCAATCCGGATTGGCCCGCCCGCGTCCGCGACGTCACGGACGGGAAGGGCGTCGACATCATCTACGACACAGTCGGCGGCGCGCTGACGGCTGCGTCGCTGCAGGCTCTGGCGCCTGGCGGCGAACTGGTATTCGCGGCGCTCGGCCGTTATGCGCTAGCGGCTTCCGATCTGGAGGCGATGATCGGCCGCAACCAGTCGCTGAGAGGTTTCGCGCTGCTGCCGCTGCTGTCCCCGGACGTGCTGAAGGCCAGCCTGTCCGAACTGTTCCAGTTGGCGGCGAGCGGCCGTCTGCAGGTCACGATCGGCGGCCGCCTCCCGCTCGACAGGGCTAGCGAGGCGCACCGCCTGCTGGAGGAGCGCGGCTCGACCGGGAAGGTGGTGTTGATACCCTAATATCGCGATAGCGGCGGAGACGCGCCGATCGGGGTTGGACTGCTACATCGCCGGGGCTGCCATCTGGTCCCGCCCTTTGCCCTGATATATCCGGCTGCCATCCGACACATGAGTGAAGCCGTGAAGACATCCAGCCTGACCGGAGCCGTTTCCCCGATGATCCCGGTGCTCGTATGCGCGCTGGCGATCTTCCTGCTGTCGGGGATGGATGCGGCGATGAAGACCCTGGTCATTGCGGTCGGCGTCTACAACACCTTGCTGTGGCGCAGCATGGTCGCGACCGTGGTTGCAGGCGCGGCCTGGTCGGCGGGACCGCGCTCAAAGCCAACCTTTCCGGTGCTGAGGCTGCATGCGCTGCGTGCCGCTATTGTCGGCGTCGTCCTGATATCCTTCTTTTGGGGCCTGGCCAGGCTGCCGCTCGCGGAGGCGATCGGGCTCAGCTTCGTGGCGCCCTTGTTTGCGCTCTTCCTCGCCGCGCTGCTGCTGGGCGAACGAATCCGGCGGCAGGCCGTCTGGGCATCGTTGGCCGGCATCGCCGGCGTCGCGATCATCATGGCCGGCCAGTTCGGGCAGGCAAGCTACTCGCAAGATGCCATGCTCGGCACCGCAGCGGTGCTCGTATCGACAGTGTTCTACGGCTACAATCTGATCCTCGCCCGGCAACAGGCGCAGTTGGCCAAGCCGATCGAGATCATGTTGTTCCAGAACCTCTGCGTTGCCATCATCCTCGGCCTCGCGGCGCCTTGGCTTGCCGTTGCCCTGCCGACCGATCTTTGGCTTCCTTTGGCCGGGGTGACGGTGCTGTCGCTTGCCGGCCAATTCCTGATGAGCTGGTCCTACGCCCGCGCCGAAGCGCAATATCTGATCCCGACCGAATACTCGGCCTTCATCTGGGCAGTCGCGCTTGGCTGGTTCTTCTTCGGCGAGGAGGCGACCTGGACCACGCTGACCGGAGCATGCCTGATCGTCGCCGGCTGCCTGATCGCCGCGCGGGCAAATCCCAGACTTGCCGAGCCAATCGAGGTGGCGGTTTAGGGAGCGGCGCTATGTGATGCTGGGATCACGTCTGCGCGTCACTCGGGAAGACCGGCCTTGCGAAAACCATCAACGAAATGCTCGAGCGTAGCGGCGTCGCGGAATGGCTCGGTCGTCGCCCAGTGATGGGTTGTGAAATGCGGGTTGGAGACGAGGAACATTTCGACCTCTGCGCGCGCCTCGTCGAGCCGGCCCAGTTGGGCAAGGCTTGCCGCCAGGAAACGGCGTGAGCTTGTGCGATAGGTCTCTTCCCGGCGCAGTGTCTCGACGGCGGCTTCGTATTCGCGCGCCGCGTATTGCGCCTGACCGAGCATCAGATAGTACCAGCTTGGCGGAAACGGGTTCAGCCGGAACGCCTTGCGAATATGCTCAAGGCCCTCCTCGACCCGCCCGGCCAAGACCGCTATGTCGGACAATGTCGCCCAGGCGTCGGCCTCGTTCGGGTCGAGTTCGAACGCCTTGGTAAATTCCGCATCCGCTTCGGCGAATCTGCGTTCATAGGCAAGCAGGTTGGCCAGCACCCAGTGGCAGCCAGCATCGTTGGGATCGATCGCCACGGCTTTGCGCGCCAACTCCAAGGCAACGCTACGGTTGGACTCAATGGGTTCGCCCCAATGCACCCATCCCATCCAGTGGTTCATGGCAAGCCAGCGATAGGCCTCGGCGTATTCCGGATCGAGTGCAACCGCGCGCGTAAGCATCAGATGCGCTTCCCGCGCCGTCTGCGGCGAACCTTCGATCAGCTTGCGCGCCTGCACGCAGAGATCGTAAGCCTCGAGATTTTTGGGCCGATTGCGCGGCGGCGGCGCGCGCAGCCGGCCGAGCAACGCCTCCACGATCTTGGCCGTCACCTCGTCCTGAACGGCAAAGATATCTTCCAGGCCGCGATCGAAGCGTTCCGCCCATAGATGCTCGCCACTTACCGCGTCGACCAACTGTGCGTTGATGCGCACGCGCCCCGCGGCACGTCGTGCGCTACCCTCCAGCAGGTAGCGCACGCCGAGATCCCCGGCGATCTCGCGAACGTCCATCGCCTTTCCCTTGTAGGCAAAGGTCGAGTTGCGCGCGATGACGAACAGGCCGGAGATTCTGGACAGGTCGGTGATCAGGTCTTCGGTCAACCCGTCGGCGAAGGAGTCCTGCTCGGGATCGTTGCTGAAATTGACGAAGGGCAGCACGGCAATCGATGGTTTGTCGGGCAGCGGCAATGGTTTTCGCTTCGCGTCAGCGAGCTGTTCGACGGCCCCCGTGAAGCGGTAGCCGACGCGCGGAACGGTGGATATCCATTCGCCGCTCTCGTCGGCTGGGCCAAGCAACTTACGCAACTGTGCGATCTGGACGGTGAGGTTGCCTTCCTCGACGGCCATGCCCGGCCACGCCGCGTCCATCAACTCGGCCTTGCCGAGGATTTCGCCGGGCCGCCCGACGAGCGCTGCAAGCAGACTTAGCCCGCGATAGCCAATGGCAACGGGCACATCGTTCCGAAGCAGCGTTCCCGCACCCGGATCAAGCACGAACGGACCAAAGGCAAAACGCGATCCCTGCATAGCGCGCATCTATAGCCGGTTTGGAAGTTTTGAGAACTATTTGGGAGGGCTTAATTACGGCGCCGGCCGTTTCGCGCAGAATTCAACCTCATCGAGAGCCCCCGCGCCCTCAAAACCATATGGAGGTTGCTATGACCAATACCCTCGCCTCTTCCCTGCATTGTGCAGCGCGGCCGGGAACGCCCGTGCGGCCGGCGTCGCGGCGGCTCCTGACGACCCTGCGAAGCATTGTCGCGACCTGGCACGATCGGACCTGGCGCGAGCGGATACGCTTTCGCTGGCAACTCAGGCAAATGTCGAAGGACAATCCGCATTTGATCGACGATATCGGCCTGACGATACAGCAGGTCGAGGGAGAGATCGCCAAGTCCTTCTGGGAACGATAGAGCGAATGCCGCACATCGCGATAACCGTCAGCGCACCGCCTCGCGGTGAGCGCCGGGCAGGCGGGTGGCGATCAGCTTGTCGATGCGGCGGCCGTCGAGATCGACCACCTCGAAGCGCCAGCCTTGCGCGTCGACGCATTCGCCAGTCGCCGGCAGATGGTGCATATGCGCCAGCACATAGCCGGCGACGGTCTCGTAGTCGCGATTTTCCGGCAGGTCGATGCCGAGAATGTCGGCCATTTCGTCGGCCTGCATGTAGCCGGCGAGCAGCCATGAGCCGTCCTCGCGCTTGACCGCGTTCTCCTCGTCGCCGGCGTCGGTGTCCGCGCGGAACACACCGGTGATGGCTTCCAAAATGTCGGCCGGGGTGACGATGCCTTCGAAATGGCCGTATTCGTCATGCACCAGCGCCATCGGCACGTCGGATTCCTTGAGCTTCTGCAGCACATCGAGCGCATCAGCCTGATCGTAGACGATGGGGGCAGCGCGCACATGCCTGCGCGGATCGAGCACGCGGCCGGCAAGCAATGCTGCCAGCACGTCGCGCGTCTGGACGACGCCGACCATGACATCGACGCCGCCGTCGCCGGCCGGCAGGCGCGAATGCTGGGTTTCCATCAAAAGCTTGCGGATGGCGCTCTCGTCGGATTGCAGATTGATCCAGTCGACCTCGGTGCGCGGCGTCATCACCGCGCGCACGGCGCGGTCGCCAAGCCGCATGACGCCGGCGATCATGCGCCGCTCGTCGGATTCGATGGTGCCGTGATGCTCGGCCTCGGCGACCAGCATCTTGATCTCCTCGTCGGTGACCTTCTCCTCGCTTTCGCCGCGCTGACCGAGCAGCCACAGAATGGCGCGGCCAGAAAAGTCGAGCAGGAAGACCAGCGGCGCCGAGACGGTGGCGAGGATGGTCATTGCCGGAGCGACCCTGGCGGCGACCCTTTCAGGATCACGCAAGGCGATCTGCTTGGGCACCAGCTCGCCGACGATCAGCGAGAAATAGGTGATGATGGCGACGACGATGCCGACGCCGAGCGGATCGGCGACGGTCTCACGGATGCCGGTCGAGGCCAGGAACTGCGCCAGCCGCTCGCCGAGCGTGGCGCCGGAAAAGGCGCCCGACAACACGCCGACCAGGGTGATGCCGATCTGCACCGAGGAGAGGAACTTGCCGGGATTTGAGCCAAGATCAAGCGCGCGGCCGGCGCCGTTGATGCCGCGGTCGATCATCGCTTTCAGCCGGGCCGGGCGCGACGAGACGATGGCGAGCTCGGACATCGACAAAAGGCCGTTCACGCAGATGAGGACGACCACGATAGCGATTTCGACGTATAGCATGAGCGGTCAATAGCATTGCCGCGCGGTCTTCGAAAATAGTCCGGCGTGTTTTTTGAGAAATGACCGGTATTTCGCTCGCGCGGCATCCCAAGGCGTAAGGGAACCGTCAGGGATTTGGCATTGTTGTGAAGGGTCCGAAAAAACCGACGACCAGTGATAGCTTCCCCTGCTCGGAAACGCGGCAGGTGTCCATGCTGTCGGCGCCTCGAAATCCGTTGTCGCCTCTCGGCACCCAGCCAGAACGCAGGAAATCATGATGGATATCGACCAGGGTTGTCCGTTCCAGCCAGAAGCCGGGACGGGCTTTCACGACCTGGTCGATGTGATGGAGCAGCGCCTCGGCTCCGGAGATATGCACCGTCGGATCGATGTATGTGCCGTCCGGTTCGAATGAGGCGAACAACAGCCGGCGACGCTCTTCAGGTTCCGGGTCGAACCAGGCCCTGCAGTAACTATTCACCACACTTTCCACGTCGAACATCAGAACCTCCCTTTTGAAACCGCCGGACTGTCTCAGCTTGCAAGGTCCGCGCGACCTACTGTTTGAGTATGCCGACAATCGCCTCGCCGTCGGTGAAGTAGGGATCGCCGCCACCATTGCGCCCGGTGCTGGTGGCTCCGACGCCGGAAAGATCGCTGGTCGAGATCAACACACCGGCGGTCGCCAGATCGCGCATCAGAAAATCGCGCTCGGCGTCGATGTCGGGGCCGATATGATGGGTGACGGCGCCGGTGTCGTGGCTGAGGCCGACGCCGCGGTCGAAGCTGGCTGAGCCCAGCCACAGCGGCCGGCCGTCATCGCCGGTCGCACCGGTCTGCCAGAAGCGGACATGATGCCGGCGATCGGCGCTGCGGCCCTCCGGCTTTTCGAAGGCGAGATCCTGGGCGCGGCCGTCGAACAACAGCCGGCTGACCGGCGCATCTGGATAGGGATGGTCGAACAGCACGCTTTCACCGATCTCGATCGCGGTCTTCAGGGTCACGGCGTCGGCGGTGTCCCAGCCGGCGACGGCGAATGCATGGACAACCTCCTTCTGCGTACCGACAAGGCCGACATTGATGGGGTCGCCCGGAATGCCTTGCGGCGTGTGCGTCACCATCTCGAAGCTCTGCTTGCGAAAGCCGCGGTCGTGAAACGTCCAGAATTCCGGTGCGGCGAAATAGGCCAGCGCCAGATAGGCGCCCACAATAGCGGCCAGCCAGATCGTCGCGCGGCGCCTGAGGCTTCGGTTGGTCATCTGCTCCCTATATCGTGGTGGGGTCACCATGCCTTCGTCATCCTAGGGCGGAGCAAGGAGCGAAGCGACGTGGCGCAGACCCTAGGATCCATGCCGCGACATCGGCCGAAGAATACAGCGGTTCAGAACGAGCTGCACTGCCTGAGAGGTGGCGTACGCATCTCGGACAGCATCGCACCGTCGCACTGCTCACAGGTCACGGCATGGATCCTAGGGTCTACGCGACGTCGCTTCGCGACTGCTCCGCCCTAGGATGACGAAGAGCGTTCCGCCAATCTCCAACATCCACGATGCCATAATTCAGCGGCAGGCGCGATAACCGTTCTTGCGGTTCTTGATGTCGAAATGGAAATGGTTGCGGTGGTCGTAATTGTAGCCGGGGCCGAGCACGGTGGTGAAATACTGGCAGCCATCGGCGCGTACATTGTTGAGGAAGCCGCGGGTGCGGAAGGCGAACAGGCCGGGCTTGCGCACATCGATGTCGTCGCCATTGTTGAGCTCGATGCTCATGACGTCGAGCGCATTGCCCTTGCCGTGCTCCGACAGCACGCCTTCGCCGGCAATGTTGCGGCAGGAATAGCTGGAGCCTTGGTGGATGGTCTTGACGCCGGAGAAATAGCGCCAGCGGGCGGAGGGAACGAGCTCGTTCTTCGTCCAGCCGGCGAAGGTGGCGGCCATGTCGCAGGTCAGCGTCGCTGCGGGCTTCATCTGGATGCTGCCGATGGCCGAGACCTTGACGGGATAATCGATGCCGCACTGGCCTTCATGGATAGGCTGGACATCGGTGTAGACGACCCCAAGGCGCTTCAACTCGCTGCGGCAGTCGGTCTCGCTGGCCGGCATCTGCTCGGGTTCGGACATCGGCTCGTCCATGCGCGGATAAGCGGCGGTCATGTAGGGATTGGACGGCACGAGCTTCTGCATGCCCTCATATTGCGGCACCGCAGCCGTCTGCGAGCCGACGTCGACGGCCGGCTGCAGCGACAGCACGCTGCCGGTGTTGCAGGCGGAGACAGCGGCCAGCGTAAGTCCGGCGGCCGCCATCGTTGCATGTTTCGATTGGCGCGCGGTGGCGAGAAAGACGGCGCGAAATTTGCCGGCCATTGGCGGAATCCCTTTGACGGATATCCGGCATTTTAACGATCAAGGGTAAAGGAAAACTCAGTGACCGCGTTCACGCCTGCGGCCGAATTGCGGCAAGCGATCTCGGCCAACCACGTTCAATGGCAGAACGTTCCGCCATGCCGGCGCGGTTCGAGATCGAGATGGAAATGCAGGGAATGATCGGCGTCGGCGCCTGGTCCGAGCACGGTCTTGAAGGGTCCGCAGGCGGCCTTGCGCACGGCGTTGAGGAATTTGCCGTCCTTCTCGGGCGGTGCAGGGCCGACCTCGATCTTCTTGCCGTCCGACAGCGTGAAGCTGGCGATGTCGAGCGCGTTG
The DNA here is from genome assembly GCA_014189435.1 of Mesorhizobium loti. Lineage (NCBI taxonomy): Bacteria > Pseudomonadati > Pseudomonadota > Alphaproteobacteria > Hyphomicrobiales > Phyllobacteriaceae > Mesorhizobium > Mesorhizobium loti. Next base: position 709,957 of record CP050293.1, read on the forward strand.
CCAAAGGCGTGCTCCGACAATTTTCGTGTGCCGTGACGCGGCCGGCAGACAAAGGCCGATGCCTGGCCGATCGATTTCAGGTCCGCACCGAATTCGGCTTTCGCCGCCGGCTGGATGACATCGGCTGCAAAACGGGCCGCCGCCTCGGCCATCGGGCAGTTGAGTTCGGTGCCCGGGGCAATCGCAATCGACTTGCCGAGTGTCTTCAGCACCAGGGGATAGGGGATCGAACAGCCGATTTCGGCGTTGCTTTCCGCCTTGTGCTCCTCGAATTCGACGCCGAGCGACTTCAGCCGTTCGCGGCAGGCGACTTCCCCGGCGGGCATCTTCTCATCGGGCCGGTCGGCCGAGCGCGGATCGGGCAGCATCTTCTCGTCGCCTGCGTCGGTCGGCTTTTGCGGCGGCTGCGGGCCAACGGCCGGCGGCTGAGCCTCGGGCTCCGCGATGTCAGGTTTTGGTGTCGGTGTTGGCACAAAGGCGGGCGGCTCGGGCTCGCTTTCCCCGGCTGACGGCTCTGGGGCCGACGGCTCGGGGCGTGCCTGCTTTTCCTGATGAGATTTTTCTTCGGGTGCTCCGGTGGTCTTCGGACCATCCGTCTTTGCAGCATCGGCCTTTAGACCTTCCGGGCGTGGCTCGGGCACCGGAATACCGGACCTGGGCACCGGAAGATCGGCAGGCGAGGGCTGGGGATCTCTGTGTTTTCTGCTGTGTCTGGCTGGGTGAGACCTGCCGGTGGCGTCGCGGTTTCAGGCGCTTTGCGCCCCGCGGTTTCAGGGGCTGGTCGACTCGCGGTGTCAGAGGCTGCTCCACCCGCGGTGTCGACGGCTTGTGATGCCGATGGCGCTGTCTGGCCTCGGCCGGCATCACCAGCAAAGCCGTGACGGCCATGAGCAATGCGATCCTGCATGTTCGGGAAAAGACAATCGACCCCATGGCCCTCAACGGCGCCGACGCAAGGAGGTTGCCTTGGCCGTATCACGAACGGTAACCGCGTCGTCACGCGCCGATCGCTTCCAGACCCTCCTCCAGCCAATCGGCAAGGAGCGGCATGCCGAGCAGGTATTTTGCCGTGCGCTTGTTGGCACGGTCGCGCGCCGCGGCAAGCGCGTCCACCCATTCGGCGGCGTCGTAGTCGCCGCGACCGACCCAGGCCAGCGCGATCAGTTCGGCTGCTTCATCGACATTGAGGTCGTTGATCAGCTCGCGCAGCTCTTCTTCGGTAAGGTTCTCGGAGCTTTCCTCGGCAAGGCCGTCATGGTGATGGTTGACATGGGACTCGCCGTCGAGCTCGACCTCGTGCTCGGCGCCGTCGGCATAGTCTTCGTTGACGGCCGCGCTCAGCGCCTTGGCCTTGAGGATGAACAGGCGCACGGTGTCGGGGCCGATCGAAAGTTCCCAATCCTTTTCAAGCCGCCGCTGCACGGGCCGTCTCCGTCAGGTCGTTTGCCGGATGATAGCGAATTTGCAGCGTCCGTCACGCTATCTTCGCCGCGCGCCTTTTTTCCGGGATGAAACGGCTGGCATCAGGCGTTAGTATTGCATTCTCAACCCTCCAGGAGGCTTCGATGCATAAAAGAATGCTGATCCAGGCTGCAACCGCGCTGGTCGCGCTGCAGTTCTTCGCCGTCCCGACGTTCGCCGCCGGCAGTGGCGGCGGCAGCGACCAGACCGTCACCCAGTGCAAGAAGGGCGAAGTCTGGGACAAGAAGAAGAAAAAGTGTGTCGCACCCCAGGAAGGCATGCTGGACGACGACAGCATCTATGATGCAGGCCACGCGCTGGCGATGGCCGGGCGTTATGACGAGGCGATTGCCGTGCTCAGCCTCGCCGCCAACAAGCAGGATCCGCGCATCCTCAACTATCTCGGCTATTCGCACCGCCATTCCGGCCGCGTCACCGTCGGCCTCGGCTATTACGAGGAAGCGCTGCGCATCGACCCCAACTACACGCTGGTGCGCGAATATCTCGGCGAAGCGCATCTGCAGATCGGCGATCTGGCCGGCGCCCAGCAGCAGTTGACAGAGATCGAGAAGCGGACCGGCAAGGGTTCGCGCGAATACGGCATGCTGGCCGAGCAGATCGACCATTTCATGAGGAGTTGAAAGGCCCCCCAGGGGTCTTCGGAGCGGCCGCGAGTGATCGCGGCCGCTTTTTTGTTACGCCTCAGACTTATTAGCCGCTCCCGACTGATGAAAGCGGGGATGATTTTTACAAAACCGATTTTTGGACGTGAAAAACCCGCGAAGATTGCTATATTCAGGGAAATTGCGGTGAAACGGTTCCGTTAGCCCGAGGCTGCCGGACCGTTTTCTTTTTGTACCCATCGACAAGGCTTTCCCCGAAACGCGGGGGTGGCAGCAGGAAAGGTCAGGCATCATGAACAAGGTCCCGATGACAGGCGAGGGGTTCGCGTCATTGAAGGAAGAACTGCGCTGGCGCCAGCAGGAAGAGCGGCCGCGCATCATCGAGGCGATCTCCGAAGCGCGCTCGCATGGCGACCTGTCCGAAAATGCCGAGTACCATGCCGCCAAGGAGGCGCAGAGCCTCAACGAGGGCCGCGTCAACGAGCTTGAAGATTATATCGCGCGCGCCGAGGTGATCGACGTCAGCAAGCTCAGCGGCGACAAGATCAAGTTCGGCGCCACCGTGGTGCTGGTCGACGAGGACACCGAGGAAAAGAAGACCTACCGGATCGTCGGCGACCAGGAGGCGGACGTGAAGTCAGGCCGCATCTCGATCTCCTCGCCGATCGCGCGTGCACTCATCGGCAAGGAAGTCGGCGATGCCATCGAGGTCAACGCGCCGGGCGGTGCCAGGGGGTATGAGATCGTCCAGGTGCAGTTTATCTAGGGCCTTTGAGGGCGCGCGGATCTGCGCTGATCTGCTTTCAAGCTAAGGTTGGCGCCGCCCCTCATCGCCCTGCCGGGCACTTCTCCCCGTATAGTGACGGGGAGAAGGACGCTGCCACCGATGATTTCGCCAATGTTCAGCGTTTGCAGATATGCGCCGACTTTGCGTTCAGCCCTCTTCTCCCCGTCACTATACGGGGAGAAGGTGCCGGCAGGCGGATGAGGGGCAGCGCCAGCCTTTCCGATAGAGTTCAATTCTTACCAGCGTGGGCCTTGGCAACGAGCTGAAGTCCTAGCAGCCTCTCTGCTTCCGCCACTACCTTCGCTGGCGCAACACGCCCCCCGGGCACTGCCAAAAGCGTCGATGCATAAGGCCCGCGCGGACCGGTGAGACCGGGCTCGGTTGCCAGGAACACCGCAACCGTCGGCAGTCCGAAGGCGCTGGCGAGGTGGGTCAGTCCGGTGTCGGCGCCGATAACCAGCGTCGAGCGGCCGAGGAACGCGGCGATCTCGGCCAGCGGCGATTTGGGCACCACCACCGTTGACCGGGCGGCCCCCGCAATCGCTTCGGCCACGGTCTTCTCACGCTCGTTCGACCAGGTGGTGACCGGCGTCATTCCACGCTCAACCAGCAGGCGGGCGGTTTCGATCCAGTCCTGGACAGGCCATTTCTTGTCTTCGCGGCTGGTGCCGTGCAGCAGGAAAGCGGTTTTTCCAGAAATGCCGGCCGGAGTGCCGGCCGGTGGCACAATGCCGGAGTCCAGCGTCGAAAGGTCGGGCTGATAGCCGAGCGCCAGGCCGAACAGCCGCCGCGTCCGCTCGATGGCGTGCAGGTTGCGCGGCACGGCATGGGTGACATCGTAGAACAGCGTCGCTGAGGGTTCGCGCGCGCTGGAGCGGTCGAAGCCGGCAATGGGTGCGCCTGCCTGTCTTGCCACCAGAGCCGATTTCAGCAGGCCTTGCGCGTCGATGACCAGGTCGTAGCGGCAATCGCGCAAGGTGCGGCGCAAGGCGGCTGCCTCGCGCCAGGTGCCGCCGTCGAGCAGCGCCTTGCGCCAGCGCCGGATCGCCACCGTGTGGATCCTGTCGATGGCCGGGTGCAGCGCGACGATGCCGGCGAACGCCTCTTCGACGCACCAGTCGAAGGTCACGTCGGGTCGATTTAAGCGGGCATCCTCAACAGCTGGAAAGGTGTGGATCACATCGCCCATCGAGGACGTCTTGACGATCAGCACCTTCATGCCACGGCCGGGATTTCAAGCAACCGGTCCGCTGCCGCCGCGACCTGGCCGACTTCAAGCGTCTTCAGGCAGTTGAGGTGGCCGAGCGGGCAGACCTTCTGGTGGCAGGGCGAACAGGACAGGCCTAGCCAGACCAGTTCCCGGTGTTCTGCCAGCGGCGGCGTGTTTTCGGGGGAGGTCGAGCCATAGACGGCCACGATCGGCGTGCCGACGGCGGCCGCGACATGCATCAGCCCGCTGTCGTTGGACACTGCCAGTCTGGCGGCTGCTATCAGGTCGATGGCGTCCTCCAGCCGCGTCTGCCCGGCGAGGTCGACGACGCCGGGGGCAAGGGCAGCGATCTCCGCCGTCACGTCGCGGTCGTTCTTCGAGCCGAACAGCGCGACTTTCAACCCTTTGCCCATGAAATCGCGGGCAAGCCCGGCATAGCTTTCGCTCGGCCAGCGCTTGGCTGGGCCGAATTCGGCGCCGGGCATCAGTGCGACGAATTTCTGCGGCGCCAGCCCGAACCGGTCGAGCAGGGCGACCTGGTTTTTCGTGTCCACGCTCAGCCGGGGCGCCCGGAAGCTGCCGCCCTGGGCGAGGCCGAAATAGGCCTGCGCGGTTCGCCGTTTGACGCTGTCGGGCAGTGGCACGATGTCGGTCAACAGGCCATAGCGCATCTCGCGCAGATTGCCGACACGGCGCGGAATGCGGGCAAAGAACGGGATCAGCGCCGATTTCCAGCTTCCCGGCAGGATGTAAGCCATGTCGTAGCGGCCGCGCAGCAGGCGGCCGAAGCGGCGGCGATGGGTGAATTCGAGCGCGCCAGGTTTGAGCGGAAAGTCGATCTGCTGGCGGATTTCGGGCATCCGCTTGACCAGCGGTGCGGCCCAGGCGGGCGCCAGCACATCGATGGCGGCGTTGGGATGCAGCTCCTTCAGCGCCGAGAACAGGCACTGCGCCATCACCATGTCGCCCACCCAGCGTGGGCCGATCACGAGGATCGTTGGGCTTTCAGCCATTCGACATAGTCTCTGACACCGGTTTCCACTGTCCGGAATTGGCCATTATAACCGGCCGCGCGCAAACGGGACATATCAGCTTGCGTAAAGCTCTGGTAGCTGCCCTTGAGATGGTCGGGGAAGGTGATGAACTCGATCTCACCCTTGCCCAGCGTGTCGATCACCGTTTCGGCGATGGCGCGGAAGGGCTGGGCGCGGCCGGTGCCGCAATTGAAGATGCCGCTTGAGCCCCGTTTCCACAGCCACAGATTGACGTCGGCGACATCGCCGACATGGATGAAGTCGCGGCTTTGTTCGCCAGGCCCGAAGCCGTCATAGGCACCGAACAGTTTCGGGTTCTGGTCTTGTTCGACCTGGTTGAACAGATGGAAGGCGACCGAGGCCATGGCGCCCTTGTGCGCTTCGCGCGGGCCATAGACGTTGAAATAGCGCAGGCCCGCGACCTGCGAATGATCGGTATCGAAGACCGTGCGCCTGACATAATCGTCGAACAGCTTCTTGGAATAGGCGTAGACGTTGAGCGGCCGCTCCAGCGTGGGATCCTCGCGAAACTCCGAGCCGCCGCCATAGACGGAAGCCGAAGAGGCGTAGAGGAAGGGCACGCGCAGCGCCTGGCTTGCGTGCAGCAGCCGCTTCGAGAAGGCGTAATTCACCTCCATCATGAATTTGCCGTTCCACTCGGTGGTGGTCGAGCAGGCGCCCTGATGGAAGACGGCCTCGATACGGCCGAGCGAGCCTGCCTCCATGCGCGCTAAGAAATCGTCCTTGTCGAGATAGTCGGCGATCTGCAAGTCGGCGAGATTGGTGATCTTGTGGCCGTCGGTGAGGTCGTCGACGACGAGTATGTCGTCGTGCCCCTCGGCATTCAGCGCGGCGACGATGTTGGAGCCGATCATGCCGGCGCCGCCCGTGACGATGATCATGAAGGCCTCTGGTTGCTTGCGATTCCGGTCCTTATAAGGGAGGCCAGCCGGGCTGTCGACAAAGCAGGTGGTCGCCCCATCCCACCGTTTGCGATCTTGTCTATTTTGTCTGTTTTGTGTATTATGTGCAAAACGGAGTGTCCATGAAACACTATCCATCGACCGATCTGAAACAGAATCTCGGAGACGTGCTTGCGGCTGCCAGCCAGCAGCCCGTCTCCATCACTCGTCATAACAAGCCGAGATACGTCCTGATGAGCATCGAGACCTACGAGGCTCGCTTCGTCAACGACAGCCGCCGCGCCTACGCGGCCAAGGACGCCCCAGCCGAACATGTCGAGATGCTTGAGGAATACATCGCAGAGCTGGATCGTGATTAGACCCATTGCCGCCGACGTCTGGCGATATCCATATCTGTGGCATCGCCAACATGGAGACGGTGAGACCGAAGGCCGAAAGTCCCGGCCTGTGGCCTTCGTGGCTGTCCTTCCTGGGAAAGCAGGCGGTACGAACCTCTTCATCCTCGCAATCACTTCCACGCAGCCGGGCCGCGATCGCGTTGCCGTTAGCATCCCGGAAATTGAACGCCGCCGCGCCGGCCTTGACCCTATCCCCCTTTGGGTCATAGTCGACGAGTACAACCACGATATCCTGGAATCTTCAGCCTATTTCGAACCGGGTGCGCGCATCGGCGCATTCAGCCCATCATTCCACAAGAAAGTCATGTCCGCTTTCATTGCGGCTGTCCGCACGGGCCAATCCAAAGCCATCCCGCGCGCGGACTGAGCCGCCCGAAACCGGGCAGGGCATAATCGTGAGGGACAAGAAATGCCGTCGACCGAACTGCTGCTGGCGTTTTTCGCCACCACGGCGATCTTCGCCTACATTCCGGGCCCGGCGATGCTCTACGCCGCCGCGCAGACGATGGCGCGTGGCCGCTGGTCGGGCCTGACGGCGGCACTTGGCATCCATTTGGGCGGCTATGTGCATGTTTTCGCCGCCGCCGCCGGCCTGTCGGTGCTGTTTCACGCCGTGCCGACGCTCTATTTGGCGGTCAAGCTGATCGGCGCGCTCTATCTGATCTGGCTCGGCGTCTCGCTGTTTCGCAAGCGCGTGGACGGCGATGCCGCGTTGCCCGCGATCGAGCGGAAATCGGCACGACGCGCCTTTTTCGAGAGCATCACCGTCGAGGTGCTCAATCCGAAGACGGCGATCTTCTTCATGGCATTCCTGCCGCAGTTCATCGATGCCTCGGCGGCGTTTCCGGTCTGGCTGCAATTCGTCGTGCTGGGAACGATCGTCAACCTGATGTTCTCCTCGGCCGATGTCGTCTGCGTTTTCTTGGCGGGCGCCGTGATCGGCCGCTTGCGGCGTTCGAGCCGTGCACAGCGGCTGATGCAGCGGGCCGGCGGCGCGGTGCTGGTCGGGCTTGGCGTCCACGTTGCCCTGCAGAAGAGCTGACGCATCGGACAGTCGCGGGTCATGTCCTGACGTTGCGCTGCGTGGATTTGCGGTATATCGGCAGGCATGAACGATCCGGCCCGTAAATTGACAATTTTCAGCACGATTGAGATTTGCCTTGCCCTCGCGTTGCCAGTGACATGATCAAGCACAATCCGCCTTCCCCCGAACCCCTGCACCGCGCCATTGCGCGGTTCGGCCAGGCCACCGTGCTGGTGGTCGGCGACTTCATCCTCGACCGTTTCGTCAACGGCGTCATCGAGCGGATCTCGCCGGAAGCGCCGATCCCGGTGCTGCACGGGCGCGGCGAGACCGCGACGATTGGCGGCGCCGGCAATGTCGTGGCCAACATCGTTTCGCTCGGCGCCACCGCTGTTCCTGTCTCGGTGATCGGCACCGATGTGGCGGGCGACAGCCTGGTGCGGATGCTCGGCGAGCTTGGCGTCGACACGGCCGGCCTGTCGCAGGATCGCGGCCGCATGACCTCGTCGAAGAGCCGCTTCAGCGCGCTCAACCAGCAGGTGCTGCGCTTCGACGAGGAGGAAATCAAGCCGCTCGGCACCGTGGAGCGCGCTGGCCTGATCCGGCATTTCCGCGATGCGCTGCCACGTGCCGACATCGTTGTCCTGTCCGATTACGGCAAGGGCATCCTGCTCGACGGCGTCGCCGCTGATCTGATCGCCATCTGCCGCGAGGCGGGAAAACCGGTGCTGGTCGATCCGAAGGGCCGCGACTATGCGCGCTATGCCAGGGCGACCGCCATCACCCCCAACCGCAAGGAACTTGGCGAGGCCGTCGGCCATGCGGTGTTCGCCGATGAAGAGATTGTGGCTGCGGCACGCCAGCTGATTTCGGCGCACGGTTTCGACTTCGTCGTCGCGACGCGCAGCGAAAAGGGTATGAGCGTGGTCGGCCCGACCGAGGCACGCCACATCGCCACCCAGGCGCGCGAAGTGTTCGACGTTTCGGGCGCCGGCGACACGGTGATCGCCAGCTTCGCGCTGGCGTTGGCCGTAGGCGCCGATACCGTCATGGCGGCCTCGATCGCCAATGCCGCCGGCGGCGTCGTGGTGGGCAAGCGCGGCACCGCGCGGCTGACGGTCGAGGAACTGACCGGCGCGCTGTTCCGCTCGCATGGACCGACCGCTCACAAGGACGCCATCCTCGATGCCGCATCGGCCGCGCGCATGGTGGCGGCGTGGAAGGAAGAGGGCCTGAGCGTCGGCTTCACCAATGGCTGTTTCGACATCCTGCATGCCGGCCATGTCAGCCTCTTGCACGCGGCGCGCAGCCAGTGCGACCGGCTGGTGCTCGGCCTCAACAGCGATGCCTCGGTGCGGCGCCTGAAGGGCGCCGGGCGTCCGGTCAACGACCAGCACGACCGCGCCTGCGTGCTCGCAGCGCTCGCCTCGGTCGATGCGGTCGTGGTGTTCGATGAGGACACACCGCTGGCGCTGATCGAGGCCTTGCTGCCCGACATACTGGTCAAGGGCGCCGATTACACGGTCGACACCGTGGTCGGCGCCGATGTGGTGCAGAAGGCCGGCGGACGCGTCGTGCTGGTCGATCTCGTCGCCGGCAAGAGCACCACCAACACCATTGGCAAATTGCGCGCCGGCGGCACCACAAACTGAGGGTTTCATGTCCGACTTGAACGATTACCTGGTCCGCTCGGCGGCTGCCATATCAGCCACGGTCGAGCGCGACCTGACCAGCGAGATGGAGCGGGCGGCGAGCGCCGTCGTGACGGCGCTTTCGTCTGGGAAAGCCTTCCTGATCTGCGGCAATGGCGGCTCGGCCAGCGATGCCATCCACATCGCCACCGAATTGGTCGGCCGCTTCCTCAAGGAGCGCAAGGCCTACAATGTCATCGCGCTGACGGCCAACGCCGGGGTGCTGACCGCATGGGGCAATGACTATGGCTTCGACACGGTGTTTGCGCGCCAGGTCGAAGCGCATGGCGCGGCCGGCGGCGTGCTTCTGGCAATCTCGACCAGCGGCAATTCGCCGAGCATCCTCGCCGCCGCCGAACAAGCTCGGATGATGGACATGACGGTGATCAGCCTGACCGGCGACACCGGCGGCAAGCTCAAGCCGCTGTCCGACATTCTCCTCAACGTGCCTTCTACCTCGACGCCGATCATCCAGCAGGGGCATCTGTGCCTCTATCATTATCTGTGCGAGGTGGTCGAAGCGCGTCTCAGCAATGGCTGACTCCACGACGTCCGGCCCCTATCCGTTGGCAGAGCCCGGCCTATGGGTAGAGCGGGTCGGCCGGACGGTGTTTCCCGCCGGTACGCCGGCGCTGTTCCTCGACCGCGACGGCACCATCAATATCGATACCGGCTATCCCGACGATCCAGCCGAAATGGTGCTGCGCGCGGATATCGCCGCAGCGATCGCCGCCGCCAACCGCGCCGGCATTCCCGTCATCATCGTCACCAACCAGTCGGGCATCGCGCGCGGCTATTACGGCTGGGGCGATTTCGCTGCCGTCAATGGCCGCGTGCTGGAATTGCTAGGCGGCGAGGGCGCATTTGTCGACATGGTGCTGGCTTGCGCCTATCACGAAGCGGGCTCCGGCCCGCTTGAGGTCGCCGATCATCCGATGCGCAAGCCCAATCCGGGCATGCTTCTGGAGGCGGCCAAACGCCTCGGGCTTGATCTGCAGCGTTCGCTGATCGTCGGAGACAAGAAGGCCGACATGGAGGCGGGACAGCGCGCCGGCCTCTCGCAGGGCTGGCTGGTCGACGGGCAAGCGGCCGTTCAATCGGGCTTCGCGGTCAGGCCCTGGCGCGACCTCGAGGATTTCGACGGCCTGCTCGCCGCAATAGCGGCACTTGGCGCCGCGTCGGGCGAGCCGTGATGGCTCACACAGGATCGTTGTCTCGCCAGGCTTCATAAAGCTTGGCCTCGGTGGCGAACGAATACACCATCACCATCATCGAATAGACGAAGCCGTGCCGGCCGCACAGGAAGTAGCGCTTGGCCAGGTAGAATTTCAGGAAGTTGCCGAGCGGCGACAGCACCAGTTTTACCAGGCCAGGCTTCTTGCCCCGTTCGACCAGCGTGGCAACCTTGAGGCTGGAGTAGGTGTTGGCCCTGGCTAGGTCCTCTGCGATGCTCATTTCGCGGCGGTGCAGCAGCACGCCATTTTCAATCGTGCCGGTTTCGCCCGGCACCTCGAACGATTCATGGACCCGCAAGTCGAGGTCCATGGTCGCCTTGTCTCGGCGGAAAAGACGCAGCAGCCTGTTGTGCAGCACCCAGCGGTGCGCATAGCCATAGCCCTTCAGCTTGTCGCGGCGCCTTATGTACCATCCGTCGAAGCCGACATTGCGAGGCTGCGTCACGTCCACGATCGACTGCCTGAGCAGGTCGTCGATGGCCTCATCGGCTTCAATCGAAAGGCACCATGGCTGCGTGGCCTGATCGAGGGCGAATTGCCGCTGGCGTGGAAACCCCGGCCAGTCGTTGTGAAACAGCCTTATCGGGTAGCCCTTGGCGATGAACTCCTTGACGACGTCCAGGGTGCTGTCCGTCGAGCCTGAATCGACGACGATGATCTCGGCGCAGAAGTCGACGCTTTCCAGGCACTGGCCGATCATGTCGGCTTCGTTCATGCAGATGACCAGCGCCGAAACCGGGCTAGCAAATCGAGTCATGGTCCCACCCCAAGGCACACTGTTCCCGGAATTGCGCTGCTTCGCCCCATCTGTTTTTACGCAATCCCCAAGGGAAAGCGCTATGCGCTTTTCCCAGGAAAACCGTTACACACTTTTTTCGGAATTGCTTTAGGAAACCAACACGACAGGTCACGGCAGAACGATCCGGCTTTCTACACGACAGCCTATCGAATGCCAAAGCGGCCCTGATATGGCGAACTGCGCAACCCGTATCGTCCAGGCCCGATACGGGGCTGGTGTTCGACCGGCTCAAGGCTGTGCAAACGAGACCAGCCCTTCGTCCTTGACCCGGCGGATGGTGAGAGCGGTGCGCACCGTGTCGACATTGGGGGTCGAGGTCAGCTCCTCGATGACGAAGGTCTGGAAGGCGCCGAGGTCGCTCGCCACGCAATGCAGCAGGAAATCGGATTCGCCCGACACCATCCAGGCGTCGCGCACGATCGGCCAGCCGCGGGTGCGTTCGGCAAAGATGCGCAGCTCGGCGTCGGCCTGGTGATGCAGGCCGATCAGGCAGAAGGCGACGACATCGAGGCCGAGCGCCGGTGCATTGAGCAAAGCGCGGTAGCCGCGGATGATGCCGGCTTCCTCCAGCCGTTTGACGCGGCGCAGGCATGGCGGCGCCGAAATGCCGACGCGGTTCGACAGTTCGACATTGGTCATGCGGCCGTCGCCCTGCAGTTCGCGCAGGATCTTCCAGTCGATGGCGTCGAGGTCGGCCTTGAGCGGCATGAGGGCTCTCGAGAAGTCAGGGGCAACACGCAAGAATCTTGCGTGATTTTGTAATTAAACGACTTCGCTGTCCATTCCATCCCTCGCCTGGAATATTTCGCAGGATCAAGCGGAGGGACAGGGTGCGACAAAGCTTTCCGGGGACGAACGCCAACTTGCCTTGCTGGCGTCGTGGGCAACACTTACATTACGCGCGACAACGACCGAGTTTTCCATGCCGCAATTGCCGGCAGCCCTCCACAGAGGCTTCTAGATGACCACCAAGCACGCGCCCGTTCTCATCATCGGTTCCGGTCCGGCCGGCTATACGGCGGCGGTCTACGCCGCCCGCGCCATGCTGAAGCCGATGCTGGTCGCCGGCCTGCAGCAGGGCGGCCAGTTGATGATCACCACCGATGTCGAGAACTATCCCGGCTTCGCCGACCCCATCCAGGGTCCGTGGCTGATGGAGCAGATGCTCAAGCAGGCCGAGCATGTCGGCACCGACATCATCAACGACATCATCACCGAGGTCGATCTCAACGTGCGGCCGTTCCGTGCCAAGGGCGATTCCGGCACCACCTACACCGCCGACGCACTGATCATCGCCACCGGCGCGCAAGCGAAATGGCTGGGCATCCCGACCGAACAGACCTTCATGGGTTTTGGCGTATCGGCCTGCGCCACCTGCGACGGGTTCTTCTATCGCGGCAAGGATGTCGCGGTCATCGGCGGCGGCAATTCCGCGGTGGAAGAGGCGCTCTATCTGTCGAACCTCGCCAAGAGCGTTACGGTCATCCACAGGCGCAACGATTTCCGCGCCGAACGCATCCTGCGCGAGCGGCTCTTGAAGAAGGACAATGTCCGCGTCATCTGGGACACGATCGTCGACGAGATCACCGGCCGCCCCGGCAAGACGCCGCTGCCGCCTTCGGTCGAGGGCCTGAAGCTGCGCAACGCGGCGACTGGCGAGGAAACGCATCTGAAGATCGACGGCGTGTTCGTGGCGATCGGTCATGCGCCGGCGGTCGAACTGTTCGCCGGCAAGCTGAAGCAGAAGCCGAACGGCTATCTGTGGACGGCGCCGGATTCGACCCGCACCGACGTGCCCGGCGTGTTCGCGGCCGGCGATGTGACCGACGACATCTACCGCCAGGCAGTGACGGCGGCGGGCCTCGGCTGCATGGCCGCTCTCGAGGCGGAGAAATATCTGGCCGGCATCGAAGTGCACCGCGAAGCGGCCGAGTAGAGAGTTCAGAGAGCGGCTTAGAAACGCCGTGTAAAAGCCTGATTTTTCATTCAGACGCCAAAACAGAACGAGGGGAATCATGGCGTTGGACTGGGACAAGCTACGCGTGTTTCACGCTGCGGCGGAGGCGGGGTCTTTTACCCATGCGGCCGAGACATTGCATCTGTCGCAATCGGCGATCTCGCGGCAGGTCAGCGCGCTCGAGCATGATGTCGGCGTGCCGCTGTTCAACCGCCACGCCCGCGGGCTGGTGCTGACCGAGCAGGGCGAAATGCTGTTCCGCACGGCGCATGACGTGCTGATGAAGCTCGAGACCATCAAGTCACGACTGACCGAGACCAAGGACCGCCCGTCGGGCGTGCTTCGGGTGACGACGACGGTGGGCTTGGGCGCCGGCTGGCTGACCGAGCGGGTGCAGGAATTCATCGAGCTCTATCCCGAAATCAGCCTGCAGCTGATCCTCGCCAACGAGGAACTCGACCTCACCATGCGCCAGGCCGATTGCGCCATCCGGCTGCGCCAGCCGCAGCAACCGGACCTGATCCAGCGCCGCCTGTTCACCGTGCATTTCCACCTTTACGCCGCCCCATCCTATGTCGCCAAGCACGGCAAGCCGGCTTCCGTCGCCGAGCTGAAGAGCCATCGCATCGTCACCTTCGGCGTGCCGGTGCCCTCGCATCTGTCGGAGCTGAACTGGCTTGAAACGGTCGGCGATTTCGACGGCGGACAAAGGGTGCCGACGCTGCAGATCAACGACATCTTGTCGATCAAGCGTGCGGTGCAGGGCGGTGCCGGCATCGCCATGCTGCCCGACTATGTGATCAGCAAGGACTCCGACCTGGTGCAATTGCTGCCGGAGACCGAAGTGCCGTCCTTCGACACCTATTTCGCCTATCCCGACGCGATGAAGAACCAGGCCAAGCTGCATGTGTTCCGCGATTTCATCATCGCCAAGGCCCGAAGCTGGTCCTTCTGATTTTCGCGCTGTTCTGAAGTTAATCCCGCCAGGGCGTCAGGCGAGGCAGCCAGCCGGGCACGTTGCGGCGGTAGGTGTCGTATTCGGCGCCGTAGCGGTGGGCCAATGTCGGCTCCTCGTAGAACCGCACGAAGGAACCCATGGCAATCGCGCCGATGACGGCATAGGCGACCAGCGTCCAGCTCGAGAACAGCAGCGCCTGACCGAGGATGATCGACAGCACGGCGACATACATCGGGTTGCGGACATGGCGGTAGATGCCGCCGATCACCAGCCTCTCGGTCGGGGCGACCGGAGCGGGCGTGCCGAGGCCCTCAAGCGCAAAGCGGCCGAAGGCATGCAGGAGTGCTGCGATCGCGGCGACGATCAGGAGCCCGCCAACAGGCACAAAGCCCGGCAGGCTTGACCACGGCAAGCCCCAGCGGTCGGTCAACAGCCAGGGCACCAGCCCGGCAACCACGCAGGGTGCCGCAATGAAGAAGGCCGCACTGCCGGCGATCGCCGAAAACGTCCGCATTGGTTGCTTCTCCCTGATTGCCTTAGAAATGAACGTCTGCTGCCCGCTTCTACGTCATGACGCAGTTTTGGCAATTTGGGGCAAAAACCGGCGGCGATTCGCGATTCTCTAGTGACAATCGCCCGGTTCAGCGCTCCATTTTGACGATTTTGCTGGTCCTATTGGCTCCTGGAATGGGTTAGACCACAGCCTGCGTCTTTTTGCATGCGTGTGTTGCAAAATAGATGCTTGTTTCTTGGGCATGATGAGCACATATATAGATCATCTCCTGGGCGCGTTCTCCTCCCATTAGCGCCCTCGAGTGTTCCCCTCTGGAGGTTAGCCTTAACAGGCACTCCAATCAAACTCAGCCGGATCTTCGTTGATCCGGCTTTTTTGTTGCCTGCACCCTGCTGGGCCGGCCAAAAAACCCATCACAATTGCGCGTAACAGTGACATGTAACCTCTGGTAACATATCCCGGACGCCCGCGACCTGCTATTGAGAGCATAGGACGCGGTGTGGTTCGGACGGGAGATGGGGGCATCACTCGTACGGCCCGGGCTCAGGCGGCTACCGCGTCCGAACCGTTTTCTCCCGCCGAAGTTCGGCGGCATCAAATGCGGCGGACCTGACGTTTTACCTCCCAAGGAAACGGTCCGCGAACAAAACGACGCCCGGTCCCCGCCGGGCGTCGTTTTCTTTGCCCCTCGAACCGAGGTTCGAGGGGCGTGTGATGGTGCTACGGGTCAGGCAGCCTTGCCGTTGGTATTCATCGCCTCGTCGGCCAGACGGCCGGTGAGTTCGGCCATGTGGTCGAAGACGGCACGGTAGCTGGCGACGCCCGCGGTCGCCGAGCGCAACTCGATGATCAGGTCGCCGATCTCGGCTTGCGGCATGGTTGCCTCGACGACATCCCATCCGGGCCAGTCAGGCCGCGCGTCGTAGCCAAGGATCTGGCCACGCCGCTGCGGGATGAGCGCGATGATCTTCGAGGTGGCGTCGGACGGCGTGACGATCTCGACCTTCATCACTGGCTCCAGAAGCACCGGCGAGCAAGCGGCCATGCCTTCCTTCATCGCCAGCCTGGCCGCCATCTGGAAGGCCATGTCGGAGGAATCGACCGCATGGTAGGAGCCGTCGGACAGGTTGACGGCGACATCGACGACGGGAAAGCCGAGCGGCCCGGACTTCAGATAATCGCGCACGCCGGTTTCGACCGACTGGATATAGGTCTTCGGCACAACGCCGCCGGTGATGGTGTCGGTGAACTGGAAGCCGGAGCCGCGCGGCAGCGGCTTGATCTCGATCACCACGTCGCCGAACTGGCCATGGCCGCCGGACTGTTTCTTGTGACGGCCGCGCTGCTGCGCCGGTTTGCGGATCGTCTCGCGATAGGGCACCGCCGGCGCATGGCCTTCGACCGGTATCTGGTTCTTGCCCTCCAGCCGCTCGCGCACGACACGCAGATGCATCTCGCCATGGCCAGACAGCACGGTTTCGGCCGAGTCCTGGTTGTGGCGCAGGCTGAGCGAAGGGTCCTCCTCGGCCAGCCGCTGGATGGCGGCCGACATCTTCACTTCGTCCTTGCGCTCCTTGGGGCGCAGCGCGAAGGCGAAGACCGGTTGCGGCGGTTCGAACTGGAACAGCTGTTTGGCGCCGCCCTTGGCCGAGCTCAGCGTCTGGCCGGTCTTGACCTCGTCCAGCTTGCCCAGCGCCACCGTGTCGCCGGCCTTGGCGATGGTGAGCTTGGACTGGTCCTTGCCGAGCATCCGGTAAATGCCGGAGACCTTGGCCGTGTCGCCGCCGGGCAGCCAGAGTTCGGAGCCGTCGACGACCTGACCTGACAGGACGCGCGACACCGACAGCTTGCCGCCATGCGGCGTGTGGATGGTCTTCATCACCTGGACCACGGTCGCCGCGCCGTCGGGTGCGCCGAGCCGCTTGCGGGTCGCCTCGATGTCGGGTGCGTCGTGGCGGATCGCCTTCAGGAGGCGCAGCACGCCATTGCCTTTCTCGGCGGTGCCGATCAGCACCGGCGTCACGGCGCCGTCGCGCAGGTCGGCGGCGAGATCGTCGAAGATCGCGTCCTTGGGCGGCTCGATCTCCTCGAGCAGCTGTTCCATCAGCTGGTCGTCATGGTCGGCCAGCGTCTCCAGCATGGAGAAGCGCGCCTCCAGTTCGCGCGCCTTGTCGTCGCCCGGTATCTGAGCCACCTCGCTTTCGGCATATTCGCGATAGATGTAGGCACGCTCCAGCGCCAGATCGATCGAACCGATGACGACGCCGTCCTTGCGCAACGGAATCTGGCGCAACAGCAACGGCACGGCACTGGCCGGCTGCAGCATCTTCAGCGTGTCGCGCACGCCGGCGATTGCCTTGTCGACCTTGTTGAGGAACAGGATGCGCGGCACGCCGAGATCGTCGAGCTTGCGCATGATCAGCTGCAGGGCAGGAATCTTTTTTTCGTCGGCCTCGGCTACGACCACCGCGAGGTCACAGGCGGCCAGCACCGGCTCGGCCTCGAAGGAGAATTCGATGGAGCCGGGACAGTCGACGAATGTGATCTGCTCGCCCATGAATTCGGTGGTGGCGATTGTCGCCTCGACGCTCATGGCGTGGGCGCGCGCCTCGGGCGAATGATCCGAAACGGTGTTGCCTGATGAAACGGGATTTTGTCGGGGGATTGAGCCCGTACGGGCCAATATGGCTTCGAGAAGTGTCGTCTTACCGCTTGCGAAGGGACCGACTATGGCAATGCATTTCGGTCCCGTGCGTCGTCCTCCGGCGCGAGTACCCATGACTGACCTCCACTCAGGCGTTTCCCGTAGGACCGACTGGCTACATGGTTCAGGCGTGGTCAATCGGTCCTGAGCGGCGGCCGGCCTGTTCGACCGTCGCGGGCGGGGTTCTTTTCAAGTGCCACCTGCCCAAAGCCATCGTCCCACTTGTTTGCCGGCAGGGCAAGAAAAATAGAATTCCGGCACTCCGCAGCTGCCTCAGGCGCTCAGCGCCTGGGGCTCGGCATGGACGGCGCGCAGGGAAGCCACCTTGTCGCGCGGTGCCGGCCTGCCGAAGAAATAGCCCTGGAACCGATTGCAGCCGGCGGCCTTGGCGAGGACGAACTCTTCCTGCGTCTCGACGCCTTCGGCGACGATGGTGACGTCCTGGATGCGCGCGATCTGCGCCAGCGCCGAAACGAAGATCTGCGCCACCTGGTCATGAGCGAGGCTGCGGATGTAGGAGCGGTCGATCTTGATGCTGTCGATGGGCAAGGTCTTCAGATAGTTGAAGCCGCAATGGCCGGTGCCGAAATCGTCGAGCGCGATGTGGAAGCCGAGGCCACGCAACGCTTCGAGGCGCCGCAGGATCTCGGGCGTGGCGGCGGTCGCGACCGTCTCGGTGATCTCGATGACGAATTGCGCGGCGGAACGGCCGGTTTCCTTCAACACGCGATCGCACATGGTGACGATCTCGTCGCGCTTCAGCTGTTCGCCAGAGACGTTGATGGAGATACGGCGACCAGGGAAGTGGCCGATGTCGGCGCAAGCCCGCTTGAACACCCATTCGCCGAGCATGTCGATCAGGGTCGAGCGCTCGGCGATCGGAATGAATTCGGCCGGCGAGATCAGGCCGCGAACCGGATGGCGCCAGCGGATCAGCCCTTCGAAGCCAAAGGCCGAACCGTCCGGGTTGACGATCGGCTGGTAGTGCAACTCGAGTTCGCCGAGATAGACCGCCGCACGCAGTTCCCGTTCGATCAGGCGGCGGTAGCGCTTGTCGGACAGCATCTCCTCGTCGAACACGGTGACGCGGCCACGGCCCGCCGCCTTGCTTTCGTAGAGCGCCAGGTCGGCAACCAGCATCAATTCCGTCGTGTTGGAGGCATGTGTTGGCGCCAGTGCCACGCCGATGGAAATGGAGAGCGGGATGGTCTTGCCCTCATGCGATTTGCCGGCCCGCATGACATCAAGCAATTGCCTGATATCCTTGTTGATGGCGGCGAGATCGCAGTGCGGAATGATGACGCCGAACTCGTCGCCGCCGAGCCGTCCGACCATGCCGCCGGCAAAGACGCGCTCTGAAGTCTTGACCAGATACGCCAGAGCGAGGTCGCCGAACTGATGCCCGAACGTATCGTTGAGCTGTTTGAAGTGATCGACGTCGATCAGCAACAAGGTCGCATCGCGCCGGTGGCGCATGCTGCCGAGACTGTCACTCAGCGCTTCGAGGAAGTAGCGGCGGGTCATCGCCCCCGTCATTGCGTCCCTGGTCAGGAAATGATGTTTTTCCGCCTCGGCGGCGGCCGCCGACCGCAAGCGATGGACGATGCTGCTGCGCATGTACATCAGCGCCAGCAGGGCCAGGCCGGTGGCCAGGATCGAGACGGTGAAGGAGGCGCCCGAAGGCAAGTTTTGCGAGATGTCGAAAGCGCCGAGCACCGCGGCACCGATGCTGATCAACAGCAACAATTGAATGCCGCGATAGATGCGGCCGCTGTGGTCCCTGATCGTCGCCAGTATGCTCATCCCATCACCCCTGCACCCGCGCCGGCAAGGGCTAGAGGGCAGGCGTTAAAAAGCCCTTGAGGCGGCCACGCCCGGCCGGCGATTTGGCTAACCGTGCCGGGGATCGAACGTTCATGGTTAAGAAGCCCGCCGCGGATGCCGGCAGGGTGGCGGGAAGGCCAATCGCAGTTGCACGGCGCGGCATATCGGAGGAAGGTGGCGGCTTGCGCCAATGTCATTTGCGCCAATGCCAGGACAGGCGGTGTTCCGCCGCCAGCCCATCAGAGATCAAGGACCATCGACCATGAAGATCATTGCCTGCGGCAGCGTGCCGACCATCATAGCGCCCGAAAAATACTTTACCGGCCGGGTGCTGCAGACGCCGATCATCGAGAAGGAGGCGCCTGCCCGATTGCGGGCCACGCTGGTCAGCTTCGAGCCGGGCGCGCGCACCCACTGGCACACGCACCCGCTTGGCCAGACGCTCTATGTTACCGTGGGCGCCGGCCTTGCCCAGACATGGGGCGAACCGGTCCAGGAGATCAGGGCCGGAGACGTTGTTTCCTTTGCGCCTGGCGAAAAGCACTGGCATGGCGCGGCGCCAACATCGGCAATGACGCATATCGCCATGCAGGAGGCGCTCGACGGCGTCCATGCCGACTGGCTGGAAGCGGTGACATCGGAACAATATGGCGGCTGAATGCTCAGTCCGTAGGAAGCCGGGCTTCTATTCCAGCCGCGACATTTTCAGAAGAGGGCGACTCGCGGCGAGTCCCGTACCATGGCGCAGGTCACGCTCAATCGCGTGATCGCCAGCGCCATGCCGCCCGTTCAACTGACCGTCAGTCAGTGATGTAGGTGATTGCGAAACTCAGGTCTGGATATCATGTCAGAGCACCGTCTGCCCTTGGTTGCCGCCGTCTATCTCGGTTCCTTCGTCGCTCTGCTCGATGTCAGCATCGTCAATGTCGCTCTGCCGACCATCCAGCAGGCGCTGCAGACCGATTTCGGCGGCCTGCAATGGGTGGTCGATGCCTACACGCTGTGCCTGTCGGCTTTCATGCTGTCGTCGGGCCTGATCGGCGACCGCTACGGCCGCAAGCGCTCGTGGCTGGCCGGCGTCGGCATCTTCGTTGCCGGCTCGCTGATCTGCGCCATAGCGCCCAACCTTCCGGTGCTGCTGGCGGGCCGGGTTGTGCAAGGCATCGCCGGCTCGCTGCTCATTCCCGGTGCGCTGTCGATCCTGACACAGGCCTTTCCCGATGCCCGCGAGCGCGCCGGCGTCATCGGCGGTTGGGCGTCGTTCGCCGCCATTTCGCTGCTGGTCGGTCCGGTGCTGGGCGGCATCCTGGTCGAGACCGTCGGCTGGCAAAGCATCTTCCTGATCAACCTGCCGCTCGGCCTGGTGACGATCGCGCTGGGTGCTGCATCAATCAACGAGACGGCGCATCCCGAACATGCCCATCTCGACCTTGTCGGCCTGGCGCTCAGCATCGTGTGGCTGGGCGCGCTGACCTTCGGCCTGATCTCGGCCGGCGAGACCGGCTGGGGTGAACCCAAGACGATCATGGCGCTGATCGCCGGCGTCGTCGGCCTTGCGGTCTTCCTCGGTTTCGAGGCGCGCACGGCACGCCCGATGCTGCCGCTTGGCCTGTTCCGCGACGTTCGCTTCGCCGTCGCCAATGTCGCTTCGTTCGCGCTCGGCTTCACCTCCTATTCCAGCGTCTTCTTCTTTTCGATGTTCCTGCAGCAGGTGCAGGGCTGGTCGCCGACGCAGACCGGCCTGCGCATGGCGCCGGCCTTCATCGTCCAGATCGTGGTGTCGCCATGGATCGGCAGGCTTAGCGCGCGCTACGGTCATTCCGCGCTGATGACCATTGGCTATGCCGCTATCGGCCTGTCCATGCTCGGCATGTGCTGGGCCGGACCTTCGACGCCCTATGCGGTGCTTTGCCTTCTGTTCGCCATTGGCGGCCTTGGCAATGCGCTGGCAATCCCGACCGGCAGCGCAGCCGCCATGTCCTATGCGCCGCGCGAGCGCTCGGGCATGGTGTCGGCGGTCATCAACGCCACCCGCCAGAGCGGCCTTGCCATCGGTATCGCCTTGCTCGGCGCCTTGATGAGCATGCGGGCGACCAACCTTTTGACCGGGTATCTGGGCGATGCCGGTGTCGCCAACGCGGAAGCGGTGGCTCGTGCTGCGATTTCGCGGCATGATTTCGCAACCGATGCGGCGATGGGCGAAAGCGGCGTGCATGAACTCTATGCTGCCGCCTATGCCGGCGGCTTCCACGCCGCCATGCTGACGGCGGCGATTGGCGCGTTCCTCACCGCCGCGCTGCTGGTTGTCGTGCTGGCGCCGGCCGAAGCGCGCTCGGCCAGGGAGGCAAAGCAGGAGTGAGGCTGACGGCCCATTAAAAAACCCGGCGGTGAAGCCGGGTTTTCTGCCGTCATAGTGCGCCGGTCAGGTCAGCGAAGCCGTAAAGCGCTGGATGCGCGTGCAGGCTTCTTCCAGAAGCGTCTCCGAGGTGGCGTAGGAGATGCGGAAGTTGGGGCCAAGGCCGAAGGCCGAGCCGAACACCACCGCGACACCCTCGGCTTCGAGCAGTTCCGAGCAGAAGGTCTCGTCGGTGTCGATCAGCTTGCCGGCCTTGGTCTTCTTGCCGATCAGCTGGGCGCAGGAGGGATAGACATAGAAGGCGCCTTCCGGCGACGGGCAGGTGATGCCGCGCGCCTGGTTGAGCATCGAGACGACGAGGTCGCGCCTGCCTTGAAAGATCGCCTTGTTCCTGGCGATGAAGTCCTGCGGGCCGTTCAGCGCCTCGACCGAAGCCCATTGCGCGATGGTGCAGGCGCCCGATGTCTGCTGGCCCTGGATCATGTCCATCGCCTTGATCAGCTGGACCGGACCGGCGGCATAGCCGATGCGCCAGCCGGTCATGGCATAGGCCTTCGACACGCCGTTCATGGTCAGCGTGCGGTCGTAAAGCTTTGGCTCGACCTCGGCGATGGTCTTGAAGACGAAGTCGCCATAGGTCAGGTGCTCGTACATGTCGTCGGTCAGCGTCCAGACATGCGGATGCTTCAACAGCACGTCGGCGAGCGCGCGCAGTTCAGCCTCGGTATAGGCGGCGCCAGACGGGTTCGACGGCGAGTTCATCAGCAGCCATTTGGTCTTCGGCGTGATCGCCTTTTCCAGCACGGAAGCGGTCAGCTTGAAGCCGTTGTCGATCGAGGTGTCGGCAAACACCGACGTGCCGCCGCAGATCGCCACCATCTCGGGGTAGCTGACCCAGTAGGGGCGGGGGATGACCACCTCGTCGCCGGGGTTCAGCGTTGCCATGAAGGCGTTGAACAGGATCTGCTTGCCGCCGGTGCCGACAATGGTCTGCTCGGGCTTGTAGTCGAGATTGTTCTCGCGCTTGAACTTTTTCGAGATCGCCTCGCGCAGCGGCACGATACCCGAAACCGGCGGATATTTGGTCTCGCCACGGCGGATCGCCTCTATCGCGGCATTCTTGATGTTGTCTGGCGTGTCGAAATCCGGCTCGCCGGCGCCGAGGCCGATAATGTCACGGCCGGCATTTTTCAGCTCGCGCGCTTTCTGCGTCACCGCGATGGTGGCGGAAGGCTTCACGCGGGAAAGAGTGTCGGCAAGAAAGGCCATGACCAGATATCTCCAAACTAGGTCGGCGCGGGCCGGGAGCGGCCGCGGCGCTTCTCATGTCGCATGATTTCGCGCAGTGCAAGCATTGTCGGCTGATCCAGGTCTCAAGGAGCCGTGATCGGCAACAATAAATTCATTAACGAGCGGTAGAGGCTTGAGTGACAGGATCGCAGACCAATTGCGGAGCGAGGAACCGTGTCGCGCAGCGTCGGGCTTGCCCACATCATCCGTCAGGACGACGGCACCTCCACCGGTGTCTGGGGCATCTACACGCTGCAAAGCGCCTTCCAGCCGATCTTCGCCTTCAACGAAGGCAAGTTGTCGGTGGCCGCGTTCGAAGGGCTGATCCGGCCGTTTCGCGATGGCGAGCCGCAATCACCGATGAGCTTTTTCAGCACCTGTCCGGCCGCCGACCGACTGCATATCGAGGCGCTGACCAGGACGCTGCATCTTCTGAACGCCGGCGCCTGCCTGCCGCAGGAGGCGTCGATCTTCGTCAATTTCGATCCGTCGGTGTTCACCGAACGCACCGTGGCCGACGCCGCCTTGCGCGAAATGCGGCTGGTGCTGCATGAGGCCGGCATCGATCCGCGCCGTGTCGTATGTGAGGTGACCGAGCAGCGGTCGACGTCGCAGGAGACCCTGCACAGCTTCGTTGCGGCACTGAGGGCCAACGGCTTTCGCATCGCCGTCGACGACTATGGCGCCGACGATTCCGACATCAACCGCATCAAGGAACTGAAGCCGGACATCGTCAAGTTCGACGCCTACTGGATCACCCAGCTGATGGAATCCGGCGCCGGCTTCGCGCTGCTGACCACCATGGTGAAAAGTTTCGAGGAGCAAGGCATCCGCACGGTGTTCGAGGGCATCGAGGAGGGCTGGCAATTGGAGCTTGCCGAGAAGTCGGGAGCGTCGATGGTGCAGGGTTTCGTGCTGGCGCGGCCCGAACTGGCGCCGACCAGCTTTCGCGTGTTCGACAAGACCAGGCCAGCATCTGTCGCTGCCGCCGTCGGTGACACGCCTGCTCCCGCCGTGGCAACGCCTTCGGCGCGACCGGTGAAGGCTTTCGGGCGCAGGGTGGCGCCATGAGGCCTGAACGGCGGCGCAATGTCGGCGATGCGATCCAGGTCGACGAAGTCGGCATTGAATACGGCATCCATGGCGAGTTCCGGCTGCGCAGCGCCTATCAGCCGATTTTCGCGCCGCGTGGCCGGTTGCTTCATGCTGTCGCGGTCGAAGCCCTGATCGAGCCGAACCGTGCCGGCCGGCCCGGCGCACCGCGGGTTTTCTTCGAAAGCATTGCCGCCTCGGACCGGCTGTTTGTCGAGACCGTGTGCCGGGCGCTGCATCTCAGGAATTTTCGCAACATCGGCGTCGACGGGCTCGACCTGTTCTTCAACTACAATCCGCTGATCAATGACCATCCCGGGCGGGCGCTGGCCGAGATCCGGCTGATGACCAGGCATCTCGGCGATTTCGGCCTCGCGCCGGGCATGCTGGTTTGCGAAATCACCGAACAGGCCGCCGATGACGCGCTTCTGGCCCGGCTGGTGCGCGAAATGCGGCGCGACGGCATCCGCATCGCCATCGACGATTTCGGCACCGGGCACTCGACCGAGGAGCGGGTGAGCCTGCTCAGGCCCGACATCGTCAAGATCGACGGCGCCTGGTTCGCCGAGTTCTGCCGCCACGCCGCCGCCGAGCGGTTCTTCCGCCCGCTGGTCAACAGCCTGCATGACCGCGGCGCCAAGGTGCTGGTCGAAGGCATCGAGCAGCCCACCCATCTGCGCGTCGCGCTCGAAGGCGGCGTCGACCTGCTGCAGGGTTTTCTCCTCGCCCGTCCGGCTTTGGCCGGAACCGTTTTCGAGGAAAAACCGCTGCACATCGACACGCTGCTGGGCAATGGCGGCAATGTCGTTCCGCTGTTCGGCTAGGGCGCCGGTATCCACACATCAGCGGCGCTGATCGTCGTACCAAAACAAATCATTGGTTGAGGGCGCCGCCGCTGCGATAGTTGCGCCAGTGGAGAGTACTCCGGGGAACAGCCATGATACTTTACGGCATGATCGACAGCGGCAATTGCTACAAGCCGCGCCTGCTGATGGCCAAGCTTGGCCTTGCCTTCACCAATGTCGAGGTGAGCTCGCACACCGGCGAGACGCGCAAAGCGGATTTTGTCGCCAAGAATCCGAACGCCATGGTGCCGTTGCTCGAGCTCGATGACGGCCGGCGGCTGGCCGAATCCAACGCCATCCTGCTCTATCTCGCCGAAGGCACGCGCTTCCTGCCGGTCGACAGATATGAGCGCGGGCTCGCCTATCAATGGCTGTTCTTCGAGCAGTACAGCCACGAACCCTATATCGCCGTGCGCAAGGCACTGCTGACCTTTCCCGAAAGAGCCGGGGATGCGACGCCGGAGCGGCTGGCGGTGACGCTGGAGCGCGGCAACAAGGCGCTCGGCGTGATGAACAAGCACCTGGAAAACAACGCCTTCTTCGCCGGCGGCGCGTTTAGCGTCGCCGACATCGCGCTCTATGCCTATACGCATACGGCAGAGCAGGGCGGCTTCCAGCTCGACGCCTATCCGGCGGTGGCGGCCTGGCTTGGCCGGGTGGAGGCGGATGCGGGGCATGTGCCGATCGAGTGGGTGGGGTAGGCAACGCCGACGACTGGCGAAAACCTCGGTGAGAGCGTCCTTCTCCCCGTCTCTATACGGGGAGAAGATGGCGGCAGCCAGATGAGGGGCAGCGCCGGCCTTTTTCAATTGGACTTGGTTTGGCGGCGGGCAGTCCTGAGGCGTCAGCGCTGCCCCTCATCGCCCTGCCGGGCACTTCTCCCCGTATAGTGACGGGGAGAAGGACGCCGTCGCTTCCGCTTTCGCCAATTGTCGATGATTGATGACGTGATTCACAGAGGGCGGGTGCGGCCCGCGCGTACTTCAGCCAAAGCCTGCTCGGCAAGCTTATCCAGTCTGCCGGCCTTCGCGTCAGCCTCAATCTGCCGATCCCACATATCTGCCCGAAAAGCCTCGAACCATTTGGCAAACGCCTTCAGTTCCTCATGGCTCAAGGCTGCCACGGAATTCTCGATCTGTTCGAGCTTGGTCATCAAGTGAAAATAACATGGTCGGCGTTGCGAGGCCAAGCGCCTGATCCCCAGACAGCAAAAAGGCGGGATAAATCCCGCCTTCCCATGCTTGGTAGCCTGATCGGGAGCGTCCGGTCCGGGCTGGCAGCTATCTGCTGATCCAGCGTGCTGGGTCTTCCGCTCCAGCGCGCTTCTCGCGCGACTGTCAGTACATCCGTGACTTGCCGCGCGCCCCGAACTCTCGTCCGGCGCGCGCTATTCGCAAAATCAGGCTGCCTTGCTCAGAGATCCAGCGGACGACTTGCCAGTGCGGCGGTCCTGCTCGATCTCGAAGTTGATCTTCTGGCCTTCGACCAGGGTCGACAGTCCAGCACGCTCGACAGCGGAGATGTGGACGAAAACGTCCGCGCCGCCCGCGTCAGGCTGAATGAAGCCGAAGCCCTTGGTGGCGTTGAACCACTTGACCGTTCCAGTTGCCATTTTAGATAGTCCTTCAACATTTGCTTTAGTTTGACCAGACCAAAGTCCAGCCGGTGTGCATCGAGATTTTGGAGATAGACGTCAGCAAACGCGAAGATCGCGAGGCCCGGATCGATCGGCCGAAATATCAATGGAAGGCATATAGGCTGGTTTCGCATAAAAAACAAGACTGCGTGAGAAAGCCGTGATTGAGGCGCTGCCCAACGGCTGCCCCAATCTGCTGAAAACGTTGCGGCAGATCACGCTGTCCTCGCGCGGCGGATCAGGGGAGAGGACCATGAAAACCATTCTGCTTGCCGCTTGCCTGACGCTTATTGCCGCCGAGGCGCAGGCGGTCTCGCGCTACGACCCGACCCGCATGAGCTGTGGCAAGGTTCAGGCGACGATCGCCCGGCAGGGCGCCGTCATCCTGCGCTATCAGTCGACACGGGTGCCGGGATTGCCGCTCTATGACCGCTATGTGCAGAGCCAGCAGTTCTGCACCATGGGCGAAGTGAGGACGCGGGCCTACGTGCCGAGCGCCGACACCAAGTCCTGCCCGGTCTACAAATGCAAGCGGCCGGACAATGAGCGGCATTTCCGCCGGCGGTTCTTCCACAATAATTAGGCACCTGCCTGCATCAGAACCCGAAGGAAACCTGCGCCGGTGGCGGAGGGCCGACGCGCACGCCTTCCATGGCCAGCATCTTCTCCTTGGTGACCGAGCCGCCCGGCGCCGAGAAGCCGCCGATCTTGCCGCCGGCGGCAAGGATGCGATGGCAAGGAATGACCAGCGGCACCGGATTGGCGCCAAGCGCCGCCCCGGTCTCGCGGGCGAGCCCGGCATGGCCGGCGGTTTTGGCCAGCTCGCCATAGGTGGTGGTTTCGCCGAAGGAGAGTTTTCGCGCGGCGTCGTAAATGGCGAGGCGGAAATCGTCGACGCCGTCGAGGTCGACCGGCACACTGGTGAAATCGACGTCCTCGCCCGCCGCATAGACCTTGATAGCCGCGATCAGCTCGACCACCCATGAAGGCTGGGCCGTGGAGGCGGAAACGCCGCCATGGCGCAGCAGGCGCCGTTCCACCGCCTCGCGGCTGCGTTCGGGCAGGCAGAGCCGGATCAGGCCCTTTTCGCTCCACGCAATGCCCATGAAACCGATCACTGTTTCTAACACTGCGTGGCCGGCCGTGATCGAAGCTGTCGTGTCCATCATGCATTCCTTTCCGCAAAGTGGCGAAAACCGGGATTCGTCCCAGTACATATCCAGAACAATATGGCATCACCGCCTGCGTCTCGCCACCCGAAAACCACCGGATGGCCCCGATTGCCGCTCATGAATCGCTGGTGTAAGGGATTTCTTAACAACCCGACAAATCGGACCCGAGCGCGGCTTGCCAGCAAAACTCAACCTTATCGCGATCGGCGTGATCCTGGCCGCCGCCGGCATCAGCGGCTGCACGTCGACCTCGCAGATGAAATCCGCGCCGGCTCTTACCGAAACCGCGACCGTCGCCGGCACTGACGCCGGCTTCACCGTGCCGCTGCCGGAGACCGTTTCGGTGCTGCCGGAATCCTCGGGTATTGCCCCCGTTCAGACGGCCGAGCTGCCGCTCGATCCCGCCGCGCAACCGGCGGCAGCGACCGCCGCCTTTGCTGGATCGACACCCGCGGCACCAGCCGTGCCCGCCGTGATGACCGCCAATGCCTGGCAGGCGCCTGCGCCGGCCATTGCGGGCGAGCCGGTCAAGGCCGCCGAGACATATACGACCGCGGGGCTGGTCATCCCGGCGACCGCCAAGGGCGACCGGATGCCCGGCGTCCAGCAAGTCGCCTATATCATGCCGCAGAACCCGGCCGCCTTGGTGCAGGGTCCCGTCGGGCCGACGGAAGAACACGCCACGGGCGTGCGTGGCGATGTCGAGCGGCTGATCGAGAAATATGCCGCGATCTACCAGGTGCCGGTGGACCTCGTGCGTCATGTCGTCAACCGTGAGAGCACCTTCAACCCGAAAGCCTACAACAACGGCCATTGGGGGCTGATGCAGATCAAGCACGCGACGGCGCGCGGCATGGGCTATGACGGACCGGCCAAGGGCCTGTTCGACGCCGAGACCAATCTGAAATACGCGGTCAAATATCTGCGCGGCGCCTGGCTGGTGGCCGGCGGCAACGCCAAGAAGGCCGACTGGCTCTACCAGACCGGCTACTATTACGATGCCAAGCGCAAGGGTCTGCTCGAGGCGACCGGGCTTGGCCGCGACCGCCAGCGCCGCCGCCTGCAGCCCGACGCCTGAGCGCGATGCCTGAACCGCGCCCGCCGGCTTTGAACGATATCCGGCTGCGCAAGATCCTCGACGAGACGCTGGTTCCTCCGCATTGGCCCGAAGGCTTTGTCATGCGCTCTCTCGAGCCCGGCGACGCGCCGGCCCTGCATGCGCTTTTGACCGAAGTGTTCGACGACGGCGCCGACGGCCCGTTCGACGAATGGTGGCCGCGCGTATCGGACGATCCCGAATTCGATCCGGCACTGTGCTTCCTCGTCATCGATGCCAAGGGCCGGTTGGCGGCAGCGGCGCTGTGCTGGACCCGCGCCTTCGTCAAGGATCTTGCCGTCCATCCCGAGGCGCGCGGCAAGGGCATTGCCGAGGCGCTGATGTGGCACGCCTTCGCCATTTTTCGCGAACGCGGCGCCGACCATGTCGACCTCAAGACCAACACGGTGGAGAATCCCGCCGCCGTCCGGCTCTACGAGCGGCTCGGCATGTTCGAGGTCGATTGGGCTGGGTGAGATCGGGGTTCAAATATCCGGCGCGTTGCCAATCTTCTTTTTTAGTTCCAGCGCCCAGGCGCGGCCCTCGTCGCCGCCCCACAGCAGCCAGGCGACATAGCCGGCCGACGGGTTTTGCTCATTGCCGTAGTTCCTGCCGCGTTTGTCGACCTCGTGGCGGGCGAAGTAGCTGACCATGCGGCGGATGGTGGAGGGCGAGAGCTTTTGCCGGTTCTTCAGTTCGGTGGCCCGCGCGACGCCGATCTCTGTGCCGCCGCGGCCGAACTCTCCGCGCAGCCTGAGGCCTTTGGCGGCATTGTCGGCCACCACTTGCGGGCAGCGCAGGTCGATCTCGTCGTCGTGCATTTTTTCCCCCAGCAGCACAGGCTTTAACCCGCGGTGAGAATGCGGGAAAGCCGGACGGGTTCCACATCCGAGGAATTCAGAAAGAACCTGTCCACCAAGGCGACAGGTCGCATCTTGCCTGGCATGCTGCCTCGCGGCCGCGCGTGCAAAAAATGTCGGAACGGATCGTCGCGAAACGTCCTTGGGTCGCAGAGCAACCGCGCCGGGACGCCGGCGCCGCGACTTGAAGGAGCCGACCATGATCACCTTTCCCAACGAATCCGCCAGATACCGCACCGCGCGCGAAAAACTGCTGCGCAAGGAAATCGAGCTGCGCCGCGTCATGGAAGAGGTCGCCGAGGCTCGGCGCGCGCTGCCGCCGGGCGGGCTGATCCGCCAGGACTATGAATTCGACGGGCTGGATGCCGATGGAAGGCCCGCCAAGGTCAGGCTTTCGGAGCTGTTCGCACCGGGCAAGGACTCGCTCATCCTCTACAACATGATGTTTCCGCGCCATCCGCGGGAGACGCGCGATGTCGCGACCAGCGGCGGCACGGCGAAGCTCGCTCGCCCGGACCAGCCGTGTCCGTCCTGCACCGCGCTGCTCGACCAGTTCGACGGTGCGGTCGGCCATCTCCAGGCCGCCGGCTTCAATTTCGCGGTGGCGGGCAAGACCAAGCTCGAAAACCTGGTCACGCTCGGTCGCGACAGGGGCTGGCGCAACATGCGGCTGGTGTCGTCGGCCGCCAACAGCTTCAAGCGCGACTACAATGCGGAGGCGGCTGACGGCTCACAGATCCCGCTGCTGTCGGTATTCCACCGCGATGGCGACGGCATCCGCCATTTCTGGAGTTCGGAACTGGATTTCGCGCCGACGGAACCTGGCCAGGACCCGCGCGGCCTCGGCACCTGCGAGATCCTGTGGAACCTGATGGATTTCACGCCGCAGGGCCGGCCGGAGTGGAGCGAGCAGCTGCAGTATGGGGAGGGGTGTTGTCATTAAGGGGCAGGGCGGTGGTGCCTGAACCGAAGAATGTAAGCGCTCTACGGCGCCCCCCTCTGTCCTGCCGGACATCTCCCCCACAAGGAGGGAGATTGGCCGTCACCACGGCTTTCGCCAATTTTCAACATTGCAAGAAGAGAGCCGGCGCCGAAGCTGCCAATCTCCCCACCTGTGGGGGAGATGTCCGGCAGGACAGAGGGGGGCGCCGTAGAGCGCCACGGTGGATGCCGGCCCCTTGGCGAACCGCGTGCAGCAATTGGCTCTTTGCCCGTGCCAGCCGTGAAGTAGACTGCGGGCATCCATTCGAGGAGCCTCCCATGCCCAAGATCGACCCTGTCCGCCGTGCCCGCCCGCAAAGGCTCAGGCTACCCCGCGCCCTTCGATGTCCCCTGCGCCACCCGCACGCGTCGCCGTCTGGGCGATGCCGGCGGCCTCACCGATTTCGGCGTCAATCTGATGACATTGCCGCCGGGCGGCTGGTCCAGCCAGCGCCACTGGCACAGCCATGAGGACGAGTTCGTCTATCTGCTGGAGGGCGAGCTGACGCTGGTCGAGGATGGCGGCGAGACGCTGCTTAAGCGCGGCGACTGCGCGACGTTTGCCAGGAACAGCGGCAACGGCCATCATTTGATCAACCGGTCCGCCACGACGGCGCTCTATCTGGAGGTCGGCTCGCGCTCTCCGGACGATGTCATCACTTGCTCCGACATCGACATGATGAGCCCGAGCTCCGACGGGCGTTTCCTGCATAGGGATGGCACGCCGTATCCGGGACAGGGCTAAACCTCGAACGATGTATCGGTGCCGATAAAAGCAAGATGTATGCTGGTTGTTCCCTAAAATTTTAGTTTCTCCGAAAACGAGAAATACTACTTTCCCGTGTATTCGACAGATGCGGTTTTCTGGGTTGTTGATCCGGGGGAAGACATGAAGCTCGTGGTGGCATTCACGCTGGCAGCGCTCTTTTCAATGTTCTTTGCCACTGACGCCGAGGCCCGAAAAATGCGGTTTCGGGTGCTTCCGATCCCTGGGGTGCACGGCTCGTCGTCAACCGAAAAAGCGCATCCTGTTCCCATCGGCATAGAAGACGTGCGTTTCGTTCACGATCTGCCGGCGGTTTTTGTGGAAGAAGGCGAGCATTTCGATCTCGGCTATAAATTCGGCATGTTCGGCGGCGGCGAATGGGTCGGCTACTTCAAGACATCCCAACGCTACGTGGACTTGAAACAGGAAAAGATCCGCGAGCTTTTGCCGTTTCTCGGCATTTCGGAAGCCGATGCACCGAAGCGGTCTTTCGGCAGCCAGTTGATGGTCTTCGGCTCATGGTGTCTGGTCGGGTTGTTCGGCCTGGGGGCGGTGCTGGTGAAATACCCTGGCCTGAGAGCGGCACTCTTTCGCGGCTCAGCCAGACGCGGCGCGAGCGGCGAGTTCGATGTGCAGGCAGCCGATCAGATGATCAGCCGGGCGGCTGCTCGCAATCAACAGCGCGAGACCAGACAGCCAGGCGTCGCGCCGGCCGGCTCCTTCGCAAGGTCGAATGGAACTTCAACTTTCGGCCGCAGATCGCGCTGAGGAGGTTTTTGCGCTAGCATCGGCTCAAAACCTCGGAGGATCGTCATGGCCAAGGAAATCGTCGAAGTGCCGGTGCTGTCGGCGGCCGTGCGGTCGCTGGGCGTGCCGCTGTCGCTGGTGACCAGGGCCGCGGGACTGGTCTTCGTGTCCGGCACGCCGCCGCTCGATATTGCGACCGGCAGGCTGGTCAAGGGCGACATCGAGGTGCAGACCGAAGCGTCGCTGAAGGCGCTGAAGCACTGCCTGGAAGCGGCCGGCACCTCGCTCGACAATGTGGTGATGGTGCGCATCTACGCCGTCAATTCCGGCTTCTACACCGCCATCAACCGGGTTTATGCCAGGCATTTCCCCGAAAACCCGCCATCGCGGACCTTCGTGCCGGTGGCGTCATGGCCGATGGAGTTCGATATCGAGATCGAGTGCGTGGCAACGGCTTGATCTCTGGACCATGCGTCGGCGCTGGCGTTCCGCCAATGCCGGGATAAGCTCCCTGAAAACAGGGGGAGGATTGCCATGAAGAAGGAAGTCATCGAAGTGCCGGTTATGTCGGCCAAGGTGCGGGCGCTCGGCCTGCCGTGTTCGACTGCGGTGAGGGCCAACGGCTTCGTGTTCATCTCGGCCACCCCGCCAGTGGACATGGTGACCGGCGAGATGGTGCGCGGCGACATCGAGGTGCAGACCGAGGCGTCGCTGAAGGCGCTGAAACATTGCCTGGAAGCGGCCGGCACGTCGCTGGACAATGTGGTGATGGTGCGCATCTACGCCGTCAATTCCGGCTTCTACAACGCGATTAACCGGGTTTATGCGAAGTATTTTACGACCAACCCGCCGGCGCGGAGTTTTGTGCCGGTGGCGTCCTGGCCGATGGAGTTTGATATCGAGATCGAGTGTGTGGCGGTTGCGTGAGGGTGAGAAGCGGTCCGCGTAGCGGACGAAAAGCCAATTGCTTGGCTTTTCGAGCTTCGAACGCCCTGAGCCCGCGAAGGGCTGGCAAAATTCCAACGTAAGTTTTCACTTGTCTTTCAAGTAAACTCGTCCTCAATTCCCATCGGGGATAGGGAGGGTGAGTCATTGAATAAATTACCGAAGAAATTCGTCGAACGCGTTGCGTCGAACATCAAGAAATATCAGCGCATTACGCTGGCTCAGCAAAAATCCGATGTCGCGGAAGCCGACACGGTTACCTTGATCAAGGACATCCTTGCCGATGTTTTTGGGTACGACAAATATGATGAATTGACCTCAGAACACCAGATCAAGGCTACATACTGCGACCTCGCGATCAAGATCGCGGGAAAACTGCGATTGCTTGTCGAGGTGAAATCAGCCGGCAGCAGCCTGGCCGATAATCACTTGAGGCAAGTGATTGACTATGGGGCTCACCAAGGCATCCATTGGGTGATCCTGACCAATGCCGTCGAATGGCGGCTCGTTCGTATCTATGTGGCAAATCAGATCAGCCACGAAGAAGTCTGCCGCATCGTCTTTGCCGAAATGAGCCCCAAGAATGAGGATCATCTCCAGTGCCTCTTCCTGTTCGCCAAGGAAGGGCTGACGACCGATGCAATGGATGCCTTTCATCAGCAGGCTCAGTTGTTCAACAAGTTCACGGTTTCCGCGATTATCCGATCAGAACCAGTGATTTCGGTGGTGCGTCGCGAAATCCGAAAGCTCTTTCCAGATATCAAGGTAGGCAATGAGAACCTGTCGCTGCTCATCGAAAATGAAGTGATCAAGCGGGATACGATTGAAGGCGACAAGGCCAAGGAAGCGGTCGCCAGGATGCGAAAGGCTGTGAACAAGCTGGAAAGAGCCAAGAACAAGGTAGCGAAAGCAGTTGTCGTCGATGTCTCGAACTGATTTTGCCGATTTTAGCATTTTGCCTTTGCCCTGCGGCAATCCGGCCGAGAGACTTGGGCTAATTCTACGAGCGTGCGGGAGAACGAGCATCGCTTGGTGTTGAGAACTGAGGCCTCGACCGGCCGGGGCGTGGTGGGACAATGCTCAGACATATTCGGCTAACAAATTTTCGTAAATTCGACGCATACTCGATTCCACTCAAGAGTGGAAACATCTTTGTAGGCCCGAACAACGCGGGAAAATCTGCGGTAATTGATGCTATTCGAATACTTGATTCATGCTTCCGATACGCAAGGCTACGCGTACCGCAGGTCTTGCAGTTAGATGGGGGTGAGATATTTGATGGTCACATAGTTCCCGAAAATAGGATACCCGTTAATTTAAGTCACTCTACCCACAACTATAATGAAGACGACGCAATTCTCGAATTCACCCATGTAAACGGCGCTCGAGCGGTCGTTCTGATAAATCCTGAGCGGCCGATTAGATTCTATATAGGCACCGATGGTCGGCGACTAAATTCCGTCTCGCGATTTGCTGGCGCGTTTCCGATGCATTTTCTTATCGTTCCCACACTGGCGCCCCTCGAACAAGAAGAACGGTGGGTGGAAGACGAAACCATAAGGCGTTCTGAGGCAACTAGAACGGCTAGTCGACACCTGCGCAATGTCTGGTTTCGAAGAACGCAGGCTGAATTTACCGAATTTTCCGCCGATGTCGCCCATGCTTGGCCGGGAATATTGATACAGCAACCGGAGAGGCAAAGAGGGAATCAGGCTATATTGGAAATGTTCTATGACGAAAACAGGATAGCCAGGGAAATACAGTGGTCTGGATTCGGCTTTCAGATCTGGCTCCAACTGCTCACCCATCTCCGTCGTGCGATGCCGCATTCATTGGTTGTGATAGACGAGCCGGACATCTATCTGCACCCCGATATACAAAAGAAGTTGCTTAGATTTGTAAGAGATCGCTATGAGCAGTTTATTTTTGCTACTCATTCTGTAGAAATAATAAATGAAGCCGATCCGCTGGAAATTATCTCCGTGAATTCAAACTACCGGAGCGCAAAGCGAATAACTTCTGAGGATGATTACAACAGAATTTATAGCTATGTCGGCTCATCTCAAAATGTTGACTTTGCGCGCGTCGCAAAATCTCGGCGTGTTATATTTGTAGAAGGAGATGATAGGCGACTATTTCAGACCCTCGCCAAACGCTTGGGTCTTGAGAATTTGGCCATCGGTACGGTTCCTTTTATAAAACTTGGTGGTTTTGAAGGTTGGGACCGCGCGTTAAATGCAGTTTGGGCGTTTCGCGAAATACTAGATATCGACATCGAGGTTTTTTGCCTCTTCGATAAAGATTATCGGCCGGCATCAGAAATTGCCGCGTTTGAACTGAAATTGCGCGAGGCGGGCCTTAGATGCCATGTCCTGGAGAGAAAAGAGATTGAAAATTACCTACTGGAAGTACGTCCGTTGACAGAAGCAATAAAGCGTCGTGCTCGTGAGCGCCAGCGCGAACAGCCTTCTGATAATGCCATAGAGGGTTGGCTGAACGAGGCAACAACGACGGTGAAGCATCGGGTGGTCAGCAGGCTATCGGCGCGTCACGTCGAGTACTTGCGCACTGTTGGTGACCGACGCGATATGGCGACTATCAATGAAGAAACGCAACGTGAATTCGAGAGGCTATGGGATAACCTTGAAGATCGGCTCAAGATCGTTCCCGGGAAAGAAGTCTTATCTAGGTTAAATGATATTCTTCAGAGAGAAAATATCGGGGGACTCACGCATCGTATGATTGTTGATTCCATGGGGCGCGATGACGTTGACCAGGATTTTAGAGCTATACTGGAGGAGATTAACGATTTCTGTAATCATCCTCATTAAATAACCTTCTTGACTCGTTGTCGGACCGCAGTGTCGGCGGGACAGCGCCCCCCCTCTGGCCTGCCGGCCATCTCCCCCACGCGGGGGGAGATCAGCTAATCACCTCAGGCAAAATACTCCTGCAGCGGCCTGACCTCCAGGCTCCCCGCCTTCAGCGCCGCGATCGCCTCGGCCACCGCGGCCGCCCCTGACAGCGTGGTGTAGTACGGCACCTTCTGCATCAGCGTAGCCCTGCGCAGTGACTTGGAGTCCGACACCGCCTTCTGGCCATCCGTCGTGTTGAAGACGATCTGCACCTGGCGGTTGCGGATGGCGTCTTCGATGTGCGGGCGGCCTTCCAGCACCTTGTTTATTTTCTGGGCGTCGACGCCGTTTTCGGCGAGGAAGCGCTGCGTGCCTGAGGTGGCCAGCACCTTGAAGCCGAGGCCGGCCAGGCGCTTCACCGCCGGCAGGATGCCCTTCTTGTCCTCGTCGCGCACCGAGACGAACAGTGTGCCGGAGCGCGGCAGGTCGACGCCGGCGCCGAGCTGGCTCTTGGCGAAGGCGAGAGCAAAATCGCGGTCGAGGCCCATGACTTCGCCGGTGGAGCGCATTTCCGGCCCGAGCAGGATGTCGACGCCGGGGAAACGGGCGAAGGGGAACACGGCTTCCTTGACTGCGATATGGCCGGGGTTTCTGGGGTCGGGCATGGCGCCGTAATGGGCGAAGGCGTCTTCCAGTCTCTCGCCGGCCATGATGCGGGCGGCGATCTTGGCGATGGGACGGCCGATGGTCTTGGCGACGAAGGGCACGGTGCGTGACGCGCGCGGGTTGACCTCCAGCACATAGACCGTGCCGTCCTTGATCGCATACTGCACGTTCATCAGGCCGCCGACATTGAGCGCGCGGGCAAGGGCCGCTGTCTGGCGCTCCAGCTCGTCGACCAGCTCCGAAGGCAGCGAGTGCACCGGCAGCGAGCAGGCACTGTCGCCCGAATGGATGCCGGCCTCCTCGATGTGCTCCAATATGCCGGAGACGAAGGTCGACTTGCCGTCGCAGAGGCAGTCGACATCGACCTCGATGGCGCCCGAGAGATAGGTGTCGAACAGCAGCGGGTTCTTGCCCAGCAGCGTGTTGATCTGGCCGGTCTTGTCGTTGGGGTATTTCTGCTTGATGTCCTCCGGCACCAGGCCGGGCACGGTGTCGAGCAGGTAGGATTGCAGCATGCCCTCGTCATGGATGATCTGCATGGCGCGGCCGCCGAGCACATAGGAGGGGCGCACCACCAAGGGGAAGCCGAGCTCGCCGGCGACAAGGCGGGCCTGCTCGACCGAATAGGCGATGCCGTTCTTCGGCTGGGTGAGGCCGAGCTTGTGCAGCAGCTTCTGGAAGCGGTCGCGGTCTTCGGCCAGATCGATCATGTCGGGCGAGGTGCCGAGGATCGGGATGCCGGCTTTTTCAAGCGCGTCGGCGAGCTTCAGCGGCGTCTGGCCGCCGAACTGGACGATGACGCCGACCAGCTCGCCCGAGGCCTGTTCGGCGCGCAGGATCTCCAGCACGTCTTCCGCCGTCAGCGGCTCGAAATAGAGCCGGTCTGACGTGTCGTAGTCGGTCGAGACGGTCTCCGGGTTGCAGTTGATCATGATCGCTTCATAGCCGGCGTCGCGCAGCGCAAAGGCGGCGTGGCAGCAGCAATAGTCGAACTCGATGCCCTGGCCGATGCGGTTCGGTCCGCCGCCGAGGATCACGACCTTCTTGCGCGACGAGACCTGCGCCTCGTTGGCCAGCGCGCCTGCGAACGGCACTTCATAGGTCGAGTACATGTAGGCGGTGGGCGAGGCGAACTCGGCCGCGCAGGTGTCGATGCGCTTGTAGACCGGATGCACGTCGAGCTTTTCGCGGATCTTCGCGATCACGTCGACGTCGGTCCTGGTCAGCGACGCCAGGCGGGCGTCGGAGAAACCCATCGCCTTCAGCATACGCAGATTGACGGCGTCCTCAGGGATGCCATGCTCGCGGATGCGGGCTTCCATGGCGACGATGCCGGCGATCTGCTCGAGGAACCACGGGTCGATCTTGCACATGGCGTGCACGTCTTCCAGCGAGGTGCCCATGCGGATCGCCTGCGCCACCATGCGCAGCCGGTCGGGCGTCGGGGTGCCCAGTGCGGCGCGGATGGCGTTGCGGTCGTCGGCATGGTTGGCGGTCGCAGCACCATAGCCGAGGCCGGGGATCTCGATTTCGTCGAGGCCGGTCAGGCCGGTCTCCAGTCCGCGCAGGGCCTTCTGTAGCGATTCCTGGAAGGTACGGCCGATGGCCATCACTTCGCCGACCGACTTCATGGCGGTGGTCAGCACCGGTTCGGCGCCGGGGAATTTCTCGAAGGCAAAACGCGGGATTTTTGTCACGACGTAGTCGATGGACGGCTCGAAGGAGGCGGGCGTCGCGCCGCCGGTGATGTCGTTCTCCAGCTCGTCCAGCGTGTAGCCGACGGCGAGCTTGGCCGCGATCTTGGCGATCGGGAAGCCGGTCGCCTTGGAGGCCAGAGCCGACGAGCGCGAGACGCGCGGGTTCATCTCGATCACCACCAGGCGGCCATCGGCCGGGTTGACGGCGAACTGCACGTTGGAGCCGCCGGTCTCGACGCCGATCTCGCGCAGCACCGCGATCGAGGCGTTGCGCATCATCTGGTATTCTTTGTCGGTGAGCGTAAGCGCTGGGGCGACGGTGATCGAATCGCCGGTATGCACGCCCATCGGGTCGATGTTCTCGATCGAGCAGACGATGATGCAATTGTCCGCCTTGTCGCGGACGACCTCCATCTCATACTCCTTCCAGCCGAGCACGCTCTCCTCGATCAGCACTTCGGTGGTCGGTGAGGCATCGAGGCCGGACTGGACGATCTCGTAGAATTCGGCGCGGTTGTAGGCGATGCCGCCGCCGGTGCCGCCCATGGTGAAGGATGGGCGGATGATGGCCGGCAGGCCGACATGGTCGAGCGCCTGGGCGGCGATGGCCATGCCATGGCTGATGTAGCGCTGCTTGCGGTCGCCTTCGCCGAGGTTCCAGCGGGTTTCCAAGGCATCGAGCGCGGCGTCGAGATCGGCCGGGGCCTCGGCCTTGACGGCGGCGCGCTCGGCCTCATGCGTCTTGCGGTCGGTGTTCTTGACGTCGGTGGCGTTGGCCAGCATCGACTTCGGCGTTTCCAGCCCGATCTTCTTCATCGCCTCGCGAAACAGCGCGCGGTCCTCGGCCTTGTCGATGGCCGTGGCATCGGCGCCGATCATCTCGACATTGTAGCGCTCGAGCACGCCCATGCGACGCAGCGACAAAGCGGTGTTCAGCGCGGTCTGGCCACCCATGGTCGGCAGCAGCGCGTCGGGTCGCTCCTTGGCGATGATCTTGGCCACGACTTCAGGCGTGATCGGCTCGATATAGGTGGCGTCGGCCAGTTCCGGGTCGGTCATGATGGTGGCCGGGTTGGAATTGACCAGGATGACGCGAAAACCCTCTTCCTTCAGCGCCTTGCAGGCCTGGGTGCCGGAATAGTCGAACTCGCAGGCCTGACCGATGACGATGGGGCCGGCCCCGATGATCAGGATCGACTTGATGTCAGTGCGTCTTGGCATGTCATAGGTCCGTTCGGCGGGCGGCTTGCACAAAAAACCGGGACGGGAAGACCCGGCCGGTTGTGCTCGCGATTCTGGTATCAGGCTAGGAGGGCCTTATAGGGAAGAGTTTTGACTGATGTAACCCCGAAAATGAGGGATTAAGCAGTAGGGCAGTAGGGCAGTAGGGCAGTAGGGCAGTAGGGCAGTAGGGGGAGACACTCCAGGCAATTCACATACTGCCCTACTGCCCTAGTCCCCGAACGCAACGGCATCCGTGATTTCGAAACGCTCGGCCTCGCCGACGCGGATCATGTTGAGGCTGCCTTCCCGAGTGAAGCGGAAATTGCCGTCCGCATCCGAGCTGGCCGGCTGGCCGCCGTGGAAGGAAATGACGCGCGTGCCGCCATCGGGCCAGGTCACAGTGACGTCCACATTGTCGCTGTCCTTGCGGGCGACGCTGATCACGCAATGCGTCATCGGCTCGCCGACATAGCGGGCGCAGGGAATCTCGCCGGCGTCGGGCGCAGAAGCGGGCGCGGCGTCAGTCGCCGCCAGCGCCAGGCGGTAGGCATCCTGCACGGCGGCGCGGCCGATTTCGGTGGCGGATTTCGGCGTGCTTTCGGTTGCCTGATCGCCGCCGCCAAGCCGGGCCGTCAGGTCGGGCGGCGATGCGACTGGCGCCTGGCTCGGAGTATCCGCGCCAGCTGAGCCGGTTGTCTGGGACTGATCCGTCGCCGATGCCTGCTCGGTCTCGCTACCCGTGGAGGCCACCACCGGTGCATCGGCCGGTTTTGTCTCGCCTTCGACATAGGGCGCCGGATTGAGGGGGATGAGGTAGCGCGCCGGCGCCCATCCGCTCAGCTTCTCCTTGCCCGTGCTCTCGACCTTGCACCATTTGTAGCCATTGACGTCATTGCAGCCGAGATTGGTGACCCTGTCGCCGCCGGTCAGCCGCGCCTCGACCTTGGCGATCGGCGATGCGGTGGTGCGGATTTTGAGAAGATCGTCCGGCGCCAGGCCGGTCACGATGGAAATGACGAGATCCGGCGCTTCTTCGGCTGTGGCAAAAGCAGGCCACGCCGCCATCAGCAGTGGAGCGGCAATCAGCGCATGCAGGGTTGTTCGGAGCGTAACTGTGCGCCTCATCGTTTGGCTGTGCGCTGATACCTAGAGACACCACGCAGCGGTGGATCGAGCCCGCCGCATGCCCGGCCGGTTTTATAAGGGACGACGCGTCGCCATGTAAGCCCGAAAATTCGACCGCCGTTTCGGCTGTGTGAGCCCAGCCCGTGAGCCAGTTCAGCTAGGCGGCATGAACGCAAGTGCGTTCAGCCTCGACATGAACGCACTTGCGTTCAGTCGGGCATAAATCCAGTCCTGAGCGCGTGAGCCCATTCCGGTCGGCCCGCCTGTTCGGCCTGGCGCGCCGCTGCCTCATGGTCGTAGTCGACGGCGATGGCCTCGAAGCGGTCGGGCTGACCGGCGCTACCCAAGGTGACGATGCCGTAGCGTGCATGCGGCGAGCCCTGCTCAGAGACATGCGCCGGCGGCGTCGAATCGTCATAGGCGGGGCAACCGATGCTGCCCGGGTTGAAGATGACGGGACCATCGGGGAGGCGGATCAGTTCCGCGCGGTGGCTGTGGCCGCACAGCGCGATGCGGCAGGCGGGGTCGAGCGCTTTCAGCCGGCGCCGGATCGCCGCCAGCGGCGCGCGCACCAACTGGCCATTGGCGACCGTGTCGGCGAGATATTTCTCGTCGTGGTCGGGGCGGGCGTGGAAGGCGATGATGCCGGGCGCGATCTCCAGTGTCAGCGGCTGGGCGAAAAGCACCTGGCGCTGTGCCTCGGTCAACCGCTCCTGCGCATAGACATCGGAAGCCCACATGGTCTCGTCGGCCGGGTCGGCGGCGACGCGGCGGTCGTGGTTGCCGCGCACCGTCGGCAGGTTGAGCGCCTGCAGCCGTTCAAACGTTTCGCGCGGCCATAGCGGGCCGGAAACGCTGTCGCCGAGATTGACGGTCAGGTCGGCGCCGCCGCGCTGTCGCAGATCCTCCAGCACGGCGTCGAGCGCCAGGACGTTGCCGTGGATATCGGCGAGGACGGCGATGCGCATAAGGGGGAGGCTCCTGTGTGACGCCGCTTTTTCTCCCCACATCCGTGGGGGCGAGGAACCCAAGTCCTTCGAGCTCAGGCGTGGATTTCGATATCGTGGCCGCCGACCGCCGGCAGTGCGGGATCGTCGCCTGCGGCGGCGATGACGCTGTCGAGCAGGCCGGGGAAGCGGGCGTCGAGGTCGGCGCGGCGCAGCGTGATCATGCGGTTGGTGCCGACCACTTCGGCGCGGGTGACGCCGGCCTCGCGCAGTTTGGCCAGGTGGTAGCTCAGATTGGTCTTGGAGCCGAGATCGAGGAACTGGCTGCAGTTCAGCGGCACGCCTTGCTTGCTGGCGAGATAGCGCACGATGGCGAGCCGGGTCGGGTCGCCGAGCACGCCGAGCACGATGGGCAGGCTGATCTGGTCCGTATTGGGGTGTGGCAAGGTCATGGCTCGAAACTAAGCACAGTCGGGGCCGATTTCAACGCATGCGTCCTTCTGTGCCCGTACATGCTGTTTCTCCGCTTCGCGACCCTGCCGACCAACCGTGCTGACACAGGGCTGTCAGGAGGGTTCAGCTATTTTCCCCTGGCTTCATTGACATCATGCCCTGTTATGTCCAATTGTTCAATAACTTTTGAACTAAGGACACCGCCCCATGGACAAGCGCCTCTTCTGGCTTGCGCTCGGATCGTTCACGATCTCGACCGAAGGCTTCGTCATCTCCAGCCTTCTGCCTGACATTGCGGCCGACGCCGGCATCTCCATTCCGCTGGCCGGCACGCTGATCACCGCCTTCGCGCTCGCCTATGCGGTCGGCACGCCGATCCTGGCGACGCTGACCGGCGAATGGGACCGGCGCCGCGTCATCCTGTGGACGCTGGTGTTCTTCGTGCTCGGCAACATCGCCGCCGCCTTGAGTTCCTCCTTCGAGCTGCTGTTGATCGCGCGCATCGTCATGGCGCTGTCGTCGGGCCTGTTCGCGGCAACCGCGCAGGGAACCGCGGTGGCGCTGGTCGATGACCATCACCGGGCGCGCGCCATCGCCGTCGTCGTCGGTGGCACCACGGTGGCCGTTGCCGTCGGCGCGCCGCTCGGCGCCCTTGTCGCGGCCTTCGCCGGCTGGCGCGGCACCTTCTATGCCATCGCCGGCCTCGGCGCGCTTGCCGGCGCGATCCTGTGGTACCGGCTGCCGCGCGGCATCGTCGGCACCAAGCTGCCGCTGAAGCGCAGGCTGGCGGCTGCGATGCGTCCCGGCGTGATGCCGATCCTTGTGACGACATTGCTGGCGCTGACCGGCGCCTTCACCGTCTTTGCCTATGTCGCGCCGCTGGCCATCGAGGGCGGCGGGCTCTCCCAGATCGCGCTGCCCGGCATGCTGCTCGCCTTCGGCGTCGGCGCCGTCATCGGCAACATTGCAGGCGGGCAGGCCGCCGACCGTTTCGGCGCAACCCGCACCGTCGGCTGGTCGCTGGCGCTGAGCGCCGCCATGCTGGTGATGCTGTCGGTCATTCCGACCTTCCTGCCGCCGCATATTGCCGGGCCGGCGCTGATGGCGATGATGGTGCCGTGGG
This sequence comes from Mesorhizobium loti, assembly GCA_014189435.1. Classification (NCBI taxonomy): domain Bacteria; kingdom Pseudomonadati; phylum Pseudomonadota; class Alphaproteobacteria; order Hyphomicrobiales; family Phyllobacteriaceae; genus Mesorhizobium; species Mesorhizobium loti. The sequence goes on from CP050293.1 coordinate 752,975, forward strand.
GCATCGTCGGCTGGGCGTTCCCGCCGGCGCAGGCCAGCCGCATCATCAAGCTGGCGCCCGACGCGGCCCCGATCGTGCTGTCGCTCAACGGTTCGGCGCTCTATCTGGGCGTCGCGCTGGGGGCCGTGGTCGGCGGTGCGGTGCTGCGCTACGGCGCGCCGGCCGATCTCGGCCTGATCGCCGCGGCCTTCCCGATCATCGGGCTCGGCATCGTGCTGGCTGGTCGCTGGGCGGCCCGGCCGGTTGCGATGCCGGCCGAATAACCTCTTTGAAAGCCGTCGGCTGTCTCAGGCGGCCGGCGGCAGATCAAAATCCAGCGCGGCAATGTCATCCAGCGTCGCGCGCAGCCTCTCCGCCTTGTCCTTGCCGACCACATCCTCGAAACGCTGCTGGGCGATTTGCCACAGCTTCATCGCCTGATCGAGCTTGACCAGGCCCTGCGGCGTCAGCCGCACGCGCTTGATGCGGCGGTCGCCCGGATCGGCGAAGGTCTCGACATAGCCGTCGCGGATCAGCGGCTTCAACGTATGGCCGAGCGCCGACAGGTCCATGATCAGCGATTCGGCAATGGCGCCCATCGCCGGTTCGTTGCCGATATGGATCTGGTAGAGCAGGCCCTGCTGCGTGGCCTTCAGGCCCGAAGGAGCCACCACATCGTCATAGAACTGGCCGAGCTTGCGCGCGACACGACGCAGCGCGGCGTTGTTGCACAGGGTGAGGCCGGGCAGGGTGTCCTTCGACATGATTGGTCCTTGGCGCCGGCGAACGATACCCGGCCGCTGCCTCTCAAATAATCCTCGTTGCGATCATTGACAAGATGGTGGCATATGCCTACTTCACAAAATAGTGGTATATGCCACTAAATAAAATCAGGTGGCTTTGCCGGCATGGCGAGGGTGATTGCCCACGGGCCGGCGGCCAGGTCGAAACGAAGCAAATCAGTCGAAGAAGGAACAAGACAATGAGTGGACAGAGCAACAAGGGCACGGCGGTCGTCACCGGTGCTTCGGCAGGCATCGGCGCGGTCTATGCGGACCGGCTGGCAGGGCAGGGCTACGATCTGGTGCTGGTGGCGCGGCGCGCCGACCGGCTGGAGGAACTGGCCGAGAAGCTGCGTTACGCCTACGGCCGCAAGGTCAGCGTGATCAGCGCCGATCTCGCCGACGACAATGACGTGCGCCGCGTCGAACAGGCTGTAACAGCCGACGACAGCGTGACGCTGCTGGTCAACAATGCCGGCATTGGCGGTGCGCAGGTGGTGGCGACGGCCGACGCCGATGCGGCCGAGCGCATGATCAAGGTCAATGTCATCGCCTTGACGCGCCTGACCCGCGCCGTGCTGCCGGGGTTCTTGGCGCGCAACCGCGGCGCCGTCGTCAACATCGCCTCGGTGCTTGCCTTCGACACCTCGTTCGGCGGCATCTACAGCGGCACCAAGGCCTATGTCGTCAACTTCACCGAGGCCCTGCAGCGCGAGGTCGCGGGTACCGAGGTGAAGGCCCAAGTGGTGCTGCCCGGCGCGACCCGGACCGATTTCTGGGAAATTGCCGGCAGCGATATCGACAATCTTCCGAAGGAGATCATCATGACAGCCGACGATCTGGTCGATGCCGCCCTTGTCGGCCTGGCCAAGGGCGAAACCGTCACCGTGCCGGGACTTGCCGACGCCGCCAAGCTGGATACTTTCCTCGGCGCCCGGCAGGCCTTCTACGGCAGCCTGCACGCCGACAAGCCGGCGGCACGCTACGCGGCTTGAGCTGGCAAGGCTGGTTCGCTTTGCGAACCAGGACCCCCACCCCGCTCCGCTTCGCGGATCGACCCTCCCCACAAGGGGGAGGGTGAGGGCTGCGCCACGCCTTTTGAGGCGTGGAAAGGCACGGCTCCCCACCTCCCCCTTGTGGGGAGGTCGGACCGAAGGTCCGGGTGGGGTACTGCGCAGACCTTGCAGTACTTAGGTTCCTCGCCCCATTCCGTGGGCTTACGCCGACCGCCACATCGGAATGATCGAGGCGGCCAGCACCAGTGCCAGCACGATGTTGAGCGCGCGCCATTGCCACTCGGTCTTGAGCAGCCGGGCCAGCAGCATGCCGGCCACGCACCACAGCGACAGCGAGGCGGCGGCCGCGAGGCCGAAGGTGGCGCCGAGCAGCAGCGCGAGCTGCATCGGCCCGCTGGCGAGCGCCGCGAACGAGGCCGCGGCGCCCAGTCCCATCGCCCAGCCCTTCGGGTTCATCCATTGAATGCCGGCGCCGCCGAGAAAGCTGTTCGGCCTGGCCATGGTCACATCCAGATTGGGCGGTCCGCTGCGACCGATCTTGATCGCCAGCCAGACGAGATAGAGCGAGCCGGCGATCTTCATCGCCAGCTGCAGCGAGGGCACGGCGAGCAGCAGGCCGGCGAGCCCGGCCGCGGCGGCGCCCGTGACCGTGGCGAGGCCGGCGGCGCTGCCGACCAGCAAAGGCACGGAACGGCGAAAGCCGAACTGCGCGCCGGACGCGGTCGACAGGGTCGTGGCGATGCCGGGCGTGGTGGTGGCAACGATGGCAAAGAGGATGAGCGGGATGATGGGCTCAAGCATGCGGCGTCCTCTGTGGGAGGGCTGCCATCGTAGCCGCGCACGAACTTCAGTAAATGCAATGTTTGCTATGGTCAGCATTAGGAAGCATAATGCCAGCCATGATCCGAAATCTCGACATGGCGCTGATCCGCACCTTCGTGACCGTTGCCGACAAGGCCAGCATGACGGCGGCGGCCAATGCGCTGCACCTGACGCAGGGCGCCGTCAGCCAGCAGGTCAAGCGGCTGGAGGAGGCGTTCGGCTCCAGCCTGTTCGAGCGTGACCGGCGCGGCTTGCGGCTGACGCGTGCCGGCGAGCGGCTGTTCGGCAAAGGCAAGCGGCTGCTCAGCCTCAATGACGAGATCTGGGCTGAGATGGCGGGTATGCCGATGGCCGGCCAGGTGCGGCTCGGCGTGCCCTACGACCTTGTCGGCACTTTGCTGGCGCCGGTGCTGAAAACCTATGCCGAGACCTATCCGCAGGTCGAGATATCGCTGGTCTGCGCCTCGTCGCCGGAGCTGACGGCTGCCCTTGCGGCCGGGACCATCGACCTTGCGGTGATCGAGGAGCGCGTCGGCCCGTCGGCTGGTGAATGCCTTGCCATCGACCGGCTGGTCTGGGTCGGCGCCAAGGGCGGCGTTGCCCGCGCCAAGCGGCCGCTGCCGGTGTCGATCGTCGCCGACACCTGCGCCTTCCGCCCGGCGGTGCTGGCGGCGCTCAGCGAGCATGGGCTGGAGTGGCGCACCGTGTTCGAAAACGGCAACATCGACGCGACGACGGCGACGGTGCGTTCCGACCTCGCGGTCACCACCTGGCTGGCCTCCACGGTGCCGGCCGATCTCGACATATTGCAATCGGAGTCCGGCCTGCCGCCACTGCCGAACTTTGCCATCAACCTGCATCTGCCAAGGCATGGAGTCGGCCCGGCCGCGCAGGAATTCGCGCGGCATATCCGCGACGGGCTGGCGCGGCGGCCGGTGGCTGCTTGAAGGTCTCAGAACTTGGGTTCCTCGCCCCCACGAATGTGGGCGAGAGGTGGCTCGGCGAAGCCGAGACGGAGAGGGGGATTGGCGCGACGGCGACCAAATTCTACAGGGCATCCGCCCTACGACAGCCCCCTCTCCGTCCGCTTCGCGGCCACCTCTCCCCCGCTCTGGCGGGGGCGAGGAACCAGGTCCTGCTACTTCCAATTCCTGCGCCGCTCGAGCTCGGCGTCGGACGGCTCCCCTGTAACAAACGAACCAACCTTGATCTCACCTGATCGTTCGTAGGTCGCCATGATGACGCCGGTGCTGGAGGCTTGCGATTTGACAAGCTTGAAGGCGGCCGGCATCGCACTATCGCCGAACAGCCGCTTGCCCTTGCCCAGCAACAGCGGGAAGATCATCAACCGGATCTCGTCGATCAGCCCGTTGGCGAGCAAGGCCTGGATCAGATTGCCCGATCCCTGGATGAGCAGGTCAGGTCCATCCTCTTGGCTGAGACGGCGCAATGTAACGACGATATCCGGCCCAAGCGGCTGCGTGTTCTGCCAGGTGAGGGTGTCAGGCCGATGCGTCGCCACATATTTGGTCGCTGGGTTGAAGGCATCCGCGATCGAATCCTTCTGATACGGCCAGTACGCGGCGAAGATGTCGTAGGTTCTGCGGCCGAGCAGCAGGTCGAAGGGTTTGGAGAACAGTTCATCCATTGCCACGCCCGCCACCTCGTCGAAGTAATGGAAGGTCCAGCCGCCGAACTTGAAGCCGCCGACCGGGTCCTCTTCCGGACCGCCGGGCGCCTGCATGACGCCGTCGAGGCTGACGAATGTCGCAGCGATGATTTTTCTCATTCCAGTCTCCCGTTTCTTCAATCCACGCCGTCGTGGCCGGACTTCAGCCCAAGGACGGGCGACCAGTCACCAGTCCGACAGGACATATGAAATTTTGGCGAACCACCGTCATTTGCGAGGTCCGGTGCGCGTTCCGGCGTCGAGATTTTGCGACGAGAACCAGACATCGCCTGAGATGGCGGTGGCGGTGCGGTCCGGCGCCTTGTCCTGCACCAGCCAGATCGAACGGCTGCTCGCGGCCTGCTCCCGAGTCGGGATCGTCGCCGCGGGGTCCGCAACCGAGGCGCCGACACAGGGAATGAACCACGACCGCATGAACGGATCGCAGGCGAAACCTTTTGCCGTACGGGTCACCATCACCGCCAGCGGGACGCGCTCGGCCGGGCGCCAGGGAAAGATCATGCGGCCGCCTGGTCGGAGCGCCTTCAGCCACCCGGCCGGCGGTGCTGCGACGCCGGCATTGACATAGATGATGTCGGATGGTGGCAACGGCGTCGTCACGGCATCGCCATGGACGACCGTCGCATTGCCATAGGCTTCGAGATTTTGTCGCGCCAGATCGGCTAGCTTTTCGTAGAGTTCGAAAGCGGTGACGGTGCCTCCGGGTGAAACCAGCCTGGCCAGCACGGCGGTGTAGTAGCCGGTGCCGGCGCCGATATGGGTGACGGCCTCACCGGGCCTCGGTGCAAGCTTTCCGATCCACATGGCGTGCAGGAACGGCTCGCCATTGTTGATGCCCTTGTCGTCGTCGAGCGCCACCAGCACATTCTGGTAGATGTGCGCCGGATCGGCGCTCGGCGTCGTGACCTTGCCGTTGCCGGCGATGATCGTCCACGGCCCGGGACCGAGAAAGGCTTCTCGTGGCACCTCGGCGAAAACCGCCTCCAGGCGTGGATCGGACGAGCCGGCATTGGCGGCCATCAGCCGCGCGTAGAATTTCCTGATGTCTTCGATCCGGGTCATCATGCCGGAGAACATAGCGCGGATTGCCGATTTGTCGCGAGACTACCCCCTGCACAGAGGGCAGCCGATTTCCCGGCGAGGCGGAGCTCAGCCAACCCCGAACATGGTATCGTAAAGCAGCTTGAAGTTGAGCACCAGGATGATCGCGGCGACTACCCAGGCAAGGGCCGCGACGCCGCGCGGAATGGCGAGGTTGCCCATCTTCTTCTTGTCGGAGACGAACTGCACCAGCGGGACGACTGCGAAGGGCAGCTGCATCGACAGGATGACCTGGCTGAACACCAGCAACTGGCCGGTGCCCTTTTCGCCATAGAGCGCGGTGACGACCACCACCGGGATGATGGCGAGGCCGCGCGTCAGAAGCCGGCGTGCCCAGTTGGGGATGCGCAGGCGCAGGAAGCCCTCCATGACGATCTGGCCGGCAAGCGTCGCGGTCACCGTCGAGTTCAGGCCGGAAGCCAGCAGAGCGACGGCGAACAGGATCGAGGCGATGCTGAGGCCGAGCAGCGGCGACAGCAGCTCGAAGGCCTGACCGATCTCGGCGACGTCCTGGTGGCCGGTGTTGTGGAAGGCGACCGCTGACACGATCAGGATCGAGGCGTTGACGAACAAAGCCAGCATCAGGGCGATGGTCGAGTCCGTCGTTGCCCATTTGATGGCGTCGCGCTTGCCCTTTTCGGTGCGTTCATAGGCGCGGGTCTGCACGATCGAGGAGTGCAGATAGAGATTGTGCGGCATGACGGTGGCGCCGATGATGCCGATGGCGATGTAGAGCATAGCCGGGTTGGTGACGATTTCCGACGACGGCACGAACATGGCATGCAGGATCGATCCGGCCGGCGGGGCGGCGACGAAGATCTGGATGGCAAAGCAGCTGAAGATGATGATCAAAAGCGCGATGACGAAGGCTTCGAGATAGCGGAAGCCCTTGTTCATCAGCAGAAGCACGAGGAAGGCGTCGAGCGCCGTCAGCATGGCGCCGCCGATCAGCGGAATGCCGAACAGAAGCTGCAGCGCGATCGCGGTGCCGATGACCTCGGCCAGGTCGCAAGCGATGATGGCCAGTTCGCAGGCGATCCACAGCACGAAGTTGACCGGACGCGGATAATAGGCGCGGCAGGCCTGGGCAAGGTCGCGGCCTGTGGCGATGCCGAGCCGTGCTGCCAGCGCCTGCAGCAGGATCGCCATCAGGTTGGACAGCATGATGATGAACAGCAGCGTGTAGCCGAACTGCGCGCCACCGGCGAGGTCGGTCGCCCAGTTGCCGGGATCCATATAGCCGACCGAGACCATGTAGCCAGGCCCCATGAAGGCGAACAGGCGACGGAACCAGACACCGGAATTCGGCACGGCGATGGAGGAATTGACTTCGCGCAGGCTGGGTTGTTCGTCCTCGTCAGGCCTGGCGAACCGCCAAGAGGAACGGGGGACAGTGACTTCGGCTTCGGACATGAGGGAGGGCTTTCCGCGAGGCTGGGCGATGTTTCCCTAAGCTATGCCATGGCTCAACATTATGCAATATGCTATATTTCATTGTTCATGCTTTTTGTCAGATAGCGGTCAGCCTGTGGAAGCGGCAATCGGGGACGCCGGTTGCGCCTGCGGCGGAATGCAAATAAACGGCCTGAAGAATCAGAGCCCGTGCTATGAATGCATGGACAGCAAAAGCCTCGGGAGGAGCGCGCATTGGCGCTGAAGAACAGACCGGTCCCGCGCGAGCCACTGCCCGACGCCGAGGTTCATTCGGAAGGCTTCCGGCAGACGCGCGAAGCGCGCCGCAGCGCGCTGGTCGAGGATTATGTCGAGCTGATCGCCGATCTGATCGAGGACGGCAACGAGGCGCGCCAGGTCGATATCGCCGCGCGGCTCGGCGTCGCCCAGCCGACGGTGGCCAAGATGTTGACCAGGCTGTGCGCCGACGGTCTGGTGTCGAGAAAGCCCTATCGCGGCGTGTTCCTGACCGATGCCGGCCGCAAGGTCGCCGAGGAAAGCCGCATCCGCCACCAGACGGTGGAAGCTTTTTGCGCTCGCTCGGCGTAAGCGCCGAAACGGCGCGCATCGATGCCGAGGGCATCGAGCATCATGTCAGCGCCGAGACGCTGGAAGCTTTTCGGAAGGCGATGACGGCGGCCCGCTGAACCGCACCGCCGCCGGATTTCGCGAGACGCCGGAACCGCCGCATGCCCCGCACGTTGCTCCTGACACTGCGCGACTATCGCGCAGCAAGGGAGGAAGAGATGGGCGTTGAACAGGCACCGACCGCAAAGGGCAAGCAGGCGGCCAAGGGACTGAAACAGGCTGCGGCCAAGGACGAGCGCAAGACCGAGGCCGAAACCGGCCATCCCCTGAAAAAGGGTGCGGCTCGTTTCGAGGAACGTTCGAAAAGTTCCGACGGGAAAAGCGCCGGCGCCAAGCAAAGAGGCTGAGGCCAGCCGGACGTCAGTCGTTTGCCGGAATGCGCCTGGATGCAACGATCAAGGCGTGTTTACTCACGGACGTCCTGCACCCAGCTGCGCGGGTGGCCGTCGACGCGGAACTGGAAGATGAAATAGGGCGGGATGCAGGTGCCCTTGCCGGCTTTTGCTTGCGCCAGATCGTCGTAGCCGGCGGTGCAGATATAGTCCTCGCGGCAGGGATGCGCCTTGTCGCAGGCGCGCAGGCCGGCGGTCTTGGTGAATTCCTTCGTGCAGAATTTGTGGTCCTTGCCCGAGGCGATGCAGTCGTTGAAGCCGGTCTTGGCCAGACGCCCGCACGTCGCCTCGTCGGGAAGCTTGTCGCAGCTTGCCTTGCGCAGCATGCCGCCGGGAAAGCCGCCGGTTTTCTGCTGCGGATTGTCGTAGCGCTGGCGCGCCGCACCATAGCCGGCGAGCTTGACCAGCGGCTTCTTGTCCTTCGCGGGGTCGATGGCGCAGGCCTTGGCGGTGGCCGGCGACAGGCGGCAATACTGGTCGTTGCCCCATGTCGACATTTTGATCTCGCCGAACTCGACGGGGTCGCCGACCGCCGTGCCGGCCTCGCTGACGCAGGTGCCGAAGCCCGGATGGATGGCGCTTTCGTGGACACCGGCGCAGCGCAGGCCCGCGCCGCAGGTCCAGTCCTTGAAGCTTGGATCCTCGCCGCGATAGCAGATCGAGCCCCAGCCATTGTAGAGGTCGGTGCCTTTCAGCGCCTCGGCGTATTTCGCGTCGGGACGGGCGGCGAAACCGCGCGTAAAGTCCGGGTGGCCGCCGGCGGCGAACTGCTCGACGATGGCGCGGCAGGTCGGCGAAGAAGACGGCGGAGCCCGGCACGAAGACGGCGTTGCGGCGCGGCTCGCTGGCCGGATCGGCGCCGGTGTAGTGGAAACCGGCAATGCCATGCGTCTGATGGCAGCCGGTGCAGCTCATCTCGTTGAGCCGCAATTCGAAGCCGGCCACCGACCTGATGGTCGAGAGTGTGTTGCCTTTGGCGACATAGTCCTTCAGCGCCTTGTCGATGTCGGCATCATCGACCAGCCCGTAGGCAATGTTGTTCTGCGACCGGCTGAGGCCGCCGGGGGCGACGGAGACGGCGCTCCTGGCCAGGAACTTTTCGTCGATGACCAGCCGGCCATGATCGAGGTCGTAGATGTTGCGGTCGGTGAGCAGCCATTTGGCGAAGGACGGCTTGTCGGCCAGCACGGTGGCGCGGTCGATCTGGTTTTCCATCTTCGCTTCATAGAAGCTGGACGTCGCCGGGTCCCATTTGAAGATCTTCAGCAGGTACTCGGCGTGGCCGCCGAAATCGCGCCGTGTCGAGGCCGACAGCCTGAGCACCTGCATGTTGAGTTCGAGCCGCATGATCTGCGACGAATTCAGCATGGCGCCGGACAGCGGCCCTTCGTCGGAGCGCAGCCAGGCGGCGAGCTGGTCGGGTGGCAGGTCTTTTTTTCCGGCTGCCAGCCAGCGCTGGGCAACATCGGCGCAGGACACGTCGGTGGCAGCAGGCAAATCCTTCGACGCGCGGACTTGTGCCTGCCTGGGCTTGGCATTGAACACCAGGCTCATGGTCAGCGGCAGGCGCGAAGAGATGCGCTGGCCCGCCTTTCCCTTGGCCGGCTTTTCCGCCACTGAATAGTGGAAGCGGTAGATCAGCCGGATCTCGCCGCATTCGGTGTGGCCGAGGTAGCCGCGATCCATGCGATTGACGACGCCGGTCAGGTCCAGCGTCGAGCCGTCGTCATCGATGTATTTCGGATTGAACTTCTGGCTGGTGTCCTTCGACTTCGCCATGGCGGCGACATAGGGGTCGGGGCTGGTCTTCGGTTCGTCAGCGATCTCAAGCTTGACCGTGTCGCGCACCGTAGCCAGTGCCGGCACCGAAAACAGGCCGCGATTGTCGACCTCGCGGGTCAGGCCGAGTGCGGGTCCGAGCAGGCGGCTGATCGACAGGCCGCCGCGCTCCAGCGCCTGCAAGGTGGCGGGGTCGGTGACGGCAACGCTGGAATCGAGCGTCACCGCGCCGGCGGCCGGCGAGCCCAGGCAAAACAGCGCCGTAATCAGCGACAGGAACGAACCGATCGTCCTCAAGCCCAACACATCCCCATTGTGCGGGCAATGCTACAGGCCTTGTGCACTCTCGGCCAGAGTGTTGGAGCCGCCATGCCAGCACCGCAGCAGTCTGGAAAAATACTGTGACTTGGGGCAACCATTGGGATAATTGTTTGTTGGGTTGAGCCCCGGACAACGGGGAAGTTCGCAGCGCGAGGAGTTGCCATGCTCTGGAAGGGCCGTCGTCAGAGTGACAATGTCGAGGACGACCGCAGCGACAGCGGCGGTGGCGGGCTCGGTGGCGGCAGCCCTGGTCAGTTCCGCATTCCGATCGGCGGCCGCGCCGGTGGCGGCGGCAGCATCTTCCTTGTCATCCTGGTGGTGCTGGCCGGATGGTATTTCGGCTTCGATCCGTCGACGATCCTGGGTGGCGGCGACGGCGGCCTGCTGCCGGGCGGCGGCGGCCAGATCACCGACAACAGCGGCGGTGGCCAGGACAGCGGCGCCACACCGGCCAATGACGAGATGAAGCAGTTCGTGGCTACCGTGCTGGCCGAGACCGAGGACACCTGGACCGGCATCTTCAAATCGCAGGGGCTGACCTATGAGGACCCGAAGCTGGTGCTGTTTTCCGGCCAGGTCCGCTCGGCCTGCGGCTTTGCCTCAGCGGCGGCCGGACCGTTCTACTGTCCCGGCGACCACAAGGTCTATCTCGACATGACCTTCTTCCAGCAACTCGACCAGCAGTTCGGCGCTTCGGGCGAATTCGCCCGCGCCTATGTGATCGCGCATGAGGTTGGCCACCACGTGCAGAACCTGACCGGTATCATGTCCAAGTTCAACCAGATGCGGCAAAGCATGGGCGAGGCCGAGGCCAACCAGATGTCGGTGCGCATCGAGCTTCAAGCCGACTGCTTCGCCGGCGTGTGGGCCCACTACACCGCGCAGAAGGGCATATTGGAGCAGGGCGACATCGAGAGCGCGCTGAATGCCGCCAAGCAGATCGGCGACGACACGCTGCAGAAGAAGACGCAAGGCTATGTCGTTCCGGAAAGCTTCAACCACGGCACCTCGCAGCAGCGGCAGACCTGGCTGGCTCGCGGCTACAAGAGCGGCAAGCTTTCGGATTGCAACACGCTGAGCGGCCCGATCTGAGAGGACTTTTTCCGAGATTGACCTGCCGGCGAAGACGCCGTCAGGGGATGTCAGGATGAAAGAATCTCGCCTGTTCCCTTATTGTTCCTTGCGGCGGGCTCGCCTATAAGGTGCGTCCGCCTGCGCCCCAGGGCGAGCAGAGGAGCTTGACCCATCATGATCGACCCCAAAACCGCCAGACGGGGCCTCGCGCTCGTCTTCACCACGCTGCTGCTCGACATTATCGGCTTCGGCATGATCATGCCGGTGCTGCCGGCCTATCTCAGGGAATTGACCGGGGTCAGCATCAGCGGAGCGGCGATCGAAGGCGGTTGGCTGTTCTTCGTCTATGCTGCCATGCAGTTCGTCTTCGCACCCATCATGGGCGGCTTGAGCGACCGGTTCGGGCGGCGGCCGATCCTGCTCGCCTCGGTGCTGACGTTTTCCATCGACAATCTCATCTGCGCCGTCGCATGGTCCTATCCCATGCTGTTCATCGGGCGTGTGCTGGCCGGCATTTCGGGCGCCAGCTATTCGACGACATCAGCCTTCATCGCCGACATCTCGAACGATGAGAACCGAGCCAAGAATTTCGGCCTGCTCGGCATCGCTTTCGGCGTCGGCTTCGTCATCGGGCCGGTTCTTGGCGGGCTGCTCGGCACGTTCGGACCACGCGTGCCGTTCTATTTCGCCGCCGGGCTTGCCTTCATGAATTTCCTCATTGCGCTGTTTTTGCTGCCGGAAACGCTCGATGACAAGCATCGCCGCCGCTTCGAGTGGAAGCGCGCCAACCCGGTCGGCACGCTCCTCCAGATGCGTCAGTACCAGGGCATCGGCTGGATCGGGCTCACCTTCTTCCTGATGACGCTCGGGCACATGATGTATCCGGCGGTCTGGTCGTTCGTTTCCAACTATCGTTATGGCTGGAGCGAGCAGCAGATCGGCTTCTCGCTCGGCGCCTTCGGCCTGTGCGGCGCGATCGTCATGGCGACGGTGCTGCCGCGCGTGATCCCCAGGCTTGGCGAGTGGAAGACGGCGGCAATCGGTCTTGCGTTCACCGCGCTCAGCGCCTTCGGCTACGCCTTCGCGTCGCAAGGCTGGATGATCTATGCGGTGATCGTCGTCGGCTGCCTCGAAGCGCTGGCCGACCCGCCGCTGAGGAGCCTCGCCGCCGCCAAGGTGCCGCCTTCGGCGCAGGGCGAGTTGCAGGGTGCGATGACGTCGATCTTCTCGATCACCTCGATCATCACACCGCTGCTCTACACGGCGATCTTTTCCTGGTTCACGGGGCCGAATGCGCCGGTGACCTTCGGCGGCGCGCCCTATCTGCTCGGCGCGTGCTTCCTGACGCTGGCGGTCATTGTCTTCGTCACGAAAGTGGCAAGGCCCGTGGCGCGCACGAATGTCGCCACCGGCGTCGCCGAAGATGGAGCACAGGTATGAGCCATGACAGCCGCATTGCGCTCACCCGGGACGGACTGTCGCTGTCGCGCGTCGTCTTCGGCGCCTGGCGTCTGCTCGACAGCGCCGCCCGCCCGGATGCCGATGCGGTCGCGCGGCTGATCGGCAGCGCCGTCGATCTCGGCCTGACCAGCTTCGACCACGCCGACATCTACGGGAACTACGAGGTGGAAGCGGCCTTCGGCGCGGGATTGGCGCGCTGGAAAGGCAGGCGCGACAGCATCGAGCTGATCTCGAAATGCGATATCATGCTGGCCTCGAAGAACCGGCCGCAAAACCGGCTGAAGCACTACGATACCAGTGCCGCCCATATCGCGGCCTCGGTCGACCGCTCGCTAGCCAATCTACACACCGATTACCTCGACCTGTTGCTGCTGCACCGGCCGGATCCGCTGATGGACGCCGACGAGACGGCGGCAGCGCTGGCCGGGTTGGTCAAGGCGGGCAAGGTAAGGGCGGTCGGCGTCTCCAATTTCACGCCGTCACAGTTCGATCTGCTGGCCTCTCGGCTGCCGTTCGCGCTCGCCACCAACCAGATCGAGATGTCGGTGCTGAAGACCTCCGCATTGACCGATGGCAGCCTCGACCACGCCCAGCGCCTTGCCTATGCGCCGATGATCTGGTCGCCGCTCGGCGGCGGCTCGCTGTTCACCGGCAAGGAGGGGCGCGAGGCGCGGGTGCGGGCAGCACTCGCGGCAGTGGCAGCGGAAATCGGTGCCGGCGATCTGGCTGCCGTCGCCATCGCCTGGCTGCTGCGTCATCCGGCCCGACTGGTGCCGGTGCTGGGCTCGATGAAGCCGGAGCGGCTGGCCGCCATGGTCAAGGCGCTCGATATCGTGCTCGACCGCCAGCAATGGTTCGCCATCCTGGAGGCCAGCGAAGGCCGGCCGGTGGCGTGAGGGCGAGGCTTGTGCTGCTTGGAGGTCTGCCGGCGACACTATCGATCATTCGCTTTGGCGGACTGTTGATTGTTCCATGGATTGGCCGAAGCCCTCAACTTCGTCATCCACGGGCGGAGCAGGAGCGAAGCTCCGTCGCGGAGACCCGAGGATCCATGCCGTGACCTTAGCCGAAGGCGCAGCGGAGCAGAATTCTGAATCGTGGTGGCGCTCAGGAGTCCCGGCATGGATCCTCGGGTCTGCGCCGCGTCGCTACGCTCCTTGCTCCGCCCGTGGATGACGACGGGAGGCAGGTCTCGGCCAAATGTCGAAGTCACACGATTTGCCTTCGAAGGGTCAAAGCTTCCGCGTCGAGGATTTAGTGCTCTGCGCCAATTCGGCGTGCGTGAGCCGGCCCCGCAAAATATCCATGGCCACGTCAGCGGGCAAGGCCTTTTCGGTTTCGAGCTCAGCCTTGCGTTCGTCGTAGATCGCTACGTCCGCTGCATCTTCGAGGGCTTCTTCGGCGGCATGCAGGTCTGTGTCTTTACGCATGTTGCTGCTCCCAAAACCGCGCCGCGCTATCTTGCGCTCAAGCCCGTTCGGCCAGCAATTCCTCGCCGCGCTTTTCGCGGATCAAATTGACGAAGCGGCGGAACAGATAGTGGGAATCCTGTGGGCCGGGTGAGGCTTCGGGGTGATGCTGAACCGAGAACACCGGCCGGCCGGTGAGCGTGATGCCGCAGTTCGAGCCGTCGAACAGCGAGACGTGGGTTTCCTCGACGCCTGATGGCAGCGAGTCGGCATCGACGGCAAAGCCGTGGTTCATCGAGACGATCTCGACCTTGCCGGTGGTGTGGTCCTTGACCGGATGGTTGGCGCCGTGATGGCCCTGATGCATCTTGGCGGTCTTGCCGCCCAGCGCCAGCGCCAGCATCTGGTGGCCGAGGCAGATGCCGAACACCGGGATGTCGGTTTTCAACAGATCCTGGATGACAGGCACGGCATAGTCGCCGGTGGCCTCCGGGTCGCCGGGGCCGTTGGAGAGGAAGATGCCGTCCGGCTGCATGGCGAGGATTTCCTCTGCGCCGGTCTTGGCCGGCACCACGGTGACCTTGGCGCCAAGGCCGGCGAGCAGGCGCAATATGTTGCGCTTGACGCCGTAGTCGATGGCAACGACATGCATGGTCGGCTCGGCCTGTTCGCCAAAGCCTTCATTCCACACCCAGGGCGTCTCGCGCCAGACCGAGGACTGGCCTGACGTGACCTCCTTGGCGAGGTCGAGCCCGATCAGGCCCGACCATGCGGCGGCGCGCCGCTTCAGGTCGTCGAGGTCGAACACGCCGTCGGGCGCATGCGCGATGACGGCGTTGGGCATGCCCTTTTCACGGATCAGCGCGGTCAGTGCGCGGGTGTCGATGCCCGACAGGGCGACGATGCCGCGCTTCTTCAGCCACTGGTCGAGACCGGTTCCGGCGCGGTAGTTGGACGGGTTGGTGACATCGGCCTTGAACACGGCGCCGACGGCACCGGCACGGGCGGCCGGATTGAGGTCCTCGATGTCCTCGTCATTGGTGCCGATGTTGCCGATATGCGGGAAGGTGAAGGTGACGATCTGGCCGGCATAGGATGGGTCGGTGAGGATTTCCTGGTAGCCGGTGAGCGCCGTGTTGAAGCAGACTTCGGCGACAGCGGAGCCGGTGGCGCCGAGGCCGCGACCTTCGATGACGGTGCCGTCGGCCAGCACCAACAGCGCGGTCGGTTTTTCAGTGGTCCAAGGGGCGGTCATCGTGGCCATGGCGGCACTCCTAAAAGGCTGCGCCCTTCAATTGGCCCGGCGGACCTTGGCGCAGCAAACGGCGCACGGCAGCGATTTCGCAAGCCTGCGCGCAGTCAAAACTCAGTTCATGCAAGGCCCAGTACATAGGGGAAGGGGCCAAAGCGGTCAATGATGCCGGCACCGAGCGGTATGGATTTATTTCATCGAACAATATCAGCTATTTGACGTCTGCCTTCGGGATTTGCCTTGCGCATTCCCCGGCGCTATTGTCCGCGCCGATCGAAGGAGAATGCACCATGCGCGGCAAAATCGCCGAATCCCTGAAGAGCGCGATGAAGGCGCAGGACAAGCACCGGCTGCCGACATTGCGGCTGATCCAGGCCGCCATTCACGACCGCGACATCGCCAATCGCGGTTCGGCGAAGGAGCCGGCCAGCGACGAGGAAATCCTGCAGATCCTGGCCAAGATGGTGAAGCAGCGCGAGGAATCGGCCAAGGCCTTCGACGAGGGCAAGCGGCCGGAACTGGCCGCGCAGGAACGCGGCGAGATGGAGATCATCCGCACCTTCCTGCCGACGCAGTTGGACGATGCGGCCATCGCGGCTGCGGCGCGCGAGGCGATCGCAGCGACGGGAGCCGCCAGCCAGAAGGACATGGGCAAGGTGATCGCCGCGCTTAAGCAGAAATATTCCGGCCAGATGGATTTCGGCAAGGCGAGCGGCATCGTCAAGGGCCTGCTGCAGTAGGGCTTTTCCCGCCACTTGTAGCGGGGCGTACAAGCGTGTTCCGGACGGGGGCGTAGCCTGACTCAAACCACAGCATGAGCCTGCAGTCGTCGGCGGATTGATCCTCGCGGCGACAACCGATCTGCCATGAACCGCCTTCGGTGACGAAAGTCGCTGACGCCGCGGAAATAGGCGGCCATTGGGGAGCGCTCAAACCACTACCTTGCATAAACAGGTAGCGTGTTATATACAGGTCTCGAACTTGAGGCCTGCCATGACCGACTCGATCCAGGTGCAGTTGCGAAAAGGCGCGCTCGATCTGTGCGTCCTGGCGGTGCTGTCGCGGGGCGAAAGCTATGGCTATGAAATCGCCAGCACGCTGGTCGCCGCGGTGAGCATGGGGGAGGGCACGATCTATCCCCTGATGCGCCGGATGCAGAATGACGGCCTGGTCGCTACCCGCATCGTCGAGTCGAGCAGCGGGCCGCCACGCAAATATTACCGGCTCACGCCACTCGGCCAGCAGGCTTTCGAAGCGCATAGCCGCGACTGGCGTTCCTTTTCGGGCGCGGTCGATAAACTTCTAGAGGATTTGCCATGACCAGGGACGCCTTCTTGCGCACGCTGAGACTGGGGCTCGCCGGCCTGCCGCGTCAGGAGATCGAGGACATTGTCGGCGACTACGCCGCCCATTTCGCCGATGCCTCGGGCCGCAGCGAGGCGGAAGTCGCTTCCGCCTTGGGTGATCCGGCCAGGCTCGCCCGGGAATTGCGGGCCGAAGCCGGGCTGCGCCGTTTCGAAGCCCATTGGAGTGTGTCGAACATGTTGGCGGCGACACTCGCGCTTGCCGGGCTGGCCTTCGTCGACATTGTCTTCCTGCTGCCTCTGCTCATCACCGCGGTCGTCCTGGCGTTCGGCGTTGGCATCACGCTTGTCGCTGTCGGCGCGCTTGGCATCAAGATCATCCTCACCACACTGCTGTTCGACCCTGGCGGCACGCTCACGGCGACTCTGGGCCGCCTCTTCATCGGCGCCGGATTGGTGAGCTGCCTTATCGGCGGCGGCGCCCTGCTGCTGCTGGCCCTGAGCGCCGGCATACGGGTTGTCGGGCGCTATGCCCGGCTGCATTCCCGTATCACTCAGCCGGACCATGACCGCGCTTGAGCGTTGCCAAGCCCGTGCAATTTGTCATCACGTTGAAGGAGACGGACAATGACTGGAAAACTGGCATTCACCGCGATGGCGGGACTGACCGGCGCCGCGCTGTTTCTGGCTGTGGGCATTGGGCTTGCCGGACCGGATTGGGTCAATGCCGGGGGCTCATGGATTGGCGGGCAATCCACCTGCGGAGCGACCACATCGACCAGAAAGGAGGTCACGCTGCCGTTCAGCGCCGACGGCAGTTTCACGATCGCCTTGCCGGCTGCGGTCCGTTATCAGCCGGGAGACAAGGCCGAGGCCGTCGTGAGCGGCGATTCAACCCTGATCGACCATGTCCGGATGGAAGGCAGCAGGCTCACCCTGGATTGTGAGCCGGGCTGGTTTGCGTCGCGGCTCGATGTCAGCGTGTCGGGGCCGGCGATTTCAGATTGGAAACTGCTGGGCAGCGGCGACCTTGCCCTGTCGCAGATCAATCAGCCTGAGCTGCGGTTGAGCATCCGCGGCAGCGGCAGCGTCGCCGCCACGGGCACCGCTCAAACGGTCGATCTGGAGATTTCCGGTTCGGGCAGCGGGCAGCTTAAAAACCTGATCGCCCAATCCGCGGAGATCACGATCCGTGGCAGCGGCGATGCGCAGATTACCGCACAGGCGGATGCGGACGTGTCGATTTCCGGCAGCGGCGACGTCGAGCTCTACGGGCACCCGACCATGCGGCGTTCGGAGGTCAGAGGCAGCGGCAGCATCACGCAGGTGCCGTAGCTCCGGCCCGCGGGCTAGGCCTCGCCAATCCGGTCCGGGGAGCGTTCGCCAATCCCTTCGACAACGATGCGGATGAGGTGCCTGATCTCGTCCTCGCTGAACGGCCCTCCCGAAAGCGCGGAAAGCATCGCCTGGCCGTATATGCCAAGCAGAACCAGCGACATGAAATTGGCGTCGTCGTCTTCGCGAATGACACCTTGCCGTTGGCCAAGCACCAGAAGGTCCCGCACCAGGAGCTGGAACGAGGGGCGGTCCGCCGGTGGCTGCAGGGACGGGCGCTCGGCCGGGGCAAGGGCCAGCCTGGCAAGCGAGGGGTTGGCCAGGCACCAACCGGCGCTGTCGAGAAAGACGGTTTCAAGCAGGACGAACACGTCTTCGTTCGCCGCCATGCGGGCGCGGTAGGCCGCATCGCCCGCTTCCACGCGGGCGATGAGCCGCAAGGCGATCTCTTCTTTCGAACTGAACAGATTGTAGACCGTCTTGCGGGTCAGTCCGGCGCGCGTCGCGATCTCTTCAACCGAGGTGTTGGCAAATCCGAGTTCCCGGAATGCTGCATCGGCGGCATCGAGGATGAGGCTTCGCGACCGTTCGGTCCGCTTTGGGGTTGTCATTTTTATACCATGGTGTAAATTTACACATGTGTAAACTTTAAAGCGCGACTCCCGGTCTCCGGCAGTCGCCAATCCCGCGAACGGTTGACCGTGGCGCATCGAAATTCAAGCGTATCCATCGGAAGCATTGTGCAAAATGGTTGGCATCCTCAGAGAATTCGGCCCGGGGATCTGGATTGCGGATGGTCCGACCGTCACGGCCGCCGCCGGCTTTCACTATCCCACGCGCATGGCCGTGATCAGATTGTCCGGCGGCGGTCTCTTCATCTGGTCACCGGTAGAGCTCACGGACGAGCTGCGCGCCGAGGTGGACGCCTTGGGCGAGGTGCGCTTCCTGATCCCGCCCAATTCGCTTCACCACGTATTCCTTGGTGATTGGCAACAGAGCTATCCCAACGCCAAGGTGTATGCGCCGCCCGGCCTGCGTGAAAAGCGCAGGGATATCCGCTTTGACGGCGATCTCAACGATACGCCTGATACCGACTGGGCCGACGATCTCGATCAGGTCGTCATGCGCGGCAACAGGATCACGACCGAAATTGTCTTCTTTCATCACGCAAGCAGGACGGTGCTGTTCACCGATCTTATCCAGCATTTCCGTCCCGGCTGGTTCAAGGGCTGGCGAGCGCTCGTTGCCCGGCTGGATCTGATGGTGGCCGTTGAGCCCTCGGTGCCGCGAAAATTCCGCGCCGCCTTTACCGACCGGCGTGCCGCGCGTGCCGCCATCGAACGTGTGCTGGCCTGGCCGGCTGAACAGGTGCTGATGGCGCATGGCGAACCGGTCACCGAGAACGGTCAGGCGTTCATACGCCGCGCCTTTCGCTGGCTGGTTGGCCAGTAACGTCCTGGGCAGATTTCGGCGGTTCGAGCGCGCGGCGCAATGCCGGCGCCTCCTGCTGGATATGATCCCATAGCCGGTTCGCGACCGGCCCGTGCGGCCGGTCGCGGCGGCGCGCCACCACCAGCTCGTCGGTGCGCCCCGGCAGATGACGGCCGGCGATGGATTGCAGGCGTCCGTCGCGCAACTCTTCCTCGATCAGGAAGCTGGGCATGTGGCCCCAGCCGAGGCCCTGCAGGATGATTTCCTTCTTCATGCCCTGGTCGGCCACCATGCACTGAGGCGCACCTTCGACCATGAAGTAGTCATGTCGGGGTGAATGGCGGGCGGTGTCGCGCATGACGCATTGGGTGAGTGCGTGCATGTGATCCAGGGTGATCGGTTGTTTGATAGGCTCTGGCAGAAAGCCCGGCGCCACCACCGGAATGAACGGCACCTTGCACAGGTCGACCCATTCCACCCGCGCATCGCCCTTGTCGATCCAGTGCAGGATCAAATCGGCTTCGTCATCGAAGAGGCGCTCCCACGGGCCGCCGACGGCTTCGAAGTGCAGATGCAGGCGCGTGCCGGGGCAGTGGGCGAAGAACCGTCCAAGCATCCCCAGCACCTGCGGGCGCGGGCACAAATCGCCGATCACCACATGGATCTCGCTTTCCTCGCCCATTGCCAATTGGGCGGCATGGACACGCAAGCCCTCCAGTTCGCGCAGCAGCTGACGTGCCCGGCGGTGGAACGACAGCCCTGCCTCGGTGGGGCGCACGCGATAGCCGCTGCGATCCAGGAGGACAAGGTCGAGCTGCCGTTCCAGCTTTGCGACGGCGGCGAACACCGCCGGGTGCGAGCGATGGAGCAACGCCGCCGCAGGCTGAAAGCCGCCGGTGCGAACCACGGCATCGAAGCATTGCAGATCATGCAGGGTGAATTCCGCCATGTCAGCTTTACCTACAGAGATTGTCTTATCTTTGTAATATCAACAAAAAGGCGTCACGGCTACGTTCTGGCTCATTCAACGTTCCAGAAGGAATTTTCACCATGAACGGGCTGAATTTCGTGACCATCGGCGACGGCACGCGCATCGCCTACCGCATCGACGGCGATGCCACAAAGCCGGTGCTGATGCTGTCGAACTCCATCGCCACCACGCTGCATATGTGGGACAGGCAGGTCGACGAGCTATCGAAGCATTTCCGTGTTCTGCGCTATGATTTTCGCGGCCATGGAGGATCGAGCGCCCCGGCCGGCGCCTATTCGCTCGACCGGCTTGGCCGCGACGTGATCGAGCTGCTCGATGCGCTCGGCATTGAGCGCGCGAACTTTCTCGGCCTGTCGCTGGGTGGCTTTGTCGGGCAATGGCTCGGCATCCATGCGCCCGAGCGGATCGACCGGCTGATCCTGAGCAACACCTCGTCCCATCTCTCGCCGGCAAGCTATTTCGACGAGCGGATTGCCGCCGTGCAGCAGGCGCCGGACATGTCGGAAACCGCTGAGACGTTCCTCGGCAACTGGTTCCCCGCGTCTATGGTGGCTGCCAACGCGCCCGTGGTCGAAGACTTTCGCACCATGCTGCTGACCATAGATCGGCACGGCCTGGCGGGCCTGTTCGCGGCGGTTCGCGATGCGGACCTCCGCCGCACTGTAGCGCTGATCTCCCGGCCAACGCTGGTGATCGCCGGACAGCACGACACGGTGACGGCAGTCAGCCACAGCGAACTGATTGCGACGGCGGTACCCGGCGCGAAGCTGGTCGTGCTGCCCGCGGTTCACCTGTCGAATGTCGAATACCCTGCCGAGTTCATGCAGGCCGTGCTCGGCTTTCTGCGCTGAACTGGGGCGCGAGCTAGCAGTGAGTGAAGTTCGCAGCCTGTCCGGTTGCGGACTTCAGGATCCCTTGCAGATCGGCAACGGCTGCGGCGGCGGTGCCGGATGATCCTTCTTGTATTGAGCAATCATTGGCTCGAGGGTTTTCTTCGGCCAGAATTTCGGAGCGCCGATTTCCTTCAGGCAGGATGCGTTCCAGTAGGTCCCGCGCTTGGCGGCCACTGCGGCGATGTCGCGTGATTCCGGATAGATGTAGAGCGTCGTCGGATTGTCCTTCACCATCGAAATGATCTGCCGGGCATCCGTCGGCGACCAGCTGGTGCAGCCATTGCTGCGGCCGCCAGGATAGTCGACCAGCTTGCCGAACGGCACCAGACCGTCATGATTGGCATATGAGCTGTTCGGATTCTTGCGCATGCACTGGGCGCGCAGCACCTGCGCCGCGTGGCCGCCGATCACCCGCTGCCTGGCGTTGGCGGCTTCGCCTTCGCCGTCGAACTGTATGAAGGTGCGCAGGAAAGCCGAATCCTGCTTGCCACCGGTGCTGTAAAAGCCTTTGAACGACGTTTTCGCCTCGCGCGTCATATAGGCCCCGCCGGCCGTGAGTTCTGAATCCATGGCGTTGCCGAAGTTCTTCGAGCACCGCCTGCCATTCGAAAAATCGACAGTGCCTTTCAGGTTGCGGCCGCCGCCATGACCCGACGAGATCGCGCGAAACGACTGGCTGGCTTCGCATATGACGTAATACCGGCGCCCGAGCACGCCATTGCCCAGATCGCCGGGGCGTGTCGCATCCATGGCAAAGTAGCAGGGGTTCCTGACCGCGCCCTGCGCGACCTTCTTCAGGTAAAGCGCGCGCGCCCGTTCCAGCACCACTTGCGAGATCTGACCGTCGCTGTCGCCGACATGGGCCTGCAGCCAGGCTGGAACGCCTGATGGTGCGGCAGAGGATCGAGCCGACACCGTCAAGGCAATGACGGCGACGAGGAGGCTGAGGATCGGGACGATGCCCAGGGGGACGAATCTCAACCGCACGGGTTCACTTCTCCTGCCAAGACCGTTTCCTTGCGGTGTTGCCGCCGGGAATCAATCATAAAGGGCCTCGCATTATCAGGCGAAACACATCTTGTTTAGCGCCCCTTTGTTTAGCGCGCCCTTCTTGGCGCAAACGCGCCCTACAGGCTGCGGGCTTGCGGCGGACGTCTCCGCATCTTTGACTGTCCGCGATTTTCGTTCCCTACGGATTTGGGTTATCATTTGATTCTGGCGCAGCCCACGCCTCCTCCCTCCGCCGGGAAAGCATCGTTCATGCAGGGCCATCTTATCTCCGAACCGACTGTTCGAGCACCAGGCATAAGGAGGGATTGCTAAAACCGCTCGCACCAGGAGGTTTTGCAATGAAGCTGTCCGCGCCCATCCACCATCTCAAGCGTCAAGCCAGGTTATTGTCTCGCAAGGGCAAGATTGCGCTCCACGAAGCACTTAATCGTGTTGCAACCGAGGAAGGTTTCAGCAGCTGGAGCCTGCTTGCAGCCAAAGCAGCCGAGGCGGCGCCTGCCGGAAGATTGTTTGCGCAACTTGCGCCCGGCGATCTCGTTCTGGTGGGTGCACGACCTGGCCACGGCAAGACGCTGATGAGCCTCGAACTGGCAATCGAAGCCATGAAGTGCGGCCATCGCGGCGTGTTCTTCACGCTGGAATATACGCAAAAGGATGTGCTCGACCGGTTTCGCGCCATCGGGGCGGACCCGGCACGGTTCAACGACCAGTTCATATTCGACAATTCCGACGCCATCAGCGCCGACTACATCGTCAGTGCGTTGAGCTTGGCGCCACGCCGCACGCTGGTGGTGATCGATTATCTGCAACTGCTCGATCAGAAGCGGGAGAACCCGGAACTGATGGCGCAGGTTCGCACGCTGAAGGCCTTTGCGCGCGACAGGGGATTGATCCTCGTCTTCATCTCGCAGATCGACCGGTCATACGATCCGGCGAAGAAGCCGGTTCCCGACATCAGCGATGTCCGGTTGCCGAACCCGCTGGATCTGTCGCTGTTCAACAAGACATGTTTTCTGAACAGGGGCGAAATCCGGTTCCAGGCAGCGAGCTGACGATCCGGTCAGCAGCCTCTATTGGGCGGCAGCCGTGAGGTTCAGGAGGTGCGCAACCGATGCAGGATTGTGTTGCGCGCGCAGCGCGTCGGCCGACTGGCGAACGACTTCGGAAATCCGCAGCAGCTGTTTGGCGATCGGGCTGGTGTTGCGCCAGACCATGCCGATCGTGCGCGACGGCTGGGGACTTCTGAAGCGCGCTATGGAGACCGGCGCCGAGCGCGTCTCCACCGCCACGGCCATTTCCGGAATCAAGGTGACACCGATGCCGGCGCCGACCATCTGCACCAGGGTCGACAGCGAGCTGCCGTCCAGCAACTCGCGCGGCCGTGCCGAATGCATGCTGCAGAACGACAGCGCCTGATCGCGGAAGCAATGGCCTTCTTCCAGGAGAAGCAGCCGCATTTCGCGCAGCATCTCGCGATTGGGCACCGGCTTTCCCTCGTCCTCACCGGGCCGGACCAGCACGAAGTTTTCGGCAAACAGCACGACCTCCGTCAACGACGGTTCGGACACCGGCAGCGCGACGATAGCCGCATCGAGCCGGCCGTCGGCCAGTTCCTGGATCAGCTTTTGCGTCAGCGTCTCGCGCACATGGATATCGAGGCCGTCATGCATGCGTGAAAGGTTGCCGATGATGGTCGGCAAGAGGTAGGGCGCGACCGTCGGGATGACGCCGATGCGCAGCCGGCCGACCAGCCTGTCACGCGAAGAGCGGGCGAGATCAGCCAGTTCGTCCACCGAACGCAGGATGTCGCGCACGCGCAGGGCAAACTCCTCGCCGAAATTGGTCAGCCGGACCTGGCGCGGGCCTCTTTCGAACAGCTCGGTGCCCAGCGTCTCTTCCAATTCCTTGATCTGCACCGAAATGGCGGGCTGGGAGATCGCACAGGCGTCCGCCGCGCGCCCAAAATGATTGTGCCGCGCCAGGGCCTCGAAATAGCGCAACTGCTTCAGGGTCAGGTTTGCCATAACCACACCTTATCTCTGTGATCAGTAAATCCAACTTATATTAATCGATCCGCTTTGCTATAGAGTCTGGTAGGGAGATGAAAGGCAGCCGACGCCACACAGTCCGCATCATCGGTGCGGGCGTGCGTTCGGGGCTGTTTTTGTTCAACGCAATCTTGTCCAGGGCAAGCTCAGGGCAGTAGGACATTTCGCATATTCGGGCTCCTGACCGTCGCGGCGGCCATGGAGCTGACCGTCTCGAAGGGCATTCCAGGCCCTTGTTCACGCAGCCGTTGAGGCAAAGCTCAACACAGCCACGATCGGAGAAAAACATGGACGCCAACACAGACGATAACAGCAAGGGCAAATGCCCGGTCGTGCACACAGCCGTTGGCAGGGTCAACCGCGACTGGTGGCCGAATCAACTCAATGTCCAGGTTCTCCACCAGCAGTCGCCGCTGTCCGATCCGATGGGTGAGGCGTTCGACTATGCCGAGGAATTCAAAAGCCTCGACCTCGACGCCGTCATCAAGGACCTGCATGCGCTGATGACGGACTCGCAGGAGTGGTGGCCGGCCGACTTCGGCCATTACGGGCCGCTGTTCATCCGCATGGCCTGGCACAGCGCCGGCACCTACCGCATCGCCGATGGCCGTGGTGGCGCCGGGGCCGGTCAGCAGCGCTTCGCGCCGCTGAACAGCTGGCCGGATAACGTCAACCTCGACAAGGCGCGCCGGCTGCTGTGGCCGATCAAGCAGAAATACGGCCGCAAGATCTCCTGGGCCGATCTTCTGATCCTCACCGGCAATGTCGCGCTGGAATCGATGGGCTTCAAGACCTTCGGGTTCGCCGGCGGCCGCGCCGATGTGTGGGAGCCGGAAGAGGACATCTACTGGGGTCCCGAGGGCAAGTGGCTGGCCGACGAGCGCTACAGCGGCGACCGCGATCTGCAGAACCCGCTTGGCGCCGTGCAGATGGGCCTGATCTACGTCAATCCGGAAGGGCCGAACGGCAAGCCTGATCCGCTGGCCTCGGCGCGCGATATCCGGGACACCTTCGCGCGCATGGCGATGAACGACGAGGAGACCGTCGCGCTCATCGCCGGCGGCCACACCTTTGGCAAGACCCATGGCGCCGGCGATGCGACGCTGGTCGGCGTGGAGCCGGAAGGCGCCGACATCGAGCAGCAGGGCCTCGGTTGGGCGAGCAAATTCGGCACCGGCAAGGGCGGCGACGCCATCGGCAGCGGCTTGGAAGTGACCTGGACGACGACGCCGACGAAGTGGAGCAACGACTTCTTCGACAACCTGTTCGGCTTCGACTGGGAACTGACCAAGAGCCCGGCTGGCGCACACCAGTGGACGCCGAAGGGCGGCGCGGGTGCGGGCACCGTGCCGGATGCGCACAACGCTGCAAAGCGCCACGCGCCCTCCATGTTGACCAGCGATCTCGCGCTGCGGTTCGATCCTTCCTACGAGACGATCTCGAAGCGCTTCCATGAGAACCCGGATCAGTTCGCCGACGCGTTTGCCCGCGCCTGGTACAAGCTGACCCATCGCGACATGGGCCCACTCGTACGCTATCTCGGCCCGTTGGTTCCCAAGGAAGAGCTGCCCTGGCAGGACGTCATCCCGGCCGTCGATCATGTGCTGATCGACGAAGAGGACGCAGCAGCCCTGAAAGCCAAGATCCTGGCGTCCGGCCTGTCGGTGTCGCAGCTGGTCTCGGTGGCGTGGGCGTCGGCCTCGACCTTCCGTGGTTCCGACAAGCGCGGCGGCGCCAATGGCGCGCGCATCCGCCTTTCGCCGCAGAAGGACTGGGCCGTCAACCAGCCGGCGGAGCTCGCCAAGGTGCTCGACAAGCTCGAAGTGATCCAGAAGGACTTCAATGCTTCGCAGACCGGCGGCAAGAAGGTCTCGCTTGCCGACCTGATCGTTCTCGGTGGCGGTGCAGCGGTCGAGAAGGCCGCGAAGGCCGCCGGCCACAGCGTGGACGTTCCCTTCTGGCCGGGCCGTATGGACGCCTCGCAGGAGCAGACGGACATCCACTCCTTCGCGCCGCTGGAACCAACGGTTGACGGCTTCCGCAACTATGTCAGCGGCAAGCAGCGGCTGACCGTCGAGGAAGCGCTGGTCGACCGTGCGCAGCTGCTGACGCTGACGGCGCCGGAGATGACGGTTCTCGTTGGCGGCCTGCGCGTTCTCGGCGCCAATGCCGGGCAGTCCAGGCACGGCGTCTTCACCAAGCAGCCGGAAACGCTGAGCAACGACTTCTTCGTCAATCTGCTCGACATGGGCACGGAGTGGAAGGCGAACTCGGAGGCCAAGGACGTGTTCGAAGGCCGCGACCGCAAGACCGGCGAAGTCAAGTGGACCGGCACCCGCGCCGATCTGATCTTCGGTTCGCACTCCCAGCTGCGGGCGCTGGCCGAAGTCTATGCAACGGCGGACGCCAAGGCGAAATTCGCCAGGGATTTCGTGGTGGCGTGGACCAAGGTGATGAACGCCGACCGCTTCGACATCGCCTGAGCCTGCCATAGGCGCTCCGGTGCTGCCGCGCCGGATCGACAGTCCTCCCAAGGACATAAGACCAGGGCCGCGTTTCCAGCGATGGGAGCGCGGCCCTTGTCGTAAGAGGCCGCGCCTTGGTGGACCGTGCCTTCCCGGGCAAGGATGCTATTTTACCGGCTTAGCGTCTCCACGGTGCATCATGGTCGAAATCGTCAAACCCGCGCTTGAACATTTGCCGTCCTACAAGTCGGCGCTCGAGCGCGGCTGGTCGCCGGACAATGTGCGGTTGCTGGAGGCGACGCGTGAGCAGCTTGCGGCGATCGAGAAGGATCCGGTGGCTTTTCTCGCCGACCTCGATGATCCCCAGGCCAAGGGCGGCCCGATCGCCTTGCCTGACGGGACGAAAGTGCCGCGCCTGCCGGGCTTCCGCCGCTGGATCTGGGACGGCGAGGCATCGGGCTCGATCGGCTTTCGCTGGCAGAAGGGCACGGCAGCGCTGCCGCCGCATGTGCTCGGCCATATCGGCTATGCGGTGGTGCCGTGGAAGCGGCGGCGCGGTTACGCCACCGAGGCGCTGCGGCTGATGCTGGAGGAGGCGAGGGCGGTCGGCCTGCCTTATGTCGAGATCACCGCCAAGCCGGGCAACCCGGCCTCGCACAAGGTGATCCTTGCTAATGGCGGCAAGCTGGTCGAGCGTTTCTTCGAGGATGCCGCCTATGGCGGAGTGGAGAGTTTGCGGTTTCGGATCGAGCTGTAGCTCGCTTTATCGCTTTTCGGCCTGATCGCGCAGCCAGTCGGCGAGCGACGTGCGCCGCGTGCCGGCCCTGCCTGTGAAGGTCTGGGCGGACAGCATGGAGTTCAACACAGCTTCCTGCGTGGCCTCCGCCGCCGCCCGGAAAAGCATGTCGATGCGCGCTTCGTTGAGGGTAAGCAACGGCACCAGATCGCGGGCTTCATCGTGGTCGACCATGTTACCGGTGCTGAAGGCGATGGCTATGTCGCCGCTGCCATGGCCCCAGAAGGAGCCAAGCCTTGCGATGCCAACTCCGGCGCGGCGTGCCACACGCTCGAGTTGGCGGTGTTCGAGTGGAACATCTGTTGCCAGAATGATCATGATCGAGCCGCGTTCGACCCGGTCCGGCTGCCTGGGATCGGGCCTGCGCCCATCCGGGAGCACGAGGTCTCCGGGTTTGCCGAAATTCGACAGGACGAGAACGCCAAGATGACGGTCGCCACCGAGCGCGATCTTTCTGGACGCCGAACCGATGCCGCCCTTGAAGCCGAAGCAGCTCATTCCCGTCCCGGCACCGACATTGCCCTGTTCGACCGCGCCATCATGCGCATCCGCCAGCGCAGCAAGGGCGTGTTCTTCTGATATCGCCAGTGCCTGGATGTCGCTCAGCGGCCCGTCATTGCACTCGCCGACCACTGGGTTGACGGTGCCGGTCGAGCGGCCGATATCCGGGTTCAGGCGGATGGCGTCGCGGATCAGCGCCGTTGCGCAGGTGCCGACCGAGAGCGTGTTGGTCAGGAGGATCGGCGTTTCGATGGTGCCGAGTTCCTGCACCTGCGTCAGACCGACCGTCTTGCCGAAGCCGTTGATGACATGGCCTGCCGCCGTCACCTTCTTGCGAAACAGATTCCCGCCATGCGGCAGGATCGCGGTCACGCCGGTGTTGATGTCGCCCTTGCGTAGCGTGCAGTGACCGACACGGACCCCGGGCACGTCGGTGATCGCATTGTTGGCGCCCGCGGGCAGGATGCCGCAGGTCAGGCCGAAATCGCCGACAGTCCTGGTCATGCCTGCTCCTGGCTCACAAACGACCCGCGTCTGGGCCGAGGTCCGCGCCGGGACCCTGTTGGAGTGTCACCCATGCTCGTCGGCGCACAGCGCATGATCTGACAGCGCGCGGATGACGTAGCAGTCGCCGACCGTCTTGCCATTGCAGCAGGTGGCGATGCGTTCGAGTTCGGCCTCCAGCCGCTTGAGCTGGGAAATCTTTTCCCGCACCGAGATCAGTTGCTCCCCGGCGATCTTGTCGGCGTGGCCGCAGGGCTGCTCGGGATGACCGCTCAGTTCGATCAGCGAGCGGATGTCCTCGACGGCGAAACCGAGGTCGCGGGCGTGGCGGATGAAGGCCAGCCGCTCCAGCTCTTGCCTGGAATAGCGGCGCTGGTTGCCTTCCGAGCGCTCGGGTGCGGCAACAAGGCCCATCTGCTCGTAATAGCGGATGGTCGGCACCTTGACCCCGGTGCGGCGTGAGAGATCACCGATCGAAAACATGAATTTTGCCTCTTGAAGCTCTAGTGACTAGAGCAATTACAGTGCCTGACATCAGCATTCAAGACCCATGCGGCGACGCCGCGCGGGCAAGACAGACAGGTGATGTGATGACGACGCCCCTCAGGCAGACACGGTTCAAGATCGGCGGCATGGACTGCGCTTCCTGCGCGGCCAAGATCGATACGGCGGTGCGTCGTCTCGACGGCGTCGCCGATGTCTCGGTTTCGGTGACAGGCGCCTCCATGACGGTCAGCCACGGCGGTTCGCTCAACGATGGCAAGGTGCTGCAGCAGGTGGCGCGGCTCGGCTACGGCATCGTCAAGGCGGAAGGCAGGACCGACGGGCGCGCATCGCCGACAGCCTCGACGCATGACCATGCTGACCATGACCACGAGGGCCACGATCACTCCGGCGACGATCACGAGCATGGCGGCGAACAGGTCGCCAACGAGGCTGCCGGGTCATCTCATCTCCACAGCGATGCCGAGCCGGGGCAGGCGTGGTGGCGCTCCCGCCGTGCTGCGTTGACATTGGCTTGCGCGGCGGCGCTTGTTGCCGCTTACGGCATCGGCCATCTGTTTCCAGTGGCCGAGCGCTGGGTCTTCCTGGCCGCCCTGCTGGTCGGCCTGGTGCCGATCGCCCGGCGCGCGCTGATGGCGGCATTGGCCGGCACGCTGTTCTCGATCGAGATGCTGATGACCATCGCGGCGACAGGCGCCGTGACGATCGGCGCCACGGAAGAGGCAGCCGCCGTTGTGGTGCTGTTCCTGATCGGCGAACTTCTGGAAGGTGTCGCCGCCGGGCGCGCGCGGGCGAGCATCCAGGGACTTGCCGATCTTGTGCCGAAGACAGCGCTGGTCGAGCGGGCAGGCGGCACGTCAGAGGTTCCTGCTGAAGATCTTGCTGTCGGCGACGTCATCGTGGTGCGGCCGGGCGACCGTATCCCCGCCGATGGCGAGATCGTCGAGGGCGCTGGTGATATCGACGAGGCGCCGGTGACCGGCGAGAGCACGCCGAAGCGCAAGGGCGTCGCGGACGCCGTCTTTGCCGGCACGATCAGCACCGACGGCGTGCTCAAGGTGCGGGTGACGGCGGCCGCTTCCGACAACACCATCGCCCGTGTTGTGCGGCTGGTGGAGGAGGCGCAGGAGGCCAAGGCGCCGACAGAGCGCTTCATTGATCGCTTCTCACGCACCTATACGCCGGCTGTGCTGGCGGTCGGCGCGCTGGTGGCGCTGCTGCCGCCGCTGCTTGCCGGTGGCGACTGGAACGAATGGATCTACAAGGGCCTGGCGATCCTGCTGATCGGCTGCCCCTGCGCGCTGGTCATCTCGACGCCGGCGGCGATCGCCGCCGGCCTTGCGACCGGCGCGCGGCGCGGCCTGCTGATGAAGGGTGGTGCCGTGCTGGAAGGCTTTCGCCGTATCACGGCGGTGGCCTTCGACAAGACCGGCACGCTGACGGCGGGCAAGCCTGTCGTCACCGACATTGTGGCGTATGGAAGGGATGAACGCACCGTGCTGGCGCTGGCGGCAGCGCTGGAGCAGGGCTCCAGCCATCCGCTGGCGCTGGCGATCCTGGACCGGGCCAAGGTCGATAAGGCGCCGGTGCCGCCGGCTCTCGCGGCCAAGGCGATCTCGGGCAAGGGTGTCGAGGGCAGCGTTGGCGGCGTTGCTGTCTTCCTCGGCTCCGGCCAGGCGGCGGGCGAACGCGCCGTGATGACCGAAGCACAGCGCCTTGCCGTCGACAGCCTCAACGGCCAGGGCAAGACCGTCTCGGTGCTTGTTGCCGATGGCATGGTGGCCGGGCTGATCGCCATGCGCGACGAGCCGCGGCCGGATGCGGCGGCCGGGATCGCGGCGCTCAAGGCTGAGGGCATCCGCGCGGTGATGCTGACCGGCGACAACCGCCGCACCGCCGAAGCCATCGCCGCTTCGCTCGGCATCGAGGCACGGGCGGAGCTGTTGCCGCAGGACAAGCAGCGCATCGTCGGTGAATTGCAGCGCGAGGGGCTCAAGGTCGCCAA
The DNA here is from genome assembly GCA_014189435.1 of Mesorhizobium loti. NCBI lineage: Bacteria > Pseudomonadati > Pseudomonadota > Alphaproteobacteria > Hyphomicrobiales > Phyllobacteriaceae > Mesorhizobium > Mesorhizobium loti. Next base: position 783,881 of record CP050293.1, read on the forward strand.
GGTCGGCGACGGCATCAACGATGCGCCGGCGCTGGCCGCCGCCGACATCGGCATCGCCATGGGTGGCGGCACCGATGTGGCGCTGGAAACGGCCGACGCGGCGATCCTGCATGGCCGCGTCATGGACGTCGCGCGCATGGTAAAACTGTCGCGGGCGGTGATGGCCAATATCGGCCAGAACATCAGCGTGGCGCTCGGGCTGAAGGCAGTGTTCCTGGTCACCACCATTTTAGGCATCACCGGCCTGTGGCCGGCGATCCTGGCCGATACCGGCGCGACCGTTCTGGTCACCGCCAACGCCATGCGCCTGCTACGCTGGCGCGGGTGAAGGTTTTGTTTCGTGGTCTATTCGGCCGGGGCCGTCAGCGGCGGCGTGGCGTTGCTGCGCCCTTCCCAGACATAAGAGGCGAGCGCCACCGCGACGGCGACCAGCATGGCGATGACGCCGAGCAATGGCAGGCTGCGATAGCCATAGCCGCTGTTCAGCATGGCGGCGCCCAGCGAGGCGGCCAGCGCGATGCCGACATTGAAGCCGGACGGAATGAGCGAGGAAGCGAGGTTCGAGGCGTCGGCCGTCCAGGCCAGGATGCGGGTCTGGATCGGTGTGCCGATGGCGAAGTTGAGACCACCCCAGATGACGATCGCGACAACCATCGGCAGGGGATAGGGGCTGACGGCATAGATGACGGCCAGCGTCACCGCCTGCAAGCCCAGCATCGTGATCAATGACGGCATCAGCTTCCAGTCGGAGAGCTTGCCGCCAAGGAAGACTCCGAGCGTCGCGCCGACGCCGTTGAGCAGCAGCACCCACGGCACCAGGTTCTCGTCGAGCCTGGTGACCTCCAGCAGTGTCGGGGTGATGTAGGTGAACAGGCCGAACTGGCCGATCATCAGCATCAGCATCAGGATCAACGAGGTCCAGACCTGCTGGCGTGCCAGCACGCGAACCTCGCGGGCGAAACCGGCGGGCCTGGCTGACGATCCGGTGGTGCGCGGCAAAAGGGCTGCCATGGCAAGCGTTGCCGCCACGCCCAGCGCACACATCACCCAGAAGGTCGCGCGCCAGCCCCAGATGTTGCCGATCGCAGTGCCCGCCGGCACGCCAATGACGTTGGAGACGGTGAGGCCGGACAGGATGACGGCAACCGCCATGCCGCGCTGGTCCTCGCGCACAAGACCGACGGCGACGACCATGGCGACGCCGAAATAGGCGCCGTGCGCGACCGCCACCGCAATGCGCAACAAGAGCATCGAGGTGAAGTCGGGCGCCAGCGCGCAGGCCGCCTGGCCGATGGTGAAGGCGATGGCGAGGCCGAGCAGCAAGGTCTTGCGCGACAGCGACTTGGTGGCGAGCGCCAGCAGCGGACCGCCGATGGCGATGCCGCAGGCATAGCCGGAGACGAGATAGCCGGCCGAGGGAACCGAAACGCCAAGACCTTGCGCCACTTGCGGCAGCACGCCGGCAATGACGAACTCGGTGGTGCCAAAGGCAAAGGCGGCTATGAACAGGGCGATGAGCGGAAGCGACATGGCGGGAAGCGATCCTGAGCAAAGCGCCTCAAACCACGGATGGGCTTTGCGGGCAATCCAGAAATTGTTGGCGCCGCTTTAGCTTTTCTTGAATTGGGTGCGAGGCGGTGAAGCGCCAATCTCCCCACTTGTGGGGGAGATGGCCGGCAGGCCAGAGGGGGGCGCTGTCCCGCCAGCCTATCAAACTTTCTGCCTGAGCTGACGCCGGTGACAAACTAAGAAAATCAAAAGGCGGTATCGGCCGCGCTCTACGGCGCCCCCCTCTGTCCTGCCGGACATCTCCCCCACGAGGGGGGAGATCGGCAGTTCCTCAGCTCGCCTTGAGCCGCGACCCTGTCAGCAGCCCGCGCTCCTCGAGCACCGGATAAGCCATCGAGGCCAGCAGCGAATTGATCTGCTTCAGGTCGCGGATGGTGTCGAGGTGGATCGAGCTGGTCTCGACACTCTTGGCGGTGCCGTCGCGCAGGCGTACGAAATGGCTGGCGCTGGTTTCCTTCTCGCGGTCGCGCAACTGGTCCTTTTCCAGCACCAGCTGGCGGGCAGTCTCTGGATCGCGCGACACCAAAACGTTGAAGGCAAGCCGCGCATTGGCCAGCACTGAGCTGTGGAAGGCGGACAATTCGCTCCAGCCCTCGTCGGTGAATTCCAGCCCGCGCTCGAACTTCTTCTTCACATGCACCAGCATGTTGCGCACGATGATGTCGCCGACCTGCTCGAGCTTGACGCAGGCGCCGATCAGTTCCTGGCAGCGCAGGGCCTCGTCCTCGGTCAGCGGGTTCCTGGTCAACTTGGCAAGGTAGAGCTTGATCGCAGCGTGCTTGCGGTCGACGCGGTCGTCGAGTGCGGCCAGAGCCTTGATCTTGTCGGCGTCGGCGCTTTCGTAGAGTTCGATGATGCGCTTGAGCATGATCTCGATCGTCTCGCAGACCCGCACCACCTCGCGCGTGGCATTGGCCAACGCCTGGCTCGGCACGTCGAGCGCGCTTTCGTTCAAGGCGGACAGCTCGACGACGTCAAGCGAGGCGGCCGGCACGGGCTTGGTGCCAAGTGCGACAATCTTCTCCGAAGCACGGTAGACGAACCCTGCCAGCGGCAGGCCAGCAAGCAGGATCAGCACATTGAACAGGATGTGGGCATTGACGATCTGGTCCGCCGCCGTCGAACCGAGAAAGGCAAAGTGCGGCCTGAAGATCATGACCAGGATCAGCATGATCAGCGAGCCAAGCCCGCGCATCAGGAGATTGCCGATCGGCACGACGCGCACTTCGGGGCTCGACGAGCGGGTCAGCATCGGCGCGATGATCGAGGATCCGAGGTTGACGCCGAGGATAAGAACGACGCCGAGTTCGGGCGTGATCAGGCCACGGCCGGCCAGCGTCGCCATCAACAGCACCGCCGCGATGCTCGACTGGAACAGCCAGGTGATGAGCGCCGCCAGCAGATAGGCGGTGATGGAATCGGTCGAGAAGTAGTTGATGATGACCGGCATGAGCTGGCTGTTGCGCAGCGGCTCCGATGCCTGGCCGATCATCTCCAGCGACAGGATCAGCAGGCCGATGCCGACCAGGATGCGGCCGGACTGGCGCCAGTCGCGCCGTTCGGTGGCCATGAACATCACCGTGCCGGTGATCAGGCAGAGCGGCACCAGCAGGGTGAGATCGAAGGTCAGCAGCTTGACCACCAGCGCCGAACCGATCTCGGCGCCGCGCACGGCAAGCTGGCCCGCGGCGCCCGAGACGATGCCGGAGCCGGCGAAGGAGCCGACCAGCAGCGTGACGGCGGTGGAGCTTTGCAGGGCGATGGCGAGGCAGGTGCCGGCCAGCACCGCCATGATCGGATTGCGCATGGTGGCGCGCAGACGATGGCGCAGCACGTCGCCATAGGCGCGCTCGACGCCGGTCTTCACCATGCGGGTGGCAAACAGCATCAGCGCCACGGCGCCGGCCAGATGCAGGAGGACGACGGACCCGCTCATGTCGCCGCCTGCATGCAAACAGGGCGCGCGCCCTGTTTGGCGTGGCGAGCGGGATGAAAAGCGAGGTTACGAATCATGATCATGGCGTTGGTCGATATTAGTTCGAATATTTTAGCCGGATAATAAAATCTTGTCGATTTCAAGGGGCCGTTGCAGCGCGACAAGCGGTGTCGGAAAATGGACGGACGCGCAAATGGTTGCATTGCCAGGCCGCTGTGATGCAGCGGATCGGCCGGGTTTGCCGTGCGCTGGCTCCCTGCCTTTACAGTGATGTTCAATTCTCTTGGGTAACAGAAGGAATTCATTACACAATTGTAATGCAGGCGTTCAGTTTCGGTTCATCGGTGGGCCGCTATTTCCTGGGCATCGACAACCAAGGAGACTTCTCATGAAACGCATTGTCCTTTCCGCCCTCGCTATCTCGATGCTGGCCGCCACGTCGCTCACCGGCCAGGCCGCACCGCTGAATGCACCGGTCGCTCCGCAGTCGAACACCAGCCAGGTCGACTGGCAGAAGCCCGGCCACCACAGCGATGTGAAGAAGCGCGTCTTCAAGAAGAAGGTCGTCGTGAAGCGCAACAACTGGCGCAATGGCCAGAAATATTCCAGCTGGAAGCGTCACCAGCCGATCCGCGACTATGGCCGCTACGGCCTGCATCGTCCCGGCCGCGGCCAGGAGTGGATCCGCGTCGGCAACGACTATGTGCTGGTTGGCATCCTCTCCGGCGTCATCTTCGGCGCGCTTGCCGCGCAGTAACCGGTACCTTGCCGGACATTGAAAGGGAGGCGGCCCGCAACGGCCGCCTTTCTTTTTGCCCTGTGGAAACCGGGTATGGTCTGCATTAGGGGTCGTCGGACTTCGCGGGCATGATTATATGGTGGGGAAACGAGTTCCCCGATGCGCTTTCCACCCGCTTTCCTCGACGAGATCCGCGACCGCGTGCCGATTTCATCGGTTGTCGGCCTGCGCGTCGCATGGGACCGGAAGAAGACCAACGCGCCGCGCGGCGACTATTGGGCTTGTTGCCCGTTCCATGGCGAGAAGAGCCCGTCCTTCCACTGCGAGGACAAGAAGGGCCGCTACCATTGTTTCGGCTGCTCGGTTTCGGGCGATCATTTCAAGTTCCTCACCGAACTCGACGGGATGAGCTTTCCCGAAGCGGTCGAGAAGATCGCCGAGATGGCCGGCGTGCCGATGCCGGTTCGCGACGCGCAGGAGGAGCGGCGCGAAAAGGAACGCGCCAGCCTGACCGACGTCATGGAGATGGCGACCAGCTTCTTCCAGGAACGGCTGCAGGGACCGGAAGGCGCCAAAGCCCGCGCCTATCTCAGGGATCGTGGGCTGACGCCGGCGACGCAGCAATCGTTCCGGTTGGGCTTCGCCCCCGACAGCCGCAATGCGCTCAAGGAGCATCTCGCCGCCAAGGGCGTTCCCAAGGCCGATATCGAGGCCTGCGGGCTGGTGCGCCACGGCGACGACATCCCGGTCTCCTATGACTGGTTCCGCGACCGCATCATGTTCCCGATCCCGGATTCCAGAGGCAAGATCATCGCCTTTGGCGGCCGCGCGCTGGCGCCCGATGCGCTGGCCAAATACATGAATTCGCCCGACACCGAGCTCTTCCACAAGGGCAACGTGCTCTACAATTTCGCCCGCGCCCGCAAGGCGCTCGCCAAGGGCGGCACGGTGATCGCCGTCGAAGGTTATATGGACGTGATCGCGCTGGCGCAGGCCGGCTTCGAGAATGTCGTGGCGCCACTCGGCACCGCGCTCACCGAGAACCAGCTCGAGCTGCTTTGGCGCATGGCGCCGGAGCCCATGTTGTGTTTCGACGGCGACAAGGCCGGGCTGAAGGCGGCCTGGCGGGCCGCCGACATGGCGCTGCCGTCGGTGCAGGCCGGGCGTTCGGCGCGCTTCGCGCTGCTGCCGGAAGGCAAGGATCCCGACGATCTGGTCAAGGCCGAAGGACCGGACGCGTTCCGCATCGTGCTGGCCGAAGCGCGGCCGCTGGTCGATCTGTTGTGGATGCGTGAGACGGCGGGCGGTGTCTTCGACACGCCGGAGCGGCGGGCCGAACTCGAGAAGACGCTGCGCGAACTGACCAGCCGCATCCGCGACGAAAGCCTACGCTACCATTATCAACAGGAGATGCGCGAGCGCGTGTTGAGCTTCTTTGGCTCGCAGCGCGGTGCACGCCAAGGGCGTCAAGATGGCGGCCGGCCAGGCGAGCGCGGCCAGGGCAAGGCAGCCGCACCCGGCGGACAATTCGCCAAACCTGGTGGCGGCCGCATGGCGATCACCGAAAGCCTCGGCCAATCCGCGCTGGTCAAGCGCGGCGGCGAGGGGATGTCGGTGCGCGAGGCGACGATCATCGTCGCGTTGATCAACCATCCGGCACTGATCGACGAGAATTTCGCTCATATCGAGTTTCTGGATCTCGCCAACTCCGATCTGAGGCGGCTGCATGCGGCGATCCTCGACGCGATGGCGCATGACATGGCCAATGACCGTCACGCCGTTATCGCGACGGTCGAACGCGCCGGCTGCGCCGATATCTGGGAGCGGGCCGTCGGCCTGATCCGGCGCATGCGGCAATGGCCGGCGCTGGAGACAGCTGCCCTTGAAGATGCCCGCGATGCTTTCAGCCAGGCGCTGCACTTGCAGCGCAGCGCGCGCACCTTACATAAGGAACTGAAACAGGCGGAAGCGGCGCTCGCCACCGATCCCACAGACGAAAACTACCGGCACCTGATCGAAATTCAGGCGCAATTTCAGGACGTACAGGCAACGGAAGCGCTGATCGAAGGATTCGGCGTGTCCTCGGGCAGGGCCGGGCGGGCTTAGTTTGAAGCAAATGAGACGCGAAGGCGTTGTTGCGCGTCCAAATGGCGCGTAACGGGCTAAGTCGGGTAATTGATTCGCTTTTTTCATGCGAATCATGCGAGAGGCGCTTGACCTTCTGGCAGATTGGCGGAATCAGGACGATTCGAAACGTTAACCCGAACCCGCGTCGACGGGAAATAAGCGATGTAGGGTACTGGTCACTGGACAGGCAGCCTGCCTGCCACAGATATCAGGGTTAATCTGGACTTAATGCATGTCGCCGAAAAGGGGAAACCCGATTTTGGGGCAACGACATACACCAAACGAGTTGATGCAGTTACTGGCCCGGCGAGGCGCGTTTCATAAGCGAGCGCATCCGATTTGACTGGTCCGACAGCTTACGCGGCTTTGAAGTTCGGCCGCTAGGAGAAGATAAAGACTATGGCGACTAAGGAAAAGGAAGAGGTCGAAACCGAACGCGAAGGCGCCACCGATGGCCCTCTGCTCGACCTTTCCGATGATGCTGTCAAGAAGATGATCAAGGCCGCCAAGAAGCGCGGCTATGTCACCATGGACGAGCTGAATTCGGTGCTGCCCTCCGAGGAAGTGACCTCCGAGCAGATCGAGGACACGATGGCGATGCTGTCCGACATGGGCATCAACGTGGTCGAGGACGACGAGCAGGGCGAAGAGCCCGAGGCCGCCGACACCGCGGCCGATGCCGAGGAAGACGCCAACGAGTTGGCCGAGCAGACCGGCACCGCGGTCGCCGCCACCACCACCAAGAAAGAGCCGACCGATCGCACCGACGATCCGGTGCGCATGTATCTGCGCGAGATGGGCTCGGTCGAGCTTTTGTCGCGCGAGGGCGAAATCGCCATCGCCAAGCGCATCGAAGCCGGTCGCGAGACGATGATCGCCGGCCTGTGCGAAAGCCCGCTGACCTTCCAGGCCATCATCATCTGGCGCGACGAGCTCAACGAATCGAAAATCCTGCTGCGCGAGATCATCGATCTCGAAGCCACCTATGCCGGCCCCGAGGCCAAGCAGGCGCCGGTGGTCGAGCGCATCGAGGAAGCCAAGGTCGAGGACAAGCCGCGCCGTTCGCGCGACGAGGAAGAAGACGTCACCAATGTCGGCGCCGATACGCGCGGGCTGGTCGATGACGACGAGGAAGACGAGGACGAAGCGAGCCTGTCGCTGGCGGCGATGGAAGCCGAACTGCGCCCGCAGGTGATGGAGACGCTCGACGTCATCGCCGACACCTACAAGAAGCTGCGCAAGCTGCAGGACCAGCAGGTCGAGAACCGTCTGGCCGCGGCCGGCACTCTGTCGCCCAGCCAGGATCGCCGGCTGAAGGAGCTGAAGGACCAGCTGATCAAGGCGGTGAAGTCGCTGTCGCTCAACACGGCGCGCATCGAGGCGCTGGTCGAGCAGCTTTACGACATCAACAAGCGCCTGGTGCAGAACGAAGGCAAGTTGCTCCGGCTCGCCGAAAGCTACGGCGTGCGCCGCGAGGAGTTCCTGAAGGAATATCAGGGTTCCGAACTCGACCCCAACTGGACACGCGCGATCGGCAATCTGACCTCGCGCGGCTGGAAGGAATTCACCAAGAACGAGAAGGACGCGATCAAGGAGCTGCGCGCCGAGATCCAGAACCTCGCCACCGAAACGGCGATCTCGATCCTGGAATTCCGCAAGATCGTCAACCAGGTGCAGAAGGGCGAGCGCGAAGCGGCGATCGCCAAGAAGGAAATGGTCGAGGCCAATCTTCGCCTCGTCATCTCCATCGCCAAGAAATACACCAATCGCGGCCTGCAGTTCCTCGACCTGATTCAGGAAGGCAATATCGGCCTGATGAAGGCGGTCGACAAATTCGAATACCGCCGCGGCTACAAGTTCTCGACCTACGCGACATGGTGGATCCGGCAGGCGATCACGCGTTCGATCGCCGACCAGGCGCGCACCATCCGCATTCCGGTGCATATGATCGAGACGATCAACAAGATCGTGCGCACCTCGCGCCAGATGCTGCACGAGATCGGCCGCGAGCCGACGCCGGAAGAACTGGCCGAAAAGCTCGCCATGCCGCTCGAAAAAGTGCGCAAGGTGCTGAAGATTGCCAAGGAGCCGATCTCGCTCGAAACGCCGGTCGGCGACGAGGAGGATTCGCATCTGGGCGATTTCATCGAGGACAAGATGGCGATCCTGCCGATCGACGCGGCGATCCAGGCCAATCTGCGCGAGACCACCACGCGCGTGCTGGCTTCGCTGACGCCGCGCGAGGAGCGCGTGCTCAGAATGCGTTTCGGCATCGGCATGAACACCGATCATACGCTGGAAGAAGTCGGCCAGCAGTTCTCGGTCACCCGCGAGCGTATCCGCCAGATCGAAGCCAAGGCGCTGCGCAAGCTCAAGCACCCGAGCCGGAGCCGCAAGCTGCGCAGCTTCCTGGATAGCTGACACTTACCGATTGCAAAGAGATCAAGGGCGCCCATCGAGGCGCCCTTTTCGTTTCAAGTGGCTCATAGAATTGCTCTACAAAGGCACGTTCAGCCTCGCGCCCTTGACGATTATTCCGCCCCGATCGCCGATCTCGATCGAGCCATAGCGCTGCCCGAAGCACGCAGGCAGTGCACGGTCGCCCGGGATCGACAGCCAAAGGCGCAGCATGTGGCGGCGCTTGTCCGGGTCCGGCCAATCGCGAAAGCCCATGCGGTCGTGCAGCAGCGAATGATTGTAGACGAACTGCATGTCGCCCGGCCGAAGCCGCATCGACAGGTTCAGCAGGGGATCATTGGCAAGGCTGTCGAAAAGATCCAGCGCTTCGACATGCGCTGAACTCAGCCGCATGGCATCGGGGAAGCGTTGCGCGCTGTCGATGTACTGGCGCTGATAGATGCCGGTCAGCAATCCCGCATGCCAGTTGAGGACCGGGATTTCGAAATAGGGCTTTTCGCCTTCCGGGATCTCGCCGCGCCGGTCGGTGGCAATCGGATCGAACAGCAGGCGGACCAGATCGGGCCGTCTTTTGCGCATCTCGTTGTAGATCGTCACCGTGCTGACCAGCAGGGACTCGCCGCCTTGCATGGCATCCCTCAGGCAGAGCAGGCCGACCACATCGGCGGAGTCGGTGTGAAACGTCTGGCGCTCCGACGTCTGGTAGATGCGTGTCGTCGCGTCCCTGGCGTTGGCGCCTGTGTCGCGGACATGGCCGAGTATATGGCCCTGGGCATTCTGGGACCGTGCGCTTCCCAGATGCGCGCCGACCCCGCAGAAGATCGTTGCCGCCATTTGCGCGGAGTATTTTTCGACCGGGAGACCACGAAGCACCTCGAAGCCAATGCCTGCGATCAGTTTTTCGCCAAGCGCGGCAAGATGACCGGCGAGCCTGGGCAAGGGGAAATCAGCCTTGGTCAAATTGCCGATGTCCTGCGGGCCTGCGAGAAAGCCGGTTGCCGCCAGTTCCAACTCCGCGACGTCCTGTGGGTCCAGTTCCACCAGCCAATTCTGCGGATGCTTCGCCATCTCCTCGCCGGTCCATGCGGCAGGGCTTTCGATCGTTCCCGGCGGCAGCTCGATGGTCTCGCGCATGAAGCTCTCCCGCGCTGGATCGGTCTCGGCCATGGGCCACGACGGAGATTGCCGCAATCGGGCGGGTTTTTAAACCGGCTTTCCTGGGCCTGCGTGCGCTTGGTCAAGCTCGCCTTCACCCGGCAATCGGGCGCCGGTGCGATAGTCCTTGCGGGACGTTCGCCGCGGGAGGATACTTTCGCGTCGGATGCATTTTCTGGGCGACAACCCGGATGCCCGCCCCGGCGAAGCCGCCGTGCTCCGTGGCCCCGGAGGGAGGTGTGCCATGACAAGCTACATCGTGCTGATGAACTGGACGGAGCAGGGTGCCAGAAACGTGCGCGAGTCACCGAAGCGGCTCGACGCCGCCAGGAAGCAGCTCGGAGACATGGGCGGATCGTTCAAGGCGTTCTACCTGACCATGGGCGAGTACGACATGGTGGCCGTGGTCGAAGCGCCAGACGACGCGGTGCTGGCGCGTTTCTCGCTGATGCTGGCGGCAGCCGGCAATGTCAGGACGCGGACGCTGAAGGCCTTTCCCGAATTCGCCTACCGCGAGATCATCACCTCGCTCGGATAGAGCCGTGACGAAACAGCGCGTAAAGCGCATCGCCATTCCTGGGGAGCTTGCGCTAGGATATAGCCATGTCCGAACCGCATTCGCATTCTCATCTGTGGCCTGGCGTGCCGCTGGCGCTTGGCTCGGCTGCCTTGTTCGGGGCGACGCCGCCGCTCAGCAAGCTGCTGCTCAATGGCGTCAATCCCTTCATGCTGGCCGGGCTGCTCTATCTCGGTGCTGGTCTCGGCCTCGCTCTGTACCGCCTGCTCCGGGGCGGGCAGGCCGCGGCCGGGGAGGCGCAGCTGACCGCTGGGGATATTCCCTGGCTGGCGCTGGCAATCGGCATGGGCGGCGTTATCGCGCCGGTGCTGCTGATGTTCGGCCTGACCCTCAACACGGCGTCCAGTTCGGCGCTGCTGCTCAATCTCGAAGGGCTGGCGACGATGGCAATCGCCTGGCTCGTCTATCGCGAGAATGTCGACCGGCGTCTGCTTCTGGGCGCCTTCGCCATTCTGGCGGGCGCCGTTCTCTTGTCTTGGCAAGGTGAGGGCATCGCCTTCAATCGTGGCGCCCTGCTGGAGGCGGGAGCTTGTGTGGCCTGGGGGATCGACAACAATTTCACGCGCAGGATCTCGGCCACCGACCCGGTGGTGATCGCCATGCTCAAGGGGCTGGTGGCGGGTGTCGTCAATGTCGGGCTGGCGCTTGCTGGCGGGGCTTCGTTCCCCCGGCGTCGGTCGTGGCAGTCGTCGCGGCCGTCGGCTTCTTCGGCATCGGGGTCAGCCTGGTGATGTTCATCGTGGCGTTGCGTCATCTCGGCACCGCACGGACAGGCGCCTATTACTCGCTCGCCCCCTTTATCGGCGCGTTGCTGGCAATCGCCATATTGGGTGACGCCGTCACGCTCAAGCTGGCGATCGCCGGGCTGCTGATGGGCGTCGGCCTGTGGCTGCATCTGTCGGAACGCCATGAGCATGAGCACGACCACGAGGAACTGGAACACGAGCACAGCCATGTGCATGACGAGCACCACCAGCACCAGCATGACGGGCCGGTGAGCGAACCGCATTCGCACTGGCACCGGCATGCGCCGATGCGCCACCGGCATCCGCATTATCCCGACCTGCACCACAGGCATGGCCACGGATAGATGCTGACTGTCTGGTACAACACGCGCTGCCCGGTTTGCGATGCCGGCATTGTCAGGCAGAAGCGGCGGTTGATCGAAGCGGTCAAGGCTGGGCGGATCGAGTTCCGCGACATCAATTTTGAACCGGCAGCGCTTGCCGGACATGGCGCGTCGCTTGAGGATATCCGCCGGCGGCTGCACGCCACCGACGCGGCGGGCGGGCTGCTGGTCGGCGCCGACGTTGCCATCGCCGTGTGGAAGGTCACGCCCGGCGAGGGCTGGCTGGCGACTTTGTTCGGCAATCCGGTTGTCTTGCCGCTGACACGCCTTGCCTATGATCGTTTCGCCGACCTGCTCTATGCCTGGAACCGGCGCAAGGGTCGCTGGTAGCGGTTCGTGATTGATGACCAGAAATGCAAAGGCCCGGAGGACATCTCCGGACCTTTTTCGCGCGAGCTATCGGCGGGCCGGTTCGCACAGCGCGCCGACGATGCGGCGTACCACCGGCAGCACCAGCAGCAGCGTCGGAAACGCCACCAGCCAGGACAGGCCCCAGGCGGTTAGCCAGATGGACGGCAGGTCGGGGTGGAAGCCAAGGCTTTTCAGCGTCGAGATGAACGAGACGATGAAGGTCATCAACAGCGACAGCACCAGCGGGCTGAGAACAGCGGCATAGCGCGCAGGCAGCTTCCTGCGCCGATGTCTTGCAGTCATTTTGAGAGTTCCCTGAAGTGTCCGGTCCGTCGCATTGGCATCCATTCGCCGGTGACCGGCAAAATTGCCCGGAAAGACCGGGGTTGGATGCGTTGCTTGACGTCAGACGCTTACGGAGCAGCCGAGGCGCTCACGGGCCTTCTAGCGGCACGTTCCGGTGAAAGCAAGCCTCTGGCGTCGTATCGAGATACATCGTAAGATATATCTTGACTCCAACGATTGGCTTGCCTAATTAAGATATATCGTAAGATACAACTCAAGGAGCAATCAATGCACAAACATTTTGGGAACAATCATTTCGGCGAGCGCATGTTCATGCACATGGCTGGCAAATTCGGCGGACGCGGCGGCGGGTTCGGCCCGTTCGGGCACGGTGGTCGTGGCGGCGGTCGCGGCGGCCCTGGCGACATGTTCCGCGCCGGGCGCATGCTGGCCGACGGCGACCTCAAGCTGATCACGCTGTCGCTGCTGGCCGAGGCGCCGCGCCACGGCTACGACATCATCAAGGCGCTGGAAGAGCGCACCAGCGGCATCTACAGCCCGAGCCCGGGCGTGGTCTATCCGACACTGACCTTCCTCGAAGAGGCCGGCTATGCCGCCTCCGCCGCGGACGGCAACAAGAAGGTGTTCTCGATCACCGAGGCGGGGCAAGCGCATCTCGCCGACAATCGCGAGATGATCGACGGCGTGCTTGAACATCTCGAGCGCTTCGGCCGCAAGATGGCCAAGGCGCGCGACTGGTTCGGCTGGAACGACGAGCGCGAAGAGGGCGGGCGCCGCGGCGGTCGTGGTGAGCGTTCGGAGGCGCGCGACGAATTCCGTGCCGTGCGCCACCGGCTGCGCGCTGCTCTCGGCGACATCGTCGATGCCCCGGCCGACAAGCAGGCCGAGGCTATCGCCATTCTCGAAGCCGCCGCCGAAGCGCTGGAAGCGCTGTCGCATAAGTAGGCTCTTCCCGCACCGCAGGGCGCAGCCCTTGCCCGCCAGGCCAAGGACCGATAGTGAAATTCATCCCGCGCCACGCTACATGGTGCGGGATGAATGCTGTTGGAGGAAGCCCGATGTCTTTTCTGAAGCGTCTTTTCGGCGGTGGCGGAGCCGAGGCGGGTGAGCCGAAGAGCGCGGCACCAGCCAAGCAGGTCGAGCACAAGGGTTTCCTGATCAGCGCCACGCCCTACAAGGCGGATGGCCAGTACCAGACCTGCGGCATCGTCTCCAAGGAGATCGACGGCGTGGTGAAGGAACACAAATTCATCCGCGCCGACCGCTTCGCCGGGCTCGACGATGCCGTCGACATCTCGATCAAGAAGGGCATGCAACTGGTCGACGAGCAGGGCGAGCGGATCTTCGGGTAGTGAGGAGGAAATGCCGTGCATGAACTTGCGATCCTGTTCTCCATCTTGGGGGTCTTCCTTCTCGGTGCAATCAGCCCAGGCCCGAGCTTTGTTGTGGTTTCGCGGATCGCTATCTCGGGGTCGCGCGCAGACGGCGTGATGGCGGCGATAGGGATGGGCATAGGCGGCTTCCTTTTCGCTTGCATCGCGGTCGCGGGTCTGACGGCAATCCTATTGCAAGTTGAATGGCTTAATCTTGCGCTGAGGCTGGCTGGCGGAGCCTATCTTGTTTGGCTCGGAATCAATATCTGGCGCGCCGCGCCCGAACCGATAGAGGTTGCCGAGACGGCGACTGGACGACCAAGCACGCTTTGGAAGTCCCTATTGCGTGGTCTCTTTGTGCAACTGTCCAATCCAAAGACAGCGATCTTCTACGCTTCGATGTTCGCCGCGCTCTTGCCCTCGCCGGCACCATCCTGGATGTTGTTTGCTCTGCCGCCGATGCTCTTCCTCAACGAATTCGTTTGGTACGCCATCGTGGCACTTGGTTTCTCATCGCGCCGACCGAAGGCTGCCTATTTGCGATCCAAAGTCTGGATCGACCGCGCCGCGGGAATGGTGGTTGGAGCGTTGGGCGTCAAGTTGATGACCGACAGCGTACGATCTCTTGTTTGACGCATAACTCCCGCCTCTTGGCTTGAAATCGGGATCCCGCTGATCTTGGCCGTTGCGCTTTTCGTCGGCAAGAATCCGGCTTTGGGCCATTCGCGGTCATCAACTGCCATTCGGATTCCGACCTATCCAAGACGTGAGAACGCCAGAAGCTCGTGCTCCAAAGCGGACATTCGCTGTCAGCGCGTCCTGCACCTTTTCGAGTTGTCACGATGAAAAGTCCCCGCAAACAGCGGAATAATTGCTATCGTTCCAGACCTGTCCGACACAATTTTTTTGAATTCCGTCGGCAAGGGATGGCGTCCATGAAGAAGAGTCTCGACCATTGAGCGTAGCATTCGCCAAAGAGGAAAGTGCTGAGGCGGCATCGGAAACCATTCTGCCGGCGCGTCCTGTCTCCGATCGGATCAACCTCGTCACGGAGGCGGGCCTCAAGATGCTGCAGGATGAATTGGCTCGCGCTCAGCAGGCTCTCGAGGCCGCCAACGTGCTGGAAGATGTCAATGAGAGGCGACGGCAGTCAGCGGTTCCGGTTCGGGATACGCGCTATTATGCCGAGCGCGTCCGTACGGCTCAGCTCATGTCGGTGCCCGCGTCCAATGAAGTGATCGCCTTCGGGCACACCGTTACCTTCAAGCGTGACGATGGCCGCACGCAGACCTTCCGCATCGTCGGTGAGGATGAGGCCAACCCGTCTCAAACTTCCATATCGCATGGTTCGCCGGTTGCCATCGCGCTGACTGGCAAAACCGTTGGCGACTTTGTCCAGCTGGGGCAGCGCGAGCTTGAGATCCTGTCCATTTCCTAATTGGACATCGGGTATGGCGCACGACCGGGGCCTGGAACCAACAACGGGCGAGACTGTTCAGTTGTAGCGTTGATACCACGCTGACGAGCCCAGCCGTTGGGCAAGTGGCCAGCTTGAGGAGTTCTCATCATGATTTCGTCCAGAATTCGTTCACTCGCGGTTGCCGCCATCGCCGCCGGGGCCGTCAGTGTCGCCAGCGCCGCGCATGCCGACAGCGGTACGATCCGCTTCGCCGTCTACAAGGCGGCATTCTTCATCGGTGGCTCCGGAGGCGAGGGCACGCTGACCTTCCACGGCCGCAGCTACCCCGTCTCTATCGGCGCCGTTTCGGGCGGCCTCGCCTTCGGGGTTTCGAAGACCTATTTCCGCGGAACCGTGCGCCATATCAGGCGCGCCCGAGATGTGACGGGGGTCTACGGGGCGGCGGGCGGTGGTGGCGCTCTCGGCAAAGGAGCCCAGGTGATCGTCATGACCAATGACAAGGGCGCCCAACTCGAACTCACAGGCAAGCAGGTTGGCCTGCAAGTCAACGCCGATCTCAGCGGTATGGCCATCACGGTGAAGTAAAAGGCTCGTCAGTCCTTGAATGGGCGGGCTGTCGGCCTGAAAGGCCCCCGGAGTAATTCACCGTTTCACGGAAACGGCGAACCGCTCTAACTCCTTGTTTTGGAGCAATTCCCAAGGGAAAGCGCTATGCGCTTTTCCCAGGAAAACCGTTTCACACTTTCCCTGGAATTGCTCCAGGGCGACGGCGGCTTTCAGCAAGGCGCCGGCGAATCCGGAATGGCCGAGATGGGGCTCATGCTGCCGTTCGCGTCCAGACCTGCGGCGTCGTTTCCAAGGAGGTCGACGGCGTGGTGAAGGAACACAATATTCGTCCCCGCTGACAGCTTCGCCGGCCGTCGACATCTCGATCAAGAAGGGCATCCAACTGTTCGACGAGCAAGGCAGGCGGATCTTCGGGTAGGGGAGCCGAGGCAGCGAACGTGCCGCGCCGATTCGGTCTCGAACGCAGAGCACGCCGACCATCATCCTCTCGCTCCGTGCACGAATGCAGCGATGCCCCTCCGCGCAATTGCATCACGCGCTGGAAAACCTGCCCCGGCCGCCCGCGGCACGCCCCCAAATATGAGTTTTCTGTGGCAAGGACCGAAACGGACTGCTATGGCCGATGTGGGGATACCTGCGTAGCAGGTTGGGTTTTTGATTTGGGGGCAGGCGATGCTCTTCGCCTATTCATTTATTGCAAGAATACTTTCTGTATTTGGACTTATTTCGGCAATCCGCAACCGCACAAGATACGTTCAGGCGTCGCTCGCATGGCTTCTTGTGGCGCTCTTTCAACTGGCTCTCGTATCGCCTTCCTTCGCGATATCCGCCGGCTGCAGTCAGATCAACGCGACATGGGGTGGCGGGCTCTCGGTCCCGTCGGGCGGCGCTGACCAATATCTGACATACAGCCTTTTGGCCGGCGAGAAGGTCACCTATTCCGCGACGACGTCGGGAAATACGAATCCGCCCGCCAGCCAAAACGGTTCCGGATTCGCGCTCTACGGGCAGAATGGAGGCACCGTCATCCTCGAGCAGTACGGGGCGGCAGGCGCCGAACTCAATCTCAGTGGCAATTATGTTCTGCCTGCAAACGATACCCAGTTCATCGTCTATGCCTGGAGCGTTGCACCCGGGTCGGCCCAGGCGACGGTGACCTGCTCGGCCCAGCCGACCGTAACGGCGATCTCGCCGACCTCCGGGGCCCTGGGCGGCGGCAACTCGGTCGTGATCACGGGCACCAACTTCACCGGCACCACGGGCGCCGGCGGCGTGAAGTTCGGCTCTACGAATGCGACGGGCTACACCGTCAATTCCGACACTCAGATCACCGCGATCGCGCCGGCTGGTTCGGCAGGCACCGTCGATGTGACCGTCACGACCACAGGCGGCACCTCGGCGACGTCGGCCGCCGACCAGTATACCTACGTCGCCGCACCAACCGTCACCTCGATCTCGCCGACGGCGGGTCCCGGCACCGGCGGCACGACCGTGATCATCACCGGCACCAACTTCTCGGGTGCGACGGCGGTGACGTTTGGCGCCACCGCTGCGACAGGCTTCACGGTCAATTCCGCAACCCAGATCACCGCAACGTCGCCCGCCGGCAGCGGCACGATCGACGTCAGGGTGACGACGGCAGGCGGGACCTCAGCCACGTCAGCCGCCGACCAGTTCACTTATGTCGCAGCTCCGATCGTCACCTCGATTTCGCCAACGGCGGGACCGCAGACGGGCGGCACCACAGTGACCATCACCGGCATCAACTTCTCGGGAGCGACGGCGGTGACCTTCGGCGCAACCGCTGCGACAGGCTTCACGGTCAATTCCGCGACGTCGATCACCGCGACGTCGCCTTCCGGCACCGGCACGGTCGATGTCAGGATAACCTCCGTCGGCGGAACGTCAGCAACATCGGCCGCCGACCAATTCACCTATATCCCGCCCCCGACCGTCACGTCGATCTCGCCGACGGCGGGACCGCAGACGGGCGGGACCAGCGTCACTATCACCGGCACCAACTTCACGGGTGTAACGGCGGTGACCTTCGGCGCAACCGCTGCGACAGGCTTCACCTTCAACTCCGCCACCTCGATCACCGCGACAGCGCCGGTCGGTACCGGCACGGTTGATATCAGGGTGACGACGGCAGGCGGTACCTCGGCGACGTCGGCCGCCGACCAATACACCTACGTCGCGGCGCCAACCGTCACCTCAATTTCGCCGGCGGCGGGCCCCGGCGCCGGCGGCACGACCGTGACCATCACCGGCACCAACTTCTCGGGCACGACGGCCGTCACCTTCGGGGCTACCCCGGCGACGGGCTTCACCGTCAATTCCGCAACCCAGATCACCGCAACGTCGCCTTCCGGCACCGGCACGGTCGATATCAGGGTAACCTCCGTCGGCGGAACGTCAGCCACGTCAGCCGCCGACCAATACACCTACGTCGCGGCGCCAACCGTCACCTCGATTTCGCCGACGGCGGGCCCCGGCGCTGGCGGCACCACAGTGACCATCACCGGCACCAACTTTTCGGGTACGACAGCCGTCACCTTCGGGGCGACCCCGGCAACAGGCTTCACGGTCAATTCCGCGACGTCGATCACCGCGACGTCGCCTTCCGGCACCGGCACGGTCGATGTCAGGATAACCTCTGTCGGCGGAACGTCAGCAACATCGGCCGCCGACCAATTCACCTATATCCCGTCCCCGACCGTCACCTCGATTTCGCCGACCTCGGGACCGGCGGCCGGCGGCATCACAGTGACCATCACCGGCACCAACTTCTCGGGTGCGACGGCCGTCACCTTCGGGGCGACCGCGGCGACAGGCTTCACGGTCAATTCCGCAACCCAGATCACCGCAACGTCGCCTTCCGGCACCGGCACGGTCGATGTCAGAGTGACGACGGCAGGCGGGACCTCAGCCACGTCGGCCGCCGACCAGTTCACCTATATCGGGCCTCCGACCGTCACCTCGATCTCGCCGACGTCGGGACCGACGACGGGCGGGACCAGCGTGATCATCACCGGCACCAACTTCTCGGGTGCGACGGCCGTCACCTTCGGGGCAACCGCGGCGACAGGCTTCACGGTCAATTCCGCAACCCAGATCACCGCAACGTCGCCCGCCGGCTCCGGCACGGTCGATGTCAGGGTGACGACGGCAGGCGGGACCTCAGCCACGTCGGCCGCCGACCAGTTCACTTATGCGGCAGCTCCGACTGTCAGCTCGATCTCGCCGACGGCGGGAGCCGACGCGGGCGGCACCACAGTGACCATCACCGGCACCGGATTCACCGGTGCGACGGCGGTGACCTTCGGCGTGACTCCGGCGACAGGCTTCACGGTCAATTCCGCAACCCAGATCACCGCGACATCGCCTTCCGGCACCGGCACGGTCGATGTCAGGGTGACCTCCGTCGGTGGAACGTCAGCAACATCGGCCGCCGACCAGTACACTTATGTCGAAGCTCCGACCGTCAGTTCGGTCTCGCCGACGTCGGGACCCGACGCGGGCGGCACCACAGTGACCATCACCGGCACCAACTTCACGGGAGCGACGGCGGTGGCGTTTGGCGCGGCGGCGACGAGCTTCACGGTCAATTCTGCAACCCAGATCACCGCGACAGCGCCGGCCGGTACCGGCACGGTTGATGTCAGGGTCACGACGACAGGTGGCACCTCGACAACGTCGGCCGCCGACCAGTTCACGTATATCGGGCTACCGACCGTCACCTCGATCTCGCCAACGGCGGGACCGCAGACCGGCGGCACAACCATGATCATCACCGGCAGCAATCTGTCGGGCGCGACGGCGGTGACGTTTGGCGCAACCGCGGCGACAGGCTTCACGGTCAATTCCGCAACCCAGATCACCGCGACGTCGCCCGCCGGCTCCGGCACGGTCGATGTCAGGGTGACGACGGCAGGCGGCACCTCGGCAACGTCGGCCGCCGACCAGTTCACTTATGCGGCAGCTCCGACTGTCAGCTCGATCTCGCCGACGGCGGGAGCCGACGCGGGCGGCACCACAGTGACCATCACCGGCACCGGATTCTCGGGTGCGACGGCGGTGACCTTCGGCGCAACCGCTGCGACGGGCTTCACGGTCAATTCCGCAACCCAGATCACCGCAACGTCGCCTTCCGGCACAGGCACGGTCGATGTCAGGGTCACGACCACAGGCGGCACCTCGGCCACGTCGGCCGCGGACCAGTTCACTTATGTCGAAGCGCCGACCGTCAGCTCGATCTCGCCGACCTCGGGACCGGCGCCCGGCGGCACCACCGTGACCATCGCCGGCAGCGGCTTCACCGGTGCGACGGCGGTGACCTTTGGCGCGACCGCCGCGACCAGCTTCACGGTCAATTCCGCCACCTCGATCACAGCCACAGCGCCAGCCGGTACCGGCACGGTTGATATCAGGGTCACGACCACAGGCGGCACCTCGGCAACGTCGGCCGCCGACCAGTTCACCTATATCGGGCCTCCGACCGTCACCTCGATCTCGCCGACGTCAGGTCCAGCGGTGGGAGGCACCTCCGTGACCATCACCGGATCGGGTTTTGCGGGAACGGCTGGCGCCGGCGGCGTCCGATTCGGTACGGCGAACGCGGCCAGCTACACGGTCAATTCGGCGAACTCGATCACGGCGGTCTCGCCACCCGGCACGGGCACGGTGGACATCGTCGTTACCACCAGTTCGCAGACGTCCTCCGTCACGGCCGGCGATCGCTTCACCTATGAAGCGGCGACGTCGCAGACGACGCTGGCTTCGTCACAAAATCCCAGCCAGTTCGGACAACCCGTGACATTCACCGCAACTGTCACCGCGACGGGTGGAACGCCCGCGGGCACGGTCACATTCGCCGACGGAGGCGCGACGATCGGATCCGCAACCTTGTCGGGCGGGGTTGCGTCTTTCGCCGTCTCGACGCTTGCGGTCGGCAGCCACACGATCACGGCCAGCTACGGCGGCAACGCGACGTTCACGCCGAGCACCTCGCCGTCGCTCACGCAGACGGTCGACGTGCCGATCGACAGCGTGCGGCTGCGGGCGCTTCAGCTCAACGTCACCAAGGTGGTGGCGCAGGCCTCGGGTCAGGCGATATCAGGCGCGATCGACGACGCGATCGCCGACAGCTTCAACGACGATGTCAACTTCGTGACGCCAGGCAACGGACACATACGCTTCAATTTCTTCGCCGAACCAGCTGATGATGTTCAGGCCGGGCCAACGGCAAGCGCGCCTGGAACCGCCAGCAGTGGCTCGCGGGTCGACGACGCCTTTGCCGCGATCAATCAGCAGATGCCGGAGAAGGCGCCTCCGAAGTGGGAGCAAACGAAGCAATGGCTGCTCTGGGCCGACGTTCGCACCTCGGGCATCGACCGCCGGAACACGACGAACAACAGTGGCGTGCCGCAGACCTCGGAGGCTTCGCTCTATGGCCAGCAGGTCAATGCGTTGATGGGCCTCACCTACAAGCCCATGCCAAACCTTGCGATCGGTGTGGTCGGCGGCTGGGAGACCTTCAGCTACACGGAGCAGGACATCAACGGCAAGCTGAAGGGCGACGGCTGGACCACGGGCGCCTATCTCGGCTGGAAGATCCTGCCGACGCTGCGTTACGATGCGGCCGTCACTTACTCCGGCATCGGATACAATGGCGTTGCCGGCACCGCGCAGGGCAATTTCACAGGCGAGCGCTGGATGCTTTCGACCGGCCTGACCGGCACCTACAAGACTGCCGGCTTTCTGATCGAACCATCCGCGAAGGTCTACGCGTTGTGGGAGCATGAGAACGCCTATGTCGACTCTCTCGGAACCCAACAAGGCACCTACGACTTCACGAGCGGACGCGCCTCGGGTGGCGTGAGGGCCGCGTACCCGTTGCCATGGCCCGATAGCGACGTCGTGCTCACACCGTTCGCCGGGCTCTACGGTGACTATTACTTCAACATTGAGGATAGCGGCGCGATCCTCGCCGCGGGCGGCCTCCCGCCGGCATCGACAACCCTGCTGCAAGGATGGTCGGCGCGCGCGACCGGCGGTCTCGCCGCCCGATTCCCCGGCGGAGCCGGTGTCTCGATCGGCGGAGAATTCGGTGGGCTTGGCAGCAACACAAAGACCTGGACGTTGAATGCGAAAGCACAGATGCCATTCTGACGCCTGCGCTGTCGATGACCGATCGGGCAGTGCTGGTGCCAAAGGCGGCATCGAGCCATCCGGCTTTGCCCTTCGGTCTAATGCATGTCGCCCAGAAATAGCCCCGGCAAAGACCTAAAGCGCGTCGCCTGAACCCGTTAAGACGCGACGCGCTTTATGCCGAGACGCGCTCATGGTCGCGGTTGCCGCCGACCATTTCGTGCACCGCCTTGCCGAACGCCCGAGATGAGGCGCATGGCAGTTTGGTTTGCGAAGGTCGACTTCAGGTCAGAAGCAGACCTTCGCTTCGTCAAGCACAACCCCTGTTGCCCGCTACGCCGGCTGGAACTCCCTGCGTGGCAGTGGCGGAAAGGCGATCGCGATCCCGACCGCGCCGAGGCCGATGATGGCCGAGCCGATGAACAGCCAGGAATAGTTGGCGTAGGCGTCGAACACCATGCCGCCGGCGAGCGGTCCCAGCGCCATGCCGAGGCTGGACAGCATGGTGGCGGCGCCGAACACGGTGCCCAGGATGCGCTGCCCGAAATATTCGCGCGCCAGCACCGCATAGAGCGGCATGACGCCGCCATAGGTGGCGCCGAAGATGACGGCCAGCATGTAGAACTGCTCGAGCCGGCTGATCGAGAGATAGGCGGCGATGACGATCGCCTGGATCGCCAGGCCCGCGACCAGCACCGGCTTGACGCCCAGCCGGTCGGCCAGCACGCCGTAGAGAAGCCGGCCGCCAAGGCCCGCAAGACCCTCGACGCTGTAGATCGAGACGGCCGCCATGGGGGCGACGCCGCACAGCATGGCATAGCTGACCATGTGGAAGATCGGCCCGGAATGTGCCGCGCAACAGGCAAAGAACGTCAGGCCCAGCACGATGAATTGCGGCGAGCGCAGCGCCTGGCCTACCGTCAGGCCGGCGCCTTCGGCAACCGGCGCGGAGCCGCTGTCGGTCGCGGCTGGCTTTGGCGGCTGGCGGACCAGCAGCACCGCCGGCAGCAACAGCACCCAGGCCGTGATGCCGATGTCGAACATGGCGGTGCGCCAGTCATAGGCCGAGATCAGCCAGCGGGCGAAGGGCGAGATCGTCATCGGCGCCACGCCCATGCCGGCCGAGACCAGCGAGACGGCCAGGCTGCGGTTGGTGTCGAACCAGCCCGTGGTCAGCGCGATCATCGGCGCGAAGAAGGCGCTTGCCGCGAGGCCGACCAGCACGCCATAGGTGATCTGGAAGCTCAAGAGCGAACCGGCGCGGCTGGCCAGAACCAGTGCCAGCCCGAGCAGCACAGCACCGATCGTCACGACGATGCGGGCGCCAAAACGGTCCGATATCGCGCCCCAGGCGAATCCGCCAAGGCCCATCACCAGGAAGTTGAGCGTCATGGCGCTCGAAATGCCGGCGCGCGACCAGTTGGTGTCGATCGCCATCGGCTCGAGGAAGATCGCCAGCGAAAACATCGTTCCGATGGCGACACAGGACATCAGCGCGCCAGCGGCGACGATGACCCAACGATAGGAAAGGCTCATTCAAATCTCCCATGCCAGAGGGCAGCGCTGCGCGCTGCTTGCGTCCGAAGGACGCTGGCAGCGAGGCCGATCCTACAATCCGGTTGCATTTTTTATCCAGTTTGAAAGGGCGCCGTTTTCCCAACCGCCCACGCGGGTCATGATCGGTGTGGCATCGGCTGACTTGCTGCGCTATTCCTGTGGTGCTCCTTCTTCAAGGTGGCCGGACAAGGCCAAGACATCTGCTTCATGATCCTGGTCTTCAAGCTTTTCAGTACTCCGCTCCTTATCCTCTCTCTCACATTGCTAAGCCGGCGCTTCGGGCCGGCGGTGGGCGGGCTGCTGATGGGGATTCCATTGGTGACCGGCCCGGTATCGGTCTTCACGGCATTGGAAAATGGCGCGGCGGCCAGGATGGTTCACCCTGAAAGCAGAAGCGCAGGCGCCGAAGCGCCTGCGACACGGGTCAGATCGGCAGTTCCGACGTGTATTTGATCGTCTGGCTCGGAACGTCCGTCTTGACGTTCTGCACGCCCTTGATGCGGCTCAGATGCTCCGACTGGAAGCGGCGATAGTCGTCGATGCCGGCCGCCACCACGCGCACCATGGCATCGCAGTCGCCGAGCATCAAATAGCACTCCATCACTTGCGGCAGCTTGGCCACCTCGGTGGCGAAATGCTCGATCGTGTCCTCGTCCTGCGTCTTCAGCCAGATGCGGGTGAAGAAGGTCAGACCCTTGCCGATGCTGGCCGGGTTGAGCACGGCGACGTAGCGGTCGATGACACCGGCTTCCTCCAAAAGCTTCACGCGCCGCAGGCACGGCGAGGGCGACAGGCCGACTTCATTGGCGAGATCGTTGTTGGCCATGCGCCCGTTGCGCTGCAGCGCCCGTAGGATGCGTTTGTCGATCTCATCCAGGTTCATTGGCTGTAGATTCCACTATTTCTCAAAACCGTGACTGGTGATGCCAAATTTTGGCAGATGAAGCGCATCTTCGCAACCAAATTGCGGGCGGGCTTGGGTATGTTTGCTGTCGGTATCACGAGAGTTCAAACGCAGGGAAGCGGCGGCCGCGAGGCCGGCCGATGGATAGCCATGAGCATTTCACAGGCAGTCGAGGCGGCGGGCGATGGTTCGGGATCCGAATTCCGGCGTGGCGTGGCGTCCTGCGCGCCGGTGCTGTTGGGCACCATCCCCTACGCGCTGGTGCTTGGCGCCCAGGCCACGCAGAAAGGGCTGAGCACGGTCGAATTGTCCATGATGACGGGGCTGAATTTCGCCGGCGGCTCGGAATTCGCGGCGATCCAGTTGTGGACGTCGCCGCCGCACATCGTGCTCATCGTCGCCATCACCTTCCTGGTCAACAGCCGTCATCTGCTGATGGGAGCGGCACTGGCGCCGTTCCTGCGCGATCTGCCGAGGCGCAAGGTCTTTCCGGCGCTATTTTTTATGTGCGATGAAAGCTGGGCGCTTGGACTTGCCGATGCAAGGCAGCGCGCAGCGGCGGGCATCACACCGGCCTTCAGTCCGCGCTATTATATGGGCGCGGCACTGGCGATGTATCTCACCTGGGTGGGGTTCACCACGCTGGGTGCCGTGCTCGGCCCGATGCTCGGCCATGTCGAGACCTTCGGTTTCGACATGGCGTTTCCGGCCGTCTTCCTGGTGCTGATGCGCGGCATGTGGACGAGCATGGCCGCGGCGCGGCCCTGGCTGGTCAGCCTCGTCGTCGCGGCGCTGTTTTATCTCTTCGTCCCGGGCGCCTGGTATGTCGCCGCCGGTGCGGTATCGGGGCTGGTCGCGGCCTGGCTGATGGCAGGTGATGCATGATCGACGCTACGAC
This sequence comes from Mesorhizobium loti, assembly GCA_014189435.1. Classification (NCBI taxonomy): domain Bacteria; kingdom Pseudomonadati; phylum Pseudomonadota; class Alphaproteobacteria; order Hyphomicrobiales; family Phyllobacteriaceae; genus Mesorhizobium; species Mesorhizobium loti. The sequence goes on from CP050293.1 coordinate 809,057, forward strand.
CCTTCTCGTCATCGTTCTGATGGCCGGCGTTACCTACCTGACCCGGATCGGCGGCTACGTCGTGCTGCGCAACCGCAGGCTCAGCGCGCGTGCCGCGGCGGTGATGGAGGCGGCGCCCGGCTGCGTGCTGATCTCGGTGATCGCGCCGGCCTTCGTGTCGCGGAATCCGGCCGATCTCTTAGCGCTGGCTATTACTCTGGTCGCCGCCACGCGGCTTTCCATGCTGCCGACCGTGCTGATCGGGGTCGCTTCGGCGGGCCTCTTAAGACATCTGATCGGCTAGAACGAAAAAAGGCAGGCGCGAACGCCTGCCTTTCGATGCGGATGAACTTTGGCGCCTTACGCGGCTGCCGCAACATCGCGGCTGGCTGCCACCACGGCATCGACCTTGGCGGTCGCCTTGGAGAGTGCTGCGGTCACCGCGTCAGGGCCCATGCCGACGCCTTCGATGCGGATGACGTCGACATCGGTCATGCCGAGGAAGCCGAGCACGCCGCGCAGGTAGGGAATGGCGTGATCGAACTGCACGGCAGCGCCTTCCGAATAGATGCCGCCGGAAGCCAGAACGATGTAGACCTTCTTGCCGGTGACGAGGCCCTTGGGGCCGTTCTCGCCATAGGCAAAGCTCTTGCCGGAGCGGGCGATGTGATCGACCCACGACTTCAGCGTCGAGGAGATGTTGAAGTTGATGAAGCCGGTGGCGAGGATCACCGTGTCGGCGGCGAACAGCTCGTCAAGCACGACGTCGGAGATGCCGACGACTTCAGCCTGGCGCGGGGTGCGGGCTTCGGCCGGCGTGTAGATGCCGGTCGAATAGTCGGCGTCGATATGCGGCAGCGGGTTGGCAACGAGGTCGCGCACGACAAGCGTGTTCGACGGATCGGCGGTAAGCAGCTTTTCAGCGAATTCGGTGGCGATACGGGTTGAGTGCGAGGCAGCGCCACGCGGGCTCGAGGTGACAAGAAGAATGGACATAGCGGGTCTCTCCAGTGGAATTGAATTGTCCCACCAGATATGGGGCTATCGACCCATTCGATAAACTGGTATATTTTCTATACCATCCATCAACAAAATAGATACAGCAATGCAGCCGAACCCGACGCTCGACCAACTTCAGATCTTTGTGACAGTCGCCGAAGCCGGCAGTTTCTCGGCCGCCGGCCGCAAGCTCAACCGGGCGCAGTCCGTTATCAGCTATGGCATCGCCAATCTCGAGGCGCAGCTTGGACTGAAGCTGTTCGAGCGCGAGGGCACGCGCGAGCCGCAACTGACCGAGATCGGCCGGGCGATGCTGGAGGACGCGCGGCGCATGATCGGCGTGCTGCAGCGCATGCGCTCGCGGGTCGATGGCCACCATCACGGGCTGGAGGCGGAAGTGGCGCTGTCGGTCGATGCGTCGCTGCCTTCGCCGGTGCTGGTGCGGGTGCTGAAGGCATTCGAGGCGCAGTTTCCGACAGTGATGCTGCGCCTGCATATCGGCTCGCTCGGCCTTATCCCGGATCACGTCGTCAACGGACAGGCCGATCTCGGCATTGGCGGCTTGCTGGGCGAGGTCGACGTGCATCTTGTGCGCATCGGCTTCATGTCGATCGTGCTGGCTGCCGCGCCCAGCCATCCGCTGGCGCTGCTGCCGAAGCCGGTGGCGCTCGAGGATGCGCGTGAACACACCCAGCTCGTCGTCACCGACCAGTCCGAACGTACCAAGGGACGCGACTTCGGTGTCTTCGCCTACCGCACCTGGCGGCTGACGGATGTGCGCACCAAGCATACTCTGATGCGCGAGGGGCTGGGCTGGGGCGGGCTGCCGCGCTGGCTGATATCAGACGATCTGGCGAGCGGCCGGCTGGTGGAAATCGACCTCGAGTCCTTCAGGGAGGTGAGTTCGCCCCTGTTTGCGATGCATCGCAACGACCGCAGCCCGAAGCCGGCGGCGGCCTGGCTGATCGACCAATTCAAGCGCCAACTCGGCTGCTTCAACGAGTTCGAGCCGGGCGAGGTGCCTGAAGAGGAGCTGGAGACAGCCCATCAATCAGCGCCATGAGGACAGTGCGGTAATCCTCGGCCGAGGCGCCGGCCTCGATCGCCAGGGCGGCGCGGTCGAAGGCTGCGCCGAGCAGCGCGGTCAGCGCTTCCGCCGGCAATCTCGTCATCGTCTGCGCCCGCATTGCCGCGACCAGCCCTTCGCGCAGCGAGCGGTTGCCGTGGCGGTTGTCGATCGCATCCATGACGGCGCGGCCAAGCACGGCCGGCCCGTCGAGCAGCAACAGCCGCGTGCGGCCGGGCGCGCGCATGGCGGCAAGATAGGCATCCGAACCGGCAATCAGCGCGTCGCGCGCATCGAGCGAGGGCGGCGAGGCGCGCTCGATCTCTTCGGCGACCGCTGCCGCCTCCTGCTCGACCACGGCGGCAAACAGCGCCTGCTTGTCGGCGAAGTGATGGTAGAGCGCACCGCGCGTCACGCCGGCGGCGGCAGCAATCTCCGGCGTGCCGGTCTCGGCATAGGATTTTTCCGTAAACAGCTTTCGTGCCGCGGCAATCAGGTCGGCGCGCGTCGCCTCCGTGCGGTCGCGGTTGGAGCGGCGTGCGGCTTCCTGTTGCATACATGCAGCCTGTATGTTAATTCAATCTACATGCAGACTGTATGTTAGTTGACGGGAGAAGGAAAGATGAAGACCACGAGCTACTACCCGGTGCTGATGACGGGCGACGTCGCCGGCACGACGGCGTTCTATGTCGAGCATTTCGGTTTCCAGCCGCTGTTTACGAGCGACTGGTATGTGCATCTGCAATCGGTGGACAACAAACGCGTCAATCTGGGCATCGTCCAGGGCGACCATGAGACAATCCCGGAAGAGGGGCGGGGCCGCACCTCGGGCCTGCTGATCAATTTCGAGGTCCGCGACCCGGACGCGGCCTATGAGCGGGTCGTCGCTGCCGGCTTGCCGATCCTGCGTTCGCTGCGCGACGAGCCCTTCGGCCAGCGCCATTTCATCACCAAAGACCCCAATGGCGTGCTGATCGACGTCATCAAGCCGATCCCGCCGAGTGAGGCGTTTCTGGCGCAATACGCGGAAGGGGCGGCGGGAGCCTGAGCGCCCGCCTCAGCCAGCCCTTGCCACCGGCGTCACCGTCACCTGGCTGACGCCGGTGCGGCGCACGACGGTGCACAGCGTCTCGCGGCCGATGCGTTCGGCGTCGAGCATGCGCACGAGGTCGTCGACGCCGGTGACAGGACGGCCGTCGATGGCGGCGATGATGTCGCCTTCTTTCAGGCCGGCCTTAGCCGCCGGACCATCCTTCTCGACGCTGCGCAGGCGCACGGCCGTGCTGGTCGAGACCTGTGACAACAGCGCGGCGCGGCGCGGCAGATTGGTGGTGTCGGCCGAGATGCCGATAAAAGCGCGGCGCACGCGGCCGAAGCGGATGATCTCCGAAATGACGAAATTGGCGGTGTTGGAGGCGACCGCGAAAGCGATGCCTTGCGCGCCATGGATCATGGCGGTGTTGACGCCGATGACCTCGCCGGCCGACGACACCAGCGGCCCGCCGGAATTGCCGGGGTTGAGTGCCGCGTCGGTCTGGATGACGTCGTCGATCAGCCGGCCGGTGGAGGCGCGCATCGAGCGGCCGAGCGCCGAGACGACACCGGAGGTGACGGTCCATTCGAAGCCGAGCGGATTGCCGATGGCAATGGCGATCTGGCCACGCCTGAGCCGCTTGGAATCGCCCAGCGGTGCGACATCGGCAAAACTGCCGTCGGCGCGCACCAGCGCGATGTCGGTGTCGGGGTCGCGGCCCAGCACGCGGCCTTCGCTGGACGACCCGTCCGGCATCGAGACGCGCACTGTCCTGGCGTCGCCGACGACATGGAAGTTGGTGACGACCAGCCCGTCCGGCGCGATGACAAAGCCGGAACCATGGCCGCCCTGACCGCCGACGCGCTCGATGCGGCAGACGGCTGGGCCGATGCGGTCGACGGCGTCTGCCACCGTCATCGAATAGGCGTCAAGCAACGTGTCATCAGATTGGAATTTGGTGGCGGCGAGGGCCATGATCAGGCTCCGTGTTTTCAGGCGAAAGGATGACTATATGTGCGGAGCGGGCCGAACCGTCGCGACCTGACCAGATGGCCAGTCAAACCAGCAACTAGCCGTCAGGCGAGTACCTCCGGGCGCGCTGTCGAGCGATATCTGGGGCATGGATGAACCCAGGAGATATTCATGAGCGACTTCAATCTGAATGCATTTTCCGACGCCATCGCCGATCTCGCGGCACAAGCGGCTCCGGCAACGGCGAGTTTCGCCACGCATCATCATCGCACGGCAAGCGCCTTTCACTGGCGTGACGGCTATTTCGTCACCGCCGAAGAGGCCGTCGAGGCCGGCGAGGAGATCGAGCTGGTGCTGGCCTCGGGCGAGACCGTGAAGGCCGAACTGATCGGCCGCGATCCGTCGACCGGCGTTGCCCTGCTGAAGCCGGCGGGGGCCGTCAGCGCCGCGCCGTTGGCCAAGGCCGATGCAGTGCGGCCGGGCAACATCGCCATCGCCATCGGCAACAGCCAGGGCTCGGCTCTGGCCGTGTCGGGTTCGGTCGGCGAAGTCGGTCCGGCCTGGCGCTCGATGCGCGGCGGCGCCATCGACCGGCGCATCAATCTTGCCGTCGGCGCCGGCGGCCGTTTCGAGGGCGGTCCGGTGCTCGATGCCAAGGGCGCGCTGATCGGCATGCTGTTGTTCGGACCGCGCCACCGGGCGCTGGTCATGCCTTACGAGACGATAGAGCGGGCGGTCGCGACCCTGCGTGAGAAAGGCCATGTCGCGCGCGGTTATCTCGGCGCCGGCCTGCATCCGGTACGCGACCGCGACGCGCATGGCGCGATGGTGATGAGCCTCGATGACGAGGGTCCCGCCAAGGCCGCCGGCCTCTCGCTCGGCGACATTATCGTGGCGTGGAACGGCGAGGCCGTGCATGGTCCGCGCGACCTGATCCGCAGGCTTGGACCCGACAGCGCCGGCGCTTTGGTGACGCTCGGCGTGGTGCGCGGCGGCGAACAGCGCGATGTCGCGCTGACGATCGGCGAAAAGCCGCTGAGTTGAGAGGATGATGGACACGCTCACCAGCGACCGGATTATGACAGACGGCGCCGTCTTGCGGCGGCTGGTGGTGCTGATTGCGCTTGGCGATGCGTCACGCGCCGAGCGCCTGGCGGCCTCGCTTGCCGCCAGCGATGATCTGTTGCCGGTCGTAGCCGGCAGAGCCGACGTCGCCATCGTTGACGACCGGAGCGGTGAGGCGGTGCCGGCCGCCATTCCAAGGGTGCTGCTGTCGGGACGCGGCGACGAGCGGCCCACCGATGAGGTGTTGGCCGTCATGGCGGCGGGCGCGGACGATTTGTTGATCGCCGCGGCAGTGCGGCTGGCTGCGGCCGGCTATCGCGTATCGAACGATGGCAGAAGCGGGCGCCGTGAGCATTTCCATGCCGGTGATGGCGAGCCGTTCGAGGAGGAAACCCCCGACGAGCATGCGATCCGGCCTTCGCTGTCGCCGCGCGAAGCGGAAGTGCTGGCGCTGCTGGCCGAGGGCGCGCCCAACAAGGTGATCGCGCGGCGCCTCAACATTTCCGTGCACACGGCGAAGTTCCACGTCGCCGCAATCCTGATCAAGCTCGGTGCGGCCAACCGCACCGACGCGATCGCCATTGCGATGCGGCAGGGGCTGGTGCTGGTCTGATGTCGATCACACTGCCGCTTCAATGTCAGTGAGGCGGAAATCCTCACCTTTGAACAATAGCGGCATGGCTTCGAGCCGCGCCGCGGCATAGGCGATGCAATCGCCGAAATTCAGCGCCGCCGGGTGCCGACCCTTGCCGTAGCGCAGGAACGCCTGGCGGGCGACGGCGGCGTGGTCGGCGGTAAAGGCGATCGTCTCAATCGAGGAGCTGCGCAGGAAGCTATCGAGGCGATCCAGGATTTCATCTTGCTGGCCGCTTGCGAGCACCATTGTCGTTTCAAGGAAGGTTGGCGCGGTCAGTAGCCGTCTCTTGGCTTGTGCGATCGCCAGCACGAAACGTTCGTAGCCTGGTTCGAGACGCAGAATGGCGACCAGGACCGAGGAATCGATGATCATTTCGTCGGGATTCCGAACTCATCATAACCGAGGATCTCGTCATCGGTCATCGCATTCTCACGTCTGGGGACTTTTCCGGCGCTGTCGGCAATCGCCATCAACCGCTGAAACAAGTCGTCGGTTTCGTCGCGCGGCACCAGCCGCTCGCGCGCAACTTCGCGCTCGAGGCTCTGGCGGATCGCTTCGGTCACGGACACTCGGCGACGGCGTGCAAGCTCGCGCGCCAATTGCTCGACTTCCATGTTCTTGATCGACAGCGCCATTCTATAATCTACCTGTTTATATAGAATATATAGTAGCAGCTCGATGAATCCAACGGATTTCCTGTGCCACCCGCGCCGGCCTCCGCAGCGTCACCATGGCGTCGTAGCGCAAGCTCTTGTATCCGGCAGCGGCGCGGGCAAGGATCACTTGAAGAAGCACAGGGAAGCGGAGGAAAAATGTCGCTCGAGGGAAAGACGCTGTTCATCTCCGGTGGGTCGCGCGGCATCGGGCTGGCGATCGCGCTGCGCGCCGCGCGCGACGGCGCCAATGTGACGATCGCGGCCAAGACCGCCGAGCCGCATCCGAAGCTGCCGGGCACGATCTATACGGCGGCCGAAGAGATCGAGCAGGCCGGCGGCAAGGCGTTGCCTGTGCTATGCGACATCCGCGAGGAGGCACAGGTCGCCGAGGCGGTCGCCAGAACCGTCGAAAAATTCGGCGGCATCGATATCTGCGTCAACAATGCCAGCGCCATTCAGCTCACCAGCACGCTGGAGACCGACATGAAGCGCTACGACCTGATGCATCAGATCAACACGCGTGGCACCTTCCTGGTGTCCAAAATGTGCATTCCGCACCTGAAGTTGGCTGCAAATCCTCACATCCTGAATCTGGCGCCGCCGCTCGACATGAAGGCCAAATGGTTCAAGAACCACGTCGCCTACACGATGGCCAAGTTCGGCATGTCGATGTGCACGCTTGGCATGAGCGCCGAGTTCGCCAGGGACGGTATCGCGGTCAATTCGCTGTGGCCGATCTCGACCATCGACACGGCAGCGGTACGCAATCTGCTGGGTGGCGCGACAGTGGCAGCGATGAGCCGTTTGCCCGACATCATGGCCGACGCCGCGTATGCCATTTTCATGCGGCCGTCGCGCGAGGCATCAGGCAATTTCTACATCGACGAGGAGGTTCTGCGCGCCGAGGGCGTCAGCGACTTTTCGGTCTATGCGCCTGATGCGACCGGGCCGCTGGCAGGCGATTTCTTTGTCCCTGATGAGGTGTTTGCCCGCACGGACAGCAAGATCAAGAGCATTTACTGACGCCGCGCCGGCGCTGCCCCTCAACCGCCTGCCGCACACATTGGCGATCGCGTGCATGGCAGCTTGGCGCATGCATTGTCTTTATGCGGCGCTGGTCGACCCCCACTCCGTCTCGGCTTCGCCGAGCCACCTCTCCCCCGATCGACGGGGTAGAGGAAACGCGCCAGGCTTTTTGCCGTCAACGCTCGTCCAGCAACGCTCCCTTCCTTTCCCTCCGGAGGGGAAGGTGGCGCTGCGAAGCAGCGACGGATTGGGGGAACCACGTGGCAATCAAGCCTCGGGCCGCTCAGTCATGCCAGTCACGGAAGATGTGCGCATAGCGTAGCGTAAAACGGGAAGAAGGAAGCTGCCTCACGCCTCGTCCTTCTTGCCTTTGCTCAGGCCCATCAGCCGGTCGATATAGGCGAGCATGAGGGCCGAGACGACGAAGGCGAGGTGGATGATGGTCAGCCACATCAACTGCTCGGTCGTGTAGGACGACGAGTTCAGGAACACCTGCAAGAGATGGATGGACGAGATGGCGACGATGGTCGAGGCGACCTTGACCTTCAGCGAGCCGACATCGATCGTGCCCAGCCAGTGCACGCCGCCGTCTTGGTCGTCGAAGCGGCTGACGAAATTCTCGTAGCCCGAGATGATGACCATCACCACCAACGAGGCGACCAGTGCGGCATCGATCAGGCCGAGCATTTTCAGGATCGTGTCGGTGTCGCCGAGCGTGAACGCCAGGGTGATGAATTCATAAAGCTTCTTGCCGAAGGACAGCGCATAGACGGCCAATGCCAGGGCCAGGCCGATATAGAAGACGACGAGCAACCAGCGCGAGGCGAGAATGATCGATTCGATGGCGAGTTCGAGACGCTTCATAAGACGGTTCCGGCTGTTATCTTTCGGACAATGGCCGTATTCGGTCAGGTCGCCACTGTTTGCAAGACAAAAAAACCCCGCCGGAGAGGGTCCGGCGGGGCTCAATGCGTCCCGCTGGAGTCGGGACGGGGCAGGGAACGCCCAGCCTTGAATCTGGGGTAGGTGCGCCTTCGATTCAATGAGCCCGGTTGCATAGCGGTACAATTCTTGTTGAACCCGGAAGGTCGATCCATCCCCGGCAGGGCCGGGGATGGATGCTTGTCGTGCCGATTCCACAAACCAGGTCATGGTTTTGAAATCATGACCTAATTGTTGCTGGCCACAGGCGCCACCAGCGAGGTGATGCGGCGTATGGCGACGCGCCGGTTCTCGCGGTTGGGCGCCGCGGTGTTGACCTTCAGATACTCCTCGCCATAGCCCTGCGTGGTCAGATTCTCCGGTGGGATGCCGAAGGCGTTGGTCAGCGCTTCCGCCACCGCTTCCGCGCGGCGATCGGACAGAGCGAGGTTGGCTTCCGGTGTGCCGACCGCGTCGGTATGGCCTTCAATCAGGAAGGTCTCGGCCGGGTTCTTCTTCAACAGCTTCTCCATGGCGGTGGCGACGCCCTCGAGCTTCTGCACCTCGGTGTCGGAGATCGAGGCCGAGCCGAATTCGAAGTTGAGCGTATCGAGATCGACGCGGCGGGCAATATCGCGCACGCGGGCCGACCGCTTGACCTCGTCGATCGAATAGAGACGCTGGACCTTTTCGACCGGCGGCTGCTCGAGGAAGTCGTAATAGTCGTCCGGGCTCTCGACATCCTCGGAATCGAGAATGTACTCCCGGCGCGGAATGGTCAGCCGCATCGGCGGCAGGTCGTCGCCGGGATCGCGCCAGTCGCCCTCGTCCTGATAGTCCCGCTCATCGACATAGCTCAGCACATATTCGCGACCATCAGGTGTGATGCGCGAACGCTGGATGACATCACCGTAGCGGTTACGGATGGTGACGATCTGGACGCCATTGCCGCGCTCTACCGTCTCGCGTGTGCGGCCTTGCGGCAGGTTCTCGTAATAGACGTCCTTGGCGCCACGGTTCATGCGCGGGCCGTCATTGCTCTGGACGATCGTCTGGCCGCCGAGCTGGATGATGACGCGGTCGCCGATTTCCTTGAGCACGTCGACGCCCTTGGGGCGACGGCGGTCGCGGATGTTCTCGTCTGGCGCGCGATCGAGCCGCGTGCCTTTTTCCTCGGTCACCGGGACCATCTTCTCGGGCTTGATCTCCTGCTGTGCGGCCTTGTCGTCGGTCGGAGGCGGACCCTGGTCGACGGGAGCGACCACCGGCTTCTGACCCTGATCGCCGCCCTGCTGGGCATTCTGCCCACTATTCTGCTGCTCGCCATTCTGCTGGCCGTTCTTGTCGCCATGTTTCCGGCCGCCGCCCTTGCGCTCGGCATCCTTCTGGCTGTCAAGGATGGGGGCAGCGTTGGGATCGGCAGGTGCTTCGCCCTGCACCGGGTTTTCGCCCTGGACTGGTGCTGCCGCCTCGCCATTGGCCGGTTGCTTGCCGGTGGCTGGCTGTTCGCCGGTCGCTGGTTTTTCGCCATTGGCGGGTTGTTCGCCGGTGACGGGCTGCTCGCCATTGGCAGGTTGCTCACCGGTGGCCGGCTGCTCGCCAACAGGTTTCCTGCCGTGCTTCTTGGTCTTGTCCTGGGGCTGCTCGCCCTGGGCCGCCGGCTGTTCGCCGGCGGGGGCCGTCGCCTCTCCAGCGGGAGCTTCCGTCGGCGTCGGGGCGACTTCAGGCTCGGCCTGCTGGTCCTGCTTCTTCTTGCGCGGCTTGGCCTGCTCGGCGGGCTGATTGTCGTTGGCCGGTTCTGCCTGGCCTGCCGGCGCCTGCTCGCTCTGCTGCTGCTGATCACGCTTCTTCTTGCGCGGCAGCTGCTCCTCGGCGGGAGCGGCCTGTTCGGCTGGCGCCTGTTCAGTCTGCTGCTGCTGATCGCGCTTCTTCCTGCGCGGCAGCTGTTCCTCGGCGGGAGCGGCCTGTTCGGCCGGCGCCTGCTCGGTCTGCTGCTGCTGATCGCGCTTCTTCCTGCGCGGCTGCTGTTCCTCGGCGGGAGCTGCCTGTTCGGCCGGCGCCTGCTCGGTCTGCTGCTGCTGGTCGCGCTTTTTCCTGCGCGGTTGCTGTTCCTCGGCGGGAGCTGCCTGTTCGGCCGGCGCCTGCTCGGTCTGCTGCTGCTGATCGCGCTTCTTCCTGCGTGGCTGCTGCTCCTCGGCGGGCTGCTCGCTCTGGGCAGGCGCTGCCTGCTGTTCGGGCTCGGCCTTCTTGCGCTCGGGCTTCTGTTCGGGTTCCGCCTGCTGCTTCTGCGCGCAGGCCTCGGCCGATTCGCCTTCGGCGCATGCAGCTTGCGCCAGGATGAATGGGGCTGACGTGCGCTGGGCAGGGCCGAATGCGGCACCTCCCTGAAGCGGGAACGCGCCCAACGGCGCGGATGCCATCAGCAGGCCAAGTGCGGTGCCGGCCAGTATCCGTGGTTGGCGTTTCATCGAAAATTCTCCTTGTGGGGGTCCCATCCTTGCCGAAACCGATCTTGCGCCGATTGGTTCCAGTTTGGCGTGAATAGAGGCCGTGCAGGGCAATTGGCCGGCCTTTTGAAGGCAACTTCGTGTCATTCACCTAGCGATTGCCGCATTCGGGCCGTTGCCGCGCTTGACCTTGCCGGCGGCTGGGGCCACATGCCGGGAATGGAAACGCCATTCTGGAAAACCAAGGCGCTGGAGGCGATGAGCCCGGCCGAATGGGAATCGCTGTGCGACGGCTGCGGCAAATGCTGCCTGTCGAAGCTCGAGGACGAGGACACCGGCGAGATCTACTGGACCAGCGTCGGCTGCCGGCTGTTCGACGCCGAGACCTGCCGCTGTTCGGACTACGCCAACCGGCTGGCGCGCGTTCCCGACTGCGTCGGGCTGACGCCGCAGAATGTGCGCACCATCACCTGGCTTCCCAGCACCTGCGCCTATCGGCTGGTGGCCGAGGGCCACGACCTCTACTGGTGGCACCGGCTGGTGTCGGGCAGCGCCGAGACCGTGCATGAAGCCGGCATCTCGATGCGCGGCCGGGTCAAGGCGAGCGAAACTGATCTTGCCGAGCCGGAAGATTATTTTGACTATATGCTGGACGACGAGCCGTAGGGGCTCGCGCCGGGACGAGGAGCCATAGGCTCGCATCAGGACTGCCTGATCCTCGGCCCGCTGGATTGGGAACCGGGTGCTCAGTCAGGCGTTTTGGCGTTCACCACAGGCTGTGGACGATGGCGAATGGCCGGAATTTCCCTTTTCTCGCCACATGAACCGGAGATGAACAGCAGGTTCGTAAAGAGTTCAGACAGGCAAGTGCATTCTCCCCCCATCGGTTCACGAGGACGGGCGAAAGCCCGCAAAAAGGAGAGAAGACGATGTTCAACACGATCAAGACGGCAGCCCTTTCGGCCCTGGTCGGTCTCGGCACGCTGACGGCCATCCCGGCTCACGCCGACAGCCTCTATCTCGGCTTCGGCAACAACAACGACCCGCGCTTCGGCGTCTATGCCGGCGACGATGGCTATCGCCACCGTCGTGATGAACGCCGTGGCGACTGGCGTGATGAACGCCGCGGCGACTGGCGTCGTGGCTGTTCGCCGGACCGTGCCCTCGACAAAGCTGAACGCATGGGCCTCCACCGTGCCCGCATCGTCGACGTCAACCGTCGCACGGTGAAGGTGATGGGTCGCCAGGACGGCGACCGCGTTGTCATCGTGTTCGCCAATGACCGCGGCTGCCCAGTTATCTATCGCTGAGGCTGCGAGGGTCGGCCAGAAGACACGACCTTCTGCGAGGTCGGTCTGGAGACACGACCCTCTGCGAAGGTCGACGTGGCATGATCCTCTGCGAGGATCAGCCGGAGACACGACCTTCTGCGAAGGTCGGTCTGGACTAGCCGAGCCCCTTTCCGTTTGAAGGGTGTGGCTCGAAAAAACCCCGCGGGAGCAATCCCGCGGGGTTTTTCATGCATGCTATTGGCCGGTGGTTGCCGTGGCCGAGCAAAGGCTCAGCCACGGATACTCAGAGCTGCTTATTTCAACTCGAAGGTGACGGTGACCTGCACATTGTAGGAATTCTCGCCGGCCTGCACCGGAGCCGCAGCACCCGCCGCGGAGTCGAAGGCCTTGGCGTTGATCGGCATCGGCGTCGGCGCCATGTTCTGATCGGTGATCTCGAGCACACGGCCGAGGCTGACGCCTGCGGCCTCGGCCAGCGTCTTGGCTTTGGCCATGGCGTTGGCGACCGCCTTCTTACGCGCCTCGGTGACCGTGGCCGCGGGATTGTCGTTGGTGAAGGCGATGCCGCCGCCCTGGTTGACACCGAGCGACACCGCCTTGTCGAGGATCTCGCCGGTCTTGTCGACATCGCGCACCCGCACCGAAAGCGTGTTGGTCACCTGATAGGCGACGAGTTCGGCTTCCTGGCTGCCGTCCGGCTTGTTGGTGTAGTTGTAGCGCGGGTTGATCTGGATGCCGGCGGTCTGCAGGTCGCGGTCCTTGATGCCGGCCGACTTCATCGCCGCGATCACGGCGGCCATGGCGTCATTGTTGGCGTCGAGCGCCGCGCGCGCGGTCTTGGCTTCGCGCATGACACTCAGCGTCAGGACCGCCAGATCAGGGGCTACGGTTGCTTCGCCTTCGCCTGACACGATGATGCGGGGCGGCGTCGGCAAATCGGTGGCTCCAGCCATCGCCGGAAAAGCGATTGCAGCGGCGAGCGCGAGAGGCAAAAGGTGTCTGGTCATGAAAATCTCCTTGGTCTGCGATCAAGTCGCACAGGTCGCGTAGAGCGCGATTATGGGTTGATTTGGGCGATCTCCGAAAGCCTGTCGGGAAAGCCTTGTGCCGCGACGGGAAAAACATTAATCCAGCCCGCGTGGGGCCTGTAGCTCAATGGTTAGAGCCGGCGGCTCATAACCGCTTGGTTGGGGGTTCGAGTCCCTCCGGGCCCACCATTATCGTTATTTATCAATGGCTTATAGGCTATTTTGACCTCGGTTAGCCAATCCTATCTGGCGAACCTCGTTGCATCGCTTTGATTTCGTTGACTTATGGTGGGCTGCTGACAACCTGCGGGGCGCGCCATTGTTGCTGCGGACCGGGCGGGACAGGCGCTTTTTGCCATTCGTGGTCAGGATATGAAACCGGGAAAACCATCCTGTTCACCGTACCGCCACGCCCGGTTGACGCGGTCCGCAGCAGTCAAGGAACGCCGCTCCCAAAAAATCGTTCCAGCGAGGATTGGCGTAGCGGCGGCCAATCAGCAGCATGTGGAATGACTAGCTAATCGAATGTCGGAAGCGTACAAAGCAAGGGTCGCCAGCCTATGAACGGGCGCTGGCGATTGAAAGAGTCGATCACGCTTTCGCCCCCATGGGAGATGAGCGATGACGGTCACCGACATAGCGGACGCCGACCGGTCAAGCACATGTCCAGAATAGTCGCCAAGTCCGAAGAGCAGAAGGACGCCGAAGCCGAAGTCGAGGGCTTTCAGGACGACCTTGGCCCGTTCGTGGTTGCCGCCGAGACAACGCGAATGGCCATGGTTTTCACCGATGCGAAAGAGCCCGGCAATCCCATCATCTTCGCCAATGACGCCTTCCTCGCCCTGACCGGATACGCCAGGGATGAGGTTTTGGGTCAGCCCTTCAATTTCCTGATGGCGAACGGCGCCGACACCCGAGCCCTGAAACGCATCAAGGTCGAGTTCGAAGCCAATGCGGAGACGGGTGCGGAAATCCTTTACAGGCGCAAGGATGGCACCGAGTTCTGGGCGGGCCTTTTTGCCAGTCCTGTCCAGGACAAGAGCGGCGCCATCGTCCAATATTTTACCTCCTTCGTCGATCTCACCAGACACAAGGAAGAGCAGGCGCAATCCAAAATGCTGATCGACGAACTGAACCATCGTGTGAAGAACACGCTGGCAACGGTGCAGTCGATCGTCTGGCAGGCGTCGCGAGCCAATTCCGATCCGAAAGCAATCCGCGAAGCCGTCGAGTCCCGGCTGTTCGCGCTCTCCCGGTCGCACAATTTGCTGACCCGCGAAAATTGGCACAGCGCCGGGCTGCTCGACGTGCTGCACGATGCCTTGGAACCGTTCGGCGTCACCGATGGGCGGGCCGAGCGACTGGTGATAACAGGCGACAACATCCGCCTCTCGACAAAGGCCTCGCTGGCGCTTGGCATCGCCTTCAACGAACTCGCGACCAACGCGGTGAAATATGGTGCGTTTTCCAACGATAAGGGCTCGATCCAGATCGACTGGACGATCGAGCCGACCTCGGAGAGCCGCCGACTGATCCTGTCCTGGCGAGAAAAGGACGGACCGCCAGTTACGCCACCGCTGCGAAAGGGATTCGGCTCGCGCGTGATCGAGCGCGGCCTGACCCACGAACTCGAAGGCACTGTGCAACTTGACTATCGCCCTGACGGGTTGATCTGCACGATGAACATTCCGGTACCGGGAATTCGCGATGGATAAACTGCTTTCTGGCCGGCGCTTCCTCGTTGTCGAGGATGAAATTCTGGTCCTGATGATGATTGAGGACATGCTGGGCGATCTTGGATGCCAGTCAGTGACCTCAGCCGCTACGATCGAAAAGGCGATCGCCCTGATTGAAGCGCAGCCTTTCGATGCCGCCATGCTCGACATGAATCTCGATGGCGACGACAGCAATACCGTGGCCGATGCGCTTGCGGAGCGTGGTGTGCCGTTCATCTACTCGACCGGCAACAGCGGTCGCGATATGCGCGAGGGTTTCAGCAACCGTGCCGTCCTTCGCAAACCGTTCAGCTTTGACGAACTGACCACCACACTCGAACGCCTGCTTTCCAGCTGACCGAGGGAAACAAGACTCCTTTGTTTGGCCGGCTGACATCGCGCCTCACCTCAGATGTCGGGACTAGATGGTACGCAAGAAAGCCAGGAGTTCTGCCGCGAGCACTTCTGGCGCCTCTTCAGCCATATGGTGTCCGCAGGCGATGCCTTTTCCCCGCAGGCTTGTCGTCCACGGACGCCATACGCCGAGAACATCGCCATAAAGCCGTTCCAGATCATCGCGCATCGACCATAGGACCATGGTGGGACATTGGACCCGTCGGCCGGCCCTTCGGTCATCCGCGTCATGCAGATGGTCGATTGAGAGGCCTGCCCTATAGTCCTCGATCATCCCATGGATGACACGGGCGTCGAGGATTGCCGCTCTGTAGTCGGCGAACGCCTCCGCACCCATCTGATCGGCGGAGCCGCCGTACCAGGCTTGCGGGTTGGCCATGATCGCCTGTTCGGGCTTGTCGGGTTGGGCAAAGAAGAACCAGTGCCACCATTCGGTAGCGAAGCGGGCGTCACATCGCTCGAGTGCTTCAAGGATGGGAACGCCGTCCAGAACGATGAGATGCGTTACCGCGGACGGGTGATCCATCGCTGTCCGGAAAGCGGTGTAGCTTCCGCGATCGTGCCCGGCGACGGCAAAGCGGTCAAAGCCGAGATGGCGCATGAGCGCGACACAGTCTTTTGCCTTGGCGCGCTTGGATGATCCTGCATGATCGTGTGTGTCCTCGGGAATCGAGGACTGCCCGAAACCGCGAAGATCGGGGCAAACCACCGTATGGTTTTGCGCCAGAAGCGGCGCAACACGGTGCCAGGTGGCATGTGTACGCGGATGGCCGTGCAGAAGCAGGACCGGCGGTCCCGAACCGCCGTGTCTGACCCGAAGCGTCGCCTCGGGCAGATGGATTCTCTCAAGCTGGAAACCTTCGAACATCAAGATGCTAACCTCGGCTGCGGTCGGAGGTTCCACCTCTGATCGGAACCATCGCCTGTCGTCGAAGGTTGATCTACCCAGACTGGGCGGGCGGAAGAGGCCCGAAGCCGAGCCAGACTATCCGTCATGCGAGGCACAAATGGCCTACACGAACGCGGGCATACCCCAAGACGAGCCTTATGGAGCAATCTACTTTGCAAAGAAGTACATTCTCACGGCCAGCGGTTCCGTTGGGTTGGTCATGCCTGAGTCCATTGGAACAAGAATGCCGTGCGAAACGTTGGTGGATGTCAAAGTGGCAGGAACAATTCCTGCCCTACAGGGCAAGAGGGCGAACGGCGAACGCGGCCGGGCGCGCTCAGGAGGCACATATGGATATCACCACAATTCTGGTCATAGTTCTTATTGTTATTCTGCTGGGTGGTGGCGGTTTTTACGGCCGCGGACGCTGGTACTAGCTTCCGTAATGGATAATCAGCACAACAGCATTATGGAGGCTCGCTGGCTTCTTGCCGTACCTCTGTCGCTTGTTCTTGCGGTCCTTTTGGCCGGCTTTGTCCTTGCCTGAACCGAGACAGTCAGTAAGTCATCCTTCGAGGTCTCCCGGATGTTGCTGCTCGATCTGGACCCGTACCCGAAGGGTCCGCGTCCGCCAGAGGCGCGGGCTTTTTCGTTTCGTCCTCGAACAGGCCTGATCTGCTCGACCGGCTGAAGGACGATCTTTTCGACCTATAGCCAGGCTGCCCACTGAGGCACTGCGACGACGATCCAGACGACTTAGCCGGCTCCTGCTTGACTGAATACAACCGTGCCATCGTCCTTGCGAACTTCCACCGCTACGATCCCGTCGTTCTGCTTTCGAGCAAGAAATGTCGCCAGCGCGTGATCTCTTGCGGCTTTCTCGGCATCGAAGGGCGTCTTTTCAACGATGCCCTCTTTCCCGTACCAAATCACCATATAGGCCACCGCTGGGACGCTCCCTTCTTCATTCGCCCGAAGCGTCGCCTCCGGCAACTGGATTGTCTCAAGTTGAAACCTTCGAACATCAAGGTGCTAAACCTTGGCTGCGGTCGGAAGTTCCATATCCAACATCAGGCTTGCGCTCCGCCGGCGGCAGTCAGTGCCGCCTTGATCTGCGGTCCGATTTTGTCTTCTACTCCGTTACCGAGCGTCATGACGCCCGTCGCCGGCCGTGCGATCAGGTCGATGTCCATGATCCCGCCATCAGAGTTGAAGCGGATGAGGTGCGCGCCTTTCATCTGGATGTCGCCGACGTGCACCGAGAATTCGAGCATGGCGCTGTCGCCGCCCGCTATCTGGCGCTCATATTTGAAGTCTTCGAAAACCCCGCCGCGGTCCGAACCAGAGGGCACACCAGATCGTGTCCCGGGTAGGGGTGCCATTCGACTGGCGAATGATAGACCGCCTCGGCGGCAATGACAGAGTCCAGGTCGCCAAAGTCACCACTTGCGATCATGGCGAGCCACTTACCCAAGGTTGTCCGCACTGCCGGATCCAGTGGCGCTGTCATTGAGAATATAGCGGCCGGACGGGATTGAAGGCCCGCCATGCGAGGACGGCCCAATCCCAGGTATCGGGCATTCCACTAAAAGTATCGTTCGTTGCGTGTCCGTGATTTGAGCCTGCGGCGGCTAGTCTAGGAGACGTCGAGGCTGAGGGGGCGATAGTCGGCTGCCGTCCATAGTCTCGGTGGTGATCCCGAACCTCTGACGTACAGATTAGGAATCAGAGGATGTGGATGCTCATTTGGAGCTCTTACCCGGTTCGCCACCGAATACGAGAACATACGAAGGATATGGCTTGGCGAACCACCCGCTAACTGATTGATTTTGTTGAAAAGACGACGTCCCTCCGGGCCCACCATGACTATTGATTTTGTTGGCAAAATTGCGGCTTTGCCCACACCTTGCCCACGGGTCGCCCGAACTGCCTGAATACGACCAAAGGCGCTTCCCTTAGCCAATCCGCGATTCCTTTCTCACCTTACGATCCGCAAATTCGCCCGCCGCTTCATCTGATCGCGCTTTTCCTCACGCTGGTTGATCGCTCTCGCGATATCGACGGCGATCCGCTTCTTGTTAGCATCGCGCACGTAGTCGTCGGTCACCGTCATCGAGGAATGCCCCATAGCGTCCATGATGGCGCGCGCTTGGATATTGCATTCTGCTAGATAGGTTCCGAAGGTGCGGCGTAGTCCATGGAGCGTATAGCTGTCGGGGATACCCGCTTGCCGCGTCCAGTGCTGCATCATGCCTGTCGGGCGACGGAACGAACCAGCTTGGGGACATCAGGCGATTCTGGAAGCGTTGTTCCAGATGATCAATCAGGCTGCCGCCACTTTTGGGCTGTGTAAACCTCCTTCCGCGACATCTCGTGGCGGGGCTCAAAGACATCCTCCGTTAGTAGACCTCAGGCCCGGCACGATCTTTGCGCTGCCTTCGACATTTGCCTTGCGGCGCTGCTCCCAAAACGCAAGGCAGACGCACCGTCTACGGGCGCATAAAACAAGGCAAATAAGATTCGTAATTTATTGTCTCGGAGGTATTAACAAGAAATGTCTAATATGCTAACGACTCGATTGGAGAGTTAATATAACTATCGCAGTCACGGAACTATACGGGCGGGAGGGTATTTTGTTGCGCCTACGCGCAGCATTCACGTGCTTTGGCGTGATGTATGCAACCGTTTCGCAAAAAGACTCTTGCCGAGAGTCAATCCTGTCACCTTGGCACTATTCAGTGAGAACGATTACCCAATAAGTCAGTTACCCAATAAAAAAGAACCATTTTTCTGGTTTCTTTTCCCGATTTTTTTGGAATTCGGGGTTGCGCAGTCGTTGCAGCTAGGCGAAGCGCTGGATCCCAGAGGGAAATCGAAGAGAAGGTACGATATCGGAGTTGGTGCCTTTCTGGATGTAGGTTACTCCATGGGGAGAGGGAATCCCGGGAGATTATTGTCGCAATGACACAGTCGCAAAATGCACGAGTCTGGGCCAGTCGCGCCTTTATGGATTCATCGCGGATTAAGGCATTCACTGCCGACCCGCTGCCAACGGGAATGGATCTTGGCCAGATGGCAGAGATGAACGAAGCCGGCGAGCCGATGTCGGCGGACCATTTCCCAAGGCAGATTTTTGCTGAATATCCAGATAAGAAAGAGGAGAGGCAGGCAGATCTCGTTCTTGCTGCAGGTGCGGTGGTGGTTTCGACCGTATGTGCAGACATACTGCGACAATTCGATCTAGGCCGTTCCTGCCTATATCCCATCAAGCTTTTTCAGCACGACCGCACAACGCCAGTCGAGGGCGAGTATTTTTGCCTCAACATTGGCGAACGGAAGCACGCGTTCCTGCCTGAGCATTCTCCGTCAGTACAAGTGTTCGGCAACAAGAAGATGAAGATGCGACCATATCTTGAGGATGGCGACGTAGCGGTCAGCTCATCAGCGCTCGAAGGGCCTGATTTGTGGGTGAGCCCGCCGTTGATCCGCGTCTTTTTCCTAAGCGACCGGCTAACGCAAGCACTAAGGGCTGCAAAAATGGGAAAAGTCTTTGGTTTTCGCGCCTGTCGCATCATCCAGGCTAATTAGTATCGCCCAAGGGGGGTCTATGACAATTCCTTTTGCATTTCAGATACATCACATTTTTCCACTTGAATTGTTTAGCGACCCACGAATCGCGTCAGGATTGGCATCGTTACTCTCTGGAACTAATTTCACCAAGGATATGGCTGGAAACGAGATCGCTCTCTTCAGCAGTATGGCTTTGGCTGACTATGTTAAAAGCTTAACGGGTATTGATGGAAGTAATATATATCTTGAAAGTGGTTTCGGCGGCTCTGTTCATAACGGAAGTCATCCCGGATATACTGAATTTTTGATCAACGAAATTGACTCAATTCTGAACTCAGGTGCTGAGAGAGATGCCAAGATTTCTGAGATTTACAAACTCCATTACTTTGCAACGCAGGTTAGTCAAGGGGTTGTGACCTTTGACGGCGAGATATTGGGCATCATGGGGACTACATCCTATGCTGCAACTCTCGCCGACGCCTACGGCAATAGGACTATCACCGAGGCTTCATTGCAGACCCATGTCGCTGGCCTTGACACGTCGGTTACGGATGCAGGGCTAAATCACAATCTCCAGGCCCGGCTCAATGCCCTCAGTTCTTTGGTTGAGCATGCATCCGAGGCCGGACATCTAACGTTTGATCAGTATAACTCCACAGTTTTGCGTATTTCGTCTGTTCAATTCGGAATTGATCAGTCTGGAGGGTATATCAACGACCTAACTGGCATGCTGAAGGCGAGCTCGGCGATAACTCAAATTGGCATTATCACTAACTACGAGGTTAAAAAGAACCTCGAGTTGCAGGCGGATTTCAAAGAAACTTTGGCATATTTCGTGGCGTCGGATGATGGTTTTCTCGACCTCAATCAATTCGACAAAACGATGGAAGGCCTATCGAAATTCTCGGATCTTTTGGGCGGATTCGGAGACAAGCTGCCTAGTAATCTCTCTCATCTCGATCAAGCCACCATCAACAAGATGGCGGCAATTATCGACAGCAAGATTGTCGGATTGGGCGGTGGGCCTCTCGGCGACACAGTCGAATTCCTTAATCTGGCTTACGATGCCATTAAGGATGCTGCACAGGGAGATTTCGACCCTCTCATATCGGTTATTGCCAACTACGGGGTGTCGATGGTCCTCAGTGCCGTTGTGATAACCGCGACAATCGCCATCGCTGGCTATTTCTCGGCGGGGGCTGCTGCGGTCGTGGTTGCCGTCTGGGCCGTTGCCGGCGTTGTTGATGCGATTTCCAATGGTGCGCAACTGCTCGAGAAGATTTTGTTGGATCTCGGGGTGCTTGACGAGCCCATTCTTCCGGGTTGGTATGCAGCTCTCAACGCATTGTTCAATCCGCCTCCCCGGGACCCGCTTGTCATTGACCTCGACGGGGATGGTATCGAACTGACCAGCCTTGGCGCGTCGGCAGCCTATTTCGATCTCGATGGTGATGGCTTCGCAGAACGGACAGGCTGGGTCGGATCCGATGACGGTCTGTTGGTCCTAGACGAGAATGGAAACGGTCGCATTGACGATATTGCCGAATTGTTCGGTTCGGCGACGTCGCAAGGGTTTCAGGAACTCAGCCGCCTCGACAGCAACCATGACAATGTCATCGATGCCAACGATGCGGCGTTTCTCTCCCTCCAGGTCTGGAGAGATGCAAATGGCGACGGCGTGTCAGCGCCGGATGAGCTTCATTCCCTGAATGAGTTGGGTATCAGGTCGCTTAGTCTGGAGACTTCCGCTTCCGGGGCGCCGCTGAGCGGCAACCGGGTTCTTAATACCAGCCATGTCACCTGGAGCAACGGCGCGCAAACGCAGTCCGCGGAGATCGTGTTCACACTCTCGCAGTTTCAAAGCCGCTACGTCTTGCCGGAGAATTTTGCGTACGACGCTGACGTATACGACCTGCCGAAGCTTGCCGGCTATGGCGACCTTCCCGACCTATGGGTCGCAATGACACAGGATGGCGCCCTCAAGGCTGAGGCCGGGGCTGCGATCGAGACCGCCCGCAGCGGCAACTTTGGCGAGTTCCTGGCCGACATGGACGATCTTCTGTTCGATTGGGCGGGTGTGGAAAGCGTGCGTTGGATGGGGGACGTAGACAATCTTTATGTAAACTTCGCCTATGACGCCGATGAGTTGGCCCAATACCTTGAGGTAAACATCGTCGCGCATGGCGGCAGTGGGCCCACCCCGCCCCAACCCAAGGGGTACGTGTTCTCGATGGAAAGCCTGGATCCTGCAAAACTCCAGGCGTGGCTGGCGGCCAACGATCTGGCTCTACCGCCGCTCTTCAGCGGCAACCTCAGAGGTGTAATGCTGAATGCCACCTTGCCGACCATTACCTTCGGCGGAGGAGGTGGAACAGGTGGAGCAGGTGGAAGGCGGGCTGTGTTGTCGCTGAGCGACCTGGGAAATCAGGCTCCCCCCGATCCGACTTCGATCTTGCCGGCTCCGGCTTTGGCGTTTTTGCAAAAGATCATGGGGCAGGATTACAGCGTGGCAGGAAATTTCCTGGCCCCTGACTCGGTTATGGTTGGAGAGCCGACCGTGCAGAACGCTGTAGCACTGATGAAGTCGTTCTCCGAGGTTAGAGACTACTATACCAGTTACTTCCTTGCGCAGGCCGCGTGGTCGATCATCGCACGGGAAGGGCCCGAGGCGGACCTTGGCGCGCTGGCTCCGTTCAAGAATATCTTTGTCAATCCACTGACCGATCAAATAGATGGAGACTTCAGAAGCTTAATGCTTCAAGTCGTCGACATGTTCCGCGTTCAAGACCTTGGGTCTGACTTGGACGCACTTACGCTGCTGTCGGTGTTCAAGGGGGAAGCTCCAATCGTGGCGCTTGCCATGAATCTGTTTGATGACATCGACAACGCGACCATTATCGAAGCATTCGACCTCAACGCCATCATCGATGGAACGGTTGATGCAGATTCGTTGAGTGCTGTCGTCGCTTCCGTTTTGGCGGGTCACGGCGGAAACGACACTCTGACCGGCAGCAGCGGAAACGATACACTGCTCGGTGGTGAGGGCAACGACGCACTCAATGGCGGCACCGGCAACGACACCTATGTGTTCGACTTGAGTGATGGCACCGATACCATCAGCGACAGCAGCGGAAAAGACTGGCTCCTTATGGGCGCCGGACTGACGGCCGCCAATGTGTTCTTCAATGTCTCCGGCTCCGATCTTTTGATCAGCTACGGTGCAGGTGACCAGATCAGGCTGGTGAACCAGTACTACTGGGCCTCGACCTCCTACCAGGTCGAGACGCTGATGTATGGCGACGGCACCACGATCAGCCTGACCGGCGGCCTGCCGATCGTCGGTGGGACGGGCAACGACATCCTCAACGGCACCAACTTCGCCGATACCCTGACCGGCGGAGCCGGCACCGACACGCTCAACGGCAATGACGGCAATGACACGCTCAACGGCGGCATCGCCAATGACGTGCTCAATGGCGGCAACGGCAACGACACCTATGTCTTCAGTTCCGGCGACGGCGCCGACACGATCAACGAGAACAGCGGGGCGGGAGATACCATCCAGCTGGGCGCCGGACTGACGGCCGCCAACGTGACCTTCAATGTCTCCGGGTCCGATCTATTGATCAGCTATGGCGCAGGCGATCAGATCAGGCTGGTGAACCAATATTACTGGGCCTCGACCTCCTATCAGGTCGAGACGCTGATGTACGGCGACGGCACCACGATCAGCCTGACCGGTGGCTTGCCGATCGTCGGCGGCACCGGCAACGACATCCTCAACGGCACCAACTTCGCCGACACGCTCACCGGCAATGCCGGCACCGACACGCTCAACGGCAATGACGGCAATGACACGCTCAATGGCGGCATCGCCAACGACGTGCTCAATGGCGGCAATGGCAATGACACCTATGTCTTCAGTTCCGGCGATGGCACCGACACGATCAACGAGAACAGCGGGGCAGGAGACACCATCCAGCTCGGCGCTGGCCTAACCGCCGCCAACGTGACCTTCAACGTCTCCGGGTCCGATCTATTGATCAGCTATGGCGCAGGCGATCAGATCAGGCTGGTGAACCAGTATTACTGGGCCTCGACCTCCTACCAGGTCGAGACGCTGATGTATGGCGACGGCACCACGATCAGCCTGACCGGTGGCCTGCCGATCGTCGGTGGGACCGGCAATGACACACTCAACGGCACCGCTTACGGCGACATATTGACCGGCATCGCTGGCACCGACACGCTCAACGGCAATGACGGCAATGACACGCTCAACGGCGGCATCGCCAACGACATGCTCAATGGCGGCAACGGCAATGACACCTATGTCTTCAGTTCCGGCGATGGCACCGACACGATCAACGAGAACAGCGGAGCGGGAGACACGATCCAACTCGGCGCTGGGCTAACCGCCGCCAATGTGTTCTTCAACGTCTCCGGCTCCGACCTTTTGATCAGCTACGGTGCAAGCGACCAGATCAGGCTGGTGAACCAATATTACTGGGCCTCGACCTCCTACCAGGTCGAGACGCTGATCTACGGCGACGGCACCACGATCAGCCTGACCGGTGGCCTGCCGATCGTCGGTGGGGCCGGCAACGACATCCTCAACGGCACCAACTTCGCCGACACGCTCACCGGCGGAGCCGGCACCGACACGCTCAACGGCAATGATGGCAATGACACGCTCAATGGCGGCATCGCCAACGACGTGCTCAATGGCGGCAGCGGCAATGACACCTATGTCTTCAATTCGGGCGATGGCTCCGACACAATCTATGACACCGGCGGGACCGATACGATCCAACTCGGCGCCGGGCTGACCGCCGCCAATGTCACCTTCAACGTCTCCGGCTCCGACCTTTTGATCACCTACGGTGCAGGTGACCAGATCAAGCTGGTGGATCAGTACTACTGGGCCTCTACCTCCTACCAGGTCGAGACGCTGGTCTATGGCGACGGCACCACCGTCAGCCTGACCGGTGGCCTGCCGATCGTCGGCGGGACTGGCAACGACACACTCAACGGCACGAACGGCAACAATGCGCTCTATGGACTTGTTGGGGATGACACGCTCAACGGCAACGATGGCGACGACGTTCTGACTGGTGGCGTTGGTAGTGACGTGCTCAATGGCGGCAGCGGCAACGACACTTATGCCTTCAGTTCGGGCGATGGCGCCGACATCATCAACGATAACAGCGGAACGGCCGATACCATCCGGTTGGGCGCCGGACTGACGGCCGCCAATGTGTTCTTCAACGTCTCCGGCTCCGACCTTTTGATCACCTATGGCGCCGGCGACCAGATCAGGCTGGTGAACCAGTACTACTGGGCCTCGACCTCCTACCAGGTCGAGACGCTGATCTACGGCGACGGCACCACGATCAGCCTGACCGCTGGCCTGCCGATCGTCGGTGGGACGGGCAATGACACACTCAACGGCACCAACTTCGCCGATACCCTGACCGGCGGAGCCGGCACCGACACGCTCAACGGCAATGATGGCAACGACACGCTCAACGGCGGCATCGCCAATGACGTGCTCAATGGCGGCAACGGCAATGACACCTATGTCTTCAGTTCCGGTGATGGCACCGACACGATCAACGAGAACAGCGGAGCGGCCGACACGATTCAGCTGGGCGCCGGACTGACGGCCGCCAACGTCACCTTCAACGTCTCCGGCTCCGATCTTTTGATCAGCTACGGTGCAGGCGACCAGATCAGGCTGGTGAACCAATATTACTGGGCCTCGACCTCCTATCAGGTCGAGACGCTGATGTACGGCGACGGCACCACGATCAGCCTGACCGGTGGCTTGCCGATCGTCGGCGGCACCGGCAACGACATCCTCAACGGCACCAACTTCGCCGACACGCTCACCGGCAATGCCGGCACCGACACGCTCAACGGCAATGACGGCAATGACACGCTCAATGGCGGCATCGCCAACGACGTGCTCAATGGCGGCAATGGCAATGACACCTATGTCTTCAGTTCCGGCGATGGCACCGACACGATCAACGAGAACAGCGGGGCAGGAGACACCATCCAGCTCGGCGCTGGCCTAACCGCCGCCAACGTGACCTTCAACGTCTCCGGGTCCGATCTATTGATCAGCTATGGCGCAGGCGATCAGATCAGGCTGGTGAACCAGTATTACTGGGCCTCGACCTCCTACCAGGTCGAGACGCTGATGTATGGCGACGGCACCACGATCAGCCTGACCGGTGGCCTGCCGATCGTCGGTGGGACCGGCAATGACACACTCAACGGCACCGCTTACGGCGACATATTGACCGGCAACGCTGGCACCGACACGCTCAACGGCAATGACGGCAATGACACGCTCAACGGCGGCATCGCCAACGACATGCTCAATGGCGGCAACGGCAATGACACCTATGTCTTCAGTTCCGGCGATGGTACCGACACGATCAACGAGAACAGCGGAGCGGGAGACACGATCCAACTCGGCGCTGGGCTAACCGCCGCCAATGTGTTCTTCAACGTCTCCGGCTCCGACCTTTTGATCAGCTACGGTGCAAGCGACCAGATCAGGCTGGTGAACCAATATTACTGGGCCTCGACCTCCTACCAGGTCGAGACGCTGATCTACGGCGACGGCACCACGATCAGCCTGACCGGTGGCCTGCCGATCGTCGGTGGGGCCGGCAACGACATCCTCAACGGCACCAACTTCGCCGACACGCTCACCGGCGGAGCCGGCACCGACACGCTCAACGGCAATGACGGCAATGACACGCTCAATGGCGGCATCGCCAACGACATGCTCAATGGCGGCAACGGCAATGACACCTATGTCTTCAGTTCCGGCGATGGTACCGACACGATCAACGAGAACAGCGGAGCGGGAGACACTATCCAGCTCGGCGCCGGACTGACCGCCGCCAACGTGACCTTCAACGTCTCCGCCTCCGGCAACGACCTGCTGATCAGCGACGGCGTCGGTGGCGACCTGCTCAAGCTGACGTACCAGTACTATAGCGCCGGCTATCAGATCGAGACGCTGATCTATGGCGACGGCACGACGATCAGCCTGACCGGCGGCCTGCCGATCGCCGGCGGCGCTGGCAATGATACCCTCAACGGTACGGGCTTCGGCGACACACTCAGTGGCGGCGACGGCGCCGACACGCTCAACGGCTACGCCGGCAACGACACGCTGACCGGCGGCATCGGTACCGACGCGCTGAACGGCGGATCGGGTAACGACACCTACGTGTTCAATTCGGGCGATGGCTCCGACACAATCTATGACACCAGCGGGACCGATACGATCCAACTCGGCGCCGGGCTGACCGCTGCCAACGTGACCTTCAACGTCTCCGCCTCCGGCAACGACCTGCTGATCAGCGACGGCGTCGGTGGCGACCTGATCAAGCTGACGAACCAGTACTATAGCGCCGGCTACCAGATCGAGATCCTGATCTATGGCGACGGCACGACGATCAGCCTGACCGGCGGCCTGCCGATCGTCGGCGGCGCTGGCAATGATACCCTCAACGGTACGGGCTTCGGCGACACACTCAGTGGCGGCGACGGCGCCGACACGCTCAACGGCTACGCCGGCAACGACACGCTGACCGGCGGCATCGGTACCGACGCGCTGAACGGCGGATCGGGTAACGACACCTACGTGTTCAATTCGGGCGATGGCTCCGACACAATCTATGACACCAGCGGGACCGATACGATCCAACTCGGCGCCGGGCTGACCGCTGCCAACGTGACCTTCAACGTCTCCGCCTCCGGCAACGACCTGCTGATCAGCGACGGCGTCGGTGGCGACCTGATCAAGCTGACGAACCAGTACTATAGCGCCGGCTACCAGATCGAGACCCTGATCTATGGCGACGGCACGACGATCAGCCTGACCGGTGGCCTGCCGATCGTCGGCGGCGCTGGCAATGATACCCTCAACGGTACGGGCTTCGGCGACACACTCAGTGCCGGCGACGGCGCCGACACGCTCAACGGCTACGCCGGCAACGACACGCTGACCGGCGGCATCGGTACCGACGCGCTGAACGGCGGATCGGGTAACGACACCTACGTGTTCAATTCGGGCGATGGCTCTGACACAATCTATGACACCAGCGGGACCGATACGATCCAACTCGGCGCCGGGCTGACCGCCGCCAACGTGACCTTCAACGTCTCCGCCTCCGGCAACGACCTGCTGATCAGCGACGGCGTCGGTGGCGACCTGATCAAGCTGACGAACCAGTACTATAGCGCCGGCTACCAGATCGAGACCCTGATCTATGGCGACGGCACCACGATCAGCCTGACCGGTGGCCTGCCGATCGTCGGCGGGACCGGCAACGACATCCTTAATGGCGGCAGCGCAAAGGAAGCATTGTACGGATTTGCTGGCATCGACGTGCTCAACGGTGGTGCAGGGAACGATACATTGTCGGGCGGAGCGGACAGCGACACGTTCATTTTCCAGGCGGGCTTCGGCAAGGACACAATCTCGGACTTCATCGCGGGAGCGGGGTCCGAGGATGTGATCGATTTTGCGACTAATGTGTTTGCTGACTTCGCCTCGGTCCTCGCCGCGGCGACCCAGGTTGGTGCCGACACCATCATCACACATGACGCCAGCAACGTCGTGACCCTGAAGAATGTTGCGATGGCAAATCTTCATCAGGACGATTTCCAGTTCATCGCCGCCTGATGCCTGAACTGGAAATCACTTGAACGCGATGCCGCAGTCCCGTCCGTCAGAGCCGCCGCGAACGACCCTCGCGGCGGTTCTCGGTTCCTTCCGGCGTGCCTTTACCGGCATCGCGCTGATGAGCGGTGTCGTCAACATACTGGCGCTGACCGGCTCGTTCTTCATGCTGCAGGTCTATGATCGCGTCATTCCCGGCCGCAGCGTGCCGACGCTGGTCGGGCTGGCGGTGTTTGCCGGCACGCTGTTCGTCTTCCAGGGTGTGCTCGAGCTCATCCGGTCGCGTTTGCTTGTGCGCATCGGCATGGCGCTGGACGCGCGCATGAGCGGCCAGGTCTATGCCGCCCTTATGCGCCTGCCTTTGCGTACCAAGCTCG
Organism: Mesorhizobium loti; assembly: GCA_014189435.1. Classification (NCBI taxonomy): domain Bacteria; kingdom Pseudomonadati; phylum Pseudomonadota; class Alphaproteobacteria; order Hyphomicrobiales; family Phyllobacteriaceae; genus Mesorhizobium; species Mesorhizobium loti. The sequence goes on from CP050293.1 coordinate 837,853, forward strand.
CGGGCGATGGCTTGCAGTCGCTGCGCGATCTCGATCAGGTCCGGTCATTTCTGTCGAGCGTCGGCCCAACAGCGCTTTTCGACCTGCCGTGGATGCCGCTCTACCTCGGCATATGTTTCCTCTTCCATTTCTGGATCGGCATGACGGCACTGGCCGGCGCCGTCATTCTGTTCGGCCTGACCTTGTTTGCCGAGGCCCGCACACGCGAGCCCGCCAAAAGAGCCAACAGCCAGGCCGCTGCCCGCAACACGCTTGCGGAGGCCACGCGCCGCAATGTCGAGGTTCTGCAGGCGATGGGCTTTGGTTCGCGTATCGCCGAGCGTTGGTCCGGCATCAACGCCGACTATCTCGACACCAACGCGAAAGCCAGCGATCTGGCCGGCACGCTGGGAACGGTCTCGAAGATCCTGCGCATGATGCTGCAGTCCGGCATATTGGCGATCGGCGCCTGGCTCGTCATCCATCAAGAGGCGACAGGCGGCATCATGATCGCCAGCTCGATCATGATGGGCCGGGCGCTGGCGCCGATCGAACTGGCGATCGCGCACTGGAAAGGCTTCGTCAATGCCCGCCAGGCCTGGGCCCGGCTGACCCAGTTGTTGGCCCTGCTCCCCGAAACCGCAACCAGTGTCGACCTGCCGGCGCCGACATCCACCCTTAAGGTCGAAGCCATCGGCGTCACGCCGCCGGGCGAGCGCCGCGTTGTCGTCCAGGACGCCAGCTTTGCGCTGGAGAAGGGCGCCGGGCTCGGCATCGTCGGTCCGAGCGCCTCGGGCAAGTCGTCACTGGTCCGCGCGATTGCCGGGATATGGCTCCCCATGCGTGGAACCGTGAGGCTGGACGGAGCAACGCTCGACCAGTGGTCGCCGGAAGAGCTCGGCAGTCATATCGGTTATCTGCCTCAGGATGTGCAGTTGTTCGACGGCACCATCGCCGAAAACATCGCGCGTTTCGAACCTCAGGCCGCTTCGGACAAGATACTGGCGGCGGCCCGGGCAGCCGGCGTTCACGATCTCGTCGTGCATTTGCCGGAGGGCTACGAGACGCGCATCGGTGAAGCCGGTTCGGCGCTTTCGGCTGGCCAGCGGCAAAGGGTGGCGCTGGCACGGGCGCTTTATGGCGACCCCTTCCTCGTCATCCTCGACGAGCCGAATTCCAATCTCGATGCCGAGGGTGAGGCCGCGTTGACGGAAGCGATCCAGGGGGTTCGCGCGCGTGGCGGCATCGCCGTCGTGGTCGCGCATCGGCCGAGCGCGCTGGCAAGCCTCGATCAGGTTCTGGTGATGGCAAACGGCCGCGTCCAGGCCTTCGGACCAAAGAACGAAGTCCTGAACAAGGTCACCCGGCCGGCCGGCGTTCCCTTGAAGGTCGTATCCGGGCCTGAGGAGACTGCATCCTGATGGCCGCGGCTCCCACCATCGACCGGACCATCCGGCGCTATCTGCTTGGTGGCGTGGCCGCTTGCATCCTTCTCGTCGGTGGCGCGGGCAGTCTGGCGGCGGTCACGGAGCTTTCCGGCGCCGTGATCGCGTCGGGAAAGATGGTCGTCGATTCCAGCGTCAAGAAGGTCCAGCACCCCACCGGTGGCGTGGTCGGCACCATTCTGGCGCGCGAAGGCGACGCCGTGAAATCCGGCCAGGTCCTGATCCGTCTCGACGAAACCGTCACCCGCGCCAACCTCGCTATCGTCACCAAGGGCCTCGACGAATTCGAGGCTCGGCTGGCCCGTCTCGAAGCCGAGCGTGACGACCATGCCGACATCGCCTTCCCAACCTCGCTGATCTCGCGGCGGGATGACACCGCCGTTGTGCGCGCCATGGCCGGCGAACAGTCGCTGTTCGAGTTTCGCCGGCAGGCTCGCGCCGGGCAGAAGGCTCAGTTGGAGGAACGCATCGCGCAGCTTGCCGAGGAGGCCTCGGGGCTCACCGAACAACGGGAGGCCAAGAGCCAGGAAATAAAACTGATCGGCACTGAACTGGACAGCATCCGCACGCTCTGGCTCAAGAAGCTCGTCTCGATCGACCGCATGACGGCGCTGGAGCGTGACGCGGTTCGGCTCGATGGCGAACACGGGCAACTGACCGCATCGATTGCACAAGCGAAAGGCCGGATCGCCGAGACCCGGTTGCAGATCATCCAGGTCGACCAGGGATCTGCGCAGCGAGGTTGCCACCGAGCTTCGCGATGTCCAGGGAAAAATATCCGAATTCGTCGAACGCAAGGTGTCAGCCGAAGACCAGCTCAAACGCATCGATATCCGCAGTCCGCAGGATGGCGTGGTTCACCAGCTTGTCGTCCATACGGTCGGCGGCGTCATTTCGCCGGGCGAGGTGATCATGCTCGTGGTGCCGGTGGCCGACGATCTGACCGTCGAGGCCCGCATCGCGCCACACGACATCGATCAGCTCTCGCTGGGCCAGGACGTGGCCCTAAAACTCTCGGCGTTCAATCAGCGCGTGACGCCGGAACTGAACGGCGTGGTCGACGAGATATCAGCCGATCTCAGCGTCGATGAACGCAGCGGCGCGGGTTTTTACACCGTGCGCGTCAGCCTGCCGCGCACGGAGCTGAAGAAACTGAAAGGCCTGACCTTGGCGCCGGGCATGCCCGTTGAAGCGTTCTTCTCCACCGGCAGCCGCACCATGCTTTCCTATCTCGTGAAGCCGCTGGCCGATCAGATAGCGCGTGCGTTCCGGGAGGAGTGACACTCCGGCTCTGTAGGGTCGTCAAAATACTGCCTGCTTTTCGGCAGGATCCCACCGTAAGCTGACCAACCGCTCACGGCCCATTTGGGTCATTCACGAAGGGAGTTCCTGGCGACCTGCGGCTCGGTCGGCGATATCTCGAAGCCAGTAATTAGTCGCGTACGTCGTCCTTAGGTTCGCCAGACCATACGAGGGAATACGAAGGAAATGGGTTGGCGAACCAGCCGCTAACGTATTGATTTCCTGTAGGAAATGTTGTCCCTCCGGGCCTACCATTATCAGTAGTAGCTTACGCCAAATCTCTCATGGGTTGATTCATCAGACTCGACCAATCTCCTGGCGTTCGAAGGAAAATATTTTGGACCTGCGCTCTCAATCTCCTTCTCACTGAAAACACATGTGACACGTAATACGGAAATTCCGGTGTCGGAACGGACGCTCAGCGATCCATGCGGTGATCGGCGGTAGTGACGTGCGAATGGGATGGTTTGGCCCAAACAGATGTGCGTCAAAAAAGGTCGTCAGTGGCGCGTGTTCACATCAGCTTCTTGAACAAGGCAGCTATCCGACTGAGGATCAAGACTAAGGAGAACCTCTGACAAGGAGAGGAATTGCTTACATGATCTGGATCATGTCGCTGCCGTCCCCGAGGAACTGAAGGGCTTCCTTGGGGATCGAAGGGTCCTTCGCGTTGAGCACGGTCAGGCTTTCCAGTTGCTGGCGGCCGATCAGACCGGGGCCGCGATAGTGCAGCGCCACCTTGGTCGAATAGGGCTGGCGGAACATGGTCGCGGCGATGCCGCTGGTGATGCCGAACATGAATTTCTTGGAGCTGCGCTGCACCGGCGCGAACACGCCGAAGGTCAGCTCGTTGCGCTGGATGCGCTCGAAATCGACGGAGAAGACGCGGCCCGCCACCGGAAAGACGAAGCCGTAATATTTGAAGACATAGTCGATCTTGTCGGGCGCGTCGTAGCTCGGGAAGCGCTCGATGTAATAGTGCTGGTAGAAGTCGTTGTTGCGGTAGATGCAGTAGGCCGAGCGCAGGATCGAGCCCTTGTAGATCGAGGAATACTGGTAGCGGTCATAGACGCCGACGAGGTCGTTGCCGTCCGACTTGGCGCCGATGATGGCCGTTTCGATGAACTTCGTGACCTCGGGCGATTCCCGCAGCTTCTCCATCACCTGGAAGAAATTGCCTTCGACCAGTGTCCTGAACTCGAAGGCCGGCGAGAACAGGATCGAGACGCTGACGCCGAAGAAATTGGCGATCAGGCTCATGTTCTGCGGCGAGGGCAGATGCAGGCCGGAGAGATATTTGTTGAATTGCTGCCGGTTGAGGCCGATCTTGCGGCAGACCGTGCTGATCGATCCCTGACGTTCGCACAGAAAACGCAGATTGGCGGCGAAATCCGCGATCTTGCCGGCGTCGTGGTCCATCCGTGGTCGTCCGTTCATGTCAGGCTGAAGCAATCTTACGCACACAATGCCTCAGGTCGCTTCAACAATCAAATCGCTGCGAACTTGCCGAAACGGCTTGTTGGATGCTGATTGGGAACGGCATCACGGTAAGGAATTCGCCGGGTTCGCGAGCCTTGCCGGGCAAGAAACAAGAGAGGGACGAGCCACATGAGATTGACGGGCGGCCAGATCGTGGCCAAGGCGCTGAAGGACTATGGGATCGAATATGTCGCCGGCGTGCCCGGGCACGGCATCTGGTCGCTGTTCGATGCCTTCCTGGCCGAAGGCTCGCACATCCCCTTCATCCAGGTCATGCATGAGCAGAGCGCCGTGCATATGGCCGACGGCTATTTCCGCGCCAGCGGCAAGCCGATGGCGTGCTCGACCTCGATCGGACCTGGCGCCACCAACACCATCATAGGGCTCGCCACCTGCTACACGGATTCTATTCCGGCCTTCTACGTCTCGGGCGGCCCGGCGACGCACATGAAGGGCCATGGCGTCATGCAGGAGCTGGAGCGCCAGCAGGAGAACGCCTTTCCGCGCATCACCGAGCAGGTGACCAAGCGGGCCTACAAGGCGGGCCGTGTCGACGAGCTGCCTTTCATCATGCACCGCGCCTTCAACACCATGCTGTCGGGCCGTCCGGGTCCAGTGCATGTCGAAGTGCCGATGGACATCCAGACCGAGGCGGCCGACGTCACCATCCACCCGCTGGCGCAACGCATGGCGCTCGGCGTCGCCTATCCCGATCCGATCGCCGTCGAGAAAGCGGCAGCGCTCCTGCTGTCGGCCGAACGGCCAGTGATCCTCGCTGGCGGCGGCGCCATCAGCGCCAACGCTTCCCAGGCGCTCACCGCGCTGGCTGAAAAGATCGGCGCCGCCGTCTCGACGACGTGGAATGGCAAGGGCGCGATCTCGGAAGACCATCCACTGTCGATCGGCGCCATCGGCCAGACCGGCACCTCCTGCGGCAACGCCATCACCGCCAGCGCCGATGTCGTCATGTCGGTCGGCTGCCGCTTCACCGACTGGTCGGCATCGAGCTACCGCAAGGGCGCCTCGATCTCGATCCCACCGGGCAAGCTGATCCATATCGATCTCGACCACCACGAGATCGGCAAGAACTACGCCACCGAGGTCGGTATCGTTGCGGACGCCCGCGTCACGCTGGAAGCGATCCTTTCGGCGATATCCGACCAGCAATCAGCCAGGGCGATGAACCGCCGCGACCGTTATCTCGCCGATATCCACGCGGCCAAGGCCGAGTGGGAAGCGATGCTGGCGCCGCGCCGCGACTCGCATGAAAGCCCGTTCACTTCGCAGCGGCCGCTCGGCGCGCTGCGCAAGGTGATGGACCGCAACGGCATCATCGTGGCCGGCTCGGGCAACACGCAGGGCGCGGTCAAGCAGACGTTCCCGGTCTACGAGCCGCGCACCCATCTGACCTCGGGATCGTTCTCGCCAATGGGCTGGGCGGTGCCGGCCGCTCTCGGTGCCAAGCTCGCCATGCCGGGCCGCCAGGTGGTGGCGGTCGTCGGCGACGGCGATTTCATGATGTCGCTGCCCGAAATGGGCACCGCGGTGATGAACGGGATACCGGCCGTGTTCCTGGTGCAGAACAATCGCGGCTACATGTCGATCCGCGGCGGCCAGCGCAAGTTCATGGGCCGCCATGTCGCCAGCGAGTTCAATTACCACAAGGGCAATGGCGAGCCCTACACCGCAAACATTTCCGAGGTGGCAAAAAACTTCGGCATGGAATCCTGGAAGGTCGAGGACTCGGCCGATCTGGAAAAGACGCTCAAGGCAGCGCTCGACTGCGGCGCCCCGGCACTGGTCGAGGTGACGACCTCGCGCGATGCTGCGGGGCCGTTCGTCACCGGCTGGTGGGATTTCCCGTCACCCGAATATTACGACAAGGAGCAGGAGGCCTACGCCGAAGGCCGCGCGCTCGAACAACACCTTTAGGACAGCACGAGCGGGCAGCGAAGCCGCCCCTCATCCATAGAAATTGACCGGTTGCAGCGTCGTGCCTGTCGCGGCGATGGCCGAACTTTGCCTGCCAGAAAGGCCATTGCCATGATCAGACATTTGAAGTCGGCGCTGCTTGAAGGCGAGACCGCGCAGGCTGCCGCCGTGACCAGGACGGTCGAAGCCCTGCTGGCGGAGGTCGAGCGTGGCGGCGATGCGGCGGTGCGGGCGCTGTCGGTCAAATTCGACGGGCTCGACCGCCAGTCCTACCGGTTGACCGATGCTGAGATCAGGCGCTGCGTCGACAGCCTCACCAGCCGTCAGCGCGCCGACATCGAATTCGCGCAGGAGCAGGTTCGCGGCTTTGCCCAGGCGCAGAAGGACGCGCTCAGGGATATCGAGGTCGAGACCTTGCCCGGTGTCGTGCTCGGCCACAAGAACATACCGGTCGCAAATGTCGGCTGCTACGTGCCGGGCGGCAAATATCCGCTGCTTGCCTCGGCACACATGTCGGTGCTGACCGCCAAGGTTGCCGGCTGCGACCGCGTCGTCACCTGTGCGCCACCCTTTGCCGGCGAGATCGCGCCGCTGATCGTCGCCGCCCAACACCTGGCCGGCGCCGATGAGATCTATTGCCTGGGCGGCGTACAGGCGATCGCGGCGATGGCTTTCGGCACCGAGACCATTCAGCCGGTCGATATGCTGGCCGGTCCGGGCAATGCCTATGTGGCCGAGGCCAAGCGGCTGCTGTTCGGCCGTGTCGGCATTGATCTTTTCGCCGGGCCGACGGAGACGCTCGTCATCGCCGACGACACGGTCGATGGCGAGTTGTGCGCCACCGACCTGCTCGGCCAGGCCGAGCATGGCGTCAATTCTCCCGCCGTGCTTGTGACCAATTCGGAGAAGCTCGCCAGAGACACGCTTGCCGAGATCGAGCGGTTGCTGAAAATCCTGCCGACCGCAACCATCGCCCGCAAGGCCTGGGAAGACTATGGCGAGGTCATCGTCTGCGACACGCTCGACGAGATGGTGTCGGAAGCCGACCGTATCGCCTCCGAACATGTCCAGGTGATGACCGCCGACCCTGACTATTTCCTCGACAGGATGAAGAACTATGGCGCGATGTTCCTCGGCGCGCGCACCACCGTCGCCTATGGCGACAAGGTGATCGGCACCAACCACACGCTGCCGACCAAGCGAGCGGCGCGTTATACGGGCGGGTTGTGGGTCGGCAAGTTCCTCAAGACCTGCACCTACCAGCGGGTGCTGACCGACGAGGCATCGGTTCTGGTCGGCGAGTATTGCTCGCGCCTCTGCATCATGGAAGGATTTGCAGGGCACGCCGAGCAGGCCAATGTGCGGCTGCGGCGCTATGGCGGCAGGAATGTTCCCTACGGCGGCACCGTGGGGTAGGTGAAGCGGCACGAGGGAGCGACAACAAGACGATGCTGACTGGCTACACCGATCGCCTCAGTGCCCGTCCGGGCGAGACGCTGTCCTTCATGGTCAGCACCAACGCGCCGTTGTTCAAGGCCGAGATCGTGCGGCTGCTGAATGGCGACACCGACCCGCGTGGCCCAGGCCGCCGCGAACTTGTCGTCGGGACCGCAGCGGATGGCGAGTATCCCGGTGTCGAGCAGAAGCTTGCTCCAGGCTCCTTCGCCCTGGTTGCCGATCATGCGAAACTGCGGCTGGCTGGCGACTTCACTCTGTTCGCCTGGATTCGCCCAACGCGACTGGCCGCCGGCGAGCAATTGATCCTGTCCAAGGAAGGGCCTGGCGATGCCGGCTATGGGTTTGGCCTGACCGACACCGGCAAGCTATTCCTGCGCATCGGCGCGGTGCGCATCGAAGGGATATCGCCGATACTGGAGCAGCGCTGGCACTGGGTTGCCGCGCGTTACGAAGCTGCTACCGGATCGGCCCGGCTCTCGGCCGGTTTGTCCGCGCGCGATCAGTCGCTTGTGAGCGATTTCGGTGGGTCAGGGCATTTGCCGCACGCCGCAAGCTCTGACGCGCCACTGCTAATTGCCGCGTCGCTGCACGGCGGACGGCGCGGCGGCTTTTACAACGGGCTGATCGCCGATCCCTGCATCTTCGGCAAATGCCTTGACGACGCCGAGCTTGGCGACCTCGCGTGGGGCATTAATTTCGGTGCCCTGCCACGGCCCTGCATCGCCGCCTGGGATTTCAGTGTCGGCAGCAGCGGTATGATCGTCCACGACGTCGGTGGGCTGGGGTTGGACGGCGCCACACATCAGTCGCCGGTGCGCGCCATGACCGGACCGCACTGGACCGGCGAGACGGATGACCCGCGGATCGATCCGCGCGGCTATTCGGCGATCCATTTCCACGAGGACAGTCTGTCGGATGTCGGTTGGCGGCCGAGCTTTGTCTTCACCGTGCCGGACGATCTGCCGAGCGGCGTCTATTCGGCCCGGCTGACGGCCGGCGACGAGACCGACGACCTGCCGTTTCTCGTCTGCCCGCCGAAGGAGGTTGCAACGGCGCCGCTGGCGCTGCTGGTGCCGACTTTCACCTACCTCGCTTATGGCAATGAGATGTGGGGCGAATACGGGCTGAACTGTCTCTACGACCGCTATGTCGACGGGGCAGGGGTGCCGCTTGCCTCGCAGCACCACCCGATCAAGACTTTCCGGCCCGGACGCGGCCTGCTGAAGTCGGTGGCCGGCGAGCATTTCGGCCGGCATCTCTGCGCCGATCTCTATGCGGTGGACTGGTTGAGCGCGACCGGCCAGCCGGTCGACATCATCACCGACCACGAATTGCACCGCGAAGGTGCTGCGCTGCTGTCGCGCTACAAGGCGGTGATGACCGGCTCGCATCCGGAATATGTCTCCGGCCAGATGCTCGATGCGCTGGAAGCCTATCTCGGCGCCGGCGGCAGTCTTGCGTATCTCGGCGGCAACGGCTTCTACGGCGTCACCTCGCTGGCCGAGGATGGCGGCATGATCGAGGTGCGGCGGCCCAACGGGACGAGGCCCTGGTCGTCCAATCCCGGCGAAGGCCATCACGCGCTGACCGGTGAGCCCGGCGGCCTGTGGCGGTTTCGCGGCCGCGCGCCGCAGCGCCTGGTCGGCGTCGGCTTCACCGCGCAAGGGTGGACCTCGCGCGACGATTGCGGCTTGCCACGTCCCTACCGGCAGACAGGCGACGGCGGCCATCGGCTGGCGGCGGAACTGCTCTCCGGCATCTGTGAGGGCGAGGCGATCGGCGATTTCGAAACGCTGGGGCTCGGCACCGGTGCCGCCGGTGACGAGGTGGACCGTGCCGACGCCGCACTTGGAACACCGGCGCATGCGCTGGTGCTGGCGACGGCAACCGGGTTTTCGACCGATTACCAGCTGGTCATCGACGAGCGCCGCCAGGTGAACGAAGCCTCGACGCTTGCCGGCGATCCGCAGGTGCGGTCCGACATCGTCTGTTTCGAAACCGCCGCAGGCGGCCTCGTCTTCTCGGTCGGCTCGATGCAGTGGTTCAGCGCACTCTCGCACAATGGCTATGACAACACCGTCTCGACGCTGACGCGGAATGTGCTGAAGCGGATGCTGCGCTAGGCCAGTCGTTCACCTCACCCGAGATGGCTGCGGATCACCTGGTTGAGCTTGTGCAAGGCGCGCGGGATCTGTTTGTCTTCGGTCGCCGCATAACCGATCATCAGGCCGTGCTCTGGGGCGCCGTGGATATAATGCGCTGACAGGGGCGTGACGTTGATGCCGGCTCCGAGCGCGTTTTCGACGATGGCGACATCGTTGACCGGGGTGCGAAAACGCCACGTCGTCTGCAGGCCGTTGCCTTCATCGAGCTGTTCCATCACGTCGCCGAACAGCGCTTGGGCATGTCCGGACAAGAGTACCCGCCTGGCCGCGTACAGGCGCTTCATGCGCCTGGTGTGGCGGGCGAAGTCGCCGTTGCGGATGAAGTCGGCAAGGGCAGCCTGGGTGGCCAGCGGGGCCGCCGTACCCATCAGGAAGTTCGCCTTGCGCACCGGTCGCACCACTTCGCCGGGAAAGATGATGAAACCCAGCCTCAGGTCGGGCAGCATCGTCTTGGCGAACGAGCCGACATAGATGGTGCGATGATCGGCATCCTGTGACTGCAACGTGGGCACGCGGTTGCCGCTGAAGCGGAACTCGCTGTCGAAATCATCCTCTATCACCCAGGCGCCGGTTTCGGCGGCGAGCTGCAGCAACCGCAAACGCTGTTCGATGCGCATGGTCGAGCCGAGTGGGAACTGGCAGGACGGGGTCAGGTAGATCAGCTTCGGCCGCAGCGCGGCGATCGTGTTGAGGTTCCAGTTGCGTCCATTCACATCAAGCGGCGCGATGCGCGCGCCCGCCGCGCCGAAGGCGCCGTGCGCACCGGTATAGCCCGGCTCCTCGATCATGACAGGATCGCCGGCATCGATCAGCAGATGCGCCAGCAGCGTGAAGGCGCTCTGCGCGCCGCCGGTCACCATGATCTGGTCCGGCTGGCATTTCACGCCGCGCGACGACTGCATGTACTGGGCGATCACCTCGCGCAGCCCCTGATGGCCGCCATAGCTGTGGTAGCCGAAGGTTTCGCCGGCAGTGTGGCGCATATGCTTTGACAGCAGGCGGCGCCAGATGGTGAAGGGAAATGACCCTGCGTCAGGCAGGCCGGGCTGCAGGAAGTGGCTGCCTGGAAAACCGGTTTCATGGCGCAAGGTCACCAGCGCCTGGCCGCGTCGCGAAAGACTGTCCTGAAGCCGTGGCAACGGTTCGGCGTCGCGTCCGCCACCGGCGGAAGGCAGCGGCAGCACCCTGGCGCGCGCACCCTTGCGGGTCTCGATATAGCCTTCCGTCTCCAGCTGCTCGAAGGCGGCGATGGTGGTGGTGCGCGACAGGCCGAGATCGGCAGCCAGCGCCCGTGTGGAAGGCAGCCGCGCGCCGCTTCTCAGCACACCGGCCGTGATCTGGTCGCGGATCCGGCGATAGAGCTGCTGGAAGATCGGAACCTGGTCATGCTGTTCGAACCCGGTTGGGTCGATGGCGATATCGCGGATCGGCTCGCCCAAACTGGTATCCTCACTTTGTCTGTTTCTGGCGATTTTCGGACGATCACCAGTCTCCTATCGTTCCGGCATCGAGACCGAAGTCAAGCTGGAAGGCAGGGCCATGACCACGCAGATGCTGAGAAATTCCGCCGGGGATGCCGAGGCTGCCGCCAAGCACCTGATCTTCCCGCTGGTGCCGCGTGAGGACATGCAAGCATATGGCCCGAGCATCCTGATGTCTGGCAGCGGCGTACGGGTCACCGACCAGCATGGCACGACGATGCTCGACATGATGAGCGCCACAACGCGCGCGGGCTCACTCGGCTATGGCAATCGCGAGATCGCGCAGGCGATGTACGACCAGGCCATCACCATGCATTATTCCGGCGCCGGTCGGAACACCAACGCGGCGGCCGCCCGGCTGGCGGAAAAGCTCACCGAGATCACGCCTGGCCGGCTGAACCGGGTGACGTTCACCTCCGGCGGCTCTGAAGCGACGGAAACCGCGCTGAAGATCGCCAAGCAATATCTGCAGCAGAGCGGCCGCAAGCCGCGCGCCTTCAAGGTCATCTCGCGCTGGAGCGCCTATCATGGCGCGACCATGGGCGCGCTGTCCTGCACCGACTGGCTGGCGGTGCGCGACGTGCCCGATCCGCGCGTGCCGGGCCATAGTTTCGTCGCCAACCCGATGCGTTACCGCAACCCCTATGGGCTCGACGAGGAGACCTATTCAGACGTCTGCGTCGCTCATCTCGAGCGTCAGATCCTGCTCGAGGACCCCGAACTGGTCGCCGCCTTTATCGGTGAGCCGTTCCAGCAGGCCAACGGCGTGCAGATCCCGATGCCGAGCTATTGGAAGAAGGTGCGCGCGCTGTGTGACAAATACGGTATCCTGCTGATCATGGACGAGGTCATCACCGGCTTCGGGCGCACTGGCACCTGGTTCGCCACCGAACAGCTCGGCATCGAGCCCGACATCCTCAACATGGCCAAGTCGATGGGCGCGGGCTACGCGCCGATCGGCGCCGTCATGACCCGCGACGAGATCGCCGACGGCATCAGCCATTTCCGTCATGTCCACACCTATGCCGGCCACGCCATCTGCTGCGCCGCCTCGCTCAAGGTGATCGAGATCATGGAGCGTGAGCGCCTTGTCGAAACTTCCGACGTGCTCGGCCATCAATGGCAGCAGGCGATGAAGGACGCCTTTGGCGATCACCCAATCGTCGGCGACATACGCGGCCGCGGTTTCTGGCAGGCAATCGACTTCACCGCCGACAAGGCGAGCCGGGCCGCCTTCACCGATGACACGGTGGTGGCGATCGCCAGGCGCGCGCGCGAACTCGGCGTCATCGTCGGCCCGATCGGCACCGCAATCGAGATCGCGCCGGCTCTGATCGCCACGCGCGAGGACCTGGCCGAGTGCACCCGTGCGATGGCGCAAGCGATTGACGATGTCGCACGCCAACGCGGTCTTGGTGGCAACTAGCGGCGGGTGATGTCGTCCTGAAAGGTGTCTCTGCGTTTGAAGCATACTGACGCACACAATGCGTCATGGTGAGAACAAAAAACCGGATTCGCGAAATTGACGGAAGGGTCGAGTAACTCGATGATTTCACGACTGAATTCCGGACATGCAGGTTTTCGCATATCGGCGTTTCGTCTAAATGGCCCGCAGAGGTTAGCAGTGCATGCGCACACCAACAAATCGGCCAGCTACAGGGGACATCTCACAGTGAACGTCGCAAGCCCGGATCAGACCAGGCCGGATCAGACCAGGACAGGATCGCAGCCAGCCGCCGGCCCACAGGCCGGGGGCGCGGTGCTGCTCGGCATCGACCATGTCGGCAAGCGCTTCGGGTTCGGCGAGGGGCAAATCACCGCGCTGGACGACGCCAGATTCGAGATCTCCGACAACGAGTTCTTCACGCTGCTCGGCCCGTCGGGTTGTGGAAAGACGACACTGCTGCGGATCATCGCCGGTTTCGAGCATCCGACCGAGGGGCGTATCCTGCTCGATGGCCGCGACATCGGCCACGAACCGCCGTTCAAGCGGCCGGTCAACACAATGTTCCAGAGCTATGCGCTGTTTCCGCATCTCAACGTGCGCCAGAACATTGCATACGGGCTGGAAATGTTGCGCTGGAAGCCGGCCGACATCAAGCGCCGCGTCGACGAGGTGCTCGAGCTCGTGCAGATGCCGGCCTTCGCCGACCGCCGCACCACACAGATGTCCGGCGGCCAGCAGCAGCGCATCGCGCTGGCGCGGGCATTGGCGCCGCGTCCGCGTGTGCTGCTGCTCGACGAGCCGCTGTCGGCGCTCGACCTCAAGCTGCGCAAGGCGATGCAGAGCGAGTTGAAGCGGCTGCAGAGGGAGACGTCGCTGACCTTCGTCATGGTCACCCATGACCAGGAGGAGGCGCTGGCGCTGTCGGACCGCATCGCGGTGATGAACAAGGGCAAGGTGCTGCAGGTGGGGACGCCCGAGGAGATCTATGCGCGCCCGAAAACCTGTTTTGTCGCCGACTTCATCGGCGAGGCGAACCTGATCCCGGCCGGCCTTGTCGGACTGGCCGACGGCCATACGATCTCGATCCGCACCGAGCAGATCTCGGTGCGCTCGCGCCCGGCCACGACAAGGCGCAGCGTCGAGGCGATCGTCACCGCGTTGACCTTCCTTGGCGCCGACACCCTGATCGAGGCGCGCTGCGCCGGCGATGTGCCGATCAAGGCGCGGGTGCGCGGCGCGGTATCGGGCCTGGCTGTCGGCGACCGCGCCGACTTTGCCTGGGATCACTCCAGCGAGTGGCTGCTCAGCGAATGAACGCCCGGTTGACCACCATCCTGTTGCGTTCGCCGGTCCTGGTGACCATGGTGCTGTTCATGCTGGCGCCGATGGTGCTGGCGGTCGTCTATTCCTTCATGACCAACGGCGCTTATGGCGGCGTGCGCATGCCGTTCACCGCGCTCGCCTACCGCCAGCTGCTGTTCCAGGAGGATTTCGACGGCAATCTGGTATTCTCCACCGGCTATCTCGCGATCCTGTGGCGCTCTGTGCTGCTGGCCGCGCTGACGGTGGTGGCGAGCCTCGCCATCGGCCTGCCGCTGGCCTGGTACATGGCCTGCAGTCCGCCGGCAAAACGGGCCCGGCTGCTGCTGCTGATCACGCTGCCATTCTGGATCAACACGCTGATCCGTACCTATTGCTGGGTGCTGATCCTGCGCGACGAGGGGCTGCTCAATAGCGGGCTGCGCCGGCTCGGCCTTGTCGGCGGCCACTTCCTCTACAACGACTTCGCCATCCTTCTGGGCATGATCTACACCTATCTGCCGTTCATGGTGCTGCCGATCTATGCCGTGCTCGAACGCGTCAATGGCGACGTGATCGAGGCCTCGCACGATCTCTATGCCGACCGCTTGAGCACGTTCCGGCGCATCGTCTGGCCGCTGGCAATGCCCGGTGCGATCGCCGGTAGCCTGCTGGTGTTCGCTCCAGCGCTGGGCAGCTTCCTTGCCCCCGACCTGCTCGGCGGGGGCCGCCGGCTGATGATCGGCAGCCTGATCCAGCTTCAGTTCACCTCCTCGCGCAACTGGCCGTTCGGTGCCGCGCTTGCCACCGTCGTCTCGGTCGCCATCCTGGCGGTGCTGTTCGTGGTCGTGCGCAAGAGCTTCAACAAGGTGCCGGCACGATGAGCAGCAAGCCATTCGACTGGAAGGCGACACCGGGGCTCTCGACGCTGTCCTGGGTGGTGTATCTGTTCCTCTACGCGCCGCTTCTGGTGATCATCGTCTACAGCTTCAACGCCGGTCGCCAGGCGACGCTCTGGGAAGGTTTTAGCCTCGACTGGTATGCCAAGGTCTTCCACAACCGCGATATCGGCATCGCCCTGTCGAACAGCCTGATCGTCGCTGTCGCAGCCATGATCCTGTCGACAATGCTTGCGGTTACCGCGGCCCTTGGCCTGCGCCATGCCAGGGCAGGCGGCGGCGGCCAGATCACGCTCGGCCTGATCCTGATGCCGCTGGTGGTGCCGGAGATCGTGGTGGCGGTGGCGACGCTGGTGTTCTTTTCCGGCATCGGCCTGAAACTCGGCCTTGGCAATCTGATCATCGCCCACACAGTGTTCTGCGTGCCCTTCGCCTATCTGCCCATCCAGGCGCGGCTGACCGATATGGGCTCGGCGGTCGAGGATGCGGCGCGTGACCTCTATTCCAACGAATGGCAGGTGTTCCGCCGCGTGACCTTGCCGCTGCTTTTGCCGGCGATCCTGTCCGGCGCCATGCTGGCCTTCGCCTCGTCGCTGGACGACTTCCTGATCAGCATGCTGCTGGCGGATGCCGGCCAGACCACTCTGCCCGTCTACATCTACGGAATGCTCCGTCTGGGTGTGTCGCCAGAGATCAATGCGGTGTCGACGCTGCTTCTGGCGTCGTCCGTGGTGATCGTTCTCGTCGCCCTGCGCATGCAGGGCATGACGAAACGCAAAAGCTGAACAGCAGACTTTCAACACGAGAAACCGAAGGGGAATGACAATGACAGCTGTATTGAAACTGATGCGCAGCGGGGTGATCGCACTCGCGCTCGCCAGCCTGTTCGGCAGTTCCGCCATGGCGGCGGACACGCTGCATATCTACAACTGGACCGGCTATATCTCGCAGGCGATGCTCGACAAGTTCACCAAGGACACCGGCGTCGCTGTTTCGCTGGATACGTTCGACAACAACGAGACGCTGTTGGCCAAATTGCGCGGCGGCTCCAGCGGCTACGACATCACCGTCGCCTCGACGGATTTCGTGCCGCTGATGATTGCCGAGAAACTGATCCAGCCGGTGAACATTTCCGAACTGCCCAACTACGATCATCTTGATGCGCAGTGGAAGAAAACCACCTGGGACCCGGGCAATGTCTATTCGATCCCGTATTTCTGGGGCGTGACCTCCTATGCGGTTGATACCGATCTCTACAAGGGGCCGACCGACAGCCTGTCGCTGCTGTTCAACCCGCCCGCCGAATTGCAGGGCAAGGTCGGCATGTTCTCGGCGCCGACCGAGGTGATTGCACTCGCCATGCGCTATCTGGACATCGAACCCTGCACGACAGATCCGGAAAAGCTGAAGAAGGTCGACGCGCTGCTGCAGGCGCAGAAGCCGTTCGTGAAGATCTACGACTCGGCCGGCATCATGGGCCGGCTGGTGTCGGGTGAGACAGCCATATCGCAGGTCGCCAATGGCGAAGCCCTGCAGGGGCGGATGCAGAAACCCTCGCTCAAGTTTGTTTTCGCCAAGGAGGGCGGCGTCGCCTGGATCGACAATCTGGTGGTGCCGACTTCGGCTGCCCGGCCGGATCTCGCCAAGAAGTTCATCTCTTTTCTGATGGATCCCGCCAACGCGGCGCTGCAGCAGAAGGATGTCGGCTATCCCACTGGCGTCGTCGGCACCGAACCGATGCTGCCCAAGGAGATCGCCACCGCGCCGGAAGCGCAGGTGCCCACGGACTACAAGAAGGTCGTCAGCCCTGTGTGCTCGGAAGAGGCGGCGAAGAAATACGACCTGATCTGGACGCGCCTGCGCCAGTAGGGTCAGCCCGGCAAAGCAGACACGCGGGGCGCGCGCTAGCCGCCCCGCGCGGCAACAGATTGGACCGTCCATGAACGCGATTTCCAGACCGGATGTCATCATCGTCGGCAGCGGCGTCGGTGGCGGCACCACGGCACTTCGGCTTGCCGGACAAGGCCTGTCGGTGCTGATGCTGGAGCGCGGCGACTATCTGCCGAAGGAGGCCGACAACTGGAGCCCGCAAGCGGTCTATATCGACCGCAAATACACGGCCCGCGAAACCTGGCTCGATGGCGACGACAGGCCGTTCCATCCGTCCGTCTTCTACAATGTCGGCGGCGCCACAAAATTCTTCGGCTGCACCATGATCCGCTTCCGGGAACGGGATTTTGGCGATCTCGAACATCATGGCGGCCTGTCGCCGGCATGGCCGATCTCCTATGCCGATCTCGAACCCTGGTACGACGAGGCCGAGCGTCTCTTTCACACGATGGGCACCGAAGGCATCGACCCGACAGAGGCGCCGCGCGCCAACCCGTTTCCTTACCCCGGCGTGCGTTCCGATCCGCCGATGGAAGCGCTTTGCGCCCGGTTACGCGGGCAAGGGCTGCATCCGTTTCCGCAGCAGGCGGCCATCCACATGCCGCCTCGGGGCAATTGCGTGCGCTGCGGCACCTGCGACGGCTACCCGTGCAAGATCGGCGCCAAGGCCGATGCGGAGCGCAGCGTCGTAGCCCCGGCGCTGGCGAGCGGCCGGGTGAGCTTGCGCACCGGGACTGTCGCCAGGCGGGTGCTGCTGTCACCGGACGGCAGCGAGGTGACTGGCATAGAGGTCGAGCAGGGCGGTCGCATCGAGGTGCTGACCGCCGCCATCTATGTGCTGGCTGCCAGCGCCATCAATTCGGCCGCCATCCTGCTGCGCTCGGCCACCGACCAGGCGCCGCGCGGTGCCGCCAATAGCTCGGACGTCGTCGGCCGGCACTATATGGCGCACAACAACACGGCGATGATGGCGATCTCGGCACGCCGCAACCCGACCGTTTTCCAGAAGACCGTGACCATCAATGATTTCTATTTCGGCGATGATGATTTCCGCTATCCGATGGGCTGCATCATGTCGCTCGGCAAGCTGAAGCCGGGCATGATGACGGCTGCCAATCCGCTGGTGCCGAAGCTGGTCAACAGGATGCTGTCGGACCGCAGCTATGACTGGTGGATCATGTCGGAGGACCTTCCCGATCCGCGCAACCGGGTGTCGATCTCCGGCGGCACGATCAAGATGGACGTACGCCGCAACAATCTGCGCGCCCACACCGAACTGACCAGGCGCGCCGCCCGCGCCATGCGCCGCGCCGGACTGCCGTTGACCCTGACCAAGCTGATGCCGGTGGCGACGACATCGCATCAGTGCGGCACCGTGCGCTTCGGCAGCGATCCGGCCAAGGCCGCACTCGACCCCTATTGCCGGACGTTCGACCACAAGAACCTGTTCGTCGTCGATGCCTCGTTCTTTCCATCCTCGGCGGCGGTCAATCCGGCGCTGACCATCGCCGCCCAGGCGCTGCGCGTCTCCGACCATATCGCGGCGACCGACTTCGGCATCGCGGCCGCCAACCCATGGGGGAAAACCGACCATGTCTGAAGCCGTCAACAGCACGCTGATGCCGTTCTCGAACGTCGCCCATCTGCCGCTGGGGGAGAAATTCGAGGCCACCCGCATCGCCGGCTGCAATGCTTTGTCGCTGATGCCCCATGAGGTCGAACAGATGATGGCGGCCGGCATTCCGGCCAAGGAGGTGCGTCAGCGCGCGGACGATGCCGGCATGCGCATCCTGCGGCTCGATCCGCTCAACACCTGGTCGCGGGTCTGGCTGCCCAACAATATGGACGACGCCTATATCGCCACCGTCGACACGCCGCGCGAACGGGTGTTTTCGCTGTGCGCCGAGCTTGGCTGCCGCTCGATCAGCCTCAACGCGACGTTCCCGCTGGGCTCGATGCCGATAGAGGCGATCATCGAGGATTATGCGGCGATCTGCGAAGCTTCGGCCCGATTCGACCTCGACTGCTCGCTGGAGTTCATTCCGCTGTGGGGTGTGCCGACGCTCGAAATGGCCTGGCAGATCGTGCAGGGCGCCGGTGCCAACAATGGCGGGTTGGTCTTCGACACTTGGCATTTCGTACGCGGCAAATCCGACCTTGCCGATCTCAGAGCCATACCGGGTGGCAAGATCCACTGTGTGCAGCTGAATGACGGGCCGCTGGACCTGCCGGCCGGCGTGACGATCAAGGACGATTGCTATGACCGCAAATTCCCGGGCAACGGCCAATTTCCAAATGTCGAGATCGTCCGCATTCTGGCTGAAACAGGTGGTCTCAACCAGGTCGGGGTCGAAGTGTTCTCGCCGATGCTGAAGGACATGAGTGCCAGGCAGGTGGGCGAGATTTCGCGGGCTTCCGTGGCGGAGGTGATGAGATTGGCTGCGGAGCTGTAAGCAAGGAAATTCCGGCGTCGAAAGGGCCGCTCAGCGCCATACGGTGATCGGCGGCAATGACATATGAATGGGATGGTTTGAGCGGGCTCGAGCATTCGGCGCCGTGGCGGACTACGGCTCTGCAAATATATCCGCCGTGCTCCCGGGCTGATCGAGCCTCCAGATGCGGGCTATGCAGCGGCGCATCTCGTCGGCGATGGCGCCGCCTCGAAATTCGGCAAGGCGTATGGCCTTGGCTTCCAATTCCTGTTTCGCAAGCGTGTTGCCGGGGTCGCCCTTGGGTTCATCGACGCGGGCATCGAGTTTGCGGCCGTCAATGGTTATGACGCTCACCTTGCCGACCCACTGCCTGGGATAAAGGGCGTCGACCTCGGCGTCGAGTTCCATCCGCACCTTCGCGCGGAAGCGCGCGACGCGGGTGTCGGCAAGTGCTTGGTGTTCGAACGCGTCGAGGTCAGCGACGCCATGGACGGCGATGAGGCCCAACACCGTGCCCATGGAGAACTTCGCCTGGTGGACGGTTTGCGGAATGACCACCGCGCCCAGGACGTCGATGGCTCCCTGGTGGACATGGGTCACCACGTCGGCGATGTCGTCCGGACCGAGCCCTTCGCGGCGCATGAGAGACTGCAGCGCGTCAGCGGCCGGATGCGTGTGCCGGCAGGCGGCGTGCCATTTGAAGGACGTCTCCTCGGTTGCCCAACGGCTGCCGAGGCCGTCCGTCAGGCGGGCCGGATCGGCGTCGCTGGACATGCCTGAAGCCATGCCCTTTTTCCCTTCGAGGATCTGCGCGGCCCCCTTGAAGCCATCGCGGGCCAGATAGGCAGAAAACAGGCCGTTGGCGGCGGCTCGCGCCGTATGAAGCTGCTTGGAATCGGCGGCATCGCGCAGGAATTCCCAGAGCCCTGCCGCCTGGGTGCCGGCGGAGCCGAGAGCATGGTTGAGGCCGGCTGCGTCCAGCCCGATCAACTTGCCGACCGCCGCGGCCGCGGCGACAGCGCCAGCCGTGCCGGTGGTGTGGAATATCTCGTAGTGCGAGCGTCCGAGGAATTCTCCGACGCGGATGCCCACTTCATAGCCGGCGATGCAGGCTGTCAGGATGTCGCGACCGGACTTGTTCTCAGCCTCGGCAACCGCCAGAACCGCCGGAAAGATCACGGCGGCCGGGTGAAAGACCGAGCCGTTGTGAACGTCGTCCTGTTCCACGACATGGGAGGCCGCCGCATTGACCATCGCCGCGAAATAGGGGCTGGTGCGCCGCCGCGTCGGGATGATGGTGCTTGGGCCGTCCGCCGGTCCCATCGCGCGAGCGAAGCCATCGATCATCTCGACTTGGTGCGCGCCCTTGCCAGCCAGCGCCGAGCCGAGCCAGTCGATCATCAGTCCTTGCGCGAAATGAACGACGCGCGGCGGGATCCGTTCGAAGTCGAGTTCGGCAATGAAGGCGCAAAGTCTGGCGGTCGGCCAATCGGCGTTGTCCGTGCTCATCCGTTGCTCCTCCTCTGCATGCGCTTTAGATGCATGCCTTTTAGACCAAAGCGGCCCGGCGCAGGACCTGCCTTGCGCGCTCGATGACCGGCCGATCCACCATCTCGCCGTTCACCTGGTTGGCTTCGCCTGATGAGGCCGCACCAATGATGTCGCGTGCCCATGTGATGTCATTTTCGCTCGGGCGAAAGCCATTGCGAATCGGCTCGATCTGCCTCGGGTGGATGGCCATCTTGCCGCCGAAGCCCATCTTCATGGCGTGGCGTGCGTCATCCTCGGCGATTTCGGGGCTGCTCAGGTCGGTCGTCACGCCGTCGATCGGCGCGCCGCGGCCAGCCGCGCGCGAACGCCAGATGATTTCGTTGCGGGCCGCAAGCAGGATCAGCCGATCATGCGCGCAACCGAGATCGAGCGAGAAGTCGACCGAGCCGAAGGCGACGGCAACGACGCCGGGCGTGGCCAATATATCCGGCAGGTTGGCGAGGCCGACAGCACTCTCGACCAGCGCGATGACGCAAACGCTGCGTGCCATGTGCCTGGTCATATCGGTAATGTCTTCCGCGCGCTCGGCCTTAGGCAGCATGACGGAGACGCCGTCGAGATGCCGTACGGCGTCGATGTCCGCTTGGTGCCAGGGTGTGCCGGCGGCGTTGATACGGACCACGACCGCGGATTTCAGCGTTGCTGCATTGGCGACAATTGCTTCGCGAGCGCGGTCCTTGTCGCCAGGGGCGACGGCATCCTCGAGGTCGAGAATGACCGCGTCCGCGCCGCTGCTGTCGGCCTTGGCAAACCGCTCCGGCCGCGAGCCGGGTACGAAGAGCGGCACGATAGGCGTGACGAAGCTCACCATTGCGCCGTGGCCTTCACCGTCACATGGCCGTCGGCCGACCGTACCTCGAGGGCCATGCCATCTTGGCCTCGGGATGTTGCGCTCAAAAGCAGGCGCTGCGGGCCGGTCGCGGGATGCACGCCGCGGAACGAGAAACGGCGCGGCCCGGCGCCGACAATGGCGGTGGCGAAGTTCATCAGCAGCGTTGCCTGCAGCGGGCCATGGATGACGAGCCCGGGATAGTGCTCGACGGTCGTGGCGTAGGGCGCGTCGTAGTGGATGCGGTGCCCGTTGAACGTCAGCGCCGAATACCGAAAAAGCAGTACCGGATCGACGTCGACCGAAAGCTCGTGCGATGCGACCGGGGTTGGACTTGCCGGCGGGGCAGGGGTCACCGCAGCAGCTTCGGCGGCGCGATAGACGATGGTCTGGTCCTCCTCGATCACCGGACCGGCGTCGTTGGCAATGTCGTGCCGGACCGTGACGAAGGTGAGCGGGCCGCTGCGGCCATGCTTCTCCTCGATGGCGGTCAATGTCGAGCGGCGGCTGATGCGGTCGCCGGAGCGGATCGACGCCATGAAACGCACGTCGCTGGCAGCCCACATGCGGCGCGGAAGCGGCACCGGTGGCAGGAAGCCGCCTTTGGCCGGGTGCCCGTCAGGTCCGAGTTCGCGCATGGCGGCAATGTCCGGCGTCAGGCACCAGTGCAGGCCGGGTGGCGCCGCGCCCTCGGCGGTTTGCGCTGCGTGGTCGCCAAGCGTGGCGCCAAAACTGGCCAGCAGGCGCGGGGTCACAACATCCTCGACCTCGTGGGTGCGTCCAACCCATTGCTGCAGCGTGCTTGTGTCCAGGCTCATCAGGTCCTCATCAGGCGGCGAATTCGGACCGGATCCGGTCCGTGTCGGCGCCCAGGGCGGGAACGCTGGGGACTGTTGCGAATCCCTCCGACCGCCCTGCCGGCATCGGCACGGCGATGCGCCTGCCGTCCGGCAGCGCCACCTCTGTCCGGCGCAACGCCTTGTGGTGCGGAAGGTCGCGCATTGCGCTGACCCGGCCCCAGGCGATCTGCGCCTCGTTGAGACGGTCTATGGCCGCTTCGCAGTCGATTGCCGCGAAGATCGGTTCGATCTCGGCGTCGAGTGCCGTGCGGTTGGCAACCCGCCAGGCATTGGTGGCGAAGCGTTCGTCGGCGAACAGATCCTGCCTTTGCAGCACGAGGGTGCAGAAGCGCTTCCATTCACTGCTCTGCTGGATGGAGACGACCACGCTGCCATCCCGGCAGGCATAGGGTCGATAGGGGTAGATCGAAGCGTGCGCCAGGCCATATCTCTGCGTCTCGCGGCCCGCATGTTCGTAGTGCAGCAGCGGCACCGTCATCCAGTCGGCCATGGCGTCGAACATGGCCACCTCGACGATGCGGCCGCGTCCGGTCTTCTCGCGCGCCAACAAGGCTTCGAGGATCGCTGCATGGGCATTCATGCCGGTGGCGATGTCGGCGGCGGAAACCCCGACCTTGCTCGGCGTATCCTGTGTGCCGGTGACGGCGCAGATGCCGCTTTCGGCCTGCACCAACATGTCGTAGGCGCGCATGGCCGCGTAAGGCGTGTCCTGTCCGTAGCCGACGATGTTGATGGCGATCAGCCGAGGAAAATCTTTCGCGATTGTATCGGCCGAGAGGCCGAGCCTGTCGATCGCGCCCGGCGCGAGATTCTGCACGAGAACATCGGCGCGCGCGACCATCCGGTGCAGCAAAGCCAGGTCGTGCTCGGCCTTCAGGTCGAGCACCGCGCTCTCCTTGCCGCGGTTGAGCCAGACGAAGTAAGCCGACATGCCTTCAACAGTGGAATCGTAATGACGCGCGGTTTCGCCTTCCGGGCGCTCGATCTTCACGACGCGCGCGCCGGCATCGGCAAGGCGGACCGTGCAGAGCGGAGCGGCGACGGCCTGCTCGATGGAAACGACAAACAGGCCCTCCAGCGGGCGGGCGCCGTCAGACATTGCGCTGCACTCCCGAGCGCGCCAGCACGCCCGGCTTCAGCCGCTCGTTCTTGCCGTAATCCCCCGCTGGATGGAAGAACAGCCGGGGCGTGCCGTCGATGTCCTCGAGCCTCTTGCGGTAGGTTTCCAGATAGGCCTTGCGGCCATCGTCGCCGACACGGCCCGGCATATAGGCGACGAAGGGCGGCAGCACGTCGAAACCCGAATAGCGCAGCAGGCCATTGTGGATCGGCCACAGCACTGTGAGGATGTCGCCATCGATGCCGTCGGGCGCATAGGTGTCGGCCGATGTGCCTGTGGTGGCGGCCACCATGGCGAGCTTTCCCTTGAACATGCCGGTGTCGTATTTGCGGCCCGGCAGATACGCAAAACCGCGCGCGAAGACACGATCGGCCCAACCCTTGAGCATTGCGGGCATTCCGAACCACCAGACCGGGAACTGGAACAGCACGAAGTCCGCCCGTTTCACCTTGTCGATCTCGGCGTTGATGTCGGCCGACAGTGCGCCGACCTCGTAGGCGGCGGTCTGTTCGCGCGGCAGGCTGAAGAAGTCCGGATCGTTGCGCTCGCCCGATATGTCGCCCGGCCCTGCGACAGGATTGAAGCCCATCGCATAGAGGTCGCTGACGACCACATCGTGGCCTGCGCGGGTCAAGGTTTCCACAGCCAGATCCTTCATGGCGCCGTTGAAGGATTTTGCTTCCGGGTGTGCATAGACGATGAGGACGTTCACGGACGACTCCTAGTAGGAACGCGGCAGCCCAAGCACGTGCTCGGAAAGGTATGACAGGATCAGGTTGGTCGAGATCGGCGCGACTTGGTAGAGGCGCGTCTCGCGGAACTTGCGCTCCACATCGTACTCTTCGGCGAAACCGAAGCCGCCATGCGTCTGGATGCAGACATTGGCGGCCTCGTTCGAAGCGTCGGCTGCCAGCATCTTGGCCATGTTGGCTTCAGCGCCGGGGTTCTTGCCGGCCTCGTAGAGGGTCAGCGCCTCGCGCACCATCAGTTCAGCAGCGCGCATATTGGCGTAGGCCCTTGCGATCGGAAACTGGATGCCCTGGTTCTGGCCGATCGCCCGGCCAAACACATGCCTCTCCTTTGCGTAGGTGCTTGCCTTCTCGATGAACCATTTCGCATCGCCGACGCATTCGGCTGATATCAGGATGCGCTCGGCGTTCATGCCCGAGAGGATGTAGCGGAATCCCTTGCCCTCTTCGCCGATCAGGTTTTCGGCCGGCACGCGCAGGTCGTCGAAGAAGACTTCGGTGGTGGCATGGTTCATCATGGTACGGATCGGCCGGATGGTGAGGCCGTTGCCGACGGCTTCGCGCATGTCGACGATGAGGACGGAAAGGCCGTCGGTCTTCTTCATGCCGTCCGTGAGCGGCGTGGTCCGCGCCAGAAGCAGCATCAGATCGGAATGCTCGGCGCGGCTTGTCCAGATCTTCTGGCCCTTGACCACGAAATGATCGCCGTCGAGGCGAGCAGTGGTCTTGAGAGCGCCGGTGTCGGTGCCGCTGCTCGGTTCCGTGACGCCGAAGGCCTGCAGGCGCAATTCTCCGGTGGCGATCTTCGGCAGGTATCGCTGCTTCTGCGCTTCCGAGCCGTGGCGCAGAAGCGTGCCCATCGTATACATCTGGGCATGGCAGGCGCCGCCATTGCAGCCGGCGCGCTGGATCTCCTCCAGCACGGCAGCGGCGGCCGAAAGCGGCAGGCCCGAGCCGCCATAGGCCTCCGGGATCAGGATCGAGAGCCAGCCGGCCTCCGTCAACGCCGCGACGAATTCACCGGGGTAGGTCATGTCCCTGTCCAGGGCGCGCCAGTATTCGCCGGGAAAGCGCGCGCACAGCCTGGCGACGGCATCGCGAATGTCCTGATAGGATTCCATGAGGTTTGTCCGGCTTTCGTCTTGCGGGCCTCACTATCGCGCCTTCATGTCCTGTCAGCAATGCAAGGTAGGCGTGAGCAGATATAACGGAATTCGAATGCTTATGGTGGAGGGCCGAGAAGCTGGCCGACCCAGACGGCTCGCCCGACAAGATCCTTGACGATGTCCTCTATCGCTTGTCCGGCAAACCGCGCCAGCCGCGAGGCAGGCCGGTCTGCCGGGTAGGCAAGGATCAGGCGGCGCACGGGCACCGGATCGATCAGCGGCGCGGCAGTGAGCAGCCCAGCGGTCACGTCGGCATGGATCGGAGCGAGCGGCAGGATCGTCCAGCCATGGCCGTTGCGCACTAGGTCCTTCAGCGCCGAGTACGAGTCCGCTTCGATGCCGACATCGAGCGTGATGCCGGCATCCGTGGCGCAGCGTTCGACGATGATGCGCAGTCCGTGCTTGATGCTGGGCAGCAGCAGGCGCTTGCCGGCGAGCGAGGCGAACGATACGGCGCGCACGGTCGAAAATCCCGCGTCCGGCGGTCCGATCAGGAAGAGGTTTTCCAGGAGCAGCGGACGCGAGCGCAGTGAACGCGCCATGCGGGGGTCGTAGAGCACCGCGACGTCGACCTCGCCACGATGCATCCAGTCCAGCAGATAGCCTGTATAGGCGCTGACAAGTCTGAGTTTCGCCTTGGGATGGGCCTTGCCGAAGGCGGCAGCCAGCGGCAGCGAAATAATGTCGGCAACAGTGGGTGGCAGGCCGATCGCCACTTCGCCGGTCAGCGGCGCATCGGCGGGCGTCGCCGTGGCGCGGATCTCGTCGATCTCGGCCATCACGCGCATGGCGTGCGTCAGCACCTCCTTGCCTTGCTCGGACAGCACCATGCCGCGTCCGTGGCGCAGGAAAAGGGCAAAGCCCAATTCCTCCTCCAGCATGCGCACCTGCCGGCTGAGCGCCGGCTGCGCGATGTGCAGCCGGTCGGCAGCCTTGCTGAGGCTGCCGAGTTCAGCGACGTGGATCAGGGTGCGTAGCTGCGATAACTCCATGAGCTATCGAATATCATTATATCTGATCACAAGAAAGAGACGAAGATTAGATCGAACCGCCGAGGTAGCCTGGCTCCAGTCCAAATTCTCGGGGGTCCAAGGTGACGGCGAGCGTAGAAGCAAAACATCCGCAAGCAGCAGCGCTTGCAGCCGCCCCAGCGGCGTCTGAAAAGCAGTGGCCGGATCAGGTGTATGACGTGCTCAAGGCCGCCGGCATCAGCCACATGTCTTATGTGCCGGATGCCGGCCATACCACATTGATCCGCCTTTTCAGTGAGGATCCCGAGGTCGTCACCAATGTGCTGACGACGGAGGAGGAGGGCATCGCCATAGCCGCCGGCTCCTGGCTCGGCGGCAAGCGGAGCGTCGTGCTCATGCAATCCTCCGGTGTCGGCAATTGCATCAACATGTTGTCGCTTCCCGTGCAGGCGCGCTTTCCCTTGCTCGTCCTGGTGACGATGCGGGGCGAATGGGCCGAGTTCAACCCGTGGCAGGTGCCGATGGGGCAGGCGACGGAAGCCTCGCTGAAGGCGATCGGCCTCAGGGTGCTGCGCGCCGAGACCGGCCCCGACCTGGTGGAGACGGTGGCGCAAGCAGCCCTGATGGCTTTTGACGCCGACCAGCAGATTGCCGTGCTGATCGGGCAGCGGCTGCTCGGCAAGAAGAAGTGGTGAGCGACATGAATTTACCGACGATGGACCGCCGGCTTGCGGTGAAGAAGCTGCTTGACGCCCGCGATGGCGCGTTGGTCGTGACCGGTCTCGGCTCGCCGAGCTACGACGTGCATGCCGCCGGCGACCGCAACGACAACTATTATCTGTGGGGCGCCATGGGCGGCGCTGCGCTGATCGGCCTTGGGCTCGCCCAGGCCCAGCCCGACAAGCGGGTCATGGTGATTACCGGTGATGGCGAACAGCTGATGGCATTCGGTGCTCTGGCGACGATCTCGGTGGCGCGGCCGAAAAATCTCGACCTGATCGTGCTCGACAACCAGCATTTCGGCGAGACCGGCATGCAGTCCAGCCATACTGGCAGAGGCATCGCTTTCGACAAGGTCGCGGCAGCCTGCGGTTTTTCGAAAGCCGCCGAGTTGCGTTCGCTGGAGGAGGTCGACACGCTCTGTGAAGAGCTTCGGCGTCCGGCCGACGGTCCGCGCCTTTTCGTGCTGAAAATCACCGCCGAGAACCTGCCGCGCTCGCTGCCGCCGCGCGACGCGGTCGAGGTCAAGAACCGCTTTCGCGCCCATCTGGGCTTTGCCACCTGTTGAGGTCGATATGGCGCTGGTCAGTTTCCAGAATACGGTCGGCGGTCGGCTACAATCGACAGCCGATACATTCGAGAGTCATGATCCCTTCACCGGTAGGCCCTGGGCGCTGATCCCGCGCGGGGGAGCAGGCCAGGTGGACGCCGCCGTGGCGTCCGCCAAGGCAGCTTTCCGGTCGAAGGAGTGGGCCGGCATCACGCCGACCGCGCGCGGCAAGCTGCTGGTGCGGATGGCTGACCTGATCGCCGAGAACGCGGATCGTATTGCCGCCATCGAGACGCGCGACAATGGTAAGCTGCTCACCGAAATGACGGCGCAGCTGCGCTATATCCCGGAGTGGTTCCGCTATTTCGGCGGTCTTGCCGACAAGATCGAAGGGTCGGTTCTGCCGATCGACAAGGCTGGCATGTTCGCCTTCACCCGCCACGAGCCGCTGGGCGTCATTGCAGCAATCGTGCCCTGGAATTCGCCGCTTCTGCTTCTGACATGGAAGCTCGCGCCGCTGCTGGCGGCAGGCAACACTGTCGTCATCAAACCGTCGGAACACGCCTCGGCCTCGACGCTGGAGTTCGTGAAACTGTTCGCGCAGGCGGGCTTCCCGCCCGGCGTGGTCAACACCGTCACCGGCATGCCGCTTGATGTCGGCGTGCCGCTTGTTTCCCATCCCGACGTCGCCAAGATCGCCTTCACCGGCGGTGAGCCCGGCGGGATCGCCGTCTATCGAGCCGCTGCCGAGCAGCTCAAGACCGTCACGCTGGAACTCGGCGGCAAATCGGCCAACATCGTCTTCGGCGACGCCGATATCGAGAGCGCGGTCAACGGTGCCATATCAGGCATTTTCGCGGCCAGCGGCCAGACCTGCATCGCCGGCTCACGCCTGCTGGTGCATCGCAAAATCCACGACCGGTTCGTGGAAGGCGTCATAACGCTGGCGGCCAGCGCCCGATTGGGCAATCCGGCGCTGCAAGAGACGCAGGTGGGGCCGATCACCACGCAAGCCCAGCGTGAGAAGGTGCTGTCCTATCTCGGCATAGCGCGCCGCGAGGGTGCGCTTTGCGTGTTGGGCGGCGGCAAGCCGGCGTCCGGTGAACTGGCCGAGGGCTGGTTCGTCGAGCCCACCATCTTCACCGGCGTGAACAACACCATGCGGATCGCGCGTGAAGAGGTGTTCGGGCCGATCCTGTCGGTCATTCCGTTCGACGACGAGGACGAGGCCTTTGCCATTGCCAATGACAGCCCCTACGGGCTGGCGGCGGGGATATGGACCAGCGACATGGGCCGGGCGCTGCGCGGCACGGCCGCTATGGAAGCGGGGATGGTCTGGATCAATTCATACCGCGCCGTCTCCTACATGGCGCCCTTCGGCGGCTACAAGAGGAGCGGCATCGGCCGCGAGAGTGGACAGGAGGCGATCAATTCCTATCTGCAAACCAAGACGGTGTGGATAGACACGGCCGGCAAGACCGCCAATCCCTTCGTGATCCGCTAGGGTAGCCTCGGTGAGGGAATCATCCTTATCCGTGGCCGAGCCAGGCGCACCGCTCCCCGGAACGGTGGTCTGCTCACAATGACGAAGGAACTGGACATGAGACAGGCGGGCAAGGTGGCGGTGATCACCGGGGCGGCGCGCGGCATCGGACGCGCTTGCGCGGAACGCTTTCTGGCCGAAGGCGCGAAGCTCTTGCTCGGCGACATCGATGCCGCGGAACTGAAAAAATGTGCCGCTGAAATCGGCACCACCGATCGCGTCCTGGCAGTCGTTACAGATGTCAGCAAGAAGGACGAGGTCGATGCGCTGGTTGCGGCGGCGGTGGCGAAATTCGGCCGTGTCGACATCATGGTCAACAATGCCGGCATCGCTCCGGTCCAGGACTTTCTCGACATCAGCGAGGCGGATTACGACAGGGTTCTCGCGGTCAATTTGAAGGGCGCGTTCATGGGCACCCAGGCAGCCGCCCGCCAGATGATCGCGCAAGGTGGAGGCGGCGTCATCATCAACATGTCGTCGATCAATTCGGGCCTCGCCAACCCGCGCGTCGCCACCTACGCGATCTCCAAGGGCGGCATGAACCAGGTCACCAGCACCGCGGCTGTCGCCTTCGCTCCCCACGGCATCCGTGTGGTCGGTGTCGGGCCGGGCACCATCGCCACGGACATGGTGATGGACGGGACATTCATCGATTCGGAGGAAATGCGACGCGCGGTTCTTTCGCGCACACCGCTCGGGCGCCTCGGCACGGCAGCCGAGATCGCCTCCGTCGTGGCGTTCCTGGCCAGCGATGACGCTTCCTACATCACCGGCGAGACGATCTACCCCGACGGGGGGCGCCGGGTGCTGAACTATACGGTCCCGATCAAGGAGTAAGAAGAATGGGGAGTAAGAAAATGGGTAATTTCGACAAGCTGCATCATCTCTGCATCGTCGTGCACGATATCGACAAGGCGCAGGCCTATTACGACTCCATCGGAATCGGGCCATGGGAGTCCTACCCGCCGCTGGCCGAGTACGAAGAACTCGAGGTCCCAAGTCCCGAGGGTTTCAAGGCGATGCAATACCGGATTTGCAACTTGCCGAACGTTCAGCTGCAGCTGTGCGAGCCGAACGGCGATCCTTCACCGCAGCGGATTCATCTCGATAGCAAGGGTGAAGGCGTCTTCCACATCGGCTTCGAGGTTCGTGATGCGGACGCAGCCGAAACCAAGGCGAAAACCGATGGACTTGCCGTGCTGATGCGCGGGCGCCGGGAAAACCGCACCGGCTTCACCTATTACGACACGGCCGACAAGGCAGGCGTGATCCTGCTGACGCGGGCGACCAATCTGCCCGGCAAATGATCTGCGCGTGCGAAGGGGAAAGCCGATGCGGATCGAGTCCGGAATGGCTGGTCCGTCAGCTGCCCCGCAGTTCCTGAAGCCGGTCGACCAGGAATTTGCCGCTGGTGATGATATGCATTTCCAAAAGGCCGACGGCGCGCAGCGTATCCTTGGCTTCGCACAGGTCGATGAGTTGCCAGTGGTCGCGGTCGGACTGGGCCTGGATCTCGGTGAGCGTCACCATCATGCGCGTGTACCGCTCCAGCTGCTGGTAGATGCGTCCCACCAATTCGATGGTCGCCTTGCGGCCGGACGGCTGGTAGAGCGCGGCGTGGAAGTTCCAGTTGAGTTGGTTCGAGTACTCGCCCGTCTTGCCCTGCTCCTGGTGCTGCTTTGCCCGTTCGCGGGCCAGCGCAAGGTCGCCGTCCGTCATCCTCGGAATGGCTAGGGCCAGCAGCCATGTTTCGATCCGGGCCCGCAATTCGTAGAGCTCGAGGATCTCGTCCAGGGAAATGGAGGTGACGACGGCGCCCTTGTGGGAAACCAGCGTGACAAAACCTTCCGAATGAAGCTGATGCAGCGCCTCTCGCACCGGAATCCGGCTGACGCCGAACTCGGTGGCCAGATGCTCCTGCCGCAGCTGGAAGTTGGCCTCGTATTCGCCGATCAGGATCTTCTGCCGGATGGCATCGGCGACCTGGGTCGAGATGGTTTTCTTCTGTACGAGCATGAATCAGCCTGGGGCGGCCGCCTTGGTTGTTGACTGGCGCCGTTTTGATTGAAGAAGTGGACGCATAGCACCGTTGTCACCGCGATGCCATGTCGCCCGTTTCGCTTCAGTAGACATGTTCTTCGATGGGCTGGTTGCCAGCGATCCGTTCGTAGCGGAAGGCCGACAGGTCGACAGAGCGGTACTCGCCATAGGCAATGAGATCACTGACGCCCGACCCGGTCGCCGCCGCATGCATCATGCCGTGGCCGCTGAAGCCGGTGGCCAGGACAAGGTTCGAGATCTCGGGATGCCGGCCAATGATACCGCTGTGGTCGAAGGTGTTGTACTCGTAGAGCCCCGCCCAGGCGCGCAGCATGCGCAATTGTTCGAAGCCGGGCACACGATGGGCCAGCGCCGGCCAGATCAATTCGTCGAACAGGTCGTAGTCCACATCCAGGCCAAAATCGTCCGGGTCGTTGTCGCGCACCGGCGGAATACCGCACAGGAAGAGCTGACCTTCCGGTCGCAGCCAGAAGCCGCTTGTGTCGAAGACGAAGGGGCAGTTTTCGATCCTTGCCGGCGTTTCGAAGACGAAGACGCAGCGCTTGCTCGGGACAACCGGCAGTTCGGCTCCGGCCATCCTGGCAATGCCCGCGCTCCATGGTCCGGCCGCGTTGATCACCGTGCCGGCGGCAAGCCGTTCGCTATTGTCCAGCACCACTTCGCCAACCTTGCCGGGAGACGCCATGGTCAGTCCGGTCACGGTCGCGGCAAGATAGTCCACGCCCTGCGTGCGTGCCTTGCGGCGGAAGGCCTGCATCAGGCCGGGGCCGTCGAACCAGCCTTCGCTGCCAAGGCCGAGCGAGCCAAGGGCGAGATCGTTCGTGTTGAGCCATGGGAAGCGTCGCGCCAGGTCGGCTTGCTCGATCAGTTCGGCGTCGACGCCCATGCCGCGCTGAACGCGGTTCTTGGCACGCTGCGCGTCGGCCCGCTCAGGTGTCGCCAGCACGAGGTAACCGGGCTCGTGCAGGCCGATGTCCGCCAACTCGTCGCCAATGGCAAGCCGCGTCTTTACCTGGCGCAGGAAGTCGATGCTGAACTTTGACATGGCGATGTTCGGCGCCGTGCCGAATTGCTGGCGTATGGCGCTGGTCGACAAGGAAGACGAGGAGGCCGTGTAATAGGGGTCCCGCTCGATCACGGCGATCCTGCCGTCGAAATCCGGATTGGCGGACAGGAAGTAGGCGATCGAGCTGCCGACAACGCCGCCGCCGACGATCACCACATCGTAGTTTGTGCTCATTCCAGTCGTGTTCCTTATCTCGAATGTCATGCGTGGTGAGGAAGGATTGGATACTTTCCTCTATCGACCCACCTCTAAAATGAGACATAACCCGGTCTTCGACGCAGAAAAAGGGGTTTGACGCGAAAATAAGAATACATTATCCAATTTGCAGCAGATATCAGACATACCGAGGATTGTTCCGTGGGCTTCATCGCTCCCCGTCTCGACGTCATCAAGCCAAGCCCCAGCATGGCGGTCACCGCGCGGGCAATCGAAATGCGCTCGGCCGGCATCGACGTCATCAACCTGAGCGCCGGCGAGCCGGATTTTCCGACGCCGCCGCACATCGTCGAGGCGGCCTACGAGGCGATGCGCAGGGGTGAGACGCGCTATACGGCGGTCGACGGCACCGCAGCGCTGAAGAAGGCGGTGGCCGGAAAATTCAGGCGCGAGAACGGCCTCGATTACAAGCCTTCGCAAATCAGTGTCGCGGGTGGCGCCAAGCAGATCATCTACAACGCCCTGCTGGCGACGCTGGCCCCCGGTGACGAGGTGGTTGTCCCCGCGCCCTATTGGGTTTCCTACACCGACATCGTCCTGCTCGGGGAAGGCAAGCCCGTGGTCGTTCCCTGCACGGAGGCGCAAGGCTTCAAACTGACGCCGCAAGCCCTGCGAGCCGCCATCACCTGGCGCACCAAATGGCTGCTGCTCAACACGCCTTCCAACCCGACAGGCGCCGTCTACAGCCGCGACGAACTTGCGGGACTTGCCGGGGTGCTGCTCGACCACCCGCATGTTCATGTTCTGACCGACGACATCTACGAGCATATCCTGTTCGACGGGCGCGTCTTCCATACCATCGCCGGCGTCGAGCCGCGGCTGAAGGACCGCACGCTGACAGTCAACGGCGTGTCGAAGGCCTATGCCATGACAGGCTGGCGGATCGGCTATGCCGGCGGGCCGGAACCGCTGATCCGCGCCATGGCGACCGTGCAGAGCCAAAGCACGTCGAACCCGTCATCCATCTCGCAGGCCGCGACCATAGCAGCGCTTGAAGGCCCTCAGGACTTTCTTCGTCCGCGCGCGCTCGAATTCCAGACCCGGCGCGACCGCGCTCTGGAGTTGCTGCGCGCCATTCCCGGCCTCACCTGCCAGACGCCCGAGGGCGCCTTCTATCTCTACCCCAATTGCTCGGCCCTGATCGGCCGTCGCCGCCCGGACGGCACGCCTATCGGCAGCGACGACGACTTCTCGCTTTACCTGCTCGATCAGGCGCGGGTCGCGGTGGTGCAGGGCTCTGCCTACGGCCTGTCGCCGCATTTCCGCATTTCCATAGCCACGTCGATGGACCTGATCGAAAAAGCGATCGGGCGTATCGCCGAGGCTGTCGAAGCGCTGCGATAGGCCGGCGATGGATCTCGACTTCGTCCAGAAGCTGATCGAATTTGTCTCGCGTTCGCCCATTGCCGAACTGGAGATCGAGCGCGACGGCGTTCGCATTCGCATGTCCAGGCAGGCGGCGCAGGCGCAGCCTTCGCCGGGGCCAGCCGCAGGCACCGTCGTCTCCTCTAATCCGGCTTCGACAGCTCCGCCTATCGTGCGGCATTCGATCCGCGCGCCGCTGACAGGCGTGTTCTACCGTTCCGGCACCGAAGGCGAACCGCCGCTCGCTTCGCTTGGCGATGTGGTTGAGGAAGGGCAGAAGGTCGGCGTCCTCGAAGCCATGAAGACCTTCAATGTCGTGGAATCCGATCGCACTGGGCGGATCGTCCAGATCGCTTTCGACGACCATGCCGCCGTGCAGTCCGGCGACGTGCTGTTCGTTCTCGAAGATTTGGGCTGACGGCGATGTTCGACACCGTCCTTATCGCCAACCGAGGTGAAATCGCGCTGCGCATCCTGCGCGCCTGCCGCGATCTCGGATTGAAGACGGTGGCGGCGCATTCGGAAGCGGATGCCAGCCTTCGCCATGTCGCGCTGGCGGACAGGGCAATCTGCATCGGACCGGCTGCCGCGACGGAGAGCTATCTCAACATCGCCGAGATCATCACCGCCGCGCAACTCACCGGCGCGGGCGCGATCCATCCGGGCTATGGTTTCCTCTCTGAAAACGCCGCCTTCGCCGAGGCCGTCGAAAACGCCGGCCTTATCTTTATCGGACCGTCCGCGGCGGCGATCCGCACCATGGGCGACAAGGTCTCCGCCAAGCGCAAGATGATCGCTGCCGGCGTTCCCTGCGTCTCGGGTTCGGAAGGTGCGCTGCCGCAGGACGAGCAGGCAGTGCGCGCCATTGCCGAGGCCATCGGCTATCCGGTCATCGTCAAGGCGGCAGGTGGCGGCGGTGGGCGCGGCATGCGCATCGTGCGTGAGCAGCGCGCCCTGATGGAAGCCGTTTCGATGGCGGTGAAAGAGGCTGACCGGGCCTTCGGCAACCCGCAAGTCTATCTGGAGAAATTCCTCGAGCACCCGCGCCATATTGAGATCCAGATTCTGGCGGACAAGCACGGTACAGCGGTCTGGCTCGGCGAGCGGGATTGCTCCATGCAGCGCCGCCACCAGAAGATCATCGAGGAGGCGCCGGCGCCCGGCATCGCTCGCGAGGCGATCGCCGAGATCGGCGAGCTGTGTGCCCGCGCATGCCTGACCATCGGCTATACGGGGGCCGGCACGTTCGAGTTCCTCTACGAGGACGGGCGCTTCTCTTTCATCGAGATGAACACCCGCGTGCAGGTGGAGCATCCCGTCACCGAGCTCGTCACCGGCATCGATATCGTGCGCGAGCAGATCCGCATCGCTCGGGGCGAACCCCTGTCGTTCAGCCAGGAAGACATCCGCATTCAGGGCCACGCTGTCGAATGCCGCATCAACGCTGAAAATCCCTACAGCTTTCGGCCGCATCCGGGTCGTGTCGAGCGCTGGACGCCGCCCGGTGGTCCCGGAATCCGCGTCGAATCGCATCTTTACTCCGGCTACACGGTGCCGCCGCATTACGATTCGCTGGTGGCCAAGCTGCTGGCGCATGGCGCGACGCGGGCCGAGGCGATCCGGCGCATGAGCGGCGCGCTGGGCGAGATGGAGGCCGTCGGCATCGCCACCAATGCGCCGCTGCACGGCATCCTGATGGAAGAGCCCGGCTTCGCCGCCGGCGGCTTCGATATCCATCATCTCGAACATCTCATTGAAGGCGGTCTGCTCCAGGGACGAGACGGCGATGACGGTTGAGGAGATCGAAAGGCTGACCGCCTGGTGCGCAAGCGCCGGCATAGGCGAGATCGAATTGGTGGAGGCCGGCTTTTTCGCTTCGCCTGCATATGCAGGCCGTTGTTGTGGCAGCACCCCTGGCTGCTGCCGGAGCGCCGAAGGCTGAAACGGTCTTCAAGGGCGTGCGTGCGCCCGGCGTCGGCGTGTTCCGTCTCGATCATCCAACGACCGGTCGGCCGGTTGCCGAACCTGGCCAGACGGTTCGCAAGGGCGAGACGGTCGGCGTCCTGCAGGTCGGCCCATGCCTGAAGGCCGTGCTCGCGCCGGCAGACGGCGTTCTGGGCGCGGCGCTGGTCGAGGACGGAGCGATCGTCGGTTACGGCACGCCGCTCTACGAGCTGGCGTGAGGGCGCCGGCAATGGTTGAAACCACACTGAGGAAAGCGCCATGACGGGATTGCAGGTCGATATCAATTCCGACATGGGCGAGGGTTTTGGAGCCTACAGGCTTGGCGACGACGCAGCGATCCTCGACATCGTCAGTTCCGCCAATGTCGCCTGCGGCTTTCATGCCGGCGACCCCGAGATCATGGCAGCCACGTTCTCGATGGCGCGCGAAAAGGGCGTCGCCGTTGGCGCGCATCCGAGCTTCGCCGATTTGTGGGGATTCGGACGCCGCATCATCCCGCATTCCATGGATGAGATCGAAAGGCTGGTCGCCTACCAGATCGGGGCGGCGCAGGCGCTTTCCGCCTATGCCGGCCACCCGATCCGCTACGTGAAGGCGCATGGCGCGCTGGGCAACCTTACCCAGACAGACCGTGGCGTCGCCGAAGCCGTGACGCGCGCGGTGAAGGCCGTCGATCCCCGCCTGATCTGCCTGGCCATTGCGCTCGGCTTCCAGGACAGGATCGCACGTGACGCGGGCCTGACGGTCAGGTCCGAAATCTTTGCCGACCGCGCCTATACGGAGGAAGGCTTTCTTGTCTCGCGCAAGCTGGACGGCGCGGTCATCCACGATGCGGAGAAGGCGGCGGAACGGGTCGTGCGGATGGTCAAGCAAGGCGCCATCGAAACGCTTTCCGGGCAGATGCTGCAGACGCCGATCGATTCGATCTGCGTCCACAGTGACACGCCGGCGGCCGTCGCCATCGCCGCGCACGTCAGGAGACGGCTGGAGGCGAGCGGCGTCAGGGTCAGGGCGTTCGCAGCAACGACCTGAGCACGGCGGAACGGTTACGCGGCCGCGCCGGAGGGCACGGCCGCCACCGTTTCAGAACCAGACATCGCTGAGGCGATGTCCGCGTGGATAAGGGTCTGTCGGGTCGAGGCCATATTGGCCGATGCTGGTGATCCAGGCCTGTCCGGCGATGGTGACCACGATAGCGTCGCGATCGCCAACGCGCGCATTGGCGATCACGCGGGAATCGAAATGGGTCCCGATGATCGACTTGTTGCGGAACAACTCGCCCTTGGCGATCTGCCCCTTTGCCGACATCACCGCCAACCGCCCGGTGGTGCCGGTGCCTGTCGGCGAGCGGTCGAGCCTGCCATGCAGACACACCGTGCCGTTGACGCTTTCCACGCGCCCGTCGACGCGCTCGATCGGGCCTTCGAATATGACGTTGGACACGTCGCGGATCTTCGCGTTCTCCGGATGCACGACCTCGAGCTGCTCGTTGACCGCCTTCTTGATACGTTGGCCCATCAGCGACATCTGGTGAGCCTCGTCGGGTTTCACGGCAAAGCCGAGTGCGCGGGCATTCACATGGGCAAAAGTCATGCCGCCATAGGAGGTGTCGACGGTGATCGTGCCGAGCCCCTCGACTTCGACATGCGTGTCGAGGTGGAAGGCGAAAGCCGGCACATTGGTGAACTCCACCTGCTTCACCTTGCCGTTCTCGCAGAGGCAGCGCACCTCGATCATGCCGGCCGGCGCTTCCATGCGTAGCCGCGTCTCGGGTTCCTTCATCGGCACCATGCCCGTCTCCAGCGCCACGGTGGCGACGCAGATGGTGTTCGAACCCGACATGGGCGGGTATTCGGTGCTTTCCATGATCACATAGCCGAGGTCGGCCGAGCGATCGCAGGGTGGCAGGATGATGTTGGCGTTGACGTAGGGCGCGCCGCGCGGTTCGAAGAGAACGAGCCCGCGTATGTCATCCATATGCTCTTGCAGATATTCCTTCTTTTCGAACATGGTCTTGCCGGGCACGTCCATGACGCCGCCGGTGATCACATTGCCTACTTCTCCCTCGGCGTGGCAGCCGACGACCGTGAATGTTCTTGACCAGCGCATTTTTCTCCCTTTCCCCTTGATGACCAAACCTGAGTGAGGCGGACGGATCACCTCAAACGCCGCCGAGTCCTTCTTCAAGAAATCGATCGAGCTGTTCGATTTCCTGAGCCGAGAGGCTGATGCCGCCACTCTCCGATGCTGCTCGGGCAATGAATCGCCGCTGCGAGGGCAGGCGCGCGCCCTGGCCAAGGATCGCCTCGAACAGAGTTTCAGCTCGACCCAGCGGGTTGCCGGGACGACCGGCGGAAAAAGCCTGTGGCGAGAAAGCGAGGATCAGCTCTCCATGCGATGGATAGAGCGTCGTGGTGCCGAGCAGATCGAGTGCCTCGGGGCTGGTCAGGTCGCCGATCATGATCCCGGCGAGCAGCTCGATCATTGTCGCGATGGCTGAGCCCTTGTGACCGCCGAAGGGAAGCATGGCGCCCGCCAGGGCGGCTTCGGGATCGGTTGTTGGCCTGCCGTCAGAATCCATGGCCCAGCCTTCCGGCAGCTTCTTGCCGGCCCGGCGGTGCAGCTCGATCTCACCGCGCGCGGCAACCGAGGTCGCGAAGTCGAAAACATAAGGCTGTCCGTCGCGCGGCCAGCCAAAGGCAAAAGGATTGGTGCCCAGCAAGGGTCCGTTGCCGCCGGTCGGAGCGACCGTGGCGTAGCTCGGGCACATGGCAAGGCCGGCAAGGCCTGCCTGCGTCAGAGCTTCGACCTCCACCCAAAGGGCGGAAAAATGTACCGCATCGTTGATCGCGAGCGCGGCAATGCCGCACGAACGTGCCCGTTCGACCAGCACCGGCAGACCCAGTTCGAATGCTGGGTTGGCGAAGCCGTGCTTCGCATCCACTTTCACGATGGCGGGCGCGCCTTGCGGCAACAATTCAGGCACCGCGTTCGGGTTCACCTTCCCGGCCCTGATCGTCCGCAGGGCGCCATCGATCCGGTAGACACCATGTGACTTGCAGGCATCGCGTTCCGCCGCGACGATGACCCTTGTGATGGCGCTGGCCTGGATGGGGTTCAGTCCGGCCTTGCGGAAAATTGCATCGACGCGCTCATGCAGGGCATCGATGGTGAGAACGGTGCTGGTCATTTCTGGCCTTCGGGTTTGGCTGCGCGAATGCAGGTGCCGTCAAAAATCCAGACCACCGGCAAAGGCTCTTAGATCCTGTGCAAGCAAAGCGGGCTGCTCGAGGGCTGCGAAATGACCACCGCGCGGCATCGCTGTCCACTGGCGGATGTCCTTGAAGACGCGCCCGACCCAGCTCCGTGGCGGCATCGGCAGCTCTTTGGGAAACAACGCCACCGCAAGCGGGACATGGATCGTCGTGCCGGGCGCGAATGCAAGCGGCCGGGCGCGCGTTTCCCAATAGAGCCGCATCGACGAAGCGATGGTCCGGGTGAACCAGTAAAGCGAGATGTTGGCGAGCATGTCGTCGCGCGCAAATGCGGCGTTGGCCAGATCGCCGTCGCAATCGCTCCAGTCGCGGAATTTTTCGATCATCCACGCTGCCAGTCCGACCGGCGAATCCGTCAGCCCGTAGGCAAGCGTTTGGGGGCGCGTCGCTTGGATATGAGCATAGGCGCCGTCAAGATCCGCCCATCCGGCCTTCCGTTTTAGGAAGGTGCGTTCTTCCGGCGTCAAGTCGCCGGCCGGGCTGGCATCGTGAGGAGGTGAGAATGAGCCGGGGATGAAATTCAGATGCACCCCGGCGAGACTGTCGGGATGCGCGTGCGCCAGGCAGGTCGACACGCTGGCGCCAAGATCCCCTCCCTGGGCGAGATATCGTTTGTAGCCGAGACGGCTCATCAACTCGGCCCAAAGGTCGGCAATTGTGAACAGGTTGAGACCAGGTCTGCTCGGCCGGCTCGAAAAGCCATAGCCGGGAATCGACGGGACCACGACGTTGAAGGCG
This sequence comes from Mesorhizobium loti, assembly GCA_014189435.1. NCBI lineage: Bacteria > Pseudomonadati > Pseudomonadota > Alphaproteobacteria > Hyphomicrobiales > Phyllobacteriaceae > Mesorhizobium > Mesorhizobium loti. The sequence goes on from CP050293.1 coordinate 877,806, forward strand.
TCCTCCCGTCTTCCGCCATGCGAAAGCGGGTCGGTCAGAAGTGGGATCAGCCTGTGAAATTCGAAGACGCTGCCAGGCCAGCCATGGGTGAGTATGACCGTCCTGCCGGTCGCAACAGCGGCGCGCGCATGGATGAAATGGATGGTTTGGCCGCCGATATCCGTCTGGTAGTGCGGATGGATGTTCCAGGCGGCTTCCTGCTTGCGCCAGTCGAAGCCGGTGCACCAGTGCTGCATAAGCCGCCGCAGTTCCTCGTGCTCCGTTCCCTGCGCCCAGCCAATTCCCTGCAACTGGTCCGGCTCGCGCCAGTTCGAGATGCGCTTGTTCAAATCGTCGATTTCAGGCTGGGCAATCTCGATCGTGAAGGGGCGAATTTTCATGGAGCCCTCTGCTCGCCGGCCATGAGGTTCCGGGCCGCGACAAAGTCGCGACGTTGCTGCCGGTTCGCGCGATGCGCTTCCGTCGACGCTTCGATCGAGACCGCTGAGAAACGCAGGCGCGCCCCGACCGGCGCTTGCGCCAGCCGCCAGAAATCGGCTTCGATCACCGTGGCGATCTTCGGATAGCCGCCGCAGGTGTTGGCATCGGCAAGCTGGATGATCGGCTGGCCGGACGGCGGCACCTGGACGGTGCCGGGTACGATGCCATGCGAAAGCAATTCCAGCGGCGAGAGGAGGGAAAGCGTCGCCCCGGAAAGGCGATATCCCATCCGGTTGGCGTCGTTGGTGATGCTCCACTCGCTGTCGGTGAAAGCCGCCTGGGCCTCCGGCGTGAAAGCGTCGAACTCGGCGGCTGGCAGAACCCGCAATTCGATTGCCGAGGCCATGCCGTCCGCCGCGCCCCGTCGCTCCTCCAGCGCCGCGCCAATCCCGCCCTTGGGAAACAGGCATTGCGCCGGATTGAGCGCAAGCCGGTCGCCGCGCGACAGGCCGCGTCCGCTGAGCCCACCGAAATTGCCTTTCACATCCGTCGCGCGCGACCCCATGACGGGCGGCAGATCGAGCCCGCCGGCAAAGGCGATGTAGGAGCGAGCACCGACGCGTGGTGCTTCAAGGACAAGGGTCTCGCCGGCGCGGATCGTCATGGCCCACCAGGGCGGGCAGGGCCGATCGCCGACACTGACGGCGCAATCCGCACCGGTGATGGCGACGGCGGTGTCGATATGCACGCGCAGCCTGAACGGATGCAGCGCGACCTCGATCCCGGCAGCCGAGGGATCATTGCCCAGCATGAGATTGGCGATCGCCAGCGCCTGCGCGTCCATGGCGCCACCATGGCTGACCCCCAGCGCCAGATGACCGGGCCGGCCGAGATCCTGGACCGTGTTCGGCAGGCCGGTGGTGAGGATCTCGATCATGCCTCGATCTCCGCGATTGCGAATCGGATCGTGTCTCCGGGCCTGAGCAGCACGGGCAATTCCGCTTCGGCCTTGAACAGCTTCACGTCGGTATGGCCGATGATGTGCCATCCGGACGGCGCGGTCATCGGCATGATACCCGCCTGCGCGCCGCCAATGATGACGGCGCCCTCGACGACTTTGAGGCGAGGCGTGCTGCGCCTTGCCCAGCTGAGCCGCGGGTCGAGACCGGACAGATAGGGAAAGCCCGGCATGGCGCCGATGGCGGCGACGGTGTAGCTGGCCGCCGCGTGGCGCCTGACGGTCTCGTCGACGGACAGGCCGCAATGCGCGGCCCAGCCGGCGAGGTCCTCGCCGCGAGTTCCGCCATAGCTGACGGGAATGGTATGATGCGTGCCGGTTACCGCGTGGGCGTCGGTGCAGGCCCAGAGCGACATCAGTTGACTGCCGACGCTTTTGGCGTCCGTAGCGAGCGGGTCAAACACCACCAGCAGGTTGTTCATGCCGGGAACGGCCTCGCGCACCCCCTCGAGGGTCAGCGCGGCATTCGCAACCGCCCAGACCAGCTCCTGGGTGGCATCATTGAAAGCCCCCTGCGCGCCATCGAGCAGCAGCGCGCCTGATCCCGCAAGACTGATGTGGGGCGTACCGGCAACCACGGGCGGTCAGTCCTTCACCGGCACCGTATAATTCAGGATCAGGCGGCCGCCATCCGGATAGATGGTCTGGCCGACAATGTAGGAAGCGTCGTCGCTAGCCAGGAAGGATGCGACGCTGGCGATCTCCGAAGGTTCGCCACATCGGCCGCTCGGCGTGCGCGACAGGATGGTCTGGCGCTGCGCTTCGCTGGCCATGACGGAACTCTTGACCATGTCGGTCAGGATGGTGCCGGGGCCGATGGCGTTGACGCGGATGTTGTGCGGGATCAGTCCGACGGCCATCACCGCCGTCAGCTGCTTGATGCCACCCTTGGACACGGCATAGGCGACGGAATTGGGAATGGCCAGAATGGCGTTGATCGACGACATGTTGATGATCGAGCCGCCGCGTCCCTGCGCGATCATGGCCCTTGCCGCGGCTTGCCCGAGCAGGAAGGGCGCCTTGAGATTGACGCGCTGAACCAGGTCGAAGGCCTCCTCGGGGAAGTCGACGAAATCGTCCAGATGGATGATGCCGGCATTGTTGATGAGCACGTCGACACCGCCGAAGCTTTGCATGGCCTTGGCAATAATGCCGTCGGCCATATCCCTGTTGATTTCGGAAAGGTCGGCGGACAGCCAGACGGCGCGCTCGCCAAGACGTTCGGCATGCGCGCGCCCGCGATCTGCCTGCACGTCGACAAGCACAACCTTGGCGCCATCGGCATGAAAGCGCTCGGCGCAGGCAAGGCCCAGGCCTTGTGCCGCCCCGGTAACGATCACGACTTTTCCTGCGTGCTTCACAACCCAATCCCTTTTCACAATCATGACATTTATGGATATGTTATCCAATCTATCTTGAACTTCGACGCCATTGCAAGCCCGGATGGGCGGAGTCGTGGGGTCGGGTTGGCCCGCCACGCGCCATTCGTAAGCTGCTTTGGCTTTTTTCCGCCGACCATCGCAAGGTCGGTTGACTCCACCGAATTAATTGTGATTGGATACTATATTCACAAAAGTGCCGACGACGGGGAGTGCAGGCGATGGCGGATGGATCACAGGAAAGCGAACTGATCGACGCGTTCCGCGCTCTTGCGACGCCATTGATCAGCGACAATCTCGCTCGTGTCCCCGGAGCTGTCGGGTTACGGCCGTTTCATCGGATGAGCGGCGTCATGGCTGGGAGGGCGCTGACGGTCAGGACCCGCCCCGGCGACAACCAGTTCATCCATCGTGCACTCGATCTGTTGCAGCCCGGCGACGTCATTGTCGTCGATGGCGGTGGCTATGAGGGGCGCGCGCTGGTCGGCGAGATCATGACAAGTGTGGCGGCGTCGCGCGGCGCCGCGGGTATTGTCATCGACGGCGCCATCCGCGATGCCGGTGCCATCGGCCGCAGTCCGTTTCCGTGCTTCGCGCGGTCGGCCATCCATCTCGGACCGTACAAGGATGGTCCGGGAGCCATCAATGTTCCCGTCTGCATAGGCGGCATGGTCGTCGGTCCTGGCGACATCGTCGTCGGCGACGAGGATGGCGTCGTGGCATTTCCAATCGACGGTGCCGCGGCCCTGTTGACCGCTGTCCGGGCGCAGGAAGCCCGCGAGGCCGAGATCATGCAGAGCATCCAGGAGAACCGCTATCGGGGAGCCTATGCCCGGGCTTCCGGCGGCAGTCACTGATCAGCGGATCAGGAGCCTGCCGGTGAGAAATCGCGTGGCCGGCTGGCGATCTTGCTCAACATAACCGCTCCGCAGCCAACCGAGGGGCGAAACAATGCATTTCGGGCACGCCGCCTGGATGCGCCAACAGGGGAAATGGAGAGAATTAATGGTTGTTTCCTTCAAGAGGCTTGCCAAGAGGCTGGCTTGTGCGACCGCCCTTGCCGGGCTGGCTATGACCACTATGGCCGCGGCTGCCGATATCAAGATCGGCATCGTGGCCCCCATGACTGGCCAACTGGCCAGTGAAGGGCAGGACATGGAGAATGCCGTGAAGATGGCGATCGATGCCGTCAACGCAAAAGGCGGCGTCAACGGCGACAGGATCACCACCACGACCGCCGACGACGCGTGCGATCCGCAGCAGGCGGTGACCGCAGGCAGCAAGCTTGTCTCGGAGGGCGTGACCGCCATCGTCGGCGGCTACTGCTCGGGCGCCGTCTTGCCGACATTGAAGATCTACGGTGACGCCGGCATTCCGTTCGTCATCATCGGAGCGAACTCGACCAAGCTCGTCGCCGCCAATCAGGGCAATGCCTTCCTCGCCAATTCGACCGGCGACATGCAGGCGACGACGGCCGTCGAACTCTTCAAGAAGAACGGCTACAAGAAAATCGCGGTCGTGGACGAAGGCGATGCCTATTCGTCCGACCTGGCCAAGCTGACCGCCGAAGCCTTCAAAAGCGCAGGCGGCGAGATTGCCGCCAAGGAGACCACCACGGCCGGCGAGCAGGATTATTCCGCGGTCGTCACCAAGATCAAGTCAAGCGGCGCCGACGCTGTCTTCTGGACCGCCTACCATGCCGGTGGCGCCCTGCTCACCAAGCAGCTTCGGCAGGCCGGTTTCCAGGGCGGCATTGTGCTGGGCGATGGCAACAATTCGCCGGAATATCTGGAAATCGCCGGCTCGGCCGGTGAGGGCGTGTATCTGTTGTCCCCGCCGACCGTCGACCTCTTGTCCGGCGCCGCCGACTTCAAGGCCAAGTACAAGGAGACCTATAGCCGCGACGCCGGCGCCTATGCGGCTCTCTCCCATGATGTGGGCGACCTGATTGTCGATGCGATCACGCGGGCCAAGTCGGCGGATCAGAAAGCGATCATCGAAGCGCTCAAGGCAAGCGACTTCAAGGGCCTTGCCGGTGAAATCAAGTTCACCGACAAGAACACGCTCCAGACGTCGAACTTCCGCCCGGTGATCGCCAAGGGCGGCAAGTGGGTGGCTGTCGAATAAAGGCGAACCAGATTGACGCCGAGGCCGGCCTTGTGGCGGCCTCGGCGTCACCGCCGATTGTCTGGCGCGCCGACGCTGCGCCCAGGCAAGACTTTTTCAATTCTGCCCCCGGAGCATCAATGACGCTCGACCTGCTTATTCAGCAACTGGTGAACGGTCTTATCGTCGGCTCGTTCTATGCCCTGATCGCGCTTGGCTACAGCATGGTCTTCGGCGTCATCAAGCTCCTGAATTTCGCCCATGGCGACATCTACATGAATGGCGCCTTCGTCGGCCTCATCGTGTTTTCCTTCGTCGGCATATGGGTCGGCAACGGCTGGTTGGGCGTGGTCTGTGCCCTGCTGATGTCGATGCTGGTCGTCGGCTTGCTCGGCGTTGTCATCGAACGCTTCGCCTATCGGCCGATGCGCAATGCGCCGCGCCTCTCCATCCTGATCACGGCGCTCGGTGCGTCGATGGTGCTGAACGGCACCGCACTCGCCCTGACAGGCGGGCGACATTATGCCTTCAACACGGACCTCGGTTTTGCCGGCGTCGATATTTCCACCGTTCATATCACCTACACGCAGATGGTGCTGGTGGCCGCCTCCATCGCTCTTATGGCCGGCATGCAGGCCTTCGTCTCACGCACCATGTACGGCAAGGCGATGCGCGCGGTGTCCATCGACATGGGGGCTAGCCGCCTGATGGGCATCGATGTCGACCGGGTGATCGCCTTGACCTTCTTCATGGGTTCGGCGCTCGCCGCCGGCGGCGGGGTCATGGCCGGCGCCTATTATGGCAGTGTCCATTTCTTCATGGGCTTCATCATGGGGCTCAAGGCCTTCACCGCCGCTGTCATAGGCGGGATCGGCAGCGTGCCGGGCGCCATGCTCGGCGGATTGCTGCTCGGCCTGCTTGAGGCTTTCGGTTCGTCCTTGCCCTTCGTCGGATCGGAGTGGCGTGACGTCTTCGTGTTCGGGACCTTGATTCTGTTCCTTGTTTTCAAGCCGACCGGCCTTCTTGGTCGCTCGGTGGTGGAGCGGGTGTGATGACCGACGAAGTGAGGAGCATGTCGGCCACCGCGCAGCCGCGACTGATACGCTGGTCCGTTGTGCTGCCTGGGTTGGCGGCGCTCGCCTGCGCGCTGGTGTTGCCGCAATTCGCCAACGCCTATGTGACGGAGGTGGCAACCACGGCGCTGCTCTATGTCGTTCTGTGCCTCGGCCTCAACATTGTCGTCGGCTATGCGGGCCTGCTCGATCTCGGCTACGCCGCCTTCTTCGCGGTTGGCGCCTACACGTCAGGCATCCTGACCGCGGAATTCGGGTTCAATTTCTGGCTTACCATCCCGGTCGCCATGGCTGCAGCCTGCGTGGCCGGCATCATCATCGGCGCTCCGACCTTGAGGCTGCGCAGCGATTATCTGGCGATCGTGACGCTGGGCTTCGGCGAGATCGTGCGCATCATCGCCCGCAACCTCGACATCACCGGTGGCGCCAGCGGCCTCATCGGCATCGAGCGGCCGGAGATCTTCGGCTTCAGGCTGATGCAGGTGCAGCACTTCTACTATGCGTTCCTGGTGCTCGCGCTGCTCACCGCCTTCGTCTGCCTGAGCGTCGAGCGGTCGCGAATGGGACGAGCCTGGTTCTATGTTCGCTATGATGAGGACGCCGCTGCCGGTATCGGCATCAACCGTGTCACGGCCAAGTTGCAGGCCTATATGATGGGCGCGGTGATCGCTTCCGTGGCCGGATGCCTCTACGCGGCCAAGATGACGGCCATCTCGCCGGAGAGTTTTACCTTCAACCAATCGCTTCTCATCCTGCTCGGCGTCGTCCTGGGTGGCATGGGCCGCATTCCCGGCGTCGTCCTGGGCGCCGTTCTGGTAGCCCTGCTTCCGGAAGTGCTGCGCGGCGCGGGCACCTACCGTCCGCTGGTGACCGCGGTTGCGCTGCTGGCAATCATGCTCTTCAGGCCGAACGGGCTCTGGCCGGACAAGCGAGTTTGACCATGGCCTTGCTGGAAGTCCGCGATCTGCGCCTCAGTTTCGGAGGACTGAAAGTCCTTCACGACATTTCGTTCTCGGTCGAGAAGGGCGCCATCAACAGTCTTATCGGGCCGAACGGCGCCGGCAAGACGTCGCTCTTCAATTGCATGACCGGCTTCTACAAGCCGAAGGGCGGCTCGATCAGCCTGGGCGGCCGGCCGATCACCGGTTTGCCGCCGCATCGCATCACCGCGCTCGGGCTCGCCCGCACGTTTCAGAACATCCGGCTGTTCAAGGAAATGACCGTTCTGGAAAACGCCATGTCCGGCCAGCATTGCCGCAGCCGCCACGGCATTGTGTCGGCGATCCTGCACTTGCCGGCCCAGCGGCGCGAGGAGGAGGCGATCCGCGCTGCCGGCATGCACTGGCTCGGTTTCGTCGGCATCGAGCAGCATGCGCATCGCCGGGCCGGCGGTCTTTCCTATGGCGATCAACGGCGGCTCGAACTCGCAAGAGCCTTGGCGTCGGCGCCCCAGCTTATCCTGCTGGATGAGCCTGCCGCCGGCCTTAACGAGCGCGAGAAGATGGACCTTGTGCACCTGATCCGCCGCATCCGTGACGAAACCGGTGTCACCGTCCTGCTGATCGAGCACGACATGGGCCTGGTCATGCAAGTGTCGGAGAAGATCGTGGTGTTCGACTACGGTCAGAAGATCGCCGACGGGCCGCCGGAGGCGGTGCGCGCAGACCCCCGGGTCATCGAAGCCTATCTCGGTACGGAGGAATGATGGACGCCGAAATCGTTCTTTCCGCGGACCGCATCGTCGCGCGCTATGACGGCATCGAAGCCCTGCATGGCGTCAGCCTTTCGGTCAAACGCGGCCAGATCGTCGCCCTGCTTGGCGCGAACGGCGCGGGCAAGAGCACCACGCTACGCACACTTTCCGGCCTTGTTGCCGCGTCCTCTGGAAGTGTCCGCTTCCTGGGCGAGGACATAACCAAAGTCCCTGCTCACCGCCTGCCACATCGCGGGCTCGTCCACGTCCCGGAGGGAAGGCGTATTTTCGGCGACATGACGATCAAGGAGAACCTTGACCTCGGCTCGTTCACGCTTGCCGACGACGTCGAGCGCCGGCGACGGCTGGACCACGTTTTTGAGCTCTTCCCCATCCTGGCGCGTCGGCAGAATGGCGATGCAAGGAACCTCTCGGGCGGTGAGCAGCAGATGCTGGCGATCGGCAGAGCCCTCATGGCCGCGCCCAAGGTGCTGTTGCTCGACGAGCCTTCCATGGGCCTGGCGCCGCAACTGATCAAGGAAGTCATGAACATCGTGCAGCGCCTCAATCGTGAAGGCGTGACCATCCTGCTCGTGGAGCAGAACAGCAAAGTCGCCTTGAAGTTCGCCGACTACGGCTATGTGCTCAAAGCCGGGCGCATCGTTCTTGAGGGACCAGGCAGCGATCTGGCGAGCAATGAAGCGGTCATCAGCGCCTATCTGGGCGGCGTAGCCGCCTAAGGTCCGGTCTCTTCTTCAGAGGCTACTTTTGGGCGACATGCATCAGCGCCCCCAGACGACGGCGTTCTCATGCCGTTTGATGATGTGCTTCAGATTCTCGAAGGCAGTCGTGACGTGGCCCGCGAAGCGCTCTGCCGCGGGTGAGCGTGGCCCGCTGACCCGGCGCAGGATGCCGAGCGAGCGGCTGGGCTGCGGGATTTCATAGGGCAGCACCGTAACCCGGTTCTCCTTGCGCTGTGCGAAGACCACGGAGAATGGCAGCACGGCCAACGCATCGGTTTCGGCAAGGAAGTTGATCACGCTCATCAGCGAGCCCCCCGAATAGCGGATGTTCAGGTCCGACATGCCGATGCTCATCAGGATCATCTGCAGGTCCGACATCAGCGGAGAGCCGGGCAGGGGCGCCACCCAGGGAAAGCTGGTCAGGTCATGCGCCCTGAGGCGGCGATTTCGCAGCAGGGGATGGTCGGGCCGGCAAGCCACGACGTTGCGTCCAGGCAGGATTTCGGTGAATTCGAAGCCGGGTCCGAGGTCGAGCACGCCGATCGGCACGATGCCGAGGTCGATCTGGTTGCTCTCCAGCGCCGCGACCATCTCGGGCAGGTTCATATAGCTTTGCTGAACGGTGACCTCCGGTTCGAGCTTCTGGAATTCCCCGATCATCCGGCTGATCATCGCATCCATGAAGAAAGGCACGCCGCCGACACGGACGACGCCCTTGGTGCCTTTCATGAAGCCCTGCACCGCATCCGACGCCTTGCGCGACGCGGTGATGATCGTGCGGCCCTGCGCCGCCAGCTGGAAGCCGAGCGGTGTCGCCTGCAACGGCCGGCGGCCCTTGAGGAAGAGCGGCTCACCCACCCGCGCCTCCAGCATGGCCAGCGATCGGCTGACCGCCGGCTGGGTAAGGCCCAGCATGGCGGCTCCTTCCGACACGCCGCCTGCATCCAGCACTGCGGCGAGCTGCATAAGATGGCGCTCGTTCAGCTTCATAGCAAAACGCTATACAAGGGACGTCACATCTCATCAAGCACCGCGTCGGGCCGTGCTATTCCGCTTGGCAAGGGGAAGGGAGGCCCCGGCGGAATGCACGGCCAGCACGACCCGAAGCGGGATGAATTCCCCAAGGCGATATCGACGCAGGCCGAGGAATTCTCGCGGCGCCTGACAGCAATGGGCCAGTCCCGCCTGGCGGCGGCGGCGCAGGCTGCGGTGGATGGTTTGCACGCGCTGATCGTGGAGTTGCGACCCTCCGGCGAGGAATTCCGCCAGGCGATCGATTTTTTGACCGAGGTTGGCCACTACGCCGATGCGCGGCGCCAGGAATGGGTGCTGTTCGCCGATGTCCTGGGCGTGTCTTCGCTGATCGAGGATCAGAACAGCCCGCGCCCCGCCGGGGCGACACCAAACACCCTGGCTGGGCCCTTCTACCGGGCCGATGTGCCGGAGATGGTGCCCGGCGCGAACATCTCGCGCGATCACAAGGGCGAGCCGCTGGAGGTTGCCGGCCGCATCGTCACGCTCGACGGCGCTGGGATCGGCGATGCGACGGTCGAGATCTGGCAGGCCAATGCCGAGGGTCTCTACGAGAACCAGGAACCCGACAGGCAGCCGGAATTCAATCTGCGCGGACGCTTCCGTACCGATCCGCAGGGGCGGTTCCACTTCGCGACGGTGAAGCCGAAGGGCTACACGCTGCCTTCGGACGGACCGGTCGGTCAATTGATGTCAGCGCTTGGCCTCGGCCTTGAGCGGCCGGCCCATATCCATTTTCGCGTCTCGGCGGAGGGCTTCGAGACGCTGACGACCCACATCTTCGACCGGTCGGACCCTGCGATCGGCCGGGATGCCATCTTCGGGGTCAAACCCGAACTCATGGCCGAGTTCCGCGCGCTGCCGCCCAATGGAGGAAAACGCAAGCACGCGCTCGACCTCAACCTCGTGCTCTGCCCGCAGCGGCGCAGCGATACCGAAACCTCTGGGAGGAGATGACCGATGGCACGTATCAGCGGCTACCACCATTTGACGCTCTCAACCGACAGCGCTCAGGAAGACTTTGATTTCTACACCAAGGCACTCGGCCTGCATTCGGTGAAGCGCACCGTCTTGTTCGACGGCGTCATTCCTGTCTATCACCTCTACTACGGCTCGCCCAATGGCGATGCCTCGACGATCATCACCACCTTCCCGTTCCGCAAGCCAGGCGTCTATGGCCGCCGTGGGTCCAACCAGTCGCGCACCATCATGCAGTCGATCCCCAAGGGGGCCGCGGATTTCTGGGTGGACCGGTTGAACGCGCGCGGCATCGAGGCCATCAAGATCACCCGTTTTGGCGCCGACCGTGCGGCTTTCGCACATCCCTGCGGCATCTCGCATGAGCTGGTGGAAAGCGACAGGGATCCACGTACGCCCATCACCAACGAGGCGCAGGGCATCGGCAAGGCGCACGGCATCAAGGGAATCTACGGCGCCGTGGTGGCGGTGATGGACCGCACCGCCATGGACGACTTCCTGACCATCGCATTGCCGATGGAGAAAGAGGCCGACGACCACGAGGGGCTCGTGTTCCGCGTGCCCGACGCGACCGGCGTGGCACAGCGCGTGGAGGTCATTGTCGACCGCGACAGCCCGCAGGGCACCTGGACGCTGGCGGGCGGCACGATCCACCACCTCGCCCTCAACACCGGTGACGAAGAGAACCAGTTGAAACTGCGCGCTCATATCGAGGGCCTCGGCTTCACGGACATATCGGAGCAGAAGGACCGCAACTACTTCAAGTCCTGCTATGTCCGTTCGCCCGGCGGCGCGCTGTTCGAAATTGCCTGGACCACGCCGGAAGGCTGGGCCAAGGACGAGCCTCCGGGCCAGATCGGCAAGACGCTGGTCTTCCCGCCGTGGTTCAAGGACCGTGAGAGCGAATTGCAGGCCGGCCTGGAAGAGGCGGATTTCGCGTGAGTTCAGGCAGCGGTCCGCTCAGGCTTGGGCCAAGAGGCCCGGAGGCGAAGGCGATTTGCGTCTTCGTCCACGGCCGCGGCCAATCGCCCGAAGAGATGCAGTCCCATGTGCTGTCGCGACTTTCGGCGTCCGCCGTGGCCTTCATCCTGCCGCGCGCACCGCACGGCATGTGGTGGGAGGCGCGCGCCGTCGACCCGTTGACGCCGGTCGCCCGGGCGCAGCTTTCCGACGCGCTCGATCATCTTGCGGCCGCCGTGGTGGCGGCGCGGGCGGAACTGCCCGGACTGCCGCTGCTTCTCGCGGGTTTCTCGCAAGGGGCGTGTCTCTCGATCGAATATCTCTGCGCTGGGCTGCCGCCGCCGGACGCTTTGGTGGCCTTCACGGGCTGCCGTGTCGGTGTACCGGCGGACGACAGATCAGAGGCCGCGCCGGCCGGAATGCCGATCTATCTTTCCGGCGGCGATGCCGATCCCTGGATTCCGGTCTCGGCGTTTGCCGATGCCGCGCAATCGCTGGGGCGGATTGGCGCGAGCCTGCGGGCCGATCTGTTCCCGGGCCGCGGCCATGAGGTCTCGGACGCCGAGATTGCCATGCTGGGCACAATCCTCGACGACCTCGCGGCCGGACGTGGCCCGCGCATGGAGGCGGCGCGATGATGGACAGCTTCATCTTTCCGGGCCTGACGACACGGGTGGTCTTCGGTGCCGGCACCATGGCTCGCGTCGAGGAGGAAGTCCGGCGGCTCGGCCATGACAAGGTGATGGTGCTGTCGACACCGCACCAGAAGGGCGATGCGGAAAGACTGGCCGCAAGCCTTGGCGGCCTCGCTGCCGGGATCTTTGCCGGCGCGGTCATGCATACCCCTGTCGAGGTTACGGAACAGGCCGTCGATGCCTTCCGCACCAGCGGCGCTTCGGCGGTCGTCAGCCTCGGCGGCGGCTCGACCACCGGGTTGGGCAAGGCCATTGCCGTGCGCACCGGCGCCGACCAAGTGGTCATTCCCACAACCTATGCCGGCTCGGAAATGACCGACATTCTTGGCGAGACGGCGGCTGGTGAAAAGACCACGCGCCGCTCGCCGGACATCCGCCCCGAGACGGTGATCTACGACGTCGATCTGACACTGAGCCTGCCGGTAAGTCTCACCGTCACCTCGGCGATGAACGCGATCGCCCATGCGATGGAGGCTTTCTATGCCCCCGATCGCAATCCGGTGATCGTGCTGATGTGCAGGGATGCCATGGTTGCCTTCCGGGACGGCATTCCAAGGCTGATCGGCGATCCGCAGGATCGCGCGGCGCGGACGCAGGCGCTCTATGCGGCGTGGTGCTGCTCGACCGCGCTCGGCTATGTCTCGATGGCGCTGCATCACAAGCTGGCGCATGTCTTCGGCGGCTCGTTCGACACGCCGCATGCCGAAACCCACGCCATCCTGCTGCCGTACACGACCGCCTTCAACGAAGTGGCGGTGCCCGATCTGCTGCGCCCGATCACCGAGGCATTCGGTGGTGGCTCGGCGGGCGGTGGGCTCTGGGATTTCGCGCAGTCGGTCGGCTCTCCGCTGAGCCTGAAGGCGATCGGCATCAAGGAGGCCGATCTCGACCGCGCGGCGGCCATCGCGGTCAAGAATGCCTATGCGAATCCGAGGCCAATCGATCCGGGATCCATCAGGGAACTCCTTCAGGCGGCGTGGGAGGGACGCCGTCCGGGGGCTTGAGAATAAAACAGGAGGGAGGAACTACACATGATCACAAGACGCAGCCTACTGAAAGCCTCGGCGGCGACGGGCCTGGCGCTCGCCGGGTCGCGCCTGGCGACGCCGGCCATCGCGCAAGGCGCCAAGATCCGCCTGGGCTATGTCTCGCCGCAGACGGGGCCGCTCGCCGGCTTCGCGGAGAGCGATGACTACAACATCAGGGCCTTCCTCGCTTCCGAGGCGGGCAAGAACTTCGAGGTCATCGTCAAGGACAGCCAGTCGAACCCCAATCGCGCGGCGGAGGTGGCCAAGAGCCTGATCGTCGATGACGAGATCAACCTGATGCTCGTCGGCTCGACGCCCGAGAACACCAATCCGGTGGCCACCACCTGCGAGGCGGAGGGCGTGCCGGTCATCTCGACGATGGCGCCATGGCAGCCCTGGTTTATCGGCCAGCAGGGCAATCCGGCCGATCCCTCCTCGTGGAAGCCTTTCAACTTCGCCTATCATTATTTCTGGGGTCTCGAAGACATCATCGCCGTCTACACTGGCATGTGGAAGCAGCTTTCCACCAACGGTAAGGTGGGCGGGCTGTTCCCGAACGATGCCGACGGCAACGCCTGGGGCGACCCGAAGAACGGGTTGAAGCCGGGTCTCGATGCCGCCGGTTTCAGCCTTGCCGATCCCGGTCGCTACCAGAACCTCTCGGACGATTTCACCGCGCAGGTCAACGCCTTCAAGGCGGCCAATGCCGAGATCGTCACCGGTGTGGTCATTCCGCCCGACTTCACCACCTTCTGGAACCAGGCCCGCCAGCAGGGTTTCAAACCCAAGGCGGTGACCGTGGCCAAGGCGATCCTCTTCCCGCAATCGGTCGAGACGCTCGGCGACGCAGGCCACAACCTCTCGTCCGAGGTCTGGTGGTCGGCCTCGCATCCGTTCAAATCGTCCGTGACGGGCGAGAGCTCGGCGGAACTCGCGGCGGATTTCACCGCCAAGACCGGGCGTCCCTGGACGCAGCCGATCGGTTTTGTCCATTCGCTGTTCGAGGTGGCGGCCAATGTCATGGGCCGCGTTTCGGATCCGACCAATGCCGAGGCGATCGCGGCGGCCATAGCCGCCACCGACATGACGACCGTGGTCGGCAAGGTGGCCTGGAGCGGTGCGGGACTGCCGCCTTTCGCCGCGAAGAACGTCTGCAAGACGCCGCTCGTTGGCGGGCAGTGGCGCAAGAAGGCCGGCGGCGGCTTCGATCTGGTGATCGTCGAAAACGCCGGCGCCTCCGAGATACCCACCGCCGGCAAGATGGAAGCCCTGGCCTGACGCTGCCGAGGGCGGCTGATGCCGCCGCCCTCGTTCGGCGCAACCCAAGGATGGTAGCCCCAGGATGGTAGCCCAAGAATGGTAGCAATGATGCTCAGGCTGGAAAGCGTCTCGAAGTCGTTCGGCGCGCTGAAGGTTACGGATGGCGTAACCGTCACGGTTCCGCGCGGCGAGGCGTTGGGCATCATCGGTCCGAACGGGGCCGGAAAATCGACGCTCTTCAACCTGATTACTGGCAACCTCTTTGCAAATGAGGGTCGCATCGAATTTCTTGGCTGCGACGTGACCCGCGCACCGGCTATGGAGCGGGTGCGCATGGGTGTCGGCCGCAGCTTCCAGATTCCGCAGCCTTTCGAGGGGCTGACCGTGTTCGAAAATCTCTTGACCGCCGCCGCCTTCGGTCGCGGCGGACGCGAGGCCGAGATGGTCGACGATTGCGCGCGCATCCTCGATGAGACGGAGCTTCTCAGAAAGGCCAATTTCGTGGCCGGCTCGCTGAGCCTTCTCGATCGCAAGCGCCTGGAACTCGCCCGCGCCCTGGCGACGGGCCCCGAGCTTCTGCTTCTGGACGAGATCGCCGGCGGTCTGACGGAGGGCGAATGCAAGGCCCTGGTCGCGACGATCAGAGCCATCCACGCGAGGGGAACCACCATCATCTGGATCGAGCATGTGCTGCATGCCCTCACGTCAGTGGTCGAGCGGCTTCTGGTGCTGGATTTCGGGCGCGTGATCGGGATCGGTACGCCCGATGAGATCATGGCCTCGAAGGCGGTTCGCGAAATCTATCTGGGGCTCGAGGTCTAATGCTGGAAACGCACGGCCTCACCGCTAATTACGGCCAGTTCCGGGCGCTGTTCGGTGTGGATATCACCGTGGCCGCGGGTGAATGCGTGGCGATCATCGGCGCCAACGGCGCCGGGAAATCCACGCTGATGCGCTCGATCACGGGCGTGATCGGCAACGAGCCCGGCATGGTGCTGCACAGGGGCGAGCCGATCGGCGCGCTGTCTTCGGCCGAGATCATGAAGCGCGGCATCGCCATGGTGCCGGAAGGGCGCCGGCTGTTCCCTTCGCTGACCGTCGAGGAAAATCTGCTGGTCGGCGGGCAGGCGCGCAAGGTGCCGGGGCCGTGGAGCCTCGACGCGGTCTATGACCTTTTCCCGATCCTGCGCGAGCGGCGCAAGAGCCCGGGCACAGCGCTCTCTGGCGGCCAGCAGCAGATGGTGGCGATCGGCCGGGCGCTGATGTCGAACCCCGAATTGCTGCTTTGCGACGAGATCAGCCTCGGCCTGGCGCCCGTCGTCATCCGCGATATCTACGCAGCCCTTCCCAGGGTCCGCGAAGGCGGCGCCGCGATCGTGCTGGTGGAGCAGGATATCGGCAAGGCGCTGGCGGTGGCCGATCGCGTCTACTGCATGATGGAGGGCCGCGTCACGCTGGCCGCCAGGGCGGCCGAGGTCACGCGCAACGAAATCCATTCTGCCTATTTCGGAGTGGCGGCATGACGAGGCAACCGAGGCTCCGTCATTTGCTCGCGCAGCGCTCTTGTGGCCTGATCGAGGTGGCGCGGCGATGATCTGGCTGGACACCCTCGTGCAGGGGATTCTGCTGGGCGGGCTCTATGCCTTGTTCGCAGCGGGGCTGAGCCTCGTCTTCGGCATCATGCGGCTGGTGAACCTCGCCCATGGCGACCTCATCATTCTTGCCGCCTATCTGGTGTTGATGGGCGTCACGCTGCTCGGCCTGTCGCCATGGATCGCTGCCCTGATCGCCATGCCGGTGATGTTCGCGCTCGGCTGGCTGCTGCAGGCCGCCATCTTGAACCGCGTGCTGGGCAAGGACATCCTGCCGCCGCTTCTCGTCACGTTCGGCCTGTCGGTCGCCCTGCAGAACGGGCTGCTCGAGGTCTTCTCCGCCGACAGCCGCCGCATCCCGGTGGGCGCGTTGGAGGGGGCATCGCTCGATCTCGGGCTGGTCACCGTCGGGATCATGCCGCTGATGACCTTTGCCTCGGCGATCGTGACGATCGTTGCCCTGAACGGGCTCTTCTACCACACCGCCCTCGGCCGTGCCTTCCGCGCCACCTCGGACGACGCCGTGACGGCGGGGCTGATGGGGATAGAGCCGAAGCGGATTTTCGCGATCGCCACCGGGATCGCGATGGTCGTGGTGACGCTGGCGGCGCTCTATCTCGGCATGCGCGCGAACTTCGATCCCTCGATCGGACCGGCGCGGCTGATCTATGCCTTCGAGGCGGTGATCATCGGCGGTCTCGGCAGCCTGTGGGGAACGCTTGCCGGCGGGATCATCATCGGCGTGGCGCAGACGTTCGGCGCCGCGCTCAATCCGGAATGGCAGATCCTGGCCGGCCACATCGCCTTCCTGGCCGTGATGCTGCTCAAGCCGCGCGGGCTTTTTCCGCGCGCAGTGGATTGAGGGGGCGGCATGTATCGACTGACAACCCGCACCCGCGCCGGAACCGCAACCGCGATCGCGGTGCCGATCGTCCTCGTCGCCGCGCTCGCGCTGCCTGCCGTGGCCTCGCGTGGTGTCATACAGGATCTGTTCTTCATCCTCACCATGCTGACGCTGGCGCAGATCTGGAACCTGCTGGCGGGCTATGGCGGCCTGGTCTCGGTGGGCCAGCAGGCCTTCGTCGGCCTCGGCGCCTACGCGATGTTCGCCGGCGTGATCCTGCTCGGCTGGAATCCGATCCTGGCGATCCCGCTGGGCGGCCTTGCGGCGCTGGTGCTGGCGGTTCCGACGGCCTTCTTCGCATTCCGCTTGCAGGGCGCCTATTTCGCCATCGGCACCTGGGTAATCGCCGAAGTGACGCGCCTGCTGGTCGCGCAGTGGAAGGCGCTCGGTGGCGGCACCGGCACCTCGCTGCCGCGCGAAGCGACGAGCAGCATCCTGGGCACCGATGCGATCCGGGCGCTGTTCGGCGTCCGCGAGGCCGCGGCCCGCGACGTCCTGGCCTACTGGCTGGCTTTGGCGCTGGTCGTGGCCGTGACGGGCGGCATCTATTGGCTGCTGCGCAGTCGCCTCGGGCTGGCGCTGGCGGCCGTGCGCGACAATGTCGATGCGGCGCAATCGGTGGGCGTCGATACCGGTCGGCTCAGATGGGCGGTCTTTCTAATCGCCGCGGCCGCCACCGGGCTGACCGGCGCGTTGATCTTCCTGCAGACGGCCCGTATCTCGCCGGGCGCAGCCTTTGCCGTCACCGACTGGACCGCCAACGTCATCTTCATTGTCGTCATCGGCGGCATCGGCACCATCGAGGGGCCGATCCTTGGTGTGCTGGTCTTCTTTGCGCTGCGTTCGGCGCTGGCGGATTACGGCAGCTGGTACTTGATGACGCTCGGCCTCATCGCCGTCGTCGTGATGCTTTTTGCGCCAAAGGGGCTGTGGGGGCTGATCGCGTCCCGCAATGGCCTGCACCTGTTTCCGGTCCGCCGCAGGCTGACCGGCCCGAATATCGAAGGAGGAATTTGATGGCGGATATCGAAACCGACGTGCTGATCGTCGGCACGGGCCCGGCCGGCTCGGCCACGGCGGCGCTGCTGTCCAGCTACGGCGTGGCCAACATGATCGTCAATCGCTATCGCTGGTTGTCGAACACGCCGCGTGCCCACATCACCAACCAGCGCACGATGGAAGTGCTGCGCGACCTCGGTCCGGATGTCGAGGCAGAGGCCATGATGCACGCCTCGCCGCAGGAGCTGATGGGCGAGAACGTGTTCTGCGAAAGCCTGGCCGGCGAGGAGATCGGCCGCATGAAGAGCTGGGGCATCCACCCGCTCTCGAAGGCCGAACATCTCCTTTCGTCGCCCTGCCTCATGAACGATCTGCCGCAGACCTTCATGGAGCCGATCCTGTTCAAATCGGCGTGTGCCCACGGGACGCAGGCCCGCATGAGCACGGAATATGTCAGCCATGTCCAGGATGCGGACGGCGTGACCACCACCTGCCGCGATCGGCTGTCGGGCAAGGATTTCACCGTGCGGTCGAAGTTCCTCGTCGGCGCCGATGGCGGCAACTCGCTGGTGGCCGAGCATCTGGGCCTGCCGCTCGAAGGCAAGATGGGCGTCGGCGGCTCGATGAACATCCTGTTCAGGGCCGATCTCTCGAAGTATGTCGCCCACCGGCCAAGCGTCCTCTACTGGGTCATGCAGCCCGGCGCCGACGTCGGCGGCATCGGCATGGGTCTGGTTCGCATGGTGCGGCCGTGGACCGAGTGGCTGATCGTCTGGGGCTACGACATCAACCAGCCGCCGCCTGAAGTGACGCCGGAACTGGCCACCGAGGTCGCGCGCCAGCTGGTCGGAGATCCCGCGCTCGAGATCGAGCTCCTGGGCGCCAACACCTGGACCGTGAACAACTGCTTCGCCACGCAGATGCAGAAGGGGCGGGTGTTCATCATGGGCGATGCCGCGCACCGGCATCCGCCCTCGAACGGGCTCGGCTCGAACACCTCGATCCAGGACGGGTTCAACCTCGCCTGGAAGCTTGCCAAGGTCGTCAAGGGGCAGGCGGGGGTCGGGCTTCTGGACAGCTTCTCGGCCGAGCGTGCGCCGATCGCGCGCCAGATCGTGACGCGCGCGAACCAGTCCATCGCCGAATTCGGACCGATCTTCGAGGCGCTCGGCATGGATGGCGGCGTCGAT
Source organism: Mesorhizobium loti (assembly GCA_014189435.1). Taxonomy (NCBI): domain Bacteria; kingdom Pseudomonadati; phylum Pseudomonadota; class Alphaproteobacteria; order Hyphomicrobiales; family Phyllobacteriaceae; genus Mesorhizobium; species Mesorhizobium loti. The sequence goes on from CP050293.1 coordinate 896,876, forward strand.
CACGACAAGATCCAGAGGAACATGGAGGCCCGCGCAGATGCGACGCCCGCCGCCGAAGCGCAGCGCGAGGCGCTCCGCAAGGCCATCGCCTTCAAGAAGTACGAGTTCGACGCCCATGGCGTCGAGATGAACCAGCGCTATGCGTCGGGCGCGGTGGTGACCGACGGCCAGGGCGAGCCGGCGTTCGAGAAGGATCGCGAGCTGCACTATGCGCCAACGACCTGGCCGGGCGCGCGCTTGCCGCATGTCTGGGTCTTCGAGCGCTCGGGCAGGAAGGTCTCGACGCTCGATCTTTGCGGGCATGGCGAGTTCACGCTCTTGACCGGTATTGGCGGCGAGGCGTGGGTCGCGGCGGCGCAGACGGTCGGCGCGGAGCTCGGTCTGCCGATCCGCAGCCATGTGATCGGCCCGCGCCGCGCGATCGAGGATCATACCGGGGACTGGGCCGGCGCGCGGGAGATCCGCGACGCGGGCTGCCTGATCGTCCGCCCCGACCACCACGTCGCCTGGCGCTCCGACACGCTGGCGGCCGACCCCGCGGCCGAACTGCGCCGGGTCTTCAAATCCGTTCTGGCGCGCTGAGGAGGATCTTATGATCGACGAACACGAATCCGGCTATTTCACCGAAGCGAACTCGGCCGAAATCGTCGTGGCGCGGAACAGGAACGCTGGGGATGAGCGGCTCAAAGAGGTGATGGAGGTCATCACCCGCAAGCTGCACGAGGCGGTGAAGGAGATCGAGCCGACACAGGAGGAATGGTTCGGCGCGATCATGTTCCTGACGCAGACGGGCCAGATCTGCAACGAGTGGCGGCAGGAGTACATCCTGCTGTCGGATGTTCTCGGCGTCTCGATGCTGGTCGATGCGATCAACAACCGCAAGCCGTCGGGCGCCTCGGAATCCACGGTTCTGGGACCCTTCCACGTCGCCGATGCGCCCGAACTGCCGATGGGGTCGAACATCTGCCTCGACCAGAAGGGCGAGCCCATGTTCGTGCATGGCCGCATCCTCGATACCCAGGGCAAGCCGATCGCAGGCGCCAAGATCGACGTCTGGCAGGCCAATGACGAGGGCTTCTACGACGTGCAGCAGAAGGGCATCCAGCCCGACTTCAACCTGCGCGGCGTGTTCCGCACGGGCGCGGACGGACGTTACTGGTTCCGCGGCGTGAAGCCCAAATACTATCCGATCCCGGATGACGGCCCGGTCGGCAAGCTGCTGGGCGCGCTGGGGCGCCACCCCTATCGTCCGGCGCATCTCCACTACATCGTCGCGGCCGAAGGCTTCGACGCGCTGACCACGCACATCTTCGATCCGGACGATCCGTACATCGATTCAGATGCCGTCTTCGGCGTGAAGAAGAGCCTGCTCGCCGAGTTCCGCAAGGTCGAGGACGCCGAAGCCGCCGCCAGGGTCGAGGTTGCGGCCCCGTTCTACGACGTGGAGTTCGATTTCGTGCTGTCGCGCAAGGGAGGAAACTGATGGCTGCACTTGAGAAGATGTTCGATGTCAGAGGCAAATCGGTGATCGTCACCGGCGGCGCCAGCGGCATCGGGCAGGCCTATTCCGAGATCATGGCCGAGCACGGGGCGAAGGTCTGCATCTTCGACCTCAACCCTGCCGGGCTGGAGAAGAGTGTCGCCGCGATCAGCGCCGCTGGCGGAGAGGTCTGGGGCCAGGTCGTCGATGTCGGCGACCGCGCGGCCATGGCCGCAGCCTTCGACAAGGTGGCCGAAAGAGCGGGCTCGATCGATGTCGTGTTCGCCAATGCCGGGATCGATGCCGGGCCGGGCTTCAACACCCCGACGGGCGAAAGGAACCCCGAGGGCGCCATCGAGAACCTGCCCGACGAGCACTGGGACAAGGTGATCGAGATCAACCTGACCTCGGTCTACACCACGATCAAGCATGCCGTCCGGTACATGAAGCCGAATGGCGGCGGCCAGATCATCGTCACGTCGTCCATCGCCTCGCTGATCAACGAGAGCATCGTGGGCACGCCCTACATGCCCGCCAAGGCCGCGGTGAACCATCTCGTTCGCCACATGGCGATGGAACTCGGCGCCTACAACATCCGCATCAACGCCATCCTGCCCGGGCCGTTCATCACCAACATCGCCGGCGGCCGGTTGCGCAATCCGGCGGACCGCAAGGCCTTCGAGGCCCAGTCGCTCGTCGGCCGGATCGGCGACCCGGAGGAGATCAAGGGCCTGGCGCTTTATCTGGCGTCGCCGGCCGCGTCCTACGTCACGGGCTCGCTGATCGTCATCGATGGCGGCTCGCTGCTGAGGATGACCTGAACAAGCTTTGAACTGACACCGGTCCCGTCGAGGGGACGGGCCGGCTTAACCAAGGGAGGAAATGACCATGACCTACTACAACAGACTCGTGAAATCGGGCTTGCCAAGCCGCCGAAGCGTCCTGAAGGGGATTGGAGCCGGCCTTGCCGCCAGCACGCTGGCCATGCCGGCCTATGTGCGCGCCGCGACGGCGGGGAAGATCAAGATCGGCTATCTCAGCCCGACGACCGGGCCGCTCGCCCTCTTTGGCGAAACGGATGGCTATACCTTGCAGAAGATCCGCGCTTTGCTCGGCGGCCAGCTGCAATGCGCCAACGGCAATACCTATGAGATCGAGATCCTCGATCGCGACAGCCAATCCAATCCGAACAAGGCGTCGGAAATCGCCGGCAACCTCATCCTGAACGACGAGGTGCATCTGCTCGTGCCGGCCTCGACCACCGATACGATCCTGCCGGCGGCCGAGCAGTCCGAACTCTATGAGACCCCCTGCATTTCCTCCGGCGCTCCCTGGCAAGCGGTGATCATGCCGCGCGGCGGCGGCAAGCAGACCTTCGACTGGACGTATCATTTCTTCTGGGGCCTCGACGAGGCGCTGAACACCTTCGTCGGGCTCTGGAACCATCTGGAGACCAACAAGAAGGTCGGGATGCTGTTTCCCCAGAACATCGACGGCGAGACCTGGGGCAACGACGACTATGGCCTGCCGGCGCCGGCCCGCAAGGCTGGCTACGAGGTCGTGGTGCCCGGCTATTTCCAGCCGCGCACCAATGATTTCTCCGCACAGATCGCCGAGTTCAAGAAGCAGGGCTGCGAGATCATCGGCGGCATCACCTATCCGGACGATTTGAAGACCTTCGTCACCCAGTGCAACCAGCAGGGCTTCAAGCCGAAGGCGGTCACGGTGGCGGCGGCGCTGCTGTTTCCAGGCGGTGTCGAAGCGATGGGTCCGCTTGGCAACGGCATGTCCTCGGAGGTCTGGTGGACGCCGGCTTTCCCGTTCAAGTCGTCGCTGACCGGGCAGGTCAGCAGCGACATCGCCAGCCAATGGGAAGCCGATTCGAAGCGCCAGTGGACGCAGCCGCTGGGCTATTCGCACGCCTTGCTCGAGGTTGCCCTGGACATCCTGAAGCGCTCTTCCAATCCGCTCGACCGTACGGCCAACCGTGACGCCCTGGTCGCTACCGATCTGCAGACGCTGGTCGGTCATATCAAGTTCGACGGCTCGCCTCACAAGAACATCTGCAAGACGCCGATCTTCGGCGGCCAGTGGGTGAAGGGCGAGAAATGGCCCTATGACCTGAAGATCGTCGACAACACGGTCAATCAGCTCTTCGCGCCCCAGCAGGCTATTCAGCCGATCGCCTGGTGACATGAGCGGGGACGCGGGCGGAGTTATGGATAGAGAAATCCTGCTGAAGGCGCGCGGCGTGTCGAAGTCCTTCGGCGCCGTCCGCGTCCTGCATGAGGTGAGTTTCGACGTTCATCGGGGCGAGGTGCTGGGCATCCTCGGCCCGAACGGGGCGGGCAAGACGACGCTGTTCAACATGATCAGCGGCGACTTGAAGGCGTCCGGCGGCGAGATCCAGCTCGGCGACACGGCGCTCCGCGGCGAGCCGCCCTTCCGGCGCTGCCAGATGGGGATCGGGCGGACCTATCAGATCCCGCGTCCCTATTCCGGCATGACCACCTTCGAAAACCTGCTGGTCGCCGCCGCTTTCGGCGGCGGCCGGTCCGAGAATAAGAGCTATGCTTTCTGCGCCCAGGTCCTGCGCGATTGCGAGCTCTCCGACAAAGCCAATGTCTCGGCCGGCGCTCTGACGCTGCTCGACCGCAAACGGCTGGAACTGGCGCGCGCGCTGGCGTCGGATCCGAAGTTGCTGCTGCTGGACGAGATCGCCGGCGGGCTGACCGACGATGAATCGAAGGCGCTGGTGGCGCTGGTGCGTCGCATCCGCGACCGCGGCATCACCATCGTGTGGATCGAGCATGTGCTGCACGCGCTGCTGGCGGTGGCCGACCGGCTGTTGGTGCTGAACTTCGGCGAGAAGATCGCCGAAGGCGTGCCCGCCGAAGTGATCGCGCTGCCCGAGGTCCAGCGCGTCTACATGGGGATCGAGGTATGACGGCCGTTCTTTCCACCCACGGGCTCCTGGCCCGCTATGGCGACTTCCAGGCGCTCTATGGCGTCGACATCGAACTGCATCAGGGTGAGGCCGTGGCTCTGATCGGCGCCAACGGGGCCGGAAAATCCACCCTCCTGCGCTCGATCATGGGCCTGCTCCCTGTGGCGCGCGAGATGGTGCTGCTGCACGGCGAGCCCGTCGGCGGCACCGCCACCGACCGCATGGTCCAGAAGGGCGTCGCCATCGTGCCGGAGGGCCGCCGCCTGTTCACCGGCATGTCGGTCGAAGACAATCTTCGCGTCGCCATCGACCAGGCCGCGCGCATGGGCGCCAAGGGCGGATGGACGCTGCCGCGTTTGCATCAGCTGTTCCCGATCCTCAAGGAGAAGGCCCGCACGCAGGTGCAGAGTCTCTCGGGCGGGCAGCAACAGATGGTGGCGATCGGCCGCGCGCTGCTGTGCCAGCCGCGCGTGCTGCTCTGCGACGAGATCAGCCTCGGTCTTGCGCCCAAGGTGATCCGCGAGATCTACGCCGCCTTGCCCGAAATCCGCGCCACCGGAACGGCGATGATCGTGGTCGAACAGGATGTCGGCCTCGCCCGGACCGCCACGGACCGCCTCTACTGCATGCTGGAGGGGCGCGTGACCCTGACCGGCAGGTCCGCCGAAATCACGCGCGAACAGATCGGCAAAGCCTATTTTGGAGCGGGCCATGGAGTGGTTTGACGCCTTGGTGCAGGGGATCCTGCTGGGCGGCATGTATGCCCAGTATGCGCTCGGCATGGCGCTCATGTTCGGCGTCATGCGGATCGTCAACATCAGCCATGGCGATCTGGTGATCCTCTTGTCGCTGATCGGCATCTCGATCGCCACGGCCTGGGGGCTGGGACCCTTGCCTGTGCTGATCGTATTGGTGCCGCTTGCGGTGCTGATGGGCTGGGTGCTGCAGAAGGCCGTGCTGAACCGCGTGGTCGGAAGCGATCCGCTGCCCTCGCTGATCGCCACCTTCGGACTGTCGATCGCGCTGCAGAACCTGATGCTCCAGATTTGGTCCGCGAACAGCCGGTCGTTGCCCGGCCACGGGATCGAGAGCCAGTCCATCGAGATCGGCGGTATCTATATCGGCCTCCTGCCGCTGATCGTGCTGGCAGTCGCCACGGGTCTGACATGGGGCCTCGACCTGACGCTGAAGCGCACGCGCTTCGGCCGGGCGCTGCGCGCCGCGTCGGCCGATGTCGAAGCGGCGGCGATGACCGGCATCAACCCACGCGCCGTCTATGCGATGGCGACAGCGGCGGCGGTCGGCATCCTCGGCTTTGCAGCGGTCTTCCAGGCGTTGCGGTCGACCGTTGCGCCGGCCGATGGACCTGCCCAGCTGATCTACGCGTTCGAAGCGGTGATCATCGGCGGCATGGGGACGGTATGGGGCGCCTTCGCCGGCTCGATGGTGCTCGGCATCTCGCAAGCCATCGGCTTCCGCATCGATCCGGGCTTCGGCGTGCTTGCTGGACATATCGTCTTCCTGATCGTGCTGGCGACCCGTCCTCAGGGCCTGTTTGGAAAGGCATTGTCATGAGTGCGATCCCCTATACGGCAACCGAGGTGCCCGAGGTCCTGGTCCAGCGCCAGACCCGGTCCGGTCGCATCGCGATGACGCTGGCGGTGCTGGCGATGATCGGTGTCGCTGCCATGCCGTGGTGGGCCTCGACCGGCACGATCCGGTCGGTTCTGGTGCTTTGCTGCTATATCGCCGTCGCGCAGATGTGGAACCTGCTCGCCGGCTATGCTGGCCTTGTCTCGGTGGGCCAGCACGCCTTCATGGGCGCGGCCGGCTATGCGCTTTTCGTGCTGGCGCAGACTTACGGGGTCAATCCGTTTGTGGCGGTCTTCCTGTCGCTCCTGGTGCCGGCCGCGCTGGCTGTGCCGATCTACCTGCTGCTTCATCGCCTGGACGGCCCTTATTTTTCGATCGGCACATGGGTGGTGGCCGAGGTCTTCCGGCTGACCGCCTCGAACCTGCCGCTCGTCAATTCCGGCGCCGGCATGTCGCTGCGCGTGATGAAGGACTATTCGGCCTTCGAGCGGAATGTCGCGATGTCGCTGCTTTGCGCGGGGATGCTGCTCGTCACGCTGGGCGGCAGCTACTGGCTGCTCCGCTCGCGCTTCGGCCTTGCGCTGATCGCCATGCGCGACAATCCGGTGGCGGCTGCCAGCCAGGGCGTGAATGTCGTGAAGCTGCGCTTCCTGATCTATGTCGCGTCGGCGGTCGGCTGCGGCCTTGCGGGCGCGATCTATTTCATGGCGCAGCTGCGCATCACCCCGGGTTCGGCCTTTGATCCGATGTGGGCGAACGTCGCGATCTTCATCGTCATGGTCGGCGGGATCGGGTCCATCGAGGGCGTTCTGATCGGATCGCTGATCTTCTTCGTCGCGGACCGGTGGTTCGGCGAATACGGCGCGACCTATTTCGTCGTGCTCGGCCTGATGACGCTCCTCGTCGCGCTCTACGCCCGCACCGGCATCTGGGGCCTGATCTCGAAACGATGGGATGCGCCGTGGTTCCCGATACGGCGCAAGCTCGTCGATCCGAAGCATTGAAAGGGAGGATTTCATGAAAGCGGCCATCTTCGATACGGTCGGCAGCCCGCTGCGGATCGGCATGGTGCCGGATCCGACGCCGGCACCCGACGAGGTCGTCTTGCGTGTCGCCGCCTGCGGCATCTGTGGCAGCGACCTTCACATCACCGAGGATCCGGTGCCCTTCGGCATCGGAAGCGGCTTCGTCCTTGGCCACGAATTCGCAGGCGACATCGTCGCGGTCGGGTCGGAGGCAACGGGCCTTCGGATCGGCGACCGCGTGGCTGTCGTGCCGATGCGCGGCTGTGGACACTGCGAGGCCTGCGGGCGAGGCGATCCGGGGCGCTGTCGCGAGATGGAGCTGATCGGCGGCGGCTATGCGCAATACGCGACCGTCGCCGCACGCCAGTGCCATATCCTGCCCGACGACGTGGCGCTCGAGGATGGTGCGTTGGCCGAACCGCTCTCGGTCGCGCTGCATTGCATCATCCGCTCGGGCATGAAGCCGGGAGACCGGATCGCCATCCTTGGCGCCGGACCGATCGGCCTGCTCGTCGCCTTCTGGGCCCGGCGGATGGGGGCGTCGCGCGTGGTCGTCGCCGACATTCACGGCCATCAGCGCGAGCGAGCGCTTGCTCTCGGTGCGACCGACGTCGCGCTTTCCGACGAAAGGCTGGCGGAGAATCTCGCCGACCTTTGCGGCGGGGCGCCCGATATCGTCTTCGAATGCGTCGGCAAGCGCGGCCTCATTGATGCGGCGGTCAAGGCCGTCCGGCCGCAGGGCACGGTGGTCGGCGTTGGCCTGTGCATCGGCGGCGACCAATGGGACCCGTTCGTTGCGCTGATGAAGGAAGTGAACCTGCTGTTTTCTGTCTTCTTCCACCAGCGCAACGAATTCGGCGTCGCCCTCGATGCCCTGCGCGGCGGACCTTTCGCGCCGCAGGCGCTGATCACCGATCGGATCGATCTTCCGCCGGTTCCGCAGATATTCGAGAGCCTTCGCCGCCGCACGACGCAATGCAAAGTGCTGATCCAGCCGGACCTTGTCTGAGGAGAAATGAAAATGGCCGTTCAATTCGAAACGCTCGAATACGATGTCGGCGGCACGAAAACGGTGGTGAAGGCCATCGGCGAGGGCAAGCCCGTGCTGTTCCTGCACGGCGCATCGACGCTTGAAGGCTTCGACTTTGCCGAAGGCCTCGCCGACCGTTTCCGCGTGCTCTGCCCGAGCCATCCGGGCTTCGGCTTTTCAGGCGCTGCGCCGCATGTGGCCGTGATGTCCGACATGGTTCTGCACTACCTGAACCTGCTCGATATTCTGGACCTGCCGGAGAAGCCTCACCTCATCGGCTTTTCCATGGGCGGCTGGATGGCGACCGAACTCGCCGGCCTTGCACGCGAACGCTTCGACAAGGTGGTGCTGATCGCGCCGGCAGGGCTCAACGATCCCGCGCACCCGGCCACCGATCTAGGCGCGGTCGCACCGCAGGAGCTGCCGGCCTATCTGGCGCATGATGTCTCGGTGGCGCTGCGTTATTTCCCGGATGGATCGGACCCCGCCTTTGCGGAGGCCTTCGGCGCCGATCGCGCCCGCGAAGGCGAAACGCTCGGCCGGCTGCTGACACCATTCGGCATGGGCCATCCGAACCTGCGGCGCTTCCTGGCACGCATCACCAACCAGACGCTGGTCGTCTGGGGCACCAAGGACCGTCTGCTGCCGGCGAGCCAGGCGCCGCTCTTCGTCGAGGCGCTGCCTAACGCACGGCTGGTCCTGGTCGAGGACGCCGGCCATTTCGTCATGCAGGAAAAACCCGAAACGCTCAGGAAGATCGGCGACTTCCTCGCCGGCTGACCGCATTTGAAAAAGGAGGAGAAGACAATGAACAAGCCCATCAAGCACAGCTCGTGGGGGACGACCACCGACTACCGCGACCTGCTGAAGAAGATCGCGGAGATCGGGCCGGCCCTGGAAGCCAACGCCACCGCCGACGAAGTGAGCGGCGAACTGACTGCGGCCACGTTCGAGCTGCTGAAGCCGCTGCGCATGTCGCATATCTTCGCCGCGGAGAGCCTCGGCGGCGCGCAGTTGCGACCCACCCAGGGTCTCGAACTGCTGGAGACGATCACCTGGTATTCGGGAGCGGCCGGCTGGGTTTCAATGGTGCATTGCTGCATCGGTGCGATGTCGGCGGCCTTTCTGCCGGACAGCGCGGTCGAGCGGCTGTTCGCGCCGGGCACCGACAACCGTTTCTCGGGGCAGGGCGCGCCGCTCGGCATGCTGAAGAAGGTCGACGGTGGTTACCGGCTGAACGGCAAGTGGAGCTATGGCAGCGGCTTCAGCCACGCCACCTATAGCCACAGTGCCGCCTTCGTCGACGACGGCACCGGCAAGCCCGCCAAGGACGACAAGGGCAATTTGATTATCATGTGCGCCCATGCCCCGATCTCCCAGCACAAGCAGCTCGGCAATTGGGACGTCCTGGGCCTCGGCGGCACCGGCAGCATCGACTATGCGGCCGAGGATGTCTTCATCGCCGACGATCTCGTCTTCCCGATCCTGACCGCACCGCCGCTGCGCCAGAAGGAGTTCTTCAGTCTCGGGGTCGTTGGCCTCGCTGCCATCGGCCATACCGGCTGGGCGCTCGGCACCGGGCGGCGGATGCTGGACGAGATCGCCAAGTTCGCCCGCTCGAAGTCAGGCCGCGCCGGACTGATCGGCGAAAGCGAGAAGTTCTGGCACGACTATGGCCGCGCCGAAGCCCGCTATCGCGCTGCCCGCGCCTTTGTCTTCGAAGTCTGGCGCGACATCGAGGCGACAGTCGAAGCCGGCAACAGCGTATCGACGCGGCAGATCAGCCTTGTCCATCTGGCCAAGTCCGAGATTCACGAGGTTGGCGTCGATATCTGCAATTTCGCCTATCGCGCCGGCGGCGGCGCGTCGCTGCGCGCCGGTGCGATCCAGCGCACCTTCCGCGAGATGATGGTGGCGGCCAACCACTTCACGATTGCGCCGTCGATCGTCACCTCGGCCGGCCGCGACATCGGCGGCCTGTGGAGCGACCGCACCTGGCAGTTCTACGACCTGATCGAGAAGAAGTAGTCGCGAGGGCCGGACAGCGGACGCCGTCCGGCCCCTCCTTTTTATGCTGCAGAAGAGAGATGTCGATGAGCTTCCCGCATCCGATGACCAACGCCTTCCGCGAAGCCTTTCGCCACCACCCGGCCGGTGTGGCCGTGATCACGGCCGATCCCGGCGACAGACCGGTGGCGATGACCGTGTCTTCGCTGATCTCGGTAAGTGCCGCGCCGCCGGTCGTCGCCTTCTCGCTATCGATGAAATCGACCTCGTCCGAGCCCTTGCTGCGAGCCGAGACCATGGTGATCCACCTGCTGCGCTTCACCGATATCGACCTGGCGCAACTCTGCGCCTCGAGTGGCGCAGAACGCTTCCCGCCAGGGGGCGCCTGGGCGCGTCTGCCCACGGGCGAGCCGCGCTATACCGGCGTTTCGACCTGGTTCCGCGCCCGCCGGCTCGGCGTCCTGCCGATCGAGGGCGCTACGCTGGTCGCGGCCGAGCTTCTGGACGGCGAAGTGCAGCCGGACGAGGTCCCTCCGGAGGCGCATTCGCTGGTCTATCTCGACCGTCGCTGGCATCGCCTGCACAAGGAACTGGACGGCGTGGCCGAGCTTCTCGAGTCGTCGCGTTTTCTCTAGGCGAACCGAGTTCCACGGCGAGCCGCGAGGGCTGTCCCGCTCCTTGACCTTATGCCGGCTTGTCGTCCGGGTGACCGAGTTCGCAAAACCAGCCGCCCAGATACTTCACCGAGGGTGCCTTCGGATCGGGAACCGGCGTCCTCGCCTCCACCGCCGCGCGGAACGGCTCGGCACTGTCTTGCGGAATAAATCCGATATGGTCAGCGCCACTGTTGTCGACCATCTTCAGCTTGTTGTCTGAAATGCCGAAGGAGATCGTGTGGCCGACGCGCGGCGCGGTCAGCGCGGCCTCGACCAGGCGCACGCAGTCGGCGAAGGAGAGGTACGACCACAACATGCGGCGGTCGGCCGGTTCGGGAAAGGACGAGAAGATGCGCAGGCACGCAGTCTCGATGCCGAACTTGTCCCAGTAGAGCCGGCTCAGGCTCTCGACGAAATTCTTCGACACGCCGTAGAGGCTGTCGGGGCGCACCGGCGCGTCGACGCCGATATGCGCCTCGACTTCATGGTAGCCGATGGCATGCACCGAGGAAGCATAGATGACGCGCTTCACGCCGTGTTTCCGGGCGCCTTCGTAGATGTGGTAGGAGCCGCGAATACTGGAGTCCAGGATCGTCTGCCATGCGCATTCAAGCGGCGCGCCGCCGAAATGCACGATCGCGTCGCAGTCCTTGGTGGCCGCGATCGTCGCTTCCATGTCAGCGAGATCGAAGACGGCTTCTTCCTCGTGAGGAGCAAGCTCGCCGAACGGTTCGCGGCCCGCGAGGCGGATCGTTCTTGCCAGCGGCACCAGTCCCTTTCGCAGTTCCGAGCCGAGCCGGCCGGCGGCGCCGGTGATCAGGATGCGTTCGTAATGCGGCATGGTCTACTCCACTTGTGCGACGGCAGTGTTGATCCGCGCGATCGCCTCGGCAAGCACCTCCTCGCTGGTGGCGGTGGAGATGCGGAAATAGGGTGAAAGTCCATAGACAGCACCTGGCACCGATGCCACGCGGCCTTCGTTCAGGAGATAGGTCGCCACCGCCGTATCGTCCTCCAGCACGACGCCTTTGGGTGTCTTGCGGCCGATCAGGCTGGCGCAGCCGATATAGGCATAGAAGGCGCCTTCCGGCGGCGGCAGCGTCAGGCCGTTGATACGCCTTATGCCATCGACCACCAAATTCCTGCGCGCCTCGAATGCCTCGCGGAAACGGGTCACCTCGTCCTGCGGGCCATTCAGCGCGGCGACCGTCGCCGCCTGGGCGATCGAGCAGACCGAAGTGACCGACTGGCTCTGAATGGTCGACATCGCCTTGACCAGTGGCGCCGGGCCAGCCGCGTAGCCGACACGCCAGCCGGTCATCGCATAGGCCTTGGCGACACCGTTGACGATCAGGCTGCGGTCCTTCAGGTCTGGGCAGGCCTTGCCGAAGGATACGAATTCGCGGCTGTCGAAGATGATGTGCTCATAGATCTCGTCGGACAGGATGAGCACCTGCGGATGCCTGGCAAGGACGGCGCCAAGCGCCTTGAGATCGTCGGCTGAGTAGACCGCGCCGGATGGATTGCCGGGCATGTTCAGGAACAGCCATTTGGTTCTCGGCGTGATCGCCCTTTCAAGCAACTCGGGCGTCAGCCTGAAGCCGCCGCTTTCCCCGCATTCGACCGTGACGGGCGTGCCGCCAAGCAGCTTCACCATCTCGGGATAGGACACGAAATAGGGCGCGGGCAGGATGGCCTCGTCGCCAGGTTCCAGCGTCGCCATCAGCGCGTTGAAGATGATCTGCTTGGCGCCGTTGGCAACGACGATGTCGTCGGCCGTGTAGTCCAGTCCGTTCTCGCGCCTGAACTTCCCGGCCACGGCCTCGCGCACTTCCGGCGAGCCGGCCGCGGCGGTGTAGAGGGTCTGGCCGGCCTTTGCGGCCGCGTGCGCCGCTTCGATTATGTGGGCAGGCGTCGGAAAATCAGGCTCGCCAAGGCCAAGGTCGATGACGTCGACGCCTTTGGCCCGTAGCGCCTTGGCGGCCTGCGAGGCCGCCATCGATGCCGACGGCTTGACCACGGACAGGCGCGAAGCAATGTAGCTCATCGGCTTTTCTCCGAAACATAGCCCCTGGACACGTCCTGTGCCCGCGCCTCCGTACTGCGCTTGGCCGGATCGCCATAGCCGCCACCGCCGGGAAGTTCCAGAACCAGACGACGCCCTTCGGGGACGTGCTGCCAGCCCTTGGGGCGCATCAGCGTGCCGTCGTCGAGCCTGACGATGCCGGCAATCCCGTCCTCGCCGCCATCGCGGCCCTTGGCTGGATGTTTGACCCGGTCGAACATGGCGGAGAAGTCGAACTCGTGGCCTTCGGTGGCCGCGATTTCGAGGATCTGGCCGAGGCCGCCGCGAAATTCACCGTCGCCGCCCGAATCGGGACGCAGTTCCTTGCGCCAGATGACGATCGGCCCGGTGTGTTCGGTCGCCTCGATCGGCATCGTATGGACCCCGGACGGAAAGGCCGTGGCGGAAAGCCCGTCTAGCGTAGGGCGTGCGCCCATGCCGCCGGAATTGAACATCAGCACCTCGGCGCGACGCCCGTCGCCACCGGCGACCGGCCTGACCGAGATGTGGATGTTCCACAGTGCCGCCGCGCCTTCGGCCAGGATCTGGCCCGGCAGTGCCTTGGCCAGCGCGCCCAGCACCAGATCGGGCACCATATGGCCGATGACGTGGCGCAGCGACACCGGCGCCGGCCGCGGGGCGTTCAGGATGTTGGTCGGCGACGATATGGTGAACAGAGCAAGCGAGGCCGCATTGTTTGGGATCTCCGGCGCCACCACGCATTTCAGGGCGTAGCAGGCATAGGCCTTGCTGTAGATGATCGGAACGTTGATGCCCCATCGGCTTGTCGGATCGGTGCCGGAGAAGTCGACGTTCAGATGGTCGTCGCCGATCGAGACGGCGGCCACCAGCTTGACCGGCGTGTCGTAGCCGTCGGTCACCAGTTCGTTCGACCAGGTGCCTTTCGGCAGTGCCTTGATGCGCTCCAGCGTCGCGTCGTGGGTGCGCGTGAAGATGAACTCTCCCAGCCTGTCCAGCGATGCCAGACCGATCTCCTTCATCATGTCGACCAGGCGACGGTGGCCGACCTCGTTGCAGGCGGCCAGCGAATAGAAGTCGCCGACAACCTGGTTCGGCTCGCGCACATTGGCGCGCAGGATCTTCACCAGATCGAGGTTCACCTTGCCGCGTTCGGCGAACTTCATGATCGGGATCTGGATGCCTTCCTCGTAGACCGACTTGCCGTCGGCGCCGAAGCCGCGGCCGCCGACGTCGACCACATGCGCGGTGCAGGCAAAAAACGCCACCAGTTCGCCGTTGAGGAACGAAGGCGAGACCATGGTGATGTCGTGCAGATGGCCCGTGCCTTTCCAGGGATCGTTGGTGACATAGGTGTCACCCTCGTACATCTCCTCGCGCGGGATCTCGTTCATGAACTGCAGCACGGCCTCGGCCATGGTGTTCACATGCCCGGGCGTGCCGGTCACCGCTTGCGCCAGCATCTCGCCGCGCGGATTGAACACGCCGGCCGACAGGTCGCCCGATTCACGCACCGATGTGGAGAAGGCCGTGCGCAACAGGGTCAGCGCCTGCTCCTCGACCACCGAGATCAGGCGATTCCACATCACCTGCATGCGGATTTCCAAGATGTCGCTCATGCCTGGACCCCTTTGCGGATCAGGAGGATCGAACCGTCGCTCTGCAGCACGGCATCGAAGAGAGTGGTGACGACCGTCGACGTCTCGCGCTCGACGATCACCGCCGGGCCGCTGATGCGATCCCCCGGCGAGAGGTCAGCGCGTTCGATGATGGCTGAAATCTGCACGGTTCCGGTCGCCGGATCGAAAACGCCGCGCGTCTGCGAAGCGGCGACAGTTCTGGTCCCCATGGTGATCTCGTGCCTGGCGGGGGCCGGCCGCACGTCCTGCGCCTTGACCGACCAGGTGACGATCTCGATTTCCAACCCGTCGAGTCCATCGATGGCGCGGCCGAAGAAGCGCGCGTAATTGTCCCGGAAGGCGTCCTTGACGCCTGCCTCGTCACCGGGCTTGAACGCCCTGTCGGGCAGCGGCACCGGGATTTCCCAACCCTGGCCCGCATAGCGCATGAAGGCGGTGATCTCGCGGGTGATGGCACTGTTTGTGCCGGCCCGCACGAAGCTCTCGGCGGTCGCCTTCAGCCCGTCGAGCAGCGTATTCACCTCGCATGCATCGAAGCGCGACAGACGCATCAGCTTGGAAGCCAGCGCCTCATAGCCGAACGGCGCCTTGAGGAAGCCGATGGCCGAGCCGACGCCGGCGCCTTGCGGAACAAGGCACTGTTCGACGCCAAGCTTTTCGCACAGCCGCGCCGCATGCAGGGGCGCGGCGCCGCCAAAGGCGATCATGACATTGTCGGAGATGTTCTTGCCGTTTTCCACCGCATGGACGCGGGCGGCATTGGCCATGTTCTCGTCGACGACCTCGCAGATGCCGAAGGCGGCGGAAACGGAATTGAGCGAAAGTCGGGTGCCGACATCGCGGGTGATCGCCTGCTCGGATGCCTCGGTGTCCAGCCTGATGGCGCCGCCGGCGAAATTGTCGGGATCGAGCTTGCCCAGCACCAGGTCGGCATCGGTGATGGCCGGGCGACTGCCGCCGCGTCCGTAACAGGCGGGACCGGGTTCGGACCCGGCACTTTCCGGGCCGGTCTGGATGCGCCCCATGGCGTCGACCCAGGCGATTGAGCCGCCGCCGGCGCCGATTTCGATCATTTCGATCACCGGGATCGAGATCGGCATGCCGGAGCCCTTGCAGAAGCGATAGGTGCGGGCAACCTCGAAGGTCCGCGCGGTGCGCGGCGAATAATCCTCGATCAGGCAGATCTTCGCGGTCGTTCCGCCCATGTCGTAGGAGACGACGGAGTCGAGATCGAAGCGCCGCGCCACGTCGGCCGCGAAGATCGCGCCGCCGGCCGGGCCGGACTCGACCAGGCGCACCGGAAATTCGGACGCTGTTTCCACCGAGATCAGGCCGCCGCCCGAGTGGATCATGAACACCGGGCAGTTCGCCCCCATCTCCTTCAGCCGCACCTGGAGGCGCACCAGATAGTCGGCCATCTGCGGCCGCACATAGGCATTGGCGCAAACCGTGTTGAAGCGTTCGAACTCGCGCATCTGCGGCGAGACCTCGGCGCTGATGGAAATCGGTATGTCCAGCTTCGCAGCGAGGATCTCTCGCGCTCGCCGTTCATGCACCGGGTCCATGTAGGAATGGATGAAGCCGATGGCGACGGCGCCGAAGCCGCCGGCGGCAATGCTGTCGGCGATCTCGTCGAGCGCTGCTTCGTCCAGCGGCTGCAATTCCTGCCCGTCCGCGCCGATGCGCCCCTTCACAGTATAGCGATGCTCGCGCGGGATCAGCGGCGGCGGCAGTTTCAGGTTCAAATCATACTGTTCGAACCGGTTTTCCGTGCGCATCTCGATGACATCGCGAAACCCTTCGGTGGTGACCAGCGCCGTCTTGGCGCCGCGCCGCTCGATGAGCGCGTTGGTCGCCAGCGTGGTGCCGTGGATGACGATGTCGAGGTCGGCCAGCGTGATGCCGGCGTCGCGCACGACGATCTCGATCCCGTCGAGGATGGCCTGCTCGGGGGCGGCATAATTGGTCAGGATCTTGGTCGAAAAGATCGTGCCGCGCACATCGACCGCGATATCGGTGAACGTGCCGCCGATATCCGCGCCGAGACGGATGTCATTTGCCGTACTGGTCATGCGTTGGCCTTCTGCGAAGCGAGCGCTGCGTCGCGCATTTGGGAAAGGGTCTGACGCGGCGTGATCGCTTCCGGGGAAATATCCAGCTCCAGGACCGCGCCGGTCGCGGATGCCAGCGCCCTGCCGAAAGCGCCGGCGAAATCGCTGGTCGCGCCGACCCGCTCGGCATGGAAGCCATAGGCCCGGGCGATGCCGACGAAATCCGGGTTCTCGATGTTGGTTCCCGACACGCGCGCCGGATAGTGCCGCTCCTGATGCGCGCGGATGGTGCCGTAGATGCCGTTGTTCAGGATGAGGACGATCGGCTGCGCGCCGGCCTGCATCGCCGTCCCGAGTTCCTGGCAGTTCATCTGGAAATCGCCGTCGCCGGCAAAGCAGACCACCGTGCGTGAGGGAAAGGCCACCTTGGCGGCGATGGCCGCCGGCAGGCCGTAGCCCATCGCCCCGGATTGCGGCGCCAGCAGCCGTGCCTTCGGCCCGAACTTGAAGAACTTGTTTGGCCAGACGGTGAAATTGCCGGCACCATTGGTGAGGATGACGTCGGCGGGCAGCGCCTCGCGCAGCCAGCGGCTGACCTCGACCATGTCGACAGGACCCGGCTGGGCCGGCGCCTCGAATGTGCCCTCATAGCTTTGGCGCGCCTGCGACCGCCACGCGGCCCAGTCGCCCTTGACCGGCGAGAGCGCCTTGGCGAAGGCGTTCGGGCCGGAATGGATGCCGATCGCGGGCACATAGATCTTGCCGATCTCGCGATCCGAACCGTGCACGTGGATCAGCTTCTGCTTCGGCTCGGGCACGGACAGGAGCGTGTAGCCATCCGTGGTCATCTCGCCAAAACGCACATTGATCGCCAGGATCACATCGGCATCGCGGATCAGCTTCTTGACATGCGGGACCATGCCGACACCAGCCTCGCCGACGAAGACCGGCGAGTCATTGTCGAATTGATCCTGGAAACGGAACGCCGCGACCACCGGAATGTCGGAAGTTTCGGCGAAAGCCTGGAGCGCGGCACGCCCGTCAGCGGACCAGTTGGCGCCGCCGATCAGGATGACCGGCCTGCGGGAGGCGGCCAGCATGGACCGGGCCTCGGCCAGCGCGTCCGCATCGGCCGCGGCCTCGAACATCCTGGCCGGTCCGCTGAGTGCCGCGACATCGGTCAGCGTCGTCAGCATGTCCTCGGGCAGGGCGATCACCACTGGGCCGGGCCGCCCGGTGAGCGCCGTGGTCCAGGCACGGGCAACGATTTCCGGCAGGCGCTCGACATCGTCGATTTCGACAGCCCATTTCGCCATCGTGCCGAACACGGCGCGGTAGTCGATTTCCTGGAACGCTTCGCGGCCGCGCATGTCGGTGCCGACTTGGCCGACGAAGACGATCATCGGCGAACTGTCCTGCATCGCCGTGTGCACGCCGATGGACGCATTGGTTGCGCCTGGGCCACGGGTTACGAAGCAAAGGCCTGGCGAGCCCGTCAGCTTGCCATAGGCAGAGGCCATGAATGCCGCACCGCCTTCGTTGCGGCACAGCACGTAGTCCAGCTTGCCATGAGTGTCGTGCAGCGCATCCAGCACGGCCAGGTAGCTTTCGCCCGGCACACCGAAACTCTTGGTCGCGCCGAGCGCGATCAGGCACTCGACAAGGAGGCGACCGCCATTGCGGATCATGCTTCGACATCCTTCATTCAGGCGGCAAGCCAACCGAGCCTGCCCTTCGGGTTCATACGTGCACGCTGCCGGATCGAGACGAAACCAAGAAATGCCGTCTATTCGAAAGTTTTTCTTTACTGGGAGACGCGCACCAGGACGCCCGGGTTCATCGTGCCCAGCGGATCGAACGCAGCCTTGAGGCGCGCCATGAGCTCTCGCTCCACCAGGCCGCGATTGCGGTCGGCCATGGCGACCTTGGCCCGGCCAAGCCCATGCTCGGCCGCAAAGCTGCCGCCCATCTGCGTGGCGAGAGATGACAGCGCCTCGGCGAACAGCTCGGCCTTGCCGTCGAAATCGGCACGGCCTTCGGGCGGAGACAAATTGTAGTGGATGTTTCCGTCGCCGAGGTGCCCGAACGGGTTTATCCGCACGCCGGGAAGAATGCCGCCGCAGATCTTCGCACCTGCCTCGACGAAACGAGCGATCGCACCTGATGGCACCGAGATGTCGTGCTTGAGCTGCTCGCCTTCCAGCCTTTGTCCCTCCGGCTGCTCTTCGCGTAGCCGCCAGAATTGTTCCCGATGCGCACCCGTCGCCGCCAGCGCGCCGTCGCTGACCAGGCTCTGTTCCATGCCCCATTCCAGAGCCGAAGCCAGGATTTCGTCCAGGGGAACGCGTGACGATCCCGATGCCAGTTCGACCAGCAGATAGACGTCGCCCCGTGTCTCCAGTTGGTAGGCAAGATCGGGCAAGTGCTTGAGCGCCAGTCGCAGGCCGACATCGGAGAAGAATTCGAGACCAGTCAGGAATTCCCCGGCCTCGCCGCGCAGGAAGGCGCCGAACGAAACGGCGGCGGCAAAGTCGGGCAGGACCAGAAGGGCGCTCGCTTGCTGCCGAGGCTTGGGGTAGAGCCGCAGGATCGCGCGCGTGACGATGCCGAGCGTGCCTTCAGCACCACAGAACAGCTTGCGCAACTGATAGCCGGCATTGTCCTTCTGCACCGCGCGCAGTCCATCCCAAATACCGCCATCAGGCGTCACGACTTCGAGACCCAGAACGAGATCCTGCATCATGCCGTATCGGAAAGCCTGGCTGCCGCCGGCATTGGTGCCGATCAGGCCGCCGATCCTGGCGCTGCCTTCGGCGCCCAGATGCATGGGAAACATCAGGCCATCAGGTTCGAGCGCCTCGTGCAGCGCGGCCAGCACGACACCCGCCTCGACAACGATCGATCCGCTGTCCAGATCCGGTTTGCCGATCGCCGTCATGCGTGAAAGCGAGACGATCACCGCATTCGGCTGCTCGGCGACAGCGGCGCCGCAAAGCCCGGTGTTCCCGCCTTGTGGCACCACCGCCAGCCCTGCCTCGCGGCATAGCTTGACGACACTGGCAACCTCCGACGTATTCGCGGGCCTGGCAACGCCAAGAGGTGCGACGCCGTAGCGATTGAGCCAATCGCGCTGGTAGGGCTCGGCATCCCCGCCCGAAAGCCAGCCTTTCGGCCCGAGAATCTCGTGCAGCGCGGTAGCAGGATCGGTCATTGATTTACCCGAGTTAGCTGAGGGCGTGCCGTGCGACACGTCCCGGATCGTTGCTTCCAATCAATGACCCAGCACCTGCGACAGGAATTGTCGAGTGCGCTCGTTGCGGGAAGAGGTGAAGAACTCGTCCGGAGGCGCTTCTTCGAGGATCTCGCCGCCGTCCATGAAAAGCACCCGGTCCGCCACGCGACGCGCAAAGCCCATCTCATGCGTCACGCAGATCATCGTCATGCCCTCGGAGGCAAGCGTCACCATGACGTCGAGCACTTCGGAGACCATTTCCGGATCGAGCGCCGAAGTCGGTTCGTCGAACAGCATGATCTGCGGCTGCATGCAAAGAGCACGCGCAATCGCAACGCGCTGCTGCTGACCGCCGGACAATTGGCTGGGATATTTCATGGCCTGCTCGGGAATGCGCACCTTTTCCAGATAGCGCCGGGCGGTCGCCTCGGCTTGCGCCCGCGGCTGTTTGCGCACGATCATCGGGGAGATCATGCAGTTCTCCAGCACCGTCATGTGCGGAAACAGGTTGAAGTGCTGGAACACCATCCCGACTTCGCGCCTGATCTCGTCGATGTTGCCGACATCGTCGTTGAGTTCGGTGCCGAGCACGACGATGCGGCCGCCATTGTGCTGCTCGAGGCGGTTGATGCAGCGGATCATGGTCGACTTGCCGGAGCCGGAGGGACCGCAGACGACGATTTTTTCGCCCCGCTGGACGGAAAGGTTTATCCCGCGCAGCGCGTGGAACGTGCCGTAATATTTGTCGAGGTTTTCGATGCGGAGCGCCGGCTCATCGGTCGAATTGGTCGAGATCATCTGCAGGCCTCCTTAGCGTTCGCTGACCGACATGCGGCGCTCGAGAAAGGCGCCATAGCGGGACAGGCTGAAGACGAAGATGAAGTAGATGAAGGCGATGAAGGCATAGACTTCGACATAGGCGAAACGCCATTCGCCGGTGCCGTAGGCGGCATTGCCGGACGCCAGGATCTCGAAGAAGCCGACGATGACCACCAGCGAAGTCTCCTTGAACGAGATGACGAACTGGTTGATGGTCGCCGGCATCGCGTTGCGCATGGCCTGAGGCAGAAGGATGCGGCTGATGCGTTGCCAATAGCGCATGCCAAGCGCCATGGCAGCCTCTTCCTGTCCTGTCGCAACGCCCTGCATGCCGCCTCTCACGATCTCCGCCTGATAGGCCGAGAAGAACAGGGCCGAGCCGAGGATCACGCGGTAAAGCTTGTCGCCCTGCAGCCATTGCGGCAGCGCGAACGGCAGAACCACGGCGAATGTGAAGAGGATCGATATCAGCGGAAGCGACCGGACCCCGTCGATGATGAGGCCGGTGGTCCGGGAAATCCAGGGCAGTTCCGACCGGCGCAGCAAAGCCAGGCAGATCGCTAAGGGGAAACCGATCAGGCAGGTGGTCACGAAGATGAACAGGGTCAATGCCAGCCCGCCCCAGGCTTCCTCGCCGACATGGGCAAGACCAAGCACGCCGCCTTTCATCAGCATGTAGAAAAGACCTGTTCCGGCTCCCCATATCAACGCGATCCGGCGGCCCGTCCAGAATGCCGGGATACAGCTCAACACCGTCATTACCACCACGGCGACGCAGGCCAGCGCCGAGCGCCATTGTTCTTCGTAGGGATAGAGGCCGAAGAAGATGATGCGCCATCTCGCTGCGATGACCGACCAGCAGGCTCCCGCTGCCGCCTGGCAAGCTTCCGGCCCGCCGCTGATCGTGAAGACAGCCGAGAAAACCGCCCAATTCAGGAGCTTCCAGAGCAGGAAGACCATGATCGTCAGGCAGGCCAGAGACACCACCGCCTGAAGCGGCGTCGCGAAGAAGCGTCGCCTCAGGTCCTCGAGCCTGCCGGGAGCGGGTGGAGCGACAACGACCATCTCCATCTCTCAGCTCCTCAGTTGATTGCTCTTGAGGGCAATTGCCTTGTTGATGCGGTTGAAGACGGCGGCAAGGCTGAGATTGATGGCGAGGAAGCCTGCCATCAGGATGCCGATCGCTTCGAGGGTCTGCCCGGAATGGTTGATCGTCAGCGCCACAATCATGAAGAAGTCGGTGAAGCCCACGGCGATGCCCATCGTGGTCGCCTTCATCAGCCAGACATACTGGTTGGCAAGGATCGGCAGCATGGCGCGCAGCGCCAGCGGCAGCCGCACCAACGTGAAGACCCGCCAGGGACTGAGGCCCAGGGAAAGGGCTGCCTCGACCTGGCCGGTGCCGACGGCCTTGAAGCCTCCGCGTACGATCTCCGCGATGTAGGAGCCGCCATAGATAGCGATGGCGATCGCGAGCGTGGCGAACTCGGGCGGAATGCGCAGGCCGCCTCTCAGATTGAGGCCTTGCAGGGCAGGGAAGTCCAGCAGCGGCGTATCCGGCAGACGTCCGATGGCCAGAATGATGGCCGCGCAGACCAGTGCCGCTGCGGCGGCGGCAAACTGGATGGTGCGCCGCTGGCCGATCGGCTGGGCAAGGCGCGACGTTCGGCCCAGCCAGGCCGGCAGCAAGATGGCCGCGATGACGGCCACTGTGGCTGCTGCAAACGCGGCACTGCCGACGTTCGGGAATGGGATGTAGAGCCCGCGGCTGGTCAGCAGGAAGCCCCAGGCTTCGTGCGCGCTGCGCGGCGTCGGCAGGTGCGTGATGATCGCGTACCAGAAGAAGACCTGGAGGATCAGCGGGATGTTTCGGAAGATGTCGACATAGGTGCGGCCGAGCAGCCGGGCCAGATCGTTCGAGGATGTCCGCGCCAGACCGACGATTGTTCCCACGATCGTTGCCAGTATCAGCCCGACGCTGCCCAGGAACAGCGTGTTGATGATGCCGATGAGGAAGTACCACCAATAGGGATCATTGGCCGTGGCGGGCAGGAGCGAGAAATTCACATCCCAACCCGTCGACTTGAACAGAAAGTCGAATCCGGAGGTGATCCCCTGGTCAGCCAGGTTGCGGCGGGCGATCACGACGCCGGCGAGCACCATCGCGGCGATCGAGCCGACATAGAGGACCTGCAACAGCGCGTTGCGGACCTTTTGATTTCTCAGCGGGCTGACCATCCAAAGATCCTTGCCGAATTGTCGCCGGCCCCGCCCGGCTGTGACGGGCGGGGCCTATAGCGGGTGAGTTAAGAAAGGATCAGTCGATCACCAGCGGGAACAGGACACCGCCATTGTTCCAAAGGTTGGTCAGCTCGCGGTCCATCTTGTAGGGCGAGTCCTTGCCGAGGTCGCGCTCGAAGATTTCGCCGTAATTGCCGACGTTCTTGATCACCTTGTAGGCCCAGTCGTCATCGAGACCGAGACCCTTGCCCATGCCTGGCGTGACGCCGAGGAACTTGGCGACTTGCGGCGACGTCGGCTTGGCCTTGATCTCGTCGACGTTCTTGGAGGTGATGCCTTCCTGCTCTGCGAAGATCAGGGTGCTCAGCGTCCAGTTGGCAATGTCGACCCAATTGTCGTCGCCTTGCCGCATGATCATGACTTCAGGCTCGACGGCGAGCACGTCGGGCAGGATGACATGGTCGTCGACCTTGCTCTTGGCGATGCGCGCAATGGCGAGCGTCGGACCCCACTGCGCATAGAGATCGCAGCGTCCCGAGAAATAGGCCTGCTCGAGTTCCTCGGTCTTTTCGATGAGCACGGGTTCGAGCTTGATGCCAAGCTTGGCCGTATAGGCCGCGACCTGCTGTTCCTGCGACGTGCCGGCGGGAATGCAGATCGTGCCGCCGGCGGCATCCTTGAGCGACTTGAGATTGAGCTCCTTGTGCGCCATCACCTTGGTGGTTCCGAGGTAATAGGACATGGAGAATTGCAGACCGAGCTCGGTGTCCCGGCTGAGCGTGCCGCCCGACGCCTTGATGATGATGTCGACATCGCCCGACTGCAGGGACGGCCAGCGCTGCGCCCAGCTGATCGGAACGACCTTCAGCTTTGCCGGGTCGCCGAGCACTGCCGTGGCCACCGCCCGGCAGAGGTCGATGTCCATGCCCTTCCAGTTGCCCTTGTCGTCGACTTCGGCGAAGCCGAGATAGGATCCGTCATGGCCGGTGCAATTGAGCACGCCGCGCGCCTTGACGGCTTCCAGCGTCTTGCCGCCGGCGGCTTCTGCCGGCGCTGCAAAATGCACAAGTCCAAGGGCCATGGCTGCGGCCCCCCATTTCATCGTTTTCATGTTCCGTCTCCACTGTTGAGGTTGTTTGGTTTCTTGTTGTTGGAGGTCCAAAAGTTTTCTTTCGGAGCTCGGTCTCAAAGCCGCTCCTAGTCGGAAAGCGGGGTCGGTTTCGGTACGGAGGAAATCTTCAGATCGCTGCCCCAGTCCTGCTGCGCGAGCCATCGATGAAGGGCAGCGACCGCCTTCACGCGCAGGTGCCCGCGCGGGACGATCAGGTAGAATCCAGGGACCTCTTCCGGCCGCATATCGGCAAGGGCGTCGCGGCCAACCGGCGCGACCAGCGCGCCCGACCTCAAATCTTCCTCGGCGTCGATGACGGAGACGAGACCGACGCCGATGCCTTGCAGGGTTGCACGGCGCATGGTGGCAGCATCGTCGAAGCTGATGCTTCGGTTGCCGTCCGTCTGCTCGATGGCAAGGTGGCGTAAAATGTCTGGCCAAAGGCGCTTCGACTTGACGGTGTCCAGCAACGTGAACAGCGTCAGGTCCTGCGCCGACTTGATGCTTTCGCCGATGGCCGGAGTGCAACAAATGACCTTCGGATCCGGTACCAGCAGGATGGTCTCGTAGTCCGGCCAGTTCCCGTAGCCCCACTGGACGGTCATATCGATATCGTCGCGTCCGAAATCGGGCAGGTCGACCATCGTCGTCAGGCGCAGATCCGCACCCGGCAATATCTCCCGGAACAGGGACAGACGAGGCAGCAGATAATGGGTCGCGAAATAGGGGCTCGCATTCAGGTTGATGCGGTCCCGGTAGTTCGACTTGGTGACGCGGCGAACACCTTCGGAAAACTCGTCGAACCCGGCTTTGACATAGTGCGAGAGAAGGATAGCCGACTCGGTCAATTCGACCGACCGGCCCTTGCGCTCGAACAGCGTCACCTGAAGCGTATCCTCCAGAAGCTTGATCTGCTGTCCGACGGCCTGCGGCGTGACCAGCAATTCATCTGCCGCCTGCCGAAAGCTCTTGTGCTGCGCGACAGCGTGGAAGACGCGAAGCGCATTCAGCGAGGGAAGGCGGAGCTTGCCGGTCATCGTGTATTCCACCTCCTTTCGCTTGCGTTCCCGTTGGACAATTCAGCGCCGCAGGCGCTGCGAAGATAGCTCAGGCGTATATATAACCACCTGAAACAATTACGTTTTCTCCGGTCATGTAGGTGTTCTTGGGGCCGCCCGTCATGAGCACCCACTCGGCAATCTCCGTAGGCTCGGCACCACGACCCAGCGGGCTTGCCTTGGCCAGTTCCTCGAGGAAGCCGAGGGCTTTGGCCCGCTCCGTGGCCATGCCCGCGGGGGCCACCGAATTGACCAGGATCCCGTGTTTTGCGACGTCATGGGCAAAGGAACGCGTCAGGCTGACCACGGCGGCCTTGGTCGCCGCATAGTGGGCGTTCTGCGGATGCGCCTTGAACGCATCGACGGAGGTCAGGTTGACGATCCGGCCACGCACATGGCTCTTCGGCTCCTGCGATTGCATGTGGCGAACGGCCGCCACCATCATGTGATAGGTGCCCTTGATGTTGATGCCATTGGAGGCATCCCAATCGGCGTCGCTGATCTCCAGGAGCGGGCGGCGAGGGTAGATCGCGGCGCAATTGATCAGTGTGTCGATACGCCCGATTTTCGAAACGATGGCGTCGAAGGCGGCGTGGCACTGAGGGCCGACCTGGATGTCGCAAAGGGCGGTCGCGGTCGGCAGGCCGTTGGCCTTTGCTGGTGCGAGAGCGGCTTCGGCGGCGTCCTGGTTGATGTCGATGATGCCGATCTTTGCAGCCCCGGCCTCTACAGCCATCCTGGCCAAAAGCGCGCCGAGGCCGGCGCCGCCGCCTACGATCAGAACGGAAAGATCCTTCATTCCAGTTTTCCTTACTTGGTGCCGCTTGGCGAGGTTGGCCAGGTCGGCATGATGTCGAAACGGGTAACGTCGGCCCATGCGGGCAGGCCGAGTACCGCGACCACCATTCTGGCCACGTCATCCGGCTGCACCACTTTGCTGGCGTACATGGCCGCGCGCGCCTTGGTGTCGAGGATGTCCTGGTAGAGCTGCGTCTCGACACGGCCGGCGACGATCTCGGTGACGCGTATGCCTGATGGGGAGAGGTCGGCGCGCAGCGCGGCGGCGAAGCCTGAGATCGCCGCCTTGGTGGCCGAATAGACGGCAATGTTGGAATATGCTGCGTGGCCCGCGGTGGAGCCGGTGAACAAGATGTGCCCCGCCTGCCGCTCGCGCATCTGCGGAACGACGAGGCGGGTGAGCAGGATTGCCGCGCTGAGGTTTACCTCCAGCGTGGTGTCGATGTCTGATATCTTCATATCGGCAAAGTTGCCCAGCGGCGGCATGATCCCGGCATTGTTGATCAGCACGTCGATGGTGAGATCCGCCAGAACCGCTTCCAGTGCTTCGCGATCTGTAACATCGACGGCAATGGGCACGATGCCGGACCGCTCGGCCTGCAGCTCCTTGAGCGCGGACTGGCTGCGCCCGACCGCATAGACATCGTAGCCGGCGTCGCTCAGTGCGATCGCCATGGCCCGCCCTATGCCGCTCGTTGCACCTGTGATGAAGGCTGTCGTCACGTGGGCTTCCCTGATTGCCTGATTTCAGTCTGCGGCCTGGGCCGATGCCGCGAAACCAAGAAAACCAGCAAAAAGGAAAGATAAACTTTCGAAAGCCGGTTCAGCCTGCGAAACTTGCTTGGGTGCCCCGACGATCGCGGAAGCCGCAAAGCCAAGGAAACGCCGGGAAAATGGCGCTTTCGTCGCGTGGGAAAACGGGCGCCGCCGGCCGGCAGACCAAAAACAAGGCTTTCGCAATGCGTGGCTGATCTGGTCCACGCGCCTGTGCGTACGAAGCGAAGTCGCCGGCCTTACCCGCCTGTCGGAGCAGGCCTCTTCATATCGGTAAAGAGCGAGGCCGCAGCCGCCTTCTGCTCGGCCTCTGTCGCCGCGACGCCGGACGCCCGGGCCAAAGCGCGCACGCGCCCGAGGCTGTTGTGCAGATGCTTGCGCATGGCCTGGCGAGCAGCGCGACCGTCCTGCCTTTCGATGGCGTCCACGATGGTTTTGTGTTCGTTGTGGATGCGTGCGTAGTAGCTGTCCTTGAGCGCCGGCGTGACCACGTAGCCCAGTTGAAAGCGTGGAACGATCATCGGCCTGAGATAGCTCAGGAAGCCGTGGATGAATTCGTTGCCTGCTGCTTTGGCGATCGCCAGGTGGAAATCATAGTCGTAGTGGATCTGGACGGCAGCGGGATCCGCTTGCTGGGCGTCGACCTGTTCCATCAAGGCTCGGATACCATCCGCCTCCGCGTCGGTACGCCGTTCCGCGCACAGCCCGGCGGACTCCACCTCGACGCTCAATCTCAGTTCGAGCAGGGCGATGGTTTCCGGCAAGGTCCTGAGAGCCTCGTCCGGTATCGAGAAATTGCGCGGCGCCGGGGTTTCGCTGACGAACATGCCGCGTCCTTGCTGTGGCACCACCATGCCTTCGGAGCGCAGCCGTGCCACCGCTTCCCGCACCACGGTGCGGCTGACGTCGTATTCGGCGCAAAGCGCCGCCTCGGTCGGCAATTGCGCGCCGGGCAGCAACTGCCCGGAGCGGATCTTTTCGGACAGGCTCTCGGCCACGACGGTGGAAAGTGGCTTGCGCTTCGTCATCAGTGTTTCCCAGTCCGATGCCAGATGCAGGATGATGCCCGAACCGGCAAGGCCATTCAAACCGCCGCGGTGACGATCAGCTCAACCAGCATTCCAGGCTTGGCCATCCGTCCTTCGCCGGAAGAGCGCGCTGGTGCGTGCTCCTTCGGCATCCATGCGTCCCAGACCGTGTTGACCTCGTCGAAATCCCTGATGTCGTCCAGCCACATCTGCACGTGAAGGATGCGGGTCTTGTCCGTACCGGCCTTGGCAAGCAGCGCGTCGACCTTGCCGAGCACCTCGCGCATCTGGTCGGCCGCGGACTGACCCGGCTTTGCGACCTGGCCGGTGAGGTAGAGGGTGCCATTGTGGATGACGCCGTGATGGATGCGGGTGTCGAAGTCGAAGCGCTTGATGTCACTCACTGGGTTGTCCTTGTCAGATTTCCGGCCTCCGCCGGATGGGTCAGATTCCCGGCCTCCGCCGGATGGGTCAGATTCCCGGCCTCCGCCGGATGGGTCA
This sequence comes from Mesorhizobium loti, assembly GCA_014189435.1. Classification (NCBI taxonomy): domain Bacteria; kingdom Pseudomonadati; phylum Pseudomonadota; class Alphaproteobacteria; order Hyphomicrobiales; family Phyllobacteriaceae; genus Mesorhizobium; species Mesorhizobium loti. Next base: position 924,911 of record CP050293.1, read on the forward strand.
GATTCCCGGCCGCCGCCGGATGGGGTCAGATTTCCGGCCTCCGCCGGATGGGGTCAGATTGCCGGCGTCTGGCGGATGGGGTTTCCCTGCAAATATTGCGCGTAGGGCGCCTGAACGAGCCAGCCGGCATCGACGGGCAGGGTCACACCGGTTATCGACGCGGCTCGGTCGGAGCAGAGGAAGAGTGCCGCCTCGGCAACGTCGCGCGGCTCGACGAAGCGGCGCAGCGCGGTGGTCGCCTGGATGGCTTCGGGGTTGCGCTCTCCCTTGGCGATCCTGGCTTTCAGCCCGTCGGAAAGCGTGTAGCCGGGCGCCACCGCATTCACCCGCACCCCGTGCGGACCGAGCTCGGCGGCCAGGATCTGGGTCAAGGCCAGAACGGCATGCTTTCCGGGCGTGTAGGCAGGCAGGGACAGCGGCGCGAAAGAGGCAAGCGAGCCGACATTCAGGATGGCGCCTCGCCCGGCAGCCGACATCAGCCGGCCGAAGACCTGGCAACCCAGCAGGGTGCCGCGATAATTCACCCTCCACATCCTCTCGTCCTCGTCCAGATCCTGGTCGAGGACGTGCTTGCCGCTCTGCAGGATACCGGCGCAATTGACGACGATTTGAGGCGTGCCGAACGCCGCGCTGACGGCCTGTGCCAGCGCTTCGACCGAGCCGGGATCGGCGACATCGGTCTGGACAAACAGCGCGCGCGGCGCGCCCGCCGCCGCGCAGGCGCCAACAGCCTCATTGCCCCGCGCCGCATCCCTGCCGGCGACGACCACATGGTAGCCGTCCTCGGCGAAGCGCAGCGCTATCGCGCGTCCGATACCGGAAGTGCCGCCGATGACGACGGCCGTTGACGTCTCAGCCATTGCCCCGGTCCTTGCCTTCGATGTCGAAGAATTCGGACATCGCCCGGACCTGGAAATCCATCATCGGGCGCCCCGGCTGAACGCGGCAGCCAATCTCTTTCGCCGCCTTTAGCAGGGCGGTCTCGGCGGGCTCCATGATGATGTCCACGACCGTCATGTCCAGGGTCAGCCGGCTCACGTCCAGCGGCAGCGGGTCGCCGGCATGCATGCCGACCGGCGTGGCGTTTATGGCCATATGCATGCCCGAAGGTTCGGCCTCGCCGACCTGGATGCGGCATTTCGGGAAGACCTGCTCAACAAGCGCCGCCAGTTTTTCGGCGCGACCGGTATCGATGTCGGCCAGGCGGATCTCCTCGGCGCCGGCTTCGGCGAGACAATAGGCCAGGGACGCGCCGGCGCCGCCGGCTCCCACCTGGAGGATGCGGCGGCCGGCAATCTTATGCCCGCCTGCCTTGAGGCCATCGATAAAGCCGACGCCGTCGAAATTGTCGGCGTACCAGCTGCCATCGGGCAGCCGGCGCACGGAATTGGCGCTCTGCACCCGCGCGGCGCGGTCGTGAGCGGCAGAGCATTTGTGATAGACCGCGACCTTGTAGGGCACCGAGATGATGACACCCCTTATGTTCTCGGCTGCCGTGATGCCGGCCCAGAAGGTCTCGAAATCCTCCGGGCGGCAGCTCAACGGCACCATGAGGCTGTCGAGCCCCTTTTGCTCGAAGATCTCGTTGAATATTCCGGGGCTCTTGGCGTGTGCCACGGGATGGGCCAGCATCACGAAGATGTCGGCCTTGCCGGTTCCGCGCATCTGTTCACTCCTTTTCTTTTGACAGTTCATGGGCGCTGAGGACCTCCAGCGCCCGGACGAGGGACGAGTGGTCGGCCTCTGCGCCGCCCGGTCGGGCCGAGCAGGCGTTCATCAGTTGCTGCGCCATCGCGGTGTTCGGCAGCGAGACGCCAAGCGCGCGGGCGCTTTCGAGCGCGAGGTTGAGATCCTTCTGGTGAAGCCGCATCCGAAAGCCCGGGGCGAACGCACGGGCGATCATGCGCTCGCCATGCACCTCCAGCACGCGGGACGAGGCAAAGCCGCCCATCAGCGCGGCGCGCACCTTTGCCGGGTCGCAGCCGGCCTTGCTGGCAAAGACGAGCGCTTCCGCCACGGCCTCTATGTTGAGCGCGACGATGATCTGATTTGCGATCTTGCAGGTCTGGCCGGCGCCATTGTGCTCGCCGATCAAGGTGATGTTCTTGCCCAGCGTCCGAAAGATCGGCAGCGCGCGCTCGAACTCGGCAGCCGGCCCGCCGACCATGATGGTGAGGCTCGCCGCCTTGGCGCCGACCTCACCGCCCGAGACCGGGGCGTCGAGGTAGCCGGCTCCCGCTTGCCGCAGTTTCGCTGCGAACTCCGCGGTGGCGATAGGGCTGATCGAGCTCATGTCGATGACCAGCTTGCCGGCCGACAGCCCCTCCAGGACGCCGTTCGCTCCAAGCAGGACGCGCTCCACGTCTGGCGTGTCGGGCAGCATGGTGACGATGATCTCGGACATCCGCGCCACATCGCCAGGAGAGGCGACGACCGATGCCTTGAGGTCCTTCGGCAGAGGGGAGCGGTTCAGGACCGTGAAGATCTCATGTCCCGCGTCAACGAGATGGTGCGCCATCGGTGCTCCCATCACACCAAGCCCGATGAACCCGATCTTCATTCTCAAACCCCTGTACGAAGGTTGGTGCGCATTGCATCTTGTAGCAAATTGCTGCCGTATGATATAGGACATCATACAAATTTCAACGTCCTTTCGCTCATCGGAGACTGACCGCAAAATGCAAGAGCGCCTCAACACGCTGAAGGCTGCCGTGTCGGCCGGCCGGGCCCATATAGGCATCTGGTGCTCGCTGGCGTCGTCCCTCACCACAGAGATCGTCGCGGGCTCCGGAGCCGGCTGGGTGCTGATCGATGGCGAGCATAGCCCCAACCATCTGCGCAGCATCATGGCCCAGTTGCAGGTCATGGGCGGCTTCGACAGCGAGGCCGTCGTCAGGCTACCTTCCGACGATCCCAATCTGATCAAGCAGGCCCTGGATATCGGTGCGCGCAGCCTGATGATCCCCAATGTGCGGACGGCCGATCAGGCCCGCGCCATTGTGGCGGCCATGACCTATGCGCCTGGCGGATTTCGCGGCTTCTCGGTCGGTCACCGTGCCAACGGCTTCGGCCGCATCGCCGGTTACCACGCCAAGGCGCGTGAGCAGCAGCTTCTCGCCGTGCAGATCGAGGATGAACTAGGCGTCGCCAATGCCGCCGAGATCGCGGCGGTAGACGGCGTCGACGTGCTGTTCGTCGGGCCCGGCGACCTTTCCACGAATATGGGCGCGATAGGCAATCCCGGGGCTGCACACGTTCAAGAAGCGATCGCCTCGGTGCGCAAGGCAGCAACAGCGGCAGGCAAGGCCAGCGGGATCCTGGCTCCCGCAAAGACCGATGCCGACCGCTACCTCGCCGACGGCTTCACCATGATTGCCGTTGGTTCCGACCTCGGCCTGCTGGCGCGGGGCTCGGATGCCTTGGTCGCTTCGTTCAATCAGTAGACCGGAGATACAGCCATGCCGATCCCCCCCGTATAAAGCGCCATCGCGCACCGCCTACGACATCGTCATCGTCGGCGGCGCCGTCGTCGGTTCGTCGACCGCCTACTGGCTGAGCCAGGCGCTGGGCAGCGGCGCCTCGATCCTCGTGGTCGAACGCGACTCGAGCTACGAGTTTTCGTCGACCGCGCTCTCCACCAGCGCGATCCGGCAGCAATACTCCAATCCGATCAATGTGAAGATCAGCCAGTTCGGGATCGAGATCATCCGCGGATTCCAGGAGCGTATGGCACCTTTCTACAAGGACGAACCGGCGCCCGACCTCGGCTTCAAGGAGCATGGATATCTCTACTGCTGTTCACCTGATGGCGTCGAGGCGGCGCGCGAGCGCGTCGACCTGCAGCGCAGTTTTGGGGCTCACACGGTGTTCCTTGAGCCGGGCCCGCTGAAGGATCGCTTCCCCTGGCTCAATGTGGAAGATCTCGGCGGCGGTTCCTGGGGGGCTCGGGAAGAGGGCTGGTTCGATTCCGTGGGGCTGATGAACGGTTTCCGCCGGGCCGCCCGCGCCAGCGGCGTCGAGTATATCGACAATGCCGTGACAGGGCTGGATGTCGCCAAGGGGCGGGTCGTCTCGGTGCGCCTCACGACCGGCCAGACGGTTGCCTGCGGAACATTGGTCAACGCCGCGGGCCCGCGCGCGCAGCAGGTCGCCGCCATGGCCGGCCTGTCGATCCCGGTCGCGCCCTACAAGCGCTACAGCTTCGTCTTCGCCAGCGCCAACCCGATCCCCGGTCGGATGCCCAATGTTATCGACCTTTCCGGAACATTCGTGCGTCCCGAAGGCGAACTTTTTCTCACGGGCAACACGCCGCAAGGCGACGGGCCGGCCGACTATGACGACTTTGAAATGCACCATGAAGAGTTCGACGACTACATCTGGCCAGCGCTCTGGCACCGCATTCCGTCCTTCGATGCGCTCAAGGTCCAGACGAGCTGGACCGGCCACTACGAGTACAACATGCTCGACCACAACGGCATCGTCGGCTTCCACCCCGAGATAAAGAACTTCATGTTCGCCAACGGCTTCTCGGGGCACGGGCTGCAACAGTCGCCAGCCGTGGGTCGGGCCGTTTCAGAACTCATCGTCCACGGGGCTTTCCAGACGCTCGATCTGTCGCCGTTCTGTTACGAGCGCATAGAGCGCAACGAGCCGTTCCTGGAAGAAGCCGTGATTTGAGCCGGTGCTTGCGCTGCCGACAAGCTCAGTGCGCGGATGCAAAGTGCTATACGCAATGCATTGGGCGATGGTGTAGAATGATGTGGAATTCGGCGGGCCTGCTGCCCACCGACAGCTTGCGGACGAGGTGGAGAATTTGATGCGGAACATGATGCTGGGCTTCGCGGCACTTGCCCTGGCTGCGTGCCAATCGGCTCCCGAAGCGCCGCAATCAGCCGCTCTCGAACCTGCGTCAGATTCTGTTGCTGTTCGTCCTCAACCTGCCTTGGATCCCGCCGCCGTTCCTCCTGGCTCCGCAATCATGGATCAATCCGTGACGATCACTTCCCCTGCGAAGGGCGTTCCAACACAGTACGCCGCATTTTCGGGCATGTGGGTTGGACGATTGGGGGGGACGGATGAAGCCAAAGTCGCTGTGCAGACGATTTCTCCGAAAGGCAATGTGACGGTCACCTTTGCGTGGGGAATGCTGGGCGACAACAATCCGGGAGAGGCCGCCGGAGCAGGAAAAATTGTAGGGACTACGTTGAAGCTTGGGCGCCTCCCGAACGGTGCGGACGTCAGTTTTATGATGCTGCCCGACGGAACCTTGGCCGGAACCGTTGCGCTTGCCGGCCAGACCTACACGGGCGTATTCATCAGGCAATGACCAAAAGCATCCAACTGGTCACATTGTGGCCAGCTGAGTATCCCACTCGTCCTAGGCAAGAATTACGCTGACAGTGCACGTTTTGCCATGTTCGCACGGCTGCCGTCTTGTGCACTGTACATGCTGTCCAAATCGCAGGCGCTCTTCGCTTGCCGGCAACTCATTGTCCGCCCTCCGCCGCCTACCCTGTGGATAGACTCCAACGACCCCCATCATTCCCGACATCGGCTTGCAAGAAGCCCTAGACTTGGTGTCAGGGGAATCAGGTGTATGGCAATCGGGTCTGGTCATCGCGTCGTGTTGTGCACGTTGCTGGCGATTGCCGGCTGCACCTCCGCGCCGGGCAAGGACTTCTTCACCGAAACCATCGACAGCCTGCACGCCAAGAACTCGCCCTTGCGGGCGGGCTACACCGGACCCAGCGCGGTTACGTCGGCCGCCGGCCAGGCGCAGCGCTTCAACGGCACCCAGTATCAGGGCTCGGGCCAGTTCGTCTCCTCCGGCGCCCCCGTCACCAAGGTGACGACAGATGGTTCGGGCCAGTTCGAGCTCAATTTGATCAATGCGCCGATCACCGAGGCGGCCAAGGCCGTGCTCGGCGATGCGCTTCACCTCAACTACATCGTCGACCCGCGCGTACAAGGCACGGTGACGCTGCAGACCTCGCAGCCGGTGTCGAAGGATGCGCTGGTCGACATCCTGCAGTCGGCGCTCGCGGTGAACGGCGCCGGCATCACCAACCGCGCCGGCACCTACCAGGTCGTGCCGCTTGCCGAGATCATGTCCAGCACCCCGCCGGTCAGCGTGCCCTCGGTTTCGCCGTCCGGTCCCGGCGTCAAGGTGCAGGTGCTGCAGCTGCAGTTCATCGCCGCCGACGAGATGAAGACCATTCTCGAACCGATCACCCGACAGGGCTCGGTCTTGCGGGTCGATTCCACCCGCAACCTGATCACCGTCGCCGGTAATGACAGTGACCTCAATGCTATCAGAGAAGCGGTCTCGGTGTTCGACGTCGACTGGATGCGCGGCATGTCGGTGGCGCTGCATCCGCTGAAAACCTCCAAGCCGGAGGCGGTCGCCGCCGAACTCGATTCGATCTTCGGCACCAAGGAAGGGCCGGGCGCGAAACTCATCCAGTTCATCCCCAATGACAGGCTGAATTCGGTTCTGGTGATCACATCGCGCCCGGCCTATCTCGCCCGTGCCGCGACCTGGATCAACAAGCTCGACAGACTGGCCGAGACCAACGAGGACCAGCTTTTCGTCTACCAGATCCAGAACCGCCCGGCCAAGGAACTGGCCGCGGTGTTGAGTTCCGTCCTCGGCACCTCGGTCAAGACCGAGGGCGACTCAGGCGGTTCGAATGTGTCGCCCGACCAGACGCCGATCGCCATGCAATCGGATGGCGTCACCCCGGTGCCATTGACCGGGCCGTCGCCTTCGCTGCCGATGCCGGATGGACAGCCGCCCGCCCACGCCACGGTCGTCGCCGATATCGAAAACAATGCGCTGTTGATCCAGACCACGGCGCGCGACTACGAGCGCATCGAGCAGATCCTGGCCAAGGTCGACGTGCTGCCGACGCAAGTCATGCTGGAAGCCGTCATCGCCGAAGTCACGCTCAACGACGATTTGAAATACGGCCTGCGCTGGTTCTTCGAGAATGGCGGCATGAAGATCTCGGTGTCCGACGTGGCGAAGGGGGTCGCCGCGGCAGCGCTGCCTGGCTTCAACTGGAGCTACGCCACCGACAACATCCAGGTGACGCTGAACGCACTGTCCAGCATCACCGACGTCAATGTTATCTCGGCACCGACCATCATGGCACTGAACAACCAGAAAGCGGTGTTGCAGGTCGGCGACCAGGTGCCGATCGCGACACGGCAGGTGGTCGACCAGACGCTCGGCAGTTCGCCGGTGGTCTCGGTCGAGATGAAGGATACCGGCGTCATCCTGACGGTGACGCCACGCATCAACAATGCCGGCCGGGTCATGCTCGACATCGAGCAGGAGGTCAGCAATGTCACCAAGACGACCAGCTCCGGCATCGATTCGCCGACCATCCAGCAGCGCAAGATCCAGACCCGCGTTCTGGTCAATGACGGCGAGAGCTTGGCGCTGGGCGGCCTCATCCAGTCGCGCAACAATGTCGATCGCACGCAAGTGCCTATCCTCGGCGATATCCCGATCATCGGCAATGCGTTCAAGCAAAAGACGGACAGTATCGGGCGCACCGAACTGATCATCTTCATCAGGCCGCATGTCGTGCGCGACATCAACGAAGCCCGCGAAGTGACGGATGAATTCCGCGGCAAGATCAGCCTGCAGACGCCGATCCAGAAGCGACGCGGCGGCACCAAGCTGCAACAGGACCTGAAGAGGCTGGCGTATTGACTGATGCTGCGCACCCATCCCTCGTGCTGGCTGCCACGATCGCCCTGGTGGCCATCCTCTGCGCCATTTCCATCGCCGATTTCCGCCGGCAGATCATCCCGGATGCGCTCAACCTGGCGCTGGCCGGCATCGGCCTTGCCTATCAGATGGCGACCGATGGCCTGCCGGTGCACATCCTGTTCGCCGCCGCGACTTTTGCGGCAGCCTGGGCGATCCGGCGCGGCCATTTCCTGATGACCGGCCGGATTGGCCTCGGCCTCGGCGACGTCAAGATGCTGGCTGCCGCCGCATGCTGGATCAGCCCGCTGCTGTTGCCGGTGTTGTTGTTCATCGCCAGCGCCAGCGCTCTGCTGTTCGTCGGGGGGCAGGTGGTTGCGACAGGCCCGGCGGCGGCGAAGGCGCGTGTCGCCTTCGGTCCGTTCATCGCCATCGGCCTCGGCTGCAGCTGGGCGCTGGAGCAATTTGCAGGTTTGGACATGGGACTGCTCTGATGATCACTCTGCGCTTCACCTCTGAAAAACCCCGCCGCGCCAGAAAATCTGTCAGCGAGCGCGACGATCGCGACAGCGGCTTCACCCTGGTCGAGCTTCTGGTCGTGCTCGCCATCATCGCCTTGATCGCCACGCTCGCAGCACCTCAGGTGCTGCGCTATCTCGGCTCGGCCAGGACCAATGCGGCCAAGGCGCAAGTCCGTAACATCGAAAGCGCGCTCGAACTCTACTATGTCGACAATGCGAAATATCCGACCGCGGACGAGGGGCTCTCGGCCCTGGTCACGGCGCCCACCGGCGAAGCGCGCTGGAACGGACCCTATCTCAAGGGAACGACCGGCCTGAAGGATCCATGGGGGAGGCCCTATTCCTACGAGGTGAAGGCCGATGCGAGCGGCGTGATCATCCGCAGCCTTGGCAAAGACGGCAAGCCGGACGGAACCGGCGAAGACCAGGACGTCAGCAACTGATTTTTCTGCTCTATGGGCGCTGTGTTTCGGTCGTGCGCTGCGTTTCGTTTGTGCCCGGCAGCTGCTGGGCATTGGCCAGGTCGAGGCGGGCAAAACCTTTTGCCGAATAGGCAGCACCATCGCGCAGGACCGAAACGGTGAAGCGCACGGCGGCGGGCAGGCGGCGCGGCGCATTCCAGCTCGGCACCCACGATGACGCTGCCGAACCGTCGAGATATTCGAATCTTATAGCGCTTACGCCGCCGAGCAGCCGCACCGGTTCGCTCTGCGTCGACGTGCCGGCTCCGCTGCCCCGCCGCGTCTTCTGGACAATGGCCAGTGCACTTCCGCCAAGCGAAACGGCAATTTCGCGCAGCGCGGAGGATTTGAAGCCGATTGCCTGAACGGCGTTGAATTCGATCCGGGCACTGTCGCCGTCGAGATAAAGCACCTGGTCCGGCGACGATTTCGACAATGGCAACGGCTCGGCATGGCTGATCGCGGTTTCCAGAAACCGCGATGCGGCATCGACCTCCATCTGGAATTCGGTTGCCTTCTCGATGCGCACCATCGTCCGGGCCTGGCCGAGGAAGACCATCATCAGCGATGTGATCACGCCGATCAGGGCCAGTCCGACCAGCACGTCGATGAGCGCAAATCCCTCGACCAACGCCGCTGGTCCCGACGATGGTCTGGCGTCTGCCAGAGGGACGCCTGAACGACGTCCCTGCCGGCAGACGGCGCGGACCTTCGAGCGAGCGAACAGGCTCATTTGGGGGTCGGCTCCCGCACGGGCACGAAAGTCAGAAACGGCTGGCCTGGAAATGCTCCCCCCGCCTTCTCGATGAGCACGGCAGTCACCTTCGCCTTCGACAGTTCTATCGTGCGCGTCTTCAGGGTCCAGCCAGGTTGCGCCGTCGTTTGCGCCCGGGCTTCGTAATCTGCCAGCATCACACGAACTGTCCTGGCGGCTTCGACCTGGCGCTTGGCAGCAGTGATGCTGCGGGACGCCAGCACGATCGACTGGCTGGCGATGCCCAGCACCAGCGCCAGGATGGTCATGGCGACGATCATCTCCAGGATCGAAAATCCGTCTTCGGGGGAGGGCTGGGGCGATAGCCCGGTCATGGCAGTGCGCGCCAGGTTGAAAGCCCGGTCAGCCAGTTGACCGCGATGCGCGCGGTCCGCCCTTTTCGCTCGAGCGCGATGTCCATGCCGGAAGCGCTGCCATCGGGAAGGAAGGTCAAGACCGTCTGCCGGTCGGCAATGATGGTCTCTTGGCCAGTGGTCACGGTCATCTTGACATCGTCCGGCAGCGTGAGCGTGTCCCGCTCGCCAAAACGGAAGGCGCGGGCGCCGAGATCGACGACGACCTGCTTCGGCCTGGCGGTGGCGATCGCCGACGTGCGCGACAGGCGCAGCCGCATGGTGATCTCGCCGGCCAGTGTCTCCAGGTTCTTGGTGCGATAGTTGCTGACCAGCCCGGGTGCTGCGATGGCCGCGACGAGGGCCATGATCGCCAGCACGACCAGCATTTCGACCAGGGTGAATCCGGCCGTTGCATGTGCCGGCGCGTCGGCTCTCGGCGCGGCTGTCATTGCAGCGCCAGATCGTTGATGCTGAGGATGGTGGTCATCACCGAAATGACCAGGCTGCCGACGAGAAAACCAAGTGAAATCGTCAGCGCCGGGGTCAGCAGCTTTAGCACCGTGTCGATGCGTCGGGTGAGCGTCAGCTGAAGCATTTTCGCCGCCCGATCCAGCACCACGGGAAGGGCGTTGGCCTCTTCGCCGAGCGAGACCAGCGACATCGTCGCATTGTCGAAAATCCCCGCCTTGACGATCGCGCCATGCAGGCGCGCGCCATTGGCGACGGTTTCTTCGATCGCTGCAAAGCTTGCCGCCAGTGAACTCTGCCTGGAGACGTTGGCGGCCAGGCCAAGCGCCTCGGTCATCGCCACGCCATTGCCGAGCAACAGCGCAAGCGTTTCCAGATAGCGCGCGATCACCGCATCCCTGACCAGCGCGCCGATCAGCGGGATCTTCAACAGCCAATGCGAGAGGCGTTTTCTGGCACCGGTGGACCGGGACAGGAAAAGCCAGGCAAGCAGGCTGAGGACCGCCGCCAGCGGGAACACGAACGGATAGTCGCGGAACACCGTGCCGAATGCTGAAAGCATGGTCATGGTGAACGGTTTTGGGGCGGATGAGCCCTCGAAGATCGGTTCCAGGGCCGGCACCAGGACCGTCGCCAGGATGACCAGCGCCCCGCTCATGACCAGCAGCAGGAAGGCGGGATAGGCCAGGGCCTCGATGATTGCCGCACGGCGCTTGGCCGTTGCCTCATACGTGTCCGCCAGCCGCTGGCATATATAGGCCATCTTGCCGCTGCGCTCGCCGCTGGCGAGCAGAGCGGCAACGTCGGAGGTGATGCCCGGCAGGCCGGCAAAGGCTTCGGCGATCGGCCGACCGCCGGTCGTCAGATCGAGTACCGATTGCAGCTGCTGGCGCCGCTGACCGTTGGCTTCGCCTGAAATAACCGCATGCAAGGCGCGGTCGACGGTGAAACCGGCGTTCAGAAGCACCGAAAGCTCTGAAAACAGCCGACCGAGATCGACCCTGCGGGTAAACGTCAGCGCGCTGCGCCCCGGCAGGCGAAGCTGCTGCTTGTCGCTGTTCACAGGCGCAAGATGATAGGAACGGCGGCCCTGCTGCGCCAGTTTGCGCGCCGCGTCCTGCTTGGTCGACGCATCGAGAACGCCGGTCTCGGTGCTGCCGTCGACGAGATAGGCGCGATAGGCAAAGGCCGGCATCAGCCGCCTCCCGCGAGATCGATGACACGCCGGACCTCGTCCATCGTGGTGACCTGTGATCGGGCAAGGGCTGTCGCGTGGGCCGACATCGGCACGAGGTCGTCCTCGGCGGCAATCCGGCCGATCTCCATCTCGCCGGCACCCTGGTCGATAAGCTCGGCGATGCGCGGCGACACCTGCAGCATTTCGTAGGTCACCGTGCGCCCGCTGTAGCCGGAGCCATTGCAGGTGCGGCAGGCCGGACCGGTCTGTTCCGCGCCGTGGCAGGTCGGGCAGATACGGCGCAACAGCCGCTGTGCGATGACGCCCCTGATCGTCGCGCCGAGCAGGTAGCCGTCGATGCCCATGTCGCGAAGCCGCGTCAGCGCGCCCGCGGCACTGTTGGTGTGGAGTGTCGAAAACACCAGGTGGCCGGTCAGGGCCGCCTGGACCGCGACCTGCGCCGTCTCGCGATCGCGAATTTCACCGAGCAGGATGATGTCGGGGTCCTGCCGCAGGATCGAACGCAGCGCGGCGGCAAAGTCGAGGTCGATCGCCGGGTTGACCTGCAGCTGGGTGATGCCCGCCATCCGGTATTCGACCGGGTCCTCGACGGTGAAGATCTTGACGTCCGGCCGCGAACGCTCGGCGAGTATGGAATACAGCGTCGTCGTCTTGCCGCTGCCGGTCGGCCCGGTGATCAGCACGATGCCGTTGGCGGCTTGCGACATGGAGCGGATCTTGGCTTGCGCGGCACCGTCGAAACCCAGTTTCTCCAGCTTCAATTCGACGCCGGCGCGGTCAAGAATTCGAAGCACGATGGCTTCGCCGTGAATCGACGGAATGACCGAGACGCGCAAGTCGACGTCGCGGCCGCGCACGGCGATGCGCATGCGTCCATCCTGCGGCAAGCGCCGTTCGGCAATGTTGAGCCGCGACAGGATCTTGATGCGGGTGGAGATGCCGGACAGCATCGCAATCGATGCTGTGTCGACGGTGGACAGCATGCCGTCATGCCTGAAGCGGATGCGAACGTGATCTTCGAGTGGCTCGATGTGGATGTCGGTGGCCCTTGCATCGACCGCCTTGTGGATGGTCTCTGCGACGAAGCGGACGATCGGCGCCTCGCGGGCAAAATCCTTCAACCGTTCGAGGTCGTCGGGGCCGAAGTCCAGGATCTCGCCACCGCCGCCGCCATTTGAAACGGCCGCCAGGGCCGATTGCTCGATGCGATCGATGCATTCGGTGATCGTGCGCCTTGGCAAGATACGCAGCGCCAGTGTCCGCTCATAGTGAAAGGCGAGCGCGTCGATGGTTGCCGAGGAGAACGGATCGGCGACGGCGACAACCAGCCGCTCGGCATCCATCCGCAGCGGCAGGATGGCGTTTTCCCTGAGATAGACCAGCGGCACGCTTGCCAGCATTTCGGGGCTGACCTGTTCGGGAATCTCGACCGGCGTCGGTGCCTGGAGATAGCGGCTGAGGCTGTTGGCAAGCTCCTGCTCGCCGATCAGCCCGAGTTCGGTCATCACCGTATCGAACGGGTGTCCTGACGTCCGCGATGCTCCCAAGGCGCGTTGGGCCGCGTGCGCGGTCAGCACCTTCTCGCCCTCGAGAAAGGCCAGAAACGCCTCTATTCCCTGGGGCTGGACGGGAGCGTTCATGAGCTCCACCCCTGCAGGAGCTGTGCCGCCTCGGTGCCGAAAAGCACCTCGCAGCCGGCACTGCCGGCGACTGCCGGCAATGTGCCGGCGTCACGCGCCGGGCTTCGCGAGACGCGCCAGAATGCCGTGTCGCTGACCGGAGATTTCTCGATGATGAACCCGGCTTCGCCCGTGATCCCGGATCCGTCGCGTCTGACGACCACGTCGACCGTGTAGGCCGATGCCTCGGCCGCCTGAACGACCGCGGCGCTGGAACCGGTGGCAAGAGCCGCGCGAAGACGGCTCGGCGCACGATCGGCGCTGATCGTGCCGCGCTTCGAGTTGACCGTGAAGGCGGCATGGAGGGCCTGCAGCGGCACCGACGCAAGTGCCGAGAATTCCTGCAGCTCAGACACCGATTCGAACGGCGCCTGCTTGTCTTGCGGCGGCCCGACGGCGCTTCTGGGCCGGGGCTGGCCGGCGAACAGCTTGGCGTTGTCACGAAACCGGATCGCGGCCTCGGCCAGCGCTTGCGACGCCTGCTGCTCGAAGCCGAGCGACGCAAAACCGAGCGCCAGCAAATGGTCGTCGGCGGCATTGAGATCGATCAGCCCGCCATGATCCTGGACGCGCACATCGAAACTGAACGCACCCGACCGGCACGCCGCCGGCGTGGAATCCAGCGCAAATGTCTTCGTCCCCGAGCCGCCGGTCAATTCGCTCGCGACCACATTGCCCAGGCCCTCGGCAAGCAGCGACAGGCGCTCCTGCTCGACCTCGTTGTTGGCGATCATCAGCCGCGTCTTCGCCGTCACGGCAAAGGGAACGACGATCGCTGAGACGATCAGCATGAACACCAGCACGGCGACCAGCGAAAAGCCGCTGCTTGCGCTTTCGTCGCCTGCGCTTGCCCTGTCGTGAGAGGTGCGGTCGCTCATAATTCCGGGACCGGCGGAGGTGGCGGGGGCGGTGGTGGTGGCGGGAGGTTCTTCCACGGCGGATAAAGCAGGATGCGCGCCACCTTGCCATCCCGCTCGAGCACGGCCTGATCCTTGTCGATCGCCGACACCTTCCAGCCATCGACGGTCTCGCCATTGCCGTACCAGACAGCCGCGTCGCTGCCGGCGACGCGCAGCAGCGCCTTTGCCGCACCGCCGCTTCTGCTGATGCCCAGAAGCGATGGCGCAGCGGCCGGTGCGGCTTCGGGCGGCGGTACCGGCTGCTCGGCGGGTGCGACGGCAACCTCCACCGGCTGCGGCGCTGCCGGCGGCGGCACGATTTTCCGGCGGGTCGGCGTGAACAGCGGACGCTGGAACGTCTCGCTGAAATCGCCGGCTTCGGGAAACTGTAGCGATCCCGCCGCTGATGCCAATGCGCCGTCATGCCCTTTCCCGGAGGCGACCGGCGTGGTGTCGACCGGCGTGCTGTAGAGCGCGACATTGACCAGGACGAGGCCCGCAATCATGGCCGCGATCGCCAGGCTGGCGAATTTCCGGGTCATGGCTTGACCCCACCGGGTGGCGGCGCGGCTTGCGTTTGCAGCGGGCCGTAAAACAGGATCTCGGCAAAGATCTCGGGATCGCCGGTCCGTCCTGCAGCCGGTCCGACATCGGTCGTGCGCAGCGTGGCCTCGCGAATGAACAGCACCGGCAGCGAGGTTTCGATGGCGAGGACGGCGTTGTGAATGCCTTCCAGCGGCCCCGAAAGGTTGGCCCGCAGGCCGATGAAATCGACGCCGGCTTCGCTGAGCACCGGTGCATTGCCGGCCGACAGCACGCTGACCCCGTTGGCGACGGCGATCGCATTCAGCCGCTTTTGCAGCCCGCCGCGAATGATCGCTTCGCTCTCGCCGGTGAGGAACTCGGGATTTGCGGCGACCACCGGGCTGGCGGCGCTATCGAGGCGCTTGGCCAGGGCCGCCACGCTCTGCAGCTGGCCGAGAAGCTCGCGCTTTTCCTCGATCCCGGCTTGCGCCGAGGCGACGCTGTCGAGCGCCGCGAACGCCACCCAGGCCAAGATACAGGCCGTCACCGCTGCAAGGGCCAAGGCGATCAGGCGACGGACCAGCGGCCTTGTGTCGAGGATGGCGGAGAGCATCGTCAGAGCGCTCCGATCTTTGCCGAAATGGTGAAGTGCTCGCCGTCCTGGCCGGGAACCCTGACCACGGGCGCGGCGAATTCGGGCGCCGAAAACAGCGGCGAGGCGTCGAGCGGCTGGATCAGTTCGGCGGCGGAGGCTGAAAACCCTGTAATGGTCAGGTCGTCGCCCTTGGCGGAAAGATCGGTCAGCCAGGCCGTGTCGGGAAGCAGGTGCGTCAGCTCGGCCCAGACGCGAACCAGCGACGCCGTGGTCTTCTTTTCCTGGCGGATTTTTTCGATCTGCTCGATGCCGGCCTGGCGCTTCTGCAGCGAGCTGCGTGCCGCCTTGGCCAGCACCTGCGCATCGGCGATCTGCGCGTCAAGGTCCGCCCCTGCCTGCCAACTGCGCCAATGCGCATGGGCAAAGGTGACCAGCACCGCTCCGGCCAGCACCGAACAGGCCGCGACCCAGGCGGTTCTGCCGCGCCGGTCGCGGGCCGTCGGTGGCCAGATGGCGGCGAGGCTGAGCGGATCGGCCCGCAGCGTGCTGTCCGGTTGCGACAGCGACAGGCTGCGGACGGACCCGCCGGCCCGGCGCACCGCGTCCGACACGGCGGCAAGCGTCTTCGCCTTGACGACATGGTAGCGGCAGTCCTGTTCAGCGTGCCTGGCGAAGACGACATGCACCTGCGCCGGGTCGATCGGCGTGGTGGCCAGAAGGTCGAGCTCGGCCATGTCCCGGGCCTGGCGAAGCGGCAGCCGCCGCGCCGCCAGTTGCCGGGTCAGGAACAGCCCGGGCAGGACCCGGATATCGAAGGTCGGCCGCTTGCGCCGAGGCCCGCCCTGGAGAAGCGCCAGAACCTCGTCCGAGGATGCGGTGAGCGCCAACGGGATCGATTGGAACTCCGGCGCATTGGCCTCGCGGGCACGGATGCCGTCATCCGCCAGGGTGACGATCCAGTCGCTGGTGGAAGATTGCTTTTGCCTGGGAACAATCCGCGTCCAGACCCCTCGCAGCTCATCGAGCCACCAGTCGAGGAAATCCAGAACCTGCGCGTTGAGTGTCGCCACAACCAGCCGCCCGCCACCCCGGCTGATTCTCGGCCGAGGTTTTCAAGGTGAGATTACTACAGATGCCGATGTGATGCGGATATTTGCGAAAGCACGGCAGGCCGATTAGTCACAGCTTTGTTGTCTTGAGGGCCTGCGGCCGTTCGCCAGGTTCGATCATCACTGCCAATCAGGCTGGAGTTGTCCGACAGCCTTCGGCATAAATATCCGGCAGACCGCTGCCCTTTGGGGCGCCAATAGCCGTGCTGACGCCAGGCCGCATAAATACTTGGCTCGGTTGGGAGTTGTCTGGCTCCATCGTGCCGATACGAGTACTATCCATACATGTACAATACATCAAAGTGTAAATTAGATTCTCCTTATGAATAAAGCGAAGATTTTCTTAACCCGTTTCTTCACGGGCTCTTAACAGGCCATCACGGATGTGTTACCGATTTTGCTTGCGGGGGTAGTGCGGCGATCATCGCCTCAAACCCGGAAAAGCGGCGGAGAGTTTCATGGTGTCGGGCGCCACGCTTGGCATAGTCGTCTCTGTGTGTGGTAACGCGAGAGGGCTTGCTCGCCATGGATATATCGAAGGTGTCGCTTCCGAAGATTCTGCCATGCAGGTTCGGCCTGTGAATCGTGGCGGCTCCTTGCTTTGTTTGCTATTCAGGCTACTGCGTCGAGCGGGTTTGCTGTGCGTAAATGACAAATAAAACTTTGAATTTATTGGTTATTTTACTGTGGGTTGCGGTTTTTTTAGCGGCGTTAATTCTTGGCATAACGCTTGATTTGGATTACCTACTCGCATTTACTGCAATGACTATTGTAGTCTGCATAATTGTCACGTGGAAACAAAGAACTGTTGTCGTCAACGTAACGGCAACGGTATTTTACGTGATATCTTCGACCGTATTGATTAAGGCATCTGAAGCGATTGACGTTAGAGTAATAGTAGTATTGCTTTTCCTGTCTGTATTGTATGTTTTTGGTGGATCTAGGGGTGATAAAGGTGCCTGAAATAAATACCGCCAGCTTTACAGGATGGCAGCAAGATTACATAAATGACAATTTTCCAGACGGTAACGTTCCTGTTGACGTCATCAATTTCTTCACGTTAACTGCGGATGTTGTAGATATTCTGGCAACTGCTGCGGACCACATTGTTGATTTTGTGGCATCGCCGACCGCCGCGCAGCGTGCAGTTGTATCGACGGCGTTGGGGCGGCTTTCCCTGGTCTCGGGTTCCTTGGGGCTCGCCGGTTCCGTTGCCGTAGACATTATCAAAATTAACAATGCGATCGATGCTGGAGATATAGATGGTAGCCTAGCGCTGGTGCATCGAATGGGCTGGGGGATGGTGGCGACCGCAATCGGAGCTGCCGCTCTCGTTGTCTTTTTTCCGAGCTGGCCTATTATAGCTTCATTGCCATTATTCTATACTGCTGGCGAAATTTTGTACGACCATTGGGACGGAATTACCGATTTTTTTGGATACTCGCTTGGTTTTTTTGATGACTTATTCGACCAGTTTGCGGATTTCCCGGTGTTTTCCGGTAGTTTGTTCTATAGCTTTTTTGATTTATTTGGCTCTCCTCTCCTGAACATCTTCCACGACCCCCTTATCCTTGATCTCAACGGCGACGGCATCCACCTTTCCCCGCTCGATGGCTCCACGGTCCATTTCGACTATGACGGCGACGGCTTTGCCGAGCGCACCGGCTGGGTGTCGGCGGATGACGGTATTCTGGTTGTCGATGCCAACGGAAACGGCGCCGTCGACGGTGTGTCCGAACTCTTCGGCTCGTCCACGCAGGACGGCTTTGCCGTTCTGGAGACTTTCGACACCAATGGCGACGGCAAGATCGATGCGTCCGATGCGGTGTTCAGCACGCTCAGGGTCTGGCAGGACCTCGATCAGGATGGTGTGTCAGACGCCGGCGAGATGATGACGCTGGCCGAGGCCGGCATCGTCTCGATCGCGCTGACACGAACCGATGTTGTTGGCACCAACTCCGGCCATGATGTCGGCTACGAAGCCTTGTTCACGCGGGCGAACGGCACGACCGGCACCGCGCAGACCATCTATTTCCAGACCGACCGTCAGGACACGCGCGCCGACAACACGCCCAACTTCACGCCGGCCGAAGGTGTCGACAAGCTGCCGCAATTGCCGGGGTCCGGCCAGATCAATTCGATCGCCTGGATGGCGACGCAGGATGCCGCGTTCAAGGCAGACTGGACTGCGCTGACCGATGCCGCGGCGACACTGTCGCCGGAGCAGTTGCGTTCTGCCTTCGAGGATCTGCTGCTGCGCTGGGCGTCCGTGAACGGGATCGCCGAGGGCGCGCGCGGGCAGTATGTCGACGCCCAGCATCTGGCCTTTGTCGAGAAGTTCTTCGGCGTCGGATACAAGGAACTCTATATAGGTCAGCAGCTCTCGACCTCGCCGACGACGCAACAGTTCGGGGCCAACATCGAAGCCAGCTTCGACCAGATCGTCGACGTCATGCTGACGGCCTTCCTGGCTCAGACGGCCGGGAGCACGATCGCCAGAGGCGGCGATTTGCTGGGCGCTCTGGAAAGCCCCTATTTCTTCTATGCCTTGCTCGACTTCCGGCATGAATGGCCGACGGGCACCGAGCCGCCGGAAACGCCCGGCAATGTCGGCATGGTGCTCGACCTCATCAAGGGGATGATGCCGGAGGCGACCGGGGCGGCGGCAAGTTATCTCGTCAAGACGATCGCCGGGCTGGAGGGGGTGGTGTCGGCTGCCTTCGAGGGTGATCGCGCCGCCTATCTGACGACGGCCAACACCGTGCTCTCGACGATCGCCGATCACGACCTTCGGCTGATCGCCACGGAAATCGCCGACGGAACAGCAGCGCTTGGAACGGATAGTGCCGACGGCATGGTCCGTACCGATGGCGACAATGTGTTTGTCGGCGGCAAGGGCGACGATCTGTTGGTCTCCGGAGCCGGCAGCGACCTGTTTGTCTATACGCGCGGCGACGGCACCGACTACATCCGCGACAGCTCGACGTCGCTGGTTGAAAAAGACACCTTGCTGCTCACCAATCTGGCGGCAACGGACCTCACCTTCGAACGGATCGGCAACGATCTGATCTTGAAGATTTCGGGCTCGACCGAGAAGATCGTCTCGGAGGATTTCTTCGCCAACTGGGGCACGAAGAATCTCGGCATCGACCAGATACGCTTTGCCGATGGTTCGTTGATGGACCGCGAGGCGATCCGCAGCCACACAACCACTGTCGGCGATGGCCGCGACAACCTCGTTCAGGACTCAGCGCTCAACGACGTTCTGCAGGGCGGCAAGGGCGACGACGAAATCAGGATCGGCGCCGGCAACGACACGATCCTCTATGCCGCGGGTGACGGGTTCGACGTCATCAACGACACCAGCGGCGTCAAGACGGAGATCGACAGGCTTGTCCTGGCCAACATGATGCCGTCCGATGTCGAGCTGTCACGTGTCGGCAACGCGCTGACCATCAAGATCCTGGCGACCGGTGAAGTCATCACCGACAAGATGTTCTTCTACCAGAGCGGCGCTCCCGGCCAGTTGAACGACTGGAGCGATCATGGCTGGGGTATCGACAGGATACAGTTTGCAAGCGGTGCGGTGTGGGACCGGCAGACGATCGTCAAGGAGGCTTGGATCCGCGGGGACGGCAAGGCCAACGGCCTTTCCGGTTCGGCACTCAATGATACCTTCACCAGCGGCCACGGCGACGACGCCATGGATGGCGGTGCCGGAGCTGACACATACGTGTGGAAAAAAGGGGATGGTAGCGACTATATTGCTGACAACGTCAACAATCCTTCTGACGTCGACAAGCTTATTCTTTCGGATGTCTATGTCAGCGATGTAGAATTTTCGTATAACGGAGATAGCCTGCAGATAACCGTGGGGTCCTCTGGCGAAGTCATCTCTGTCGGCAATTTCTTTGCATATACGGACAATCTTGTAGAGGATTGGGCAGCGACGGCATATGGTGTCGAGCAGATCACATTTGCCGGTGGAACCACGCTCAACAGGGAGCAGATTTTCCAAAAGACAGGCGAGGACTATCTTGGTCGCCATTTCGTAAAGACGTATCATTACGCTGAAAACGGGAGTCTTGATTGGGCTTATTTTACGGATGAGTTTGGGAATCAGGGGGCAATGTTTGGGACCCCTGTGGTAGGCCCTCACGACGCCATCACTGGCTTCGATCTCGGCGAAAACTACGACGATGTCATATCCATGGACCGGGCATGGTATGCCGGGATTATCGATGGCCACAATTCAGTCAATGGCCTTAGCGGCAGTGACACAATCGTCGGCGGCAGAGGCAATGATTCGATCTTGGGCGGCGACGGCAATGATCTACTCTTCGGCGATGAGCCGCTTGCTGCCTATGAGAGTGTCTGGGTTACTGCTCTTCCAGGCGCCCACGGCAACGATTACCTCAATGGCGGCAATGGCAACGATCTCCTCTATGGCGGCAAAGGAAACGACGTACTGATAGGCGGAGCTGGAACCGATCACCTGATTGGCGGAGACGGCTCGGACACGCTGCAGGACTGGGGCACCGAGGATGACATATTCGACGGCGGCAAGGGCGACGATTTCATCCAGGCCGGGATCGTTCGTGGAACGGTGTTTAACGGCAGCGATACCGGAAACGATACTTTCCTTTACGCCCTGGGGGATGGAAACGATGTTATCTCCGACTCCGCTGCATCGCTCACGGAAATAGACCGGCTGGTTTTGTCCGACATCAATCCGGACCAGGTGGAGTTGTCCTTCAACGGCACCAGCCTTGTCATACGGATGCTGGAGACGAACGAAACGATCACCAGCGAGGATTTTTTCTATGCCGATGGGACGACGGGCTCGGGCATCGATCGAATCGAATTCGCCAACGGCATTAGTTGGAACCGGGCGCAGATGCGGTCGCATGCCGAGGCGACCTGGCTGCGCGGCACAAGCTCACGGGATTTTCTCCAAAGCGACGATGTTTGGAACCAGACCTTCGATGGCGGGCAGGGGGATGACGTCATTGCTTCCGCCCCTTCGTATTGGCAGATATGGGATCGGGGCCTCAGCAATGGCAGCGATACATTCATTTACCGCCACGGTGACGGAAACGATTTCGTCGTCGATGGCTCTCACTCGACCACCGAGGTCGACACGCTGCGGTTGATCGACATTGATTCCAACGACGTCGAACTTTCAAGAGCTGGCGACGATCTTCTCATCAAAGACCTGGTCACCGGCCAGACCATCACGAACGCACGGTTCTACTGGAATTTTAGCAGTACGAATCACGGCATCGACCGTATCGAATTCGCGGATGGCGCGGCATGGGACCGTGCAGCGATGCTGGCCAAAGCCTGGTACCGGGGAACCGATACGAACGACACGCTCCAAAGCAGCCAAGATACCATGGACGATACTTTTGTTGGCGGTATCGGCGACGACATTATCGTTTCCGCTCCTCAAAGTTGGCAAGCCTATAATCCAGGGTACATGAACGGAAGTGATACCTATATTTACGGCTTGGGCGACGGAAACGATCTGATTGTGGATGGATCGCGTTCGCTCGAGGAAACCGACACGCTGGTATTGAACGGAATCAATCCAGGAGATGTCGCGCTCTCCACGGACGGATACAATCTTTACATTACGATTGTGCCCACAGGGCAGAGAATAACCGATGAAGGGGCTTTCTGGGGCCGGCCAAATATGGGTCGAGGTCTTGAGCGCTTCGAGTTTGCCAACGGTACCGTCTGGAACCGTGAAGACATACGCTTCTGGGCTCAGGAAGGCTCCGCCTTCTTTGCAGGGGGTACCGGTGACGAAACGATCATCGGTTCATACTTTGATCAGCGGATCGAAGGTGGTCGCGGCAACGATTTCATCGACGGAAAGGGTGGCGCCGACCTGATTTTCGGCGATATCGGCAATGACACGCTCGCCTTGACCATTGCCGATCCCGGCGATGTCGACGCTCTCGACGGTGGAGCAGGTACCGATACGGCGACATTCGCGAATTTTGGCGCAGCCATCCACGTCGATCTCGTCGAAAACGAGGGCGAGGCGAAGACAAGCGATGGTCCGTCGCTGCAGGTCGGAACCTTGCGGCTTGTGGCCACTTTGCGAGGGCTCGAAAACATCACCGGAACGGCGTTCAACGACGAGATCCATGGCGATGGCGCTGACAACCAGCTCGTTGGCGGCGCGGGTGACGATGTTCTCGACGGGCGATCGGGCAATGATGCATTGTCGGGAGGATTGGGTAACGACACGCTCGACGGCTATTTGGGCAATGATCTGTACGACTATACGCGCGGCGACGGCAATGATGCCATCTTCGAGACATCAGTCGAAACGGGCTCGAACGATCGGATCCGCTTGCACAATGTCGATCCGGCGAAAATCAGCTTCTCACGCCTGAACGGCAGTCTTGTGCTTCAGATAGCCGAAAGCGCTCCCGGTGCCGGCGACGCGAGCAGCCTCACTGTTACGGGTTCTCAAAATGGCGTCTTCCACTACGACCAGTATGGCATTGAAACCATCGAGTTCGACAATGGCGTCACCTGGAATGCCGACATTCTCCGGCAAATGTCGGTGTCCGATTCCGCGACGGATGGCGATGACGTTCTGGTCGGCACGATCGCTTCCGGAATAATGCACGGAGGGAAAGGCAACGACGTCATCAACGGGGCGGGCGGCGACGACACCTACTTGTACGCCCGTGGCGATGGCAACGACACCATCACCGAGGATGCCTGGAACGGCTCGAACGACAAGCTGGTGTTCGGTGACATCAATCCGGCTGCCGTCTCATTGGTGCGCAATGGCAACGACGTCACTCTGGTGATCGCCGAGAGTGCCACCGGTGCGGGTGATGCCGGCTCGGTGGTGTTGAAGAACAGCCTCGACGACGCCTCCTATCAGGGTGTGGAGACCATCGTCTTCGCCAATGGCACCACCTGGACCCGGGCCGATATCCGGGTCGCGCTGCTCGATCAGGCCGGCACGACCGGCAATGACAACTTCGCCGGCTTCAACACTGCCGACACGATCGAGGGCGAGGCTGGCAATGACGTGCTGAACGGGGCCGGCGGTGATGACGCTTATGTCTACACCCGTGGCGACGGCAACGACATCATCACCGAGAATGCGTGGAACGGCAGCAACGACCGGCTGGTGTTCACCGACATCAATCCGGTTGCCGTCTCATTGATGCGCAACGGCAACGACGTGACGGTGGTGATTGCCGAGAGTGCCCCCGGTGCCGGTGACGGCGGCTCGGTGCTGCTGAAGGACAGCCTCGAGGACGCCTCCTATCAGGGTGTGGAGACCATCGTCTTCGCCAACGGCACCACCTGGGCTCGTGCCCAGTGGCGCGACATGCTGCTGACCAGCACAACAGCCGACGACGTCCTGGTGGGATTTGCGGGCAACGATACATTCCGCTACGCCCGCGGCGGCGGCAACGACACCATCACCGAGTACACCTGGAACGGCGCCAACGACCAACTGGTGTTCAGCGACATCAATGCGGCTGCTGTCTCATTGGTACGCAACGGCAACGACGTGACGGTGGTGATCGCCGAGAGTGCCCCGGGTGCCGGTGACGGCGGCTCGGTGCTGCTGAAGAACAGCCTTGAGGACGCTTCCTACCAGGGTGTGGAAAGGATCGTCTTCGCCGATGGCACGATCTGGACCAGGGCGGATATGAATGCCCATATCGACCATGTCGGTGGCGGGGCAGGCAATGAGACGATCACCGGAACTGCCGGCAACGACGACGTTCGGGCCGGTCTTGGCGATGACGTGCTGGTCGGCCAGACAGGCAACGACAGCTACACCTACACACTGGGTGACGGTAACGATGTGATCAACGAGGTTGCCACCGGCACCGATGTCGACACACTCATTCTGGACGGCATCAACCAGACGGATGTCCGCTTCGAACGGCCGTATAACGATCTGTCCGATGTTGTCCTGCGCGTTCTGGCTACCGGTCAAACAATCACGCTGGACAATCAACTCGATCAGGAAGGCGGCGTCGAAAAGATCGTCTTTGACGACGGCTCTGTCCTGGGTGGCAATGACTGGAGTCTGGACGGTATCCTTACAGGTCTCGCGTCGATCCATGGCACGGTCAATGCCGAAACGATTTCCGGCACTTCCGGCAATGATCGGTTGGTAGGCAAAGCAGGCAACGACACGCTCAGCGGCGCTGGCGGTGACGACACCTATGTCTACGCCCGTGGCGATGGCAAGGATACCATCACCGAGGGAACCAACGGCGGCTCTAACGACCAATTGGTATTCAGCGACATCAATCCTTCGGCCGTGAGCCTGGTTCGCAACGGCAATGACGTGACAGTGGTGATTGCCGAAAGCGCGCCGGGTGCCGGTGATGGCGGTTCGGTCCTGCTCAAAGACAGCCTCAATGATTACTATGGCCAAGGTGTAGACAAGGTCGTCTTCGCCGATGGGACGATCTGGACGAGAGCGGATTTGCTTGAACAGGTTAGTACGACTGTCAGCTATTCCTCCAATTCGGGTTCGGTATCCGTCGATCTGGCACTTCAAACCGCAGTCGTGAACAATCCTGCCATGGTTGGCCAATACGTTCGCCTCTACCAGACCAATGGCAACTATCTCTCTCTGGCCGAGGTACAACTGTTCGAAAACGGGCAAAATGTCGCCCTGACCGGTACGGCCAGCCAGAAGACCACCGGCTGGGGAGGCGATGCCAGCCGTGCTAACGATGGCAACACGGATGGAAATTTCAACCACAATTCCGTGACCCACACCGGAACGGCCAACGTCGGCGAATGGTGGCAGGTCGATCTTGGTCGAATGGCCACGATTGAAGAAATCGTCATTTTCAACAGGGCGGATTATTCGAACCGCCTCGGCGATTTCGACGTGGTCGTCACCAGCCAGGTACTGTCGTCGACCGCGACACTGCAAGATGCGATCGCCCAGCCTGGCGCCCAGGTGGTGCACTATTCCGGCACCTTCCCTTTGAGCGATACCGTGTTCGCTCTGACCGAAACGCAGACGCTGACGAACATCAGATACGTCACAGGTACTGCATCCGATGATATCCTTCTCGGAAATGCGTCCGCCAACAGCCTGTTCGGCGGTCAGGGCAACGATATCATCGAGGGGCGGGGCGGACAGGATCTGCTCTCGGGTGGATCGGGCAACGACACGTTTGTCTTCCGCGCGGATTTTGGGGTGGATACCATCACGGACTTTACCGCCGGAGCCGCTTCTCCAGATATCATCCAGTTCGCCGACACCGTCTTCGACGACTTCGCCTCGGTCCTCGCCGCGGCCGCGCAGGTCGGCGCCGACACGGTGATCACGCATGACGCAAGCAATGTCCTGACCTTGAAGAATGTCGCGTTGGCGAACCTTCACCAGGACGACTTCCAGTTCATCGCCGCCTGATGCCTGAACTGGAATGCAATTGAACGCGATGCCGCAGTCCCGCCCTTCAGAACCGCCGCGAACAACCCTGGCGGCGGTTCTGGCTTCGTTTCGCCGTGCCTTTTCCGGCATCGCGCTGATGAGCGGCGTGGTCAACATCCTGGCGCTGACCGGCTCGTTCTTCATGCTGCAGGTCTATGATCGCGTCATTCCCGGCCGCAGCGTGCCGACGCTGGTCGGGCTGGCGGTGTTTGCCGGCACGCTGTTCGTCTTCCAGGGTGTGCTCGAGCTCATCCGGTCGCGTTTGCTTGTGCGCATCGGCATGGCGCTGGACGCGCGCATGAGCGGCCAGGTCTATGCCGCCCTTATGCGCCTGCCTTTGCGTACCAAGCTCGCGGGCGATGGCTTGCAGTCGCTGCGCGATCTCGATCAGGTCCGGTCATTTCTGTCGAGCGTCGGCCCAACAGCGCTTTTCGACCTGCCGTGGATGCCGCTCTACCTCGGCATATGTTTCCTCTTCCATTTCTGGATCGGCATGACGGCACTGGCCGGCGCCGTCATTCTGTTCGGCCTGACCTTGTTTGCCGAGGCCCGCACACGCGAGCCCGCCAAAAGAGCCAACAGCCAGGCCGCTGCCCGCAACACGCTTGCGGAGGCCACGCGCCGCAATGTCGAGGTTCTGCAGGCGATGGGCTTTGGTTCGCGTATCGCCGAGCGTTGGTCCGGCATCAACGCCGACTATCTCGACACCAACGCGAAAGCCAGCGATCTGGCCGGCACGCTGGGAACGGTCTCGAAGATCCTGCGCATGATGCTGCAGTCCGGCATATTGGCGATCGGCGCCTGGCTCGTCATCCATCAAGAGGCGACAGGCGGCATCATGATCGCCAGCTCGATCATGATGGGCCGGGCGTTGGCGCCGATCGAACTGGCGATCGCGCACTGGAAAGGCTTCGTCAATGCCCGCCAGGCCTGGGCCCGGCTGACCCAGTTGTTGGCCCTGCTCCCCGAAACCGCAACCAGTGTCGACCTGCCGGCGCCGACATCCACCCTTAAGGTCGAAGCCATCAGCGTCACGCCGCCGGGCGAGCGCCGCGTTGTCGTCCAGGATGCCAGCTTTGCGCTGGAGAAGGGCGCCGGGCTCGGCATCGTCGGTCCGAGTGCCTCGGGCAAGTCGTCACTGGTCCGCGCGATTGCCGGGATATGGCTCCCCATGCGTGGAACCGTGAGGCTGGACGGAGCAACGCTCGACCAGTGGTCGCCGGAAGAGCTCGGCAGTCATATCGGTTATCTGCCTCAGGATGTGCAGTTGTTCGACGGCACCATCGCCGAAAACATCGCGCGTTTCGAACCTCAGGCCGCTTCGGACAAGATCTTGTCGGCCGCCCGGGCAGCCGGCGTTCACGATCTCGTCGTGCATTTGCCGGAGGGCTACGAGACGCGCATCGGTGAAGCCGGTTCGGCGCTTTCGGCTGGCCAGCGGCAAAGGGTGGCGCTGGCACGGGCGCTCTATGGCGACCCCTTCCTCGTCATCCTCGACGAGCCGAATTCCAATCTCGATGCCGAAGGCGAGGCCGCCTTGACGGAAGCCATCCAGGGGGTTCGCGCGCGCGGCGGCATCGCCGTCGTGGTCGCGCATCGGCCGAGCGCGCTGGCAAGCCTCGATCAGGTTCTGGTGATGGCGAATGGCCGCGTCCAGGCCTTTGGGCCGAAGAACGAAGTCTTGAACAAGGTCACCCGGCCGGGTGGCGTACCGTTGAAAGTCGTGTCCGCACCCGAGGAGAGCGCATCCTGATGGCTGTGGTCCCAACCATCGACCGGACCATCCGGCGCTATTTGCTTGGCGGCGTGGCGGCCTGCGTCCTTCTCGTCGGAGGCGCGGGCAGCCTGGCGGCGGTCACCGAGCTTTCAGGCGCCGTGATCGCACCGGGAAAGCTGGTCGTCGATTCCGCCGTCAAGAAGGTGCAGCATCCCACCGGTGGCGTCGTCGGCGCCATTCTGGCGCGCGAAGGCGATGCCGTGAAATCCGGCCAGGTGCTGATCCGTCTCGACGAGACCGTCACCCGCGCCAATCTGGCGATCGTCACCAAGGGCCTCGATGAATTCGAGGCTCGGCTGGCCCGTCTCGAAGCCGAGCGTGACGACCATGCCGACATCGCCTTCCCAACCTCGCTGATCTCGCGGCGGGATGACACCGCCGTTGCGCGCGCCATGGCCGGCGAACAGTCGCTGTTCGAGTTTCGCCGGCAGGCTCGCGCCGGGCAGAAGGCTCAGTTGGAGGAACGCATCGCGCAGCTTGCCGAGGAGGCCTCGGGGCTCACCGAACAACGGGAGGCCAAGAGCCAGGAAATAAAACTGATCGGCACTGAACTGGACAGCATCCGCACGCTCTGGCTCAAGAAGCTCGTCTCGATCGACCGCATGACGGCGCTGGAGCGTGACGCGGTTCGGCTCGATGGCGAACACGGGCAACTGACCGCATCGATTGCACAAGCGAGAGGCCGGATCGCCGAGACCCGGTTGCAGATCATCCAGGTCGACCAGGATCTGCGCAGCGAGGTTGCAACCGAGCTTCGCGATGTCCAGGGGAAAATATCCGAATTCGTCGAACGCAAGGTGTCAGCCGAAGACCAGCTCAAACGCATCGATATCCGCAGTCCGCAGGATGGCGTGGTTCACCAGCTTGCTGTCCATACGGTCGGCGGCGTCATTTCGCCGGGTGAGGTGATCATGCTCGTGGTGCCGGTGGCCGACGATCTGACGGTCGAGGCCCGCATCGCGCCGCAGGACATCGATCAGCTCTCGCTCGGTCAGGACGTGGCGCTGAAGCTCTCGGCGTTCAATCAGCGCGTGACACCGGAACTGAATGGCAGCGTCAGCGAAATCTCCGCCGATCTCAGCGTCGACGAGCGAAGCGGCGCGGCTTTCTACACGGTTCGCGTCAGCCTGCCGCGCACGGAGCTGAAAAAACTGAAAGGCCTGACCCTGGCGCCGGGCATGCCCGTCGAAGCGTTCTTCTCGACCGGCAGCCGCACCATGCTGTCCTATCTCGTAAAGCCGCTGGCCGATCAGATACAGCGTGCTTTCAGGGAAGAGTGAGCCCAGCGACTGAAAGGCCCCTGCGCGCTTTTCCTGGAATTCCGCTACCGCGACGATCCCTGGCTCAGGATCATGTCCGCGGCCCGCTGTCCGATCATCATGCTCGGCGCATTGGTGTTGCCGCCGATCAGCTTCGGCATCACGGACGCATCCGCGACCCGCAAGCCACTGATGCCGCGCACCTTCAGCGTTGCCGGATCGACGACGGCCATCGCGTCCGTCCCCATCTTGCAGGTCCCCACGGGGTGATAGACGGTCAACGCTTCGGCGCGCAGATAGGCGAGGATCTCGTCATCGCTGCGGACATCCTTGCCCGGCAGCATCTCGGTGCCCCTGATCGCGTCGAACTCGGATGCGGCAAAGATCTGGCGCGCGATCTTGATGCCTTCGACCAGCACCCTGGCGTCCTCCTCGTTTGAGAAGAAGCGATGATCGATCAGCACATCCCGGCCCGATGCCTGGCCTGACAGCTTGAGTTCGCCGCCGCTTTTGGGCCTGAGCACGCAGGTGTGGATGGCATAGCCATGGCCGTATTCCACCAGCCTGCCGCGATGGCTGCGATAGCCGGGCACGAAATGGAACTGGACGTCGGCGATGCCGTCCGCGTATTTCGTCTTCGCGAAGCCGCCGGCCTCGACATAGTTGGTGGTGAGCATGCCCTTGCGGCCACCAAAATACTGGAAGGGCGCCGCCAGCACGCGGGGCAGGTTGGGCAGCGACAGGCCGAGCGTCCTGGTGCTTGAGGAGCGAACCGTGATCATGCCGTCGACATGGTCCTGCAGGTTCTTGCCCACGCCCGGCAGGTCGACAATCGGCTCAATGCCGATCGCCTGCAACTCGGCCGCGGCGCCGATGCCGGACGCCAGCAGGATCTTCGGTGAATTGATCGCGCCGGCCGAAAGCACGATCTCACGGCGGGCAGACAGCGTCTTGTGTTCGCCCTTGTGCCGCACACGCGCGCCTGTCGCGCGCCCTTCGGCGATCGTGAGGTCGATGACCTCGCATTCGCTCAAGATCGTGAGATTCTTGCGATCGAGCACGGGGCGCATGAAGGCGGTGAAACTGCTGAAGCGCTGGCCGCGATCCTGCGTGACATTGTAGATGCCGAGGCCGAACTGGCTTTCGGCATTGAAGTCGGTGTTGGCCGGAAGGCCGGCATTGTTGCCGGCCTTGACGAACATAGACGACAGCACGTTGGGATCGCGCGGGTTGTCGACCAGCAACTCCCCGCTGGTGCCGTGGTAGCGCGGATCCTGGCCAAGCAGGTTGCGCTCGAGCTTCTTGAAGACGGGGAGCACGTCGCTGAACGCCCAGCCTGCGCAGCCGAGCCGCGACCACTCGTCATAGTCCTGCGCGGCGCCCCTGATATAGACCATCGAGTTGATCGAGCTCGAACCGCCCAGCGCCTTGCCGCGGTTGACCGGAATGCTGCGGCCGTTGAGGTTGGGCTGAGGCACGCCGACATAGCAGTAGTCATAGTTCGGATTGCCGTAGAGCGAGAGGATGCCGGCAGGCACCTTGACCCGCAGATGATTGTCGCTGCCGCCGGCCTCGATCAGGCACACTTTGCTGGACGGGTTGGCGCTCAGACGATTGGCCAGGACGCAACCGGCCGAGCCGGCGCCGATGACAATGTAGTCGTACTCAGGATTTTCGGTCTGCATGGCCAGCCTCATTGAAAACAGATGCCGGGGCGGCGCGCGCCCCGGCTGAGCGGCTCACTGCAGAAGCTGCGTCCAGACCTTGGTGACGAGTTCCTGCGCCGCCGGCGAGCAGGCCTGGCCCATCTTGACGGGAACGGTCGGGAACAGCTCCGGGGCGTTTTCCTTGTTGTAGAGCGCCTTGCTCTCGTCGATCTTCACCGGCGAAGAGTGGCCGTAATAGTTGTATTGCGCCGTCGCATTGTCGATCTGGGCCATGAAGTCGATGAACTTCTTGGCGTTTTCAATATTGGCCGCGCCCTTCGGCACGACATAGGAATCCAGCCAGCCAACCAGACCTTCCTTCGGCATCGCGTATTCGACATTGGCCTTGTCGTTGCGGCGAAGCCGCATGGTGTTGCCGTCCCACCAGAAATGGGCGGCAACCTCGCCGCTGCCGATGCGGTTTTCGATGTTGTCGCTGGAATAGGCTGCGACGAATGGCTTCTGCGCCAGCAGGAGATCGAGCACGCGCTTCATCTCTTGCGGGTCTTCGCTGCAATATTTGATGCCGAGATAGTTCTCGGCGGCCGGAATGACTTCGTCGGGCTGCGCCAGGCTGGCAATCTTGCCATGCAGTTCCGCCGGCGGCTCGAAATAGGTCTTCCAGCTGTCGACCGGGCCCTTGTAGAGGTCGCGGTTGACGGTGTAGCCGGCATTGCCGAAGGCGAGCGGCACCGAATGATTGCCGGTCGGATCCCACCACGGCTTCTGCCAGTCCGGCAGGACCTGGCTGTAGGCTGCCATCGAGCTGGCGCCGAAATCCTCGAGCAGCCCGCTGTCGATCATGATTTTCACGAAATGCTGCGAAGGCGTAACGATGTCGTAGCCCGACGAGCCGGCCTGCAGCTTGGTCAGCAGGTCCTCGTTGGAGGAGAAGGCGTCGACCGTGACCTTGATGCCGGTTTCCTTCTCGAATTTTGCGACCATCTCGGGCGAGATGGAATCGGCCCATGCGTAGATGGCCAGGTTGCCCTCGGCCAGAGCCGGCAGGCTGAAGGCGAGGCTCACGGCGCCGGCCATGGCGAGCGCTGCAATTTTGGTTCTTGTCGACATGTCATTCCCCTGTTTGTTGTTCTCCCGAGGGGACGATAACAAACCACCGGGTGCGATAAATTCGAATTGCCCGACGCCCTGATTAGGAAAAACCAGGCCGCTGCTACTGCCGCCGCTGGAGCAGGAAGGCCATGGTCGCCAGCACCACCGAAACGACCATGATCAGGGTCGAGATTGCGTTGAGCTGCGGCGACACGCCCTGCTTGATCAGGGAGAAAATGTAGACCGGCAGTGTGGTGGCGCCGCCGGAATTCAACAGGTTGCTGGTGATGAAATCGTCCATCGAGATGACGAAGGCGAGCATCGCGCCGGCAAAGACGCCCGGCAGGATGAGCGGCAACGTGACGCGACGAAAGGCGACCCAGCCGGTTGCATAGAGATCGCGGGCCGCTTCCTCCAGATCGAGGTCCATCCCCTGCAGGCGCGCGCGTATCGGCAGGAAGGCGAACGGGATGCAGAAGGTCGTGTGCGCGATCATCAGTTTCACCATGCCGTTGGCGAGCCCGACCTCGGAGAAGAGGATCAGAACCGCGACCGCCACGACGATTTCGGGCAGGAGCAGCGGCAGGTTCACCACCGCTTCGGAGATGCGGCGGAATCTGACATTGCGGCCCCGCACCAGCACCAATGCCGCCATCAACGCGACAAGCGTCGAGGCGACGGTGGCGATCGCGGCGACGAGCAGGGAGGTCTTCACCGCCGTCATCAGGTTCGCGTTGGACAAAGCGGTGGCGTACCAGTGCAAGGAGAAGCCGCCCCAATTGGAGACGATCCGGTTCGCATTGAAGGAGTAGAACACCACGACGGCGATGGGCAAATAGAGATAGGCGAAGAAGACCACGCTGAAGAGACCGAAGCCCGGATAGCGTCTGACGTCATTGTCCGGGCTCATGCGGCGCGCTCCAGCCCTTCGCTGCGCATCGAGCGCAGACCCTGGAAGATCAGGAAGACCATGACCGCGGCCATCAGCACGATGGCGATTGCGGCGCCGAGCGGCCAGTTGCGGGCGCCACCGAACTGCAGCTGGATGAGATTGCCCATCATCATCGTCTTGCCGCCGCCGAGCAGGGTCGGCTCCAGCACCGCGCCAAGGCTCGGAACGAACACCAGGATCGCCCCGGCGATCATGCCGGGGCGGGTGAGGGGCAGGATAACGCGCCGCAATGTGGTGAAGCGGTTGCCGTAGAGATCATGCGACGCCTCGATGAGCGCGGGGTCGAGTTTCTCGATCGAGGCGAAGATCGGCAGGATCATCAGCGGAATGTAGCTGTAGACGAGACCAAGCAGCATGGCGGTGTTGCCGAACAGCAGGGAGTCCATCTGATCGACGAGGCCGAGACCGCGAAGGGTCTTTTCGATGACACCGTCCTTGCCGAGGATGATGATCCAGGAATAGACGCGCACGATCATCGAAACCCAGAATGGCAGCGTGACGAGATAGATCAGCAGGACTTTGATCGCCGGCCGCTGCAGCGCGATGAAGTAGGCGACCGGAAAGCTCAGAAGCAGGCAGATCGAGGTCGTCACCGCCGACAGGAGCAGCGTCCTGGCAACGACGATGAGATATTGCGGATTGAACTCCAGTTCGCCGGTCCAGCCGTCGTTGAACAGCAACTGCTTGTAGGGCGCGGTGGTGAACGCATATTCGAACCCGCCGTATGGCCCGCGCGTCGAGAACGACACGACGATGATGATGCCGATCGGGATGATCAGCGTCAGCAGCATGATGAGATGGGCCGGCAGCAGACCGAGGATGTTCCAGTTCGGATTCTTGCTGGATGGCTTCATGCGCCGAGGATCCGCACGGATTCGGCGGCAAAGCCGACTTTTACCGACTGCCCGATCTCGAACATCTGGCCGCGGCTGACGCTGTTGCGCTTGGAAATGCGCAGCTTGGTGCCGCCCGCTTCAATCAGATAGTATGTGTAGCCGCCGAGATAGTTGGTGCTCATGATCGTGCCATCGACGGCGATCGGGTTGTCCTGGGCGGGCAGGCTGATTTTTTCCGGACGTATCGAGATGAAGGCTTTCTGGCCGGCGACCGCTTTCTTGTGCGAGGCCGTCAAGGTCATGCCGAGCTGCGTCTTCACGGTTGCCTGCTCGCCGTCCACGGCAATCACCTCAGCGTCGAGGAAGTTGGTCTCGCCGATGAAGTCGGCGACGAAGCGGTTCGACGGCTCCTCGTAGATCGCCGCCGGCGTGCCGAGCTGCTGGATCTCGCCATCGCCGAGAACGCAGATGCGATCCGACATGTCGAGCGCTTCTTCCTGGTCATGGGTGACGAAGACGAAGGTGATACCGGTCTTGCGCTGCAGGATGCGCAGTTCGTCACGCATGGCCTGGCGCAGCTTCAGGTCGAGTGCCGAGAGGGGTTCGTCGAGAAGCAGCACTTCCGGTTCTGGCGCCAGGGCGCGGGCGAGCGCGACGCGCTGGCGCTGGCCGCCCGACATTTGCTGCGGCTTGCGCTGGGCAAAGGCTTCCATATGGACGAGGCGAAGCATGTCGGCGACGCGCGCGTCGCGGCGATCTTTCGACCAGCCAAGGTTTTCGAGCCCGAAGCCGATGTTCTGTTCGACGCTCATATGCGGAAACAGGGCGTAGCTCTGGAAGACGGTGTTGACCCGTCGCTTGTGCGGAGGCAGTCCCTGTATGTCCGAGCCGTGCAGGAAGATCTGTCCCGCCGTCGGCTGTTCGAAACCGGCGATCATGCGCAGCAGGGTGGTCTTGCCGCAGCCGCTCGGGCCGAGCAGCGTGAAGAACTCATTGTCGTAGATGTCGAAGGAAACGGGCTTCAGCGCCTGATAGGTGCCGAACACCTTGGAGACGCCCTTGATCTCGACAGCCTTTCGAGGTGCGCGCTGGCCGGCCTCGTCATTCATGGTCTGGGCGCTCCGTAGGTCTTTGCGAACTCGGCGATGAAGGTGATCGACGCCGCGCGCCAGGAGCGGCGCGGCGTCGGTCAGATGGTTACATCTTCTCCCATTTGCCGTTGCGCACGACGAACATGTCGATCTCGATGGCCATGTTGGTCTGTCCGTTCGCATCGAACGAGACGTCTCCCAGAATGCCGTCGTGATGGATGTCACGAATGGCTTTGCTCAGCGCTTCCTTGTCGTCGAGGCCCTTTTCCTTGATGACTTCGAGCAGGATCTGCGTCGCCTCGTAGGCATATTTGGCGTAGGAGCCGGCAGGATCGGGAAAGGCCTTGGTTTCATAGGCCTTGTTGAACTCCTCGAGCTTAGGGTTCGACTGGACGGCTGGGGTTCCGGCAATGGTGCCTTCGGCCGCCGCGCCAGCGATCTCGATGAACTTCGGATCGTAGATGCCCGAAATTCCGTACATGGGCAGGTTGCCCATGCCGAGGTCGGCCATCTGGCTGCGCACCAATGCTGCTTCTGTGACGACGCCGCCGAAATAGACCGCGTCAGGCGACGCTGCCTTCGCGGTGGTCAGCATGGCGCGGAAATCGGTCGTGCCGACAGCCGCGGCATCGGCAGAAACGATCTCGCCGCCGGCCGCCTTGAAGAAATCGCCGAACCATTTGGTGTTGGCCGCGCCGTAATCGGTGGTGTCCGAGATGATCGCGATCTTCTTGATCTTGCCTTGTTTGGCGATGGCCTCGGCCAGCGGCTTGTTCTCGTTGACCAGCGTCGGTGTCACGCGGGTCACGTTCGGGAAATTCTGTTCGGTGATCTTCGGGCTGACCGCGCCCCAGACGATGAACGGCATCTGCGAGCGGTTGAAGACCGGGATGGTCGCCAGTGCGACCGAGCTGTTCCAATGTCCGGTTGCCGCGACCACTGCGGGATCGTTGACCAGCTTCTGCGCCGCCGAAACGCCGACAGCCGGATCGGAGGCGTCATCGAGCACGACGCCTTCCACCTCATGCGGGTAGCCGCTGGCATTGGCCTGCTCGATGGCGAGCAGGAAGCCGTTGCGGGCGCCGAGACCCTGCTGGGCGTTGCCGCCGGAGAGCGGCCCGATGAAGCCGAGCTTGATCTGGTCGGCCTGCGCCTGGGCGGCGCCCAGGGCGATGGCCAACAGAGACCCGGCCAGAATTGACGATACGCGGATAAGCGCACTGCGCCTGTTTTGCATGGTTCCACCTCAAGTGAATTATCTGCCGCCGTCGTAGCGACCCGGCCGATCGTGATCGTCGGCTGATCATCAATGTACGGACGCGTATTCCGTGATGAAATTCGGAAATTGTGACTCGTGAGTTCGGAGATTCGTTCTATCCGCCCGGCATGGCGGTTGATACCTATCGGCTTCAATCGAGAGACGGACCGCATGGCGGAATTGCTTGTCCAGCAACTGGTGAACTGGATAACCCTTGGCTGCATCTATGCCTTGCTGGCGATCGGATTCAGCCTGATCTTCGGCGTCTTGAACGTCATTCATTTCTCGCACGGCGATGTCGCGATGACGGCGCCGTTCATCACGCTGGGGCTCGCCCAGGCGCTGGCGACGGCGCTTGGGGCCTCGAGCCCCGCCTGGCTGGTCCTTGCGGTTCCGGTCGCCGTGCTCGCCGTCGGTTTGATCGGTGTCCTGCTGGACAAGGTGGTGATCCGGCGCTTCCGCGACGCGCCCGCCATGATGGCGCTGGTGGCGACGGTGGCGCTCGGCATCGTCATCCGAGAATTGATCCGCCATCTCTATCCGCAGGGATCTAACCCGCATGCCTTCCCGCGCCTTGTGTCGGGCATGGCTTTCGAAATCTCCGGTGTTGCCATCAGCTGGTTCGCGCTGCTGGTGGTGGTGCTCACCGTCGTGCTGGTCGCCATGCTGTTTGTCTTCCTGCGCATGACGCCGCTCGGCCTGCGCATCCGGGCGGCCTCGGAGGACCGGGTCGTGGCGCGGATGATGGGCATCCGCGATGCACGCGTCTTTCGCGCGACCTTCTTCATCGCATCAGTGATCGGGGCCATCGCCGGGCTTTTGTTCGCGAGCTATGCCGGCGTCACACGGTTCGACTTCGGCGTCATGGCCGGCCTGCTCGGCTTCTCCGCCGCCGTGATCGGCGGCCTCGGCTCGATGCCGGGAGCTATCCTCGGCGGATTGATCATCGCCGGCATCGAGGTGCTGGCGCAGACCTTCGTGCCGGACGGCGCTTCCTACCGGCTGGTCTTCGTCTTCCTGCTGGTCATCGCCGTGCTCATCTTCCGCCCCGCAGGCCTGCTTGGGCGCACCGTCATGGAGAAAGTCTAGCATGGAGCGTGGTGCTTCACTTGCCGCGCCGGGCATAGCGGCGGCCACGGCCTTCGCCGTCGCTTCGCAACTCATCGGGGCCGCTTTCCTCTACCTCATCCTCAGGGTTGACGGCGGCTGGCAGGTGGTCGGCCTGCTGGCCTTGCTCGGCCTCGGCTTCTATCTCCTGGAGAGGCTGCCGTGGATCGCCGACTATGCGTTGGCGAGCTTTGCCCGGGTTCCCCTCGTGGCGATGGTCACCGCGGCGGTCATCGTCCTGGCCTTTCCGTTCTTCGTCGGCTCGAACACCTATATCCTGCATCTGCTGATCGTTGCCGAGCTCTATGCCGTGCTGGCGCTGGCGCTCAATTTCCAGCTCGGCAGCGCCAACATTCCGAACTTCGCCACCGGCGCTTCTTACGGCATCGGCGCCTATGTGTCGGCGCTGCTGGCGATCAATTTCGGCGTCAGCTTCTGGCTGACGCTGCCGGTCGCGGCGCTGGCTGCGACCCTGTTCGGTTTCATCATCGGCATCCCGTCGATGCGCACGCGTGACACTTATCTCGCACTCGTCACCATCGCCTTCGGTGTCGTGGTCCAGCAATTGCTGAACAATTTCAGCTGGACCGGCGGCCCGAATGGGCTGGTCGGCATTCCGGCGCCCAGCCTGTTCGGCCATTCCTTTGCCGATCCGCTGGTGATCTTCGGCTGGAAACTGCCGAGCCAGGCGAACTTCTATTATCTGTCGGCGGCGCTGGTCGTCGTCGCCATCGTCACGGCGCACCGGTTGCACGGCTCGCGCATCGGGCTGGCCTGGAACGCGCTGCGCGCCGACGAGATCGCCGCCAAGGCGCAAGGCATCAATGTGGCGTGGTTCAAGGTGCTGGCCTTCGCGGTCGATGCCTTTCTCGCCGCCTTCGCCGGCACGATCTACGCCTTCTACGTGTCCTATATTTCCCCCGACAATTTCACCTTCCTGGTCTCGGTCACCATCATGACCATGGTCATCGTCGGCGGCATGGACAATATTTTCGGTGTCATCGTCGGCGCGTTCCTGCTGACCATCCTGCCCGAGAAACTGCGCGCCTTCGCCGACTACCGCCTGCTGTTCTTCGGCGTCGTCATCATCGGCTTCCTGATGATCCGGCCGCAGGGTCTGTTCCCGCAACGCATGCGGCGCTACGGAGGCGAGCTGTGAGCGCGCTTCTCAAGGTCGAGAATTTGACGATGCGCTTCGGCGGCCTGGTCGCGCTCAACGATGTCAGCCTGTCGATCGACAAGGGCGCGGTGCTCGCCGTCATCGGCCCGAACGGGGCCGGCAAGTCGACGCTGTTCAATGTCGTGACCGGCGTCTACCGGCCGACCTCCGGCCGGGTGACGTTCGACGGCGCCGAGATCACCGGCCGCCCGTCCTACGAAGTCGTAGACCGCGGCATCGCCCGCACCTTCCAGTCGTCGCGGCTGTTCTCCGACCTCAGCGTGCTCGACAATGTCATCATCGGCATGCACACCCGCACCAGGACCGGCGTGCTGACCGCGCTGTTTCGGCCCAGCGCGTCGCGCCGCGAGATGGCGGCCTGCGTTGAAAAGGCCGAAACCCTGCTCAAGCTCGGCTCCGGCGACCTGTTCGAACAGCGCTACCGGCCGGCGGGCACGCTGGCGCAGGCCGACAGGCGGCGGCTGGAAATCGCCCGCGCGCTTGCCTCGCAGCCCAAGCTCTTGCTGCTCGACGAACCGTCGGTCGGCATGGACGATACGGAAACAGACGCGCTGGTGGCCGACATCATGCGGCTGCGCGCCCAAAACCCCGCCCTGTCGGTGGTGTTGATCGAGCACGACATGCGGGTGGTCGAAGCGTTCCCGCAACACGTCACCTGCATCGACTATGGCAGCAAGATAGCCGAGGGCGACTTCGCGGCGGTGCGCGCCGACCCGCGCGTCCAGGAAGCCTATCTCGGGAAGGCGGTCGCCCATGCTTGAACTCAGGGATGTCGATACCGCCTATGGTGCTGTGCCGATGCTGCGCGGCGTGGCGATGAGCGTGCGCCCTGGCGAGTTGGTCTGCCTGCTCGGGCCGAACGGCGCCGGCAAGACGACCACCTTCATGACCGTCTGCGGCGTCGTGCGGGCGCAGCGCGGCAAGGTCGAGGTGATGGGCAAGGACATGGCGACGCTCGGCACGGAAAATCTGGCGTCGCTCGGTGTCGGCCTCGTTCCGGAAGGGCGCCGGCTTTTCCCCGGCTTGACCGTGAGCGAAAATTTGCGGCTGGGTTATGACGCGGTGTCGGGCAGGGGGCCTAACTTCGCGGCGCAACTGGACAAGATGTGCAAGCTGTTTCCGCGCATCCAGGAGCGCCTGCGCCAGGTCGCCGGCACTTTGTCGGGCGGCGAACAGGCGATGGTGGCGCTGGCGCGCGCGCTGATCGGCGAACCCAAGCTGGTGATCATGGACGAACCGTCGCTCGGCCTCTCGCCGAAGCTCATCGGCGAGTATTTCGAGATCACAAGGGAAATCCATCGCCAAGGCACGACCATCCTGTTGATCGAACAGAATGCCGAAATGGGGCTGGGCATCGCCGATCGCGGCTATGTCCTGGTCAAAGGCAAGGTCGCCCAGGAAGGACCGGCAAAGGAGTTGCTCTCATCCAAAGCGGCCAGAAGCCTTTATCTCTGAGCCGTCCGTTTCCTCTGTCTCAACAGTGATGATCCACGCCCCGCGCTCACATCTTCACCTCGGCTTCCCGGCATTTAGGGACAAGCTAACCACTGCCACATGAAATCGTAATTTTCGCTGTCCGGTCCCTCCAGTAAACCAACGATCAGACCTCCGCCGCATCCGTAGAAACTCTCGGGGAGAGCCAGAAAGGGCCGCTGAAATGCCAGTCGAAACAGTAGACACGCTTGTTGTTGGCGGCGGCCAGGCGGGGCTGGCCATGAGCGAGCATCTGAGCAAATGCGGGGTGCCTCATCTCGTCATCGAGCGGAGCCGTATCGCCGAACGCTGGCGCTCCGAAAGATGGGATTCGCTGGTTGCCAATGGTCCCGCCTGGCATGATCGTTTTCCCGGCATGGAATTTCCGGATGCCGGTCCCGACGCCTTTATCGGCAAGGAGAAGGTCGCGGATTATTTTGTCGCCTACGCCGACATGATCGCGGCGCCCATCCGCTGCGGCGTGGAGGTCAGGAAAGTCGAGAGGCTTGACGGCCGTCCCGGCTTCCAGATCGAAACCTCGGATGGCACGATCGAGGCCAGGAGCGTGGTTGCCGCCACCGGCGCTTTCCAGCATCCCGTCATCCCGGCGGTCGTTCCCGGGAATGCCGGACCGATGCAGATCCATTCCAGCGCCTATCGCAATCCCGGCCAGTTGCCCGAAGGTGCGGTGCTGGTGGTCGGCTCGGGGTCGTCGGGGGTGCAGATTGCCGACGAACTCCAGCGCGCGGGACGTCGCGTCTACCTCTCGGTCGGGCCGCATGATCGCCCGCCGCGCGCCTATCGCGAGCGCGATTTCTGCTGGTGGCTGGGCGTTTTGGGCAAGTGGGACGCGCAGGCGCCGGCTCCGGGCACCGAACATGTCACCATTGCGGTGAGCGGTGCGCGCGGCGGCCAGACGATCGACTTCAGGCGTCTTGCCGGGCAAGGGATGACGCTGGTTGGCCGGACGGAATCCTACAAGGACGGCGTCATGACCTTCGCACCCGATCTGGCCAAGAATATCGCGCGCGGTGATGCGAACTACATGTCGGTGCTGGACGAAGCCGACGCCTATGTTGCCCGCAACGGCCTCGACCTTCCCCTGGAGCCCGAGGCGCGCAAGATCGGGCCGGACCCGCAATGCATGACCGATCCCATTCTCGCTCTGAACCTGGCAGAAGCCGGAATAGGTTCGATCATCTGGGCAACGGGATTCACCGTCGATTACAACTGGCTGAAGGTCGATGTGTTCGACGAAAAGGGCAAGCCGAAGCATCAGCGCGGTGTGTCGACCGAGCCCGGGATCTATTTCCTCGGCTTGCCGTGGCAATCGCGGCGGGGATCGAGCTTCATCTGGGGCGTCTGGCACGACGCGCAGCATGTGGCCGACCATATTTCCACGCAGCGCAAATACCTAGCCTACCATGCGTCCGCGAAGCGCGAGACCAAGGTGGCATAGACACTGCACCTGAAACGGACGCCCCGACCTCGAGCCTGATCCGACGGAGACCAAGATGGCGCATACAAGAATTCGCAAGTTCAACACCAAGGACACCTATCCCGAGCAGAAGCTCGACAATGATCTGTGCCAGGCGGTCGTTACGCGGGGCGGCAGGACCGTCTACCTGCGTGGCCAGTGCCCGCAGGATCTCGACACGGCCAAGAACATCGACAGCCACGATCCGGTCGAGCAGACGCACAAGGTCATGCAGAACATCCGCCAACTGATCGAGGAGTGCGGCGGCACCATGGAGCACCTGGTCAAGGTGGTGGTCTACATCACCGACGTGCGCCATCGCGAGGCGGTCTACCGCACCATGGGCGAGTACATCAAAGGCGTGCATCCGGTCTCGACCGGCCTTGTCGTGCAAGCCCTGGCCCGGCCGGACTGGCTGGTCGAGATCGACGGCACCGCCGTAATTCCGGACTGATTGCGATGACCTTTTCCATTGTCGCGCGGTGCAGCCGCACCGGCATGTTCGGGGTCGCGGTGTCCTCCTCGTCGCCTGCTGTCGCGGCGCGCTGCGCCTATGCGCAGGCGGGCGCCGGCGCCATTGCCAGCCAGAACGTCACCGATCCGACGCTGGGGCTGCGCGGTCTCGAATTGCTGGCGCGCGGCGCTTCGGCCACGGAGGCGGTTGCCATATTGAAGCGCACCGGCGCCTATCCCGAATACCGGCAGGTGCTGGCGGTCGATGCCGCTGGGACGACCGCTATTCATTCCGGGCCGAAGGCGCTTGGCATCTGGGCGGAAGCACGCGCGGACAATGTCGCCTGCGGTGGCAACATGCTGGCCCATGACGGCGTGCCGCAAGCCATGGTCGAAGCCTTCCTGGCGTCGGAGGGGCATCTCGGCGACCGCCTCATCGCGACCATGCGCGCCGCGCTGAAGGCGGGCGGCGAGGCGGGCCCTGTCCATTCCGCCGGCATGAAGCTGGTGCGCGAGGTTGCGTGGCCGGTCGCCGATTTGCGCTGCGACTGGACCGACGACTGCCCGATCGAGCAGCTGGCAAGCCTGTGGGAACTCTACAAGCCACAGCTCGATGCCTATGTGACCCGCGCCATCAACCCATCCGATGCGCCGAGCTACGGCGTGCCGGGCGACGAATAGTCAAGACAGGGGCCACCTGCGATGAGCGAACTCAGCCACAAGGACTGGATCGGCAAGGCGTCCGCGATCCGCTTTCGCGACAAGGCGTTCATCGATGGCAAGACGGTCGCGGCGCGTTCGGGCCGGACCTTCGCCAGCGTCAATCCGGCGACCGGCGAGGTGCTGGCCGAAGTGGC
Source organism: Mesorhizobium loti (assembly GCA_014189435.1). Lineage (NCBI taxonomy): Bacteria > Pseudomonadati > Pseudomonadota > Alphaproteobacteria > Hyphomicrobiales > Phyllobacteriaceae > Mesorhizobium > Mesorhizobium loti. The sequence goes on from CP050293.1 coordinate 967,123, forward strand.
GTCCTGTGGCGAGGAAGACATCGATCTGGCGGTAGCTGCCGCGCGGCGCAGCTTCAACGCCGGCGTCTGGTCGCGCACCAGCCCGGCGCACCGCAAGGAGGTCTTGCTGCGGCTGGCGCAGCTGCTGCGCGACAACCTGCATGAACTGGCGCTGCTCGAATCGCTCGACATGGGCAAGCTGGTCAGGGACGCGGCCGCGGTCGACATTCCAGGATCGGCAGCGATCTTCCAATGGTATGGCGAGGCCATCGACAAGATCTATGGCGAGGTGGCGCCGACCGGCGAAGGCGACCTGGTGCTGGTGCGGCGCGAGCCGCTTGGCGTGGTCGGCGCGGTGGTGCCGTGGAATTTCCCGCTCGACATGGCGACCTGGAAGTGTGCACCGGCGCTGGCGGCGGGCAATTCGGTGGTGCTGAAACCCGCCGAGCAGTCGCCTCTGTCGGCCCTGCTTTTGGCTGAGCTTGCGATGGAGGCGGGCCTGCCTGCCGGCGTGCTCAATGTGGTGCCCGGCCTTGGCGAAACCGCCGGCCAGGCGCTTGGCCGTCATATGGATGTCGATTGCCTTGCCTTCACGGGTTCGACTGCCGTCGGCAAGATGTTCCTGCAGTATTCAGGGCAGTCGAACATGAAGCAGGTCTGGCTGGAAACCGGCGGCAAGAGCCCGAACCTCGTCTTTGCCGACTGCGGGGATCTCGATGCGGCGGCCGACATGGCGGCGTTCGGCATCTTCTTCAACCAGGGCGAAGTCTGCTCCGCCAACTCACGCCTGCTCGTCCAGCGCGGCGTCAAGGATGCTCTCGTGGAGAAACTGGTGCAGCGTGCGGCGGCCACGCAGCCCGGCGATCCACTCGATCCGGCTTCCAAAATGGGCGCTATGGTCGATGGCCGCCATGCGGCCAATGTCATGCGGTTTGTCGAAGCCGGCAAGAAAACCGCGCGCCTGGTCGTGGGCGGCGACCTGGTCACGGTCAACGGGCGCGGCAGCTTTGTCCAGCCCACCATCTTCGACGATGTCGCGCCTGCCGATCCGCTCGCCCGCGACGAGATCTTCGGGCCGGTGCTTTCGGTCATCGCCTTCGACGACGAGGCCGACGCAATCCGCATCGCCAATGACAGCCCCTATGGGCTGGCCGCATCGCTGTGGACCGACAGCCTGTCGCGCGCCCACCGCATCGCCGGCCGGCTCCATGCCGGCACGGTTTCCGTCAACACCGTCGACGCGCTGAGCCCGATGACACCGTTCGGCGGCTTCAAGCAATCGGGCTTCGGCCGCGACCTGTCGCTGCATGCGCTCGACAAGTACACCGCGCTCAAAACGACATGGATCAAATACTGATGGGCGCCCAAAGCGCACCGCGACTGAACGGATTCAAGCGATGCGCTTTAGGCCTTTGCTCTATGCATGTCATTTGCGCAAAACCGGGGCCACTTTTGCGCGACATGCATTAGGCTTGATCGAAGCCCTCAAACCGGCAACATAGCCAGCCATGCCGCTACGCTTCACGCTCAGACAGCTGGAATATTTCGTCGCCGTGGGCGAGGCGGGTTCCATCGCCAAGGCGGCCGAACAGGTCAATGTGTCGCCGCCGTCGATTTCGGCCTCCATTGCGCAACTGGAAACCGAGTTCGGCGTCCAGCTTTTTGTCCGCAAGCATTCGCACGGCCTGTCGCTCACCGCCGGCGGCCGCATCTTCCTGAAGGAAGCAGCCCGGCTGCTCAACGATGCCGACGCCTTGCATGACGTCGCCGGCGATTTTGCGGAGAAGGTGCGCGGCCCGCTGGCGGTAGGATGCCTGCTGACCTTCGCGCAGATCGTGCTGCCGGCGCTGCGCATGCGGTTCGAGCGCGCCTATCCCGATGTGCGCGTGCGCCAGTTCGAGCGCAATCAGGGGCAATTGCTCGAGATGCTGCAGCGCGGCGAAATCGACCTTGCCCTGACCTACGATCTCGAATTGTCGCAGGACATGACCTTCGAGCCGCTGATGCTGGTGCCGGCCTATGTCATGCTGCCGGCAGGGCATCGCTTCGCGGCAAAGGCGTCGATCACGACGGAGGAACTGGCCGACGAGCCGATGGTGCTGCTCGACCTGCCATTCAGCCGCGAATATTTCCTGTCGGCTTTCCACCAGCGGGGGATCCGGCCCAACATTGCCGAGCGCACCGGCGATATCGCGGTCATGCGCTCCATGGTGGCCAACGGTTTCGGCTACGGCATCGCCAATATGCGGCCGCTCAACACGCTGGCGCCGGACGGCAAGCCGCTGGTCTTCGTGCCGCTGGACGGTGATCTGCGGCCGCTGACCATGGGCGTCGCCTTGCCCAATTCCGAACACCGGACGCAAACCGCCCAGGCGTTCATCGACCACTGCCGGCATTTTGTCGTCGAGCAAGGTGTGTTCGGCGCCGAGCGGGCCGTCGGCCAAGGAGCAGTTCCGCAGAAGTAGCGCCCGGCTCGGCTATTCAGCGGAATCGGAACCGTCCGGCTACGCCAGCTGAAGCTGCTGGTCGGCAAGCCGCTGCAGCAATTTCTCCAGCATGTCGTCGCAGCGGCGCATCTGCTCGACGCTGACGAATTCGTCCGGCTTGTGCCCCTGCGCCATCGATCCCGGTCCGCAGACGACCGTCGGCGTGCCGAGATCGCGGCTGAACAGGCCGCCCTCCGTGCCGAAGGCAACCTTGATGGTGTTGTTGGCGCCGGTTAGCGATTTGACGAAGGAGACGGCCTGCGAACTGGCTGGCGTGTCCAGGCCGGGATAGGTGTTGGTGATGTCGATGTCGATCGCTGCCTCGGGAGCGGTGGCCGAGGCATCAGTGGCAATGCGCGCGGCCTCCGCGCGCAGGCGCTCGAGGATCTCGTGCGGATCGTCGGCCGCGACATTGCGGATCTCGAAGTCGACTTGGCACAGGTTCGGCACGATGTTCATCGCCACGCCGGCGTTGATCTTGCCGACATGGACGGTCGTGTAGGCAATGTCGTAGTCGCCGTCGCGGGCGCCATCGCGCACCAGCCGGTCCTGCTCGCGGCGCAAGGCGGCGACGAAATCGCAGCCGAGATGGATGGCGTTGAGCGCCAGCGGGGCCAGCGCCGAATGGCCCTCGCGTCCCCTGCAGATGGCGCGTGCGGCAAGTTTGCCCTTGTGGCCCGTCGCCACCTGCATGTCGGTCGGCTCGCCGACGATGCACAGCAACGGCCGCTGCGGGGCCGCTTGCAGCATGTCGATCAGGCTGCGCACGCCGATGCAGCCGATCTCCTCGTCGTAGGAGAGGGCCAGGTGCAGCGGCGTCCGCAGCGTCATTGTCGAGGCCTTGAGGCAGGCCGCGAGCGCGCAGGCCACAAAACCCTTCATGTCGGCCGCGCCGCGTCCGTAAAGCTTGCCGTCGCGTTTCGTCATCTCGAAGGGCGGCAGCGTCCAGGCCTGTCCGTCGACGGGAACGACGTCGGTGTGGCCGGACAGCATGATGCCTGAAGCGCCGGCCGGCCCGATGGTGGCAAACAAATTGGCTTTGTGGCCGTCCTCGCTGTGGATGATTTGGCAAGCAATGCCATGCGCATCCAGCAGGTCCGCCACATAGCCGATGAGGGCGAGGTTCGAGTCGCGGCTCACCGTCGGGAATGCGATGAGCTTTTCAAGGATCTGGATGCTGTCCATGCGTCTTGTGTCTCGTTGGCCGTCGACACTTCTAGCATCGCGCGACCGCGGCCTTGAAGTCGCATTTGGCTCAGCCGGGATTCACCGGATGCTAAGCCAGGTAGGTGCGATTAGGCGCGGCCTAATCGGCACAGAAGAAATCTGTTGTTTTCCGGCGCTTGCCGCAACTTATGAATAGTCTCACGGCATCAACCCACTGGGCTGGCTGGCTTGCGCCTTGGCTCGAAACACTGATCGGGCATGTTGCAAGGCTGAGCTGGCAGGAAGGCACGTTCCATGCGCGATCCACGCTACGACATTCTGTTCGAGCCCGTGAAGATCGGTCCGGTGACCGCCAAGAACCGCTTCTATCAGGTGCCGCATTGCAATGGCGGCGGCTATCGCGATCCTTCGGCCGCGGCCGAGATGCGCCGCATCAAGTCGGAAGGCGGCTGGGGCGTCATCTTCACCGAGCAGACCGAGATGCACCACACCTCCGAGATCACACCCTTCATCGAGCTCAGGCTGTGGGACGATGCCGATATCCCCGCACTGGCGAAGATGGCCAAGGCCATGCACCAGCATGGCGCGCTGGCCGGCATACAGCTCGCCTATTCAGGCATCAACGGTCCCAACCTTTACACCAAGGAAGTGCCGCGCGGGCCGTCTGCCTTGCCGATTCGGACCTTCACCAACGATCCGGTGCAGGCGCGCGCCATGGACAAGCAGGACATACGCGACCTGCGCCGCTGGCACCGCAATGCCTTCAAGCGTGCCAAACTGGCGGGCTTCGACCTGGTGTGCCTCTACGGCGCGCATGGCTTCGGCATCATCCAGCACTTCCTGTCCACCGCCACCAACCAACGTACGGACGAATATGGCGGCTCGCTGGAAAACCGCTCGCGGCTGATGCGCGAGCTGATCGAAGAGGGCAGGGACGCCATCGGCGACACGTGCGGCCTGACGCTTCGGCTGTCGCTGGACGAGATGATCGGCGAGCTTGGCTTCGCCAATTCCGAAGTGCGCGACATGATCGAGATGCATGCCGACCTGCCCGATCTCTGGGACCTGGCGCATGGCGCCTGGGAGGATTGTTCGGGGCCGTCGCGGTTCAAGGAGGAGGGCGCGCAGGAGAGCCTGGTGTCCGGCATCAAGAAGCTGACCTCGAAGCCGGTCGTCGGCGTCGGTCGGTTCACGTCGCCGGATGTGATGGTGAAGATGATCAAGTCCGGCACGCTTGATTTCATCGGCTGCGCGCGGCCGTCGATTGCCGATCCCTTCTTGCCGAAGAAGGTGGAGGAGGGGCGCATCGAGGACATCCGCGAATGCATCGGCTGCAACATCTGCATCACCGGCGACATGACCATGTCGATCTCGCGCTGCACGCAGAACCCGACCTTCATGGAGGAGTGGCGCAAGGGCTGGCATCCGGAACGCATGCAGGCCAAGGGCGACAGCGACAGCGTGCTGATCGTCGGCGCCGGTCCCGCCGGGCTGGAGGCGGCGCGCGCGCTCGGCCTGCGCGGCTACCAGGTGGCCATTGCCGAAGCCGGCACCGAGCTTGGCGGCCGCGTGGCGCGCGAGTGCCGCTTGCCCGGCCTGTCGGCATGGGGCCGCGTGCGCGACTATCGCCAGTATCAGCTCAGCCAGATGTCCAATGTCGACGTCTATTTCGAAAGCCGGTTGTCGGCCGAGGACATCCTGGCCTTCGGCTTCCAAAACATTGCGCTTGCCACCGGCTCGACATGGCGCCGCGACGGGGTGGCGCGCGCGCATGTCGTGCCAATGCCGGTGGACCCGGCCATGCCGGTCTACACGCCCGACGATCTGATGGGCGGCACTGTGCCGACCGGCACTGTCGTGCTGTTCGATGACGACCACTATTACATGGGTGGCGTTCTGGCCGAGCTGACGGCGCGCCAGGGCGCAAAGGTGACGCTGGTGACGCCGTCGGCCTATGTGTCCGACTGGACCCGAAACACGCTGGAGCAGGGCGCCATCCATCGCCGGCTAGCTGAACTCGGCGTCGAGATCGTGCTGAACCGGACCGTGGCGCGCATCGTGGCGGGCGGTGTTGTCACGGCCTGCGCCTATACAGGCGCCCGAAGCGACATCACTGCTGACGCCGTGGTGCTGGTGACGTCGCGCCAGCAGGACGATGGTGTCTGGCAAGAATTGAAGGCACGGCGGGGCGAATGGGCCGACAGCGGCATCCGCTCGATCAAGGTCATTGGCGATGCCGAAGCGCCGGGCCCGATCGCCTGGGCAACCTACGCCGGCCACCGCTTCGCCCGCGAGCTGGATGAAGCCGATATCGGCGACGCACTGCCCTTCCGCCGCGAGGTCACGGCGTTGGCGGCGGAATAGGGGTCGGTCGTCGCGATCAGCGAATGTCGGGATTGTTCAATCATACCGCATTGCACAATTCCCTCGCTTGGTCACAATGCAGGCATGGTCCGAACCGCACTCGCCGTCCTGGTGATCGATGAAAACCGCATCCGCGCCGCGATCATCGAGGCGGGGTTGCGCGAGGCCGGCCATGAGCGGGTCACCGTCATCCATGACGTGACCGGCATTGCGCGGCGGATCGCCGAGATAGAGCCGGACGTCATCGTCATCGATCTCGAAAACCCGAACCGCGACATGCTGGAAAACATGTTCCAGCTGTCGCGCGCCGTAAAACGGCCGATCGCCATGTTCGTCGATCGCTCCGACCAGGCCTCGATCGAGGCGGCGGTCGATGCCGGCGTTTCGGCCTATGTCGTCGACGGCATGCGGCAGGAGCGCGTCAAGCCGATCCTCGACATGGCGGTGAGCCGCTTCAACGCCTTTTCGCGCATGGCGCGCGAACTGGAAGAGGTTCGCGGCGAGCTCGAAAGCCGCAAGGTGATCGATCGCGCCAAGGGCATCCTGATGAAGTCGCGCGGCCTGAGCGAAGAAGCCGCCTACACGCTGCTGCGCAAGACGGCGATGAACCAGAACCGCAAGATCGGCGACATCGCCCAGAGCCTGGTGACTGCAGCCGGGCTGCTGGGACCGGCGGAGGACGAATGAGCATGAGCGCCGAGCACCAGATCACCGCTGGCTTCATGCCGCTTTTCGACAGCGCTGTGCTGGTCGCGGCCGGCGAGCTCGGCTTTGCCGCGCGCGAAGGCATCGATCTTAAGCTGCACCGCGAGACCTCCTGGGCCAACATCCGCGACCGCATCGCCATCGGCCACTTCCATCTCGCGCATATGCTGGGACCAATGCCGCTCGCCTGCAATCTCGGGCTGACGCCGCTGGCCTCCGAGACCATCGTGCCGTTCTCGCTCGGCCTCGGCGGCAATTGCGTCACCGTCTCCAACGCCGCTTGGGCCGGCATGGTAGCGCATGGCGCCGCGGCCGACCTCGATCCCGCGCGCGCCGGTGCCGCATTGCGCGCGCTCATCCGCGAGCGCGCTGCGGCCGGTGGCGATCCGCTGCGCTTTGCCGTCGTGCATCCGCATTCCGGGCACAATTACGAGCTGCGCTACTGGCTCGCCGCCTGCGGCATCGATCCTGAGCGCGAGATCGAGATCGTCATCGTGCCGCCGCCCTTCATGGCCGATGCACTGGCCGCCGGCCGGATCGATGGCTACTGCGTCGGCGAACCCTGGAACAGCGCTGCGGTTGCCGCTGGCACCGGCCATATCGTCACCGTCAAGGCGCAGATATGGCGAAACAGCCCGGAGAAGGTGGTCGGCGTGCGGAAGGCCTGGGCGGACGAAAACCCCGAGGCACTGGCGGCGCTCCTGCGCGCGCTGCATCACTCGGCGCGCTGGTGCCAGGATCCGGCCAACCATGGCGAGTTGGCCGCTTTGATGGCTCAGGCCGGCTTCCTCGGCCTGCCGCCGGCCGTCCAGATGCCGATCCTGACCGGCCGTCTGCAACTCGGCGACGGCGCGGAGCGGACGATCGACGACTTCTTCCTGCCCTTCGACAAGGCCGCGAACTTTCCGTGGAAGAGCCATGCGCTGTGGTTCTACACGCAGATGGTGCGCTGGGGGCATGTGACGCACACGCCGGAAAACTTTGCCATCGCCCGCGACTGCTACCGGCCCGACCTCTACCGTTCGGCGCTGAAGCCGCTTGGCGTCGCACTTCCCGGCGCCAATTCGAAGGTCGAGGGCGCGCTCCGTGTGGCCACCGCGGTGGGTGCGACCGGTGCCGGCTTGGTGCTCGGGCCGGACGGTTTCTTCGACGGCCAGATCTTCGATCCCGACGAGATCGACGCCTACATTGCCGGCCAGGAATCCGCCGAGATCCAGGCCTGATCATTTCCGCGCCAGTCTTGTGCATTGCACAAAAATTGTGCGTACGATTGCTCTAATGAACAATCTTTGGCCTGCCCGCTATAGGCCCGGCGTGTCGGTGACCGGCACGGACTGCTGATTTCATTGGTCTTTTTCCTCTCTCTCGAAACTGGCACGGTTCATGCTTTGACATAGACAGGCCCTTCGCGGGTCACGGAACAGGCGTCCAATGGCGGGCGCCACAGGCAAAGCTGCCGCTCAGGTCAATGCGCTCCCGGTCACCCGGACGCGAAGACCTGGCTGGCGGCTTTTTTGTTTTGATCAACACGCAATCGACGACGCGGATCCCAAGCCGCGCCCAACCGGAGACGACGATGACGAAACGGATCAGGACTGGAACGACCCTCAAGGACATGACGCGCCGCGATTTTCTGGTCAGCAGCGCGATGACGGCGGGCCTGTTCATGGCGGCCCGCAAGCTCTTTCCATCCGGCGCCTATGCCGCCACGGCCACTCCGGAAGTCACCGGCGCGAAGCTCGGCTTCATCGCGCTCACCGATGCGGCACCGCTGATGATCGCCAAGGAGAAGGGGCTGTTCGCCAAGTTCGGCATGCCCGATGTCGAGGTGCTCAAGCAGGCCTCCTGGGGCGCGACACGCGACAATCTGATGCTCGGGGGTGCCGCCAACGGCATCGACGGCGCCCATATACTGACGCCGCTGCCTTACCTCATGCACACCGGCAAGGTGACGCAGAACAACCAGCCGATGCCGATGGCGATCGTAGCGCGGCTCAACTATGACTGCCAGGGCATTTCGGTCGCCCAGGAATATGCCGGCACCGGTGTCGGCCTCGACGCCTCGAAGCTGAAGGACGCCTTTGCCGCCAAGAAGGCGGCCGGCAAGGACGTCAAGGCCGCCATGACCTTTCCGGGCGGCACGCATGATCTGTGGCTGCGCTACTGGCTGGCCGCCGGCGGCATCGATCCCGACAAGGACGTCTCGACCATCGTCGTGCCGCCGCCGCAGATGGTGGCCAACATGAAGGTCGGCAACATGGACGTGTTCTGCGTCGGCGAGCCGTGGAACGAGCAGCTTGTCCACCAGGGCGTCGGCTTCACCGCCGCCACGACGGGCGAATTGTGGAAGGGTCATCCGGAAAAGGCGCTCGGCCTGCGCGCCGAATTCATCGACAAATACCCGAACGCCACCAAGGCGATCCTGATGGCCGTCATGGAAGCCCAGCAATGGTGCGAGGCCAAGGAAAACAAGGACGAGATGGCCGCCATCATCGGCAAGCGGCAATGGATGAACGTGCCCGTCGCCGACATCATCGGCCGCCTCAAGGGCGACATCAACTACGGCAATGGCCGCGTCGCCAACGGCACCGACCTCTACATGAAGTTCTGGAAGGACGGCGTCTCCTATCCGTTCAAGAGCCACGATACGTGGTTCCTCGCCGAGAACATCCGCTGGGGCAAATTCGCGCCGACCACCGACATCAAGGCGCTGGTCGATCAGGTCAACCGCGAGGATCTGTGGCGCGAGGCGGCCAAGGATCTCGGCGTCGCGGCAGCCGATGTTCCGGCGTCCTCGTCGCGCGGCATCGAGACCTTCTTCGACGGCAAGATCTTCGATCCCGCCAACCCGTCCGCCTATCTCGACAGCCTGAAGATCAAGGCATTGGCTTGAACCTCTGCGCAAACGGCGCCTTGCGCCGTTTGTCGCTCGAATTATCTGCCCTACGGAGTTTTTCCCAGACATGTCGATCCAGACTATCGAGGACACAAAAGTGAAGGCGTTCCCCGCGAAGCCGGCGGCGGTCATCGCCTTCACCGCCAGGGCGCGGCGCCGCTTCGATCCGCTCGCCGTCGCCGGCAAACTGGCGAGCGCGCTGGTGCCGCCCATCATCGTCATCGCGCTGATGCTGGTCGTCTGGCAGATCGCCTGTTCGTCGCCGACATCGAGCCTGCCGCCGCCGACCCAGGTGTGGAACGAGGCCTATGATCTGATCGCGCATCCGTTCTTCGACAATGGCCCGCAGGATATCGGGCTCGCCTGGCGGGTGCTGATCTCGCTGCAGCGCGTTGCCATCGGTTTCGGCCTGGCGGCGATCATCGGCGTCGCGCTCGGCGCGCTGGTCGGCCAGTCGATCTGGGCGATGCGTGGCCTCGACCCGGTGTTCCAGATCCTGCGCACGGTGCCGCCGCTGGCCTGGTTGCCGCTGTCGCTGGCTGCGTTCCGCGATTCCAGCCCGTCGGCGATCTTCGTCATCTTCATCACCTCGATCTGGCCAATCATCATCAACACGGCCGTCGGCGTGCGCAACATCCCAGAGGATTACCGCAACGTCTCGCGCATTCTGCGGCTCAACCAGTTCGAGTTCTTCGTCAAGATCATGGTGCCGGCCGCCGCGCCCTACATCTTCACCGGCCTGAGGATCGGCATCGGCCTGTCCTGGCTCGCCATCGTCGCCGCCGAAATGCTGACCGGCGGCGTCGGCATCGGCTTCTTCATCTGGGACGCGTGGAACTCGTCGCGGCTGCCCGACATCATCGTCGCGCTGGCCTATATCGGTGTCACCGGCTTCTGCCTCGACCGGCTGGTCGCGGCGGTCGGCGCCTTCGTCACCCGCGGCACAACGGCAAAGTGAGGAGAGGGCGATGACGGCCTATCTGAAGCTCGACCATATCGACAAATCCTTCACCCGTGGTGCCCAGGTCAGCGAGGTGTTGAAGGACATCCGACTGACCATCGACAAGGGCGAATTCGTCTCCATCATCGGCCATTCCGGCTGCGGCAAGTCGACCTTGCTCAACCTGATCGCCGGGCTGACCAAAGTGTCCGCCGGCGCCGTGCTGCTCGAGGACAAGGAGGTCGACAGTCCCGGACCCGAACGCGCGGTTGTGTTCCAGAACCACTCGCTGCTGCCGTGGCTGACCGTCTATGAAAACATCAACTTGGCCGTGGCAAAGGTCTTCGGTCGTTCGAAGAGCAAGGCCGAGCGGCATGACTGGATCATGCGCAATCTCGACCTCGTGCAGATGGCCCATGCCAAGGACAAGCGCCCGGCCGAGATATCGGGCGGCATGAAGCAGCGCGTCGGCATTGCCCGGGCGCTGGCCATGGAGCCGAAGATCCTGCTGCTCGACGAGCCGTTCGGCGCGCTCGATGCGCTGACGCGCGCGCATCTTCAGGACGCGGTGATGGACATCCATTCCAGGCTCGGCTCGACGACGATCATGATCACCCATGATGTCGACGAGGCGGTGCTGCTCTCCGACCGCATCGTCATGATGACCAACGGCCCGGCGGCGACCATCGGCGAGGTGCTTGCCGTGCCGCTGGCGCGGCCGCGCCGGCGCGTCGAACTCTCTTCCGACCGGACCTTCCTGCGCTGCCGCGAGGCAGTGCTGAAGTTCCTCTACGAACGCCACCGCTTCGTCGAAGCCGCGGAGTAGCACCATGAGCGAAAGACTGGTCATCATCGGCAACGGCATGGCCCCCGGGCGCATGCTCGAGCACCTTTTGGAACAGGCGCCGGGCCGCTACACCGTCACCATCTTCAACGCCGAGCCGCGCGTCAACTACGACCGCATCATGCTGTCGCCGGTGCTGTCGGGCGAGAAGGCCTATGAGGAGATCATCATCCATGGCGACGGCTGGTACATCGCCAACAACATCACCCTCTACAAGGGCCACAAGATAGTCGCCATCGACCGGGCGGCGAAGACCGTCACCTCCGATCACGGCGTCACGGAGCCCTATGACAAGCTCGTCATCGCCACCGGCTCGGTGCCGTTCATCATTCCGGTGCCTGGCCACGATCTGCCGGGCGTGCTGACCTATCGCGATCTCGACGATGTGCAGGCGATGATGCTCGCCGCCCAGTCACGGTCCAAGGCGGTGGTCATCGGCGGCGGCCTGCTCGGACTGGAGGCGGCGGCGGGCCTCAACGCGCAAGGCATGGACGTCACCGTGCTGCATGTCATGCCGACATTGATGGAGCGCCAGCTCGATCCGGCCGCCGGCTATCTGCTGCAGCGTGCGGTGGAACAGCGCGGCATCAAGGTCATCACCAAGGCCAACACACAGGCTATCACAGGCAACGGCAAGGTCGGGCAGGTGGAACTGGCCGACGGCACCGTCATTCCGGCGACGCTGGTGGTGATGGCCGTCGGCATCAGGCCGAATTCGGCGCTGGCGAAACAGGCCGGCATCGCCGTTAACAGGGGCATCGTCGTCGACGCCGGCATGCGCAGCAACGATCCCGACATCTACGCGCTCGGCGAATGTGCGGAAGTCAACGGCCAGGTCTACGGTCTGGTGGCACCGCTCTACGAGATGGCGCGCGTTGCCGCCAGCCAGCTTGCCGGCAACGAGGCGGCGGCCTTCGTCCATATGGACACGCCGACCAAGCTCAAGGTCACCGGCATCGACCTGTTCTCGCTCGGCGACTTCGCCGAGGGCGAAGACCGCCAGGAGATCGTGCTGCGCGACGCGGCCGCCGGTGTCTACAAGCGCCTTGTGCTGAAGGACGACCGTATCATCGGCACCGTGCTCTATGGCGAGACGGCGGACGGCGCCTGGTTCAACGATCTCAAGAAGAAGCAGACCGACATATCCGAAATGCGCGACACGCTCATCTTCGGCCAATCCTACCAGGGGGTGCCCCGCTGGACCCTATGGCGGCCGTTGCAGCCTTGCCGGATGATGCGGAAATCTGCGGCTGCAACGGCGTTTGCAAGGGAAAGATCACCGGCGCGATTTCGGGCAAAGGCCTGACCTCGCTTGACGACGTGCGCGCCCACACCAAGGCCTCGGCCTCGTGCGGCTCCTGCACCGGGCTGGTCGAGAAGCTGATGGTGCTGACCATCGGCGACAAGTACAATCCGGCGGCGGTGCAGCCGATGTGCGGCTGCACGACGCTCGGCCATGACGAGGTGCGCCGGCTGATCATCGCCAAGCGCCTGAAGACCATTCCCGCCGTCATGCAGGAACTGGAGTGGACGACCTCCTGCGGCTGCGCCAAATGCCGGCCGGCGCTCAACTACTATCTCGTCTGCGACTGGCCGGACGACTACGCCGACGACTACCAGTCGCGCTTCATCAACGAGCGCGTCCACGCCAACATCCAGAAGGACGGCACCTATTCGGTGGTGCCGCGCATGTGGGGCGGGGTGACGAACGCCGCCGAACTGCGCGCCATCGCCGACGTCGTCGACAAGTTCGAAATCCCGATGGTCAAGGTCACCGGCGGCCAGCGCATCGACATGCTCGGCATCCGCAAGGAGGACCTGCCGGCGGTGTGGGCCGATCTCGGCCAGGCCGGCTTCGTCTCCGGCCATGCCTATGCCAAGGGTTTGCGTACGGTGAAGACCTGCGTCGGCTCGGACTGGTGCCGCTTTGGCACGCAGGATTCGACGGGCCTCGGCATCCGCATCGAGAAATTCATGTGGGGCTCGTGGACGCCGGCCAAGGTGAAGATGGCGGTGTCGGGCTGTCCGAGGAACTGCGCAGAGGCGACCTGCAAGGATGTCGGCGTCATCTGCGTCGACTCCGGCTACGAGATCCATTTTGCTGGGGCCGCCGGCCTCGACATCAAGGGTACCGAGGTGCTCGGCATGGTCAAGACCGAGGACGAGGCGCTGGAGCACATCGTGGCGCTGACGCAGATGTACCGCGAGCAGGGTCGCTATCTCGAGCGCATCTACAAATGGGCCAAGCGCATCGGCATCCCCGAGATCAAGCGCCAGATCATGGACGATGGGGAGAAGCGCAAGGCCTATTACGAGCGCTTCGTCTTCAGCCAGAAATTTGCCCAGGTCGATCCGTGGTCGGAACGCGTTTCCGGCAAGGACAAGCATGAATTCCGGCCGATGGCCTCGGTCGGCTTTGCGCAGGCGGCGGAGTGACCATGATGAACTGGATCCCCATCGGCTCCCTCTCCGACATCCCGCGCCGCGGCGCGCGCTGCGTCGCCACCCCGGAAGGCAAGGTCGCCGTCTTCCGTACCCAGGACGATCAGGTCTACGCCATCGATGACCATTGTCCGCATAAGGGCGGACCGCTCAGCCAGGGCATCGTGCACGGCACGGCGGTGACCTGTCCCTTGCACAATTGGGTGATTTCGCTGGAGACGGGCAAGGCGCTCGGCGCCGACGAGGGCGCGGTGCGCACCATTCCGGTGCGGGTCGAGGGCGAGCGTCTGTTCATTGCGCTGGAAGCGCTGGCCAGCCGCGCGGCCTGAACCATGGAGATCGACGCAGCGCGCGAGGTGAGGACCACCTGCCCCTATTGCGGGGTGGGCTGCGGCGTGCTGGCGAAGGTCGCCGCGGACGGGCAAGTGTCCGTCCGCGGCGACCCCGACCATCCGGCGAATCTCGGCCGGCTCTGCTCCAAGGGCTCGGCACTGGTCGAGACCATCGACCTCGACGGCAGGCTGCTGCATCCCGAGATTCATGGTCGGCGCGCCGGCTGGGACGAGGCACTCGACCTCGTCGCCTCGACCTTCTCGCAGACCATCGCCGAACACGGCCCCGATGCGGTCGCCTTCTATGTCTCCGGCCAGTTGCTGACCGAGGATTACTACGTCGCCAACAAGCTGATGAAAGGCTTTGTCGGCTCGGCCAACATCGACACCAATTCGCGGCTGTGCATGGCTTCCTCGGTCGCCGGCCACCGCCGCGCCTTTGGCTCGGATACCGTGCCGGGAAATTACGAAGACCTGGAGCTTGCCGACCTGATCGTGCTCGTCGGCTCCAATCTCGCCTGGTGCCATCCCGTGCTATACCAGCGCATCGCCGCCGCCAGGGAAAAGCGGCCGGAGATGAAGATCGTGCTGGTCGACCCGCGCCGCACCATGACCGCTGACATAGCCGACATGCACCTGGCGATCGCGCCGGATGGCGATGTCGCCCTGTTCACTGGGCTGCTCGCCTGGCTCGGCCAGCACAACGCGCTCGACCGCGCCTACATCACGACGCACACGACCGGCTTCGGGCAGGCGCTGTTCGCGGCATCGGCGCTCGACCTTGCCGGCGTCGCCGCCGCGACGGGCCTGAGCGAGGACGAGCTTGGCCGTTTCTACAGCCTGTTCGCGGCGACGCCGAAAACAGTGACCGTCTACAGCCAGGGGGTGAACCAGTCGTCGTCCGGCACCGACAAGGTCAACGCCATCATCAACTGCCATCTCGCCACCGGCCGCATCGGCAAGCCTGGGGCCGGGCCGTTCTCTGTGACCGGCCAGCCCAACGCCATGGGCGGGCGCGAAGTCGGCGGCATGGCCAACATGCTGGCCGCCCATATGGAGATCGAAAACCCAGACCATCGCGAGCGCGTGCAGCGCTTCTGGAACGCGCCCACCATCGCCCAAAAGCCCGGCCTGAAGGCGGTCGAGATGTTCCAGGCGCTGGCCGACGGGCGCATCAAGGCGCTGTGGATCATGGCCACCAACCCGGTCGATTCGATGCCGGATGCCGGCGCCGTCGAAGCGGCGATCAAGGCGTGCCCGTTCGTCGTGGTGTCGGACGTCTTGGCCCAAACCGACACCGTCCGCCACGCCCATGTCCGGCTGCCCGCCGCCGCCTGGGGCGAGAAGGATGGCACGGTCACCAATTCGGAGCGCCGGGTGTCGCGCCAGCGCGCTTTTTTGCCCGTGCCCGGCGAGGTGTTGCCCGATTGGCGGATCATTGCCGAGGTGGGCAAGCGGATGGGGTTTGGCGAGGCGTTTTCCTATGCGTCGCCGGCGGAGGTGTTTTCCGAGCACGCCGCGCTATCGGGGTTCGAGAATGATGGTTCGCGGGATTTCAATATTGGGGCTTATGCCGGGGTTGATGCGAAGGGGTATGAGGAATTAGCCCCGTTCCAATGGCCAGCGCCGAGCCCAGCCACCCCCTCTGGCCTGCCGGCCATCTCCCCCGCAAGGGGGGGAGATCGGCTGCCACCACGGCCTTCGCAAGCTACCAACAACGATGCAGGAGACATACGGCCATCAAAGCTGCCAATCTCCCCCTTGCGGGGGAGATGGCCGGCAGGCCAGAGGGGGGTGTTCAAGCTGGACTTAAACCAGAAGGCGAAAACACCCGCTTCTTCGCCAACGGCGATTTCTACACACCCGACCGCAAGGCGCGCTTCATCGCTATCCGTCCCACCACGGAAATCCGCACCAGCCCCGACTATCCGCTGATCCTCAACACCGGCCGTATCCGCGACCATTGGCACACCATGACGCGGACGGGAAAAAGCCCGCGGCTTTCGCAGCACATCGCCGAGCCCTTCGTCGAAATCCACCCGGCGGATGCGCAGCACTTCGGCATCGGCGACGCCGACATCGCGCGGGTTTCCAGCCCGCGCGGCGACGTGCTGGTGCGCGCGCTGGTGACGGCGCGGCAGCGCCAGGGCAGCCTGTTCGCACCGATGCACTGGACCGATCAGTTTTCGGCAAGGGGCCGGCTCGACACGCTGACCGCGCCACTGACCGATCCCATTTCCGGCCAGCCGGCGCTGAAACATGTCGCCGCCCGCATCGAGAAATTCACTGCTAAAGCCTTCGGCTTTGCGGTGACGCGGCAGAGGCCGGCGCCTGATACAGCGGCCTACTGGGCCGTGGCCAAATGCAAGGGCGGTTGGCGGGTGGAACTGGCCTTTGCCGATGACGACATCGATTGGGCCGGTTTCGCCGGGTCACTGTTCGGAGCGTCCCCGGGCGCCGAAATGTCAGCCTATCATGACCGCGACGCCGGCCAGCATCGCATCGCCGCCTTCGACGGCGATCACCTGTCAGGCGCCTTGTTCGTCGCGCCCGGCCCGGTCGCAGTGTCGCGCGGCTGGGCGGCGGAACAGTTGAGTGCAGATCATGTCGACCGGCGCGGCAGGCTGGCGATCGTGGCCGGGCGGCCGGGCGGAATCGATGTCGACCGCGGCGCCATCGTCTGCTCCTGCTTCGGCGTCGGCGCCAACCAGATCGCGGAAGCGGTGCGCCGCGGCTGCGACAGCGTCGCGGCAATCGGCGCGGCCCTGCATGCCGGCACGAATTGCGGCTCCTGCCGCGCTGAAATCAGGGTGATCATCGACGCACAGAGTCTCCAAGCAGCCGAGTGAGAATTTCACGTTCGTTACTCTTCCGAGCGCCGGCGCCGCCCCTCACCTGCCTGCCGGCATCCTCTCCCCGTATAGTGACGGGGAGAGGGGCGCTGTCATCGACGGTTTCGCCAATCTCCAGCGTTGCAAGGAAGGCGCTGAGGGTGCGGCTGGCCCCCTTCTCCCCGTCACTATACGGGGAGAAGTGCCCGGCAGGGCGATGAGGGGCGGCGCCGACTTCGACAATGGTGGTCTCCAACACAAGTCGGAAATTGTCATTTGTCCGAAGCGATTGCCCCAACCAAATGGGCCTGCGCTGTGGCTCGGCTTGGGCTATGGTGGCGCAAGCGTGCCGCGTCGCGCACGAATCGTCTTAGTCAGGGTCATCCAATGGCAAATCCCCCGCGCCGACCGACAAATCCGATGACGGCCGCCGAAGCAGCTTTCAAGCCGGTGAAGAAGCCGGTCGCCCCGGTCCGCGAGCCTACGGCCGCTCCAGGCGTCAGGGAGCTCGTTTCGATCCGCATCGACCGCGCCGTGCTGGACCATTTCCAGGAGGATGGGCCCGGCTGGCAAGACCGCATCAACGACGCCTTGCGCCAGGCGATAGAAGGCAAGCCGACGGCCAGCGGTTCGGACGACGAGTAGAGCCCATTGCTTCGTCATCCACGGGCGGAGCAAGGAGCGTAGCGACGCGGCGCAGACCCCTGGAGCTGCTCCGCAGCCCAAGGGATCCATGCCGCGACTTCAGAGCGCTGCTACGGTGCAGAATTCTGCTCCGCTGCACTCTATGGTCAAGGTCACGGAATGGATCCCAGGGTCTCCGCGACGGAGCTTCGCTCCTGCTTCGCCCAGGGATGACGACGTTGGGGAGGCTTCGGCTGAAGCGGACGTCAGCTCACGCCTCGAAGTGCAGGATATAGAGCTTGCGCGTCTTCTCGTGGATCGTCCATTCGCCGTTCCAACCCTTCGGCAGCACCAGCATTTCGCCAGGACCGACGTCCTCGCTGCGGCCATCGGGACCATGCAGCGAGACCCGGCCCGAGACGATATGGCAGGTTTCGGAATTGATCTCGCGTGATGCGGTGAAGCGGCCCGGCGTGCACTCCCAGACACCGACTTCCAGCGTGCCGTCCGGCGAGGTCCACAGCGTCTTCGACGCTTCGCGCTGATCGCCGCTGATCGAGGTCGGCTTGGGCTCGGGCTCGCCGAGATCGATGGAAGCGAGATGGGCGAAGGTCTGGAAGTCGGTCATGGCAGTCTCTCAATGTCCTGTGATGCGGTCGGCGATCGCGGCCAGCTTCGACGTGTGCTGGAGGCCGGCTTCCTCGCGCTCGTCGGCGACGCGATAGAGCTGATACATCGAATGGACACCGAGCCAGCGCATCGGCTCGGGCTCCCATTTGCTGACCTGACGGTTGACCCAAGGCAGGCGGGTCAGTTCTGTGTCGCGGCGCAGGATGAGGTCGCGCAGCGTGCGGCCCGAGAGGTTGGAACTCGACACGCCGAGCCCGACATAGCCGCCGGCCCAGCCGATGCCGGTTTGCGGATCGAGCCCTGCCGTCGTGCACCAGTCGCGCGGCACGCCGAGCACACCGCACCAGGCGTGGTCGATGCGAAGCTTGGCTGTCTGCGGCAGAAGCCGGGTGAGGATGGCGTGCAGGCTCTCGATCGTCGCCTGCTGCGTCTGGCCACGCACGTCCGTTTGCGAGCCGTAGCGATAGGGCACGCCGCGTCCGCCCATGGTGATGCGGCCTTCCCTTGTGCGTTGCGCATAGCAATAGGCGTGCGCGGCGTCGCCCAGAAGCTCGTGGTCTTGCCAGCCGATCTCGTCCCACAGCGACTGCGGCAACGGCTCGGTGATGATCTGCGCGCTGTTGAGTGGCAGCCAGAGCCGTTCATTGCCTGGTATGCCGGCCGTGAACCCTTCCGTGGCGCGGATGATGATCGGTGCGCGCACGGTGCCGCGATTCGTCGTGACCTTGCCCTTCTCGATGCCGGTCACGGTGGTCTGCTCGTAGATCGGCACGCCGAGCCGCTCGACGGCTTCGGACAGGCCGCGCACCAGCTTGGCCGGCTGCACGCGCGCGGTGCCGTGGTGGACATAGCCGCCAAGCACATTTTTGATGTTGATGCGGGCCTTGGCCTCTGCCTGGCCGATCAGGCTGACACGTTCGCTCGGCACGCTCCAGCCGATCGCATCGGCATAGGCAGCGTTGATCCGTTCGAGCTGCGGCGGGTTGGTGGCGACCGTCAGATTGTCGACGCGGCGGATGTCGGCATCGATGCCTTCGGCCTCGGTCACCTTGATTACTTCGTCGACCGTGCCGTGCATGGCGGTTTCCATGTCGATGACGGCGCCGCGCGTCGAGGTCTGCAGATATTTCTCGCGTGACCAGCTGAAGCCGCCGGACAGCCAGCCGCCATTGCGGCCCGACGCGCCGAAGCCGGCGAACTCCCGCTCGACGATGGCGATGCGGATCGCTGGATCGGCCTTCTTCAGATAATAAGCCGTCCACAGGCCGGTGTAGCCGGCGCCGACGATGCAGACATCGGCTTCGAGGTCGCCAGGGAGCGGCGCGCGATAAGCCGGCAGGCCGATGTCGGCATACCAGAACGAGACGTTGCCGTTGACTTTGGCGTCCATGTCTAAAATTCCTGCGGGGAAAAGAGCGGTCAGGTCATCGTCATGTCGGCGCGGTCGTCGTCGGCAAGAAGTTTTGCATCGACGACCGACCAGCGCAGATCGACCGTGTCACCAATCGAGAACGGTGTGGCTTCCAGAGACGAGCGCACGATGGCCACCGAGCCGTCGCGAAGCGTCACCTGGTATTTCGAACCCGACCCCAGATAGATCGCCTCGCTGACCTCACCGGTGAGGCTGTTCTGCCCGGCGGCGGGAGGCGTGTTGGTGCCGGCAAGCGAGAGCTTTTCCGGCCGCAGCAGGACCACCGGTTTCCGGCCGGCAAGCTTGCCGTTGGCCACGATCTTCTGGCCGGCGATGGTCAGGCTGGTCTCGTTTCCGGACGTCTGGGCCTCGCCGCGCAAACTGGTCGATTCGCCGATGAACTTCGCCACGAATAGGGTCGTCGGCTCGTCATAGAGCTGGCGGCCGGTTCCCACCTGTTCGATACGTCCCTGGTTGAACACGGCGATGCGGTCGGACAGAACCAGTGCCTCTTCCTGATCATGCGTCACATAGACGAAGGTGGTGCCGAGTTCGCGGTGGATGCGCTTGATTTCCAGCTGCAGCCATTCGCGCAGTTTCTTGTCGAGCGCGCCAAGCGGCTCGTCCATCAAAAGCAGCGGCGGATCGAAGACGATGGCGCGCGCTAGCGCCACGCGCTGCTGCTGGCCGCCGGAAAGCTCCGAGGGATAGCGATGCGCGAAATCGGCCATCTTGACCATGTCCAGCGCCCGCGCGACCTGGCGGTCGCGCGCCTGCTTGTCCATGCCGCGCAAGGTGAGGGGATAGGCGACGTTCTTGCCGACCGTCATGTGCGGAAACAGCGCGTAATGCTGGAAGACGACGCCGATGTTGCGCTTGTGCGCCGGCAGCGCGACGATGCTTTTGCCGCCGACGGCGAGGTCGCCGGAGGTGAGGTCGGTGAAGCCCGCGACGACGTTGAGCGTGGTGGTCTTGCCCGAGCCGCTGGGGCCGAGCAGCGTCATGAACTCGCCCGGCTCGATATGCAGGCTGACATCGTCGAGCGCGGTGAAATTGCCGTAGCGCTTGGTTGCGCCCTTGATGTCGATGGCCGCGCCACGTTCCCTCGCAGTCATCTCAACTCCTCGTCGATTTCGAGCTGATGATCAGCCCGGCGCTGATGATCAGCGTCGTGGCAATGAAGATGATGGTTCCGACCGCCGTCACTGTCGGATCGGCGTCACGGGTGATGCTGGTGAAGATCTGCACCGGCAAGGTCTTCAGGTAGGGGCTGGTGATGAACAGCGCGACGATGATTTCATCGAAGGAGGTGACGAAGGCAAACAACAGCCCCGACAGGATGCCGGGCGCGATCAACGGCAAGGTCACCGTGCGGAAGACAGTGAAGCGGTCGGCGCCGAGGCTTGCCGCCGCCGTCTCCAGCCGCACATCGAAGACTTCGAGGCTCGCCGACACGGCGATGATGACGAAGGGGATTGCCAGCATCGTGTGCGCGATGACGAAGCCGGTGGTGGTGCCAACGAGCTGGTAGTCGAGGTAGACGGCATAGATGCCGATCGCCAGCACCACGCCGGGCACGATCATCGGCGTGATCAGGATGGCGCGCAGCAGGCCGGCGCCGGCATGTTTCATGCGGCTGAGGCCAAGCGCCGCCAGCGTGCCGATCAGGGTGGCGGCGACGGCGACGAGGCCCGCGACCCTGAGCGAATTGAAGAAGCTCGACAGCCAATCGGGGTTGGTGAAGAAATTCGCGTACCATTGCCAGGAGAAGCCGGAGGGCGGGAAGGCAAGCGACTTCTTCTCGTTGAACGACATCGGGATGATGACCAGCGTCGGCATCACCAGCCACACGGCGACCAGCAGGCAGAACAGGCCAAGCAGAATGCGGAACGGTGCCAGTCTCATGATCGCCAGCCTCATGATCTGGACGCCTGCTTGTGGCGCTGGCGCATCAGCGGGGCGGCGAGCGCCAGCAGCACGAAGGTCGCGACCAGCAGCACGACGCCCATGGCGCCGCCGCGGCCCCAGTTGAGCAGGCTGAGCACCTGGCTCTGAACCAGCGTCGACAGCATGGTGCTGCGCGGGCCGCCGAGCAGGGCAGGGGTGATGTAGAAGCCGAGCGACAGGATGAATACGATGATGGCGCCGGCGAAAACACCAGGCAGCGACAGCGGCAGATAGATCTGCATGAAGGCGCGCGCCGGCCGCGCGCCGAGGCTGCGCGCCGCCTGGACGAGGCGCAAATCGATGCCGCGCATGACCGAATAGAGCGGCAGGATCATGAACGGCAGCAGCACTTGCGCCATGCCGATCACCACGCCGGTCTGCGTTCGGATCAGCTTCACGCCGTCGAAGCCGAGCAGCCTGATCACCGAATTGATGATGCCGGAATCCTGCAAAAGGATGACCCAGGCCAAGGTACGTACCACGCCGCTGACCCAGAACGGCACCAGCACGCACAGGATGAGGACCAGCCGCAGGCGCGGCCCAACGGCCGTCATGAGATAGGCGTAGGGGTAGGCGGCGATGACGCAGACAATGGTCACCCAGGCGGCGATGGAAAAGGTGCGCCACAGGACGGTGACGTTCACCGGCGTGGAAAAGAACCAGACATAGTTCTGCAGGCCCCAGGCCGGGTCCGAGAAACTGCGCAGCGTGACGGTCAGCAAGGGATAGCCCATCGCCGCGATGAGCAGAGCCAAGGCCGGCATCGCCAGCAGCGAAGGATAGGCGGCAAGGCGCGGGCGCCGTTGCGGCCCCTGCACGGCACCTGACGGCCGGGGATGATCACCCCCGGCCGTCGGCATATGCGATGTCTGGCTCACGCCGTCACCTCAGCGGCAGCCGGCTCAGTTGCCGGCCATCAGCGCCGTCCACTTGTCGGACGCGGTGGCGAAGTTGGCGACCCAGAACTTGATGTTCTGCTGGTAACCGAGCTTGGCGTGGTCCGGCGTGTTGGTCAGGAAGGCGCCGACGGACGCGTCCACCTTCGGCTGTGCCTCGTTGTTGATCGGCGAGTAGGATGTCTGCTCGGTCAGGATTTCCTGCGACTTCTTGCCGAGATAGGCATTGATCAACGCATAGGAGGCGTCGGTGTCCTTGGCGCCGACCGGGATGGTCAGCTGATCCATGACGACCAGCCAGTCCTTCCACACCGGCGTGTAGGCAGCACCGTTCTTGACCGCCGTCATGGCGCGGCCGGTCCACATGATGATCATGTCGGCCTCGCCGGATTCGGCGAGCTGCTGGGATTCGGCGCCGGTCTTCCAGAAGATGGTGTCCGGACCGATTGCCTTGATCTTGGCGATGCCCTTGTCGATGTCGGCCGGCGTCATGGCGTCGACCTTGCCGCCGTCGGCCAGGATGGCCTGTTCGATCAGGCCACCGATCGGGCTGCCGCTGCCATCGATGGCGCGGGTGCCGGGGAATTTCACGGTGTCGAAGAAATCCTTCCAGTCCTTCGGCGGATTGTCCTTGTACTTGTCATTCTTGTACATCAGGACCATGCCGTAGTTCATCGCCGGCACGCTGCATTCGCCGACCTGTCCGGCCGGGATGTGCGAGATGTCGAGCTTGGTCAGGTCGAGTTTCTGGAACAGTTTTCCGCAATGCACGAAGGGCGGAAAATCGTCTGTATCGACGACATCCCAGGTCACATTGCCGGATTCCACCTGCGCCTGAAGCTTGGCGATTTCGGTCGGTCCGTCGTTCAAAAGTTTGACGCCGCTCTTGTCGACGAACTCCTTGAGCGCGGCGACCTGGCCGTCCTGGTAGATGCCGCCATAGGAGACGAAGGTCAGCGTCTTGCCCTTCAGCGATCCGTCGACGACGGTCCCGGCCGGCGGTGCGTTCTGTGCGTGAGCGGCGGCTGCGAGCAAGGCCAGTGCGGCGGCGCCGACAAACCCGGCCCATCTTGATCTGCTTCCCATTTTCTAACCCTCCGATGGCTCGCTGTTTGATTTTGGCAGACCGGGCGCGAGCGTTTTCCGGGCTACATATTGGTCGAGGTCGACGGCGCCGCTGGTCGGCGGCGCGATGATCCAGAGCACTTCGGCCACCGTGTCGCCGACATTGATGGTTCGGTGCGGCGTCGAGGTCGAGTATTCGATGCTGTCGCCCTCTTCGAGGATGAAGCTCTCGTCTCCGAGCGTCAGTTGCACGCGCCCGCGCAGCACGAGGAACATCTCGTGCGCGTTGCCATGCGTGTAAGGCACGTCGCCGGTCGAGCCACCGACGGCGAATTCGCCGCAATAGACTTCCATCTCATGGATTGGCCGGCGCGACAGCAGCGTCTTGCGGTAGCCTTCGCTGGTCGGCAGCGCCGGCCGCTCGGCGCGTGTCAGCACCGTGTGCGGCGACACTTCGCAGTCGTCGAAAAGGTCGGCCAAGCTGATGCCGAGCGCATTGGCGATCAGCATCAGCGTGCTGGTGTTGGCGCCCGAAAGGCCGCGCTCGAGCTGGCTCAGGAAACTGGCGGTGGTGCCGATCATGTCGCCGAGCTGGCGCAGCGTCAGGCGTCGCGTGGTGCGATAGGCCTTGATGCGATCGCCGAGCACCGTCGAGCGGCGCGCTTCCGCGCTGGACGCGGCGCTGTCGTCTGGGATGTGATCCTCGGCAATCTTCATGGCGATCTCAGGGTTCACTTAACATGCTATTAAGTGATGCCTCCTGGCAAGCGGATTCGCCTGCTCATCTGAAAATCGCTGATGGACCTGCAGAGGGTGCATGATCGGCCGACCGGCAGGAGCAGCGTGCCGGTTCGGCCCGATCACTGGATCATGAAGCGCGAACTGAACGGCAGGCTTGCCGCGCCGACGGCCTTCGGGCTGATGGTAACGCGCGCCGGCAACGCTTCGATGGTGGCGAATTCCTGGCTGATGTCGGCGCACAGTGCCTTGGCGATTTTCTGCGGCGCGTAGCTGGACAGGACGACCGTCCTGAATTCGACAAACTGGGTCAGCGCGGAGATCGACGCTTTCAGGCGGTTGGAGCATTCCCCCAGCCATGCGCCGTAGGCCTCGCCAAGGTCGGGCCACTCAGGGCTGCTGCTCCAGATGATTTCGGACGGGCGACCGCGCCTGGTCAGTTCGCTCTCCAGGCGCACAAGGCCATGATCGAAGCTGGCGCTGGAGTTTCCCTTGTAGATCTGGTGGTTGAGGATGAGCCTGCTCTGCAGCCTTGCTCCGAGATAGAAGAACAAATAGTCGTTCAGCGGCTTGGCGACGCCGAACATGCTTTCGCCGCCGGCCGCCGCGGTGATGTCGTTCTGCACGAAAACCGGCAGCTTGATTTGTTCCTCGATCTCACCCTGCAAGGCCTTGAGCGACGTGCTCGATCCGTTGCGGGTTGCAGCCATCGCGTCGACTTCGTCGGGAACAGCCAGTCCGATGCCGGCGACGCGGCCGCGCGCCTCGACCGGCAGGCTCGTCATGGCTTGCCTGATCGCCTCCAGCAGTTCGCTGCTTTGCGGAAAGGGATTGGCTTCATCCGCCGGCAACTGCGTGTGGAAGCGCACGGTGCCGATGAAGTCGATGAGCGCGATGTCGATCCTGCGCCGGCTGAAG
This sequence comes from Mesorhizobium loti, assembly GCA_014189435.1. NCBI lineage: Bacteria > Pseudomonadati > Pseudomonadota > Alphaproteobacteria > Hyphomicrobiales > Phyllobacteriaceae > Mesorhizobium > Mesorhizobium loti. The sequence continues at coordinate 992,338 of CP050293.1, forward strand.
CCGACGCCAACCGCATAGGCGCCCTCCGGGTTGAGCGAAAGCGGGATGGTGGGCGGCCCGACGCGACCGCGCTGCGCCTCGCCCTGGGAGACCAGGCCCTCCTGCTCCAGTGAACGGACGATGACCGAGGCCGTCTGCGCCGACAGGCCGGTCTTCTCGCCGATTTCCATCCGCGAAATGCCTTCGTTCTGAAGCAGCAGCGACAGCACCAGCCGCTCATTGTAGCTGCGCACGCTCAATGCATTCAGCCCGCTCGCACGATCGGCGATGCGCAACGGATTGGGTGGTGCGAATCTCATATCAGGCAAGGGTCGCCCCGTCGGTAAGCGCGCGTTGCCTCGCGGCGGTATGGTTGCTCATGTCGAGCGGCTCCAGCCGATGGCATCGACCGCGCGGGCGAGTGCGGTGCCGAGCAATCTGTGCGCCTCGGCATCGATGTGAAATCCGTCCGCTTCGCTGCACGACACCACCGAGCCGGCATCGAAAAAATGCAGTTCGAGCGAGTCCGCCAGAACCTCGAACTCAAGCGCGAGCAGGCGCGATTTCTCCGGCGCGCCGGCAAAGATCGACTTCCATTCCTTGACGTCGTCCTGCATCGGCGGCGGCGCCACGATCATGATCTCGGGCGTCGAGCCGCCCGGGCCGGGCGCCAGCTCCTTGATGTCGTAGACGAGGCAGCCGATGCCCATGGCCACTTCCGACGGCGGCTTGTTGAAGCGGATTTTCAGGTCGTTGGTGCCGAGCATGATGATGACGAGGTCGAGCGTCGCATGGCTCTGCAGGCAAGGGCGAAGATAGGTTCGGCCGTTCTTGTGGGCGCCCTCGATAGGATCGTCGTGGACGGTGGTCCGGCCGCTCAATCCCTCCTCGATCACATACCAGTCAGGCCCTAGCTGAGATCGCAGTATTCCCGGCCACCGCTCTTCAGGACCGTAGCGCTCGAGCGGCCCCCTGCCGGGGATCTGGCCGTGCGTGTTGGAGTCGCCGTAGCACAAGACTGATCGCATGTTTTTCCCGCCGGAACTGACAGCGCGCCGAAGCCGGCGAGCGTCATTCATGATGGATAGAGGAGCGGTGAAAGGCAAGCAAGAGAATAGTCATTCAACATGACTAACTATTGACAGGCCGAATCCGCTGTGCTTCTAAAGTGCCCGGAGGAGTTCTCGACCGTCATCATCGTCCAGCCCAAATTGGACCTCGACACGTCTGTGTTCGGGGGCGGGAGAATTGCGTGCATCGGTCGGTTTGTGACGACGAGCATGCATTGGGAGAGCGTCTCGCGGCCCGTGCGCATTCGCACGGCCGGCCATACGAATTCGTAGGCCGGGGCAACCATAAGGAGGAGAGTTCAATGTTAGGATTGCTGAAAACCGTCGGCCTGGGAGTGCTCGTCGCATCAGCGTTTGCCGTGACGTCGCTGGCGCATGCGGAAGACGTCAAGCTGATGGACGGCGTAGCACCGCGCCCCGACGACACGCGCATGACCGCGGCCGGTGCGTTCAAGAAGGACCCGCCCTGGGTCATCGGCATGAGCGACTTCGGCGTCAACGCAAACACCTGGACGGTGCAGGTGGCGCATGAGGCAGAGAATGCCGCGGCCAAGGACAAGCGCATCTCGAAGTTCATCCTGCTCGATGCCGGCTTCGACCAGAAGAAACAGGTCGCCGATATCGAGGACCTGATCGCGCAGCATGTCGACGCGATCATCGTTCAGCCGGTGACCAGCACATCGGCCAACGCCAGCATCGCCAAGGCGGTCGCCGCCGGCATCCCCGTCATCCTTCACACCGGCCGCATCGATTCCGACGCCTACACCACAGAGATCCAGGGCGGCGCCGAACACTTCGGCAAGGTGATGGGCGACTGGCTGGTGAAGACTGTCGGCGACAATGGCAAGATCTGGGTCCTGCGTGGCCTGGCCGGCCATCCGGAAGACACCAACCGCTACAACGGCCTGCTGGAATCGCTCAAGGGCACGCATGTGCAGATCATCGCCGAGGAGCATGGCGACTGGCAGTACGACAAGGCCAAGAAGCTGTGCGAAACGCTCTATCTGAACAATCCGCAGGTCGACGGCATCTGGTCGTCGGGCGCCGACATGACGCGCGCCTGCGTCGATGTCTTCAAGCAGTTCGGCACGCCCATTCCGCCGATCTCGGGCGAGGGCAACAATGGCTATTTCGGCCAGTGGATCACCGATGGTTTCAAGTCGATCTCTCCGGAATACAGCCCCGCCCAGGGCGCTGCCGGCGTGCGCGCCGCCGTCGCGCTGCTCGAGGGTCAACAGCTCTACAAGCGCTATGTCTACAACCCCGACGGATGGGACCAGGACAAGGCCAAAAAATACTATCGCGACGACCTGACCGCCAACGTCTGGTGGCCAAGCGAACTGCCCGAGGACAAGCTCAAGGAATATTACGGCAAGAAGTAACGGCGCCGTGGCTGGCGGGGAGTGGACAAGCATTCCCCGCGGGCCGTTCCATCCGTTGAATCCGGTTCGTTCGAGGGTTTCGTGACCAATCTTATCGAGATGTCCCACATTTCGAAGGCGTTCGGAGAGGAGCAAGGCGCTCCACTCCGTTTCCCTCGATCTCCAGGCGGGCAGCGTTCACGCCCTGATGGGCGAGAACGGCGCCGGCAAATCGACGTTGATGAAGATACTGGCGGGCGTGCATCAGCCTGATTCCGGGGAAATCTTCATGAACGGGGAAAAGCTCGATCTGAAGTCGCCACGCGCCGCGCTGGACGCCGGCATTTCGACCGTTTTCCAGGAGCATTCGCTGCTGCCCAATCTGTCGATCGCGGAGAACATGTTTCTCGGCCGCGAGCCGACGACCCGGTTCGGTTCGATCGACTATCGCGCGATGAGCAGCCAGACCGCCAGGGCGCTCGGCGAACTCGGCCTCACGCTCGACCCGTCGCAACTCGTTTCCAACCTGACGATCGCCGAGCGGCAATTCGTCGAGATCGCGCATTGCATCCAGGCGGACGCCAGCGTGCTCATCCTTGATGAACCGACGGCGGCGCTCAATGCGGCCGATGTCGACGTGCTCAACCGCAACATCCGCCGGCTGCGCGATAAGGGAAAGGCCATTGTCTACATCTCGCATCGCATGGAGGAGATCTTCGAGCTCTGCGACACGGTGACGGTGCTGAAGGACGGCGCGCTGGTCGGCACCAGGATGGTGTCCGAAATCACCACCGACGAACTCATCGCCATGATGGTCGGGCGCGAACTCCAGGACCTTTTTCCCGATCGCACTGATGACAGAGGCGACGAGATCCTGCGCGTCGAGAACCTCAGGATTACCGAGGCATCGCGGCCGCTGTCGCTGACGCTGCACAAGGGCGAGATCGTCGCCCTGGCCGGGCTGGAAGGGCAGGGCCAGCAGCGCTTCCTGCGATCGCTGATCGGTCGCTACCACCCCTTTGCCGGGACGATCTCCATCAACGGCAAAGTGCTGAAGTTGCCACTCTCTACATCATCGGGCGTTCGCCATTTGCAGCAGCTGAAGGTGGGCTTCGTTCCCGAGGACCGCAAGGAAGAGGGGCTCTTCCTCGCTTTGCCGATCGCCCACAACATCGCCATCGGATTGCATTCGAGGCGACCCGAACTTGCGCCGGCGCGACCTTATCGAAACGTCATCGCCCGCATGATGGAGGTCATGAACATAAAGGCGTCGGGTCCATCGGCTCCCGCCGGCTCCCTGTCGGGCGGCAATCAGCAAAAGGTGCTGCTCGGCCGGTATCTGGCCGCCGATCTCGATCTTCTGCTAGTCGAGGAGCCGACCCGCGGCGTCGACATCGGCGCCAAATCCGAGATCTACCATCTGCTGCGCGATTTCACCCGCAAGGGTGGCGCCGTGCTGGTGCTGTCGCGCGAGACGATCGAATTGATCGGGCTCTGCGACCGCATCTATGTCGTCCATCACGACACCATCGTTGCCGAAATGCCGGCAGCGCAGGCGACCGAGCACAAAATCCTCGACGCGGCCCTGACGGGCGGCTCCACGCGCCAGCATTAGGGGCCTCCATGGTTCGTTCGCTTTTCAACATCCTGAGTGGCCGGAACACACGGCAAGGCCTGTGGGGCCTGCCGCTGCTGGTCGCCTTGCTCATCTCGCTGTGGCTGACCGTCGAGACGACGCAGTTCGCCACGGCCGAAAACCTCTTCAACCTGGTTGCCCAGGCGATGCCGCTGATCATCGCGGCGATCGGACAACTCGTCGTCGTGCTCATCGGCGGGCTCGATCTATCCGTCGGCTCTGTCATCAGTTTTACGACGGCGGTGCTGGCGCTCGATCAGCCGGCGATCGTGCTGATCCCGGCGGTCTTTCTGCTGGCCGCATTCATCGGGCTGATCAACGGCCTGGCGATCACCCGCTTCAACGTCCATCCGATCATCGCGACGCTGTCGACGCAGTACATCGTGCTTGGCATCACGCGCATCTTGCGGCCGGTCTCCGGCGGCACGGTGCCGGAGATCGTCATCGATGCCGTCTCGGGCAGTTTCCTCGGCATCCCCTATCCGGTTTTCTGGGGCATCGTCGTGATCCTGGCAGCGTGGAAGCTGCTCTACGGATCGCGATACGGGCTGCATCTGTTTGCGATCGGCGGCGGCATCGCTTCGGGCGCCGAAAGTGCTGCCCGCAATTTCGGCGTCTCCGACCGTCGCAACATCATCCTCGCCTATGTGGTCTGTTCCTGTTTCGCGGCCGTTGCCGGTGTCTTCCTGGCCGGGCGCATCGTGTCGGGCGATCCGAATGTCGGGCTGCTTTTCGAACTCGACACCGTCACCGCCGTAGCCCTTGGAGGCACCCAGCTCTCCGGCGGCATAGGCGGCCTGCACGGCACGGTGATCGGCGCGCTGGTCATGGCGCTGCTGGCCAATGGCATGAACCTCGCCAACGTCTCGCCCTTTGTCCAGACCGCGATCAAGGGCGGCATCCTGTTGGCGGTGGTCGGGCTGCAATCGCGCAAGAAGATGGGGCTCTGAAAGATGGCTGCCGTTCTCGCAAATCCGATTACCCGGCGTCTGCTTCGCATCCCGCCGTCCTATTTTGTCTTCCTCGTGCTGCTGGCGACGCTGTGGATCGCGCGGCCGAACATGCTCAACCTCAACATCATGGGCATCTTCATCAGGCAGATCGTTCCGCTCGGTATCCTGGTGCTGGGACAGCTCGTCGTCATGCGGGTGAAGTCGATCGACCTTTCCGGCGGCGGCATCATCCTGCTCATCAACTATTTCATCTCGTCAGGCAGTTTCCCCGGCGCGTCGCTGCCATTCTTCGTTATGCTGGCGCTCGCCACCGGGCTGGTCATAGGCCTGTTCAACGGCTTCATGATCGGTGTCCGTCGGGTGTCGGCCGTCATCGTCACGCTGGCGGTCAGCATCATCCTGGTCGGGCTGGTGCAGTTCCTGTCGAGCGGCAATCCGCCCGGCGACGTGCCGAAGCTGTTCAACGACCTCTACAACACGAAGTTCCTGTCGGTTCCGACGCCGGTGCTGTTCTGGGTCCTGCTGACCGCCTTGGTGTGGCTGCTTCTGTCGCGGACCGTGTTTGGCCGCTACGTCGCCTCAGTCGGGGAGAATGCCGAAGCCGCGCATTTCTCCGGCGTGCCGGTTCAGCGCACGGTCATCCTGGCGCATACGCTGGCCGGCCTGATCGCGGCCATCGCCGCCCTGGTGCAGACCGGTTCGATCGCCGTCGGCAGCGTCCGTGTCGGTCTCGACCTGCCGATCCTGGCGGTCGCCGCAACCATCCTTGGCGGCGTCGTCTTCGGTCGTGGCGACGGCGGCGTCTGGGGGCCTTTCTTCGGGGCACTGTGCTTTGCGCTGCTGTTCGTGGTGATGACGGTGCTGGGCATCGACGAGCCCGGCAAGCTCATCGCCCAGGGCGTCATCATCCTCGGCGCGGCGATCTTCTACGGAGTGCGCGTGCGAACCCCTTGACGTGAGACAGCGAAAGGCAAGCCGGCCCCGCGTTCGCCGGGACCGATAGATCCGCGCGTTCAGACAATTGCAAACAGATGGAGAAACATGGATGTCACCGCCAAAAAACATCATGTGCTACGGCGACTCGCTGACCTGGGGCTGGGTTCCGGTCAAGGAAGGGTCGCCGACCTACCGCTATCCCTATGATCAGCGCTGGACGGGCGTGATGGCGGCAGCACTCGGAGCCGGCTATCACATCGTCGAAGAAGGCTTGAGCGCGCGCACGACCTGTCTCGACGACCCCAACGATCCGCGCCTGAACGGCGCCAACTATCTGCCTTCGGCCATTGCCAGCCACCTGCCGCTGGACCTGGTCATCGTGATGCTCGGCACCAACGACACGAAATCCTATTTCCGCCGGACGCCTTACGAGATCGCCAATGGAATGGCGAAACTGGTCGGGCAGATCCTGACCAGCGCCGGCGGCATCGGCACCCCTTATCCGGCCCCGAAGGCGCTGGTCATCGCGCCGCCGCCGCTGACGCCGATGCCCGATCCGTGGTTCGAGGGCATGTTCGGCGGCGGTCATGAAAAGTCCAGGGATCTGGCCAGGCAGTACAAGGCGATGGCGGATTTCATGAAGATCGACTTCCTGAATGCCGGCGATTTCGTCACCACGGACGGTGTCGACGGCATCCATTTCACTGCCGCAAACAACGTCGATCTGGGGCGCGCCGTCGCTGACAAGGTCAAGTCGATCCTCGAGCCGGGCAAGGTCAGCACCGCCGCCTGAAGCCGCTACGCCCGTCGGCCTGCGGCACACAGGCCGACGGCGCGGGTGTATCGCAGGTTCCTCCGGCGATACACATCGATGCGGGGCCGAACGATGCGTTTGGCCCCGTATTGATGTGGCGCCCGGCGCCGGCTGGAATGCATTCACAACAACTCCGACAGAACGGCCATGAAGTGGTCGTTCTCCGATGCCGAGCCGATGCTGACGCGCACATAGGTGTCGAAGCCCTGCTGCTTCCACGGTTTGACGATGACGCCTTGGCGCAGCAGGCCCTCGACGAAGACGGAGGCATCTTGCCGGCAGTTGAAGAACAGGAAATTGCCCCTGGAGGGGGCGACGCCGAGCCCCTTGCTCTTGAGGAAAGTCTCGACGCGTGCTCGTTCCGCCATGGCCAGCGCGACGACCCTGGCGAGGTGTTCATCATCGGCGAGCGCCGCCAGTGCGGCGGCCTGGGCCATGGCGTTGGCGTTGAAGGGTGTGCGGACACGGTCGAGCAGCGCGCGCAGTTCCGGGTCGCCGACGATGCCGAAGCCGATCCGCAGTCCGGCCAGGCCGAACGCCTTGGAAAAGGTCCGCAGCACGATCCATGGCCGGTCGAGCTTGCTCAGGTGGGGCAGGGATGACGTATAGTCGTCGCCCTCGGCATATTCGGCATAGGCCTCATCGATGACGATCAGCGTCTCGTCGCCTGCCGCATCCAGAACCCTTGACAGGTCGCCGCCGGGGAGCCAGCTGCCGACCGGGTTCATCGGGTTCGAGAACAGCAGCATGCGGGGCCGTTCGCGCACCCCGTCGATCAGCGCGTCGACATTGATGGTGAGATCGTCGTTGACGGCAACGCGTTTGACGGTCGCGCCCATAAGCGTCGCATAGTCCTCATGCAGCGGAAACGACGGATAGAGCGTGACGACGGCGTCGCCTGGCCGCAACACGGCCCGGCTGATCACGGAGAGAAGGTCTTCGGAACCGTTGCCCAGGATAATCTGGTCCTCGGTGACGGCATATTTGTCGGCGATCGCCTGGCGCAGCTTGCGTCCGGCAGGGTCCGGATAGAGGCGGAACATCTCGGACCCGGCATGCATCGTCGTGGCCAGCGACGGGCTTGGCCCGAGCGGGTTTTCGTTCGAACCCAGTTTGGCGATCCTGGCCGGCGCGTATCGTTGTTGCACCTCGTCAATGGTCAGCCCGGAATTGTAGGGCGAAAGGCGGTTGACTTCGGTGCGAACCATATCCGAGGCTTTCGACACGGGCGGGCTCCTCTGCGGTGGATTTCGTCATCCGTAGCGTAGCTGAAATAGTTTGTATATGCTTGTATATGTAACTTGATCTGATAGTCTCGACGCCGAAGCGGAAACCGACACCGGCAAGGAGGATCACATGCGCAACGCTTCTCTCTTCGATCTCTCCGGCAGGAAGGCGCTTGTCACCGGCGCAAGCCGGGGCATCGGGCGCAGCATCGCCGAAGCGCTGAGTGCTGCCGGCGCCGACGTCGCGGTCACGGCGCGCAGCCTGGCCTCATTGCAGGACACAACGACAGCCATCCGCGCCGCCGGCGGGGTGGCGCACGCCATCGCTCTCGACGTCACCGATGTCGGCCGCTGCCGCGCAGCCACAGACGAGGCGGCCGGCCTGCTTGGCGGCCTCGACATTCTCGTCAACAATGCCGGGATAGAGGAAGTCCGGGCCTCGCTCGATGTCGACGAGGCGCTGTGGGACAGGATCGTCGACACGAATCTCAAGGGAGCGTTCTTCTGCGCCCAGGCCGCCGCGCGGCGGATGCGGGACGCCGGCCGTCCCGGCGCCATCATCAACCTGTGCTCGCTGACATCCGAAGTCGGCATTCCCACCGCGGTGCCGTATGGCTCGTCGAAGTCGGGCCTGCTCGGCATGACACGGGCGCTTGCGGCGGAGTGGGCGGAGCTTGGCATAAGGGTCAACGCCATCGCGCCGGGCTATTTCAGGACGGCGATGACTGATGTGTTCTACGCCAACGAGGCCTGGCAGCACTCCATGCTGGCCAAGATCCCGCAGCGCCGTTTCGGCGATCTCCATGACCTGCATGGCATCGCCGTGTTCCTCGCTTCGGATGCCGCGGCCTACATAACCGGCCAGTCCATCCCGGTCGATGGCGGCTTTCTCGCCTCGATCTGATGACGCGGTTTGTCGGGGCACTTTCGACCGGAAGGATGATGGAAAAATTGCTGGCGACCATCATACATACATGTATATACTTTTACCCCAGTGAAGCCTCTCGACGGCTTTGATCCTTGTACCGGGTCGGCCTGTCGGCCCGCAGAATGGCCGACCTGCGCCAACCGTCATTGCGTTCCAAGAGTTCCAGGAGAACGAGCAGCCATGTCCGACATCAGCTTCCACGATTTGTCATCCATCGATGCCGACCAGCGCGCCAGTCTGCTGAAACGCGCCGAGGCCGATCTGACGGTCTTCGTCGAGAAGGTCCGGCCGATCATCCAGGCCGTCAAGGACGAAGGCGACGCCGCCTTGATCCGCTTCGCCAGGGAACTCGACAAGGCCAATGTCGCCGAGGGCGAACTGCAGGTGTCGGAAGCCGAGTTCGACGCGGCGTTCGACAAGGTGGAAAAGGACGTCGTCGAGAGCATCCAGTTCGGCATCGACAACATCAGACATTTCCATGAGGAGCAGAAGCCGGAAACGATGTGGCTCAAGGAAGTCCGGCCGGGCGCCTATGCCGGCGACCGGTACACACCGATCGCCTCCGTTGCGCTCTACGTTCCGCGCGGCAAGGGCGCTTTCCCGTCGGTGACGATGATGACGTCGGTGCCGGCGGTGATTGCCGGCGTGCCGCAGATCGCCATCGTTACGCCGCCGACATCGGATGGTTCGGTGGACGCGGCAACGCTCGTCGCTGCACGCCTCGCCGGCGTCGGGACCGTGTACAAATGCGGCGGCGCACAGGCCGTTGCCGCCGTCGCCTACGGCACGGAAACGGTGAAGCCCGCGCTCAAGATCGTCGGCCCCGGCAGCCCGTGGGTGGTGGCGGCCAAGAGCGTGCTGTCGTCGGTCATCAACACCGGCCTTCCGGCCGGCCCATCGGAAGCGATCATCTTTGCCGATGACAGCGTCGATGGCGGCCTTGCCGCGCTTGATCTTCTCATCGAAGCCGAGCACGGGCCGGATTCCTCGGCCTATCTGGTGACGCACAGCCGCAAGGTCGCCGAGGCCGCCTTGGCTGCAATCCCCGAACATTGGTCGCGGATGACCGAGCAGCGCGTCGAGTTCTCGCGCGCGGTGCTGACCGGCAAGCGGGGCGGCATCGTGCTGACGGCGTCGCTGGAAGACAGCTACCGCTTCATCAACGACTATGCGCCCGAGCACCTCGAGATCCTGTCGAAGGAACCGTTCGCGCATCTCGGGCGTATCACCGAGGCGGCCGAAATCCTGATGGGTCCGCACACGCCGGTGACGCTGGCCAACTTCGTCCTCGGACCCAATGCGGTGCTGCCGACCAGCCGCTGGGCACGGACCTACGGCCCGCTCTCGGTGACGGATTTCGTCAAGCGTTCGTCGGTCGGCTATGTCACCTCGGCGGCCTATCCGGAACTCGCTCTGCATGCCCGCAGGCTCGCCCGCTACGAGGGCTTCAGCTCGCATGAGAACGCGGTCTCGGAAATCCGCGACCGCTATCTCGCCGGCTGAGCGGACACGATCGCGATGAAGGCGGCACGACTCTACGGACCCGGCGATCTGCGCGTCGAGGATATCGCCGCGCCGGGCGCGCCGGATGCGGGCTGGGTGAAGCTCAGGGTCGACGCCGCCGGCATTTGCGGCTCGGACCTGCACAATTTCCGCACGGGCCAGTGGATAAGCCGGTCGCCTTCGACGGCCGGCCATGAGCTGACCGGCACGGTGACCGCCATCGGCGCGGGCATCGACATCGTCGCCATCGGCGACAGGGTGGTTGCCGATTCCCGTTTCTGGTGCGGAGACTGCGCGCAATGCCACGCCGGCAGGCGACATCTCTGCGCGTCCTTGGGCTTCGTGGGGGAGATCTGCGACGGCGGATTTGCCGAACAGGCGGTGCTGCCCGTACGGCTTTTGCATATCATCGATGCCGGGCTCGACGAGCGGGTCGCGGCGATGGCCGAGCCGCTCGCGGTGGCGCTGCATGCGGTGCGGCGCCTGCCGAAGACGGCCGGCTCCGTGCTGGTCGTCGGCTGCGGGCCGATCGGCGGTCTTGCCGCGCTGCTGCTGTCGCGAACCTTCGCCGGCACCGTGCTCGTCGCCGACCGCAACCAGAGCCGCTGCGCCCGCGTGGCGCGGGTGACGGGGGCAACGATCGTCGATCTGAACCGGGATGCCGTTGCCGCCGCAACCGCCAATGCCCCGCTGCTCGCGGCCATTGAGGCGACGGGCAGCATCGCGGCACTCAACCAGTTGCTCGGCGTTCTCGATCCCGGCGGCACGGTCGCCATGGTCGGCATCTTCCATGACCGTCTCGACATCGATCCGAACACATTGGTCGAACGTGAGATCGGATTGCTGGGATGCCACGCCTTTGCCGACGAACTGCCCGAGGCCGTGCGGATGCTGGGTGAACTGAGCGAGCCGCTGCTGGCGCTGATCGACCAAGAGATCGGCCTGGATGACATTCCCGCCGCCTATCAGCGGCTGTTGGCGGGGCAAAGCGACGGCTTGAAAACAATCATCCGCATGCGGCAACCTGTCGAGCAGTCGTGATTTCCGATAAATTGCCGGAAAGGACTTTTGAAATGATCACTTTGCCCGACACGGCCAGCCCCCTTTACGAGAAGGTGAAGGACTACATCCTAACCAACATCGGAACGGGCCGGTGGGGCAAGGATCGCAAGCTGCCGTCCGAAAATGAGCTGGTGGCGTCGCTCGGCGTGTCGCGGATGACGGTTCACCGGGCCCTCAGAGAGTTGACCTCGGCGGGGTTCCTGATCCGTCTGCAAGGTGTGGGAACCTTCATCGCGCCGCCGCGGCCGCAATCGACGCTGATCGAGATCAACAACATCGCAGCCGAGATCGTCGAGCGCGGCAACACGCATCGCTCCGAAGTCCTTGTCCTTGAAACGATCATGCCGACAAAGGAGCTGGGGCTTTCGTTCGAGTTCGCAAAGCGTGTCTCGATCTATCATTCCGTCGTCGTCAATTTCGAGAACGATCTGCCGGTGCAACTGGAAGAGCGTTTCGTCAATCCGAGCCTCATCCCCGATTATGACAAGCAGGATTTTTCGAAGACGGCGACCTATGACTACCTCATGCAGAAAACCCCGGTGACCGAGGTCGAGCATATCATCTCCGCGATCCCGGCCGACGCCGAGACGGCGCGGCATCTGGGCATCGATGTCGGCGCCTGCTGCCTTTTCCTGCACCGCCGGACATGGACGGGCGCGGTGGTGGCGACGATCAGCAAGCTGACTTATGCCGGCAGCCGCTACTCGCTCGGCAGCCGCTATTCCCCGTCCAAAAACAACTGACGGCAATGCTGCGAATGCAAGCCGGAGAGGTTTCGTTGCCAATGTATATACATGTACTGATGAACATGGTTTCGCCCTCGGCGAATGACCCGGCCAGAGGGGACGGCAGATGACGCCGACACCCAACCGCACGGCGCGGATCCGGGCACTCGCGCAGCATGATGTTGCCGAAGCACAAAGCGCGCTGGCGGCACTGCTGGGCGACCTGTTCGAGATGCACCCCCGCAATGTCCGCATCAACTTCGACAAATACAGCCTCAATTTGCTGAACGGCTTCTTCGAGGACGACGGCAAGGCCTACTTCTTCAAGTTCCATCAGGAGGAACGGGAAGAGGCGATGACGGGCGAGTATTACCGCGCCGAGATCCTGTCGCGCGCCGGCCTACCGGTCGACCAACCCGTGCACATGTCGGCCCAGCCCGGCGAGCAGATCCTTGTCTATCGCCGTCGCACGGATCCGCGCTTCTCGGATGTTCTGTTCGCACTGGATGCGCAGGACGATGCCGGCAAACGGCGAGAAGCCGTTCTTGCCGAGCGCGACCTGTCGGCCAGGCTGCTTGAGGTCTATCTCGAGACGCTGCATCCGGTAACCGTCGAGGAGGTGTCGGCGGAGCCGATCCACAGGCTGTTTCATGAGCGGCTGATCGATACCGAGACACGCTTGTCGCTAGGCGGCCGGCTGGCCGATTTCTATGTCGGCAAACTGTTTGTCTTTCCCGGTGTGGAACTGGATTGGGATCGGTTCTCCCAGCTGAAATTCGTCATCAACGGCCAGCGCTATGCCAGCAGCGTCGGCGAACTCTTCGAGGCCGCCGCAATGCGCTTGCAGCCGGACCGGCTTGCCGACGCAGGCGGCGTGGTCGCGCACGGTGACGCCCACAACGCCAATGTCTGGTACACGGCGAAGGCGGGGAGGGCGGAACTGTCCTTCTTCGATCCTGCCTTTGCCGGCTCGCACATCCCGACGCTGCTGGCGGAGGTGAAGGCGACGTTCCACAACATCTTCGCCCACCCGTTCTGGCTCTATGATCCGGCGGCCGCGACCGTGGCATTTCGCGCCCAGGCGCGGCTGGACGGAAACCTGCTCCATGTCGACACCGACTGGGACCTGAGCCCTGTCCGCCGCGATCTGCTGGAGGTCAAGGCGACCGCCCTATGGCGGCCATTGCTGCTGGAGCTCAAACGGCGCGGCATGCTTCCGGCCGATTGGCGGGCGGTGCTGCGGGCAGGCCTTTTCCTGTCGCCGACGCTGGTCATGAACCTGCGGGCCGGCGCGCGCAGTCACACGCCGGTCTCCTCCCTCATTGCCTTTTCAGTCGCGGTCATGGTTGGCAGCGAACCCGTTGCCGGGGTCGATCGAGTGACCGATTTCCTCGGCCGGATCGATCCGGAAAAGCGTGAAAATTGAGTCTCTCCAACTTGTATATGCATGTATGTATTTTAGCCTTGACATCCGCTCCCGCTGACGCTGAAATATCCTCGCACTTCACCATGAAGTGGCAGGTAAGACGCCGAGGCACAGTGCCGCAAGAGCAGAAACCCGCAGTCTCACCAGACCGGCTACCTGGGTTAGAAAAAGCGGTCTGATCATCAAGGGGAACAAAGATGATGCGTAACCTAACAGGACAATTTCGCGCGCTCGTGATGGCCGCCGCCATCGGGCTCGCCGCCGCCCCGGCAGCCTACGCGGCCGATGCGGCCATTCCCACCACGCCCGAGGCAGGAGCGTTCAAGATCGGCATCGAGCCCTGGCTTGGCTATGGCCAGTGGCATGTCGCCGAGGCCAAGGGCCTGTTCAAGACAAATGGGCTGAGCGACGTCCAGATCGTCAATTTCGCCGAGGACAAGGACATCAATGCAGCCCTTGCGAGCGGCCAGCTTGACGCCGCCAACATCGCCACCCACACGGCGATGGGCATGGTTGCGGCCGGCCTGCCGGTGAAGATCGTGCTGCTGCTCGACGTCTCCATGACCGCCGACGCCATCATCGCCGGCAAGGACGTCACCTCGATCAAGGACCTCAAGGGCAAGCAGGTCGCTTTCGAGGAAGGCACGACGAGCGACATCCTGCTCAAATACGCGCTCGCCAGGAACGGCATGTCGATCGACGATGTGAAGCCGGTTCCGATGCCGGCGTCGGACGCCGGCAGCGCCTTGATCGCCGGCCAGGTGCCGGTCGCGGTGACTTACGAACCGTACCTCACCGTCGCCATGGCGCAGAACAAGGACCTCAAGCTGCTGTTCACCGCCGGTGAGGATCCGGGCCTGATCAGCGACGTGCTGGTGGTGCGTGACGAGGTGATCAAGTCGCGGCCCGGCCAGGTGCTGGCCATGATCAAGAGCTGGGATGCGGCGCTCAAGGACTACAATGCCGACACGCCCGGTGGCCGCGCCATCATCGCCAAGGCCGTCGGCTCGGACGTCAAGGACCTCAACACCGCCTTTGACGGCGTGCGCTACTATTCGCTCGCCGAAAACAAGACGGCGCTGACCGGCGACTTCACCACCAAGACCTTCGCCGATGTCGAAGCCGCCGCCAAGAACGCCAAGCTGCTTCAGGCCGATGTGACGCCGGAGCAGATGATCGACCCGTCCTTCGTCAAGGCGGCGGAATGACCAAGGCCGGATCGCGGTGGTGACGCAGATGCCCGGGGAGCGTCCCGCGGAAACAGGCTCGGCGCACTCCGCGCCAAGCCCCATCGCGAAACAGGCGAGGCGCCGCCGATCCTCCGGGATCGGCGTGCCCATCGCCAGGTCGCGCTTCCTGACGATCGCGGTGGCTGTCTTTGTCGGGCTGGGCCTTGCCTGGTGGGCGGCGACCGGACTGGGGTTGGTAAAGCCGATCTTCCTGCCGTCGCCGGGCAGTGTCGCGACGCAGATCGCCAAGCTCGCGACCGACGGCACGTTGTGGCTGGACCTCAAAGCCTCGATGTACCGCATTTCCATCGGCTTCCTCATCGCCTCGGCGCTGTCGATACCGATCGGCGTGCTGATCGGCAGTTTCCGCTCCTGGGAGGCGGCCATCGAGCCGCTGGTGGATTTCATCCGCTACATGCCGGTCGTCGCTTTCGTGCCGCTCTCCATCCTGTGGGCGGGCACCGGCGATTCGCAGAAGTTCCTGATCATCTTCATCGGCACCTTCTTCCAGCAGGTGCTGATGATCATGGACAATGTGAAGCGGGTTCCCGCCGATTTCATCGGCCTTGGGCGCACGCTCGGCCTGCCGGATCGCAAGATCCTGACGCGCATCGTCGTGCCCAGCGCCTTGCCGGGCATCTGGGACACGCTGCGCATCAGCCTGGGCTGGGCATGGACCTGGCTGGTGCTGGCCGAACTCGTCGCCGCGACTTCGGGGCTCGGCTATCGCATCACGGTGTCGCAGCGCTATTTCCAGACCAACACCATCATCGGCTACATCCTGCTGCTTGGCCTGCTCGGCCTCATCACCGACCAGGTGATGAAGGCGCTGGAAAAGGTGCTGTTCAAGCAAGAGGGCCGCTCGCAATGAGGTCCAGCCGATGAGCCCCCCAAAATTGCGGATCGCCGGTCTGCACAAGAGCTTCGGCACCGGCGAGCGGCGCACGGAAGTGCTGCGCGATATCAACCTCGATCTTGCCGACAACGAGTTCGTCTCCCTGGTCGGCACGTCGGGCTGCGGCAAGAGCACGTTGCTGTCGATCGTGGCCGGACTGCAGGACTTCGACGCCGGCGATCTCAGCATCGATGGCGCGCCGATCCTGCAGCCGGGTCTCGACCGTGGCGTCGTCTTCCAGTCCTACACGCTGTTACCCTGGCTCACGGCGCGGCAGAACATCGAGTTTGCCCTCAAGGCCGCCGGTTACGATCGCGCGACCTGCCGCAGGATCGCGCTGGAACATCTCGAACTCGTCAAGCTGGCTGATAGCGCCGACCGCTATCCGGCTGAGCTCTCAGGCGAAACAGCGCGTCGCCATTGCGCGTGCGCTCTCCTATCGGCCCAAGATGCTGTTGATGGACGAGCCCTTCGGCGCGCTCGATGCCTTGACCCGGCACCAGATGCAGGAACTGCTGACCCAGATCTGGGAGGAACACAGGTTGACCGTCCTGTTTGTCACGCATGATGTGGAGGAGGCCGTCTATCTGTCGGACCGGATCGTCGTCATGGGCATCGGCCCGGGACGCATCACGCAGACTTTCAACGTCGATATCGAGCGCCCGCGCCGCGAAGAGGTGATGGAAAGCCCTGCATTCATGGATTTGCAGCGCGGCGTGCACAAGGCCATCCGCGAGGGTTCAAAACGCCCTGAAATGGCGTAGGCGCCCGCGGTCACCACTAAGCCCAATCACGTCGCCTTGCCGACCGCCGCGTCCAGTTCCAACTCGCCTTCGGAAATGTCGTCGAACGAGGCGTAGTTCATGGTGTAGAGGCGGGCGTAGAGGCCTTTTCTTGCCATCAGCTGTTCGTGGTTGCCGCTTTCGACGATCTCGCCGTTCTGCAGCACGATGATGCGGTCGGCGCCGCGGATGGTGGCCAGACGGTGGGCGATGACCAGACCGGTGCGGCCTTCCAGCAGGGTGATCAGCGCCTTCTGGATCAGCATCTCGGTGTAGGAATCGATGCTGGCCGTGGCTTCGTCGAGCACCAGGATCTTGGCATCCGCCACCAGTGCGCGCGCGAAACTGATCAGTTGGCGCTGGCCGAGCGAGAGATTGCCGCCGCGCTGTTCAAGCTCGGTATCGTAGCCATCGGGCAGGTTCTCGATGAAATCGTGCGCGCCGACAGCCTGCGCGGCGCGCACCACCTCCTCGCGGCTGGCTGATGTCTTGTGGTAGCGGATGTTTTCCAGCACCGAGCCGGAGAACAGGAACGGCTCCTGCAGCACCATGGCCACCTGATCGCCGAGCGAATCCTGGGTCAGGTCACGCACGTCGTGGCCGCCGACCAGGACCTCGCCTGACCAGACGTCGTAGAAGCGGTGCACCAGCGCCATCGAGCTGGACTTGCCCGACCCGGTCGGGCCGACCAGGGCCACGGTCTCGCCCGGATTGACGCGAAAGGAGATGTTCTTCAGCACCGGCTGGTTTGGCCTATAACCGAAGGTGACGTTCCTGAACTCGACCGAGCCGTCCATGTCGCGCGACAGTGCGATAGCGCCTTGTTTGTCGCTGACGTCGACCGGCACGTCGAGCACTTCGGAGATGCGCTGGCCCGAAGCCATGGCGCGCTGCATGACGCTGTACTGCATGGTCAGCGAGCGGATGGGGTCGAAGAAGCGCTGGATGTAGAACAGGAACGCCACCATGACGCCGATGTCGAGGCTGTGCGAGAGCACCATCGAACCGCCGACGACGATGACCGTCGCCATGGCGATGCCGGTCAGCGTGTCGACGATAGGCACCATCACCTGCGCGTATTTCGCCGAGGTCAGATGGGCATTGAGGTTGGCCAGAACCTTCTCGTCGTAAAGGTCGAAATTGACGTGCTGGCGCTCCAGGCTCTGCACGGTGCGCACGCCATGGATGCCTTCGGCCAGCGCGCCGTTGGCGATCGAATTGGTCTCGTGCGCGGCCATGAAGGCGACCTTGGCGCGCGGCAGCCAGAACAGGCGCACGATGAACAGCACCGGCATGGTCGACAGCGTCAGCAGGCCGAGCCGGAAATCGAGCCAGAGCAGCACGCTGACGATGCCGAACAACAGCACGATGTCGCCCACCGACATGACCGACGTTTCGAGGAATTCCTGCATCGAATTGACGTCGCCCTGCAGGCGCGACATCAGCCGACCGACCTCGGTCTTGTCCATGAAGCTCAAAGAGACCCGCTGCAGATGGCTGAACATGGCGCGGCGCAGGTCGGACAGCACGTTCTCGGCCACCTTGCCGACGACGCTTTCCTGCACATAGCTGGCGCCGTAGTTGATGAGGATGATCGCTGAGAAAGCACCGATCGCGGCGATCATCACCGACTGGTCGAGCCTGCCCGCCGTCATGCCGTGGTCGATGGCGTAGCGGATGACCAGCGGGATCGCCAATTGCGTCAGCGTGAACACCAGCACCGCGGCGACCGAGATGAAAATCCGGCTCTGATATGGCTTCACGAAGCTCCAGATGCGCCTGATGATGCGCGGATCATAGGCCTTGCCGAAAACCTCTTCCTCGTCGCGATGCGAGCCGACGACCGCCTTGGTCGGCCGGCCGCTGGTGTCTTCCTTCTCGTCGTCGCTCTGTGTCGACATCACGCGGCTCCCACCAGGGGTCGATCATCGTCCGGCCGCAGCTGCAAATCGTAGAGCGCACGGTAGCGCCCGCCGAGCGCCAGCAATTCCTCATGCGTGCCGCGCTCGACGATCCGACCGCCTTCGACGAACAGGATCTGGTCGGCATGCTTCAGCGAGCTCAGCCGGTGCGAGATGATCAGCGTGACACGGTCCTTGGCGAAGCGCTTCATCGCCGCCCGGATGCGCTGCTCGGTGCCGGCGTCGATTGCCGCGGTGGAATCATCGAAGACCAGCACCGATGGCCGCAGCATCAGGCTGCGCGCGATGGTCAGGCGCTGCCGCTGGCCGCCGGAAAGCGACGCGCCGCGTTCGCCGACGACCGTGGTGTAACCCGCCGGGAGCCCGATGATGTAGTTGTGCAGCTGGGCGTACTCGGCGGCCTGCCCGATGCGCGTCTCGCGCGCCCAGGGATTGCCGTAGGCGATGTTGTTTTCGATCGAGGTGGTGAACAGGAACGCGTCCTGCTGCACGACGCCGACGGCCTTGCGCAGCGATTGCAGCGTCGCCGCACGGATGTCCTGGCCGTCGATGGTGATCTTGCCCGAGGTGACGTCGTAGAAGCGCGGGATCAGGTGCGCGATGGTCGACTTGCCGCTGCCCGGCGGACCAACGATGCCGATGGTCTCGCCGGACCTTGCCTCGAAGGAGATGCCCGACAGCGTCGGCCGGTCGCCCGCGCCCTCGTAGCGGAAGCCGACATTGTCGAAGCGCAGCACGCCGTCGGTCACGACGAGGTCCTTGGCATCGGGCGCGTCCTCGATGTCGAGCTCGGCGTCGAGCAATTCGAACAGCCTTGTGCCGCAGGTCGAGGCGCGCGCGAAGGAGTTGACCATCAGGCCGAGCTGGCGCACCGGCATCTGCAGGATGGTCATGAAGGTGAGGAACTGGGCCAGCGTACCGACGCTGATCTGGCCCGCGATCACCTTCTGGCCGCCGAACCAGAGCACCAGGCCCATGGCGGCCAGGAACGAGAAGTTCATGGCGCTGGTGTTCGAGACGCGGATGTCGACGCGCTGATTGGCGAGCTCAAGCGCCGACAATTTGGCACGGTCGAATTTTTCCAGCTCATGCCGCTGTGCCGCGAAGGCCCGCACGACGCGGATGCCACCGAGGTTCTCATCCATCACCCGGCTCAGCACCGAGAGGCGCTCCTGCAACGTCAGCCAGGTGCTGCGCAATGCCAGCTGGGTGACCGAGGACCGCCAGGCGACGAACGGCACGAAGCTCAGGCTGAGCAGCCCGAGCACGAGATCGGTGCTGATCAAGAGATAGGCGCCGACGCCGATCAGCACGCCGAGCAGCACCACGCGCAGGATGCCGGTTGAAAAGAACATGCGCACGCCGTCGAGATCGAGCAGGCCGAGCGTGATCAAGTCGCCGGTGTGGACCCTGTCGTGGTAGGCGAAGCTCAGGCGCTGGATCTTCTCGTAGAAAGCCAGGCGCAGTTCATAGCCGGTGCGGTGGCCGACGGCCTCGCCATAGTAGTTCTGCGCCATGGTGAAGAGACCGCGCAGGATGCTGACGACGAGCAGCGTCAGCGCCGTGGTCCACAGCGCCTGCTCCGCGGCAGTGCCGGCGCCCGCGGCCATCACGCCCTGCGCCTGGTCGATGGCGCGTCCCAGCAGGCGCGGAATGAAAAGCTGCAGCGTCGCGGCGATGAAAGTCGAGACGATGGTGATGGCGACCTGCCAGGGATGGCGCAGTGTCATGCGCACGATGCGGAGCAAGGTGCTGAGGCCCTTGCCCCAGGAGGCTTCCGCCACATGGGCAAACGATTTGCCGCGCTCCGGCGCGCCGCCGATTGCTTGCGTGTTCAAGGGAAATATCCAAACCAATCCGGAGGTTAGTCCGGACTAATAAAGCAGACTCAATTCAGATGGGGCGATGTTACGCGTGTCCGAGTTGGCCGTTCAAGAGCCAATTCCGGTATCGCACTGTGCCTGAACGGAAAGCGAGCATGCGACTGCGACCCGGCTGGCACCAGCGGCGGGATCCTGCCGATCTTGCTGAAGGGCGTTGGCCGGACGAGGCCAGCAACCCGGCTGTACGCAAGCGACGGCCGGACGGCGTGCGACCTTCCATCCGGCCGGAATGCGGTCTGCTAGGCAGGTATCAGCACGGCGATACGATGCACGCCGACCTCCTTGCTTGTATTCGTCGCCTCGTCTGTCTTGCCCTTGGAGCAGGTGTACATGTCACCTGTCTTGAGCTTGAATTCCTTGTCTACTTTCTTGATGGTGAATGCGCCTGATGTAATGGTGCATACCATGTCGTTGTCCATCATCATTTGAGGCGCGTGTGCTCCGGGCTGAAACACCACGTCGACAATCGCGATGCTCTTGTAGGCGGGAATGTCGGAGTTGCCGGTGCTGACCTCAACCACTCTGACACCGGGCGCAATCTCCTTGCCTTCCTTCGGGCCGTATTTCTTGACCTTCGCGGACGCCACCAGGGTGAACAGAGGCGTTATCGCGGCAGCCGTCACACCGAGAGCAATTGCAGACCTGCGATTCATGGTTTTCATCGCATCCTCCCACATGTTCGTCACGAACGAATGTGCATGACTGCTGTATATTAGCACAATCGAATGTAATTGTATGCGAGGAAGCACCCAATCCCGGCATGGCGGCATGAACTTCGCAGCAGCCGTCGGAGAGGTTCCATTCATCGACGATTTGCTTGCCGCCCTGCCGCTGCGGGCCTTCGGACTGCCGGTGATCCGCCTACAAACCCTGGCCGTGCCGCCAGCACGCGATCCGGTGGCCGGCTGCGACCTCCATGGCGGGTGGTTCCGCCTTTCGGCACTCGGGCAGGACCAGGGGGCAGCGGTCGGCGAAGGCGCATCCCGTGTGCGGAATGCCGGCTGCCTCGATCCCGGCTGGAGCGGATAGTTTCGGCTCGGCCTCATCGGAGGACGCTGCCAGAATCAGGGCTGTGTAGGGGTGGTTAGGGCCGCGAAAAATCTGGTCGGATGAGCCGGTTTCGACGAGGCGGCCGCGATAGAGCACGCCGATCCGGTCAGCCATGTAGCGCACCACCCGGAGGTCGTGACTGATGAAAAGGTAAGTGGTGTCCTTGTCGCGCTGCAGGTCGTTGAGCAGGTTGAGGACGGTCGCCTGGACGGAGACGTCGAGCGCGGAGGTGGGTTCGTCGAGCACGACGACCTTCGGCACGCCGGCGAAGGCGCGTGCGATGGCCGCCCGTTGTCGTTGGCCGCCGGACAGCGAGCGCGATTTCTGCTCGGCGGTAGTGCCGGCGAGGCGAACCGAGGCCAGCAGGTCGCTGACGCGGGCTCTCACCTCGCTGCGGCGCAGGCCGGCGAGCCGGCGCAGCGGGCGGCCGAGGATGCGGCCTATCCGCTGGCGTGGGTTGAGCGTGCGATCCGGCGACTGGAAGACCATCTGCACGTCGCGCCGTTCGGCAAGGTTTCTCTTCTCAACGCGCGGCGCGACCGTCCTGCCGAACAGCTCGACCGATCCGGCGTCAGGCGTCTGCAGGCCGGTAACGATCCGTGCCAGGGTCGACTTGCCGGAACCGGACTCGCCGATCAGCCCGAAGGTTTCGCCCTGGCCGATGTCGAGATCGATGCCGTGCAGCACTGGCTGGCCGCCGAAGGCGTGGCTGATGCCCTTGCAGGCGATCGCGATCCGGCGTTCTGTTGGTGCGCCGGCATCCTCGGCCCGGACAGACTGGGGCGACGGCAGGCCGTCCGCCTCAGCCAGTCTTCCATCCCGCTTGGTGTAGTTGAGCGCCGGGATCGAGGCGATGAGCGCCTTGGTGTAGGCGTGGGAGGGGTTGTCGAAGACATCGCCGGCGGCGCCGCTTTCGACGACCGTGCCCGCCTGCATCACCGCCACCCGGTCGCAGGAGCGGCGGATCATGTGGATGTCGTGGCTGATCAAAAGGATGCTGGTTTTGTGATCCTTGCGCAGGTCATGCAGGATGGCGATGATCTCGGACTGGACGCTGGCGTCGAGCGCCGTCGTCGGCTCGTCCAGCACCAGCAGCGATGGATCGAGCGCAATCGCAATGGCGATGTTGGCGCGCTGCTGCATGCCGCCAGAGAGTTCGTGCGGATAGAGCTCCAAAACCCGCTCCGGATGGGTGACGCGGACACGGCCCAGCAGTTCGGCGGCACGGTCGCGCGCTTCGTCGAGGCGAACCGGGCGGTGGCGCATGATCGTCTCGGTGATCTGGCGGCCGATCGTCATGCTTGGATTGAGCGCCGCGCCCGGGTGCTGGTAGACGGCCGCGATGTGATTTCCCCTGAGCTGGCGCAGCTGCTCGGCGGAAAGGTCGCGGATTTCCCGGCCCTGGAATTCCAGCGCTGACGCCGCGAGGTGGGCGTTCTTCGGCAGATATCGCAATATGGCGAGCGCCACCGAGCTTTTGCCCGATCCGGACTCGCCGACCAGGCCGAGCGCTTCGCCTTCGCCAATGTGCAGCGACACGCCGCTGACGGCGGGATGCGATCCCTTGCGCCCGTCATAGGCGATGGACAGCTGGTCTACGTTCAGAACCGAGGAGGACATGGGACTTGAAACCACTTTCTTCCAGCGCCGCCATCGAGGGCAATCGCTTCCGCTTTCGCAATGCATTATCTCTATAAAATTACTCGGATTAAGCCGGAGCGCAATCTACCTTTCTCGCATCAGCAGAGATTGTCGCCGCTTGCTGAGGCAGCGCGACGGTCTCCGGAGCAGATCTGGAAGGAGGCCTTCATGGCTCGAGACCATATGATCCTCAGCGCTTTTTTCTTCAACCCGCAGGGCGATCATCGGATGTCGTGGCGGCATCCGCGGGCACCGGGCCGGGAAGTGCTGGACTTCGAATTCTACCGCGATCTTGTGCAGGCGGCCGAGCGCGCCAGGATCGACACCATCTTCGTCGCCGACCACGTGTCGATCTGGGATTCGGTGAAGAGCGGCGTCGCCCACTATGCCAATGCCCGCCTCGAACCGCTGACGCTGCTGTCGGCGCTGGCCGGCGTGACCAAGCATATCGGCCTGATCACCACGGCGTCGAGCTCCTACAGCGAGCCCTACAATGTGGCGCGCATGTTCGCCTCGCTCGACCATATCAGCAAGGGCAGGGCGTCGTGGAACGTCGTCACCTCGGCGATGGACGAGGAGGCGCGCAATTTTGGCCGCGACGGCAATATCGAGCATGCGTTCCGCTATGAGCGCGCGGCCGAATTCCTCGATATCGTCAAGGGGCTGTGGGACAGCTGGGAAGACGAGGCGCTGCTGATCGACAAGGCGTCGGGCTATTTCGCCGACCCCGACAAGGTCCACGCAATCGATCACAAGGGCAAGCATTTCAAGGTGCGCGGACCGCTCAACGTCTCACGGCCACCGCAGGGCCATCCGCTGATCGTCCAGGCGGGCTCGTCCGAGGACGGCAAGAACTTTGCCACCGCCCAGGCCGATGCGCATTTCGCCATCTACAGCACGAAGGAAGACGGCATCAAATATCGCCAGGATATCAACGAGCGTCTCGCCCGCCACGGCAGGCGGCCGGAGAGCTTCAAGATCCTGCCCGGCATCCTGCCGATCGTCGCCGGCTCGGAAGCGGAAGGGCGGGAGAAGCAGGAGTACCTGCAGACATTACTGCCCGACCAAGTGGGCATCGACCTTCTGTCGAGCTGGAGCGGGCTGGACCTGTCGCTGTTCCCGCCGGACGGGCCGCTGCCGCCGCTGCCGGACGAGAGCACGTTCAATGGCGGGCGCACCTCGCTCAACCGGGTCAAGCAGTGGACGAAGCAGAATCTCAGCCTGCGCGAGATCGCCCGCAAGCTCGCCAACAGCGGTTCGGTGCCGACCGTCGCCGGCACGCCGGTACAGATCGCCGACCAGTTGCAGGACTGGTTCGTTTCGGGTGCCGCCGACGGCTTCAACCTGATGTTCCCGCTGCTGCCCGAGGACTGGGTGAACTTCGCCGAACAGGTTGTGCCGGAGCTGCAGCGCCGTGGCGTGTTCCCGACCGAATACGCGCCGGGAACGCTGCGCGACCGTTTCGGCCTGGCGCGGCCCGCCAACCGCTTCGCCGAGCAGCGCGACAATGCGCGCGCCGTGTCCTGACGGGGAGACCAATCATGACCGTCGCACCAAGATTGCAGCCGCGCGAAGCGACCGCTCCGCAGCTGGTCAATGTCCTGCACAGCCCCAAGCGCGTGCGCGTCAAATTCGGCGGCCGCACCATTGCCGACAGCCGCAACGTGCTGGTGCTGCGCTGGATCACTTCCTGCCGATCTATTTCTTCCCGCCGTCAGCGGTCGACCCATCGGTGCTGAAGCCTTCGCTGCATCGTGAGCCGCATCCGGTCGGTGGCGAGACCGCCTATTGGGATATCGACAGCGGCGACAGGCGGAGCGCCAACGCAGCGTGGTCCTTCGTGTCGCCGCCGGATGAAAACCTGTCGCCGCTGGCCGGGCGCATAGCCTTCACCTGGAAGGCCGTCGACCAGTGGTTCGAGGAGGAAGAGGAAGTCTTCGTCCATGCGCGGGACCCGTATGCACGCATCGACGTGCTGCAAAGCTCGAGCCATGTGCAAATCTGGTTCGACGGCGAGCCGATCGCCGACAGCCATCGCCCGGTGCTGCTGTTCGAGACGCATCTGCCGACGCGTTTCTATCTGCCCGCGGAAGACATCCGGCTGGAGCGGCTGAGGGCGTCCGTCACGACGACGCGATGTCCCTACAAGGGCATCGCCTCCTACTGGTCCGGCCTGCTGCGCGACGGTTCGGTGCGCCCGGACATCGCCTGGAGCTACCGCGATCCCATCGAGGAAATGCCCAAGATCAAGGGCCTCATCGCCTTCTATCCGCAGGCCGTCGACCGCATCCATCTCGACGGCGAACCCGTCGCATAGATTTCAATCTTCATTTCAGAGCAGGGGTTTAACATGACCAAACGCAGAGATATCGACGCAGTTCGCAACCTGTCGGGGGGCATCTGGAATGTCGCCGTCGACGAATATCAGGGCGGTTTTCTCAAGCGCCGCGATCTCCTGAAATACGCAGCATTGCTCGGCCTGACCGGCTTTGCCGCCTCGCAGGGGCTGGGAGGCGCACGCGCTGCGGCCGCTGCTGGCGGCACGGTCCGTGTCGGGCTCGGCCAGCCGACCAAGGCGATCGATCCGGTTTCGGTCACCGATCCGGCCAGCATCGGGGTGATCAGCCAGGTCGGCGAGTATCTGATCCTCGACGATCCGAAGGACGGGCTGCAGCCGAAGCTCGCTCTGTCCTGGGAAGCCAACGAGACGGCCAGCCGCTGGACCTTCAAATTGCGGCCAGGCGTGAAATTCCACGATGGCCGCGCGGTCACCGCCAAAGACGTTGTGGCGAGCTTCGAGCGGTTGGTCGATCCGGCCAGCGGCTCGTCGGCCTTGTCCGCCTACAAGGGCATCTTGTCCAAGGGCGGCGCCAAGCTGGTCGACGACGAGACGGTCGCCTTCGATCTCGATGGTCCCAATAGCAACTTCCCCTTCTATGTCTCGTCCGACGTCTACAATGCGGTCATCCTGCCGGCCGACTATGCCGGCGATTTCGAGAAGAACTTCAACGGCACCGGCCCGTTCAAGCTCGAATCCTTCCGTCCCAAGCAGGGCGCCAGCTTCGTGCGCAATGAGGATTACTGGGGCGACAAGGCGCTGCCCGATCGGGTCGAGATCAAGTTCTTCGACGACGAGCAGGCGCAGGTTCTTGCGCTGCAGGCCGGCCAGCTCGACGTCATCCCGAGCACGACGCGCCTGGAGCTGGCGATCGAAGGCAATCCCAATTTCAAGCTGCTGAGCGTGCAGGCAAGCTCGCATGACCAGGTGCATCTCAGGACCGACCAGGCGCCGTTCACCGACAAGCGCATCCGCCGCGCGCTGGCGCTCACCATCGACCGCGAGGCGATCGTCAAGGGACTGCTGAAGGGCCGCGCCATCGTCGGCAACGACACCCCGTTCGCGCCGATCTTCCCCTCGGCCGATTCATCGGTGCCGCAGCGCAAGCAGGACATTGCCGAGGCCAAGCGCCTGCTTGGCGAGGCGGGTGTGCCCAACGGCTTCGAGGTGACGCTGACCACCGAGCGCGCCTATGACATTCCCGACTATGCGGTGATCATCCAGAACTTCGCCAAGAAGGCCGGCATCGACGTCAAGCTCAATGTCCTGCCGCAGGATGCCTATTACGGCTCGGCGACCTTCGGCAGCTCGCCCTGGCTGGATTCGGTGCTCGGCATCACCGACTACGGCCATCGCGGCACGCCCGACATCTTCCTCAACGCGACGCTGAAGAGTTCGGGAGCCTGGAACGCGGCGCATTTCAACAACCCGGCCTATGATGCGCTGCTGCTCGACTACTCGAAGGCGCGCGACCTCCAGGCGCAGCGCCTCGCTGCCGGCAAGATCCAGACCTTGCTGCTCGACGAGACGCCGGCGATCATCAGCTACTTCTCGCAATACAGCCGGATCGTCAGCTCCAAGGTCGAGGGCGTGCGCTTCACCGCGATTTCGCATCTGCTGCTCGACCGCGTTTCCTTCGTCCAGGCATGATCGCCACATGCTGACCGGCCGCATTCTATCAGCGCGTGTGGGCACACTCCTCCTCACGCTGTGGCTGGTCAGCATCCTGGTGTTCTTCGCCGGGCAGGTTCTGCCCGGCGATGTCGGCCGCGTGATGCTCGGGCCGTTTGCCGACGCTCAGGCGGTGGCGGAACTGAACAAGCGGCTCGGCGCCGACCAGCCGGTTTTCGTCCAGTACTGGCTCTGGTTCAGCAAGGCGGTGACCGGTGACTTCGGCACCTCGCTGTCGATGCGCGGGCCGGTGGCGCCGTTCGTGCTGGAAAGCCTCAAGCGCTCTGCCGCCCTTGCCAGCATTATCCTGCTCTTTCTCGTTCCGCTCGGGGTTGGCGCCGGCGTCATCGCCGGTCTCAATGCCGGCCGCTTGATCGACCGGCTGATCGTCATGGCGGGCGTTTCCTTCGGCATCGTTCCGGACTTTGTCTCCGGCCTGATGCTGCTCATCGTTTTCGGTCTGTGGCTGAACTGGTTCCCGATCTCCGGCGTTGCGCCCGATGCCGCGGGCTTCTGGACGCATGGCTATTATCTGATCCTGCCGGCGCTGCCGCTGGTGCTGAACCTTGCCGGCTATATCGCCCGGATGACGCGGGCAGGGGTGATCGAGGCGATTGCCGCCGATTACACGCGCACCGCCGTCCTGAAAGGGCTCGAGCGGCGCGAGATCATCTTTCGGCACGTGCTGCGCAATGCGCTGACGCCGACCATTGCGGTACTTGCGACCCAGACCGGCTACATGCTTGGCGGGCTGGTCGTGATCGAGGCGCTGTTCGGCATCCAGGGGCTCGGCAATCTGGTCCTGAATGCGGCCAAGGCCCGCGATTTCCCGATGCTCGAGGCCGGCGTGCTGGTGATGGCGGCGATCTTCGTGCTGTCGGCGGCGGCAGGCGACCTCGTGCTGGCGCTGCTCGATCCGCGGCAACGCCGCCGGACCTCGCCATGACGGATCTGGCGGAGTTTCCCGCCCCGAGGCGCGCTGTCGCCGGCTTTCCGGCAGTGCGCAGAATTTGCAAGGCTTTCGCCGCACTGCCCCCATCGGTCGTGGTCGGATCGCTGCTGCTGCTGTTCTGGGTCGTGTGCGCAATGGCAGGCAACCTCTTCGTTCCCTACGATCCCTATGCCGAGGATTTCCTCGCCATGCTGACGCCGCCCGACGCTCTGCACTGGTTCGGGACCGATCAGCTCGGCCGCGATGTGCTGTCCCGCATTGTCGTCGGGTCGCGCGACATCTTGCTGGTTGCGCCGCTGGCGACGCTGGCGGGCGTCGCCGCCGGCAGCATCATCGGCCTGGTGCTTGGCTATTTCGACGGCCTGGTCGATGCCATCGGGGCGCGGCTGCTCGATACACTGATGGCGTTTCCGTTCATCGTTCTCGTCACCATGACGCTGGTGGCGATCGGCCCGTCGAACCTGACCGTCATCCTGGTGATCGGCATCGCCTACGCGCCGCTGGTGGCGCGCACCGTTCGCGCCGCCGTGCGCGAGCAGAAGGAGCGCGACTATGTCAGCGCCGCCCGGCTCGGCGGTGAGGGGCCGCTTGCCATCATGTTCCTGGAGATCCTGCCCAACATCAGGGAAACGATCCTGATCGAGCTCGTGACAAGGTTGGGCTACGCGTTCTTTTCGATCGCGACGCTGAGCTTTCTCGGCCTCGGCATCCAGCCGCCATCGGCAGATTGGGGGCTGGCCGTCGCCGATGGCTATGGCTTCCTGACCGGCGGCAAATGGTGGGTCGTCGTCTTCAATTCCGCGGCAATCGTCTCGTTGGTCATGGCGACCAACCTGATCGCACAAGGCATCGGCGCCTTCGAAAACAGCGATGCATGAGCCTTGATCGGGCGTGTCGAAAAATCTCTTTTGCATTGAAGCCTGACGCGCATCCTTATATCGCATGGCTATGAAGAAAATCGGTTTCCTGTCGTTCGGGCACTGGACGCCCTCGTCGCAATCGCAAGTGCGCTCGGCATCGGATGCGCTTTTGCAGTCCATCGATCTGGCCGTCGCCGCCGAGCAGCTTGGCGCGGATGGCGCCTATTTCCGCGTGCATCACTTCGCCCGCCAGCTCGCTTCGCCGTTTCCGCTGCTGGCGGCCGTCGGCGCCAAGACCAGCCGCATCGAGATCGGCACCGCGGTCATCGACATGCGCTATGAGAATCCGCTCTACATGGCCGAGGATGCGGGTGCGGCCGACATCATCGCCGGAGGCCGCCTGCAGCTCGGCATCAGCCGTGGCTCGCCGGAGCAGGTGATCGATGGCTGGCGCTATTTCGGCTACGCGCCGCCGGAAGGCAAAAGCGACGCCGACATGGCGCGGCATCACGCCGAGGTCTTCCTCGAGACGCTGCGCGGCGAGGGGTTCGCACAGCCCAATCCGCGGCCGATGTTTCCCAATCCGCCCGGCCTCTTGCGCCTCGAGCCGCATTCGGAGGGCTTGCGCGAGCGGATCTGGTGGGGCGCGGCCACCAACGCGACGTCGGAATGGGCGGCGAAGCTTGGCATGAACCTGCAAAGCTCGACGCTCAAATTCGACGAGAGCGGCAAGCCGTTCCATATCCAGCAGGCCGAGCAGATCCGCATCTATCGCGCGGCCTGGAAGGCGGCCGGCCACAAGCGCGAGCCGCGCGTCTCGGTCAGCCGCAGCATCTTCGCGCTGGTCGACGATCGCGACCGTGCCTATTTCGGGCGCGGCAATGAGAGCCGCGACCAGATCGGCTTCATCGAGGAGAACACCAAGGCGATCTTCGGGCGCAGCTATGCCGCCGAGCCGGATGTGCTGATCAAGGAATTGGCGCAGGACGAGGCGATCGCCGAGGCCGATACGCTGCTGCTCACCGTTCCGAACCAGCTCGGCGTCGACTACAATGCGCATGTCATCGAGGCGATCCTGACCCATGTCGCGCCGGCGCTGGGCTGGCGTTGACGCCGGATCGATCGAGGCGGAGTGCTCCAGGGAGGTACACCATGCCAAAGAAAGCCTTGATCGCCTGGGGCGGCTGGGAGGGCCATACGCCGGAGCAGAGCGCGAATATCGTTCGGAACCTGCTTGAGCGGAACGGGTTCGACGTCACGCTTGGCCAAGGCACAGAGATGTTCGCCGATCCGGCGCTTGCTTCCTTCGATCTCATCGTGCCTGTCATCACGATGTCGACGATCGAGAAGACCGAGTTGCAGAACCTGACGCTTGCCGTTCGCGGGGGAAGCGGGCTCGGCGGTTTCCATGGCACGATGGGCGACAGTTTTCGCAACGAGCCCGACTATCAGTTCATGACCGGCGGCCAATGGGTCGCGCATCCCGGCGATATCATCGACTACACGGTCGCCATCACCAGACCGGATGATCCGATCACAAAAGGCGTCAGTGATTTCGCCTACCGGTCGGAGCAGTATTACATGCATGTCGACCCGAGCAACGAGGTGCTGGCCACGACCATTTTCACCGACGCGCATTTCCCGGGGATAGGCGGCGTTGTCATGCCGGTCGTCTGGAAGCGTCGCTACGGGGCCGGAAAGGTCTTCTACAGCGCTCTCGGACACAATGCCGACGAGTTCGCGGTCCCGGAAATGGCCTTGATTGTCGAACGGGGTCTCATCTGGGCCGCCCGCTAGGTTCTGAGGACACGAGCATGACCGTACCGGTGAGAGACTTGCCGCCGCACACGCCCATCGATGGCCGGCACCGCAAGATGCTGATCGATGGCGCCTGGTGCGACGCGCTCGGTGGCCGGACCTTCGAGACGCGCAACCCGGCGACCGGCGCCGTGATCGGCACCGTGCCGCTCTCCGATTCAGGCGATATCGACCTCGCCGTGGCGGCGGCCCGGCGCGCCTTCGACGGACCGTGGAGCCGGTTCAAGCCCTATGAGCGCCAGGTGCTGCTGCTGAAGATCGCCGACCTGATGGAGCGCCACTGGGAAGAGATCGCGCTTTCCGACACCACGGATATGGGCATGCCTATCGTGCGCACACTGGCCAACAAGAATCGCGTGCTTGGCATGCTGCGCTTCTACGCCGGCATGGCGACGTCGATCCATGGCCACACGATCGGCAATTCGCTGCCGGGCGAGATCATCTCCTACACGCGCAAGGAGCCGGTCGGTGTGGTCGGCGCGATCATTCCGTGGAATGCGCCGACCGCTGCATCGATCTGGAAGATCGGCCCGGCGCTGGCGACCGGCTGCACCATCGTGCTTAAGCCTTCCGAGGAAGCGCCGCTGACGCCGCTCTTGATCGGCGCGCTGATGATGGAGGCCGGCGTGCCGGCCGGCGTCGTCAACGTCGTCACCGGCACGGGTGCGGAGGCCGGAGCACCGCTTGCCGCCCATATGGATGTCGACAAGATCGTCTTCACCGGCTCGACAGTCACCGGCCAGAACATCCTGCGCGCCTCGGCCGGCAACATGAAGCGCGTTTCGCTGGAGCTCGGCGGCAAGTCGCCGGTCATCGTCTGCGCCGACGCCGATCTCGAACGCGCCGTGCCGATCGCGGCGATGTCGGTGTTCGCCAATTCCGGCCAGATCTGCATCGCCGGCTCGCGGCTGTTCGTCGAGCGGCCAATCTACGAGGAGTTCGTCGAGCGGGTCTCGGCCTATGCAGCAAAGCTCAGGATCGGCGACGGCGCCGACCCGGAGACCGAGATCGGGCCGCTGATTTCACCCAGGCAGCTCGAACGCGTCACCGGTTTCATCGAAGACGGCACCAGACAGGGTGCCCGGCTGGTCACCGGCGGCAACCGCATCACCGAAGGCGCGCTGGGCGCCGGCAACTTCATCGCGCCGAGCGTCTTTTCCGGTGTCACCGACGACATGCGCATCGCCCGAGAAGAAATCTTCGGCCCGGTCATCTCGGCGCTGCCGTTCGACACGCTGGACGAGGTGGTGCGGCGCGGCAACGACACACCCTACGGGCTGGGCGCCGGCGTGTTCACCCGCGACCTCGGCAAGGCGCATCAACTGGCCAACCGCCTGCGCGCTGGTTCGGTCTGGGTCAACACCTACCACGCGATCGACCCAGCGGTGCCCTTCGGCGGCTACAAGATGAGCGGCTACGGGCGTGAAGGTGGGGCGGAGCACCTCGACGAGTATCTCAACACCAAAGGCGTGTGGATCCGGACGGATTGAGAGACCGTTTGGAGACTTTGCTCCTGCGCGAATTGTGAAGGTTAGCGATGCCAACCCCCAACCTTCGCGATTATCGACAAGTCCCCATGCCTTCGTCATCCTAGGGCGAAGCAGGAGCGTAGCGACGTCGCGGAGACCCTAGGATCCATGCCGCGACTATTGAGCGATGCAACGGTGCAGAAGTTTGGGTCGCTATCGTGGCATGGGCAAGGCACGTCGACGTAGCGGGCGATCGGTGCTGACGACAATTCTTGACCGGTGCACTCTTTGGTCTCAGTCACGGCATGGATCCTAGGGTCTGCGCCGCGTCGCTTCGCTCCTTGCTCCGCCCTAGAATGACGAAGCTGTGGGGGCTTCGAAACTAGGCTTCCCTCACCCGATGCCGCCAGTGACCGCATAAGCGCCAGCCGTCCGCCCATCCTCAAGCCGCACCACCGCCGTCACGATCGAGCCATACGGACTGCGCCAGACGCTGTGCAGCCGCTGATGCTCGGCAGCCGGAACGAGCGCACGTCCGCTGAAGCGCTGGCTGCTCCGCTGCACCGCGACGGCCTCTCCGTTGACATGCACCTGGATGCTGGCCGCCTCGGCTGCCTCCCTGGGCAGGTCGAGCGTGATGACGATCTCGTCTTGACCTCCGGAAGCTCGCGTCTCGGCGGCAAGCGTGATGGTGAGCGCAGGCGCCTTGCCGTCGTCGGCTCGGGCGGGGCGGCTCGCAAACACATCATCGGCCAGTTCCGGCGTGCGCGGCGGGCGGGTGCGGCGCTGCGTGGAGCGTTCGTAGTCGCCGGCCATGCGCAGCAGCCTTTCGTCGTTGTAGGCCTTGCCAGCAAAAATGAGGCCGACCGGCATGCCGATGTCGGCCATGGTTCCCATCGGCACGGTGACGGTGGGGATGCCGAAATGGCGCCAGACCAGATTGCCGTTGGCGACCCAGGTGCCGTTGCGCCAGGCCAGCGCAGCGGATGTCTCGTTGATGTCGGCATCGGCCGGGCCGACATCGGCGGCGGCGGGCAGCACCACGGCGTCGATGCCTTGCGTGTCCAGCCAGTCCTCGAAATCGATCCGCCTTGTCGCCTCCAGCCCCTTCAAGCCGTCCTCTAGCGTCGGAATGTCCAGGACGGACGTGACGCCCGCTCTCGCCCGCTCGACATACTCCCTCAGGTCGAAGCCGCCCTCATAGCGGTCGGGCAGCGTGCCCGGCGGCTGCGGGAAGATTTTTGGGCCGTCGACCGAAACGAGATCGGGCAA
This sequence comes from Mesorhizobium loti, assembly GCA_014189435.1. Classification (NCBI taxonomy): domain Bacteria; kingdom Pseudomonadati; phylum Pseudomonadota; class Alphaproteobacteria; order Hyphomicrobiales; family Phyllobacteriaceae; genus Mesorhizobium; species Mesorhizobium loti. Next base: position 1,025,739 of record CP050293.1, read on the forward strand.
AGCCGGGTCGGCATTGGCGCGCAAAAAGTCGTCCCAGCCCCAGATGCAAAGTTCCCAGAGTTCGCGGTCGGCGAAGTCCTGCGGCACCAGTCCGCGCTCGACCATGCTGTGCGCGCCGGGTCGGTCGCGCTCATAGTTGGAGACGATGGGAAAATCGACCTCGATCACCTCGGCGCCAAGGCGCCTGAGATCGACCGCTGCTTGCTCCCACAGGGCAAGCACCGAGGCGCGGGTTTCGATCGGGTTGTCCGCCTCGCTGTCGCGGCCGATATACATTCTGGGCACGCCTAGGCGCCTGCCTTTCAACGATCCCGCCAGTTTGAGATCGGTATAGCGTGGCGGCCGCACATCGGCGCTTTTCGGTAGCTTGACCCAGGGCTGCGCGCGCCAGAAATCGCCGCGCGTCTCGGGGTCCTCGGCGACGATGACGTCGAGCAGTTCGAGCATGTCGGCCACGCTGCGCGTGTGCGGCACCACGACATCCATGGTCGGCACCAAGGGCCAGTTGCCGCGCACGGAGATGACACCGCGCGACGGCGTGTAGGCGACCAGCGCATTGTTGGTGGCCGGCGCGCGGCCGGACGACCAGGTTTCCTCGCCAAGCCCGAAGGCGCAGAAGCTGGCCGCCGTCGCCGTGCCGGAGCCGTTGGACGAGCCCGATGCGAAGGCGGCGGTGAGGAAGTCGGCATTGTAGGGGCTTTCGGCGCGGCCATACACGCCGCGCTGCATGCCGCCATTGGCCATGGGCGGCATGTTGGTCAGGCCGATCAGCACGGCGCCGCCGGCGCGCAGCCGGGCGATGGTGAAGGCGTCCTCGTTGGCAATGAGATGCTCGAAGGCAGGCGAGCCGGCGGCCACGGTCAGACCTGAAACCTTATAGCTGTCCTTGGCGGTGTAGGGGATGCCGTCGAGCGGTCCGAGCACAGCGCCGTTGCGGCGCCGCTGGTCGGAGGCGGCGGCCTCCTCGAACATGTCAGGGTTGAGTACCGGGACAGCGTTGAGGCTGATGCCGTGGCGGTCGAAATGCCCAATGCGCCTGAGATACGCCCCGACCAGCTCGACGCTGGTGACGGTGCCGCCCTCGAGCGCGCGGCGCAGTTGGTCGATCGTCGCCTCGACGAGATGAAGGCTGGCATCGGTCATCGCTGGTTCCAGGCTGGCGTTAAAATCCTATGGATGAGCGAGGCCGCAGGCTTCGGCAAGAGCCTATCGCGCTTCGTTGGAACTTTTGTCCGGCTGGCGATTTTGGATGTATGGTGTAATTCAGGAATGGCCAGGAGGGTGTTGCCGATGACCACGAAATGCGTTGCGATCCTAGCTCTCGCTTTGGCAACGGGCTCGAGCCTTTGCGCCCCGGCCTTTGCTGGCGACCGGCATCACGACCGCCGGGTCCAACCCGAACGCTACGTTCCGGCTGATGAGGATCTCATCAACTTCTTGTTCGGCGGCCCGCGCTACTATGATCAGCAGCTGTTCACGACGGCGGCCGGACCCTGCTCCTACAATCGCGTTGGACCGGACGCGAATGCGTTGAACAAGATCAACGATCATCACTGTGGGAAGTGAAGTAGGGCAGTAGGGCAGTAGGGCAGTAGGGCAGTAGGGCAGTAGGGCAGTAGGGCAGTAGGTTATACCTCAGCGCCCGCCACCCTCCTTCATCCGCTCGATGATCTCGGCCATCAACGCCAGGTCGCGGCGGGAATCGGCGAGGTCGGTCAGCGGCTTGGTGCCTTCGGTGATGTGGCGGTGGAAAATCTCCAGTTCGTTGGAGAAGGCGTCGCCGTAGAGCGGGCCGAAGGTCTGCGTCACCGGGCCGAGCGGGCCAGCGTCGGTGACTTCCAGCCGGGTCGGCAGGCTGCGGATGTAGGGCGTGTCGTAGATGATGCGCACGCGCCTGGTGTTGGAGCGCACCTCGATCATGGCGTCGAACAGGCCGAGATCGTCGACGACAGCGTCATACAGGCAAGCGAAATGACCATAGTCGAAAGTGATGCTGGTATTGGCGCCGCCGTTGGTGCGGTGCGCGGCCAGCACGCGCGCCGGCTCGCCGATCAGCCCGCGCATCGCCGAAATGTGGTGTGAGGAGAGCGCCGTCAGCCCACGATAGGCGCGCACCAGATCGGCCGGTGCGTCGGCGCCGACCACCTCGCGGATCAGTGCATCGCGTTCCTTGGCGCCACGCTCCAGCAGGGCAGGGTCGATATCCCTGGGATAGAGGACGTTCTGGCTCTTCTTGAGGAAATGCCGGCCCTCCGAGATCAGGTCGAAGATGCGGACATGGGTGATGTCGGCGTACGCCGGCAGCTCGTCCCTTGCCGCCAGATAGGCCGGCGCGTATCGGCGCATATAGCCAACGAACAGGGTTTTCTTGTAACCCGGCATCAGCGCCAGCAGATCGTCGATCTCGCGCACCGTCAGGCAGGCGGGCTTTTCCAGCAGGATGTGTTTGTCGGCTTTGATCGCCGCGCGAACGAAGCGGCTGTGGGTGTCGTCGGACGACAGCACGAACACCGCGTCGATGTCGGGTGAAGCGATCAGCGCCTCGGCCGTCTCGAAGGCCTTTGCCGTCGGATGTTGCGAGGTGCACAGCGCCACCAGGCTCGGCGACACGTCATACACGCCCGCGATCACCCAGCGGTCGCGCTGATCGCTCAGCACCGGCAGATGGATCGACTGCGCGACCTCTCCAAGACCGACAAGCCCGACACGAATTGGTGCCACTCGCAAACTCCCTTTGATTTCAAGTATCGGACTGGCCTGGACGGCCAGCTGTTGATTGACCGATCAGGCCGCGCCGGTGACCAGCGCGACGAGTTCGTTGCCTGACGTTTCCGAGGCGCGCACGGTCGCCGCCATCTTTCCGGCCCGCATCACCCAGATCTGGTCGGACAGGCGGCGGACCTGATCGAAATTGTGGCTGACCAGGATGACTGAGACCGATTGTTCGCGCAGGCGCCGGATCAGAGCCTCGACATTGGCCGTCTCCTGCACGCCGAGCGCCGCTGTCGGTTCGTCCATCACCACCAGCTTGGCGCCGGAGCCGACGGCGCGGCAGATCGAGATCGCCTGCCGCTGGCCGCCCGACAGGCGCCGAACTCGCTGGTTGATCGACGGCACGTTGATCGACAGGCGCGACAGCATGGAGCGGGCCTCGCGTTTCATCGCCTTGCGGTCGAGGAAAGCGAAGGGACCGATGCGGCGCACGATCTCGCGGTTGAGGAACAGGTTCTGCGCCACCGTCAGTTCGTCGATCAGCGCCAGGTTCTGGTGCACGGTCTCGATGCCGGCCTTGCGCGCCTCGTCGGGATTGGCGAAGGGCCGCGCCCTTCCGTCGAAGAACAAATTGCCGGCGTCGGGCTGGTGCACGCCGACGAGGCTGCGGATCAGCGTCGACTTGCCGGCGCCATTGTCGCCGATGACGGCGGTGACCTCACCGCGACGAGCCTGGAAGGCGACGTCGGTGAAGGCGCGGATGCCGCCGAAATGCTTGCTCAGCCCTTCACAGGCGATGATCGCCTCGGTGGCGGGGATGTGATGGGGAGCGCTCATTTCTGATACCGCATGATCAGCGCCGCCAGCACCACGATGGCGCCCACGGCAAGCGGTTGATAGAAGGCCGACACGTTGAGCAAGGTCAGGCCGTTGACCAGCGCGGTGAGCATCAGCGCGCCGATCGCCGGCCCAAGAATGCTGGCACGGCCGCCGAACAGGCTGACGCCGCCCAGCACCACCGCGGCCACCGAATTGAGCAGCAGACTGGTGTTGATCTGCGGTTCGGCCGAGCCGATGCGGGCGACCAGAAGAATGGCCGCGATGCCGGCGCAGAAGCCCGAGATTGTATAGGCGGCGATCTTGACCCGATCGGTGCGGATGCCGAGCGCGCCGGCACTTTCGGTCTGGCCGCCGGTCGCCAGCAGATGCACGCCGAAGCGCGTGTGATAGAGCGCGATGTGCGCCACGATGACGGCCGCGATCGCCACCCACACCGGATAACCGAACGGCCCGAAGGAGCCGGAGGCGAGCCTGAGCAAGAAGGTCGAGCCGACCATGGTCGGCTCGCCGCCCGACAATATGAGACCAAGGCCGGTGATGCCCGACAGCGTGCCGAGCGTCACCACGAAATCGGGGATCTTGCCGGCCGTGATGATCAGCCCGTTGAGGAAGCCGACCGCGCTGGTGGCGAGAACCGCGAGCACGCAGGCGATGAAGATGCCGTAGCCGGCGGCGTTGACGAGGCCCAGGATAATGGCGCCGAGCATGACGGCTGCCGCGAGCGACAGGTCGATGCCCGAGGTGGCGACGACGAATGTCTGGCCGATCGACAGCACGACCAGGATCGCCGCCGCCAGCAGCAGCGCCTGCAGGTTGGCGACGCTGAGAAAGACCGGCTGGGCGATGCCGAAGACGATGACGAGGCCGACCAGGCCGACGACGGATGCCCAGTCGGCCCAGAAGGAGGGATCGAGGAGGAGAGCCGCCAGGGAGGGACGGCTCTCCTCCGCACCCGCCGAATGGGCGGCGGGCGCGTTGTCTGCTGGTGTGCTCACTTCAACATCTCGCGGAAGGGATCGGGATAGTCGCCGCCGGGACGCGGAAAGTTCTTCAGTGAGGCCTCGGCATTGTCCTTGTTGATCAACAACACAGGCGCCGGCACGTTGGCGGGCAGTTCCTTGCCCTTGGCCGCGACCGCACAGGCTTCGAGGCCCATGGCGCCGACGACATAGGGATATTGGGCAACGGTGGCGGTGAGTTCGCCCGCGGCAATCGATTTCAGCGCATCGACGATGCCGTCGAGGCCGATCACCTTGACGTCCTTGCCGGAGGTCTGCACGGCGCGTTCGACGCCGAGCGCCATGATGTCGTTGGCGGCGAAGAAGCCGGCGAGGTCGGGATGGGCGGCGAGGATATCGGTGGCGGCGGTCAACGCCTTTTCACGGTCCCAGTCGGCGCTCACCATCACCACGACTTCGAGCTTGCCTTCGACGGCCTGCTTGAAGCCCTTGATGCGGGCGTTGGAGCCGACATCACCGACGATGCCGGCGACCAGCGCCACCTTGGAGCCCTTCGGCACCAGCTTCAGCATCTCTTCGCCGGCCAGCGCGCCGGCGGCGACATTGTCGGTGCCGATATAGGTCGAGACGGCAAAGCCGGCGGCCTTGGCCTGTTCGGGGTCGATGGTCGAGTCGATGTTGACGATCGGCTTCTTTTTCTGGGCGACCGGCACCAGCGCCTGGACGAGGTTGGAGACACTGATCGGGTTGACCAGATAGCAATCAAAATCCTGCATGGCCATGGCGGTCAGGCGGTCGGCCTGGCCGGTTGCGTCACCCATATTGGCGGCGGCCTGGACGCTGACATTGACGCCGTTCGCCTTGGCCTGCTCCTCGATGCCCTTCTGCATGGTCTGGAAGAACGGGTTGTCGAGGCCTTTGACGATGGCCGCGACTTTCGCCGCATCCTCGGCGTGGACGGGCACTGAGACGATGGTTGCAAGCATGCCGGCGCCAAGCAGGCTCGTGCCGAGTTTCAGGCAATTGAACACGCGCATGGTTTTTCCTCCTCCTGATTGTTTTATGGGATGCATCAATGTCGCTGTCCGGCGACTGCAATGTCCGACGGTGCGCAAGCGACCCCGGCGCTTGGCGCGACGATCCGTCCATAGGTTGCTGTCCGCTTTGTGGTGTGCGGGTCGCAGCCCCCGTCCGGGCGCTCTTCGATGTCAGGCATTGCTCCTCCCAGAGCGCCGGCCGATGCCTTGCCAGCGTTTCCGCATGTTTTAGAAAAAATTGACACGCGTCAAGATTTAAAATGGTGCGCAGCGATTTTGACTGTGCAGCCCTACGGCATGACTGGCCAGCCGATATGCGCTACAACCAAGACGCGAAAAAATACCGCGCGGAGGGAACCTTTTGGGGGTATCGGCGTTGGTCGCTACTTTTGTGCAAGGGGGAGATTTGGGGATGGAGCGTTTCGAAATCCTGGAAGAGCCAACAGGCACATTCTCGATTTTCGATACATTCACGGAATTGCCGGCAACGGTCGAAGGCCGTGCGTGCATCGGGCTTTACCGGCACGAAGTGCCGCTGACGCTGCTTGCAGCGATAGGGACCGTCCAGCCCGGCGATTTTTCGCTGCTGCCATCCTTGTCGGCGTTGAACGACTGGCGGACCGATGAAAGCGATCGGTCGCTTTCAGACGACCTGCTGGCATGAGCAAAGCCAGCCGATATCGCATCAAAAAATCATACCGTAAGGAAAATCACGCTCTGTCGTCGAAAGCGGCGGTGAGGCATGGGAAGCAAGGGGAGGTTGTGGAGCGTTGGGAGGTGAAGCAATGTCTGATCAGGACGACCTGATCCGAGCGGCCATCGGGCGGCTGCTCGCCGAGAAGACAGGCGCCGCCGTCATATCGATGAGAGAGAGCATCACCGAGCTCCTGTCGCTGACCGGTGCCGCGCTGGATGAAAGACTGCAGGATCTTCTGCTCGAAATGGCGGAAGTCCGCGGCATGATGGTCGCTCTCGATATTTAGGACCGCCATCGATCTGGCAGCCAGAGCCGATGCCGTGTCGGATTCGGTCAATGTCAGAAATGCGCCACGAGCGGGCCTCTACTCGTCCGAAAACCTCACGCTCACGCCGCGCTGCCGAAAATAAGCCTGCATCAACTTGCGGCCCGAGCGGTTGTTCTGCGCCAACTTGGTCGGATCGAACGCCGCCTGTTTTATCCCCTCTCGTGTCAGCGCCGCCTTAAGCGCCGCGATATGCGCGTCGATGTCGGCATTGTCCGCTCGGAGCGAAGCATAGATATTTTCGGTCGCCTCAGCCACGGTCAGTTCGCTCACAGGTGTCGTCCTTTGGTTGGTTAGGCGGCGGCTTAACACAGATTCGCAGCTCCGCCGATACCGATGAGAGCCTCAGTGCACAAGTCGTGGACCTAAGAATCTCGCTGCAACCTGACTCTTTTCCCTCTCCTCAAACGTCCTAGCTACAGTGAAGCTATGGAGCAGGGTCGATGAGCCTCAGGAACAAAAAAATCGTGGTCACGGGTGGCAGCCGTGGGCTTGGCCTCGGATTGGTCGAAGCGCTGGTCGAGCGTGGTGCCGAGGTGACCGTCGTTGCCCGTGGCGCCGAGGCGCTGGAGGTGGTCGGGGCGCGGCTCGGGGTCGCCACCATCTCAGCCGACGTCACCGACAAGGACGCGGCCTATCGCATTCTTGGCGAGGTTCGTCCTGACATAGTGGTGCTGAACGCCGGTGCTACGCCCCGGATGGGGCGGTTGGATCAGCTGAAATGGGAGGATTTCTCCATTGCCTGGGAGACCGACGTCAAGGCCGGGCTCTACTGGCTGCAGGCGGCGCTCAACCTGCCGCTCAAGCCGGGCAGCCGGGTGCTGGTGGGGTCGAGCGGTGCTGCCGTTACCGGATCGCAGATGTCGGGAGGCTATGCCGGCTCCAAGCGCATGCTGTGGTTCATGGCCAAATATGCCAATGGCGTTGCGCAGGAGAAGAAGCTCGGCATCCGCTTCCAGGCGATCGCGCCGCGGCAGATGATCCTCGGCACCGGAACCGGCGATGTCGCGGCCGGCGCCTATGCCGGCTCGATAGGCATCACGCCGGAACAATTCGTCACCCGCTTCGGCGCGCCGATGCCACCCCGGGCGTTCGGCGACAGGGTGGTTTCGGTGCTGGAAGACCCGCAATATGCCGAGGGCGTCGTCTTCGGCCTCAGCGGCGATGCGGGCGTGATCGTGATGGAGGGCGCAGCGGCTTGAGCGAGCGAAAACCTGCCGTGGACCGCGACCGTCAGGAAGGGCTGCTTGCCCTTGCCGCCGCGCTGCGGCCGGAGCTGCACCGCTATTGCGCGCGGCTGATGGGGTCGGTCATCGACGGCGAGGATGTCGTGCAGGACACGTTTGCGCGGGCCTTCGTTGCCTTGGACGAACTGTGCGAAGTGCCGCAGCTCAGACCGTGGCTGTTCCGCATCGCCCACAACCGCGCGCTGGACCTGCTGCGCAGCCGCGCGATCCGCATCGCCGAGCCGATCGAGGCGGCGCTTGAGATTGCGGACGACACCAAGGCCGACCCGGTGGAGACGCTGATGCGCAGGCAGGCCGTGGAAACCGCCGTGTCGCGCTTCGCCGAGCTTCCGGTGCTCCAGCGCAGCGTCGTCATCCTCAGAGATGTGCTCGACGAGCCGCTGGCCGAGATCGCCACCCTGCTTGGCATCACGGTCGATGCGGTGAAGGGGCATCTGGCGCGCGCCCGCGCCCGGCTTCGGGAGATCAATGCCCAGGCCAATCCGCTTGCCGATGCACGCATCGCATCCGCCGCCGTGGTCCGCTATGCGACCCTGTTCAACCAGCGCGACTGGGACGGCTTGCGCGCGCTGCTTGCCGACGACGTCAGACTTCATCAGTCCTTGCACCCGCCGCGCTCGGGCGCCGCCGACGTCGGTATGTTCTTCACGATCTACGCCAGGAGCGATCGCGTATGGCTGACGCCGGCATGGCTCGAAGGCCGCGAGGTGATCGCGGTGTTCGAACACCAGGCCGATCCGAAGCCACATCATTTCATGTGGCTGGCGTGGCGGGAAGGGCGGATCAGCGTCATCCGCGACTACCGCTATGTCAGCTATGTCGCCGACGATGCCGAACTGGTGCTGGCGAGGGACGCCGGATCGTTCGGTCGCGGCACCGGGCACTGAGGAGTGACGACCCGGCGCGCATCCGACCATCATCCTGGCGATGCTGTTCCTGCCGAAAGGGCCGATGCGGAGTTTTGGGCGTCGCACCGTCTGAGGATGTCCTTTGCGTGCCCATGGGTGGCGCGGCCTTAGCGCTGCTCGATCAGCGTCCGCGCCGCATCTTTTCCCGCTGCGAGGATGCGATCCGACAATTCCGTCCCTTTGACGGCGCGAGCCAGTTGGAGCGTGCCGATAAGCGTCGCAAAGACAGCCAGCGCCACGCCTTCCGGATCCTTGGTCCGCGGTAGCGCTTCCGCCAACTGGTGCGCCAGGGCCAGCAAGCGGTCAGTGTAGACTTCGCGCGTTTCAGGCGGCTGGCGCGCGATCTCCGGCAGCAGCGCCGCTGACGCGCAGCCTTTTTCGGGACTGTCCCGGTGCTCAGCCGAAAGATACGCCTCTATGGCTACCTCCACGCCCCCCGAGGCCAAGGCTTTCGCCAGCTGCTGCGCCTGAAGCTCCATGGCCGCCGCCACGCTCTCGCGCACAAGCTCCGCCTTGGATTGAAAGTGCGGATAGAAGGCGCCGTTCGTCAGCCCGGCGTCGATCATGATGGTCGCCAGTCCGGACGCGGCTATGCCGTCACCGCGAAAACGGTCGGCGGCGACCTCCATGATCCGGCCGCGCGAGGCGTCCTTCCGGCCCTTTTCGTAGCGCATGGCTGCCATTCCTTTCTGCTATTGCATTATGGTCATAATTTGATATTATGAGTGTAATTCAAAGGGTGCGAAAAAGCCAGCCCCCATGAGTTTGGAGCACGAAATGAAAACGAATACCGGGAAAACCGCTGTTGTGACTGGCGCCTCCTCGGGCATCGGCCGCGCCAGCGCCGAGGCCCTGGCACGGGCAGGGTTCACTGTCTTCGGAACCAGCCGCCGCAAGGCCGGCAACGGCCCGGACGGAGTGACCATGCTGGTTTGCGACGTGACCGACGGTGAGGCCGTCGCGGCACTCGTTTCGACGGTGCTCTCGCAGACCGGCAGGATCGACCTCTTGGTCAACAATGCCGGCGTCGGCCTGCTTGGGGGCGCCGAGGAATTCTCCATCGCACAGGTGCAGGCCCTGTTCGACGTCAATCTGTTCGGCGTCATCCGCATGACCAATGCGGTGTTACCGTCGATGCGGCGGCGTGGCGAAGGGCGCATCGTCAATATAGGCTCGGTGCTGGGACTCGTGCCGGCACCGTATTCAGCGCACTATTCGGCGGTCAAGCACGCGCTCGAGGGCTATTCGGAATCGCTCGACCACGAGGTTCGTGCGTTCAATATTCGCGTCTCGGTCATCGAGCCGGCATTCGTGCGGACCGTCTTCGACCAGAACGGAATCCAGCCGGATTCGCTGTTGAAGGAATACGATCAGGCTCGAGCCGGGCTCGAAGCGCTCCTTCGCGATGTGATGCCTGTAGCCGACCTTCCGGAGGTGGTGGCGGCGGTGGTCGTCAAGGCGGCGACCGATGCCCGTCCGCGACGGCGCTACACCGCAGGCAAGGCAGCGCGCCAGGTCAGCCTGCTGCGCCGCTTTGCCCCGGCGGGGATATTCGACAAGAGCCTGCGCAAGCAGTTCCGCCTGCCGGTTTGAACAACCGAGGGGTGGAGGATTTCACGCGCATGCGACACACCAAAATCACGTTCAGAAAGTCACTGCCATGAAGGCATTCGTCGTCGATAAATATAGCAAGAAGGGCACTCTGCGGCTGGCTGAGATGCCGGAGCCGGAGCTCGGGGACAGCGATGTCCTGGTCGAGGTTCACGCCGCGGCGGTGAACCTGCTCGATTCCAAGGTCAAAACCGGAGAGTTCAAGCTGATCCTTCCCTATCGCCGGCCCTTCATCCTGGGTCACGACGTAGCCGGGAGGGTTGTCCGCGTGGGATCGAAAGTCCGCAAATTCAAACTCGGCGACGACGTCTATGCGCGGCCGCGCGATGGCCGGATCGGGACGTTCGCCGAGTTCATCGCCATGGATGAAGCCGACGTGGCCTTGAAGCCTGTGAACCTCAGCATGGAGGAGGCGGCCTCGATCCCGCTGGTCGGCCTGACCGCCTGGCAGGCGCTCATCGATAGGGCCAATCTGAGGAAAGGACAGAAGGTGTTCATCCAGGCCGGTTCCGGCGGCGTGGGGACATTCGCCATCCAACTGGCAAAGCATCTCGGCGCGACCGTTGCGACCACCGCAAGCGCGGCGAGCGCCGGTCTGGTCAGGGGGCTCGGCGCCGATGTCGTCGTCGACTACAGGAAAGATGACTTCGAAAAAGTCCTGTCGGGCTACGACGTCGTGGTGAATAGCCAGGACGCCAAGACGCTTGAAAAATCCCTGAATGTGCTGAAACCGGGTGGCAAGCTCATCTCCATCTCCGGTCCCCCTGATCCCGAATTTGCGCGGGAAAAGGGGCTGAACGTGGTGCTGAGGCTGGTGCTGCGCCTGCTTAGCCGCGCTATTCGGGCCAAAGCCAAGCGCCGTGGCGTGAAGTTCTCGTTCCTTTTCATGTGGGCGCAGGGCGAGCAACTGGGCAAGATCACCTCCCTTATCGAATCCGGAGCGATCCGCCCGGTTGTCGATCGGGTCTTTCCCTTCGAAGCGACCAATGAGGCTCTGGCTTACGTCGAAACAGGGCGTGCCAAGGGCAAGGTGGTCATCAAGGTCAAATAGCATCCCTGTTCGATGTCGGGCCGGTGTTCGACCTTATTGGATGCTGCGCTGATGATGACGATGGTCAGCGGCACCGGCACGCTGCTTGGCTTGGCCGCCTTAGGCATATGCCCTGGCGACGCGGGCCCGAGGCAATTGCCGATTGCCGCTAACCTGGCCAGCGCTTGCTCGACTGTCTGCGCGGAGGCATCCGGGCGCTCGATGTTCTCAGCATATGCTGCTCAAGCATCGCGAGCCCCGCGGCATGATAGACCTCGCCGTTTCTCACAGTAGGTCGAAGATCGCGATCGTCGTGGATCAATTCGTCCTGGTGGGATCGATCGTCGTCAGGCGTGCTTTGGCCTCGAGGAGGCGCCTTTGCGCGACCCTTATCCGTCCGCACAACGCGAGATTAAGGGCGACGCCACCTTCCTCATCTAGCAAGTCATTCGCGCGCTTTAGAGAGTTCTCAGCTCTTTTTATGCGCAGTCTGGCATTGGCGGTTTCGATGCTATGAATTTCAATCATTTGTCCAGAGTCCTTTTGGAGTTCCGGTCCCTTCATTGAGTAAACCGCCGCTGATCGGATTGGTTCCGGCGATGGCGGGCGCCGCCGTGGCAGGCGGCGCGATCCAATCGCGCCTACAAAGCTGTCGCTGCGATTGTGACGATGCCTGCCAGGCTTTGACCGGATGACCTCCGACTCGCGGCCTACCAATGGTGGCGATCCGCCCGCTATTTCGTTGTGGTGTTGAATTCACGGTTTGCCGCATAGTCGATAGTGAAGGTACCCGTGGGAGCGCGAACGCCCTGCTTCACATTGAATATCGTGACCGTCGTAGTGAGGCCCCTTTCATCGGTAAGGCTCCATCTGCGTAGATCGAGCGATTTCCTGTCAAACACCATAGTGATGTTCGAATTGCCGAAGGCTGACCTGTCAGCCAGCTTAATGATAATTTGAGCGCCGTCGTCTCTGATGCTTTTGAGGCGACGGCCAGAGAAGTCGACCTTGTTGTCGAGCAGCAGCTTAAGCGGCGTCTTCGAAAGCGCATAAAGCCGCGATGTCTTGAGCTTCTTATTGTAAACCACCAAGGATTTGCCATCTGCAATTACGCTGACCCCTGATTGGCCTGCATAGTTGAACCGAATCTTGCCCGGGCGTTGGAGAAAAAACCTGCCGCTGGTCTTTTCCGCTTTTGGGCCCGACTGGACGAAGTCCCCGGACATGGACTTTACCGATGAGAAGTGATCGGCAATCGTCTTCGCTTCTACAGGCGCGGCCGAGATCGCGGTCGTAAGTCCAACATTTATCGCAGCCGCGCTGACAACGGCGAACCAGAAACCCAGCAGTTTTTTGATCTTACATGCCATTCACTTATCCTACCCCGAGCAGGCGCCTGATCGAAAGAGATCACGCGCCTTGAGATCAGTAGCCGTCCGGGCACCGTGCAATGTAAACTCGGCCATGCCGATCGCGATATCTGCACTGGCCGGCTTCGCTGGCGTGCCCGATGACCGCCCCGGCTATCGCTCCGACCGCACCGCCAACAACGGCCCCTTGCACAGGGTCTCCGGCCACTGCGGCGCCTATGGCTGCGCCACCCAAGCCGCCGACGGCAGCGCCTTGTTCGGTGCGGGAGCATGCCGCGAGCGGAATGAGTAGGCTCAAAATGAGCAGCGTCTTCTTCATTGGTTCTCTCCAGAGGCCATTATTAGCCGAAGCTTAAATGCACCACTGAGTTTTTCGATCCATCGACCCCTGCCTGTCGAGCGTCAGCCGCGCCGGGCAGCGTCGATCGCCGCGACGTCGATCTTCTTCATCTCCATCATCGCATCAAACGCGCGCCTGGCTTCGTCGCCGCCGGCTGCCATCGCCTCGGTCAGCGTGCGCGGCGTGATTTGCCAGGACACGCCCCATTTGTCCTTGCACCAGCCGCAGGCGCTCTCCTGGCCGCCATTGCCGACAATGGCACTCCAGTAGCGGTCGGTTTCCTGCTGATCGTCGGTGGCGATCTGGAACGAGAAGGCCTCGCTTTGCTTGAACGCGGAGCCGCCGTTCAATCCGATGCAAGGAATCCCGGCAACGGTGAATTCGACCGTCAACACGTCGCCCTTCTTGCCGGACGGAAAATCACTCGGCGCACGGTGAACGGCGCCCATTTTGGTGTCGGGAAAGGTCTCTGCGTAGAAGCGAGCCGCAGCCTCGGCGTCCTTGTCGAACCAGAGGCAAATCGTGTTCTTTGGCGTCTTTGGCATTGCGTGTTCCTTTCGATCTGAGGCCTGATTTCCGTCCTTGTGTCCCACCCACATCGACATAGGTCGCCAACCGTTTCTCGCCACCCTGGTGGAAGCAAGTCGCCAAGCGCTGCCGGTCACTTCGCGTCGCAGCCCAAATGGGTGACGGAACCGGCCGGAAGGTCGACCCAAAACCCACAAGCGCAGAACGTTCAAATCGCGCGAGGCCGCCGAGAAGCACGAGCGTGAGGTCCAGTACTTCAAGCGGCATCGGCCGCATCCGCAGGATTTTCGTGGCGCGTCTCAGCAACCATTGATTCAGTGATCGAGCGAAATCTGGTAGCTTTCGGCGATCGCCGTCAACTGGTTCCACGTCTCATCCTCGACGTCGATGCCGTTGGCGATGCGGTCGGCCCGCGCGATGCGTTCGGGCTCGCCGGCAACCAGAACCGGGAGGTCTGGGTCGGAAGGCTTGGCCGACTTCACCCAGCCGATCATGGCGTCGATTTCGGCCAGCATGCTCTCGCGTGAGGACAGTCGGCTGGGATCGATAACGATGCTTAGCATGCCATTGATGATGCCGCGCTCCGGCGGCACACTGGTCGATACGCTCGCCGATCCGACAATGGCGCCAGCGAGGAGTTCGCACACCAGCGCGAGGCCGGAGCCCTTGTGATCGCCGAACGGCAATATCACGCCGCGTGGCTCGGTGTACATCACGGACGGATCGGTCGTTGGCTGGCCGTCATGATCGAGCAATGCGCCGTCGAGCATTGGCTTGCCGGCATTGTGCGCCACCCGCACCTTTCCAAGTGCGACACGGCTGGTGGCGAAATCGAGCAGGATCGGTTCGTTGCTGGCTGTGCCAGGAATAGCGATGCAGACCGGGTTGGTCAGGAAACGCCCCTCGCGTCCGCGAAACGGCGCCACCGGTGGCGGGCCTGACGCGACGTTGACGAAGTGCAGCGCCACCATGCCCGCACGCGCGGCAATCTCGCCATAGGTGCCGACGCGACCGATGTGATGCGCGTTGCGCAATCCATTGACCGCGACGCCATGCTTCCTGGCCGATTCGATCGCCCATTCGACCGCCTGACTGGCGACCACCTGGCCGTAGCCGGCATGCGCGTCCCATACCGAGATCGTACCAGTGTCGGAGACGATTTCCGGCTTCTGGTTAACCTTGAGCGTACCGGCCTCGCAGTCGCGGACATAGGCGACCAGCATCCCGACGCCATGGCTGTCATGGCCGCGCAGGTTGGCCTCCACCAGATGTTCGGCAACGATGGCCGCTTCGTCAGGTTTGCTGCCGCCGGCGGCGACGATGCGGGTTGCGAACGTAAGCAGTCGCGCGTGGTCGATAATCATGTTCTCTCCCCTCCATGCCCTTCCAAGCGTGACGCAAATTGCCTGCGACAGCTCACGATGACAACCATGGCCGTGGTCACGACAGCACCCACCGGCTGACGAAGCAGCCGAGATTTCCGAGTGCGAGGAAGAACGAGCGTTGGCCGCGGTTGAAATGCTGGCACGCGAATTCGAACGAACGCGTCGTGTGCAACCCGCGCCGCATGTGCTGGGCCAGCTGCGAATGGTCCATCGGCAGCGGGTTTTCTGAGTCGGAACTGATCCAGGATGGAGTCACCCCAGAAGATTGCGCGCTGTCCGCATGAATATCTTGGACCCGACCGGGATCAGGTCGTCGGGAAAGTCATAGTCGGGATTGTGCAATGCAGGGTGCCGCTCGCCGGCACCGAGGAAGAACATCGCCGACGAGGCGCTGTGGCCGAACAGGCCGAAATCCTCCGAAGCGCGCATCGGCAGGGCTTCTTCACCGTGCACGACGCCCTCTTCCTGGAGCGCGCGTTGCAGATGCTCCACCGCGTCCGGAGCGTTGACGCTGGCGACGAAGATCTCGTGATAGTCCCAACGCGCAGAAAGACCATGCTGGCCGGCGATCTTGGTGACCAGCGCCTCAGCGGTGGCGCACAGGTTTGCCATGCGCTCGTCGCGGCGGGTGCGCAGCGTCGCCCAAACCTCGGCGTGAGCCGGCGCGATGCCGAACACAGCTTCGCCCATCGCGGCATGGGTGACGGTCACCATGGAAAAATCGTCGTCGGCGAAGGTTCCGCTGCCGAGCGCGGGCAGTGCCGGCATCAGCTGGCTGATCGCCAGCATCGGCGAGGTGCCGGTCTCGGGCATGGACGAATGCGCGGTCTTGCCCTCCAGCACGATGCGCATGCCGCGTGAAGCGCAGTTGACCACGCCGGTCTTGAGCCGCACTTCGCCCAACGGCACGCCGGGCAGATTGTGCAGCGAGAAAGCGAAATCCGGCGCGATCTCGCCGAAGCGGGGATCGGCGACGACGCCGGCCGCGCCATTGCCGGTTTCTTCCGCTGGCTGGAACATCAGCACGACGCGGCCGCTCGCAGGCCTTTCGCGCCCCAACTGGCGGCCAAGTGATGCCAGGATCGCGGTGTGTCCGTCATGGCCGCACATATGCGACTTGCCCGGCACGCGCGAGGCATGCGGTACGCCCGACAGTTCTTCGATCGGCAAGGCATCGAGTTCCGAACGGAACAGCACCGTCGGCCCCGCTTTGCCGCTGTCGTATATAGCCGCGACGCCGTGTCCGCCCAATCCGGTCAGCACCTTGTCCGGTCCTGTGTCGGCGAGGAAGTCGACGACCTCTTTTGCCGTCTTCTCCTCCTCATTCGAGATTTCCGGGTTCTGGTGCAACTGGCGCCGCCACGCGGTCAACTCGACAATGTCTCGGTTGGTCAGGGTCATGCCTTTAGCCTCCGCTGCATTCTTCACGACACGCGCCCGGCGCGTCCAAACGCGATGATGAATTGCTAGCGATAAATGGCAGCCCCCGCCACAGTCCAAGTTTCAGGCTTGAGCGGGCCAGAAAGCCTATTGATTGATCTCGGGTTCGACGAGCTTTGCCAGGTTTCTGAGCGATTCCTGCCAGCCGAGATAGCAGGCCTCGACCGGGATGACGTCCGGAATGCCGGCCTGGGTGATGTCGATTTCGGTGCCGACCGACACTTTTTTCAAGACTACGGTCACCCGGATCTCGCCGGGCAGATTGGGATCGTCGAACCTGTCGGTATAGAGCAGCCGCTCGGCCGGAACGAGTTCGAGATACTCGCCGCCGAAGGAATGGCTGTCGCCGGTGGTGAAGTTGCGGAAGGACATCTTGAACGTGCCGCCGACCTTTGCCTCCAGGTGATGGACCGTGCAGGTGAAGCCGTTCGGTGGAAGCCACTTGGCCAGCGCATCCGCTTCAACGAAGGCGCGATAGACCTTCTCCGGGCTGGTCGTCACAACGCGATGCAAACGTACGGTGCCGGGCATATCCTAAGTCCTTTCATGATTGCCATTCGGTACCCCAAGGACGAACGAGGCTTGGCCGATCCGACAAAGGCCTCGGTTTTTTCTAAAGATTTGTCCCCTCAATGCATCACCGCCCTCAGCCTCGGTGGGCCTCGCCGTCGGCGACGCTCACATGATGGGGGGCAGCGTGCATTTGTTTCCTCCTCCAAAACAGCTTTCCCGTCTTGTCGCGGGATTGTGGCGCGGGGACATGCCCCGATGCAACGTTCAGGAATTTAATATGATCATTATCTCTGCCGCAACGGGACAGACGCATGCCACTGTTCGCCGGTGAGGTGGGCAGAGATCTTGCGGCCGGCCTCGCACGCGGCCTGTCCCTGGCTGTCGGCAATGGCGTCGTCGATGCGCGATACCGGCGAAGCCACGGCCAGCGTGCCGAGGGGAAACCCATCGGAGCCAAGGATGGGTGCGGCGACCGAGTGCACGCCTTCCTCATAGCCCTGGGCGCTGCGCGAATAGCCACGCGTTGAGGCCAACCGCACGGCGCCCATCACCTTGTCGCGGCTGGTCATGGTGTGGGGGGTGAAGGCGGTCAGCGGCTTGCCGAAACAGGCCTCCATCGTCTGCGGGCGCGAGAAGGCGAGGAAGGCGATGCCGGAAGCCGTGCCGTGCAGCGGCAGGATCTGGCCGACATCGACGCTGACGCGGTTGGCTTTGGCCGAAAGCTCGACATGCACGGTAAGCAGCGCGCCGGCACTGAACTCCGACAGATGCACGGTCTCACCGGTTTCCAGCGCCAGTTCCCGCACGAAGGGTGCCGCGACGCGCACGAAGGGCAGATGCGCGTCGCGCATGCGGGCGAGCCGCGACAGGCCGGCGCCGAGACGGTAGCGGCGGCTGAGCGGTTCCTGCTCGATCAGCCGGTGCTCGGCCAGCGCCACCAGCAGGCGCCGCGCCGTGGCCTTGTCGAGGCCCGACTTGCGGGCAATGTCGGAGAGGCCGATTTCCGGCTCCTTCAGCGTGAAATGCTCCAGCAGCGAAATCGCCTTGCCGACCGTGCTCATTGCGGAAATCTCCGAGATACTTAGCGTGTGAATTAACTTGACAGCGGCGCTTGCGCCTTGCAGTCTGGCTATAACATACAAAACACCGGTTCATATGATGAACCAGGACGGGAACGCAAAAAACAAGATGGATTGCGGCCGCGCAAGGCGATGCGCGCAATGCCGAAATCGCCGTAGAGCCGGGCGCAACCGGCGGCGACGTGAGGAGAGAGACGAAATGCCCGAGAGAAGTGCCGATCTGGTTCTGACCAATGGCCGCATCTACACGCTGGATCGCCAGCGGCCATGGGCCTCGTCGGTGGCTGTCAAAAGCGGGCGCATCGTGGCGGTGGGCGAGGCGGATGCGATTGCGGACCTGACGGGTCCGGAGACGCGCATTGTCGACCTCCAAGGCGCCATGCTGATGCCGGGCATTGTCGACGTGCATGCGCATCTGATGATGGGCGGCCAGGCGGAGCTGTTCGAACTGCGCTTCCCGCCGACCGCCAGCTTCGAGACGCTGATCGCGCGCGTCGCCGAGGCAGCCGCCAAGGTACCGGAAACATCGTGGATCATCGGTGGTCAGTGGGGCAGCGACCTCTTGCCGAAGCTGAACACGCTGGAGGCGCTGGCGGCGCTCGACATGGCCAGCCAGGGCCGGCCTGTGATGCTGCGCGACGACACCTACCACAACCGCTGGATCAACTCGCCGGCGCTGCGTCTGGCCGGCGTTTCCGCCGACACGCCGGATCCGGAAAAGGGGTCGATCGGCCGCGATCCGGCCACCGGGGCGCCAACCGGCATGATGATCGAATCCGCCGCCGGCATCGTCGAGAGCACCATCGCCAGATCCGGCCACTATACCGAGGAGATGGACCGGGCGGCGATGGCGCAGTCGATCGCCACACTCAACTCCTATGGTGTCACCGCCTTCCTCGACGCTGCCGCCATGCAGCCGATCCTGGCCGCACTGAAGGGTCTCGACGATCGCGGCGAGCTGACCGCGTGGTCGGTATCGGCGATGCCGGCGGTCGAGCCGTCCTTCATGTTCGGCATCGCCGGCGACGAGCTGATCGCGCTGCGCGACCAGTATCGCAGCGCCCATGCGAGACCGGATTTCGTCAAGGTGTTCCTCGACGGTGTGCCGGGCGCGCGCACCGCCGCCTTCCACGAGCCGTATACGGACGATCCGATCCTCGGCTGCTGCTTTCGCGGCTCGACCATCGTCACCGTGCCGGACCTGATCCGCTGGGTCGGCAAATGCGAAAAGCTTGGGCTCGGCGTCAAAATCCACTGCGCCGGTGACGCCGCCGTCAGCCAGGCGCTCGACGCCATCGACGTCGTGCGCTCGTTCAACGGCCCGACCAAGCTGGTCCACCACATCGCGCATGCCAGCTACATCGCGCCCGATGACATTGCCCGCTTCGCCGAGCTTGGCGTCGCCGCCGATCTGTCGCCGTTCCTGTGGTATCCGACCAGCTTCCTCGAAGGCCACAAGCAGACGATGGGCGAGGCGCGCGCGCTGCGTTTCTGGCCCAACAAGGATCTGCTCGAGGCCGGCGCGCTGCTGGCCGGTGGTTCGGACTGGCCGGTCATGCCCAACCCCGATCCCTGGGACGGCATCGAGGGACTGGTGACGCGCCGCAACCCGAGCGGTGAATTCAAGGGCGCAGCCCTTTGGCCGGAGCAGGCGCTGGATGTCGCGACTGCGCTCGAAATCTTCACCATCAACTCGGCCCGCGCCATCGGCCTTGCCGACACGGTCGGCTCGATCGAGATCGGCAAGTCGGCCGACTTCATAAAACTCGACCGCAACGTGCTCGACATACCGGCCGACGACATCGCCGACACCAAGGTGCTGACCACCTGGTTCGAGGGGAGGGTGGTCTATGAGCGGAGCTGATCCTCTCCTCGCCATTCCGGTGACGATCCTCACCGGCTTTCTCGGCTCGGGCAAGACCACGGTGCTCAACCGCCTCCTGCGCCGGCCGTCGCTTGCCGGGGCCGCCGTCATCATCAACGAGTTCGGCGCCATCGGCCTCGACCATCTGCTGATCGAGGCGAGCGAAGAGCAATTCACGCTGCTCGACAATGGCTGCGTCTGCTGCACGGTGCGCGGCGATCTGGTGGCGACGCTGAAGGAGCTCGACCGGCGCAGCCGCGCCGGCGAAGTGCCTGACCTGACCCATGTCGTCATCGAGACGACGGGGTTGGCCGATCCCGCACCGATCCTGCACACGCTGATGGCCGAGCCGGAACTTGCCGGCCGCTATTTTGTCGCCGGCGTCGTCACCACGGTCGATGCGGTCAATGGCGGGTCGACGCTCGACCGGCATGCGGAAGCGGCCAAGCAGGTCGCGGTCGCAGACCGGCTTCTGGTCACCAAGACCGATCTGGTTTCAGCGGAGCACTTAAGCGAATTGCAGCGCCGGCTGGCCGTCCTCGCGCCGACAGCGGGGCAAAGCCTGGCGCATAATGGCGAGGCCGATTTCGACATCATGGATATCAAGCATCTTGGCGATCCCCAAGGGATGGCCGCCTGGCTGGATAGGCCGGCCGCGGAGCAGGCGTGCGGCGCGGACTGTGCCCACGATCACGCACATGACCATGCCCATGGTCACGCCCATCACGGCATCCAGTCATACAGCTTCGTCATCGACGAACCGGTCGAGTGGACGGCCTTCGCGCGCTGGCTCGATTATGTCTCAGCGCTGAAGGGCGAGGACCTGCTGCGCCTCAAGGGGCTTGTGCATGTCACCGACCAGCCGGAGCAGCCGCTCGTCCTGCATGGCGTGCAGCATGTCTTCCACCCGCCGGTGCGGCTCGATGCCTGGCCGTCGGCCGACCGGCGCACGCGGCTGGTGTTCATCGTGCGCGATATCGAGCGCGAGACGATCGCGCGCACGTTGACGAAATTCGCTTCCATCGACGCCGCCAGCATCAGGGCGCCAACGCGCGCCGCCGCATGATCAGAAAATGAATCAGGAAAAACAGGGGAGTGACTGACATGCAATGGAAATCCAGCCTGCTCGCGGCAGTTTTTGCCGGATTGAGCCTTGGTGCGATGGCCGGGACGGCGTCCGCCGCCGGCCCGACCTGCAAGGACGGAACGATCAAGGTCGGCGCGGTGTCGACCATCACCGGTCCCGCCGATTTCAGTGAAGTGCCCAAGGCGACCCAGGCGGCCTTCGATGCCGTCAATGCCGCCGGCGGCATCAATGGCTGCAAGATCGACTACACGATCGCCGACGACAAGGCCGACCCGGCGGTTGCCGCGCAGGCCGCGCGCGATCTGATCGACAACAAGGAGGCAGTGGCGCTGGTCGGCTCGGGCAGCCTGCTCGACTGCGCCGTCAATTCCGCCACCTACAGCCGCAAGAAGATCCTGTCGGTGCAGGGCCTCGGTGTCGATGCCGCCTGCTTCTCCTCGCCCAATGTGGCGCCGGTCAATGTCGGCCCCTACACGCTGTCGACGGCGATGGCCTGGTACGCCACCAACCAACTGAAGAGCGAGAAGCTGTGCGCCTTCTTCATTATCATCGGCGGCACCCGGGAAGCCTACAAGAAGGCGATCGAGAACTGGGAAAAGATTTCCGGCAAGAAGATCCATCTCATCGACCTGACACTGCCCTTCCAGGGCGACCTGACGCCCTATGTCATCAAGGCGCGCGATGCCGGCTGCGACGCGGTGCTGACCAACCAGGTCGAGCCGCAAGTGGTGCAGCTGATCAAGACCGTCGACGCGCAGAAGATCACCGGCATCAACTGGCTGTTCCTGGCGCCGGGCTATACCGAGCAGGTCGCCTCGGCGCTCGCCGACACCAGGCAGCCGATCTATGTCGGCACCGAATGGGAACCCTTCACCGAGAAGAGCTCGGCCGCCAACGCGCAATGGGCCGCCGACATGCAGAAGGCCGGCCGGCCGCTGACCGCCTTCTCGCAAGGCGGCTATCTCGCCGCCCAGTTGTTCCTCAAGGTGGTGGCGTCGATTGACGGCGAGGTGACGCGCGAGAGCGTGACCAAGGCGTTGCACGAGATGCAGCCGATCGCCAATCCGCTGTCCGGCAGCGCTTACGTTTTCGGCACCGCCAAGGTCCACTCGCCGATGCAGGCGACCAAGGTGATGAAGCTGGAAAAGGGCGCCTGGACGGTCGAGACGCCGGACTGGGTCGTGCTGCCGCAGGCCAAGTGAGCATCCTCCCGGGCGTTGGCGCCGCCCCTCATCGGCCGACCGGACCTCTCTTTGTCTCCATACGGGGAGAGCGTCCGGCCAGCATTGAGGGGCGGCGCTGGCCTCTACAGGGCGGCGGACCCGCCGCTCATTTTCCAATCCAGGATATCTGATGAACGCATTGCTCACATCCGCCGTGGCGGGGCTGACAGCCGGAGGCACCTATGCCCTGCTCGGCGTCTGCGCCGTCTTCACCTACCGGCTGGTCGCCGTGGTCAATTTCACCGGCGCCGCGATCGGCACGGCCGGAACCTTCGTGCTTATCGCGCTCTACGAAGCCGGTTTCCCGATCTGGCCGTCGGTGGTCGCCGGTATAGCGGCCGGCACGGTGGTCGGCGTTCTGATCGGTTACATCATGACCAGATGGTTTGGCGAGGCCAGCGCTTCGACCAAGGCGGCGGTCACCGTGGCGCTGCTGGTCGGCATCATCGCCATCGGGCTGCGGCTCACCGGCGGCCAGCATCCGCACAACATGCCCGAGCTGTTTCCCGGCTCCGCCTTCCGTATGGCCGGCGTCGAGGTGACGATCGCTTCGGTGCTGACGATCGGGCTGGCGGCGCTGTTCACCATCCTCGCCGACCTGTTCCTCAACAACACCAAGGTCGGGCTCAATCTGCGCGCCCTGGCCGACCGGCCGATGGCGGCCGAACTGCTCGGCATCAGGGTGCAGCTTTTGTCGCTGCTGGTCTGGGGCATGACCGGCGCTTTCACCACCTTCGCGCTGATGATCATCGCGCCGCAGCGCTCGCCGAATTTCATGACGCTCAGCCTGCTGGCCGTACCGGCGCTGGCCGCGGCCCTTGTCGGCCTGTTCCGCAGTTTTTGGCGGACGCTGGCCGGCGGCATCGTGCTTGGCCTCGTCGAAGGCATGGCAAGTTCGGTCGACAGCATCAGCCAGTACCGCAGCGCCATCCCGTTCCTGGTCGTGCTTGCCGTTCTCTTGTGGTCGCAACGGGAGGCCCGCTGGGATGAAGCGCGCTAGCATTCGGGCATCCATGGTGGTCGTCGTCGCGGCGATCCTCCTCGGCGGCATCATCGCCGGGCTGCTGCCGTCCTACTGGGTGTTTTTGGCCACCTCGGTGCTGATCACCGGCGTGGCGCTGCAGAGCCTTGGCCTGGTTGCCGGCCGCACCGGCATGATCGCGCTTTGCCAGATGTCGTTTGCCGGCGTCGGCGCCTGGACCGTCGGCTATCTCAACCTTACCGAGGCGCCGGGCGGCCTGGCCGTCTGGATCTTCATCGGCGGGATGGCGGCGGTGCCGCTCGGGGTTGCCATCGGCCTGCCGGCGCTCAGGCTGCGCGGCATCAACCTTGCCATCGTCACGCTGTCCTTCGCCACCGCTTTCGACACCATCCTGGCGACCATGACCTATCCCGGCCAGACCGACTTCCTGCAGGTGCCGCGGCCGGAGCTGTTCGACAGCGACGAGGGCTATTTCGTCTTCGTTCTGCTGTTTTACGTGGTCATCGCGGTCGCGCTGGAATTCCTCAGCCGCTCTCGGCTCGGCGCCTCCTGGCTGGCGGTGCGGCACTCCGAACGCGCCGCGGCCGCGCATGGCGTCAGCATCGCCACCGCCAAGCTGTCGGCCTTCGCCATCTCAGCCTTCGTCGCCGGCATTTCGGGTGGGCTGCTGGCCGGCTATCTCGGCACGCTGGTCTCGGAAAACTTCAGCATGATGCAGTCGCTTTCCTTGTATGCCGTGGCGGTGATGACCGGCGCGCATTTCGCCGAAGGCGCCATCATCGGCGGCCTGCTGGTCGTCATGTTCCCGGAAATCCTGCGCCGGCTCGACCTGCCGCAGGACATCGGCAATGTGCTGTTTGCCATCGGCGCCACGCAGGCGCTGTCGACGGGCGAGACGATGAGCGAGACCTTTCGTCGGCAATTGCGCAAACTGTTGCCGGCGCGCGTGAAGGTGGCCGCCTCAGTGCCGGCAAGCGACCTGCCGGCGGCGGTTGTGCGCCCGGCTGGCCCCGCGCTTAGCATCGACAAGCTCACGGTGCGCTATGGCAGCGTCGTGGCGCTCGACGGCGTCAGCCTGACGGTGGCCGCCGGCACCGTCGCCGGGCTGATCGGCCCCAACGGCGCCGGCAAGTCGACCTTCATCGACGCCGTCGCCGGTTTCCTGTCGAGATACGAGGGCAGCATCACGCTCGGCGGCAAGCCGCTCGAAGGGATGCCGGCGCATCTGCGCGCCCGCGAGGGTGTGCGCCGCACATGGCAGACCAACCGCATTGCGCCGGAACTCACCGTCGGCGGCTATCTGGCGCTGGCCGCCAAGGGCCTGTCGGCGAGCGAGACAAAAGCGATCCTCGGCTGGCTGGATTGTCCCGATCCGGAGACGCTTGTTGTCTCGGTCGACGCCGGCACCAGGCGCTTGCTCGACGTCGCCGGGGTGGTCGCGGCGCGCCCGGCTGTGGTGCTGCTCGACGAGCCGGCCGCCGGTCAGTCGCATGAGGAGACCGTGCGGCTCGGGCAACGCATCGCCGAGATTCCAAAACTGTTCGGCTCGGCGGTGCTGCTGGTCGAACACGACATGGATCTGGTGCGGGCGGTGTGCTCTGATGTCACCGTGCTTGACTTCGGCCGCGTCATCGCATCCGGCCCGCCGGCCAAGGTGCTCGATCAGGGTTCGGTGAAGAAAGCCTATCTCGGCATCGAGGAAGAGAGCGTGGCCGCATGAGCAAGCTCGTCGTATCCAACCTGTCGATCAACCGCAGCGAATTGCCCGTCGTGTCGGCGGTCGACATATCGGTCGAAAGCGGCGCCATCAGCGTCGTGCTCGGCGCCAATGGTGCTGGCAAGACGACGCTGCTCGAAGGTCTGTCGGGCATCATCCCGGTCGCCGGCGGCTCGATTGCCATCGATGGCCGCGACATCCACAAGGCCCGGCCGGGCGTGCGCTCGCGCGAAGGACTTGCCCATGTCGAGCAGGGACGCACGGTGTTCCGGCAATTGACGACCGAAGAGAACCTCAAGGTCAGTCTGCATCCGGCCGCCGACATCGCCGAAGCCTATGCGCTGTTCCCAGAGCTGGTGCAGCGCCGCACGGTCAGGGCCAGCCTGCTGTCGGGCGGCGAGCAGCAGATGCTGGTCATCGCGCGCGCCTTGCTGACGCGGCCCAAGGTGCTGTTGATCGACGAGATGTCGGCGGGTCTGGCGCCGGTTATCGTCACCCGGCTGATGACGGCTGTCCGCAAGCTTGCGGACAACGGACTTGCGGTGCTGCTGGTCGAGCAGTTCGCCGCCCTCGCGCTGTCGATTGGCAACCGCGCCTATGTCATGCGCCGAGGCCGCGTCGTCCATGATGGCGACTGCATGAAGTTGCTCAAGTCGCCGGACGAATTGCACCGGCTCTATCTCGGCGGATAGGACGGCGTTCATTCGTTGAATCGAGGTCCGACGCCATCTTCTTGTTCAAGAACGGTCTTTTCCCGCTTGGCGCGAAACAACGCGCGCCAGTCATGCTGGATCTCTTTCAGCGCCGCTGAACAGGGCAGCACATTCTTTGCCGGCCCACGCCCCGATCATTAGCATTTGTATCTGATCCGAGCTGATTTCCTATTGGGCCGTTAATGCGGCCATGCGTTAATCAGCATCTGCTAATGATCATTCCGAACCTAAGGCAAGCCATGACCAAGAATCTCGGCAACGCACGTTACATGCCGCCAAAGGATGCCAAAGCCTCTATGTTCAGCAAGGCCGCACCAGCTCTGTTCCCGCTTGTCGCGGCGGTGCTGGGCTACATGATCGGCAAGCAGTTTTTCGGCATCTAACCCTTTGTTTCGACGCAATTCCGGACGGAAAACCGTTTCACACTTTTCCTGGAATTGCTCTAGGGCCGGTGGTGCAAACCATCCACTAATGTCGCTTGACGCCTATGTCTTTGGGGCTGCCGGCAAAATCGTCACTGACAAAGTCTTGGGACGGCGCCGGGGCGTCGGCGGGAGGCGGTTCCCAGCCGAAGACGCTGCGGCCGCCGAGTTGGTGCGACCGGTCGAACTCACCGGCGACGATCTCCTTCAGGCTCGGCCCGGTGACGTAGCGCTCCAGCCGTCGCGACTGGCCGTCAAGCCGTTGCAGGGCGCCAAGCTCCTCCTCATTGCCGAGCTTTGCCTTGCGGACCGCCGATTTCATCACCGCGATGGTCTCGTCATAGACTTTCAGCGGCACCGGAAAGGGATGCCGGTCCTTGCCGCCATGCGCCAGTGAGAACCGCGCTGGGTCGGAGAAGCGGCACGGCGCGCCATGCACGACCTCGGCCACCATCGCCAGCGCTCGCACCGTTCGCGCGCCGACGCCGGGCACCAGCAGCAGTTCGGGAAAGTCCGCCGGGCCGCTTTCGATCGCCGCGGAAATGTTGCCGTGCAGGCGGCGCATGACGATATTGCTTTCGCGCACATCATGATGGGCGGGCATGATCAGATTGGGCAGCATCGGCTGCGCGGATTGCGGCCTTGCCGACGGTTCGATGGCCGCAAACTCGTGCACGATCCTGTCTGGACCGAGTTGGCGCAACAGATCCAGCTGGCCGCTGCGCGAGGCCTCGGCGCGGTGATCGGTGAGGTTGACGATCTCGCCCTGCCGCTCGCCCTCGATTGCCGCATGCGGCTCGTCGACAAAACTTTTCAGGCCTTCCGAGAGCCAGTGGTAGCGGCGCGCCAGTTTGCTGTCGCCGTTCATGCCTTGCTGGACGACCACCCAATGGCTGTCGTCGGTGACGATGAAGCCGTGCAGATAGAGATCGAAGCCGTCCTGCACGGCGGCGCTGTCGACCTTGGCGACCAGCCGGCTGGCCGTGGCCAGAGCCTTGCCGTCGAAGCCGACACGCTCGCCGATCGCCTCGAGTTCATGCGGCGTCTTGCGCGAATGGGTGCCGCGCCCGCCGCAGACATGGATGCCGAGTTCGCCCGACAGCGGTGTCAGCCCGCGCTTCAGCGCGCCGATGACGCTGGTGGTGATGCCGGAGGAATGCCAGTCCATGCCCATCACCGCACCGAAGGACTGGAACCAGAACGGATGTGCCAGCCGGCGCAGCAACTCGTCGCGGCCATAGTGGTGGATGATGGCTTCGCACAGCACCGCGCCCAGGCGCGTCATGCGATCGCCCAGCCATTTCGGAACCCGCCCGCCATGCAGCGGCAGGTCGGCGCTGCCGCTTCGCTGCGTCACTGATACCTCCGGCCGGTGAGTCGGTCCCCGGCAGCCTCGGATAGAAATGGCATCGGGGCGACGATTTGCAAAGCGGATGCGCAAACACCCATTCGGAACTGAATCAGGTCGGGGCTTTATCTCATTGTCTGACAATGATTTTCTTCAACCGCTTCTTTCTAAACATGGACGTCGCCGAAGGAGAGTTCGCCGTCGTCGCCAGGCGTCAGGAAGGCAGCCGCCAGGAGGCCGGCGTAGAGGAGCGCAACCACGGCGACAATGGCTGCACCCGGAATGGGACCGAGGGCGGCGGCGCTGACGGCCTCGCGCAATGTGCCGACAAAGCCGGGCGGCACAGCTTGATCGATCAGGCTCGGCGTCGACAGTTTGAGGATCCAGGCGAGGAGCAGGATCAGCATCATGTGCAGGTAGTTGCGGCGCAAACGCCGCGCCAATGCCACCCTTTGCGAGACCAGGAATTTCGGCGCGCGCAGGCTTTCGCCGACAATCAGCAGCCAGTCAGAAGCGAAGTCCGGCTGCGGCGAGAAGATCTGAGCGAAATAGTGGCGCTCGAACTGGCGCACACGGGCGCGATAGACATCGAAGAAGCGGTAGCGGCGCGCCTCGATCCACAACAAAAGGAGCACCAGCAGCATGGCGAAAAGCAGCACGCCGTGATGGGCACTGGCCGTCGACAGCGACACCGACAGCATGGCGGCGACAACGGTGATTGCCCAATTGCTCGTACGGTCGAGGCGGTCGCGCCAACCGGCCATGCGAGCAATCTCGGCGCGGTGGAAATGCGACATCACGGTGACCAGTTCGCCCGACGAAAGCGGCCTGCCGATGGGCGTTGCCGGCGTATCGTTCATGGCTCCCTCCCAACCACATAGAACGCATCAGATTTGATCTCGTTCCGTAGCGTTAGGCACGGCCAAGGGAATCTCGACATGATGGCGGGGTTCGCAGGCCTGGTTCCGGCCGGTCACTCCGGCCCGGCGATCCAGTCGACCAGCAGGGCGGCAAAGCCGAAGGCGGCGGCGATGGCGCAGACCTCGGGCCAGCCACCCCAGGCCCAGGCGATGCCGGCGAGCATCGAGCCGACGGCGCCGCCGATGAAGAAGATGCCGACGAACAGGCCGTTGAGACGGCCGCGCGCGTTCGGCTGCAGCAGGTTGACGGCGCGGCGGCCGAGCGTCTGGTCGCCGGTGACGCCGATGTCGAGCAGCACGGCGCTGGCGCCCATCAGCACCAGCGACCATCCGGTTCCGGATTCAGCCGAGCCGGCCCAGGCCGCAAGTGCCACCGCGCCGATCAGCACGAGATGGCAGGCGATGGTCGCCGGGCGCGTCCAGCCGCGGTCGCCGGCGCGGCCGAACAGGGGCGTGACCACAGCACCCCCGGCACCGACCAGTGCGAACAGCGCGATGCCGCGCTGGCCGAGGTCGAAAGGCGGCTGGGCGAGGCGTAGCGCCACCGCCGTCCAGAACAGGCTGAAGGCTGCCATCACCAGCGCCGCCGTCAGCGCGCGGCGCCGCAGCACCGGCTCGTCGCGCAGCAGGTCGAACAGCGAAGCGATCAGCGCGCCATAGGACGATCGCACTGCCGGGCGCCGACGGGGCAAGGCGAAGGCAAGCACGCAAGCCAGTACGACCAGGGCCGCGGCGCTGAGTCCGTAAAAGGCTCGCCAGCCCCAGGCATCGGCGATCAGGCTGGCCAGCGGCCGCGCCAAAAGGATGCCGACCATCAGCCCGCTCATGACATCACCGATCACGCGACCGGCCTCGCCGGGCGGCGCCATCGAGGCGGCGATCGGCACCAGGATCTGGATGGCCGAGCAGGCGGCGCCGAGGACGAACAGGACGATCAGCAGCGAGACGGCGGTGGGCGCCATCGTGGCGACGCCAGCCGCCAATGCCGCCGCGGCCAGCATGCGCAGGATCAGGGTGCGGTTTTCGGCAAGGTCGGCGAGCGGCACCAGGAAGAACAGGCCGGCGGCATAGCCGAGCAGGGTGGCCATGGCGACGAAGCCGACGCTCGCGGCACCGGCGCCGAGCGATGGCCCGATCAGGCCGACCAGCGTCTGCGGGGCGAACAGGTTGGTGACGATGATGCCGACGGCGGTGGCAAACAGCAGCGTCTGTGGGCCGGTGATGGTCGCAGCCGGCCCGGCCATCCGGCCGTCATTGGTATCGAGCACTGGGGTATCGAGCATAACGTCCTCAAGGATTTGCATATCGTGCGAGGACTTTATGCCAAAGCATTATCATGCTACAATTCAATCAATTCGATAATGATTATGCGAGATGCGCATGAATATCCATGACCTCGAAGCCTTCATCGCCGTGGTGGAGACCGGCTCGATCGTCGGCGCCTCGGCAAGGCTCAACCTTACCCAGCCGGGCGTGACGCGGCGCATCCAGAACCTTGAGGACGGGCTGGCGACAGCGCTGCTCGACCGCCAGTCGAAGCCGTTGAAGCCGACCGCCTCCGGCCGCGAGGCCTATGAGCATGGCCGGCGCGTGCTGCGTTCGCTCGAGGATCTTAGGGCCGGCGTGTCGCCGCAAGGCGAGGTCAAGGGCGAGTTCCGCCTGGGCATCATGCCCTATCTCTCCGATGCCGCCCTGGCGCTGCCGCTCGACAGCCTGCGCGCTGCCTTTCCGCAGCTGACCCTGCGCATCACCTCCGGTTGGTCGCCGAGGCTGGTGGAGCAGGTGGCGCGCAGCGAACTCGACGCGGTGGCGGTCTGCCTCGCCGAGGGTTTGGCGCCACCCGACGAACTGGTCTGCGACGATCTCGGCGTGCAGTCGGTGCTGCTGGTCGCATCACCCGGCCTCGGTGTGCCGAAGCCCGCCGATCTAGCCTCGCTGTCGCGCTTTGCCTGGGTGATGAACGAAAACGGCTGTGGTTTTCGCGCTTTCATCCGCCAGAGTTTCGACGCCCTCAGGCTGCCGTTCCAGGTCGGGGTGGAGGCGCTCAGCGTCGACCTCAGAATGTCGCTGGTGGCGCGCGGCCACGGCATCGGCATCGTTACGCCGGGCGCCTTCGCCGACAGCCGCTGGCGCGATGCGGTCGAGGTGATCGACTGCCCCGACTTCAAGCCGCAAGTGCGCGCATGGCTGCTGCACCGCCCGCCGGCCGGACGGCTGAGCCGCCCGATCGCGCTGTTTCGCGACGCGCTGATCGAAGGGCTCGAGGTGCCGATGCCGCTGGTGTCGTAGAGTGGCGAGGATGGTCCGCCCTGGGACCGTCTAATCTCGTTCCGCCTCAAGCCGCTCGCGAAAATCGTCAAGTTCGGTCTGTTCGATGCCGGCGACTTCGGCGTCGGCGGGATAGCTGCCGCCGGCGACTTCGTTGCGGAAGCCCGACAACGCTTCGACGCGCGCGTCCCTGACGGCTTGCTGCAACACGGCCAGATTGCCCCAGGCGCGCGCATGGCGGGGCAGGCGGGCGCTCTCGCCGCAAATGTCCGAGGTGAACAGGAAGATTACATCGGCCTTAGTGCCCGAGCCGAGCGACACGGTGACCAGCGAGGTGCGGCGGTTGATCTCGGCCATCACCTGCGCCGCGATGATCTCGCATTCGACGGCGAAGGCACCGGCGTCTTCCAGCCGGCGAAAACGGTCCCACAAGTCGAGCGCCTCGGCTGATGTTTTGCCGACGGCCCTGATGCCGCCGACCCAGGTGGATTTGCGCGGCACGAAGCCGAGATGGCCCATGACGGGGATCTGTTCGTTGGCGAGCATACGCACGGTATCGAGACCGCGCCCGGTGATGACGGCGTCGGCGCCCGATGTGATGGCGGAGAAGGCGGTGCGCAGGATTTCGTCCGATGTCACCGCGTCAGCGAAGCCGAGCGCGGCGGTGACGAAGACACGGCGCGATCCCTCGCGCACGCGGGGCACGTTGGCGGCGCGGCAGACCACCATCTCGATGCCGGCGGCCTCGGCCGCCGCTGCCTCTTCGGCGGTTTCGGCCGTCACCTGGGCGGCATGCCGGCCGCTGCCCTTGAGCGCCCTCAGGCTCGCGACCGTCACGCTGCGCTCGACCTCGCGGCCGCCGAAGTCGAAGATGCGCGGCATCTCAGCCCTTCAGCTTCTTGGCATAGTAGTCGGGCGCGACGACGCCGGGCTTGGAGAACCAGGCCGGCACGTCGACGCCGGAATAGAGCAGGATGTTGCCCCACGGATCGAAGGCGCCGGTGCGCACGATGACCTTGGCCTTGGCCGCCATCTCACCGAGGATGGTCTCGTGCGTCGTGGTCTCGAAATCGGCGTCGGGAAACAGCCGCTTCAGCTTGGCCAGCAGCGGCGCGTTGTGCACCGGCAGCGTGTCGGCATAACCGACGCGCTCGGCGATCAGGTTGGCGGCGATCGGCGCCAGCACGGTTTCGAGGTCGGGCACGTCGGGCGAAATGGCAAGGTCGATGCGCCAGGCGCTCGACGGGATCGGAAAGCCCGCATCGCAGACGATCATTAAATCGCCATGGCCCATCGAGGCGATGGCATGCGACAGTTCGGCGTTGAGCAGCCGGTTTCGGTTCATCTCGTTTCCTTCCAAGTTGTCTTCATTGCTTCGGCGTAGAGCGCGTCGGCCTGTGCCCGCTCGGGCAGGCCCGGAATGACGCCGAGCCTTGTGCAGGCGATGCCGCCGCAGACGACGCCGAAGCGCACCGCGTCGACGATGTCGCGGCCTTCGGCCAGCGCCACCGCGAAGCCGGAGTTGAACGCGTCGCCGGCGCCGGTGGTGTCGACCACGGCGACCTGCACGGCCGGCACCATGACGTCGAGCTCGTCGGTGAGGATCAGCGCGCCGCTGCGGCCTAAGGTGACCACCACGTTGCGCATGCCGCGGCGGCGGAGTTCGCCGGCGAGTTCGCGCGAGGAGCGCGGATCGTCGGCCGGCAGACCGAGCAGGATGCGCAATTCGCTCTCGTTGGGGGTGAGGTAATCGACATTGGCGAATATGGTGTCGGGAAGCTGGCGCGCCGGCGCCGGATTGAGGATGGTGCGGGCGCCATGCTTGCGGCCAAGCTGCATGGCGCGGGCGGCGGCCGCGATCGGCACTTCAAGCACGGTCATGACGACATCGCTTTGCGCGATGCGCTCTTCGGCCGCGTCGACGGTCGCGGCATCCATCAGCTCGTTGGCGCCCATGTCGAGGATGATGAAGTTCTCACCCTTGTCGTTGAGGATGATGAAGCCGACGCCGGTGGCGCGTTCGGTTCTCGTCGTGACCAGGCTCGCATCGACGCCCTCGGCGGCATAGAGGTCGGTGGCGATGCCGGCCAGCTTGTCGGTGCCGATGATGGCGACCAGCGCAGAACGTGCGCCCAGCCTTGCGGTGGCCACCGCCTGGTTGGAGCCCTTGCCGCCGGCGCCCATGTCGAAATCGGTGCCGAGCATCGTCTCGCCGAAGATCGGCAGTTTTGGCGCCCGCATGGTCAGGCCGACCGCGAAACTGCCGACGATGGTAATTCTGGGTGTGCTCATCAATGCCTCGTTCAGGACGCCATGGCGCGCGCCAGGATCGCTTCCTCGTTGATGCCGGCTCCGGTCAGCTCGCCCGATATGCCGCCATTGCGCAGCACCAGAACGCGTTCGGCGTTCATGATCAACTCGGGGATCTCCGACGAGATCATCACCACGGCCACGCCTTCGCCGGCGATGCCGCGCAAAATGGCGTAGATCTCGGCCTTGGCGCCGACATCGACGCCGCGCGTCGGCTCGTGCAGCACCAGCACGCGCGGGTTGGTGACCAGGCTGCGCCCGAGGATGATTTTCTGCTGGTTGCCGCCCGACAAGGTGGCCAGCTTTTGGCTCAGATGTGAAATGCGCGCGTCGAGCCGGGCGACCTGTGCGCGGGCCTCGCGGCGCACGGCACCACGCCGCATGAAGCCGGCCATCGAGAAGCGCGGCAGCGAGGCTGAGACGACATTGTTGGCGACGCTCATCGACAACAGCGCACCGGCGCCGCGCCGGTCGGCCGGCACCAGCGCCATGCCGTTGCGGATCGAGGCTTGCGGGTCGGCGGCGCGCAATTCCTTGCCGTCTATGGTGACGCGGCCGCTGCGCTGGCACAGGCCGAACAGCGCTTCGCCCAGCATGTCCTTGCCGGAATCCGGCAGGCCGCCAATGCCGAGGATTTCGCCGGCGCGGGCATGAAAACTCAGCCTGTCCAGCCCCGGCGCGGTCAGTTTTTCGACAGACAGCACGATTGCCGCGTCATCCGAGCGCGCTTCCGGTTGCAGCGACCATTGCGCCGCCGTGTCGAGATCGCGGCCGACCATGGCGCGGATCAGCCGGTCTTCCGACACGCCGTCATTGTGGATGGTCTCGATGGTGCGGCCGTCGCGCATCACGGTGACGCGGTCGGCAAGATCGAGCACTTCCTTGAGATGATGCGAGACGTAGATGACGGTGACGCCTTCGCCGCGCAATTGCTTGACGATCTCGAACAGCCGCTCGCTTTCGCGCTTGGACAGCGCCGAATTGGGTTCGTCGAGCACCAGCACGCGGGCGCGCTGGCGGATGGCGCCGGCGATCTCGACCAGTTGCATCTCGGCCACCGACAGGCGTGAGACTCTGGTGTCTGGATCGAGCGCGCTCATGCCGAGACGCGTCAGTGCCGCGCGCGCCTCGCGCCGCATCTGGTCGCGCGGCACGAAGGACAGCGGCGAGCGCGCCGCCATGTCCGACATCATGATGTTCTCGGCGATGGTCAGCGTCGGGCAGAGCGCCAGTTCCTGGTAGACCACGGTGATGCCGGCGGCGCGGCTGGCCAGCGGCGAGGCAATGGTGGCGCGGCTGCCGTCGATGCGGATTTCGCCGCCGTCCGGCTGCAGGTCGCCGGCCAGGATGTTCATGAGCGTCGATTTGCCGGCGCCGTTCTCGCCGATGACGGCATGCACCTCGCCGGCGCGGAAGCCGACGGAAATGCGGTCGAGCGCCAGCACGCCGGGGAACCGCTTGGTCAGTCCGGAGATCTCGACGATGGGGGCAGGGGTCTGTTGCTCTGTCATTGGCTGGCTGGCGCCGAGCGGCTGCCGGCAAAGGCCGGCAGCCGCTTCACGCGGGCTTGTTACTTCTTGGCCACCTCGGCGATGTTTTCCTTGGTGTAGATGCCGACGCCGGTGTCGACATTGTTGATAGGCTGGCCCTTGAGGAACTGCACGATCAGGTCGACCGCGGCAAAGCCCTGCTTCTCCGGCGCCTGGTCGATCGTCGCATTCACATTGCCGTCCTGGACCAGCTGCACCGTCTGGTCGAGCAGGTCGAAGCCGACCACCTTGACCTTGTCGGCGGCCTTGTTGCGTTCCACCCAGGTGCCTGCGGCGGGTGTCGAGCAGCATTCGAGCGACAAGACGCCTGATATCGACGGATTGGCGAGCATGGCGTTCTCGATCGCCGCATAGATCTTCTGCGGGTCGGTACCGGTGTTGAGCGTCGAGACCACCTCGATGCCGGATTCGGCCTTCAGCGCCTCACGCGCGCCCTTCTCGCGGTCGAGCGACCACTGCGCGGCGGCGTCGATGGTGGTGATCATCACCTTGCCCTTGCCGCCCAGTACCTTGGCCATCAGCTTGCCGGCCTCGCGGCCGGACTGGACGAGATCCTGGCCGGCGAAGGCCAGGCGCTTGCTCTCCGGGTTGTCTGTGTTGAAGGTGACGACCGGGATGCCGGCGGCGATGACGCGGTCGATCACCGGCGCCAACGCGTCGGTGGAGACGGAGGAGATCGCCAGCCCGTCCATCTTGCCCATCAGCGTCTCGATCTCCGAGATCTGGCCGTCGGCATCGGCGCCGACCGGACCGATGAACTGGGCGCCGACCTTGTCCTCCTTGGCGGCGCGCTCGACGCCGGCCTTCATGAACGGCGCGAATTCGTTGGAGACGTCATGGTAGGAAACGTAGATGTCGAGCGGCTGGCCGGCATCGATCTTGGCCTTGATGCGAGGCGCCAGCGTAAAATCGGCGAGCTTGGATTCGGCGTGCGCCGACAGCGGAAACAGACCGAGCGTGGCTGCGAGAATGACGTGTCTGATGTTCATGGATAGTCCTCCCTTTTTGGTTCTGATTGCTTCTGTTTTCTGCACTTAACCCGTTCGGCGCGTGCTCCATTTGTCGATGCCGACCGCGATGATGATGACCAGGCCGATCATCAGTTCCTGCACGAAGGGCGACACGCCCAGCAGCACCAGGCCGTTGCGCATGACGCCGATGATCAGCACGCCCAGAATGGTGCCGAGGATGGTGCCTTCGCCGCCCGACAGCGAGGCGCCGCCGACGATGGTGGCGGCGATGACGTCGAGCTCCAGGCCGAGCCCGGTGCGCCCGGCCTGGCTGGAGGGCAGGAAGGCCAGGCCCAGAATGCCGGCGAGGGCGGCGAGCACGCCCATCAGGATGAAGGCTGATATCTTGACCTTGTTGACGGAGATGCCGGAGACACGCGCGGCCTTGGCGCTGCCGCCGACGGCATAGACCCGAAAGCCGAAATTGGAGAAGGACAGCACGATCCAGGCCAGCACGGCGACGATGACGAAGAACACCAGCTGCATCGGGATGATGGTGAACAGGTAGCCCTGGCCGATGAAGGAGAAGGTCTGCAGAACCTCGGGCAGTGCGCCGTTGCGAGCGTTGACGGTCACCGGCTGGCCGTTGGTCAGGATGAGGGCCGCACCACGCACGATGGACAGCATGCCGAGCGTGGCGATCAGCGAGGGCAGGCGGCCATAGGTGGAAAGCACGCCGTTGATGAGGCCGATGGCGACGCCGGTGAGCAAGCCGACACCGATCGCCGGCAGCAGCGCCCAGCCGGCAATGATCAGCATGCCGGTGGCAAGGCCTGAGAACGCGTAGGTCGAGCCGACCGACAGGTCGACCTCGCCGGCGATCAGCACAAACGTCATGCCGACCGCCATGATCCCGAGCAAGGAGATCTGGCGCCCGACATTGAGCAGGTTCAGCGAAGTCAGGAATCCATCGGTGGCGAAGGACAGGAACAGGCACAGCACGAGCAGCGCGATGAACACGCCTGCCTCGCGCGCCCGCAACAGCCGCGCCATCGTGAACCGGTCCGTGGCTGGCGCGCGCGCGCCGGTCCTGACCGCATCGGCCATACAGCATCCTCCCTGCGCGTGGCCCGCCGGTCCTCACCAGCGTGGCCACTCCTCCGTTTCATCGACCCGAGCCGAGCTCGTGCGCGGGCCGTTGCTTCAGAGCCGGTCCCGAATTGATTCAGGATCAGGCTCTATCTCCCTGTTTGGTCATGATTTTTCGGGAATCCGGTGCCGGCTCCCTGGATCATGGCCGGGGCGGGGGCTGACCGCCCATGCCCTGTGTTTGCAGCGTCAGGACGCCTTGCGGAAGGAGCCGGCCGGCACCTTGTGCATCTCGTCAAAATTTCCGTAGTCGCGCACCTTCTTGAACGGCGCGTTCTCGACCGCGTTGTAGGAACAGATGTAGCCCCAGCGATAGGTGTCCGAACGGTTGGCATCGGAGCGGTGCAGCAGATTGCCGTCGAAGATCAGCGCGTCGCCGGCTTCCATCTCGACATAGATGTGCTCGAAGCGCTTCAGCGCCGCATCCAGGTGCTCCTGCTCGACATTGGTCTGGTCGTTCTCCCGGATGTGATTGAGACGGCCGAGCTTGTGCGTGCCTTTCAGCACCTGCAGGCAGCCGTTCTCGCGGGTCGCCTTGTCGAGCGCGACATAGATGCTCATCATCTCCGGCGCCAGGCAGCCGTAATTGTACCAGTAGCCGAAATCCTGGTGCCATTCCCAGGCGCCGCCCTCGTTGGGCTGCTTCATCGTCATCTTGTGGCTGTAGAGGTAGATCGGCTTGCCGACGGCGGCCTCGGCCAGATCGACCATGCGCTCGTCGCGGGCCAGAAGACCGTATTTGTCGTCTTCGGCCTTGGTCCACATCTTCAGAAGGGTGGTCTTGCCCTCCTTGTCGCCCTTGGCCATCACGGCGCCGCTCTTGTTCTCGGCCTCGAGCTGCTTGCGGGCGTGGTCACGGAAATCCTCCACTTCCGCGACGCTCAGCAGCCCCCTGCGGATAATGTACCCGTCGCGGGCATAGAGCTCGGTTTCCTGCTTGGTCATCGCCAACATCGTCTTGCCTCCCTGGTCTGTCGGGGCCGCTGCCAGCGCAAGGCGCCTGGCAAGCCCGCAAAACTCGGGGGATCCGGCCTCTGCCGCCGAAATCCCGTCCTCTTGAGAGCGACCATAGCGACGCCGGACAGCGAACAAAATGGACAGCAAGGCACTCATTTTGTATAAAACGCGCATCATGGCAAAGACGTCGGTTCTCGAGAGTTTCCACTATGTGCCGGCGGCCGGATGGACACGCACGGCGTTCAGCGTGCTGCGCGCCGGCAAGGTCGCCGCCGCACCCGATTACCGCATCGAACGGCCCGTCTATCCCGGACAGGACATCCTCTATTGCCTGTCGGGCCGGGGTTTCGTGGAGACGCTGGGGCAAAGGCTGGAGGTGCGTGCCAACCAGCTGGTGTGGATGGCCAACGAGGCGCCGCATGTGCACGCGGCCGATCCGGCCGATCCCTGGACCTTGCTCTGGTTCAGGCTCGACGGGCCCGATCCGGCCATCCTGCGGCGCAAATTGTTTGGCGAAGGGATATTGCGGACCGTATTTACGGAAGGCACCGGTCCGGCGCCGTGGTTCGAGCGACTGTTCGCGGCGTTGCGGCGACGTGACGCCGGGCTCGACCTGCGCCTCAACCAGCTGGTCGCCGAATTCCTGCTTCTGGTCGACCGCGCGGTGAACGGCGCCGGCAATGACGATCTGCCGAAGCCGCTTGCCGCCGCACTCGACGCGATGCGCACCGCGCCCGGCTCCGCCTGGACGGCATCGGATCTCGCCACTGTCACCGGCCTCGGCGCCTCGCAGATAAGGCGGCTGTTCCAGAAACATCTGCGCACCAGCCCGCACCAGTGGCTGATGCGCGAGCGGCTGATGCAGGCGCAGTCGCTGCTGGTGCAAGGCGACCAGCCGCTGGCCGAAGTTGCCGAGGCCTGCGGCTTCTGCGACGTCTATCATTTCGGGCGCGAGTTCAAACGTTCGGTGGGCATCTCGCCGGCCGCCTGGCGGCGCAGCGAATTGAGCGCGGCGCCGGGGCGGTAGGATAGTCGATACTTACGAATCCTTTCAGGCGGTTGGGCGTGGCCGTTCAGGGTTTTAGTCCGCGCGTCCGGTCGTCCCTTGAGAATCTCCTTGCCTTGGGCAACATGGCGGCGATGCCTGGGGTGCGAGAATGAACAAGCCGATTACCACCGTATCGCCGCGCAGGGCGCCGATGGCGCTGACCGAGGACCTCGTTGCCCGCACCATGCGCGCGGTCGAGGATGCCGGGCCGACGCCGGGCATGGTCTACATGACCGACGCCGACTATGCGCGCATCCGCGACGAGGTGCTGGCCACGGCTCCAGCCGGGCCTGTGAAACTGTTTGCCTATGGCTCGCTGCTGTGGAAACCCGTCGGCGAGGTGAGAGGTGGCGAACGCGCGGTGGCGACGGGCTGGCACCGGTCGTTCTGCTTCACGGTGCAGCGTTTTCGTGGCACCGTCGAGCAGCCCGGCCTGATGATGGCGCTCGATCGTGGCGGCCAGTGCCAGGGCATGGTGTTCGAGATCGCGGAACCGATTGCGGCCAACCTCGAAGCGCTGCTGCGCCGCGAGATGACCATCCTGCCCGCCGTCAACGTGCCGCGCTGGCTGCAGGTCAGAACCGAAGGCGGCTCATGCCGCGCGCTCGGCTTCGTCGTCGATCCGGCCAATCCGCGTTATGCCGGCAAGCTCGACAAGCAGGCGATCGCGGCGACTCTGGCCACGGCCGTCGGCCATTGGGGCTCGGGCGCGGAATATCTGTTCGAGACCATCCGCCACCTCGAAGCCTGCGGCATCCGCGACCGCAATCTGTGGGAATTGCAGGCGTTGGTGGCCGAGGAAATCCTAATGCATGTCGCCCAAAAGTGACCTCGGTTTGGAGTGCGACAGGCATAAAAACAAAGACCTGAAGCAGGTCGCCTGATCCATTCAGACGCGACGCGCTTCAGGCCAAAGATGCTTGAGGCCAAAGCACTTTGCGAAGCAAAGCTCTGATTTCGGAAGTCGAAGTAGTGAGAATTTAATGAATTGAAAATAGTCCTATCCCAACGATGACTTGAACACCGGCTGGGGACACGGTGCGCGTGGGCCACCTATGAGATCCTCCACCGGAGAACATTATCCAGCGCTGGATCATATTCGGGGCCTGGCGGCTTTCCTGGTCTTCACCTGGCATTTCCTTCATGCGTCTCCTGAAGGCCCGGTGCCTTATGGCTTCGTGCCGGCTCTTCCTGTCTTCAGTTTTCTCGATGAAGGGCATACCGGCGTTTCACTGTTCATGGCGCTTTCCGGCTATCTGTTCGCCAAGCTGCTTGATGGAAAACAGATCGACTACCTGCCCTTCTTTGCCAACAGGGCACTCAGGTTGCTTCCGCTTCTGCTGGTGATGATATGCATCGAGGCTTGCCGCAGGTACCTGGCCGGCCAGTCCCTGGATGAGTATTTCACCGGCGTTGGCGAGGGGGTTCTTCTTCCCACCCTTTCGAATGGAGGCTGGTCGGTAACGATCGAAGCGCACTTCTACCTGTTGCTGCCGTTCTTGCTGATGGCATCCAGGCGGTTTGTGTTCGCGCCTTTACTGTTCATCGCGGCAGCCATTGTGCTGAGGTCCGTGCTGTATGTGCAGATCGGCGAGGTGCAGTCGGCAGCGTCCTTTACCATCATAGGGCATGCGGATCAGTTCCTGGCCGGCATACTTGCCTTCCACCTGCGTGCCCACGCGAAGAACCGCCACTGGCTGGCGCTGGCCGTTCTCATGGCATTCTCGGGGTTCTTCTGGTGGTTCGATGCCGCCGGCGGATTTTACCTACTGGGACGTTTTTCGTCGCCCCATTGGATATGGATCATTCTGCCAACCCTGGAGGCTGCGGCCTATTCGTTCGGTATCGCCTATTACGACACGAGCTTTTCCAAGAAGCGAACAAGCCTGCCGTTCAAGATCCTGGAGAAGGCGGGGGCCTACAGCTATTCGATCTATCTTCTGCACCTGTTCTTCGTCATGCAATTGGCGGCGTTCATAGACACGAATGTCATGAGCATCAGCAATTTCTACGTCGCATGCTTCTGGTCCGCACTGTGCTTCATGGCGATGATCCCGATCGGCTATCTCAGCTACACCTGCGTCGAGGCGCCATTCCTGCGCCTGCGCCGGCGCTATGTGGCCCAAAAGCCCGAAACCGCGGAAACAATCGAGACTGGGATTCGATCGGTTGTTGCCACAGCCGATACACCAAACATCGTTCACCCGTCCCTGAGCCACACCAGCATTTCGCCGGGCTCGCGGTTGTCCCAGGCGAAATAGGGAATGGCGGTCAGGCGCGTCTGCGCAGTGGCTGGCGGCTCGGGCCTGTAGAGCCCGCTTTGCCAGCCGTCGGCGGCATCGGCAAGTGCCGTAGCCGACAGCGTCACCACGCCGCCGAGAAGCTCCGGCCGATGCCGGGCTTCGACGCTGGCCGTCCTCGGCAGGGACAGGCGATGCGGCTGGCTTTCATTGTCGGTCGCTTCGACGCAGTAGATCAGCGGGCCGCGCGACAGCGCGACGCGGCCGGCATCCTGGCGCACCTGCGGGTTGGCGTAGAGTCGCTCGATCGGCATTTCGAGATCGAGCCGCAGCCGGTCGCCTTTTTGCCATGTCCGCTTGATCGCGGCGTAGCCATCGCTGGTGATATCGGCCAGCTTGACCGCCTCGTCATTGATCTTCAGCTCGGCGGCGGCGCTCCAGGCCGGGATGCGCAGGTGCAGCGTGAACTCGACCGGCGCCTGCGGCTCGAGCGTGATGTCGACGGCGCCGTCCCAGGGATAGCGGCTGACCTGCGTCAGGCTCACCGGTGTGCCTGATATGTCGAAACGGGCGGTCGAGTCGCCATAGAGATGGACGGCCAGCGCATCGTCCGCCAGGCTGTAGAAATAGCTGCCGATCGAGGCGACCATGCGCCCGATATTGGGTGGGCAGCAGGGGCAGCGGTGCCATTTCCAGCGGTTGTGCTTGCCCCGGCTTTCCAACGGGTTCTCGTAGAAGAACAGTGAGCCGTCGAGCGACAGGCCGGAGATCGAGCCGTTGTAGAGGGCGCGTTCCATCATGTCGGCGTAGCGGGCGTTCGGCCCCATGCCGAGCATGCGGCTTGCCCAGAACACCAGGCCGACGGCGGCACAGGTCTCGGCATAGGCGCTCTCATTGGGCAGGTCGTAATCGCTGGTGAAACCCTCATTGTGCGCCGACGGGCCGAGCCCGCCGGTGATGTAGAGGCTTTTCGTGGTGAGGTCGTCCCACAACCGGTCAAGCGCCACCCGCAGCGTGTCGTCGCCATATTCGGTGGCGATGTCGGCCATGCCCGAATAGAGGTACATCGCCCGCACCGCATGGCCGACGACCTTGTCCTGTTCGCGCACCGGAATGTGCGACTGGCTGTATTCATAGGTCTTGAAATGATAGGTCTTCGGGTCGGCGCCGCGGGCGCGCGCCTCTTCGTCGAAATAATGCGGTTGCTGGCCGCGCTGGTCGATGAAGTACTTCGCCAGATCCATGTATTTCCGTTCGCCGGTCACCCGCGCCAGCTTGACCAGCGCCAGCTCGACCTCCTCATGGCCGCAGTAGCCTTTCTTCTTGCCGGGCTCGGGGCCGAGCACCGAAGCGATATGGTCGGCATAGCGGCTCATGATGTCGAGCAGCTTGCGTTTTCCCGTCGCCTGGTAGTAGGCGACCGCGCCCTCGATCAGATGGCCGGCGCAGTAGAGTTCGTGGCAGTCGCGCAGGTTGGTCCAACGCTTGCCGGGCTGGATGCGCTGGTACCAGCTGGAGAGATAGCCGTCGTCCTGCTGCAGTCTGCCGTACATGTCGATGACAGCATCGATCTTCTTCTCCAGTTCGGGATTCTTGCGCCGGTAGAGTGAATAGGCCGCGGTCTCGATCGTCTTGCCGAGATCGGAATCCCAGAACATCTGCGTGGTCACCGTCGATCCCGTGAATTCCGCGCCCTGGCGGTCGGCTTCGTCGGGAGAGGGCGAGTGGAAGGGGATGACGATGCCGGGCGAGGGCCGGTCCGGATCGATCTGCTCCAGCATGCGGGCCTCGACGCAGCGCTCATACAGGATGTCGGCAGTGCGCGTCGCGACCGCGTCGGCGCGATCGCCCCAGAAGCCGTGCACGTCGACCTGCGGCACCGGCAACGGGCGGAAGGCGAGCTTGGGCTTGGTCGATTTTACGGATGGCGATGCGGTCATGAACTTACTCCATTCTATTTGACGGCCCCGGCCATCAGGCCGCGGATGTAGAAGCGCTGCAAAGCGAGGAACAGGATCAGGCACGGCACCATCATCACGGTGACGCCCGCCTGCACCGCGCCCCAGTCGATGGCGCCGAAGCGGCCCGACTGCAGTGCGGTCATCATCACCGGCAGCGTGAATTTGGACTGGTCGGTCATCAGCACGAGGGCGGCGAGGAATTCGTTCCAGGCGCCGAGGAAGGCAAACAGCGCGATGGTGACGACGCCCGGCCAAACCAGCGGCAGCATGACTTTCCAAAGCATTGTAAGATTGCCGGCGCCGTCCATGCGGGCGGCCTCCTCGATCTCGCGCGGCACCGCGTCGAAGGCGTTGCGCATCATGAAGATCGAGAACGGCAGCTGCAGCGTCACATAGACGCCGACCAGGCCGGTCAGCGTGTTGTGCAGGCCAAGCTTGGTCAGCACCAGGAAGATCGGCGTCAGGATCGACTGGAACGGGATCATGATCGTCGACAGGATGAGGATGAAGAACAGGTCCTTGAACGGAAAGCGGAACCGCGAAAAGCCGTAGCCGGCCAGCACGCTGACGGCGACCGACAGCACCACGGTCATCACCGAGACATAGATGCTGTTTTGCGCCGAGACCCAGAGCCCGTCGCCGAAGCTGTTGAGCGTGGCATAGTTCTCCAGCGAGAAGCCCGATGTCGGCCAGGGCGGCAGCGGCGGCAGGCGTGCTTCCTGTGCCGGCTTGAAGGCCGACAGCACCGCCCACACGATCGGCGCCGCAAACAGCACCGAGGCGATGATGCCGGTCGAATGCTCGCCGATGCGGGCCAGGAGCCGGCGGTTGCGGGAGGCGGCCTGCGCCATCAGTCGAGTCCCTCCGGCTTGCGCAGCAGCCACAGCTGGACGAGGCTGAGCGCCACGAGGACGACGAGCAGCACCATCGAGAGCGCGGCACCATAGCCGAGCTTGAACGAGACGAAGGACTGGTTGAAGATCCAGTAGACCGCCGTCAGCGTCTGGTTGCGTGGGCCACCGCGCAGGATGATGTAGAACTGGTCGAAGGCGAGGATCGAGCCGGCGACCGACAGGATCAGCGCCAGCGCCAGGGTGCGGCGCATCAGCGGCAGGGTGATGGCCCTGAACCTGGCGAACGGACCGGCGCCGTCGATAACGGCCGCCTCCTGCAGGTCCTGCGGGATCGATTGCAGGCCGGCCATCAGGATGATCATGGTGAAACCGGCGACCTTCCAGACGACCATGGCGATGATCGACCAGAAGGCCGGCTGGAAGGTAGCCAAAAGGTTGAATTTCTTGTCGATCAGGCCGAGATCGTAGGCGGCCGGGCTGAAGAGGCCGGAATCGACGTTCAGCAGCCATGACCAGAGCAGGCTGGCCGAA
This sequence comes from Mesorhizobium loti, assembly GCA_014189435.1. Taxonomy (NCBI): domain Bacteria; kingdom Pseudomonadati; phylum Pseudomonadota; class Alphaproteobacteria; order Hyphomicrobiales; family Phyllobacteriaceae; genus Mesorhizobium; species Mesorhizobium loti. The sequence goes on from CP050293.1 coordinate 1,069,854, forward strand.
GCAAAGCCGACCACCGCCGGCATGAAGAACATGGTGCGGTAGAGGTTGGTCAGCGGCCGCGGCCGTTCGACGAACAGCGCCAGCGGAAACGCCACCACGAAGATCGCGATGGTGACGATCACGGTGTAATAGGCGGTGAAGCGCAGCGCGTTCCAGAACCTGGTGTCGCGCAGAATGGCGACATAATTGCCGAGGCCGATATAGCTGTGCTCGCCCATCAAGGGCCAGTTGTGCAGCGACATCCACGCCGTCATGCCGAGCGGAATCAGGAAGAAGACGACGACCAGTGCGACAGCCGGCGCGACATAAAGCAGGCCGATCCATTGCTGGCGGCTGGCGCCGACCAGTTTTCTGGCGCGCGGTGGTGCGGTGGTGGTTGTGATGGTCGTCATGGCTGCTCTGCTCTTGCTCTACCGTCCCCTTTGTGGGGAGGGGGTTCCAGCTTAGGTTCCTCGCCCCCGCCAGAGGCGGGGGAGAGGTGGCCGCGAAGCGGACGGAGAGGGGGCTCTCGTAGGGCGCAGTCCGCCTCTCCGTCTCGGCTTCGCCGAGCCACCGCTCCCCCACTTCGCGGGGGCGAGGAACCCAAGCTGGATAGGCCGAGCGGATGTCTCAAAGCTTCCATGTAGAATAGCCCTGCATTGACGGATGCGATGTCCTCCTCCGCTCCAGGGGGAGGTAGCCGGCCACCCGCCCAGGGAGACAGGCGGGCGGCCGGCAGGCGTCCGCTATTTCTGCGGCGCCTGGTCGATGATCGATTGCATCGTCTCTTGTGCGTTCGCGATGGCGCCGTCGACATCGTCGCCGAAGAAGACCTCATTGATCATCTGCGTCCATGGCCCGTTGGCGGAGTTGATCAGATCGTTGAACACCACCGAATAGGGCGTGCGGCCCTTGGCCATGGCTTCGGCGGCGATCTGGTAGCGCGGGTCGAGATCCTTCAGCGCCTCCTTGGCGATGTCGCCGCGCACCGGCAGGCTGCCGTATTTGGCGAGGATGGTCTGGCCCTCGAGCGAATAGGCGAAGTCGAGGAACTCCTTCACCACGGGCAGTTTCGTGGTGCCCTTGGTGACGACGAAATTGTCGCCACCGGCAAAGGACGACCAGCCGCTATCCTTGCCCGGCAGGAAGGTGACGCCGTAGTCGATATCGGGATACTGGGTGTTGAGCGCGCCGATGGCGAAGGCGCCGGACGGCGAGATGCCGATATTGCCGGCGGCGAAGGCGGCAAAGAAGTTGGCGCCGGTGTCGGTCTGCGCGCCTGCCGGCACCAGATCCTTCTTGACCATCGAGCGGTAGAGATCGATGGCGCCACGCAGTTGCGGGCTGTCCAGTGTCGCCTTGGAGCCGTCCTGCGAGAGGATGTCGCCACCCGACGCCCAGATCAGCGGCGTGAAGGTGAAGATGTTGCAGCCGCCGCAATTGCCAGAGAAGTAGAAGCCCTTAATGTTGCCGCCGAGCGCGTTGACCTTCTCGGCGTCGGCCGCGATCTCGGCCCAGTTGGCCGGGCCTTTTTCAGGGTCGAGGCCGGCCTGCTTGAACAGCTTCTTGTTCCAGATCAGCACCGAGGCGTCGGCGGAGAAGGGCAGGCCGTATATGTGGTCCTTGTAGGTGCCGGTCTTCACATGCGCCGGCGACAGGCTGGCGAAATAGGGCAGGGACTTGGCCCAGTCGGTGATGTCCTCCAACTGGCCGGCGGCGGCGAAGGAAGGCGTGTAGATCAAGTCGAGCGACAGCGCGTCGGGCGCCGTGCCGCCGGCGGCGGCGGCGCCATATTTCGGGATGATCTCGGCATTGGGGATGATGTCCAGCTTGACCTGGTTGGTGTGCCCCTTGTTGTAGGCATCGACGATCCTCGGCATGAAATTCGAGCCGTCGGCGCGCACCCAGATGTTGGCCGTCTCGGCGGCGGCAGTGCCGAGACCACTGCCCAGAACGGCAGCGGCCAGGGCCAGTTTGGCAATCAGGTTCCTCATGTTCTCCTCCTCCAGGGTTGGCCGCGCTCCGCGGCTTGGCGCCGATCACGCGGCGCTTCGTCTTCAGCCATCCAGCGGATGGCCGCATGACTGCCGCACCACCAGCCGGCACGGCAGTTTTCGAATGCCCGGCGCGGCGGGCTTGCCGCCGACCAGCGAAAGCAGGGTCAACCCGGCCTCGCGGCCGAGCGCGACCAGGTTCATGTCGACAGAGGTCAGCGGCGGGCGTGTTGCCTCGGCCACGATCTCCCAATTGTCGAAACCGATGACGCCGACATCGCCGGGAACGCTGAGGCCGCGTTCGCGCAGAGCATCGATGACGCCGCGCGCGATCTGGTCGTTGCCGCAGAAGACGGCATCCGGCTTTTCACGGTTGCCGTCGAACAGCCGCGCCACCGCTTCGTGGCCCCAGGCTTCCGACCAGGAGCCGAGCAGCGGTTCGGTGACCGGCAGGCCGTTTTCGATGAGCACGTCGCGGTAAGCCTGGGCGCGGGCATGCACCACGGCAAAGCTCGCCGGTCCGGTGACATGGGCGATGTGCTTGCGGCCCAGCCGACAGAAATGCTCGACCGCCAGCCGGGCGCCGTCGGCATCGTCCGAGACGAAGGCGATGGCGTCGGGATCGGGCTGCGTGAAGGCATAGATCACCGGGACGCGAAGATTGGAGAGGTCGACGGGCAGATGGCGGTCGATGCGCTTGCCGGTGGCGATGATGCCGTCGACGCGCTTGTCGAGCATGGCGTCGACATGCATCTGGCCCAGCCGCGGATCTTCCTCGACATTGCACAGGAACACCGAGACGCCATTGTCGACCAGCGCGTCCGAAATGCCCGACATCAGCGGCAGCGAGAAGCGGCCATAGGTATCGTTGGTGAGCAGGCCGACAGTGAAGCTGCGTCTTCTCAGCAGGCTCTGCGCCAAGCTGTTGGGCCGGAAGCCGAGACGCCGGGCCGTCTCGCGGATACGCTCGCGCGTCTCGGCGGTCATCCGCCCCTGGTCGTTGAGCGCCTTCGAGGCGGTGGCGACGCTGACGCCGGCCTGCGCGGCCACGTCACGCAAGGTGACTGGCTTGGAAAAGACTGGAACAGGCTGATCGTCCGATGCCATCGCGCCGCGAATCCTTAGTTTGGGAAAAGGTTTTCTCTTAGGGCCTGAAAAAATGGCCGACTGCGCGGCCAATCCTTGTCAAGGCTGTTGGAAAAACCTTTTCTCATGTCGAGGCTAGGCCAGATCGGGTGGTCGTTCAAGGGGAAAAGTGGTTTGGAGTTCCGTTGGTGGAGAGAAAGGTCAGGGATTGGCAAGGCTCGGGTTCCTCGCCCCCACTCCCGTCTACGCTATGCACACATCTTCTGTGACTGCGAGACTGATCGGCCCGAGCTTGATTGCCCCGTGGTTCCCCCAATCCGTCGCTGCTTCGCAGCGCCACCTTCCCCCTCCGGAGGGAAAGGAAGGGAGCGTTGCTGGACGAGCGTTGACGGCAAAAAGCTTGGCGCCTTTCCTCTACCCCGTCGATCGGGGGAGAGGTGGCTCGGCGAAGCCGAGACGGAGTGGGGGTCGACCAGCGCAGCATAAGACAATGCATACGCCAAGCTGCCATGCACGCTATCGCCAAAGACCAGCTGCTTGGAAATGTGTGCATGCCGTAGCCACTCCCGTGGGGGCGAGGAACCACTGATTGTCAGCGAAGTGTTAATCGCTTGCGCGCCATGGTGGTCTCCCGCCAAGACAGCAGAGCCTCGCCATGTCCGATACGCCCTACAGTCCGAAAGGCGCGGCGCGGCCGGGTGCCGCGCCGCGCGCCGGCGCGACGGCGGCCACGCAAGGCACCGACGAACGACGCCGTAACGCCGCCACCATCGCCCGGCTCAAGACGGAGCTCGCGGCGCAGGCGGCATTGATCGCCAGCCAGGAGCTTTCGCTGGCGCACAGCCGCAAGATCTTCGACCGCGCCTCGGTCGCCGCGCGCCTCGGCGTGTGGGAATGCAGTCTGCCCGGCGAGCAGTTGGCATGGACCGATGTGGTCTATGATCTGTTCGACCTGCCGCGTGGCTCGGCGCTCGATCGTTCGGAGATCATCAAGTGCTACCCGGCGGAGTCCCGCAAGGCGCTGGACACGTTGCGCGGCCGCGCGATCGCCGAACGCAGCGGCTTCAATCTCGATGCCGAGATCACCACTTGCGCCGGCCGCAGCCGCTGGATCCGCATTACGGCCACCGTCGAGTGCGAGGATGGCATTCCCGTGCGCATCTTCGGCATGAAGCAGGACATCACCGAAGAGAAGATCCTGTCGGACCGGATGCGCTATCTCGCCGAATATGACGTCATGACGGGGCTGGCCAATCGCGGCCGGTTCCAGGAGCGGCTGGCGCATGCGGACGAGGGCCGCCCGCTCGGCGCGCTGCTCTTGGTCGACCTCGACGGCTTCAAGGCCGTCAACGATACGTTCGGCCATGTCGTCGGCGACGAATGCCTGAAAGAAGCAGCAAAGCGGCTTGCCGGCGGCTGCGCCGAAGCCGATCTGGTGGCGCGCGTCGGCGGTGACGAGTTCGCGGTGCTGGTTGGGCCGCATCTCGACCGTGGCGCCGTCTCGGGCCTGGCGCGACGCATCATCGAGGCGATGGGCAAGCCGGTCGCCGCCTGCGGCCACTCGCTCGGGCTCGGCGCTTCGGTCGGCATCGCCTTCACCGAAGCGGGCGCGCCTTGCGATCTGTTCACGCAGGCCGACACCGCGCTCTATGCCGCCAAGGCGGCAGGGCGCAACACGTTCCGCATCTTCAAGGCGCAAGCCGGCGTGAGAGGCCGCAGCGCCGCGGCGTGAGGGCTGGAGGCTGTTTGTCGTACTGCCTCTCGGCGGCCTGGCCCGCGCATCTTCCAATGCAGTCGGTGGCGCCCATTTGCATTTGGCATGCAGGGCGCTCGCGAAAAGAGTGCTATGGAAAAGACGTAAGCGTCCTTGCTTCGCTCTTCCCGACATTCGAGGTCATTTTCGTGCGTGAACCGTCGCTGCTGCCTGTCTTTGGAAAACTTGGCCTCAAGGCGCCTGTCGCCCTGGCCGTGGCGCCGGTCTCGTCGGCAGGTGTCGTGCCGCGCCTGCGGGAGCTTCTGACTGTGCATGGCGGCATGGTGCTGAAATTGTCGGTCATCGCCTGGACGGTGCTGATCCTGGGCGCCGTGTTTTTCATGATGCAGGGCTGATCGACATGGCCAACCGCTACACGCTGCGCATGGAGCTTCCCCAGAGCTGGAGCATCATCGACGTCTTCACCGGCCAGCCTGCCGTGGTCCGGCAAAAGGTGATGGTCGGGATGGGCCCGCGTGAGGCCGAGGACATGGTCGTGCAGATGAATGTCCGCGACGTCAAACGCCGCGAACGGGCCGAGCGCAAGGCCTGATCAGTATCGGCCGCCGACAGAAGCCTGCCGCACCGCAAATCAAGGGATTCCCGTGAGAGCCAGCCTGAAGCAGAAGATACTGGAGGTCTGCGACCGCAAGATTTCCGAAAAAGGGGACCGGTGTCGGCGTGTCGTTCTATGCGTTTTTCGCCAACAGGAACGACGACCCCGAACTCCTGATGGAAGCCGCCGAATGGTGGATCAGAACCCACCGCCTCGACCATTTTGAAAAGGCTGCGAAGATACGCGCGATGGTCGAGGAGATGGACCTTTAATCTTCGTTTTGAGCGACATGCATTGGGCTGATCAGCCGAAGTCGGCTGCCGTCAGCACATACATGCTCTTGTGGGTGCGGTCGTAGGCCTTCGACGCCACCTCGCGGATGGCGCTGCTCTCGGTGTCGAATGTCTGGAGGTAACCGGCCTCATCGGCCGCGGTTCCCGGCCGCATCTTGGCCATGGCGTCGGCAGCGACCGAGAAGGAGATCTGGAACATGCCGTCATGGCCGACGAAACGGATGCGCTTGCCGGCTTCGTCATAGCTGCGGCTGCGGTTGGGGAAGGTGAGGCTCATGTCTTGACCTCCGTCGCGGCGGCCTTCTTGGTCACCCGCTTCTTCTTCGGCGTCGGGTTCAAGGCTTCGGCGACGCGGTCGGCCTCTTCCTTGGCCAGCCGCAGCTCCCTCAGCCTTGCCGTCTTGATCTCCCGGGCTCTTGCCTCGGACATGTATTCGGCGGTGGCCTTGTTTTTCTCCGCTGTCTTTTTCTGCTTGTCGACAAAGCGGGCTTCAGCTTTTTCCATGATCGTCTGATTGCCTTCAGCCATCGAAGAAATCTCCCTTGCGCCTGAAATCGTGAAAGTGAACTTGTCCGATAAATAGGCACTCGATCGGCAAAATTCAATCTTTTGAATTATTTGACACTCTGCGGATAGCACGAAACGGCTGGCCGAAATAATACTTTTGAATATTTAATCTGGCCCGCGAATAATTTTTGGCACTCCTATCTATCGAGTGCCAACGCGTCTATAAAGGACGGGCGTGGCCGCCTGTGCCGGCCCCAGAAAGAAGTTCCCATGAAATTTCGGCCACTCCACGACCGCGTCGTCATTCGTCGCGCTGAAGGCGATATCAAATCCAAGGGCGGCATCATCATCCCCGACAATGCCAAGGAAAAGCCGCAGGAAGGCGAAGTCATCGCCGTCGGCCCGGGTGCACGCGACGAAAACGGCGCGCTGATTGCACTCGACGTCAAGGCCGGCGACTTCATCCTGTTCGGCAAATGGTCGGGCACCGAGGTCAAGATCGACGGCGAGGACCTTCTGATCATGAAGGAAGCCGACATCATGGGCGTTATCGACAAAACGGGCGTCGAGAAGACCGTGCCTGCCAAGAAGGCCGCCTGATAGGAGCGCTGCGTGTCCTTCGGGATGCGCAAGGGACACTCCGGGCTTTGATCATGGAGGGCAGGGCTCTGCCTTCCTCAACCGAACTGGATAAAAATCATGTCTGCCAAGGAAATCAAATTCTCCACCGATGCGCGCGACCGCATGCTGCGCGGCGTCGAGATCCTCACCAATGCGGTGAAGGTCACGCTCGGCCCCAAGGGCCGCAACGTCATCATCGACAAGGCCTATGGCGCGCCGCGCATCACCAAGGACGGCGTCACCGTCGCCAAGGAAATCGAGCTTGCCGACAAGTTCGAGAACATGGGCGCGCAGATGGTGCGCGAAGTGGCCTCGAAGACCAACGACCTCGCCGGTGACGGCACCACCACCGCAACCGTGCTGGCCGCTTCGATCCTGCGCGAAGGCGCCAAGCTGGTCGCCGCCGGCATGAACCCGATGGACCTCAAGCGCGGCATCGACCAGGCGGTTTCCGCCGTGGTCAAGGAAATCCAGGCGCGCGCCAAGAAGGTCAAGTCGTCGGCCGAGATCGCACAGGTCGGCACCATCGCCGCCAATGGCGATGCCAGCGTCGGCGAGATGATCGCCAAAGCGATGGACAAGGTCGGCAATGACGGCGTCATCACCGTCGAGGAAGCCAAGACCGCCGAGACCGAGCTCGACGTCGTCGAAGGCATGCAGTTCGACCGCGGCTATCTCAGCCCGTATTTCGTCACCAATGCCGACAAGATGCGCGTCGAGCTGGAAGAGCCCTACATCCTCATCCACGAGAAGAAGCTCGGCAATCTGCAGGCGATGCTGCCGATCCTCGAGGCGGTGGTGCAGAGCGGCAGGCCGCTGCTGATCATCTCCGAGGACGTCGAGGGCGAGGCTCTGGCGACGCTGGTCGTCAACAAGCTGCGCGGCGGCCTCAAGGTCGCGGCCGTCAAGGCGCCGGGCTTCGGCGATCGCCGCAAGGCGATGCTGGAAGACATCGCCGTGCTGACATCGGGCCAGATGATCTCCGAGGACCTCGGCATCAAGCTTGAAAACGTCACCATCGAGATGCTCGGCCGTGCCAAGCGCGTGCTGATCGAAAAGGACACCACCACCATCATCGACGGCGCCGGCACCAAGGCGACGATCCAGGCGCGCGTCGCCCAGATCAAGGGCCAGATCGAGGAGACGACCTCCGACTACGACAAGGAAAAGCTGCAGGAGCGGCTGGCCAAGCTCTCCGGCGGTGTTGCCGTCATCCGTGTCGGTGGCGTCACCGAGTCGGAAGTCAAGGAAAAGAAGGACCGCATCGACGACGCGCTGAACGCAACGCGCGCCGCGGTTGAAGAAGGCATCGTGCCCGGCGGCGGCGTCGCTCTGCTGCGTGCCCGCTCGGTGCTTGGCGGCCTGACCGGCGCCAATGACGATGTGACGGCCGGCATCACGATCGTGCTTCGGGCGCTCGAAGCGCCTATCCGCCAGATCGCCGAGAATTCCGGCGTCGAAGGCTCTGTTGTCGTCGGCAAGCTCACCGACAGCAAGGACCACAATCAGGGCTTTGACGCCCAGAACGAGACCTATGTCGACATGATCAAGGCCGGCATCGTCGACCCGGCGAAAGTGGTGCGCACCGCACTGCAGGATGCCGGCTCGATCGCGGCCCTTCTGATCACCGCCGAAGCGATGATCACCGACATTCCGGCCAAGGATGCAGCACCTGCGGGCGGTGGCGGTGGCGGCATGGGCGGCTACTAAGATTTAGCCGGCCTGCGAAGGTGGCTTCATGAAGCCACCTTCGGGCCTGACCTGAATTAGCCACGCCGGCTCTTCATTGGAGCCTGGATAACTACCGCCGGGGGTATTTTCTCCCGGCGTGCAGGCCTCTAGCCCAGGAGACGGATCCATGATCACGTTCGTGCGGAAGCCAGAGACGGTCGTCACGACCGAAAAAACCGAGGAAAGCCGCTTCGACCGCATCCGCAGGATTGCCGCCGACAAGCACAAGAAATCCGATTCCGACACGGCAACGCCAGCAAAGAGCGAACCCAAACGCCCGATGTGAGGCTGCGGCGCTGCCGCAATCAGAGCCCTACCTCCGATCGCCGGAAGCAGCTGGCCGCGTGGTCGTTGACGATGCCGACCGCCTGCATCCAGGCATAGACGATGGTCGGGCCGACGAACTTGAAGCCGCGCCGCTTCATCTCCTTGGAAATCCGCTCCGACAGCGGCGATGACGCGATCCAGCCACGGCCGTCGCTTGCCACAATTTTGCCGTCGGTGAAGGACCAGCAGAAGTCTGCAAAACTCTCGCCGCGCTCCGTCATCTCGCAGAAAATCTCTGCGCCCCGGATCGTCGCTTCGATCTTGGCGCGAGCGCGGATGATGCCGGGGTCGGCCATCAGCCGTTCGATATCGGCCGCGCCGAAGCGCGCGACCTTCACTGGATCGAAGTCGGCGAAGGCGGCGCGAAAGGCCTCGCGTTTCCTGAGCACGATGATCCAGGCAAGGCCGGCCTGGAACCCTTCCAGCATCAGCATTTCCCACAGCGTGCGGGGATCGCGCTGCGGAACGCCCCATTCCTCGTCGTGATAGGCGCGCATCAGCGGGTCGCCCTGCGCCCAGCCGCAACGATGATGTGCATGATTGTCCATCGCGGTTCTCCGTCACACGATACGGTGGCGAACCGGCGCCACGGTCCAGTCCACGCTACGCTGGTCGATCATGGCATGCACCGGCGAGTGCCCCATCTCGGTCATGATGCCGCTTGCAGCGTTTCTGCCGGCCTCGACTGAAGCCCAGACCAGCACGTCGACAATGGTGCCGTCGTCACGCTCGGCAATCCGGCGCGACAGAAAGCCCGGCTGACGCCGCAGCCAGGCGTCGATATCGGCGTTGGCGGCGACGAATTGTGTGCAGGATTGGCCATTGAGCCTGAAGGTCGTCACTTCGATTGCCTCTGTCATGTCATCTCTCCATTGGCAGGGTTCACGGTGCTCAGCCCTGCGCCGTCGGGCGCACGATCAGTTCGTTGACGTCGACACCATCCGGCTGGCCGATGGCAAAGCCGATCGCCTCGGCAATGGCGCTGGGCGGAATCGAGGCCTGATCCAGCATGGCGCGGGCGCCGGCCTCGACTTGCGGATTGGCGATGCCGTCAAATAGTTCGGTGCGGGTGAGGCCGGGGCTGACGACCGTCACCCGCAGATCCCGGCTTTCCTGCCGCAGCCCTTCCGAGAGCGCCCTGACCGCGAATTTGGTGGCGCTGTAGACGGCGGCCGTCGGATCGACCCGGTGCCCGGAGACAGACGCGACGTTGATGATGTGGCCGGATTTCTGCTCGCTCATGATCGGAAGAACGGCGGCGATGCCATTGAGCACGCCACGCAAATTGACGTCGATCATCCGGTTCCAGTCGTCGACGCGCAACTCCGCCATGAACGACAACGGCATCACGCCGGCATTGTTGACCAGCACGTCGATCCGGCCGTGGCGCTCATGGGCAGCGGCGGCGAAGGCCTTGACGCTGTCGAGATCGGTCACGTCGAGCTCCCGAGAAAAGGCCTGTCCGCCTGCTTGCTCGATGTCCCGCGCGATCGCGGCGATCCGGTCTGTCCGTCGAGCGCCGAGCACGATCCGGTGGCTGCTCGCCGCGAGGTGGCGAGCGGTGGCCTCGCCGATGCCGCTCGAGGCGCCGGTGATCAGCACGACCTTGCTGGCCGATGAGTTGGGTGAGTTTGTCATGAAAGGCTCCGCCTGCTGGTTGGGAGCCGAGCTCCCATTGGCGGCGTTATGCGACGCGGCGCCTGTGAACCGTTATCGCGATCCTGCAAGATTCATGCACGATCCTGCAAAGCTCGACCGCCGCCGCTGGCCTGGCTTGCAGGATCGGATATGATCGGTGCCATGACAGTTTCGACGATATCCTTTTGACATCGGCGCGCGATCCCTATGGCGAGATGGCATCGATCATCGCCCGTTTCACGGCGCAGGACGAGGAGTGCGCGACGGCGATAGACACGCTGTTCCTCAGCCGGCGGTCCTCGACCGACAAGAGCGTCCACACAGCGCAGTGGCCCTGCTTTGCGCTGGTGGTGCAGGGCGCCAAGAGCCTGACGCTCGGCCCCGATGTCCATCGCTATGGCGTTGGCGACTATCTGGTGGTCTCGCTCGACCTGCCGGTCGTCTCTCGGGTGACGGAGGCGAGCCCGGACGTGCCGAACCTTGGCCTGGGGATGCGGATAGAGCTGGAGCGGCTGAAAGAGCTTTTTGGCCGGATCGACAGCGCAAATTCCGCGCTCGCTTCGGACGAGATGCGGGCAGTGGCGGTCAACAAGGCGCCGCCCGACCTGCTCGATGCGGTTTTGCGGCTGCTGCGCCTGCTCGATCGGCCGCGGGATATTCCCGCGATGGCGCCGCTGATCGAGCAGGAGATCCTCTACCGGGTGGCGACCGGACCCTTTGGTCCGGCGCTGCTGCAGATCGCGATGCTCGAAACGCCGACAAACAGGATTGCGCAGGCCATCGCCTGGCTGCGGCTAAATTTCACGCGGCCGTTGCGCATCGAGGACCTGGCGCAGCATGTCGGCATGAGCCCGTCCTCGCTGCATCACCACTTCAAGGCGGTCACGGCGATGACGCCAATGCAATACCAGAAGCAGCTGCGCCTGCACGAAGCGCGGCGCCTGATGCTGAGCGAGCGCCTGGATGTCGGCTCGGCCGGCTACAGCGTCGGCTACCAGAGTCCGTCGCAGTTCAGCCGCGAATACAGCCGGCTCTACGGCCGGCCGCCGCTGCGCGATGTGGCGGAAAGCCTGGAGCCGGCACGCGGGTTCTGACGATCGGTTGAACGCGCTTCTGCCGGTTTTCGCAGGATTGCCGCTTACAAGCACAAGAAATCCGATTCCGATACGGCTGCTCAGCCAAAGAGCGAGCCCAAACGCCCGATGTGAATGTGCGGCGCCGCCGCCACTTTCCGGCCCGAGCCGGATGCCTGTCCGAGCCGTGACCCAGCCAGATCACCTCCGCAATCCAGGTGGCTGCTATCAGCCTGTCCGGTATTGTCATTATATTAGCTTCAGCGCATATTCATCCGGCAGTGGGCCTTGGTCGCCAACGCGTCCAAGGGCGCCTGCGATTGTTCCGAAAAATAAATCGCTCCGTGTCGCTCGAATTATGGAGCAGCCACGAGACAATGACATTTGGAGGAAATACCCATGAAAGTGACTATTTTGGCAAACTATGCGCCTCATGCCGCCAAAGGATTGATGCAAGGCTCGGACAGGCAGGCTGCGGTCAAGGCGCTTTTTGAAAGCGTTGGCGGCAAGGTGACCAGCGTGATGTTCACGCGCGGCATCTATGACGTCGTCGTCAATGGCGAGGTGCCGGACCAGTCGGCGGGGATAGGCATGTCCCTTGCGGTGCGAGCGAGCGGCTCGCTGACCGAGATGGTTGTCCTGGAGGAACTCGACATGAAGGCAGTGCTCGCTGCCGCCAACAAGGCTGCCGGCGCGTACAAACCCGCCGGCTGATGGCCTTGCTTTTCTTGATCAAGGCAGCACGGTTCGATGCCGTGCTGCCGAGTTTCGGACAGGATATCTTCTCCCGACTTTCGCGGCGACCGGAATTCACGCTAGTATCGTCCGGTGGTCGTTTGGTGCAGAGAGCTTGCGGAAACGAAACCGCGATTCTCGATACGGAGACAAGTTCATGTTTGCGGCCAAGGCCATCGACACGTCGGACAAGGCCGCCTTCTACCGCGACCTCGCCACCCAGCTTAAGGCGCTGCTGGAGGGCGAGCGCGATTCGATCGCCAACGCCGCCAACACCGCGGCGCTGATCTTCCAGATGGTGCCGGACCTCAACTGGGCGGGGTTCTATTTCCTGCAGTCGGACGAGGAAATGGTGCTCGGGCCGTTCCAGGGCAAGCCGGCCTGCGTGCGCATCGCCGTCGGCAAAGGCGTGTGCGGAACGGCGGTCGAACTCGGCACCTCGATGCTGATCAAGGACGTGCATGATTTTCCCGGCCATATCGCCTGCGACGCCGATTCGTGCTCGGAACTGGTGGTGCTGCTCGAGGACGATGAAGGCGTCTTCGGCGTGCTCGATCTCGACAGCCCGCTGCCAGGCCGCTTCGACAAGGCCGATCAGGCCGGCATCGAGACGCTGGCGGCGATCTACGCCGCGGCGAGTTCCTTCGAGGACTGAGGCGCGGCGCTAAGATAAGCGTCTGCGTCGAGTTCTATGGCCTGCAAACCTACGGCCCAACCTTCAGCGCGCGATTGAACGCCGCGGTCGCCATATCGATCAGTTGCGCGTGGATTTCCCCGCGTGATCGGCCACCGCCATCATCACACACCGGGTCGCCTATCTCCTCGGATATGATGATGCCGGCGGCGTCGGGTTTGCACTCGCCAAACATGCTGTAGTGGCTTGCATCCTCGATCGTTGCATAGCTTGCCTTTGAAATCGCTTTTGCGATCCCGGATGCGTCCGCGGTCGCGGGGATCTTTCCCGGTCGGCCAAGATTAACGATATCGACGGGAATGCCGATGCCGGCGAAGCTCTTGGCGTCAAAGACATCGGAAGGGGCGGGATCGATCGCCATGGCGAAGCGAATGCGCTCGTCCCTGTTGTCACGGCCGGCGGCCTGCAGATCCATGGCGTGCAGATCGACGCCGCTTTGCCTGACCCACTCGCAAAGAGAAGCATTGAGCGCATCCGTATCGCAATAGGCCGCCAGCAATTTCGGGTCGATGCGGGCGCCGGCTATCGCCAGCGCGGTGTTGCCGCCCATGGAAAGACCAAGCACGCCCACTTTGCCTTGCTCGAGATGCTTTGTGAGAAAGGCGTCCTTCTCCATAGCGGTCAGGGTTGCCGTGAGATCGGCGGGCCGCAGCCAGAGCTTCATCGTCTCGGCGGCGGATTTGTTTTTCCCCGTATTTCCCGGATGTGTGGGGGCGGCGACGACAAATCCCTGCCTGGCCAAGGGCGTTGCAATCCAGCTCAGGGCTTGCGGGTTGCCGGCCAGGCCGGCGCCATGAGAAAGCAGGATGAGCGGAAATTTTCCGCCTGATACGGGCGCGTCGCGCATGGCGGCCGTTCCGACGAAAAGCGCGGTGTCGCCTGATAAAACCATCGCACCGCCCGGTTGCGCCGGATACCAGACCGTCACATCGAGATCGATGCCGCGCTCGTTGGATAGGGCAGGAAGCTGACGAATGCCGACATTGCCGCCGGCGTCGGCCGCGTGTTGCATCAGCATTGTCGAGACAAGGACGGTGCAAAGCATGGTCCAGAATTTCATCGAGATCTCCATTGTCGAACGCGTGCGCCCAAGGCTGGAGGGAGCTTCAGCTTCTGGGCGGATCGCGGTTCGGTTGCTGCGTTGACACAGCGATATCAGCGCATCGGAGCAAAGCCGGCGTCCTCGATCGCGATCGAGGACGTCCTTTATCGCGATTGAGGTCCGTTCAGTGCGGAACGGGGCTGCCGGGTTCAGCCACTCACTGGGCTCCTGGAATTATGCTCAGGCGAACTTCACCAGCATCAGACTGAAGCAGCCGATAAACAGGAAGGCCGAGAAGGCGAGCGCCAGCGGGCGCAGGCCGCGGGAACGCAGCTGCGAAATGTCGGCCTGCAGGCCCATGGCGGCCAGTCCCATGGTCAGCATGATGGTGGTGGCGAGCGCCATTGCCGACTTCACCTCGGCCGGAACCGTGACCAGGCTGTTCAGTGCCACGACGGCGACGAAGGCGGCGACGAACCATGGCATGGGCGGCTTTGCCGCCGAGTGGTCGCCGCTCTTGCGGCGCGCCATCAGGCCAAGTGCTACGACCATCGGAGCCAGCATGGCGACGCGGGTCAGCTTGGCGACAGTGGCGATCTCGCCGGACTGCGTGCCGTTCTGGAAACCGGCGCCGATGACTTGCGCCACCTCATGGATCGAAGCGCCGGCCCACAGGCCGAAAGCGTGCTGGTCGAGGCCGAGCATGGGCGCCATGAGCGGGAAGCCGAGCATGGCGACGGTGCCGAACAAAGTGATCGAGGCGACGGCGTAGGTGACGTCCTCGTCGCGCGCATCGGTGACGATGTTGGTGGCGACGATGGCCGAGGCGCCGCAGATCGAGGTGCCGGCGGCGATCAGCTGCGCCAGCTTGGCGTCAACACCGATCAGCCGGCCGAGCGTGATGGTGAAGACGAAAGTGGCGCCAAGCGTCGCCGCGACAATGCCGACGCCGCCAGTGCCGATGGAGACGACCTGGCCCAGCGTCAGCTGGAAGCCGAGCAGTACGATGGCGAAGCGCAGCAGGCGCTTTTGCGAGAATGCGATGCCGGCCTTGGCATGGGCGGGCGTGCCGAGCACGTTGGAGTAGATCATGCCGGCGACCACCGCGAGGATCATTGGGCTGAATAGCGCGAAGCCGGAGACGTTGCGGGCCGAGAAGGCGACGGCGGTGATCATCGCGACAAGGACGATGCCGGGGACGATACCATTCCAGTTGAGGGTTTTTCGCGCTTGCGCCAGATCGGTAGGAAATGCGCTTTTCGGAATATCGTTCGCGAAGTGGGAAACGGAAGACAATGCAATGCTCCAGGCGGGTACACTGGGAGAATGTCATTCCTATACCAATCTTTCCAACGAATTATTATCGTTAGAACGATCGATTTTTACGAACGATTGGCCAGACGCTGGCTGCGCAGACGTCGCCTTCTGGCTGACTTGATCAAAGCTGCGCTTCGATCGCTGCCTTGTCGATCACCGACCAGACATGCCTGATCCTGCCGTCGAGAAATTCATAAAAGACGTTCTCGCTGAAGGAGACTTTCCGGCCGTTGATGGGCAGGCCGAAGAAGGTTCCGATCGGCGTGCAGTTGAACTGGAGCCGGCTGGCTATGAAGGGCGTATCCGAGATCAGCAGCTGGATGTCGAAATAGAGGTCCGGAATCTCGGAAAAATCCCGCTCCAGCATCTTGCGATACCCGGCCAGCCCGACCCGGTCGCCATTGTAGTGCACCTCATCATGAACGAACCGGTGCAGGTGCCGCCAATCCTGATTGTTGAGGCAAGCGATGTAGCCGAGATAGGTGTCGGTAAGATCGGTGTCGGTCACGGCGATTGCTCCGGTGTGAATGCGCGAGAAGATAGAACGGCTTCGGATGCAGTCCAGATGGATCGCGTTCTATCGGCAGGTGCAGGGCCGTCCACCGGCAACCGACCCAAAGCTCTTGAAGCAATTGCGGACGGAAAACCGTCTCATACTTGTTCTCGGAACTGCTCTATGGCGCGTCCTTGACCGGCTCGTTGCGGCGTAGGCGCAGTTCGTAGTTCAGCCGGTAACGGCCGCCGTCGAAGTGCCACAACATCGGCCTGATGTAGCCATCGATGAAGGTGGCGCCGGACGCCAGATCTGGAAACGTGCCGACAAGGCTCGGGTCGTTCGGGCTGCTGCCGTCTTTTTCGACGATCTTCAGGCTGGCCTGGTTGGCAAAGGTCACGCTGGATGGAAAGCCGAAATCGCCCGGCCAGTTCTTTTGCGCGGCGGAATCGTCGCAGTCATATTCGAACTCGCCGCCAAGCGGATAGCGTGTAACCGCGCCATCCAGTTTGAGCTCGGTGTAGATATCGTCTGAGCCGAGTTCGGGATTGGTTTCGTCCTCGCAGACCAGCGCCTTGAGTTCCAGGTTGCGCACCGTGGTTTCCATGGCGGCGGAAACCGTAACGTTGAAGGGAGTCTGCTCGGTCTGGCGGATGATGAGATAGCCAGTCGTGCCGGCCCCCATCGGGCCGGCGATGGTGTAAGTGGTGCCGTTCTTGGCGATCGGTGGCGGCGGGCCATGCGGATCGTCGAAGCCATCCAGTTCCACCTGATAGATGTCGCGATCGGGCACTCCACGGGCGGTGAGCGTTACCGTCTGGTCGGCGCCGCTGTCGGTCTGGCCGACGACATCGAAGGCATACCAGGCTTCCTTCTGGTTGCCGAACAGGCTGCCGGCCGCGTTGAAAGTGGCGCGCTGCGGTGCTTCGCCCGGCTGCAGGAGGCAGGCCTCCTCTTTGGTTGCACAGTTGTGGCGGTGCACCAGCAGCGAATAGGTGCCGGTGAAAAACCGGTCCTTGTTGCTGATGCGGATGTAGAATTCGCGCGGCAGGGCGAAGGTCTGCATGAACATGCGGTCCTCGCCGACGGTGATCACCTTGGGGTCGCGGTAATAGCGCGAGATCGGCGTCGTCATATTGCCCGGCAGGTAGATGTCCATGTCGAGGTTCTGCAAATTGAGGCCGATCGAATAGGTGCCGGCGTCGGGCCTGACGACATGGAACCACTGCATGGCACCCTGATAGCGGATTTGTGTCTTGTCGACGCCGTCGATGATGTTGATCAACTGCTCCTCGAGCGGCGGGTCGCCCTGCGGCACCTGCGCCTTCTCCAGCGTCACATTGAAGGCGATCTGCGGGTGGCAGAAGAAGAAGCCGAGATTGAGATCGGCGGTGACCATGTTGTGATCGCTTTCCAGGTCTTGGAAATCGGTCGGGACGGTCATGTGCTGGACGCAGATCGGCCCTTCGGCGCCGCCGCTTTGATAGCGTTTGGGCGATGCCAGTATGTAGTCGTAGCGCTCGGCGTCGATGTAGTTGGAAATGCCGCGATCGGCTGGCGAATTGGTACGCGCCCAGGCGTCATAGAAATTGTCGGTGAAGTAGCTGCCCGCTGTCGCGAAGCGGCGCGCCCATTCACCCGCCGGCGGGTGGAACAACGGGATATTGAGATCGCCCATCATCAACACGCGCTCTTGCCGGCGCTCGTCCGGCGACAGCCCGGACAGCGTCGTCTTGATCATGTCCTCGATCTGCTGGAACTGGCCGTTGCGCGCCACGGCGTTGAGTTGCGGCGGCGTCTTGTCGAAATAGTCGGCCTGCATATGGGTGAAAACGATGGTGTAGTGATGGCCCGACGGGTGACCAAGTCGCACGATGGCCGCGCCCTTGCCCGACAGGCAGTCGAGCCCGCCACAGCTCTTGAAAAGGGTGAAGCCGACATTCCTGGTGTCGCCTTCGAGGGACTCGCCGTCACGGGAACCCCATTTGTAGGTCTCGTCAGGCAACTGGGTGAAGCTGAATTGGTCGGTGGCAAACAGCATCAGGCCGCTGTCCTCGCCATTGATCTTGTTTATCGGCAGTTGGTAGACGCCGGTCGCCACGCCCACACCCAGGCTGGCCAGCGCCGATGACAGTGAGCCGCCGCTGAATTTGATCAGATCGGCGTCGATCTTGCGCACGAAACGCGGATACTGGCCGCGCAACCGCGCGACCAGCACCTCCTTGGCGTCCTCGTCCCAGGCCTCGTTGATGGCGATGATGTCGAATCGGGTGGGATCGGCGAGGATCGCGTCAGCCAACCTGCCGGCCTGCGCTTTCGTCTGGCCGCGGATCTGCCGTAGGCAATCGACGAATTGCGGGTTGCCGCATTTGAAGATCGGCGACAGCAGATAGGCGTTGAAGGTGGCGACCCGTACCGTCTCGCGCTCCTGTGCCGCAAGCGGCGGGGAACCAGCGAGCGCCAGGCACAACCCGGCCAGCAAGCTCAATGCAACACGCCCGATCATCCGCCCGCTCCGCGCTTCACCAGTCACATGCCCTGACGGAAGCCTAGCATGAAGTGGTGCGGGAGAATACCGCGGAGGCCGTGGAAGTCGCTCTGAAGCACGTCGCGTCGAAACGCAATCATGCGAAGTGCTTCAGGTCTTTATTTTCATGAACGTCGTTATGCCGAACCGACAACACTTCTGGGCAATTAGAATATACCGCGATCGTTGCTGCGCTGGTCGTCTTCCACCAGATGCGGCTGGTAGATTCCCGTCCGCGCGGTTCGCCGCCATGGCCGGGCCGGGTCAGCCGGGTTGTTGTCGATATCGGCGACGGCAATCGCGGCGGTTCCATCGGCTGGACATTGCGCGGCCCATTGACCGCCGGGGGCAACGATCCCCGAAGGCGCGGTCAGGCTGTGTTGCGCGGGGACGGAGAAACTCGCCCAGTAGTGGTTGCTTGCCGCGTGTCCCTGCATTTCGACGGCGAAAGCCGGGCCGCCGGTGGGAGTGACTGTCGAGAACAGGACACAGTCGACATCGAGTTTCTCATAGTCGATGAAAATCTCGGGAAAATGCGCTTCCATGCCGAGCGTGCAGCCGAAGCGGAGCCCGTCGACCTCGAACGTCATGGGGATCGAACCCGGCGTGTACATGAAGGAGATCTTGGTGTTCGACAGCATGCGCTCGTCATAGCGCGTCACCAGCTCGCCGCGATCGGAGACGACATAGAGGCTGTTGTGCGGCCGGCGAGGCCCGCTGAGCCGATGCACCGAACCGAAGACCGTCCACAGTCCAAGCTCGCGCGCAAGTGCTGACGTCGCCTCCAGTTCCTCGCGCAGGACCGTCCATTCGAACCGGCTCCAATCGGCCGGCCCGATATGTTCGCGACCGCTGGCCGACATGATGCGCTTGTTGGGAGAGCAGGTCGCGCCTTCGGGAAAGTGCAGCAGTCTCGCGCCCGCCTGCCGGGCCTCCCGCATCAGGCGACGCATCTCCAGCCCGCTGTCGCGCAGTTTGCCGATGTCGCGCGGGTCGTCATGGACGGTGCTTTGCGCCACGGCCAATCGCACCGATCTCACTTCGGGCGCCGGATCGTCCGGCGCGCCGCGGTGAAAATGCCTGAGAGCAGCCGTGTAGGACTCGCCTGTCCTGGCAGCGCGAGCCCGCACACGACGTTTGAAATTTGCGTTTTGGGTCATTGTCATGGCCTTTCACGTCCCGGATGGCGTTCCCCAGCAACCACATCCGAAACGGTCGGACCAAGACAGCGGCCTGAGACTGGAAAGCCCCTTTGCCTCCGTTGAAAGACCGTGCTGGGGACGGTCCCTGGAGGTTCGGCGCAGGCCACGCCGTGGAGAATGATGCCGATGCGGTGCTGCTTCGTCAACCAGGCAAGCAATAGATCCTGGCCCGTCGAAGCTCACATCTTGTCCCGGTAGCGCAAGGCGTCGACCAGCAGCGAGAAGGCTGGCGTCGCCTGCCGGCGGCTGGGGTAATAGAGGTGGTAGCCGGGGAAGGGCGCGCACCAGTCGGCGAGCACCCGCACCAGTTCGCCAGAGGCAAGCCGCGTGCGCGCTTGGTCCTCGGGCAGATAGGCGAGCCCCAATCCGGCGAGCACCGCATTCATGCGCAATGCGGCTGTGTTGAACACCAGCTGGCCTTCGACCCGCACCTTCAGCTCGCGCCCAGCCTTCTCGAACTCCCAGGCATAGAGCCCGCCATAGGTCGGCAGCCGCAGATTGATGCAATTGTGGGCGGTCAGGTCCTGCGGCACGCGCGGCTTCGGCCGCGTGGCGAAATAGGCCGGCGAGCCGACCACCGCCATGCGCATGTCGGGGCCGATGCGCACCGCGATCATGTCGCGCGCCACCTGTTCGCCCAGCCGCACGCCGGCGTCATAGCGCTCGGCAACGATGTCGGTCAGGCCGTAATCGACGATGATCTCTATCCTGATGTCGGGATAGTCCGGCAACAGCCTTGATATCGCCGGCCACAGGATCGCATCGGCGGCATGCTCTCCGGCGGTGATGCGGATGGTGCCGGCGGGTTTTTCGCGCAAGGCGCTGAGCGCGGCGAGTTCGGTCTCGATCTCGTCGAGCCTCGGCCCGATGGTGCGGGCCAGGCGGTCGCCGGCCTCCGTCGGCGAGACGCTGCGCGTGGTGCGGGTCAGAAGCCTCACGCCCAGCCGCTCCTCCAGCGTCCGCACCGTATGGCTGAGCGCCGATTGGGAAACGCCGAGCTTTGCCGCCGCCCTGGTGAAGCTCTCTTCGCGCGCGACGGCCAGGAAGGCGGTCAGCTCGTTCAGATTGTCTCGCGGCATTCATGAGCCCTTCTCATAAGTACATGCCGGTTATAGCAGCTAATCATGGGCAATCGCAGGCCCTAAATTGGCATCATCACAACTCGGCGGCCCGAAAGCCGGCGGCCTTGAAGCCAATGGCCGGGTCTGGCCCGGCGTGGAAAAGGAACAAAACCATGGATATCAAGCGAAGCGGCTCTCAAGCCTCCGGCAAGGGCTCGGGCGATTGGTTCACCGGCACGGTGCGCATCGACCCGCTGTTCCAAGCCATCGCACCGACCCGTGCGGCGGGCAACGCCGTCACCTTCGAGCCCGGTGCGCGCACCGCCTGGCACACCCATCCGCTCGGCCAGCTGCTGATCGTCACCGCCGGCTGCGGCCGCGTGCAGCGCGAGGGCGGCCCGGTCGAGGAGATCCGGCCCGGCGACGTGGTCCGCTTCGAGCAGGGCGAGAAGCACTGGCATGGCGCGGGACCCACCACCGCCATGACCCACATCGCCATCCAGGAAGCGCTCGACGGCAAGGCGGTCGACTGGATGGAGCATGTCAGCGAAGCGCAGTACCAGGCCTGAACGCCGGAGCCAGCAGAATGTCCACGCCCGCACCGCACAAGACGGCCATCCTGGCGATCATCCTCGTCAGCTACGTGATGATCGTGCTCGATACCTCGATCGTGCTCACCGGCTTGCCCAGGATCCATCAGGGTCTCGGCTTCACGGATGCCGGGCTGGCATGGGTGCAGAGCGCCTATACGTTGACCTTCGGCGGCTTCCTGCTGCTGGGGGCACGGGCGGGCGACATTCTGGGCCGTAGGCTGATGCTCATCGTCGGTCTGGCTCTGTTCACGCTCGCCTCGCTGGCGATCGGTGCTGCACAATCAGCGGCCTGGATGATCAGCGCGCGGGCCATCCAGGGCCTTGGCGCCGCCATCCTGGCGCCGTCGACGCTGGCACTCCTGCAGACCACCTTCGCCGAGGGCTCCGAACGCACTCGCGCCGTGTCCTACTACAGCGCGGTGGCCGGTGTCGCGGCAAGCGTCGGCCTGGTGCTGGGCGGCGTGCTTGCCGACTGGATCTCCTGGCGTATTGGCTTCTTCATCAATCTGCCCATCGGCATCGCCATGATCGTCGCCGCGCGGCGCTATATCGTGGAGAGCGAGCGACGCCCGGGAAACCTCGACATCGTCGGCGCCCTGACCTCGACCGTTGGCATGACGGCCCTTGTCTACGGCTTCATCCGCTCGGCCGACACTGGCTGGGCAAACGCCGGCACGATCGCGTCGCTGGCGGGCGCCGTGCTGCTGCTTGGCGTCTTCGTCGTCAACGAGTGGAACGCAAAGCAGCCGATCATGCCGTTGCGGCTGTTTGCCAGCCGCGAGCGCGCGGGCGCCTATGCCGCCCGCATCCTGTTCCTGGGCGCCATGATTGGCTTCTTTTTCTTCACCACGCAGTATCTGCAAGGGGTGCTCAACTACCAGGCATCGCTGACCGGCATGGCCTTCCTGCCGATGACTATGGTCAATTTCGCGGTGGCGATGGTCGTGCCTCAACTGACCCATAGGTTCGGCAATGGCCGGCTGCTCGCCTGTGGCCTCACGCTGTGCCTGCTGGGGATGTCCTGGCTGAGCCGCGTCTCGTTCGACACCGGCTACCTGACCGGTGTCGCGCTGCCGATGGTGCTGATCGGCGCCGGCCAAGGCATGGCGCTCAGCCCGCTCACCACATCGGGCATTGCCGGCGTGGCGCCTGAGGATGCCGGCGCTGCCTCGGGCGTCGTCAACGTCGCCCACCAGCTCGGCAATTCGCTCGGCCTCGGCGTGCTTGTTGCGGTGGCGGCCGTGGGCGCCGGGGCGCTCGATGGCCGGGAGCTGCTTGCCTACCGCGTCGGCACCGCGCTCACCGCCGGCTCCGCCATGCTGGCGCTCGCGCTGCTGCTCGTCTGTGCCCTGATCGTGCGACCCCGCAAGTCGGCGCAAGTGGTTGCGAGCGGCGCGAACGCCTGAGTGCCGGACATGGGGCGACAGCCTCAACAGGAATCGAAAGGAGAACAACAATGCAAAAGCGCACACTTGGAACCAGCGGTCTCGAAGTCTCGGCTCTCGGACTCGGCTGCATGGGCATGACCTCGGTCTACGGGCCGCCGGCCGTGAGGGGCGATATGATCTCGCTCATACGGACAGCCGTGGATCAAGGCGTCACCCTGTTCGACACGGCGGAGGCCTACGGCCCCTTTGTCAATGAGGAATTGGTCGGCGAAGCGCTGGCGCCGTTGCGGGACAGAGTGGTGATTGCCACGAAGTTCGGCTTCGACGTCAATCTTGAGACGGGCCAGCGCAGCGGCGGCCTGAACAGCAGGCCGGATCATATCAGGGCGGTCGCGGAAGCTTCACTGAAGCGCCTCAGGACCGATCGCATCGACATCTTTTATCAGCACCGCGTTGATCCGAATGTGCAAATCGAGGATGTCGCGGGCGCGGTGAAGGAGCTGATCGCGGAAGGCAAGGTCAAGCATTTCGGGCTCTCCGAAGCTGGAGCGCAGACCATTCGGCGCGCTCACGCTGTCCACCCCGTTACCGCAGTGCAGAGCGAATATTCACTGTGGTATCGGGGACCCGAGGCGGAGATCCTGCCAACACTGGAGGAACTCGGCATCGGTTTCGTTCCGTTCAGCCCGCTGGGGGCAGGCTTTCTGGCCGGCAAGATGGATGCGAACACGACGTTTGCCAGCACCGACTTCCGCGCCAGTGTTCCCCGCTTCGCGCCCGAGGCGCTGAAGGCGAATGTGGCGCTGGTCGACCTGCTACGCAACGTGGCGGCAGCAAAGGGCGCAACCCCGGCGCAGATCGCGCTTGCCTGGCTGATTGCTCAGAAGCCATGGATCGTTCCGATCCCCGGCACCACCAAGCTGCATCGTCTGGAGGAGAACCTCGGATCTGTCGCCATCGCGCTTGCGCCGGAGGAACTCAAAGATATCGACCAGGCTGCCTCGCAGATCACCTTGAAGGGCGCTCGCTTGCCGCAAGCGGTGCTGGACATGACGAACCGCTAGGAAAGGAGAACAACAATGCAAAAGCGCACACTTGGTACAAGTGGCCTCGAAGTGTCGGCCATCGGGCTGGGCTGCATGGGGATGAGCCAGTCCTACGGGGCACCGATGCAGACGCCGGATGCAGTCCGCCTGATCCGGGCGGCGTTCGAGCGCGGCATCACCTTCTTCGACACCGCGGAAGTCTATGGACCGTTCACGAACGAGGAGGTCGTCGGTGAGGCGCTGCAGCCAATCCGCGACCAGGTGGTGATCGCCACCAAGTTCGGCATCGACATCGCCGGTACGGCCGGACACGATGGCATGGACAGCCGGCCAGAGCATATTCGCGACGTCGTCGAGGCCTCGCTCAAGCGGCTGAGGACCGACCGCATCGACCTTCTCTACCAGCACCGCGTCGATCCCGTCGTGCCCATCGAAGAGGTGGCGGGCACGGTGAAGGACCTGATCCTGCAGGGCAAGGTAAAGCATTTCGGCCTCTCCGAGGCGGGCGTGCGCACGATCCGTCGCGCGCATGCGGTGCAGCCGGTCGCAGCACTTCAAAGCGAATATTCGCTCTGGTGGCGTGAACCCGAGGAAGCGATCTTGCCGGTCCTCGAAGAACTGGGGATCGGCTTTGTGCCCTTTAGTCCGCTGGGCAAGGGCTTCCTCACCGGCGCCATCAGCGCCAACACGACGTTCGACAGCAGCGACTTCCGCAACACTGTGCCGCGTTTTGCGGCGGAGGCCAGGCGGGCGAACCAGGCGCTGGTCGACGCAATCGTCGCGATCGCAGCCGAGAAGAAGGCGACACCAGCACAGGTCGCACTCGCCTGGCTGCTGGCTCGGAAACCCTGGATCGTTCCGATCCCCGGCACCACGAAGCTCAATCGCCTCGAGGAGAACATAGGATCGGCGGCGGTTGCGCTGACGGCGGACGATCTTACCGACATCGAAAATGCGGTCTCGGCAATTGCCGTGCAGGGAGAGCGCTACTCCCCGCAACAGGCGGCAAGGATCGATCGCTGAGCCCGGCGCCAAGGAGAGCGAGATGAGCCAGTCGGGCCTGTTCTCAAGACGAGGTGCGCTTATGACCGCGCTTGCATTGCCACTGGGTGCTGGATTGGGTGCCGGATCGAGCCTGCCCGCCGCCGCGTCGAACGCGCGGCAAGCGGGCAGCGCCAAGGTTCTGGTGGCGTACTACACCCGAACCGGCAACACGCGCGTCATCGCGCGCCAGATCAGCCGGGCTCTCGGAGCGGACATTTTCGAGATCCGGACCGTCGATCCCTATCCGGAAGACTACAAGCAGCAGGTCGCGGTGGCAGAGCAGCAGCGGGAGTCTGGGTTCGAGCCGCCGCTCGCTGCCACGGTGCCCGACATCGGATCCTACCAGACAGTGTTCCTCGGATTTCCGATCTGGGGCATGACCGCGCCTTCGGTGATCCGCTCCTTCCTTGCGACACACGATCTGTCCGGCAAGACATTGGTGCCGTTCATCACCCATGGCGGCTACGGAATCGGGCAGAGCCTGAAGGTCCTCGCCGACCATGCGCCGGCGGCGAGGCTCATCGAAGGTTTTTCCAAGCAGTGCGACCAGGAGCGCGAGACGCTGGAACAGGTCACACGCTGGCTCGGCAGGGTCGAAGTGCCCGGCTGAGCCACCACATTAAGGGCGTGCTCTATGGCATCGCAGCCGCGCTGCCGCACATGAAGACCCAGAGAGCGGCCACATGTAATCCTGTTGCGGCCGACGGCGCAGGAGTATTGAGGGCACAAGGATCGTGCCCGGATCGGATGGCAGTATCTCAGCTTGGGATTTGGCTTTCTGCGAACTCGCGTCTTGCGGCCGTGAAAACCTCGCGGGCAGCGTCCGCATTCAGGACGGCGATTGCAAGGCCAATGACAATATCCGGCCAGGCCGAGTTCCACACAAATGCCGTGACCAGGCCGGCGGCAATGATTGCCACATTGGCCAGGACATCGTTGCGCGCCGACAGGAAGGCTGCGTGGGTAAGGCTGCCGCTGTGGTGGCGATAGCGAGCGAGCATGAGCGCGCACGACAGGTTAATGAGGATCGCGCCAGCGGCGGTAAGCGTTAGCGGAACGGGCGCTGGCGGAATTGGAATGTTGAACTTCTCCCAAGCCGTCCAAAGGGTCGCCAAAGCCGGGATCAGAAGTACCCCGGCCAACGCCATTCCGAGCCGCGCTCGATTGCGGACGGTCCAGCCCAACGCGACCATGATCAGCAGATTGACGGATGCATCTTCCAGAAAATCGATGCTGTCCGCGAACAGCGATACAGATCCGATCCAAACGGCTACGGCAAACTCGATCCCGAAATAGGCCAGGTTCAGGATGGCAACCATCCGCACCGCTTTGTTCAGCGTCCCTGTCATATTTTGTCCATCGATCAATTGCCGTTGGCACAAAGCATATAGCGATTCCATGCCCAGCGGGTGCGAGGACCAGAACCGCGTTGCCGATGCGAGACACTATCGATCGAGCGGCGCCTTGACGCGCCGCGCTTCGTGCTTCAGCTTGGCGCCATGTTCGTTTTCGCGCCAGACATCGCCAAGCGACGCCGCCCCTGCACAGTGCGGAGCGGCAGACTGATTGCGCGACGACAAAGACCGGCACGATAGATCCGGTTCGTTCGTTTCCAGCCCCGCCCGCGACATCCGCCGGCGGGGTTTTTCATGTCTGGAGCACTTTGATGACCAATAATTCTTTCATCCGGTTTCGGCCGGCCGAGCCTGCTGACGCCGCCGCGATCAGGGATATCGTGCGGGCCGCCTATGCCAAATGGGTGCCGGTAATCGGCCGCGAGCCGATGCCGATGCGCGCCGACTACGACAAGGCCATTGCCGAGCATCCGTTCGATGTCGCCATTGAGGGCGATCAGATTGTCGGCATGATCGAAACCATCCTGGCCGAGGACCACCTTTGGATTGAGAATGTCTGCGTCGCACCGCAGGCGCAGGGCAGGGGGATCGGCCGGCTGCTGCTAGAGCTGGCCGAGCGCAAGGCAATCGAAGCGGGCCGTCACGAGCTTCGACTGCTGACCAATGGCGCCTTCGAGGCCAATGTGTCGCTTTACAAGAAGCATGGCTATGTCATCGATCGGGAAGAGCCGTTCATGGGCGGCATGACGGTCTATATGAGCAAGAGGCTCGCGGGATCACCGGCAATCTGAGGCAGGAGTTCGACAATGGCCATCAGCGTCAGGCTTAGGCAACTCTCGGGGCTTTACGCGGTTTCCCGGCTGGAGGCGGGCGAGGCCATTCCCGGTTGGGCGGACGGGCCAGGCTTCGTCAGCATCACAAGGACCGACGACGAGCTTTCGATCGTTTGCCTGCAGGAACGCGTGCCGCATGCCATCAAGCAGGATATCGACTGGGTGGCCTTCAAACTCGAGGGGCCGTTCGCCTTCGATGAAACCGGTATCGTGCTGTCGATCATCAGGCCGTTGTCGGAAAACGGGTTGGGCATCTTCATGGTGTCCACTTTCGATGGCGACCATCTGTTGGTGAAAGCGACGGATCAGGCCGCGGCGAGGCGGTTTCTGGTCGAGGCCGGGCATATTTTGCTGTAGTCCAGCCTCGCTCTGGCTCAATGACTCGCGCACTGGCTCAACCACTTCGGGGGTTGCGTTTGACAGCGGCGTTTGTGCATCGTTATCTCCAGCCACATATGACGGCCGGCACGGCCATGCGGTGCATCCCAAGGAGAAAACCATGTCACACAATCTGCAGTTCTATATCGATGGCGCGTGGGTCGATCCTGTTGTGCCCAACACATTGGACGTCATCGACCCCTCGAATGAGGATGCCTTCGCGCAGATCTCGCTCGGCTCCAAGGCCGATGTCGACAAGGCGGTGGCCGCCGCCAAGCGCGCCTTCAACAGCTTTGGTTTCACCGAGGTCGGCGAGCGGCTCGAACTCTTGAACCGCATCATCGCTGTCTACAAGAAGCGCAGCGGCGATCTTGCTGTTGCCGTGTCGCGCGAGATGGGCGCGCCGCGCCAGATGGCCTTGGACAGCCAGGTCGGCATCGGCCTTGCGCATCTGCAGAAAATGGCCGACGTGCTGAAGAGTTTCGAATTCCGCCACGTCAAGGGCAACCATCTGGTGGTCAAGGAGCCGATCGGCGTCGTCGGCCTGATCACGCCGTGGAACTGGCCGCTGAACCAGATCACCTGCAAGGTCGGTCCCGCACTCGCCGCCGGCTGCACCATGGTGCTCAAGCCGTCGGAGATCGCGCCGCTCAACGCCATCATCTTCGCCGAAATCCTCGATGAGGCCGGCGTGCCGAAGGGCGTCTTCAACCTCGTCAACGGCGACGGTCCCGGCGTCGGCCAGGCGCTGTCCAGCCACCCCGACATCGACATGATGTCGTTCACCGGTTCGACCCGCGCCGGCATCCTGGTGGCCAAGGCCGCCGCCGACACGGTCAAGCGCGTGCATCAGGAGCTTGGCGGCAAGTCGGCCAACATCCTGTTCGGGGATGTCGACCTCGCAAGCGCCGTCAGCAAGGGCGTCGCCGGCTGCTTCAGCAACAGTGGCCAGTCCTGCAACGCGCCGACGCGCATGTTCGTGCCGCGCGACCGCCATGACGAGGCGGCCGGCTATGCCAAGGCGGCGGCGGAAAAATTCACCGTCGGCCCCGCCGACGCCGCCGGCACCAAGCTTGGCCCGGTCGTCAGCCAGGTCCAGTTCGACAAGATCCAGGAGCTGATCCAGGCCGGCATCGACGAGGGTGCGACGCTGGTCGCGGGCGGCCCCGGCCGGCCGGCCGAACTCAACCGCGGCTATTACGTCAGGCCGACGGTGTTCGCCGACGTCACCCACGACATGCGCATCGCGCGCGAAGAGGTCTTCGGGCCGGTGCTGGCGATCATGCCCTATGACAGCGTCGAGGAGGTGATCGAAACCGCCAACGACACGGTCTATGGCCTCGCCTCCTACATCCAGGCCAAGGATATGAAGAAGGCGCGCGAAGTGGCGGCGCGCATGCGCACCGGCAATGTCTACATCAACTATCCCCAGTGGGACGCCGGCCTGCCGTTCGGCGGCTACAAGCAGTCGGGCAACGGCCGCGAATATGCCGAATATGGGCTCGAGGATTTCCTCGAGATCAAGGGTATCGCCGGATATGAGGCGGCGGAGTAAACGGGGTACTGGCAGCGACCTTCCAGGACCTGGGTTCCTCGCCCCCGCAAAGCGGGGGAGAGGTGGCCGCGAAGCGGTCGGAGAGGGGGCCTGCGACGCTGGCGAGGTTCCGCTGAATGTCTTTCAAAGCCGAGCCATTCCCCGCTCCGTCTCGGCTTCGCCGAGCCACCTCTCCCCCGCCTCCGTGGGGGCGAGGAACCCAAGCCTTGCTACGTCCCGCCATCCTCTTCCCATCAAGGTGCGGCTGGACTTGTCTTGCCAATTGGCAAATACATGCTATATATCTGCCAATAGCGAGGCACTAAAATGCAGCTTCAGTCCATTGTCGCGACACCGGCCACGGTTGGAAGCGTCATCACCGATGACGAGGCTGGCGCGCTGGCGCGCACCACGGTCAACCTGTTCAAGGCTTGGAACCTCACCGACCTGGAGGCCTGCATCCTGCTCGGCGGCATATCGGCGCGCACCTGGGCGCGTTGGAAGGAGGGCGGCATCGGGCGGATCGACCGC
The DNA here is from genome assembly GCA_014189435.1 of Mesorhizobium loti. Lineage (NCBI taxonomy): Bacteria > Pseudomonadati > Pseudomonadota > Alphaproteobacteria > Hyphomicrobiales > Phyllobacteriaceae > Mesorhizobium > Mesorhizobium loti. Next base: position 1,099,185 of record CP050293.1, read on the forward strand.
GACCTGCGCACCCGCATGGCGCACCTGATGGGCATCCACAAGGGCCTGCGCTATCTGTTCACGGAGCCGGCGCGGGGCTACGCCTGGATCCGCAAGCCCAATGCCGCCTTCGGCGGCCAGTCGGCTCTCGACCTGATGTTGCGCGGCGAAATCTCCGATCTCTCGGCGATGCGGGAATGGCTCGATGCGGAGCGTGGTGCATGGTGAGTGGGCTTGCGGTCCGTCGCCGCGTCGACTGGCACCAAACCTTCCGCCTCATCCGCTCCATCCATCCGCCCATCGACCTCTTCGAGGACATTGCCGATCCGCGCGACTGGGAAGCGCTGGCCGCCGTCGAGGCGAAAACCAACCCGCGCATAAGGTTCGAGATCGGCGACCTTGGCAAGGTGTCGGCCGGCCGGCGGGTCTCCGGCCCCGGCGCGAGCTTCGTGATGGCGCCCTTCGTGCATTGTTCGACGCTGCGGCCAGGCCGCTTCTCGGATGGCAGCTACGGGATCTATTATGCCGGTGACAGCGAAGAGGTGGCGCTGGCAGAGACCATCCACCACCATCAGAAATTCATGGGCGCCACCAATGAGGGGCCGGGCTGGACAGCGGATTTCCGCGTCCTGATCGGCAGCGTCGACCGCAGCCTCGATGACGTGAATGCCGTTCCCGGTGTGCTCGACCCGGACGACTACACCGCCTCGCAGGCGGAAGGGCGTGCGCTGCGGGCCGCCGGCAGCGACGGGCTGGCGTGGACCAGCGTGCGCATGCCGGGCGGCGGCTGCATCGGCATGTTCTGGCCCGATGTCATCACCGTTCCGGTGCAGGGCCGGCACTATAGCTACCATTGGGACGGCGCCCGTGTGGACTTCGTGCGCCAGCACGATACGGGAAAGGTGCTGGCCGTCACCTGACGGCGGGCGGACACGCTTTACAGATCGTGGGGAAGCCGATATCCAGGAATCCATAAATCCAAGGATTCGGATATATGGATAAGAAAGACAGTTTGGGCGCGCTGGCCGCACTTGGCCAGGAGACGCGGCTGGATGTTTTCCGGCTGCTCGTGCGCGCCGGGCCGGAAGGCATTCCGGCCGGCGAAATCGCGACAAGGCTGGACACGGTCCAGAACACCATGTCGGCGCATCTGAAGGTGCTCGCCCATGCCGGGCTGATCCGCCCCGAACGCGACGGAAGGATCGTGCGCTACGTCGCCGACATGACCGGCTTGCGCGACCTGCTGGCCTATCTGATGGAAGATTGCTGCAATGGCGCGCCGGAGCTGTGCCAGCCTGTGATCCAGGCGGTAACCTGCAAATGCTAGAAGGGAGGCTCATGCCATGAGCGAGCCATATAACGTTCTTTTTCTCTGCACCGGCAATTCGGCACGGTCGATCATCGCCGAAGCGATTCTGAACCGTATCGGGGCCGGCAAGTTCAAGGCCTATTCGGCCGGGTCGCATCCCAAGGGGCAGGTCCATCCCTACACACTCCAGCTTCTGGAGAACCTCAATTACGACACGTCCTTTGCCCGTTCGAAGGACTGGGAAAAGTTTGCGGTTCCCGGCGCGCCCGAGATGAATTTCGTTTTCACGGTTTGCGACAACGCCGCCAACGAATCCTGTCCGGTGTGGCCGGGACAGCCGATGACCGCGCATTGGGGCGTGCCTGATCCGGCTGACGTGGAGGGCACCGAGGCCGAAAAGCATCTGGCCTTTGCCGAAGCCTACCGCATGCTCAACAACCGCATCTCGATCTTCGTCAGCCTGCCCATGAACATGGTCGACAAGCTGGCCTTGCAGAAGCGCCTGGACGAGATCGGCCGTAATCTTCCGAAAGCCGGTTAGGCGTCATGGTTGACCTTACCCGACGCGTCGCCGCAGAGGCTCTCGGCACGGCAATGCTCGTCGCGACTGTGGTTGGCTCTGGAATCATGGCTGACCGCCTGACGCATGATGCCGCGCTGGCGCTGCTCGGGAATACCATTCCGACAGGCGCCATCCTGGTGGTGCTGATCACGATCCTCGGGCCGATCTCCGGGGCTCACTTCAACCCGGCGGTGACGCTGGTCTTTGCTTTGAAGCGGGAAATCGAGACAAGCGCGGCCGTGACATATGTCCTGGCCCAGATTGCCGGCGGCATCGCCGGCACGCTGCTCGCGCACGCCATGTTTGAACTGCCGGTTGTTCAGATATCCCAAACCGTGCGGACCGGAAACGGGCAATGGGTCGCCGAAATTGTCGCCACCTTTGGCCTGGTCTTCACCATTCTTGCCGGCCTGCGCGCTCGCCCGGAGTCGATCCCGTGGCTGGTCGGGCTGTATATCATCGCGGCCTACTGGTTCACCGCGTCCACGTCCTTCGCCAACCCGGCCGTCGCTATTGCGCGGGCATTCTCAGACACATTCGCGGGCATCCGTCCGGTCGACCTGCCGGGCTTTATTGCCGCCGAATTGCTGGGCGCGCTGCTGGCCATGGCGCTGGCGGGCTGGCTGGTTGCCGAAGCGAAACCGATCAAACAGATGAAGGCCACGCAATGACCATAACCATCTACCACAACCCCGATTGCGGCACCTCGCGCAACACGCTGGCCATGATCCGCCAGTCGGGCGAGGAGCCGGAGGTGATCGAATATCTGAAGACGCCGCCGTCGTGCGAAAGGCTGGTCGAGCTGATCGCCGCGATGGACATGACGCCGCGCGACCTGCTGCGCGAGAAGGGCACGCCCTATGCCGAACTCGGGCTTGCCGACCCGAAATGGTCCGACGAGGAGATCCTCGATTTCATGCTGGCGCATCCGATCCTGATCAACCGGCCGATCGTGGTCAGCCCGCTCGGCGTCGTCCTGGCACGGCCGTCGGAAAAGGTGCTGGATATCCTGCCCAACCCGGAGATCGGCGCGTTCACCAAGGAGGATGGCGAGGTGGTCATTTACACACCAGACAAGCGGGTCGTCTGACGCTATTTCCGTAATTTTCGAAATTGAGTTGACGGCGCGAAAAGTGTCGCATAGCCTATTTCCATGAAACTCGAAAAAGCAGCCGCCCAGCTTGAAGCGCTCGGCAATCCGACGCGGCTTCAGCTCTATCGCATCCTTGTGCGCGCCGGTGATGACGGGCTTGCGGTCGGCAGTGTCCAGGGCAAGCTCGACATTCCGTCCTCGACGCTGTCGCATCACCTCAAGCGGCTGGTCGACACCGGCCTTGTGACGCAGGAGCGGCAAGCGACGACGCTGATCTGCCGCGCCAACTATCCCGGCATGAATGCGCTGATCGGCTATCTCGCCGACGAGTGCTGCGCCGACGCCACTTGCGCGCCGGCCGTCGGCAAAGCACTGGCCTGACTTTTTGCGCTTGTAATTCGAAGATACCGGAAGGATCGAACCTATGGACATGATGGCAAATCTTCCCGTCGCGGTGATCGGTGCCGGCCCGGTCGGGCTGGCTGCCGCGGCGCATCTGGTCGAGCGCGGCATCCGCCCACTGATCCTGGAGCGTGGTGAAAGCGTGGGTGCGGCACTGCTCGAATGGGGCCATGTGCGGGTGTTTTCGCCATGGGAATACAACATCGACGCAGCGGCGCGGGCGCTGCTCGACCGCTCCGGCTGGACGGCGCCGGACAGCCAAGGCCTGCCGACGGGCGGCGAGATCGTGCGCGATTATCTGGCGCCGCTTGGCCGGCTTCCCGAGATCGCCGCCAATTTGAAGCTTGGCGCCGTGGTCACCGCGATCACCCGTCAGGGTCATGACAAGGTCGCCAATGACGGCCGCAAGGATGCGCCCTTCGTCATCCGCTATCGCGATGCCGGCGGCGAGCACCGTGTTCTCGCGCGTGCCGTCATCGACGCCTCCGGAACATGGTGGCGGCCAAACCCGATCGGCGTCGACGGGCTGCCGGTTCCCGGCGAAGGCGCGGCGTCGGCGCGCATCGCCTATGGCATTCCCGACGTGGTCGGCAAGGCGAGAGAAGACTATGCGGGCAAGCGCGTCCTGGTCATCGGCGGCGGGCACTCCGCCATCAACGTCGCCCTGGCGCTGATGGAGCTGCAGGACGCGGCTCCTGGCACCGAGATCTTCTGGGCGCTGCGCCATGCCAGCGTCGACAGATTGCTAGGCGGCGGGCTGAACGACCAGTTGCCGGAACGCGGCGCGCTTGGGCTGGCCGCCAGGCAGGCGATGACGGATGGCCGGCTGAACATGCTGGCGCCTTTCGCCGTCAACGGTATCGCAACGCAGGGCGAGGGGCTCGCCGTCGACGCCAGCCTGGCCGGCAAACCGTTCGGCCTTGCCGTCGACCGCATCGTCGTCACCACTGGCTTTCGGCCCGATCTGTCGTTCCTCGGTGAAATCCGCATCGCGCTCGATCCCGCCGTCGAAGCGCCGCCGGCGCTGGCGCCGCTGATCGATCCGAATTTTCATTCGTGCGGTACAGTTCCCGCGCATGGGATCACGGAACTCTCCCATCCCGAACCCGGCTTCACCATCGTCGGCTCGAAATCCTATGGCCGCGCCCCGACCTTCCTAATGGCGACCGGCTACGAGCAGGTCCGCTCGGTGGTCGCCGACATTGCCGGAGACCATGCCGCTGCCCGCGAAGTGCGGCTGGTGCTGCCGGAGACCGGCGTATGCAGCGCCGTCGGTGTCGTGACGGCACTGGAAAGCGCCGGCTGCTGCGGCGGACCTGCACCCGCCAACGTCGATGCCTGCTGCGTCAGGGATGCGGACGCCAAGGCAGTGGGCGCGTCGGGCTGCGGCTGCGCAGCCACGCCGGCCAGCACCGAGGCGCGCGAGACGATGGCGGCCAGCGTCGATGCCTGACCGGTCCGTCCTGCGCAAGGCGATCTGGGCGCTCGGGCTGACCCAGATCATCGGCTACGGCACGCTCTATTACAGCTTCTCGATCCTGGCGCCGGCAATGGCCAGGGAGTTCGGCCTGACGGAAGGCTGGGTATTCGCAGCCCTGTCCGCCTCGCTGTTTGCCGGCAGCCTGTTCGCGCCGACGGCCGGGCGATGGGCCGACCGCTTCGGCGCCGGCCGCATCATGACCGTCGGCTCGGTCGCGGCAGCGGTGGCGCTGGCGCTGTGCGCCGTCGCGCCCGGCCGCGTGAGCTTCGCTCTCGCATTGCTGGCGATGGAGCTGGCCTCCAGCTTTGTCCTCTACAGCGCCGCCTTCGTGGCGATCGTGCAGATAGGGGTTCCCCGACCGCAACGCAGCATCACCCACCTGACGCTGATCGCCGGGTTTGCCTCGACCCTGTTCTGGCCGCTGACCTCGGCGTTGCATGCGCATCTCACATGGCGCGAAGTCTATCTCTTGTTCGCCGCGCTCAATCTCGGCCTCTGCCTGCCGATCCACGCCTGGCTGATGCGCCTGTCGCGCCGTCACGCGACGGCCGCGAGCCAGGAGCGCGGGCCGGCTCCTGACGCGGGCGCGCCGCTCGATGCGCGGCGCGGTCGAGCCGCATTCCTGCTCATGCTGGCGGGGTTCGCCACCGAGGGCTTCGTGCTGTCGGCGATCCTCATTCACATGGTGCCGCTGACGACGGCGCTGGGGCTCGGTACCGCGGGTCTCTTCGTTTCGACCCTGTTCGGGCCGGCGCAGGTCGCCAGCCGGTTGATCAACATGTTGTTTGGCGGGCGCCTGCAGCAGACGCATCTCGCCGTCATTGCAGCCTTGCTGCTCACGGCCGGGCTGTGCGCGCTGCTGCTGACCACGCCATGGCTGCCCGGCGCCTTCCTGTTCGTGTTCCTGTTCGGCCTCGGTTCCGGCCTCACCAGCATCGTCGGCGGCACCTTGCCGCTCGAACTCTTCGGCCGCGAAGGCTATGGCGCGCGGCTGGGATGGGCGAGCGCTGCCCGCCAGTTCACCTCGGCCTTCGCGCCGTTCGCGCTTGCCTTCATGATGGCGCGGACATCCGTCGCCAGTTCGCTGTGGGTGCTGGCGGTCGTCGCCGCGAGCGGCGTGTTCGCCTTCCTCGCCATCGCGCTGCTCAGACGACGTGGCGGCCGGGTTGCGGTCGCGATTGGCGGAAATTCGGAAGAGGCGGCCTGAATCATGACATGCGCGGTGGCAGGGCCAGTGGACATCCTGATTCCCGATGCGAAGCAAGCCTCGAGGCATTTGAACCGCCTTGCCGAAATCCTTCGCGACAGCGTGGAGCGCGGCGCGCTGGTCGGATTCGTGCTGCCCTTCGGAAGGGAGGCCGCGCTGGCCTACTGGCACAGCATATTCACGTCGATCGCCGACGGCGAACGCTTGCTTTTTTGCGCCATGATCAACGGTGAGGTCGCCGGCACGGTCCAGCTCTATCTCTCACCCGAGCCCAACGCGCCGCATCGCGCGGAAATCTTCAAGCTGCTTGTGCACCGCGACTTTCAACATCGGGGCATCGGCGCGGCGTTGATGTATGCCGCCGAAGAGCAGGCCACGCGTTTGCAGCGCTCGCTGCTCCTGCTCGATACCGCGCAAGGAAGCGACAGCGAGCGCCTGTACCGCCGTCTGGGCTGGCAGGAAATCGGTGTCGTTCCCCGGCATTTCGTCGATCCTTTTGGGCACCCGAGAAGTTCGGTCTATTTCATGAAGTTCGTCGACTGACGACCTCTACGCCCGCCCATGCCTCAATGCCTGAGAATCTTGCTCAGGAAAGCGCGGCTGCGGTCGGTCTTCGGGTGCGAGAAGAACTCGTCGGGCGTGCCGCTTTCGACGATGGCGCCGGCGTCCATCATGGTCGTGCCTCCCCTCGGCGACAAGGCTCGGCCATCGGTGCCCGTGATCGGCGATTGGCCGTCGATGCTGCCATCGTCGAACCGCCCAAGAGACGGCGACTAAGCCAAAGTGAACCAAGCCTATTTACTGCCAGGAATACGTAACATCGATGACCTGCGAGCCGGGTATTTCGCTGGTGGTGTTGTCGGAATTCAGAACGTGCAGAGCGAAATCCTTCGCAGCGCAGTTCTTTCCACGAATGACGCCGGAAGCATCCTCGACATAAATCCGGTTTTGATCAGGAACGGTGTTTCGGCCGTCAAAATGCTGAACGACCTTGAGGATCGTCCGCCCATCGGCAATGTCCGGTCCGCTGCAGAAGGTACCCGCGGACTTCGTATCGGTCAGCTTGCCGCGAAAAATCTTGCGGGTGCCATCGGCCGATTTTACTTCAATTACGTCTTCCCAAAGGGAAAGCGCCTTGACGATGTTCAGAACGCGCCCCTCGACGATCTTGTCCGTGAGTGCAGGGACGACATCGGCGCCGGCGAGCAGCCGAATCTTGAGGGCCGCCGCCTTGTCGAAAGGCCTGACTGATCGAATTGCCGCCGCTGTCCACGTCACTTGCGGTGCGCTGAAGGACGTCCCGGATACTTTTTCGTCGAAGAATTTCTTGATTTCCGGGCTGAAAGAAAGCGACGGCACACGACATCCCGGCGCGGCGATATCGACATAGGTCGAGCTCCAGTTGGAAAAGCTGGATAGTTTTCCGTCGCCGTCCACCGAAGCTACCGTCAATACGTTAGGCGAGGTCAGGCCGCCGTTCCTGCCGGGATAGAGGGGATCATCGTCGAGCGGCGAGCCGGCATTTCCCGAGGCGACAACGAACAGGGTCGATGACAGGGAACTCTCTTCATTGGCCATTTCCACGAATTTCTGGTCGCGGCCAAAACTGAGATTAACGATGTGATCGTCGCTGTAGACGATCGCGTTCATGATGGAATCGCGATCCGGCTGCCAGTATACCGTGTACTGAACCTGATTGTCCTTGATGATGACTTTATTGTCCGCCGTAAGGACAGGAGCCTTTCCCTGCAAGAAAGCCTTGAAGGGGTGCAGCGCGAATTTATAGCCTATCTGTTGGGCAATCCCTGCCAACTGCGCGCCGCCGAGTGCCAAAACGGCCACATTCGTTCCATGCATCCTGTCCTTCATGAGCGGGAAGGGCTCGAAATCCGATGGTCCCCGGCTGCGATAGATCACCGAACTTGTCGGATCGATCGGTTTGACGATCTGAGGCGAGCCCGGCAGTTCCTCCGGATCGTAAATCCCGGAATCGACTATGGCGATGTTGGGGTGAACCCTGTTGTCTGGACCGGCCTTTTGCCAGTTCTCTTCCAAGATTCCCTGAACGACATTGTTGTATTGCGGGTCGACATCGGGCAGCCGGGTGCAACTGGTGCTGGTCACCGCGTTGAAAAAAACAAAGCCATCGGATCGGCTGGCTTGGCTTATCTCGGTTCCAGTCATCGCCGATAGGCCTTCGGGACCGAGCGAAGCGAGCTGCTCCCCATCCTCGGCTCGCGCCAGCGGCAGGCTGTATTCCTGCTTGGTACTTTCGGGGACGATAATAACCTGATCCTTGGCGATCTTGTCCAGGGACGTGATTCTTGGGTTGATCGCCTTGATGACGTCCGAGTAAGTGATCTCAGAGTCGCTCATCACGTCAATCTTGTAGGGTGTTTGCAACGGAAGCGTTTTGACCAACTCGTTGAATGACTTAACCTGAAGGCCGATGCCTGTTAAGGCCGTTTCGAGCTCTGGATCGCTGGCGCGCGGCGACGTGGGGAATGTACTTTGGAACGGAGAATCGATTTTCGCGATGGTCTCCGCTCCCGCTCCGAAAGCCAGCTTGTCTTTGCCGAATTCGGTATAATAGTCCCAGATCCGATCCCCGTCCTTGACGACGCGGGCAACGAGTGATCCCGTCGTGCGAGGCGGGCAGGGTGGCAAATCCAGCAACTCGCCCTTTTCCAAAACGCTCTCGTAGGTCAAATCCGGTTTTTTGTTCGCAACCCGAAGCGCCCAGATATACTCGCTTGGGGCGTCGCCGCATTGGCTCTCGACAATCGATTTCAAGGTTGAATCTGCGTCGGGCGCATATGCCGACAAAGCACCATAGGTGCCTATGAACTCCGCTGTTTTCTGGGTCAGTCCTGAGCCGTCGATCTCCAGAAGCAACTCCCCAGCGGGCTCGGCGGCATGCGCGAACGGTACTGCGAGCAGCAAGACCACCGTAACGTTGAGAATTGTCCGCGGCACGATCGGCACTCCCCGTGGCAGAGCGGGCGGAGGGCGTTTCATTGTTTCGGTGATGCCAACGTGCAGGCGACCACCGTCGTGTTGATCCCGATATCGGCCGTGCCCGGCTGGGCGGAGTCGTGGGATCGGCATCCGCCAGCGCCTTTCGCTTTTGCAGGCAGACAGAGCGTTCCTGATGGCCTGAAAAACGCAGGCTGCAATTGCCCGAGATGTCAGAGACATTTCATGCCCCCTCGCCAATTCCCCAGTCACATATTTTCTTCATTTTATGGCCCGCGCAATGGCTGGCATCAAATATTTTCGATGATATTTTCGTTTAGATTCATTTGTGAAGGTAAGGTTTCTTTCTGCCGATATCTTTTCAGTATTTGTAATACAATTACAATGTAATATCTAATATTCAATTATTAAATCAGTATTCTTGGATTATTTATTATATGCCATTAAGCTCTATTTTCGATCAACGGTAACTATTATTCAAATGGCAAAACTAATCCTCAAATAGGCCGTGAGAAAGAGATTTAACTCTAGGATTGGGGCGTTGTTTCAAGCGTTAGCCAGCGGAGGCGCCACTTCGCACCCGAAGCATAGGTCGGGATCCACGATACCCCCTGGCGTTGCGGTATTACTTCAATGCCGCAGAATCTTGCTCAGGAAAGCGCGGCTGCGGTCGGTCTTGGGGTGCGAGAAGAATTCTTCCGGCGTGCCGCTTTCGACGATGGCGCCGGCGTCCATGAACACCACGCGCTGGGCGACCTTGCGGGCAAAGCCCATCTCGTGCGTCACCACCATCATGGTCATGCCTTCCTCGGCAACGGCCACCATGACGTCGAGCACTTCGGAAATCATCTCGGGGTCGAGTGCCGAGGTCGGCTCGTCGAACAACATGATCTTGGGCCGCATGCCGAGGCAACGCGCGATCGCCACGCGCTGCTGCTGGCCGCCGGAGAGTTGTGCCGGATAGGCATTGACCTTGTCGGCGAGGCCAACCTTGGCCAGCAATTCGCGCCCGGCCTTTTCGGCTTCAGTGCGCGGGATCTTGCGGACATGGATGGGTGCGAGCGTCACATTCTCAAGCGCGGTCTTGTGTGGATAGAGGTTGAACGACTGGAAGACGAAGCCGATCTCGGTGCGCAGCTGCGTCATGTTGGTGGCGGGATCGCCGAGGCGTTGGCCGTCGACGACGAGGTCGCCGTCCTTGATCGCCTCCAGGCCGTTGACGCAGCGGATCAGCGTGCTCTTGCCCGAGCCGCTCGGGCCGCAGACGACGACCACTTCTTTCGGTTCGACGCTGAGCGTGATGTCCTTCAGCACGTTGAGCGAGCCGAACCATTTGTTGACGCCGCGAAAGTCGATCATGCCGGTTTTGGTCATCGATGTTGGCCCTTTGGGAGTGGCTGTCACAACTGCACCTCGCCATGCGCGGCACCCATGCGCCGTTCGAGCCGGCGGGCCAGCATGATCAGGGGATAGCAGACGATGAAATAGCCGACGCCGACGAGGAAGAAGACCAGCAGGCCGTTGGGCACACGCTGCACCACCAGCCAGCCGACGCGGGTGAGGTCGGTGAGGCCGATGGCGGAGACGACAGAAGAATCCTTGATCAGCAGCACATACTGCCCGACCAGTGGCGGCAGCACGATGCGCATCGCCTGCGGCAGCACCACCTGGCGCATGCGCTGCCAGCGCGACAGGCCGGACGCCAGCGCTGCCTCGACCTGGCCGGTGGGCACCGAGCGGATGCCGGCCACGACGATTTCGCAGATGAAGCAGGCGGCCAGATTGGTCAGTGCGATGATGCCGGCGGTGAAGGCGTCGAGCTCGATGCCGAACTCCGGCAGGATGAAGAAGATCAGGAAGATCTGCACCAGGAATGGCGTGCCGCGGATGAGATCGACCCAGGCCCCGATCAAGCCCGAGATCAGCCGGTTGCCGCCGGTGCGCAGGATGCCGAGACCGAAGCCGAGCAGAGTGCCGAGCACCAGGCTGATCAGCGACAGCACCACGGTCATGCCGAGGCCGCGCAGAGCCAGCGGATAGGAGCCGGCGAGGCTTTGCAGCTGTTGCCAGATCATGTGCGCGCCCCCGCTGTGCCGAGCCAGCGGCTGGAGAGGCCAGCCAGTCCCTTCAGGCAGTAATAAAGCAGCAGATAGAAGGCGGCGATGGTGAGGAAACCTTCCGCCGGCATGAAGCGGTCGGAGGCGAGTAGCTGGCCGGCGCGCGTCAGTTCGGACACCGAGATCAGCGATAAAAGGGCGGAATCCTTGACCAGCACGATCGCCTGGCCGAGCAATGGCGGGATCGTCACCTTGAAGGCTTGCGGCAGGACGACAAGGCGCATGCGCTGGACATAGGTCATGCCCGAGGCGACGCTGGCTTCGACCTGGCCGCGCGGGATCGACAGGATGCCGGCACGGATGATCTCGGCGATATAGGCGCCGCTGTTCAGCGACAGCGCCAGGATACCGACGACCAGCTCCGGCAGGACGAAGCCGAGCCGGGGCAGGCCGAAATAAAGGAAATAGAGTTGCGCCAGCAAGGGTGTGGCGCGCACGGCATCGATATAGGCCTTGGCCGGCGCGCGAAACAGCCAGCCGCGCTGCAGGTTCATGGCGCAAAGCACGATGCCGACGATGAGCGCGCCGACAAAGGACAGCGCCGACAGCCAGACGGTCGTGACCAGGCCCTGCCCGAACAGTGGCAGATATTCGATGATGGTGCGGAAGCTGAAATTTTCGAGCATCGTTGGGTGAAATCCCCAGAGTGCAGGAAACGACGGATGAAGCGAAATTCCAGGCGGTTTCGCGGCGTTCAAGACGCGCGCGAACCGCCTGGGTTTTATCGCTGCTTAGTGATCCTTCTTCCAGGCGTCGGAATTGACCCAGTAGTCGAGGTTCTTCTGCAGGCGGCCGTCGATGCTGACCTGGTTGAGGAACAGGTTCATCCAGACCAGCAGGTCCGGCTCGTCATAGCGCGTGGCGAAGGCAAGCGGCTCCTTCGACAGGAGGTCCGGCATGATGGTGAAAGTGCCGGCCGGATAGGCGGTCGACTGGCCCTTGACCGCCGAGACGTCGTTGACGCCGCAATCGGCCTGGCCGTTGTTGACGGCGTCGAGCAGCAGCGGACCGCCGCCCTTGTAGCTCTTGATATCAGCGTCAGGGAACGCGTTCTTGGCTTCCTTTTCGCCGGTGGCGCCGAGCAACACGGCGATCTTGGTGCCCTTGGCCTTGCAGTCCTCGGTGGTCTTGACCTTGCTGTCGGCCTTGGTGAAGACGGTGCTGCCCGTGTACATGTAAGGCGTGGTGAAGGCGACCTTCATGCCGCGCGCCAGCGTCGGCGTCATGTCGGCGACCAGAAGATCGGCCTTGCCCGACAGCAGCGCCGGGATCAGCCCATCCCAGTCGAAGTCGAGGAAGGTGATTTTGACGCCCATTTCCTTGGCCATCAGTTCGGCGAGTTCCACCGAACTGCCGGTGCGTTCGCCATTGGCGCCGACCAGCGAGAAGGGCGGGCCTTGGGTCTGCACGGCGACGCGCAGTTCGCCGCGCTTGGTGATGTCGTCCAGCGTTCCGGCGCTGGCCGTGGCGGTGAGCCCGGCGAGCGCAAGTCCGGCGATGAAAAGTCTGGCAATCTTCATTTCGGTATTCCTCCTTGTTTTATTGTTCCACGTTGTTTTTCACCCTTTGGGGTGCTTTTTGAGCGGCAGCGCCGTTGCCGGCGGCAGCCACCGTTCGAAAATCCTCAGTCCCAGGCCACCGTCTCGGCAACCTTGATGCCGCGCCTGGCCAGTTCGTCGAAGAAGCTGATGTCGGGCACATCGAGCAGTGGATTCAAAAGGCCGGGTTTGGTGATCTCGCGCCGCGCGAGCATCTGCGCCACGATGCTGGCGGGGTAGCCGACACCGAGGCTCATGCCGAACAGGCCCGAAGCCAGGTCGCGCTCGATGATCAGGTCCGATGTCACCGTCTTGGCGCGGCCGCCTTCAAGGCCAGAAAAGACATTGCGCATCACGCAAAGGTCCTTTTCGCCGGGGCCATATTGCAATTGCGGCCCAAGCAGCCGGCCGAGGAATTCGCGCGGGCTGTTGGAGGTGCCGGGCACCTTGTCTTCGGAGAGGAAACCGAGCTCCTTCAGCGGTGCCCAGAAGGCCGACCATCCCGGCCAGCGCAGCGTGTAGCGGCCGGAGCGGCGCAGCCCCTTGGCGGCGTCCAGCATCTCGACATAGTGCAGCGCATCGCCATTGGGGAAGGCTTCGAGCTTGCCGAGGCCCGCGACCTCGATCTCGTGGATGAAAGGGTTGTCGTGCTGCTGGCCGGCCGGTACAGCGACGCGTTTCCCGTCCTCGACCATCACGCTGTCACGGTTCTGGCTGACCAGGACCATGTCGAAATTCCAACTCACCTTGTAGCACAGCGGCTTGGCCATCGCCTTCGGTTCGGGGATGCCGCCGCAATAGGAATCGATCGAAGAAATCGAAGAGAACTGCCTTGCGGCACGCGCGTAGAGCACGAGGTCGATGCCGGGGTCGAGCCCGCATTCGGTCATGATCGAGACGCCGGCCTGTTGCGCCTCTGGCGCCAGATCGGCGATCGACTTGGCGTAATTGGTGGTGACCAGCGGCGTGCGTGTGGCGATCGCGGCCTGAACCGCCTCGCGCATCAATGGCTGCGGCAACAGGTCGATGACGGCGTCGACCTCATCAAGCACGCTGACCAGCGCCGGGCCGATCGGGCCTTCAGGCACGACGAAGCGCACACGGGCAAGGTCAGTCAGGCCGGCAAGCCGGGCAGGGCCGTCCGCTGCGGTGTCCACGCAGACAATCTCCTCGACGCCATCGCTGGCGACGAGATCGGCGATTGCCGCCCGGCCTTGCAGGCCGAGGCCGCCGAGTACCGCGATCTTCATGCCGGCTCCTTGCGGTCGTCCGACCAGCAGCCTTCCGGCAGGCTGACCCATTTGTTGCAGGACGCCATGACGACGAAGGTCTCGCTGCGCACGACTTCGCCGGGCTCGCCGGCGCCCGGGATCAGCTCGCTGGTGACGCGATAGAGGTCGGCGACGTCACCGGCCACCGTTACGTCGACGATGATGTCGAAACGCCCGGTGACCACCGAAGCCGAGTTGACGAAGGGCAGTTCGGAAATGCGCTGCGCCAGTTCGCGGGCCCGGCCGCGCCCCTGGGCGTTGATGCCGACAATGGCTGAGATCAGCTCGGGCCGCTCGGTAAGGTTCAAGAGGCCGACGATCTTGACCAGGTTGCGGTCGAGCAGATTGCGCAGCCGCGTGCGCACCGTCGGTACCGAAATCGCCAATATCTCGGCGAGGCGGTTGATGCCCGGCTGCGCGTCCTGCGACAGCTGTTTGACCAGCCGCCGATCGGTCAGATCGAGATGTTCCCGCAAAGTCCCCGTCTTTCACAAAAGGAAAAAAGTTTGGCGATTTTTCTTTCTTATATGAAAAGACAGTATGGGTATTTTTTGAAAACAGCAAGAGAGAGTTGCCGCGATGCGCGATCAGGCCTGCGCTGTGGGTCGAATAACGATCTCGCTCACATCGACCTCGGCCGGTTGCTCCATCGCGAAGGCGATCGCGCGGCTGATCGCATCGGGGGTGATGGCGATTTCGCCCATGCGCTCTTCGATCTCCGCCCTGATCTCAGGATTGGTCATCGAGTCCGCGAAGTTCGTCTGGACGAAGCCCGGCGATATGTTCGTCACGCGCAGCTTGGGGCCAGCTTCAAGTCGCAAGCCTTCGGCGATCGCCCGAACCGCATTCTTTGTCCCGGCATAGACCGCCATCGTCGGCTTGATGATCGGTCCCGCCGTCGAGAGGATGTTGACGAAGTGGCCAAAGCCCTGGCTGCGAAACACCGGCAAGGCTGCGGCGATGCCGTAGAGCGGTCCCTTTATGTTGATGTCGATCATCTCCTCCCAGTCCTCGACGCGCAGTTCATCGAGCAGGGAGTTCGGGCCGATGCCCGCATTGTTGACCAGAACATCGATCTTGCCGAACTTGTCGCAGGCAAGAGCGACGAGCTTCGTGAGATCCTCACGGTTCTTCACGTCCATCGCGAGGAAGGCTGCCTCGCCGCCCGCGCTCTCGATACGGTTGACGAGCGCCTCAAGACGATAGGCGCGCCGTGCCCCGAGCACCATCTTGGCCCCACGCTCGGCCAGCAGGAGCGCGGTTGCCTCCCCTATGCCGCTGCTTGCACCGGTGATTGCGATGACTTTTCCTTTTATTCCAGACATGATTGTCTCCTTTCACGATGTAATATTGTGAAAGGCAGTTGGATTATCTATGATGGAAACTCCATGATTTCGTCGAGATCGTCCAATCCTGCAATGATCGATCCCTTGTCCGATGTGTTTTTGCTTCTCGAGATCGCGAGCGCGCGCTGTACGCGTCTCGAGGCGGGCGGGCGATGGTCGTTTCGTTTTCCGGAAAAACCCGCGCTGAAGTTCGTAGCGCTCCTTCGAGGCCGGTGCTGGATCAAATTGCCGGACGAGCAACCTTTTGCACTCAGCGCCGGCGATACCTTTCTGCTGGCCAACGCCCCCGCCTATGTGATCGCCAATGATCTTTCCATGAAGCCCGAAGACGGGATGTCGTTCTTCGACTGGGAGCGTTCGAACGTCGCCCGTCACGGCGGCAATGAAACGGCACTGGTCGGGGGAGCTTCGTGTTCGAGGGCGGCAACGCGCAGCTGCTGCTTGATGCCCTTCCCAAGTTCATGCACATCCCCGGAGGCGATCGGGCAGCGACGATCCTGCGCGGCTCGCTGGCGGTGCTCGACGAAGAACTCGATGCGGCATTGATGGGCTCGACGCTGATGACACGTCGCCTGGGCGACATCCTGCTTGTGCAGGCATTGCGGGCTTATATCGCCAAGGAAGGCATCGGCAGCGCGGGCTGGGTCGGCGCATTGACCGACCGACGCATTGGCGCTGCCCTCGGCCTGATCCACAATGATCCCGGCCGTGGCTGGACCGTCAATGAGCTTGCCACCGCTGTTGGCATGTCGCGCTCAGGCTTTGCGCGCCGCTTCAGGGAATTGGTCGACGTGGCACCGCTCGACTATTTGACGCGCTGGCGGATGCATCGCGCTCGGGAAGCCATGCGTCGATCCGGGACTTCGGTTGGTGGCTTGGCGCAATCGCTTGGTTACGCATCCGAAAGCGCCTTCGGCAATGCGTTCAAACGCGTCTTCGGACATTCGCCGAAACGGCTCTGGCAGGCTGAAAAAACGAAATAAGATCGACCTGTGCCCGGCTGGCCGGTTGTTGGGCTGCCAAGCTCAGGCCAGCGCGGCGGCCAGCAGCTTCGCCTGCGGCGTCAGCTCGTCGAAGTTGCGGGCGCAGAGGTTGAGCTGGCGCGTCGCCCAGTCGTCGGTCAGCCGCAGTATGCGCAGCGTCCGCGCCGAGCGGCGTGCGGCACTTTCCGGCACGATGGCGATGCCGGCGCCTTGCGCGACGAGCCGGCAGACATTGTCGAGGCCGGGCACGCGGATGCGAAAATGCAGATGGCCGCCAAGGCGGGCGGCCTGGCGAGTGATGTGCTCCTGCAGCGCGTGGCCGGTGCTGAGGCCAACGAAGGATTCGCCGAGAATTTCGGTGAGGCTGATGGTGCGCAAGCCGGCGAAGTCGGGCCAGTTCCGCGCGGCGATCACCACCAGCCGGTCGATGAAGAACGGTTTCTGTTCGAGATGCGACAGGCCGGCCCAGGTCGCGGCGATGCCGAGATCGGCCGCACCGCTGGCCACGGCCTCAGCGATCTCGTGGCTGGGCCGCTCCTCGAGATCGATGTCGATGCCGGGGTGAGCGACCAGGAAAGCTGGCAGGATGTCGCGCAGCAGCTCGCCGGCGGCGGCGGTGTTGGCCAGCAGCCGGACGTGGGCGCGCAAGCCTGTGGCATAGGCGGCGAGGTCGCCGGTCATCGCCTCGATCTGGTTCTGCACGGCGCGCGCATGATGCAGCAGCGCTTGTCCGGCGGCCGTCGGCACCACGCCACGGCGGCGGCGCTCCAGCAGCGGCGTGCCGAGCCGTTCCTCCATGCCTTTGATGCGGGCGCTGGCCGACGCCAGGGCCAGCCCGGCAAGCTCGGCCCCATGGGTGATGCTGCCGCACTCGGCCACCAGCAGGAACAGCCTGAGATCGACCAGATCGAAGCGCATTCTTTGCTCCTGTGAAGATTGGCGCCCGGGGAGACGGTAGGCTTTCCAGCCTTCGCCCTGGCCGAAGGCTGGCAGCGCAATTTCCACATTGTGATCGGCCGAGATGTTCGTCAAACAGTTTCGAAGGAGAAGTGTGATGAACGAACGAACATCAGGCCGGCTTGGCATCCTCGACAGCACGGCGATCGTGTTGGCCATTGCCGTGGCGTGCCTTGCCATGGCGCGCGCGGAGCCAGGCCTGCGGGGGTGCGCGGCCACGGTTGCACCCACCAGCCGCGAAGCCGCGCCGGCAAAGCCGATGCCAGAGGCCGACGCGACGGACATGCTGCTGCATGACTGATCCCGCCCTGAGGATGCGATCATGCTGAGCGCCGTCTCCCTCGCCTGGATCGGCGCCGTGTTCCTCGCCGCCGGTTTCGTCAAAGGCGTCGTCGGCATGGGGCTGCCGACCGTTGCGATGGGATTGCTGGCGGTGACGATGCCGCCGGCCCAGGCCGCCGCTTCGCTGTTGATCCCGTCGCTGGTCACCAATCTCTGGCAATTGCTGACGGGGCCTTCTTTCGGCGGCCTGTGCAAGCGGCTATGGACGATGATGGCCGGAATCGTGCTCGGCACCGTTGCCGGCGCCGGCCTGCTGACCGGCGCGCATACGGGCGTGGCCTCGGCGGGGTTGGGCCTGGCGCTGGTGCTCTATGCCATCCTCGGCCTGGCCAAGGCCGGCTTCACCACGCCGGCGCGCCACGAGGCCTTGATGTCACCGCTGGTCGGCGCGGCGACCGGGCTGGTCACCGGCGCGACCGGCGTCTTCGTCATCCCGGCGGTGCCCTATCTGCAATCGCTGCGGCTGGAGAAAGAAGACCTGATCCAGGCGCTCGGCCTGTCCTTCACCGTGTCGACGGCGGCGCTTGCCATCGGGCTGTTCAGGACCGGCGCCCTGGCATCGCCGACGGCGCAACTTGCGGGGTCGATCGCAGCCCTTGCGCCGGCGCTGGCCGGCATGTTCGCCGGCCAGGCGCTACGCCAGAGGATGAGCATCGAGACCTTCCGCACGGTGTTCTTCATCGGGCTGCTGGCGCTGGGGGTGTATCTCTCGGCAGACGGTATTCTATAGCTTGCGGCAGGCGTTCAGATCGCAGCTATCGCCTTGGCGATCGTTGCGAAAGGCAGGACCAGGGATAACGGCGAGTCAGCGAGACGGACCTGACCGTAACCCTCATACCAGTGTGCGGCTTGGTCACCTTTGGCATCGATAAGCAAGGCAACGCCGCCGACTTCCTCCGCGACTGCCATACAGCGCCTCCCGGCGGCGAGCAGCAAACCGCCGCCGAGGCCGCGGCCTTGTATCGTACGATCCACTGCGAGCCGACCTAGACGGTAGACCGGCACGTCATAGCGGCCAAGGCCGCGTCTGGCGATTGCCGGGGTCCGGGCAAAGTCGATCGAAGCCGGGCTGAGAGAATAGAACCCGAGAATGTGCGAAGGATCTTGCGCCGGCACAGCGACGAAAGTTTTCGCGCCACCGCTTTCATGGCTTTGACGCGCGAAGCGCTGCAAATAGGTGTTGAGGTCCGCGTCGCCACAGTCGAAGGCGGCACGGTTATGCTGTTTACCGATCGGCACTTCTTGCCACGTGACGGAGTTCACGCGAGGGTCTGACCGGCCTTGGCGGCGCGGATAAGGCGGTTGGTCGGGGAGGGCGGGTTTTCAAGCAGGTCGAGGATGCGCAGGCTGTCCCGTTCCGACAGCGCAAGATGTTCAGCTCGTTCGATCGCAGCCTGGGCGTCACGCAGTGCGGAGCGCGTAACGAACTCGGTCAGGCCGACATTCGACAAGGCCGCCGCACGTGCGATCACGGCTTTCGCTTCGGGTGGAATCCGGAAATCAATTCGACCGTTGTCACTGACATTACGGGGCATAGGTATCTCCTTTGCCCTTTATCATACAGTACGGATTGAATCCGTACAACATGAATCCCCTCGCATTGACCTTACGGGCATATGACGAGCGCGCCGGGTCAATCCATTACCGCACCACCAGCACGGGGATAGCGGTGTAGGACAGCACTTCCGCCGTCTGGCTGCCGAGAAGCAGTTTGCCCAGTCCGCGGCGGCCATGCGAGGCCATGACGATCAGGTCGCAGCCCAGGGCCTGCGACAGCTCCAAGATGGCTTCGGCGGGCCGCTTGTCCTCGACATGCACGACCTCCGCGGAGACGCCGGCGGCGTCCGCCGATGCCTTGCTCTTGTCGAGAACTTCCTTGGCGTATTTGCGCGCTTCTTCCTGATAGGCGGCCAGTTCATCGCCGGCGGCATAGCCAGCCATGGCGCCGCCCCAGGCGAAGATCGGGAATTGTTCTGAGACGGTGATGAAAGTAACGGAGGCGCCGAGGCCCTTGGCCAGCGTCAGGCCGTGGGCAACGCCCTTGTCGGCCAGTTCCGATCCGTCGGTGGCAATAAGCAGATGTTTGTACATGATGACATGACCTGTTGTGCAAGGGCCAATGCCCTTGAGGGCGGGGAGCCTTGGAGAGGCTGACCCTGATATAGTTGCGGCATCGGGCCGATCACAGGGCCAGCTCGGCGCGGATCAAGGCCAGGCGGCCACGCAGTTTTGTACCAAGCGGATTCCCCTTTGCCGCATCGTCGCTTAAGGTGCCGGCGACATCGAAAGGCATCCCATGAGCAGCGCGTATCCCCAAATCCATCTGGTCCGGCACGGTGAGACGGCGTGGAGCCTTTCGGGGCAGCATACCGGCCGCACCGACATGCCGTTGACGCCGGTTGGTGAAGCCGCGGCGCGGGGTGTTGCGGATAGGCTCAAGGGCCTGTCGTTTTCGGCGGTGTGGTCGAGCCCGTCGCAGCGCGCCTACAACACCAGCGTGCTGGCCGGCTTCGGCGCGCAGAGCGTCAAGAACGACGATCTGCAGGAATGGGACTACGGCGCCTATGAGGGGCTGACGACAAAGCAGATCCTGGCCGAGCGCCCCGGCTGGAATGTGTTTCGCGACGGCTGTCCGAAGGGCGAGATGGCGGCTGATGTCGGCGCGCGGGCGGACAAGATTATCGACGGATTACGCAAGGCCAATGCTGACATGCTGGTGTTTTCCAGCGCACATTTTCTGCGCGTGCTGGCGGCGCGCTGGATCGGCCTGCCGCCCGAGGGCGGCGCGCTGTTCGTGCTCGATACGGCCAGCGTCAGCGTGCTCGGCTACGAGCATGATCTGAGCGAGCCGGTCATTCGCAAATGGAACCAGAAATAGGCCGGCGGTAGCGCCGGCTCGGCGCGGCCGTCGCTTCGTCATCCTCGGGTCTGCGCTGCGTCGCTACGCTCCTTGTTCCGCCCGTGGATGACGAACGCGGGGAGGCTTCGGCCAATCCCGGATGTCTGGTACTGCGCGGATTTGAACCCGCGCGCCCGCCTCCTACTTGTCGAATTTCCTGATCGCTTCCGCCGTCACCGGCGTGAAGAAATTCACCAGATTGCCATCGGGATCGCGAAACAGCAGCGAGCGGTTGCCCCAGGGCATGGTGGTCGGCTTCTGCACGGTGACATCCCTGAGGACGTCCGAGAGCCTGGCGAATTCCGCATCGACGTCGCCGACGCGGAATTCGATGATGGCTGTGCGGTTATCGGCGGGGCGGGCGATGTCGCCGCCGAACAGCATCAAGGTGCGCGTGCTGCCGATCGCCAGCGTGCAGGCCGGTGTCGCCAGTTCAGCGAAGTCTTCCGTGTACACCGTCACGGGCATGCCGGTGATCTCACCGTAGAAGTGCACGAGACGCTGGACGTCTGACGTGATGATGCGGACGGAGACGAAATTCATTGCTTTGTTCCCTGATTGCCGGGGCCGCTGCCGGGCTCCATAATCGCGTTATAGGCCAAGCCTCCTGACAGCTTCCTGTCAGGAGGTGGGCCAAACTGCCGGCAGACCGAAGGCAGGGAACAGTTCGGCCCCGAGCGGGCCGACATAGACCGTCAGCGAGGCGATCCGGCCACCGGCCAGTTCGATGACATGCAAAGATTGCGCGCGCCATTCGGGCTCCTGATGGCGGCGTGCGTAGACCGCGAAAGCGGGCTGGCCGTTGGCTCTCGTCGCGACCGCATGGTAGCCGGCGAAATTGCCCCAGACAGTCTTGAAGAAAGCCCGGATCGCCTCGCGCCCCTGATACCAGTCCAGCCATGGCGGCATGTGGTAGGTTGCGTCCTCGCGCAGCAGCTCGATGAGGCCGTCGAGATTGGCGGCTTGCCAGGCCTGCATGTAGCGTTCGAGCAGCAGGCTCTCCTCGCTGCTGGGCCGCTCGCGCTGCGGGGGGCGTCCCTGCGGATAATGCATCGCCAGCGTCGCGCGGGCGCGTTGCAGGGCGCTGTTGATCGAGGCGGTGGAGCCGCCTAGCAAATGCGCCGTCTCGAGCGCCGACCAGCCCAGCACGTCGCACAGCAAAAGGGCGGCGCGCTGCCTTGGCGGCAGAAGCTGGATCGCGGCGACGAAGGCGAGCTGTACGGCTTCGCGGGTTTCGTAGCGCGCGTCCGGGCCGGGCGCGCCGTCGACGAGATCCGGCAGTTCGGCGTCCGGGTAGGGCTCCAGCCAGGAGAGCTCAATGGCGGGCCCGCCGGCCGCGCGCCCCTCGGTCGGCGGGCGTCCCGGCTGCTCGAGAATGCGATGCACTGACGACCTCGCCTTGATGGCGTTGAGGCAGCTGTTGGTGGCGATCGTGTAGAGCCAGCCGCGCGGCGAGCCGCGCCCGTCGAATTGCGAGCGGCCGCGCCAGGCTTTCAGGAACGTCTCCTGCACGAGGTCGTCGGCCTCGTGCAGCGAGCCCATCATCCGGTAGCAGTGCAGCCTGAGTTCGCGGCGGTGGGCCGTCGTCAGGCGCTCGAAGGCCAGCCGATCGAGGATCGGCTGGCTTGTCCGGCCTTGGGGCTCAAGCGGGCCGGGAGCATCAGTCATAGCGGGCCTGCGGTGCTGATTTCGGCTGGCATCCTGCGCGTCTCATGCCGCCGCCGCAAGACCGCTGCCGCTGACCGCGAAGGAGACGCCTTGCAGCTTGCCGCCGGCGAGCGCGACCACGGCATGCCCGACATCGGCCGGTGTCTGCACGTCGGCCATACTGGCGAGGAAATCCGACGGGCTGATGCCGAGATAGGCCGAGACGCTATCGATGCCGCTCTGGCCGACACCGGTGCCGGCCATGATGCGCATCGGCACCAGCGCCATGAAGCGCAGGCCAAGGCCCAGCCGGTCCGCTTCCTTCTGGCTATGGCCGGCAAGAAACATCTGCATGCGCTTGGCGCCGGAATAGCCGCCGGAATTCGGCGGCCCGCCGCTGAGTGCCGCGCCACTGGAGATCAGCACCACCCGGCTGCCCGTCTTCAGCCGGCCCTGGAGGGCCGCCCTGCAGAACAGGAAGGATGCCTTGACGTCCATGTCCCAGTTTGCGGAAAAGTCCTCCCAGCTTTGTTCCGGGATAGGCGCGGACGGGGCCAGTGCCCCGGCGCAGATCACCAGAACGTCCGGCTGCAGGGCGGCGAACACCGCATCGGGTGCAGTGTCCTGCGTGGCGTCGGCGGCAAGTGTCTTGACGCCTGGTATCTCCCAGGAGAGCTCCTTCAAATCGGCCGCGCCGCGGGCGACGGCGAGCACCGCCGCCCCCTCGCTGAAGGCGGCTTCCACGATCGAGCGGCCGACACCCCGGCTGCCTCCGACAACAACGACATTTTGACCTTGCAACGATCCCATGGATCACCTCGCTTTTCCGGCCCGGAGGATTCCAGCGCCTGTTGATCAGGACAGCGCGGGCGAGGGGAAATCATCGGTGTGGTGCGAAAGTTTTTTCTGCGGCGCTCTTAAGAACCCACCGCCGAGTTCTGTGGCGCCCCCCTCTGTCCTGCCGGACATCTCCCCCACGAGGGGGGAGATCGGCAGTTTGGTCGCCGGCTCTCCTCCTGCAACCTGCAACGTCGAAGATTGGCGAAGGCCGTGATGACGGCCAATCTCCCCCGTGTGGGGGAGATGTCCGGCAGGACAGAGGGGGGCGCCGCAGAACGCTACCTTGAGCCCGTTCGCTTACCCGCTCAGCAGCGCCAGTTCCTCCGGCGTCAAATGACGCGCCGTGCCCTTGGCGAGGTCGCCGAGCGGCAGGCGGCCGATGGCGATCCGGATGAGGCGCTTGACTTCGATGCCGTGCGCAGCGAGCAGGCGGCGGATGTGGCGATTGCGGCCTTCGTCGAGCACGATCTCCAGCCAGGCGGTGCGGCCGCCGCTGCGCAAAAGGTCGATCGAGCTGGCGGTCAGGGTCTCGCCGTCGACGGTCACGCCGGCGCGGAATTTGTCCAGCATCGTCTCATCCGGCACCGTGCCGATCTGTACATGATAGGTCTTGGGCAGATGCGAGGCCGGATCCATCAGCCGGTTGGCAAACCGGGTGTCGTTGGTCATCAACAGCAGGCCTTCGCTGGCCTTGTCGAGGCGGCCGACCGGCGAGACGAAGGGCAAATCGAGCCCTTCCAGGCAGGCATAGACGGTGTCGCGCTGTTGCGGGTCGTCGCGGGTGGTAACCAGCCCGCGCGGCTTGTTGAGGATGAGATAGACCTTGCGCTCGGCAACCACCGGCCTGTCGTCGACGACGATGCGGTCGCGGTTGAGGTCGACGCGCAGGGCTGCATCGCGCACCACCTTGCCGCCGACGCGCACGCGGCCTTCGACGATCAGCACCTCGGCCTGCGCGCGTGAGCACAGGCCAAGCTTCGACAGCGCCCGGTTCAGGCTGACGCCGGGCGCCGCCTGCCTGCCGCTTTGTCGTGTCTGCCGTGGTGTCATGGTGCCGTCTGTGCTGGTGGAGCCGACAGATGCCACGGGCCGCGATGGCTTCGCAAGCCGTGCTGCTGCCTTCGTACGCAGGGCAAGGGGGCAATGGCGGCATCCGCACCGCCTGGAATGGCGATATTGTCGCCGTGGCATCCGCGATAATCTTCTCCGCATGAGTGAGTCTGCCGCGCCGATCATCAAGACCGTCATCATCGGTGCCGAGCCGGCCAAGGTCTGGCGGATACTGACGACGCCGGAAATGATCCCGCAATGGATGTCCGACGAGGAGTTGACCGTCAGCCTGCAAGGGCATGCCGGCGGTCCGATCGTGATGCGCGGACTGCTGCACGGAATGCCGTTCGAGAACCATGGCACCCTCCGCGCTTTTGAGCCGGAAAAGAGCTTCGCATACAGCTACTGGAGCACATTGTCGGCCTCGCGTCTGGCGGACGTGCCCGAGAACCACACAGTGGTCAGCTTCGATCTGGCGCCGGCGGATGGCGGAACGCTGTTGACGCTGACGCTCAGCGACTTCGCCGAACCGGCGATCCGTCCGCATGCCAATCTCTACTGGGGTCCGACCTTGCAGATCCTGAAGGCGGTCTGCGAGCGCGCTTGAGGGCGGGCGTCTTACTTTTTGGGGTGTCGGACGAGAACCAGCGCGCGAATACGGTCGGCGACGGCGCTGTCGACCGGATTGTAGACGGTGAGGCTCAGATCCGGCCGGCCGTCGACCGCGAACCCCGAATATTCCAGCTCGATGTCGCCGAGTTCCGGGTGCTTCAGGCGCTTTGTCCCGTCGCCGTGGCTGAGCACGTCGTTTGCCCGCCACAGGGCGGCAAACTCGGGGCTGGCGCTGCACAGCTCGTCGACGAGCTGGGCGACCTCGGAGACCGCGCCGGCGCGCGCGGCATCGGCACGGAATGCGCCCACCACGAAACGGGCCAGGTTTTGCCAGTCGTGCTGCCTGGCGCGGATGTGGGGACTGAGGAACATGAAGCGCAGGATGTTGCGCTCGCCCTCGGGCAGGGTGCTGTAGTCGGTCAGCACGACCCTCGCGGCGCGGTTCCAGGCAACGACATCCCAGGTGGCGGTCCTGACTATGGCGGGGCTGGCATCGAGCGTGTCGATGAGGCGCTGCAGCCGGGGGCTGACGCCCTCGACGCCCCTGTAGCGGACCTCGGGTGGACGCCCCAGCCCGAGCATGAAGAGATGTTCGCGTTCGGCCTCGGTCAGCAGCAGCCCCTTGGCGATGCGGTTCAGGACATCGGCCGAGGGCGCACCGCCTCGGCCCTGTTCCAGCCATGTGTACCAGGTCGGGCTGATGTTGGCGCGCTGGGCGACCTCTTCCCGGCGCAGTCCCGGCGTGCGTCGGCGGCCCGAAAAGCCGAAGGACGCCGGATCGAGCCGGGTGCGCCGGTCTTTCAGGAACGCTGCCAATGAGCCGGTGGAATTGGAGGGCATCCTGTTAGTCATTATACCATGATAAGGTCACTACTTTAATAGAATAATAGACCAGCAATATTACGCAGGCAACTGTGCAGGAGATTTTGCATGCGTATCTTTCTCACCGGCGCGACCGGTTTCATCGGTTCGGCGCTGGTTCCCGAACTCATCAAGGCAGGCCATCAGGTGGTCGGCGTGACCCGCTCCGACGCCGGCGCCGAGGCGCTGGCCGCCGCGGGTGCCGAGGTGCACCGGGGAACCCTCGAAGAGCCCGAGACCTTGCGCGCCGGCGCGGCCAAGGCGGAGGCCGTGATCCACACGGCCTTCGACCATGACTTTTCGCGGTTTGTCGAAAATTGCGAAAAGGACAAGCGCGTCATCGCAGCCCTCGGCCAGGCATTGGCCGGCTCCGACCGGCCGCTGGTGATCACCTCCGGCGTCGGCATGGGCAGCCCCGGGCATGGCCAGTTGGCGATCGAGGACGTCTTCAACGCCAGCCATCCCAATCCGCGCATTGCCTCCGAGCTGGCCGGCAATGCCTTGCTGGACGCCGGCATCAATGTCTCGGTGGTGCGCCTGCCGCAGGTCCACAACCCGGTCAAGCAGGGCCTCATCTCGCCGCTCATCGAGATCGCGCGTGAAAAAGGCGTCTCGGCCTATGTCGGCGAAGGCCGCAATCGCTACTCCGCGGGCCATCTCCTCGACGCGGCGCGGCTTTACCGGCTCGCCGTGGAAAAGCGGCAGCCGGGCGCGCGCTATCACGCGGTCGGCGAGGAAGGTGTCGAGGTGCGTGCAATCGCCGAGGCGCTTGGCCGGGGCCTGAAATTGCCGGTCGTTTCCATCGCGCCGGAAAAGGCGGCGGAGCATTTCGGCTGGATGGCAATGTTCGCGCCGATGGATCTGCCGGCCTCCAGCGCACTGACCCAGGTGCGGCTGGGCTGGCACCCGACCGGCCCGACGCTGATCGCCGATCTCGACGCCATGCGATACGCCGCTTGACGGGCTGAAGCATCGGCGCTGAAGCGGACGATACAGAGCCGGTAATCTCAGTCAGATTGCCGGCCCTTTTTTTACGAGCGCATCATCCAGGAGTAACTGCATAGCGCAGATGGACGAGCCCATGCGCCAGCGCCGCGCAGCTCTTCAGGGACAACTGCGTCTTGCCCGCCAGGCCGCTCTCGCCGAACTCGACGAAGGCCTGGTTTGCCGCGCGCCCATCGATCGCGGGTGCAACGAGAAGGCTCAGCTCATCGACAAGCCCGGCCGCGAGGAAAGAACCGTTGATGCCGGCGCCGCCTTCGAGCAGCAGGCGGCGGATGCCGAGTTCATGCCCGAGCACCTCGAGCATCGCGGTGAGATCCATGTCCGCCGTTTCCGCGACGATATAGGACACGCCGTCGGCGGCGAGCTCGGCCAGGTGGCTGTCGGCAACGTCACGCCCAAGCAGCACTACGACATGATCGCCGCCGATGTCGGGTTTGGAAAAGTGAAGCTTGCCCGAGGCATCGAGCGCGACGGCATAAGTGCCCGCATCCCTTTGCGCGACATGATAGGGCCGGTCGACCTTGCCGGTATTGGCCGGCGGATGCGCGCCGGCCTTGCTCATCTCGGCCATGGTGACGCGCCCGACGATCCAAGCGTCGCCCGCAAGGTCGTTGTGGATCTGCTCATAGAGGCTTGACCACTCGGCCCTGGTGCCATCGGGGCTCGTGGTGTAGCGGCTGGGGTGGAGGCTGCCGTCAAGGGATGCCAGCATATGGCAGATGATTTGCGGTTTCATGCAGGTTCTCCAGTCGAGTGCCTTGGGTCCTGTCCAAGGTAGTGCCACGACGGGAGATTGGAAGCCTGACGCCTCATGACGTGCCCAGGCCGTTGAGGCGGGATGCGCCGGCAGGTAGCATGACCGGATGTCAGCGACCATAGTCCTGTTTCATTCGGTCCTCGGGCTGCGCGAGAACGAGCGGCATCTTGCGCGAAAGCTGGGCGCCGCCGGTCACGCCGTTACGCTACCGGACCTCTATGCGGGTGTGACGACGGACGATCTCGAGGAAGGCTTCGCGATCAAGGCATGGATCGGCTGGGACGTCATTTGCCAAAGGGCGCGCGATGCCCTGGCCGCGACGCCTGGCGATACGGTGCTGGCGGGGATTTCGATGGGTGCGGGCGTGGTCGCGTCAGTCTGGGCCTCGCGGCCGTTGGCGGCCAAGGTGCTGCTGCTGCATGGGCTGGCAACCGTGCCTGCGAACATCCGGCCGGGCCTGCCGGTTCAATTGCATGTCGCCGACACCGATCCGTTCTTCCCCGAGCCGGATGTCCGCGCTTGGCAGCACGCAGCCGAGGCCGCGCGAACTGGTGTGCGGATCTTCCGCTATCCAAACTCGGGACATTATTTCTCGGATCCTGCTCTGCCCGACTACAACGACACAGCCGCTGCGCTGCTTTGGCAGCGTGTGCTGGCGTTCCTGGATTGAGACTGGCGCGAGGTTTCCGGTCGGGATCCTTGCAATGGGAACAATGCAAACCCGCGCCGTAACCCTTTGTTTTCTTGCGGGGCGTATCCACAAGGGCCGCGTCGCCTGTGGCCGACGCACCAATGGACGCGTGAAGCATGGGTTCACCCTGGTCCGAATTGCTGGCCAATCTCGCCGTTGTAGCGATGTTCGTTTCCGTCTGGATCCACACCCATGTGTGGCTGGACCGCAGGGCGGCTTTGACGCGGGCGACGGCTTTCGGCCTGCTGATGGGCGCCGGCGCCGTTACCCTGATGCTGACGCCGATGCAGTTGCAGCCTGGCCTCTTCGTCGATCTGCGCGGCACGATGATCGCGCTGGCGGGCTTCTTCGGCGGTCCCGTGGCCTGTGTCATCGCCGGGCTGGCCGCCGTTGCGTTCCGTTTCCATGAAGGCGGCATCGGCGTGTTCGCCGGCACCATGGGGATCTCGATCGCTACCTTGATCGGCATTGCCGGCCATATCGCCCTGCGCGGCCGCGCGCCCGGCCGCGTCGACATCCTGATCCTGGCCGCAACGGCCGCCACCAGCTCGCTGCTCGGCCTGCTCGCCCTGCCACGGGAGATCATGCAGGCGGTGCTGCCGCAAGTGGCGCTGCCGACGTCGCTGCTGATCTTTCTTTCGATCATGCTGTCGGGGCTTGCGCTCTACCAGGAACGCCGCCGCATTGAGGCACTGCAATCGCGGCGCATCTACAAGGCGGTCGTCGAGGCGCTGCCCGATTGCCTCAATGTCAAGGATCTGGAGGGCCGGTTCATCGCCGCAAATCCGGCCACCGCAAGGCTGATGCGGGCCGTGGATGCCAAGGCGCTGATCGGCAAGAGCGACTTCGATTTCTATCCGCAGGAAACCGCCCGGAAATTTCATGAGGACGAGCTCGCCATTCTCGCGGCGGGCGTACCCTCCACCATCGAGCAGCGCCTTCATCACGAAGACGGACCCGACGGCTGGCTGTCGACACTGAAAGCGCCGTTCCGGGATCAGAGCGGAACCATCGTCGGGCTGATCACGCACAATCGCGACATCACCACGCGCAAGCAACTGGAGGACGAACTGGCTGAAAGCCGGGTCCGACTAGCGGACGCCCTGACGCATATGGCCGACGGCCTGGTGATGTTCGACGAGGATGGCAAGCTGGTGCTCAGCAACGCCCAGTACATTGCCATGTTTCCGCAGACGGCCGACATCCGCGTGCCCGGCGCCGATTATCGCGATATCCTGCGCATCTCGGCCACGCGCGGCGAACAGGCCGTGCCGCCGGACAGGATCGAGGATTGGATCGGCGGCATTGTGGCGTCGCGGAGGCGCCCCAGCAACCGCCAGGAGATCAGGCTTTCCGACGGGCGCTGGCTCGACGTCAGGACGAGGCCGACCAGCAGTGGCGGCAGCCTCAGCGTCTATTCCGACATCACCGAGGCCAAGCATGTCGAGGCTGAGTTGATGGCGGCCAACGAGAAGCTGAACCTGCTGGCCAACCGTGACGGCCTGACCGAACTGCTGACGCGCCGGGCCTTCGATGAAGCGCTGGCGCGCGAATACGCACGCGGCAAGCGGAGCATGGCGCCACTCAGCCTGCTGATCATCGACGTCGACTGGTTCAAGCGGTTCAACGATCATTACGGCCACCCGGCCGGTGACGAATGCCTGCGCGCCGTAAGCGGCTGCATCAAGGCCACGGCCCGGCGGCCAGCCGATGCGGCCGCCCGCTATGGGGGCGAGGAGTTCGCGCTCATCCTGCCTGAAACCGATGCGCGCGGCGCATTCGTGATCGCCGAGAACCTCAGAGGCAAGGTTCGCGACCTCAAGCTTGCACACGCCGGCAGCGAAAAAGGCATCGTCACGGTCAGCATTGGGGTGGGGACTTTTGGTCCCGGAGCCGCGATCGAGATTGCCGATCTGCTCAGGCGTGCCGATGAGGCACTCTACGGCGCCAAGGCCGCCGGGCGGGACCGGGTCCACGGCTGGCGCCCGCATGTCAGCGAGCCGCACGCGACGGCCACACGACGCCGTCCGTGAGCAGGACGGGAAGCCTCCGGTAGTGACGCCCGTGCCCGCAATCCAAAAATCCGACAATTCCGATAATTTGCCCGGCAGCTCTGTTATATCGATGTTGCACAAATGGTTGACCCTGGGTTAGCATCCATTTGCTGATGCCGATGGGAGGCAGTTTTTGCAACGGCGATCAGCTGGAGCGGCATGCGCTGTCCCGCGCAAGGAGGATGCTCCAACACTTTGAACCGACGCATGATCCTTCCTGAAACCGTCCCGGTTTCCGGGGCGTGCGTTCTTGTGGAGGAGGATCAACCATGAACAGACGTGAATTCCTGATGACGTCCGTGGCCGCGAGCGCGATGATGCTGGCCGCACCTTCGGCGTTCGCCGAGGACAAGCTCACCATACTGGGCTCGGTGCCCAGTCTCGGCTTTCCGTTCTTCGTGCACATGCTGAACGAGATCAAGGCGGAAGCCGCCACGCAAGGCGTCAATCTGACCGAAAGCGACGGCCAGAACTCGGCGACCAAGCAGACCGCCGACATCGAGGCCGCCCTGGTGCAGAAGGTCAACGCCATCGTCATCTCGCCGCTCGACGTCAACGCGCTGGCGCCGGCCATCGAGGAAGCTGTCAAGGCAGGCGTTCCCGTGGTGACGATCGACCGCCGCGTCGACGGCGTCGAGGGCATCCTCGCCCATGTCGGCGCCGACAATGTGAAGGGCGGCGAGGCGGAGGCCAACGCCGTGGTGGCGGCGTTCCCCAATGGCGCCAAGCTGTTCCATCTGCAGGGCCAGCCCGGTGCCGGCCCGGCGATCGACCGCAACAAGGGCGTGCACAATGTGCTCGATCCCTTGAAGGACAAGTACCAGATCGTCTTCGAGCAGACCGCCAACTTCGCCCGCGCCGAAGCGCTATCGGTGACCGAGGCCGGCCTTGCCGCCAACGGCAAGCCGGACGCCATCGTTTGCGCCAATGACGACATGGCGCTGGGCGCCATGGAAGCCTGCGCGGCGCGCAACTTCACCGATGTGAAGATCTACGGCTTCGACGCGCTGCCGGAAGCTCTGGTCGCTATCCGCGACGGCAAGCTTGCCGGCACCGTGGAGCAGTTCCCCGGCGAGCAGTCGCGCACGGCGGTTCGCATCGCGGTCGCCTTTGCCAAGGACAAGACGGAGCCGAAGGAGAAGCTGGTGCTGCTGACGCCGATCGTCATCGGCAAGGACAATCTGGAGAAGGCGGAGCGGATTGGCGAGACGAAGTAGGTTGTGAAAGCTGGGCGCATGACGGGTGGAGGTCGCGTTCCGTCGCGCCCCCCTCTGTCCTGCCGGACATCTCCCCCACGAGGGGGGAGATCGGCAGCTTCTTTGACCACGCCTTTCTTGCAACGTTTGAGATTGGCGAAGGCCGGCGTGTGGTCCAATCTCCCCCGCGTGGGGGAGATGTCCGGCAGGACAGAGGGGGGCGCTATCCCGCGGCCTGCCGCAATCCGGGAGCAACCCTTGCCAGCTGAAGCCGCATCGCCATCACCCGTCCTGCTTGCCGTCGAGGGCATCACCAAGCATTTCGCCGGCGTGACGGCGCTGAGCGACGTTTCGCTCGACATCCGACCCGGCGAAATCCTCGGCCTGCTTGGTGAAAACGGCGCCGGCAAATCGACGCTGCTGAAGATCCTGTCGGGCGTCATGCCGCCGTCGAGCGGGCATATCATTTTCGACGGTGCCGACTATCACCCGTCCAGCCCGCAGGATGCCAAGCGGCTCGGCATCGTCACCATCTACCAGGAGCTCAGCCTGATCCCGACGCTGACGGTGGCGGAGAATATTTTTATAGGCCGCGCGCCGGTCGGTCCGCTCGGGCTGGTGAGTTGGAGGCGCATGGAGCAAGAGTCCCGCGCGATCATCGCCCGCGTCGGCCTCTCCATCGATCCGATGACGCCGGTGTCGGCACTGTCTGTCGCCGAACAGCAGCTGGTCGAGATCGCGCGCGCGCTGTCGCTGAAAAGCCGGCTGATCATCATGGACGAGCCGACCTCGGCGCTGACCGAAACCGAGGTGCAGCGGCTGCTGTCGATCATGGACCGGCTGCGCAAGGACAAGGTCGCCATCATGTTCGTCACCCACCGGCTGGAAGAGGCCTCCGCCATCTGCGACCGCATGACGGTGCTGCGCGACGGCAGGCTTGCCGGCCATCTCGACCGCGAGGGCGGACCGATCGCACTGCCGAAAATCATCGAGAAGATGGTCGGGCGTGCCGCGTCCGAACTCTATGCGCGGCCGGCGCAGCGCGCGGTGGCCGGCGATGTCGTGCTGTCGGTGCGCGGCTTGCGCACCGTGCGCGACCCGGAGGCGCCGCACGCCATCGTGCTCGACGGCGTCGACATCGACCTCAAGGCTGGTGAAATCCTCGGCGTTGCCGGTCTCGTCGGCTCGGGCCGCACGGAACTGGCACGCGCCATCTTCGGCGCCGACCGGATCGCTGCCGGAACCATCATGCTCGACGGCAAACAAATCGCCCCCGCATCGCCCGCCGATGCCATTGCGCTCGGCATCGGCCTTGTGCCGGAGGACCGCAAGCACCAAGCGATCTTTGCCGCGTTGGGTATCCTGCCGAATTTTTCCGTCGCTTCGCTGGGCAGCTTCAGCAACGGCTTCGGCTTCATGGCCGAACGGCGCGAGCGCGATGCGCTCGCCGGCTTCAGGAAAATGCTGTCGATCCGCATGGCCTCCGCCGAGCAGGCGATAGAGGGCCTGTCCGGCGGCAACCAGCAAAAGGTGATCCTGGCGCGCTGGCTGGCGCGCGATCCTAAGGTGCTGATCGTCGACGAGCCGACGCGCGGCGTCGATGTCGGCGCCAAGACGGAAGTACACCAGATCCTGGTGCAGCTTGCGGCACGCGGCATTGCGGTGATGATGATCTCGTCCGAACTGCCCGAGGTGCTGGCGGTGTCGGACCGCATCGTCACCATGCGCCGCGGACGCATCACCGGCCAGATGCCGGGCGTCGAGGCAAACGAGGAAAGACTGATGGAACTGATGGCACTCGACCGCAAGGAGACACCATGAGCGTGGCCGGGGAACAGGACCAGCGCGGCGGCATCAATTTCGCGCGGCTGCTGATGAGCTTTGGACCGCTGCTGTTCCTGGTGGCGCTGATCGTCGTCTTCACGGTGCTGAAGCCGAGCTTCATGGACCCGATCAACCTGTTCAACATCACAAGGCAGATCTCGATCACCGGGCTGATCGCGCTCGGCATGACCTTCGTCATCCTCACCGCCGGCATCGACCTGTCGGTCGGCTCGCTACTCGCCTTCTGCGGCATGGTCGCCGCCGTGGTGGCCAAGGGCGGCACCGCCAACACGCTGTCGCTGTCGACCTCCGGAACGCAAGGGTTCGGCTGGTTTGCTGCCCTTTTGGCCGCCGTCGTGGTCGGCGCTGCCGCCGGCGGTGTGCAGGGGCTTGTCATCACGCGGCTGAAAGTGCCGCCCTTCGTCGTCACGCTGGGCGGGCTGACGGTGTTTCGCGGATTGACGCTGACCATCTCCAATGGCGGCCCGATCTCGGGCTTCGACGCCTCGATGCGTTGGTTCGGCACCGGGCTGATCGGCCCGGTGCCGGTGCCGGCGCTGATCTTCGCGGTGGCCGCCATCCTGTGCCACATCGTGCTGCGCTACACACGCTATGGCCGCGCCGTCTATGCCGTCGGCGGCAATGCCGAAGCGGCACGGCTGTCGGGCCTGCGCGTCGACCGCATCCTGGTCTCGGTCTATGTCATCGTCGGCTTCTTCGCCGGGCTTGCGGCCTTCGTGCTGTCGGCACGGCTCAACTCCTCGGAAGCGGTGGCCGGCATCGGCTACGAGCTGACTGTCATTTCGGCCGTCGTCATCGGCGGCACCTCGCTGTTCGGCGGCATCGGCTCGGTCGGCGGCACGGTGGTGGGCGCAGCGCTCATCGGCGTGCTGCAGAACGGACTGCAATTCAACAATGTGTCGTCCTACACGCAAAGTATCGTCATTGGGCTCATTCTGATCCTGGCGGTGGCATTTGATCGGTGGCTGAAGTCGCGGGTGAGAAGGTGAGGGGAGAGAGGTCCGCGCCCAGGCACCCCCCTCTGTCCTGCCGGACATCTCCCCCACGAGGGGGGAGATTGGCAGCTTCGTCCTCGCCGCTTTCCCTTCAACGTTGAAAATTGGCGAAAGCAGTCATGACATCCAATCTCCCCCCGTGTGGGGGAGATGTCCGGTAGGACAGAGGGGGGGCGCCTCGCTCTGTCATCGACAGGAGAGCCCACACCATTCCTTGCAAAACAATCATGCTTCGCCAGAAAGGCTGGGGCGGGTGGCATCGTGAGAGAACGAGCGGGCAGTCTTGAACATTCCAAACTATGCACGTCGAACGATCAGCCACCCGGATGCAGTCTAGAAAGAAAAAATGGCTGATGGAACCCGCAAAAGGCTGGTCCAGCCCTCACGCCGCTTCCCTTGCCCAGAGCCTGTGGCCATGGCGGCGGAAGTAGCGCGCCACGAGCCGCTGCTGCTTGGCCCTGACAAGGTCGGGCAGGCGCCGCTCCTGGCGCCAGCGCGGCATGTTGCGCCAGCAGGCGACGAAGCGGGCTGCGTCCTCGATGGCTTCCTCGGCTGACAGCGCCGGGGCGATCGCCGCCAGGAACAGCGCCTGCGACTGTTTCAGCTCGTCGATGACAGCCTTGCGCCGGAAATGATCCAGGCGGGCGTGGTGGATGCCGTTGCGGCGGATCGCCTCGAAGGCTTCAAGCAAGGCAGGGCTGTCGCCGGTGTAACCGCAGGCGCGGGCGAAATCGGCGGCGTCCATCGTCACTCCCGGCTCGACGCGGCGGCGCGTTCGCGCGCCCCGACTCACATTTGCAAGATTATGTAAGCATAACTCAAAAATTGGTAGAAGAAAAACTTTTGGGCGTGTTTGAAAACTGCGACTCGACTCCCGGCGCGAAACACAGGAATATGTGAACAAATCAGGAACAAAAGAGAGGGAGGGGCGATGGCGTTGCCGGGCAAGGAAGCAGTGATCGCGCATGTCGTCTCGATCTCGGTCGAGTGCGCCGATTGCGGCCGCAACCGGTGGTGGCGGCCCGATCAGCTGAAGCGGTTCGGGGTAACGGGCAATACGCCGTTGGCCGCCTTGTCAGGCCGCATCGTCTGCTCGGCCTGCCGTGCCGATGGCCTACCGGGCGCGACCGTCACGATCCAGGCGGCGTTCATCGACGA
The DNA here is from genome assembly GCA_014189435.1 of Mesorhizobium loti. Taxonomy (NCBI): domain Bacteria; kingdom Pseudomonadati; phylum Pseudomonadota; class Alphaproteobacteria; order Hyphomicrobiales; family Phyllobacteriaceae; genus Mesorhizobium; species Mesorhizobium loti. The sequence continues at coordinate 1,134,357 of CP050293.1, forward strand.
ACGCCAGCGCGTGCGCAGCGAAGCGCAGATGCTGAATGACCGCGAAGTGCCGCTGGAGGGGTCGCGGCGAGCTTGAAGGGGGTGGGTTCCGCCTTCTCCCCTTGTGGGCCCGTTGCGCAGTATCGGGAAAGTGGGAGAAGGTGGATTGGCGCGCAGCGCCAAGACGGATGAGGGGTGTTCCAGGGAACGCCGACGTCACACCGTGGTGCATCTTGAGGTGGTTTTAACGAGGTGAAGAGCGCAAGATCTTCTGCGCCTCATTCCGTCACGCACCTCTCATCCGTCTCGGCGCTGGCGCGCCGATCCACCTTCTCCCACAACAAGGGGAGAAGGGAAGCAGCGCTCTTCAATACCCCAGCAATTCCTTCAGCGGAATCACCCGCCAGACATGCTTTATCGCGTAGCGGTTGAAGGTCAGCGTCTTCGGCGGATTGTATTGCTCGACGACCAGCTCGGCGGCGGTTCGTTTGACCAGCTTCTTGATGAAGGCCTTGCCGTTGCGCTCGTTTTCTTCCGGAAACGTCTCGATCACCACATGGTCGCCGGGCACGGCGTCGCGGCCGCCGCAGTAGATCAGGTCGCCAGGCTCGTAGCGCGGCACCATGGAATCCGAGAGCACGTGCAGCGCGAAGACCTTTGGCAGGCTGCGCACGCCCGGTGGGCGCTGGACATAACCTGCCGGCTCGCCATTGAATGTGAAATCGCCATCGTCGCCGCCGACGGCCGCGCCCAGCACCTCGATATCCATCGACCCGGCGGGCAGCGGACCGGCATCGGTGACGATCTCGGCGTCGGCGACCGGTCCGGCATCGTCGAGGAAGACGACCTGCCCTTGGCCGAGCGCCACCGGATCGACGCGCAGGAAGGCGGCGGTCTTCAGGAGGTTCTCGGTCTTGGGCAGATTGCGGCCGGTTTCCCAATTGCCGACGGCGGCGACATCGGTGTCGTTGTGCTCGGCAATGTGGCGCATGACCAGGCCGCGCTGCTTGCGCGCCTTGCGGATCGCCGCCCCGACCTTGATCGACAGTTCCGTTTTTGCCATGGCGCCCATGTGAGCGATGAAAGCGGCTCTCGTCTATGAAAGAATGGCTTGCATCTATTTTTGAGTTATGCTTATATATGGTCATGCAAAACCTGTCCAGCTTTGAAGGCGCAAGGGCGCCCGCCTCACGCGAGGCGCATCCGGCGGCAAAGGCCGCCACCCATTCCCTTCCGCTCCGGCCGTCCTCCTCCCCGGCCGGGGTGAAGCCCGAGGCTCAGTGCTTCAAGGCACCAGCCCCGGGTCCGGTCCGCCCATCCCCGGCGACCGGAACGGCCGGAGCCGCCGCTCCCAGCGGCTCCGGCCCCCAATTCGATCGGCCCCAATTCGATCGGCATGGCGCCGGCTTGCCTGCCCGGTCATGCATCCGCACCGAAGACGGCATCGTCATCCTGTTCGACAGGCGGACGGGCAGGGCGGTTTCCGCGCCCGACAGAAAGACGGCCGAGGAGCGGCTTTCGCGCTTCGTTGAACTGGCCGGGCTGCAAACCCGCCCCGGCTGAGCCGGCGCCTGCCGGCCCTCGAACCACACAACCCTGACTGCCCGGCCACCCGGCCTGACGCTTGCCCGACGGCGCGCGGCCGAAGGCAGAACCTTGGATGGAGCCTGGACATGGAAAGCTATACCGGCGCGGAATTGCAGGAGATCGCCCGCTGGCTGAAGGAGGGGCTTTCCGCCTCCAGGATTGCCGCCGCGTTCAGCGCGTTGCGCGGCAGCCCGGTGTCGCGCAATGCCATTATCGGCATCGTGCACCGCAACGCGATGCTGGGCGCGATCGGCTTTGCCAACGGCAAGGGGACGCCTGTCAGCGCCAAGCGGGGTGCCCGCAAGCGTACGGTGTGCAAGCGGGCGAACGGCGTGCCGGCGCAGGGTAAGGCGAGCGCCAGGCCGGCCGCCGGCAGGATCGACGCCATGCTCACTGTCACCGGCATGCGCAAGGCGGCCACCAAGCGCGACCCTTCGCCGGCCTGGCTGCCGCCGCGCCTGTTCGTGCGTGAAGTGGGCGTGCTGATCGCAGATGGCGAGGCCTATCGTTTCAAAGTCCCGGTGTTGCCGCGCACGCCCGTCGGCCGCCAGCCGCATGGCGTGGCGATGCGCTTCATCGACTGTCTGTTTGGGCGCTGCCGCGCGCCGCTGGACCTGACGCTGGAAGAAGACCCCGAGAACGACGCTCCAGGCAGCCGGCCGGGCGCCGACATGCTGTGCTGCGGCATGCGCACCAGGGCGCTGAAAAGCTATTGCACCTACCACCAGGCACGCTTCCAGAGGCGAGTTTTCGAAGCGGGGTGAGGCATTCCTTCTCCCGTCTCGATGCGGGGAGAAGGTGCCGGCAGGCGGATGAGGGGCGGCGCTGACGTGGCTAGTCTCGCGATGGCCCACGCCGGAAGGATTTTGAAGCCACTTGCCGAAGCGTTGGCGCTGCCCCTCACCCTTACCCTCTCCCCGTCTAGAGACGGGGAGAGGGGGGCGTCAGCGGCGACGCCTAGCCCTTCGCCTGCTGCGCTGGCGCAGCGCGCGATACGAAGGCGAATGAATAGCCACGAGGACGTGTCATGCATGCAGCCCGAAACAAAACCACCGCAACCCTATTTCGGCGCCTGCCGGCCCTGTTTGGGCATGCGGCTTTGCACGGTCCTGGCCTCGAGCGTCATGGCCGGCCCGCTTTCGGCCACCAGTATGTCGGACACACGGGCAAAGCCGGTGAACACTTTTATGGCGTCGGCTTCGGAAATCTGCGCGGCGATTGCCGCACTGCAGGCGCTGAGCGCGCTGCGGTAGACATGGCCGCGTCGCTCGAGCGGCCAGCGCTGCAAGAAATCGGCGGCGTCGCTGACGCTGTCGATCTCTTCGATCTGCCCGTCCATCTCTATCTTGAGCGGTACTCCGGTCTTCATCGTACCCACGGCGTTCACCTTCGCTCTGCGCGCGGCTCTACCTACCGCCTTCCTAAACGCGTCGCGCCGGCGGGCGGTTGCATCAATTTTTCGGCCGGCGCGCGCCTGTCACGAACCGGCCACGGCGTCCAGCCAGCCATGAGCGCGGCTTTTGGGCTTCGCCACCACCATGTTTTGTTGCCTGGCCGCCTTGGTGAGGGCCTCGAAGGCGATGCGCTGGGCGCAGGTGCCGTCGACGGCGAGCGCAACCAGTCGGGCCGCTTCGATATAGCCGGGTGCTGTCTTGTCGGGCCATTGCTGGCTCAGCGCCCTGGCGGCCTCGGCCACCGAGGCGACCAGCATGGTTGTGTTGTCGCAAAAGCGCAGGGTAACCGGCATGAAGGCTGTCATCGGCATCTCTCCCGTGTCCGTGGACGCCGCATAACGTCGAAAATTCGCGCTGGTTCCATTGGCCTGGATGCGGGGTTGCAACGATGCTCTTGCAGCGGCGAAGAGGCGACGATTTCATTGATAGGTCGGCGGGACAGCGCCCCCCTCTGGCCTGCCGGCCATCTCCCCCACATGGGGGGAGATCGGATGCCTTGCCGCTTTCGCCAATCGCCAACGTGACAGGAAGGGCGGCGAGGGCAAAGCTGCCAATCTCCCCCTCGTGGGGGAGATGCCCGGCAGGGCAGAGGGGGGCGCGAAGGATCGCCACCTTGCCAGCCTCCCACCCCAACCCAACACGCCATCACCAACACCCCAACCGAGGACCCCACCCCATGCCCAGGAAAACCAAACCCGCAAAACCCCAGGCCCCGAAGCTGCCGAAGGGTGAGGCCGAACAGGTGCGCATCCGCCGCGAGGTCGGCCATGATTTCGCGCTCAGGGACGACGCCTTCGGCCGCAAGCGGCTGGCCGCCGGCACGTCTGAAGCGAGGCGCGTCTACGAGGTGTCGAATGACGGCTTTACATCCACCGGCGGCATCGTGCGGGTACGCACGATCGACCCGCTCATCGGCATCACCTCGCTGTCGCGCCAGCAGCGCGAAGCCGGCCTGCGCTACCGCGAGGATTTCCGCTGCAGCCAGCAGGCTGATGTCAAGCCGATGCGCTGGAGCGAGCGCGTCGACGGCGGCCGCCACGGCGGCGGCATCGCCGACAGCGTGCTGGACGCCGGCCGCGCGCACGCCGCCGCCACCAGGGCGCTAGGCCATTGGGAGGTGGCCGCCGTGGTGCGACAAGTCTGCTGCGCGGAAGGGTCGATCAAGGGCGTCGCGGAGCAGACGGGCGAGGGGCGCGATGTGGTGACGAAGCTGCTGAAGGTCGGGCTGGATCTGTTGGCGGTGCATTATGGGATGATGATGAGGAGGTGAGGGGTGGGACACGCAGAACGGTTTTGCCGATCTTCGTGGTGTGATGGAACGCGTTAATGAGCCTTGAGTCCCTTCTCTGAGGTCTCTGTCGTCATACAGCCGCTAACCACCCCTTCGCGCGAAGTGTCTCGAAGGCGATTCCGATCTGCCGCCGCGAGAAGTGTTTCTTGCGCTCGCTCCACGTATGGACCTTCGCCGTCGCATCCTCAGCGCTTCCCGCTTTTTCGTTCCTAACGACCCAATGAACGGTTGCAAGTAGTTCAAGGCCGAAAGGCGTCTCGAAACCTTCTACAAGTTCTCCAACACGATCAAAGCGGGCGACCGTCTCACGCTGTTCTGCAAGGAATGCCTCGGCGTCCTTCACGGCGCCTGGAACCAACTCAATCTGCTTGTCGGGTGCGTCGCCGCCATCGGCGTAACCGGAAACGAGGTGGCCCTCGACCGAACGCAAGACGTGCCGCAGATTCTCGGCGTATGGACCGTAAGGAGCTTTAGTGTACTGAAGGCGAAGGGGTTCGCCTGCTTCCTGCATGAAATACATGAGTTTGTGGACTTCGAGCAGTGTCACGAACGGGTCCATCAACCCGCCCAAATATCTGTGCATCAGAACGACGAGCGCGGCGCGACCTGCCGTCATGTTTGGCACTTCGCGCGACTTTGTGGTGACGGGCGCGCTGGTTGGCTCATAAACGATGACATTCAGATCGCTGATGCCGCGTAACGCATCCTCGATGCGCGGACGCACGTCGCTCCATTTTAGCCCACCGAGGCCGCTGCCGAGTGGCGGGATGGCAATCGAATGGATGCCTCGCTTGCGAATCTCCTCGACAAGGGCTTTGAGTCCGGAGTCGATATCCTCCATTCGGCTTTTGCCACGCCAGTGGCGCTTCGTCGGGAAATTGATGATGAATTTCGGGTTGGTCAGTGTTCGGGTTTCGAAGACGAACATCTTGCCTGGCTGCACTTCTTCGCGCACGCAAGCGGCCTCGTAAGCCTTGAAGTTCTCCGGAAAATCATTCTTGAACTGAAGGGCAATACCGCGGCCCATGATGCCGACGCAGTTGACCGTATTGACGAGCGCTTCCGCGTCCGCCCTCAAGATGTCGCCGGTCCTGAATTCGATCATCGCCATCTCTCTCTCAATAGTACCAGTCCTGCTTTACTTTGACAGGCGGACGATGCGTGTTTGCACCGAATGCGGCCATGGCTCGGGCACCGATCTTTTCCGACTGCACGCCGATCCCACGGATCAGTTTCCATGGAAAGCCTTCATGCATCAGAAATTCCGCCATCTTGTGGTCGCGGCAGGACATCCACTGCCTCGTGGCAATCGCGTCCCAGTTCAATTGATCGAGCCGCGCCAGATCGTCATAGAAGTCGGCAGCTCGGTTGGCCGCGTTGATGTCGGTGAAGGCCCACTTCCTGTCGACCTCCGACGCCCACTCCACCACTTCGCGCATGTCTGCCATCAGGTGCACCACTGGTCCTTGCCCATCGCGATAGGCGACGTTGGGACTGTTGCGCCTGGAAATCACATAGAGCATCACCGAACGCGGGCAGAGGTAGAAGGGGGACGTAATCGCCAACGCATGTTCCCGCATGGCAGTCCACCGGAAGGTGAAGCCGGTCCATCTTGATCTCATTGTTGCCGATGACAGCCGCACCTTGCCGTTTCACCATCACTGCGTCTGGCCAGAGAAACCCATCCTTCACGATCGACGCAAGATTGTCGACATGAACGATGTGATAGATCTTGGGCTGCGCGGGAACGGGCATTGTCAGTCGGCGCTCTCCTCATTCGGAATCCGATTGATGTCGTCGTTACTCATGCCACACATTCTTCTCCGCTTCGCGATAGGCCTAACGCTCAGCATCCATAGGTGCGGAGGTCAAATTGCCGGTTTCGCGAAGCCGTTTGTATTCCTCGATGGCCAGCACGACTACGACCGAGCGACCATGCTTTTCAACCACGACTGGTTTCGCTCGCGCGAGATCGATCAATTGCCCGAAACCGTATTTGGCTTCCTTGGCGGACATGCTGGGCATGGCTAGTTCTCTATCCGAATCATAGTGCACTTTTGGCCATTTTGGCCCATTTATCAATTGAACCTGCACGAGGTTCATCTTGAGTTTGCACAGATGTCGTAAAAGCAGTCTGCCGGCATGGAATGGGAGCCAGCTTGTGGTCCCCCAATTACTCATCCATCGAGGAAATTCTCTAAAACAGCGCCCGCTCCAACGGCCCCTCCAGTGTCTCGGCAAAGGCCGTCGCCAGATGATGCCTGTCACGAAACGCCAGTTTGCCGCCGATGACGACGTGGCAGGATGTCGGGCCGCAGAAGTGGTTGGTGAGGTCGACATAGAGCGTGTCGGGCACGCTTGTCACCACTGCGCGCTCGGTGGCGGCGGTGCTGTCGTTGGCGGCTTCGGCCCTTGGCGTGTCGCAGTGCGGCGAGGGTGCTTCGCGCCACCACAAAGCGCGCGCCACGCAAGAGTCGGCGAAGCTGGCGTTGATCGGCGTGTCGCGGATGACGGCCGTCTCGACGCCGGCCCGGCTGAAGGCCTGCAAGGTCGAGCGCAGGCCTGCCTGCCAGCGCGTGGTCTCGGCCTTGCGGCCGGCGGCGGGCATGTCGCGCGTTAGATTGCCGATGGAGAATTCCGAGATCACCACCAGGCGTGGCTTGGCGCGGATGATCTCTGATATGGCCTGCTCGCGCCAGGCGTCGCATTCGGTGTAGTCGCGCTTCAGCACGGTGTTGAAGGTGGAGAGCCGCGAGGCGCGGCATGATGATTTGAGGTAGGTGACCACCTTGGTGTCGTTGCGCCTGGCCGCTTCGATCAGCGGCGTCGACCAGTGGTCGGCATGCGAATCGCCGAACAGCACGATGGTGTGGGCGGCATCCGCCGCGCCGAACGTGCAGGGTTTTGGCGTCACCGTTTGGAAGTCGGCCAGGCAACTCTTGTCGAGCGCGCGCGCGATGGAGGGTTTTTCGGCCGCCTGCTCGATGCCGCGCTGCTCGGGGCCGATGTTGTGCTGGGCCAGATGTGCATTGGCATAGGCGACCGCCACGCCGGCACCCGTCAGGGCAACGGCGGGAGCCAGGGCAATTGCAGGAAAGGCGCGGACGCCAGCCGTCAGCCAGGCGCCGCGCCGCGCCGGGTTCTCGATGAGGTGATAGGTGAACGCCGACAGCGCCAGCGCCAGCACGCCGCAGCCAAGGCGCTGCGGCACGGTGAGATCCGGTGCCAGCATCCCGGCATAGACGATGACCGGCCAGTGCCAGAGATAGAGCGAATAGGAGAGCATGCCGATCCATTGCAAAGGCGGCAGCGACAGAGCGGCGGTTGGGCCAAGGGCTGGCCTGCCGGTCCGCCCCTTGGTCTGCTCTGGGCCCACGCCGCTCAGCAGCACCAGCACGGTGCCGGCCACCGGCAGCAGCGCATACCAGCCGGGGAAGGGCAGGTCTTCGCTCAGCCAGAGATAGGCCGCCGCGATCAGCGCCAGGCCGAGCCAGCCAAGGACTGGCCGCAGCCAGGCGCGGTGCTGCAGGACAGCCATTGGGGCCAGGGTCGCCAGGCCGCCGGCGGCGAACTCCCAGGCGCGCAGCGGCGAGAAATAGAAGGCCCACGCCGGTGCTGCGCTGGTCAGCCACAGGCAGGCGGCGAAGGAGGCGAGGCCGGCGACGCCGATCACCGCCACGGCCATGCGCCGGCCCGGACGCAGCCAGGCAGCCAGCAAAAGCAGCGCTGGCCAGGCCAGATAGAACTGCTCCTCCACCGACAGCGACCAGAAGTGGATGAAGGGATTGGCGGTGGCATCAGCGGCGAAATAGTCGAACGACCAGCGCAGCAGCCACAGATTGATGGCATAGGCGGACGCGAACATGGCGCCGCGCGAATAGAGCGCCTGCTCCTGCGGCGCCAGGATGAAATAGCCGGCGGCCAGCGTCGCCAGGATGACGAACAAGGCTGCCGGCAAAAGCCGCCGGGCGCGCCTGGCATAGAAGCGCCAGAGATCGAGCCGGCCGGTGTCGCCGATCTCCTGCATGAGGTGGGTTGTGATCAGCCAGCCGGAGATGACGAAGAAGATGTCGACGCCGGCAAAGCCGCCGGGGAGTGCTGTGAGGCCGAAATGGTAGGCGACGACGCCGCCGACGGCGAGCGCGCGCAATCCCTGTATGTCCGGCCGGAACGATGCTGCCACGGAGGCTCCTTCGTGTAAGCCCGACCCGTTGCCAATGTCGGCCGGGCGGGCTGATGTCGCAACGCAACAAATCTATCGCAGTGCAACATGACCAGAATGGGACGGTGCCGGAGAGGAGACGGTCCGGTTTGGCGAGGTTCACCAAAACGTTCTTGGCCACAGCTTGACAGGGTGGCCACGGCGATGCCTCTTGGCGTCCTTGGCCTCGTCTTCGCAGGCCTTCATCATCGCGGTCTGGCCGTCCGGCGTCAGTGCCTTCCAGGCCGCTCCGATCCGCTCCAGCCAATCAATCAACCGGCACGTCAGGCGGGAAACAGGAACGCCGCCGCCGGATCGAAAAAGACCTGCCGGCTGCAAGGCGTCAGGTCCTGCGCCTGCATGGCGGCGGAAGTCGGCCTGATGTCGACCCCCTCGCCACCCGCGGTACGCGCGACGATGCGCCGGCGCTCGCCATAGAAGGCGACATCGACGATCTCGACGTTGAGCTCCGCGCTCGCCGGGCTCCGCTCCATGCCAAAAGCTTCCGGCCGGATCATCAGCCTGGTCTTCTGGCCGTTGCCGAACGTGCCGTTGGCCCTGACGCCGGCGACGACCGAACCGTCGGCCAGCCGGATCGTTGCCGTGCCATCCTTGGTGGCGAGATGTTCGGCGGCGAGGAAGTTCGAATTGCCGATGAAGCCGGCGACGAAATCGGTGGCCGGCCGCAGATACAGGTCTTCGCCGCTGCCGGTCTGCTCGATGCGGCCGTCCCTAAACAGCGCGATCCGGTCCGACAGATGCAGCGCTTCCTCCTGGTCGTGGGTGACGTAGAGGATGGTGACACCGGTCGCGCGATGGATGCGGCGGATCTCGCCCTGGATTTCCTCGCGCAATTTCTTGTCGAGCGCCGACAGCGGCTCGTCCATCAAAAGGATCGGCGGATCGTAGGCCAGCGCCCGGGCCAGTGCCACGCGTTGCTGCTGGCCGCCGGACAGGGCGCCCGGCAAGCGCTGGGCGAAGCTTTCCAGCCGCACCAGGGCCAGCATGTCGGCGACCTTCTTCTTCACCTCGGCCTCCGGCCGGCGGCGAACCCGCAGCGGGAAGGCGACGTTCTCGGCCACAGTCAGGTGCGGAAACAGCGTGTAGCGCTGGAAGACCATGCCGATGTTGCGCTTGTGCGAAGGCACTGCAAGCAGCGACTTTCCTTCCAGCTCGACATTGCCGGAACTCGGATCCTGAAAGCCGGCGATGGCGTAGAGCGTCGTCGACTTTCCCGAGCCTGAAGGCCCGAGGAAGGTCAGGAACTCGCCTTTGGGTATATCGAGGGTGACGTCGTGCACGGCGGTGATGGCGCCGAACGCCTTGCGCAGATTGCGGATGGAGAGGAAGGGCTGGGTCATGTCTTGACCTTTCGCTGCAGCAGCGCCGTCACCACCATCAGGGCCAGCGTCAGCCCGACCAGCAGGCTGGAGGCGGCGGCGATCACCGGGCTCAGATCCGAGCGCAGGCTGCCCCAGATCTTGACGGGCAGGGTTTGTAGGCTGGGGCTCGCCATGAAGATCGCCACCACGACTTCGTCCCAGGAGGCAAGGAAGGAAAAGATCGCGGCGGAAAAGATGCCGATGCGGATCGACGGCAAGGTGATCCTGAGCCTGGCCTCGAGCGGGCTGGCGCCGCAGACGATGGCCGCGTCCTCGATCGACTTGTCGAAGCCTTCCAGCGCCGTGGCGATCGGGATGATGGCGAAGGGCAGGGCCAGCACAGTGTGGGCGATGACAAAGCCGATCGTGGTGCCGCCGAGGCCAAGGCGCAGGAAGAAGGCGTAGATGGCGATAGCGAAGACGACGACGGGCAGCACCATCGGCGTCAGCAGCAGGCCGCGCAGGATCTCACGCCCCCGGAAACTGCCGCGAACCAAAGCGAAGGAAGCGAGAAGGCCGATCACCACGGACAGGATCGCCGTCATGGTGGCGATTTTGGCGCTGGTCAGCGCGGCGTCGAGCCAGGCCGGATCGGCAAACAGTTCCTGATACCATTTGAGTGTCCAGCCAGGCGGCGGAAAGGCCAGCCAGCGCGACGAGCCGAAGGAGAGCAGGACGATGAAGACCACCGGCAACAGGAGAAAGCCGGCAACCAGTGCTGTGAAGCCGAGCAGGGCAATTTTCAGCCAGCCCATGCGGTCATAGTCGAGCAGCATCTCAGGCGCCTCCACTCATGCGCCTGGCGCCGACGAGGTGTAGCTGCAGCGCGTAGAGCGCCATGGTGACGACAAGCAGGATGAAGGCGGCCGCACTGCCCAGCCCCCAGTTGAGCAGTGACTGGATCATCTGCGCGATCATTTCGGCCAGCATCATGTTCGATGTGCCGCCGAGCAGCGCCGGTGTGACGAAGTAGCCGAGCGACATGACGAACACCATCAGGCCGCCGGCGGCGATGCCGGGCAGCGACAGCGGCAGCAGGATGCGGCGGAAGGCCTGGAAGGGACTGGCGCCGCATAATGCCGCCGCGCGCAGCGTCATCGGATCGATCGCGCGCAGCGTGCCGACCAGCGGCAGGATCATGAAGGGCAGCATGATGTAGACCATGCCGATGGTGACGCCGGTGAGGTTGTTGATGAGCGGCAGCGGCTGGTTGATGATCCCGGTGGCCATCAGCGTCCGGTTGATGACGCCGGTGCGCTGCAGCAGCACCATCCAGGCATAGGTGCGGGTCAGGAGATTGGTCCACATCGACAGGATGATGACGCCGAAGACGATCGAGGCCAGTGCCGAGGGCATGATCGCCAGCATCCAGGCAACCGGAAAGGCGACGAGGACGGTGACTGCTGTGACCACCGAGGCAACCAGAAAAGTGTTGAAGAACACCCGCGCATAGGTGCCGTCACCCAGCAGTGCAGCGTAGTTCTGCAGGCCGGGCTCGGGCTCGGTGACGCTGCGCAAGAGCAGGGCGAGGACCGGGACGACGAAGAACAGCACGATCAGGACCAGCGCCGGCAGCAGGCCGTTGAAGCCTGCCGGCATCCGAAATCCTGGTAGGCTCTGGCGTGTTTCGACCGACATGGCAGCGGACCGGGGGCTACGGGACGAGACGGCGCGCGCCGCCTCGTCGATTGCTGTTCAAGGAGCAGGCTTATTTCGCCTGCCAGGCATACCAGCGCGTGGCGATCTCGTCGCGGTGCTCGGCCCAGTAGTTCATGTCGAGGTTGATCTGTCCGTCGACATGGGCGTCCGGCAGCCCCTTCACCACATCGGCGGGCATCTCGGCCTTGGCCTTGGTGTTGATGGGCGCATAGCCGCTGGCTTCGGCGAACTTCGCCTGGCCGGCCGGGCTGCTCGCCGCGGCGAGGAACTTCATCGCGGCGTCCTTGTTCTTGGCGCCCTTCGGCACCACCAGGACGTCGGCCGCGGTCAGGTTCTGGTTCCAGGAGACGCCGACATCGGCGCCGTCCTTCTCCAGCGCGAAGACGCGGCCGTTCCACAGCTGGCCGAAGGTCGCTTCGCCGGACGCGATCAATTGCTGCGACTCCGCGCCGCCGCCCCACCAGACGATGTCCGACTTGATGGTATCGAGCTTCTTGAAGGCGCGGTCGAGATCCAGCGGATAGAGCTTGTCGGCCGGCACGCCATCGGCGAGCAGCGCGATCTCGATGACGCCGGGCGCCGACCATTTGTAGAAGGTCCGCTTGCCCGGGAATTTCTTGGTGTCGAACATGTCGGCCCAGCCGGCCGGTTCGCCCGAAACGGCGCCCTTGTTCCAGGCAAGCACGAAGGAATAGTAGAAGCTGCCGACGGCATGATCGGTGGTGAAGCGCGGATCGAGATCGGCCTTCGGCACGGCGGCGAAGTCGATCGGCTCGAGCAGCCCATCCTTGGCCGCCTTGATGGCGAAATCCATCTCGACGTCGACGACATCCCAGTTGACGCTGCCGGCGTCGACCATCGCCTTCAGCTTGCCGTAGTCGGTCGGACCGTCCTGCATGACCTTGATGCCGGATGCGGCGGTGAACGGTTCGGCCCAGGATTTGGTCTGCGCTTCCTGGGTCGTCCCGCCCCAGGAAGTGAACACCATGTCCTCGGCCCTTGCTGCCGTCGTTGCCAGAAGTGTCGTTGCGAGAAATCCGGCCAGAATGCCGGCGGTGATCAGTTTCATGTCGTTCTCCTCTGTTTGTTTTCGTTGTTTGCTGTTTGCGACCGGCGTTTTCGCCTTGATCGCATTTCCCCGGCCAGCGGCGGCTACCGCATGACGAAAGGATCGGGAATCGGGTCGTCCGAAGTGCGTATCCACACAGATTTCGAACGCGTGTAGTCGCGGATCGCGTCCATGCCGCCTTCGCGGCCGAGGCCCGACTGGCCATAGCCGCCAAACGGAACCAGCGGCGAGACGGCCCGATAGGTGTTGATCCAGACCACGCCGGCATGGATGCCGCGCGCCATGCGGTGGGCTTTGGCGAGATTGGTGGTGAAGACGCCGGACGCCAAGCCGAACGGCGTGTCGTTGGCGAGCGCGAGCGCCTCGGCTTCCGTACCGAAGGCGAGCACGCTCAGCACCGGACCGAACAGCTCCTCGCGCACACAGGGCAGGCCGGTGTTGTCATTGGCATCGATGATCGTCGGTGCGTAATAGAGGCCGCTTTCGCGGCCGGCAGGCCGTTCGCCGCCGGTGACCAGCCGCCCACCCGCGGCAAGGCTTGCCGCAACGATCTTCTCGATCCAGTCGCGCTGGCGCGCGGTGGCCAGCGGCCCCATTTCGGTTGCGGGATCCCGCGGGTCGCCGATCCGGATCGCTTCGGCCTTGAGCTTGAGCCTGGCGAGGAATTCGTCCTTCACGCAACGCTCGACCAGCAGGCGCGAACCGGCGACGCAGCTCTGGCCGGTGGCGGCGAAAATGCCGGCGACGACGGCGTTGGCGGCACTGTCGAGATCGGCATCGGCAAACACCACGACCGGGCTTTTGCCGCCCAGTTCGAGCGTCGTGTAGGCGAGATTTTCAGCCGTGTTCCTGACGATCTGGCGGGCGGTTGCCGGGCCGCCGGTGAAGGCGACGCGGGCGACGAGCGGATGACTGGTCAGGCGGTGGCCGCAATCATGGCCGAAGCCGGTCAGGATGTTGACACTGCCAGCGGGAAAGCCGGCCTCATGGACGAGTTCGGCGAAGGCGAGCAGCGGGGCGGGGCCATCTTCCGATGCCTTGAGGACGACGGTGCAGCCTGCGGCAAGCGCCGGGCCGAGCTTGACGGCGGACAGGAAGAGTTGCGAATTCCACGGCACAACAGCGGCGACGACGCCGATCGGTTCGGGCCGGATCGTCACTTCCATATCCGCCTTGTCGATGGGGACGAACGCGCCTTCGTGCTTGTCGGCCAGCCCGCCATAATAGCGGTAGTAATCGCCGACATAGGCGATCTGGGCGCGGGTCTCGCGGATGATCTTGCCGGTGTCGCGCGTCTCGAGTTCCGCCAGCCGGTCGGCATTGGCGACGACAAGGTCGCCGAGCCGCACCAGGAGCTTGCCGCGCGCCGTTGCGGTCATCGCCGCCCATGGGCCGGAGCGCAGCGCAAGGTGAGCGGCCTCGACGGCGCGGTCGACGTCATCAACCGATGCGGCGGGCATTTTTGCCCATGCCGCACCGGTCGACGGATCGATGCTGTCGAAGCTCGCTGCCGCGTCCTCGAAGCTGCCGTCAATATAGTTCCTGAATTGAGCGGCGCTCATCGCGATCCCGCTTTCGGTTCGGCAAAAGCCGGCATCACCCTGTCGATGAAGAGCTGCAGCGATTTCTTCTTGCGCTGGTGAGACAAGCCGCTGTCGATCCATATCGAATATTGGTCGTAGCCGAGCGCCTCATAGGCCTTCAGCCGGGCGATCACCTCGTCGGCTTCGCCGATGACGAGATTCTGCCGGATCTTGTCGGGCGCATAGTGCGGCATGGCCGCGATCTCGGCCTCGGTCAGCGGCTCCAATATGCCCTGGCGCACCGGCTTCTTGTTCTGGAACCAGGCGCCGAACTGGCAGTAGAATTGCGACAGGTCCTGCGCCAGGCGATCGGCATCGGCGGCGTCCTCGGCAACGAATGTATGCATCAGCAGCATGATTTCCGGCCGCGCTATTTCGGGGTTGGCTGCACAGGCGGTGTTGAAGCGCTCCATCAGGCTGGTCACCTCGCCATCGCCCGAGGCCAGCGGCGTCACCTGCACATTGCATTTGCTGGCGACCGCGAAGTCGTGCGAGTTCGGATCGCGCGCGGCCACCCAGATCGGCGGATAGGGCCTTTGCAGCGGCTTGGGCGACGAGGTGGTCGAGGGAAACGACCAGAACTCGCCGGAGAGTTCGAAATCGCCATCCCACAGGCCGCGGATCGCCGGCACCATCTCGCGCATGCGCTGGCCGGCGCCCCATGCTTCCAGACCGGGGAACAGCCGCTGGTATTCGTAAGCGTAGGCGCCGCGCGCAATGCCGATGTCGAGTCGGCCGCCGGAGATGACGTCGGCCATCGCCGCTTCGCCGGCAAGCTTGATCGGGTGCCAGAACGGCGCGACGATGGTTCCTGTGCCGAGCCGGATGCGTCTGGTCTTGGCGGCGAGCCAGGCGATGTTGATGAACGGGTTCGGCGAGATGGTGAATTCCATGCCGTGATGCTCGCCGATCCAGGCGGTCTCGAAGCCTGCCTCTTCGGCCTGCACGACCAGCTCTTCCAGCTCACCGACAAGCTCGGAATGCGGCTTGGCCAGATCCGAACGCTCCATGTGGACGAACAACGAGAATTTCATCAGCGTCACCCGCGGCCGGACAGAAGAACTGGCGAAGGCTTGGCGAGCGGCCGGACTTCGCCTTCGACCTCGTTGCCGACATAGACGCCGAATGCATCTTCCGTGCGTTCGCGAACATAGCGGGCAAGCATCGACCGTACCGCCGGATCGGCGATCCTGAGATCGGTTATCTGCTCTATGTCGACAAGCCGGGTCTGGCGATCGCCGGGACTGGGGGCAGTGACCGATCCCCGGTAGTAGACGTGCGAACGCGACGTATCGGCGGCGTCGTCCCACACCGCAAATAGGAAGCCGAGCTGTGCATCGACAGCCTTGGCGGCAAGGCATCCTTTGAGGCTGCGGGCATCTTTTGGCGAGCCCAGCCCGCGACCTGCCGGCAATTCGTGGAAACCGTCCGGTGTTTCGAAGAACAGCACGCGGCCTTCATTTTCGAGAATGGCGCCGACTTCGGTCCCATGAGGTGCGGCCGCCAGAGCCTCCTGGCTGAGGCCGGGCGTCACATAGGTGCCCCGGCAATAGCCGAGCGGCTGTGCTCCGTTGTGGCTGAAATCGCGGACGCGGCCGATCAGGATCGAGTGATCGCCGGCGTCGACCAGCTGCTGCATGGCGCAATCGAACACCGCGACGGAACCGTCGATCAACGGATTGCCGGTCTGGCCCGGTTGCCAGGTCACGCTCGCGAACTTGTCGGCGGCCTTGGAGGCAAAGATGCCGGAATGGGCTTTCTGGCTCTCCGACAGGATGTTGATGGCAAAGCCCTTCGATGTCGAGAAGGCGCTGTGTCCCAGCGCCTTCTTGGCGATGCAGACCAGCACCAGCGGCGGTTCGAGCGAGACCGAGGTGAAGGAGTTGGCGGTGAAGCCGCGCGGCTCGCCTTCCGCACTGACCGTGGTGACGATGGTGACGCCGGTCAGGAAGGAGCCGAGCGCGCGCCGGAATTCGCCGCTGTCGAAGGCGGGATCGGCCTGAGGCGTCGCGGCTTCGGCATCGAGAAAGGCGCTGATGTGGTGAGTCACTTTTTCGGGTGAAGCCATTGCCATCATGTGCCTTTCTCCGCCAAGCACCAGGCATTGGCCGTGCGGCGCGAGCCTCGCCATCGCCGCCGACATGGAAGGGGTCGAATTGCCGTCGTCGGACCCGGTCATGAACAGCGCTGGTGCGGCCAGCCCGGCCAGGGCATCGGCATGCTCGGCATCGGCATGGGCAAAGAGGCGATAGGTGCGCGCGTAACCTTGCGGGTCGACGCCTTCAAGGGCCGCGCGTGCGTTTGCGGCGGCGCTGGCCAGGCTCTGCGGCAGCGGGTCGCCGAACCAGCGGGCAAGCGTTGCCGCAATGGCGGACGGATCGCCATGCGAGCCGAGGGCCGCCGCGCGCTCGCGCACGGCCCGCGCCAGGGCTTCGGGGCGGCGGAAGACAGCGTTGAGGCAGACGATGGAGCGCACGCGCGACGGCGCGCGAAGGGCGATTTCCAGGGCGACGAGTGCGCCCATCGAATGGCCGACGATCGACACCGAGGCGAGGCCGAGATGGTCGAACAGGCGCAGCGCCTGCTCAGCGAAATCCGACAGGGCGGCATTTTCCGGCGGCAGGGGTGAAACGCCGTGACCGAGCATGTCGATGGCGATCAGGTCGTGGCGGTCTTTCATCGCCGCAATCTGATCGCGCCAGATCGCCGCGTTCATGCCGACGCCGTGGATGAGCAGAACCGGCGCGCCGGAGCCGGCGCGGATGAAGCCGGTGCCGTCCGGCGCCGTGTTGCGGACCCAGGCGGGGGCGGCGACATCAGCCATGCAGGTCTCCCACCTCCTTGAGGTCCTGATAGCGGTCGCCGATACGGTGATGCGGGCGGCCGCCGATCGAAGCGCCAAGCGCCACCACCAGTTCGTCGGGGGCAGGCGCATCGCCGATCTGGAAATGCACGGTCAGATAGTGGGAGCGGCGGCCCTCGTCGTTCTTGTCCATCAGCGGGATCATGATCGGCGTGTTCGGCCCGCCACGTAGATTGGTGAAGGCGAGATAGGTCTTGGCGCCGACCGCGCGGCGATAGTGGTTGCCGAAATGCAGCGTGTGGATCAGCGCCGATGCATGCTCGATCTCGCCCGCCGTGCCGCAGATGGCGGCCTTGCCGTAGCCTTCGATCGCTTCGCCAGAACCGGCGACGGCGATGATCTCGCGCGTCAGCAGCTCGCCGAGCACGGGAGCGACGGCGCGGATCTCCGGAGACAAATCGTCGGTGAAACCGCGGCCGGCCCAGGGGTTGGTCAGCACCGCGGCAACGCCGATCAGGCGCAACGGCCTGGGTGCGGCCTTGCCGCCCTCGATAAGCGTGTTCTCGATGTAGGTGACGGTCTTTCGAATGGTCGGTTTCATCAGCAGTCCTTGGTCGCGATGGTGCTGTGCGGCGCCATCATCCCTGTATCGTCTTATGGTATACCATGCTATGGAGCGCCAAGAACCTTGTCAATCGGCTGTGGAATCTGTTTTGTGGCGGCGCGAGGAGGCAGAGAGAAAATGTCAGACGACACGCTGCGGATCGACCGTTCCGCCAAGACGTTGCGGACGCTGGCGCTGGAACGCATGCGCGATGCGATCATGGGCTTCCACTTCCAGCCTGGTGAAAGGCTGGTCGAGCGGCCGCTTTGCGATCAGCTCGGGGTGAGCCGTTCCGTGGTGCGCGAGGTGTTGCGGCAGTTGGAGGCGGAAGGGCTGGTGCAGATGATCCCGGGTCATGGGCCGGCCGTCGCCAAGCCGGATCTCGGCCGCACCGATGAAATTTATGAATTGCGCGCGCTGCTGGAGGGGATCGCGGCGCGGACTTGCGCCCTGTCGGCCACCGATGCGCAGATCGCCTCGCTCGATGCGGCCTTGACGAACCTGCTCGACGCCTGGGCATCAGGCGCGCCGGTCGAGGTGATGCGGGCGACGACCAAGTTCTACGAAACGCTGTTCGGGGCGGCCGACAAGCAGATTGCCTGGGAAATCGTGACCGGGCTGAATGTGCGCATCAACCAGCTCCGCTCGATGACCATCGCGTCGGAAAACCGCCGCGAGCCGGCGATCGCCGAAATGACCGAAATCATGGATGCCATCCGGTCGCGCAAGCCGGACGAGGCGGAGGCGGCGGCCAGGCGGCATGTCGAATCCGCCTGGCAGATCGCGCGCAACACGCTTCGCCTTGGCTGATCCGCGACCTGTGTATCAAGCCTCACGCGCGAGACTGGCCACCAGCTGATCGACGCCGGGGTCGTCGAGCCTGACGACATGCGCCATCTGCATCGCCCGTCTCATACTGATCCTGGTGACGTCCTGGCGCATGATGACCGATACGAAGGCTGGCCCCGATCCGGTCAGGACGATCGCCCGGCCGACCAGAACCGGCTCAGAGATGGGGGGCCCACTGCACGGTCATGATCGAGGGTTCGCTGGTCTGGCGGCGGTTGATGCCGCTGAAATAGATCCAGTTCAGGCGTGAGATCGCCACGCCGTAATGGTTGCCGGGCACCCTCGCTCCGCCCTGTCCGTCGCCCGGGGCCCACCGCGTCACCCGCCTGAAGGTGACCAGCTCGGCCTCGCGCCGCACGAAGGTGACCGAGCGCATCAGAAGGTCGGGGCGGTCGGGGATCGAAAAATAGGTGAAATAGGTGCCGCCGGCGATGGCGGGCGAGGGGGGACGCACCATGTTCTCATACAGCGTCTGGCGCAGCGATGCGTGGCCGTCGTCCCCGACTGCTCCGGCAGCAGGTTCACGGTACAGCTCATTCTCGTCGATCTTGAAGTAATCGCAGATCAGCCTAGCGGTGGCCTTGTTGGGAATGGCCTTGCCTTGCAGGTAGCGTTCGAACTGGGTGCGGTTGATGCCAAGCTCACGGCACACCGCGCTCACGGAAGCGTGGCGCTGGATCAGCCGCCTGAGATTGGCGGCGAGATTCTCGCGAATAGGCACGACATCGCCCCCGCGACTGACGTACGAACCATTATCCAAGCTATAGCTAATATATTTTGCATGCCGTGGCGGCGGTGCGAAGATGGACCTTCGGACAATACACAAATTGTACGATTTCGTACGGTCCTGCTATGCAAGCCGTGTGAATGGGCGTATTTCGATACCAAGAGCGACCTCCCATCGGCCACTCGACATCGTATGATGGAGGGCGGTTTGGATCATACCGACCTGGTCGAGCTTCTGGACTACACGCAGGCGCAATTGTGCAAGATACGCCAGGCGGTCGCGGCGAGCGACCATGCCGGTGCCATGTTCGCCATCGATTGCCTTGTCGGAGCGGCAGCCGAACAGACGAAATGCAAGCTCGCAAGCCTGGAGCATGCCGGGTTGCCGATTGGTCGGGAGGCCAGGGTATCGGACAGCCCGGCCACGGGGAGCCCGACGCCGCGAGCCAAGCGTGCCTCTTGAGCCTGTTTCCCAGACTTCGCGCCGGCAGCAAACACGCCGTCTCCATCCCTTACAAATATGTCAAACTGCGCTCGGGTCTGCCAGACGGATACGACGCGCGTGAGAATGCCGAGGAGCTTGTCGCGGAACGCCCCGGCTACCGCGTGGTTCGCGGCTGGCTGATGTCTCCGGGCGGTATTCTCGACAAGCATTTCATTGTCGAGAACATCCAGACGGGCCAGCGCTTCGACATGACTCCACTTGATCGCCGAACGCCATTCTTCGAGCATCCGGGCACGATCGAAGAATTCGATGGATTATGGCACCACATCAGCATGCCACCCTATTCACCAGCGGTGCAGCTTGTCATCCAGAACATGGCTGACATCGAACGCGGCGCGAGCGGCGCGGCGCCTGACGAGGGGCTTCGGGCGCCAAGGCCCGACAACGAAGCCTGATGCGTCAGCCTGCGCTTACTTCGCCGATCAGCCTGACATATTCGGCCTCTGCTTCGCCGTAGCCGCCATTGGCGAGTTCCAGCAGACCGACGCGGTCGCGAATGACGATCTCGCCCCGGCGCGCCCGGATCAGTGCGCGGCCTTCGAGCAGTTGGAGGGCGACGGTGACGCCCGGCCGCCTGACACCAAGCATGATGGCCAGGAATTCGTGGGTGATGGCGAGGCGTTCGCCGGACACACGATCGTCGCACATGAGCAGCCAGCGCGCGAGCCGCTCCTCGAGCTTCAGCCGTGCATTGACGAGGGCGGTGCAGCCGGTCTGGGTCTGCAGGGCGTTGACGAAGCGCAGCAGGAACATGCGCAAGGTCGCGCTGGCCACGAGTGCCGCATTGAAAGCGCCCGCTTCGATGCGGATGGCTTCGCCTTCGAGCTGCACGAAACACGCATGCACCCCGCGGTCGTCACCCATCACCAGGGAAGATCCGGTCATGCCTTCGAAGCCGATGAAGCCGACTTCGGCCTCGTGGCCGCTCGTCGTGCGGGCGACCACCGAACCAATGCCCTGTTCGATGAAGTAGACCGCCTCGATCGGGGTGCCGGGGGTCACCAGCATCATCCGCAGCGGCAATTCGCAGCGCTGCATGTGCGGCTTGAGCAGTGCCAGATCATCCGCGGGCATGCGCCGCAGCAATTGATTTCGGTATTGAATGTTTTTATCGGGATCAGTCATGGCGCGGCCCAATGCAGGGCAAGAGCCATCCGATCTCCCAGCCGTCCGCGCCCGTATCAACGTGCCGACGATCGCCTTCATATAGGGTCTTTGAATGAATAGAGCTAGGAATACGGTATGAAATGCGATGCACGGCGTCCCCCACTGCCGTTCGCATACGAAAAGATCGATCTGAGCGTTAGTGTTGGAAACGTACCAAGTGGTGCTTGGTACGAAACCGACATATCTGTCGAGGCGCCGCGTTCCGGTGACCGCCGACAAAAATCCGCCGGCTAACGACAAGGCGGTTGCGTGCAGGGCTTGGCCCGCGGACGGCCTGAAGCGTGTTCGGCCAGCCGCGTCATTGCTGCTCGAAAATGGCTCGCGGCTATCTCCTCGACAGGCCAGCGCCCCGTTCGAGGATGGCGAGCCTCATGACCCCGGCGATACCGGCGAGCCTTGGGAAATCGCGGAACATCGTTGCGCTTAGCGAATGCAGCCGAGAAGCCGCTTTACAAAAAAGCTCGGCGATTAGCTGTTTCTCGAGATGGGATTGGGGTTCCAGTCCTTCGCAACGCCGTCCAGAGCCATCTTGATATGGTCTGGACTGTCAATGCCGCCGCTGAATAGAGCGATCAGGCGGCGCGCCAAATGCTCCCGCGCCGGGTGGGAGCCTTCAATCCCGGCTTGCTCGCAATAGTCATCCAGAATCCTGGTGAGTGTCGCCAGTTGTATCTCGTCTGCTGTGCCGCGTAAGGTCATCGCGCGTACTCCCTAGCGGGCGAAAGCGTGATCGACTCTTTCAAGCGCTCGTTGCCGTTAAAGACCGAGCGACAAAGGGACTGTACGCTTCCGACAATCGGTTGGCGAGTCATTCCCTACGGAACCCCGCAACAGTAAGTTGAGTTACGGTGGCCAAGGGGATTGTTCTGATGACTGACGAGCAAATAAGGCCACCGACTGCGACGGACGGTCTCGTTCGACGTTTGGTCAATGAAACCGGCATCACCGATGCGCAAGCCCGCGAGCTTATAGGCTTTCTTGGGCCGCAAGGTTGGTCATCGCTCTTGCGGGAAGCGCGCATTCTGGCTGGGAAACGCTGACATATATTAATTTCAAGCCGACACATTACCCAACCGCGAATTGACTCGCTTTCTCTGTACGAAAGCGTACATTTATTAAGTCGTCCGCCTTCCACGGCACACGGACGCTTGGAAGCCAACTCAGGTGCTCCCGCCTCTACGCGGGAGACTGGCATGGCAGATTGTTCAGCAGGCGGGATAACGGCTTTCGAGGGCGATATTCTTCGCAGCGCCTTCCGCAAATCGGTGGTCGAACGACGCATCGCTCAACGGGAATGGCGCATGCACGCAACGCTTCTGGCGCGCGAGTTGACCGAGCTTGATGAGATCGACCCGGATATTGTCGACTGGATCGTGCGCACATAGCCCTTTGCCGGCTTCGCATACGGCCAGTTGTTCAGCCTCAGTTGACGCCGTTGGTTTTTTGCGACGCTTTTCGGGCAGGGGATTTGCGCTTTGACGCGGCGGTCTCGGTTGGAATCGATGCTTTCGCCGAAAGCCGCTGCTCTCGAAGCCGGGCCGTCTTTGCCTCACGCGCCTGACGTTCGGTGGCGATGATGGATTGAGCCTCGCGGGTGGCACGTTCAATCCGGTCTTTGTCCTGAGGCAGTCTGGTCAAGGAAAGTCTCCTGTCTTTCGATGGCACTCAAAATGCGGGCCGGGAGAAAACGTTCCGACGACAAGCCGCTCCGTACGGAAAAAACATCATCCCGTTCGGATCTCATTTGTTGTTGAGCGCGTGCGCAAAGCCGCTATGTGCGAGGGGTCACCGGCCAAGAAACGGGCGCTGGTGGTTGAGAGTGTCTTGTACTCCCGCCCTGCCGGGAGACTTCCAATGGAAGAAAGCCAAAGCGCCGTCATATCCACTCTCGATATCCATATTTCGCGGAATGTCTTCAAGGCGTCGATCGCCGAATTGCAGCTACCCGAAACGAAATGGGTAGTACACGCCACGGCGATGATGCGCGAACTCACGGACGATGTTCAGGTCGATGCCGGCGTCATCGAGTGGATCGTTCGCAAATGAAGCCACCGGTCGCCGCTGAACAGACGAACGACAACAGCACGCCGGAAGATCACCTGGCAGCGGTGACATTGAGCTTGCACGCGACCCTCAAGGGCCTGGCGGCTCCCGTCGAATTGCTGGTCGAGGCTTTAACCTTTGACGCTCCTGTGGATGTCATCAAGCCATAGGGATGGGTGGACCGCGCCGCTTGATCTGTCAAATCAAGCAATGGCTGCTCTCGTAGCCGGCCGACGCGTCGTCACGTCACTTGCGAATGATGCGCAGGATAATTTCAGGGTCGACAACCCTCGATCCCGTCAGCTCTCTGACCATTTCCTCGGCATGGTCGACCCACATGGATTCAGGCAGCAAGCCTTCGGCGACCAAACTTTTGAATGCGCTGCGAAGGGTGTCGAAATCGTGTGCGGAGACCGAGCTGCCGGCATCGTCGTTCATCGTCTGGCTCCCACAGGGCGGGAGTACGATGTACACTCTCAAGCGCCAGCGCCCGTTCAGTGGCCAGCGACAACAACACTGTACGCTTCCGACAATCGGATAGCGAGTCTTGGTACCAACAAACGTGAGGTACCAACAAACGTGAGCCCACCACCGAGGGGTCAGTGGCGGGCTCAATGAAAGCTGTTTGACCAACTTTCCAGCGCCGTGTCGGCCGGGGGGCTTCCGAGGCGCCTCCAGGAACGGGCTGTTGTGCAAGAGGTTCCGTCTGCGCACGAAAAAGTACGAGAGAGGTTCGTTCCGGCGATCCGGTGTTCAATACCGGGGCCGTTTATCGGAGACCACGACCAGCCTCCCTCCAACATTTTGGCACCGTTTGCATACCAGCTTCGATGCCAGCCGCCTTTCGGTGATGAAATCGTAGTGGGTGCCGTAGATCTCGATCAGGCCATCGAGATCCAGCGAACGCAAATGACCGCAGCGTGCATTGCCGCAATATGCACTGAGGCCCATGCCTAGTTCACGAAGCTCACCGAGCCTGGTGGGCAGCGCGACAGGAACCTGGATGTCTTCGGGCATTGCGAAGTTCGCCACCGCCACGAGAATGGGTTTTCGAAACTCGGCCCGGTCAATGTCGCCGATCGCGTGGACTGCCTTTTCTTCCGCGACGCCTATGAGGGAATCGATCTCTTCCATCGCATCGATATGGCCGCGAACAAACAAAGCCCTTCGCAGTACATGCAACGCATCTCTCGTTTCGCAAAGTGTCGTCCGCAAGGTGAGGGGCATTTTCGCGCTCACGTCTTCATGTAGCTGTCGGGGAGACAATCGGCTTCAACCGCTGCCGCGATGAAGGCTCGATGGACGTCCCTTGTGCTGCAACATCCCACCCTTTCCCCCACCAGGGCGGCAAGCGCAGCCAGAAACATGGGGCCATCGGATGGCCAGCCGTTCGCCAAAGCGTCGGCCATTTGAGGAAGTGTGCAAAGGACGGAGATGGTGCCGTCACTTCTTTCGATGGGAATGCCGGAAAACATATTTGGCTGGTTGACTGTCATCGCATAGCTCCCACTGGGGCGGGAGAACGGTAATCTCTCTCAAGCACCAGCGCCCGTGCCATAGCTGATGACAGATTTACTTAACCACCTAAACAAGGTGCCGTCTATTAACTATGACGCATTGGGTGAGAAATATTCAATTATTATAACTTTGTAATTTACTTGACGATATCAGTACGATTCCGACGTTTCTTCATCGAGTATTTGTACAAAACCGACAATGTTGAACCGGCCGGAGGCAACAGGCGCCGTGCCTGGTCATCACTCCCCCGAACCGATCTCTCCCAAAAAGCCTGCTATATTCAGCTTCCGGCTCCCCATACCCGCCGCTGGCCAGTGCGATCAGTCCAGGGCGGTCCAGTATGATGACCTCACCCCGGCGCGACCGGATCAGAGCGAGACCTTCCAACTCCTGGAGGGCGATGGTAACGCCTGGCCGTCTTACGCCCAGCATCGTGGCGAGGAACTCGTGGGTAATGGAAAACCGCGCGCCCACCACGCGGTCGTCGCACATCAGCAACCACCGGGCCAGGCGGTTCGCCAATTTCAACCGCGCGTTGACAAGCGCGGTACACCCGGTCTGAATCTGCAGAGAATTGACGAAGCGCAACAGGAACAATCGCAATGTGGGACTGGTGGCTAGAGCCGCATTGAAGCTGCCTGCGTCAATGCGCATCGCTTCGCCTTCGAGTTGTACGAAGCAGGCTTGCGGTGCGCGGTCGTCGCCCATCACCAGCGAATATCCGGCCATCCCCTCATAGCCGATGAAGCCGATCTCCGCCTGGTGTCCACTGGACGTGCGCGCGACGACCGACGCAATTCCGCGCTCGATGAAATAAACGCATTCAATCGGCACGTCGGGCGTCACAAGGGGCATTCTCAGCGGCAGGGCTACTCGGTGCAAACCCGGTTCGAGCAGCGCAAGGTCGTCGTCGGTCATCTTCCGCAACAGTCCATTTTGGAACTGGGAAGAGGAGTCGAGAGCCAGTGCCTGGCCGGTGACAGTCGATTTTGGGATTTCGTAGTTCAATGTGCAGCTCCCGCAGGGGCGGGAGTACGATCGACACTCTCAAGCGCCAGCGCCCGTTCAGTGGCTAGCGACTGGAGAAGTGTACGCTTCCGACAATCCGATAGCGAGTCATTCCGGGCCGGGTTGCTTATTCTGAATCTTTTCCCTGGAGGGGTGTGGCGACGAATTGGCGGAGTGCTCCACCGCATTCGCTTGAGGGAAGCGCGATGCTCCGCCGCCACCCGAACCAACTGCCTCGGCAGGGGTTGGTTCCGTGAGTGCAGCCTCGACCGCCCACAAGGCAGGCCTCTGTACCGATGAGGTTGGGGGATCGACCTCGCCGAGCCATTCGTCGTAGCTAGAGCTCATAGCGGCAAGCAGTTCCGCGGGCTTGTCCATGCCGCCTTGAAAAAGCTCCATGACACGGCACCCGAGACGTTCCCTGGCCGGGTGGCCCGCGCCAATGCCGGCCTGACGGCAATAGTCATCGAGCACTTTGGCCAAGCTCGAAAGGTGATCTGAATCCGCTGACCCGTTGAAGATCATCGCGCTTCTCCCATTGTTGGGGCGAAAGCGCGATCTGCCCTTTCAAGCGCCGGCGCCCATTCAACGGCCAGCGACAAACGGACTGTACGCTTCCGACAATTGGTTAGCGAGTCCCGTGAACTGTCCGAAATCGTACCAAGCAACTCGCGTAATTGTTCGGCCGGCGGCAACTCGCTAGCTTCGCGACGCGGCGGATCTCAGGAGCCGCCTTGGCCGACGCGCGACCCGGCCCCCCGCCCAACCTAACCCCCGCGTCGGCCATCGATAGAGGTGCCTCGATTGACGGGCCATGCGAACGGGACGCTTGATGCCGAGAGATCAAATCGCCTGATGCCAAAAGACAGATTTGAGTGCCTGCAGGAAACGCCTGGCAGCTGGATGGTCTGGGACCACACAGGCGGCGTTCCGGCAAGGCTCGGCGGCGTCGAGTTGCGCGGCCAGGACAAGCACCGGGCCGAGATCGCGCGCGACATCCTCAGGCGGATCTTTCGAACCGGCCGGCATGTCGACGCCGCGAAGAGCGACCCTTCGGACGCGTAAGGCGCAACCGCCCCTGCATGGCCCGGCGGGACCTCCGTCACCCCGCGCGGGTTAGCCGAATTCACCCCAGCTTCACTTTCGGCTCGCGTGCCCACCAACGCAGTTCGCCGAGCCTGGTCACAAAGCCAGCAATGTCCTTGACTGACGCAAGCGGGATAACCGCCTCGTCCTCTGCAACTCCGGCCTTGGACAACAAAGCTGCGGCAGCTTCAACGAAGCCGATGAACTTGCAATGGGCGAAGGCATCCGCAACGAAGTCGCGGGCGGTCGATTCCTTCAGCAACTCCGCCATTGCAGGCTTTGCCGGCAGGAGTGCCACGGCGTCATAGAGAACCGAGGGTGCGCCTGATATCATCTGCCGGGCGTCGATCCAGCTGCCGTCGCTGGCCTTGGCGCCGCCGACCTTCGGCGCGATGATCTCGAAGCTTGCGCCGGCCTTTGTCAGCGACTGCTTCAGGGCATTCAGCAAGGCGGCATCGGTCCCGTCTGTCACCAGAATTCCAAGCTTGCGGCCCTCGAAACGACCGGGGCCGTTCTTGAGGATGCTGAGCGCGTCCGACGCGGGAAGATCCCGACGCGTCGGCACCGCCGCATCGGCGGGCTTCGGCATGGTTTTCAAACCGAGCGAATCCGCCACCTTGCCGGCCAGCCCGTCATCGATGTTCAGAAGATGGGAGACGATGCGCTCGCGAATGACGGGGGTTTGCACCTTGCTCAGCTCGAAAGTCAGTGCCGAGGCGATGTGTGCCTGCTCCACGGGCTGCTGGCTGATGTAGAACTGGCGCGCCTGGCTGTAATGGTCGGCAAAGGTTTCCGAGCGCAACCGGGCCTTTGGCCCGGTTTCGACTTCGGCAAACGACCGGAACCCCTTGGCCGGCGATTCACGCGGACCTTCGTCCCATGAATTCGGCTGGTAGTTCGCCCGGCCGACCGGGTTGCGCATCGCCATGTGCCCATCCTGCTGGAAGTTATGGAAGGGACATTTCGGCGCGTTGATCGGAAGGTGGGTGAAGTTGGTGCTACCCAGCCGTTTGATCTGCGTGTCGAGATAGGAAAAATTCCGGCCCTGCAGCAGTGGATCGTTGGAGAAGTCGACGCCGGGCGGCACGTTCTGCGTCATGAACGCGACCTGTTCGGTTTCGGCGAAGAAATTGTCGGGCATGCGATCGAGCACCAGGCGGCCGACCGCGATCGGCGGCAGCACCTCCTCGGGGATCAGCTTGGTGGGATCGAGGATGTCGAAGTCGAAGCTGTCGGCGAAGGCCTGATCGAAGAGCTGCAGCTGCAGTTCCCATTCCGGGAAATTGCCTGCATGGATCGCGTCCCAGAGGTCGCGGCGATGGAAGTCGGGGTCGGCGCCGTTGATCTTGACCGCTTCGTTCCAGGCCACCGACTGGAGACCGAGCTTCGGCTTCCAGAGGAATTTCACGAAGGTCGATTCATCGTTGGCGTTGAGTAGCCGGAACGTATGAACGCCAAACCCTTCCATGAAGCGCAAGGAGCGCGGGATGGCCCGGTCGGACATCGCCCACATGATCATGTGCATGCTCTCGGGCGTCAGCGAAATGAAGTCCCAGAAATTGTCATGCGCGGTCTGCGCCTGCGGGAAATCGCTGTTGGGCTCGGCCTTGGCGGCGTGGATCAGGTCTGGAAATTTGATCGCATCCTGGATGAAGAACACCGGTATGTTGTTGCCGACAATGTCCCAGTTGCCTTCCTGCGTATACAGCTTGACGGCGAAGCCGCGCACATCGCGCGCAAGGTCGGCGGAGCCCTTGTTGCCGGCAACGGTGGAAAAGCGCACGAAAGCCGGTGTCTTTTCGCCGGCGCGCTGGAAAATGTCGGCACGCGTGTATCTGGCCAGCGATTCATAGGTTTCGAAATAGCCGTGCGCGCCATAGCCGCGCGCATGGACAACGCGCTCGGGGATGCGCTCGTGGTCGAAATGGAAGATCTTTTCGCGGAAGTGAAAGTCTTCCAGGACGGTAGGGCCGCGGGCGCCGATCTTGAGCGAGTTCTGGTCGTCGGAAACCGGTCCGCCCTGTGCGGTCGTCAACACCGGCGTCGAGCCGGTTGCTGTCTGGTGCAGTTCGCCGCCTGCGCCGCGCTGCAGTTTCTGATCGTGGATGGTGGCGGCCGTTCCCGCCGCTTTGGATGCTTGCTTCGCCATGCCGTTAATCCTTGAGGTGAATGCGCGGGCTGCGCTGGCTCCTCAATCTCCCGGATGGCGATGCGTTCCCTTGCCGGTTTCAAATCCGGCCGGGTTCGATCCTGGAATGGCGAAGGCCGCCCGTTCGCACGGACGGCCTTGTTGCGTTCAAAGAGCTGGTAGCCCTCAGAGGTTCTTGTTGATCGCGGCGGCCGTCTTATTGGTCGCGTCCTTGACGGCGGACTTTGCGTCGCCAACAGCTTTCTGGACCTTGCCCTTGGCTTCCTGCGCGGCGCCTTCGGCGCGCAGACGGTCATTGCCGACGGCCTTGCCGACGCCTTCCTTGGCTTTGCCTACGGCCTGATTGGCGAGGCCAGAAGCCTTGTCGCTGGTGCTTCCCATGGAATTTTCCTTTCGCGGATTGTTGCCCGGCGAGGACCAACGTCGCTTTGTTTGGAAAGTTCCGCCCGTCGCGGGCAGGGGCCAAAACGAAAAGGCCCGCCACCGACGCGAATCGTGACGGGCCTTCCGGAGTACACCGGGCGTCCCACCGCCCGGCTGCTTTCAAAACTTCACGGCGGGACGATTGTTCCGCCACAACAAGAAAACCGGGCGAAGGAGCCGCACAATGTTCCCACACAGTGTCTGACGCAGCGATGCGTGGCCGTCGTCCTAGAATTTCTCGAACTTGCGTTCCACATGACGCGCGAACATCTCCCTGCGTTCACTGGAAATGCCCTCGATCGAATATCCCGTCAGGTAGAGGTGCTTGATACTGCGGCCGCACATCGTCTTCAGGCCGCGCAGCAGCACCTTCTTGCTCGGGTTCTGCATGTAGATTTCTGTATACCACGGCGAACCGCATGTGGTGACCACCCCCATGCGGCGGATGTTCAAAAGCGCTGGCTTGATCGTGCCGCCGTCTGCCGGCAAATCGTACGCCACGCCTAGCCGCCAGACCCGATCGAAATAGCCCTTCAGAATTGCCGGCATGCCTGACCACCACGTGGGGAAGCAGAGGACGCAAGCCTCGGCCCACCTCAGCGCGTCGATATAGATCTGCAATTCAGCGGGCACCAGAGACGGATCAAAATGGCCGCGTCTTTCCTCTGCCTGCATCACGGGATTGAAGTTCATCTGATGGAGATCGAAATCGATAACTTCGTCGCCCCTGGCCCTGAGGGTCCGGACGACACGCTTGTGAAGCGACGCATGGTAGCTGTCGGTTAGCGGATGCGCGTAGATTACATTGACTTTCATCTATCTGGAGCCTTGGAGCTGCCCGAAGGCTGTTGGACCGCCCCAGCCTTTCATAGGGACGCTCTGACTTGCTCCAGGGACCGCACTTGGCGTCCATCGGCAAAATTGTCGGGAGATAGCCAAGTCAGGAAGGCGCCGCCGGCGGCGACCCATTCTCGCGCCAGGAGGGAATACATGCAGATGTCGCAGGGGCGCCCTTTCAGGGTGAGGCCCTCACGCAGTATGCCTTCGAAGACGAAGCCCAGCCGATCGGCCGCCCGCCTGGATTTCGTGTTGGCTGTGGTGCAGGTCCATTCCAGGCGACGGTAGCCTAGTTCGTCGAAGACGTGCCGCATGATGAGGAAGAGCGACTCGCTGGCCGCGATAGTCCTCTGCAGAGCGGGCGCGAAAAGGACATAGCCCAGTTCAATCACCCGGTGCGCCGGCCTCGCCTCCATCAGACAGAGCCAGCCGACAGGCCCTGCGGCCGTGCGTAGCGTCAGGAATGTGCGCGATTGGTCGCTGAGCAGGTCGCGGACATGCGCGCGAAAGGACTCAACCGCATCGAAGGGGCCCACCTTCATCTCCGCCCAGATCTCATCGCGTTCGCCGGCATGGGTTAGCCGGAAGATATCGTCGGCATCCTCACTGCAGAGCGGCACGAGGCTTATATGGCTTCCGGTCAAATTTATCGGCCGAGGTAGGCTGGCACTGCCGGCTGCTTTCGACAGCTCCTTCCATCTTTCTTGCCGAGCCATGTTGCGTCCCAGGAATGCGGTCGGAGGAATGAATGGCCGGTGCAGCCGGGCTAAGTAATGGGGGCCACACCGGCCATTGCGGGTTTGGGCTTGGGTTATGGATCGTGCCCCCGCGTCGAGAAATCTATATATACATTAGCAATCACGCAAATAAGACCGAAGTCCCTATGTGGCCGCAAGGCAATCATGCATAGCACTGGCGCCTGGCGGGTTCGGCGCGTCTCCTGATGAAAAAAACCCCGCCGGCCGGAGCCTGACGGGGCATTTGATTGGAGCGGATCGAATGGGAGACGATCCGGGGGAAGAACGCAAAGGCCGCGCAAAGGTTCCAGAGCGGTTCTGGTGCTGAAGTATGAGCAGGAATGCCCTGTTGCAGCGTCAGCCTGCCGGGCCTATCGGACCCGATGATGGGATTGTCTGCGCCGTCACCACCGGCAGCTTCTGCCGTTTGACCAGCACCGGCTTTTCATAGGCCTTCTTCATGGCTTGCCCTCCGTAGAGTTTGATTGCGGCAGCGTCGTCGCCGGCCACGCTCTTGTCAAGCCGAAGCGGTCAAAGGCCGACCAACCGGGAAGCGACTAACCGGCTGCCCTTTCAGTTCCTGTCGGCGGGCTTCGAGCGCATGCGCGAAACCGTCTCGCGCTCGGCGCGCTTGAGCGCAGCGGCGGCAAGCCGCGGTCGATCAGGTCCATGTCCTCCAGCACCATGTCGCCCATGCGCTTGAAGGCGACGTCGAGGGCGCCGGCGCGGTGGGCCGAGCGCAGGAAGCCGGGCAGGGCGCGCACCGGGTGGTCCGACGCCAGCGGCTCCTCCGGGAAGACGTCGCTGGCGGCGACGATGTGGCCGCTTTTCACCGCCGCCATCAGCGCCGGGAAGTCCACCACGCCGGCGCGGCTGAGCAGGATGAAGGCGGCGCCCTTGCGCATGCTGGCAAAGGCCTCGGCGCCGAGAAATCCCTGGTTCTCAGAGGTCACCGAGGCGACGACGAAGACGAAGTCGCTGGTCGACAGCACCGCATCGAGAGAGGCCGGCTCGACGCCATTGTCGATGAGGATCGATGGCGGCAGCCAGGGGTCGAACACCTTGGTGCGGGTGCGGAAGCCCGACAGCAGCCGGTTCAGCGCGCGGCCGAGATCGCCGAAGCCGATGATGCCGACATCGGCGCCGGACAGAAGCCGCGCCGTCTGGTTGCCGTCGCCGCCCCACAATTCCTGGCCTTGGCGGAAGGCGAGGTCGGCATCGACGATGTTGCGGGCGAGGTTGAGCGCCATGGCAAGGCCAAGCTCGGCCACCGGCTCCGCAAACACCAGGCCGGTGGTGACGACATGGATGCCGCGCGCAAACAGCGTCTCGTAGGGCATGTTGTTGATGAGGTTGGTCTCGACATTGAAGACGCAGCGCAGCGCCTTCATCGTCTCCAGCGTTTGCGGCGATATCGGCGGCTGGCCGACAATGTAGCGGGCTTCACCCAGCACATCGGCCGGCAGCTTCGCCACGCCGTCGGCAGAGGTCTCGACGATGCGGTATTTCGCCTTGAGGTGCGCCAGCTGCGGTGGCGTGAAGATCAGATCGAGCGTGCGTGGCTCCGGCGCGCTGATGACCAGCGGCAAATCCTTGTTTGACATGATGATTCCTCCCGGTACGATCCGGATCTCGTTTTGTTGGGGATAAATTACCTCCGATTAAACGATTTACAACCAGGAAAAATCGATTTACTCATTTCTCCGGCGGACGAGAAGTGCTGACGTCCGCGCCTCGGGAGGAGGACCAATGGCGCATAGGCAGGCCCAGCAGCGGCGTCCGTCGATCCACGACGTGGCAAGCCGCGCCGGCGTGTCCGCCGCCACCGTCTCCAAGGTCATGGCCGGCGTCACCACGGTGAAGCCCGAGAACGCGCAGCGTGTCTTCGATGCCGTCGAGCTCTTGGGCTACCGCGTCGATCCGCTGGCCTCCGACATGCGCAGGGCCAAGCGCCGCATCATCGGCGCCATCATGCCGGAGTTCGAAAGCGAGTTCTTCGGCCAGATGGTCACCCAGCTCGAGAGCCTGGCCGAGCAGCGCGGCTATACGCTGGTGGCGGCGTCGAGCCGAGAATCCGAAGCGCGCGAAACCGAAATCCTGGCCCGCATGCATGACTGGCGGGTCGCCGGCGTGGTGCTGGCGCCGGTGCGCAACGAGCACGGCCCGGCGGCCGCGTTCATGAGGGCCAACGGCATGACCGGCGTGCTGATCGACCGCGTGCTGTCCGACGATGCCTTCGACACGGTGTCGGCCGACAGCGCGGCGGCCAGTGCCGAAGTGGCGCGTGAACTGCTCGGCAAGGGCCACCGCCACATACTGGTCGTCGGTCTTGGCGAACAGGCGGCGACCGTGCGGGCCCGCCTCGACGGCTTCCGCAGCACCGCGCTCAAGCTGGCGCCGGATGTCCGCATCGATGTCGTGCTTGCCGAAAGCGATGTCGAGCCGCTCAGGGCGCAGCTGCGCGACTATTTTGACAAGGGTGAAAGGAACGGCGGGGGCGAACGCCCGACGGCCGTCTATTCCCTGTTCCTCAAGGGCACGCTGGTGGCGCTGTCCGAATTCCGCCGGCGCGGCTGGCACTGCCCCAACGACATTTCGCTGGTCGGCTTCGACGATGCCGAATGGATGCAGGTGACATGGCCGGCCATCGCCGCCGTGGTGCAGCCGGTGCGCCAGATCGCCGGCCACGCGATGGAGGCCTTGTTTGCCAGGATCGAAGGCGGGGAGGGGCCGCCGGTCGCGCGGCTTGAGCCTTGCAAGGTTTTGATGCGGGAATCCGTTGGCTCGCCAGGCAACGGCCCGCATTCCGGGGGGATTCGAGGCACGTGATATCAACGCAGGAAAATGAAATGACACCGTTCCTCCTAAAGATAAATCGATTTACTTTGGCTTTGGGCTTCGCGCCGGCGTTCTCGGCGTGGAGAGGCTAGACCCGATGAACACTTTTGGATTGCACACCTTCGCCATTGCCCCGATCTGGAATCTCGACCTCATCGAGCCGCAGATGGAGCGGCTGAAGGGGCTGGGCATCGGCCTGCTGGAGATTCCGCTGCTGCGCCCCGAGGAGATCGACACTCTGCGCACACGCGCCTTCGCCGAACGCTGGAATGTCGAGCTTATTCCGTCGCTTGGCCTGCCTGCTTCACTCGACGTGGTGGCACGCCCCGACGAGGCGCTGGCCTTTCTTGAGCCGGCCTTTGCCGTGTGTGAAGCGGTGGGCAGTGCGGCGCTGGGTGGCGTCACCTACGGCACGATCGGCAAGACTTCCGGACGTGCGCCGACGGCGGAGGAAATCGACGGCATGTGCAGGTTCCTGGTCCGCGCGGCCAAGGCCGCCAAGGCGCATGGGCTGAAGCTCGGCATCGAGCCCTGCAACCGCTACGAGACGCATCTGATCAATCGCGGCATCGATGCGGCAAGGATCATCGAGCGCGTCGGCGCCGACAATATCTTCATCCATCTCGACACCTACCACATGCATATCGAGGAGGAGAGTTTCGAAGCCGGCTTCCGCGCCGCCGCACCCTATCTCGGCTACGTCCATGTCTCCGAAGCCAATCGCGGCGTGCCGGGACGTGGGATGCTCAACTGGGCGGCCTGCATGCAGGCAATCGCGGATATCGGCTACAGCGGCGCCATCACGCTGGAAAGCATGAACCATGTCGATGTCGATATCGCCGGCGGGCTCGCCGTGTGGCGGCCGGTGGCCGACAATCCGGACGACGTCATTGGCGTCGGCCTGCCGTTCCTGCGCGAGGCGGCGCGGAAGGCGGGGCTGACGCTGGGGTGAGGCCCTCCATGGCTGGAAAGGGTGGGAGGACCCTCACGCCATGCCGGGCGCCCGCCGCTGTCCCAGATGCCGCATCTTGCGGCCGATGATCATCAGCCGGCGCGCCGTGTTGTTGCGCAGGCGGCGGATGCGCCACTCCAGCCCGGTTTCGGCGGTGATCGACTTGGCATAGTAGCTCACACGCATGCCGTCCTCATCGCAAGCCACCTTGACCGGGTCGTCATAGAAGGCGTTGATCTTGTCGGCTGCCATGCCTGGTGTTTCCAGCCAGCGCGGAATGTGAATCGAATGGAGCTGGTCGACATCGGTCATCACCCGCCCGATGCCGACGCCCGGCGTCGGACACGTCGTGCAGAAAGCGTCGCCGATGAAGACGACTCCATCGCGGCGGTGGCCTTGCGTCGTGCTCAGGCTGATCTGCCTGACCTCGACTGGACTTGCGACTGCGAAGTTGCCGCATTGCGCTGATATCTCCGGCATCAGCTCGCAAAGCATCTTTTGGGGATCCTGGCGAAACGCCCGCGTCCACGGCTCGGCCACTTGCCGGTAGAGGAACATGTTGGCCCGCATCTTGTTGCCGAGGGGAAAGATGCTGATGTAGGCGATACGGTCCGCGGCCCGCTTGCCGTAGCAGGTGAGGGACTCATAGCCGAATTCACGCGGAGAGATGGCGAGGTCGAATCCCATCGAGAGCGAGTGCGCCTTCGATTGCTCGATGCGCTCGACCCCGACGGCGCGCCGCAGCGCTTCGCTGGAGCCGGTGGCCACCACCAGCAGGCGGGCATTGATGACGGTGCCGTCGGCCAGCACAAGCCGCTGCCGATCCGGCCCGGTCGAGACCTCGGCTACCTTGCCGACCGTCAGTGGCACTTGCGGCGGCAGGGCGTCGCGCAGGCCATTGATCAGCGCGCCATAGGAAAATGTGAATTCCGACTTCTTCTCATGCGCGAAGAACTGGCCGAGGCGGAAGACATGGGTGTCGGTTGTCGAGGTGACGAGACGCTTCACCGTCGCATCGAGGCCGAGCTTTTCGAACAGCAGCATCTGATCCATGCCGATCTTCTCGGCCCGGAACTCCTCGTGATGGACGCGGTGCGGATCGATCAGCGCCACCTTGCGCCCGGCTTGTCCCAACACCATTGCCAAGGTGGTGCCGGCCATTCCCGCGCCGATGATCGCCACTTCGACTTCGGTTTGGCCAGCCTCTGCGGTACTCATTTCGCTGCCCTTTTTGGTAGCAATTTCCCAGGATACAATCCGCGGTAGAAAATATCCCTCGGACCCAAATCAACCTCAAGCAACCGGAACGCGTATCCGGTAGTAACCAATGTTTAGGTTAATCGCGGACCCGTCGTTTCCAGCGCGGTGCGATTGCCGAGCCATCGATGAACTCAAAACCGCCTGCCTCGTTGAGTGTGTGAAGTTTGCGCCCATTCCATAGCGCACCCGGATTTAAGATGGTTTCAACGACTTGCTCCATGCCGATCAAATCAAGGTGAGAAATGCGTGCAATGCCGAGTGCCGCGCCATAGCTCCTGCGGCAGTCCTGAACCGGGCGCAGCAGGTCGTTGCCGCGCTTGACCATGCGGCCCGCCGGCCGCGCCGAGGCGATGTCGATCAGCACGGGATTGTTCGGATGCGGCGTCCAGGGACCGCGAAAGTCCGGCGCCGACCACAGATGCAGCGCGTCGGAGAAGGCGCCGCCGCCATCCCGAACGGTAGCGAACAGCCACCAGGCGCCGCCGTGCTCGACCAGGGTGGCGTCGCTGGCGATGACGCCGGACAGTAGCGTCGCCTCCTTGACCCATCCGCCGGGAAAGGCGGTGGCCCGGTAGAGATCGACCGTGCCGTTGGCGCAGCTTTCCGGCACCATCCAGACCTGGCCGTCGCGCTCGAAGACGAAGGGGTAGGAAAGATGGTAGGGCAGGTCCAGCACCGGCTCAGGGCGGCCGAGCGGGCCTGCAGGGCCGAAGGGCACGGCGGAGATGATGGCCCGGCCCAGCCGGTGGATATAGTCCTCGACGAACAGGGTTAGCTGGCCCTGGTAAACGATCGGGAACGGGTCGGCGTAGAAGCGGCTGCCATCATCCGGCAGCTCTTGCCAGCCCGATGCCGGATGCGCGCGCAGGTCGAGCAGATCGCGGCCCCTGGTCTGCCGCCAGCCGACCTTCCAGTGCGGCGCGTTGTAGCAAAGATGGTAGATTTTCTGGACGATCCGCCGCGCCAGCGCCTTGCCGGCTCTGACGCCAAGCTTGCCGGCCGAGGGCATTGGCGGCGGGGCACCTGCCTGCGCCGGCTCGGGTAGATCAGGCACCGATTTTGCCGCGCCTGACAGGGCAGCTATGATCAGGCTTGCCGTGCGCGCCAGCATGTCCTGGAAGGACGCGAGCGCGATGCCGCCATATTCGGTTCCCAGGCGCCCGGCGGCAATCGCAACACCGTTCTCCTCGATGCGGGCAAGCGGTGTGCGGCCGGCGAGGATCAAGGCCAGCAAGGCCGCTTCGCCGCTGGTGCCATCATAGGTGACCCGCCAGACCCGCGTGCCCTCCAGGCTGACATCGCCGCAGAGGTCGATCACCAGGTCAGGCGCAGCGGGGGACTGTGTCTTGTAGGGCGCGAGCGTCGAAAGCGGCACGCGCTTCGCCAGCCCATCATGGGACAGGCCGTGTATCGCCGTTTCGAGCTGAAACAGGGCCGCGGCGCTGCGCGGGATGCCGCCGCCGGTGGGCCTGATATCGACGGACAGCTCGACATCGCCAAGTGCGGCAAGGCGCTCCAGCAGCGCGACATGGAAGGCGCGCACGCAGTCGCCGTCCAGGCGCAGGCTTATCCGCATGTCGGAGATCCGAAAAGGCGGTATCCGGCCTTGCCGGTCCGGTCAAATTGTAGCCCCATCCGCATACGTCTCCGCTCGCTGTCCACCCACTACCTCGGTATGTATATTTTTAAGCAAACCGCGTGCCAAAATTCACGTGACCTCTCAACATAATTAACAATCTTTTAACAGTTGGAGGAATAGCTAGGTTATCGCCGCAATCTGATCTTGCCGGCATATGGAGTATTGTCGGAGGCAGCCATGCAATCATCCCTGCCCATGGTTCCTCAGCAACATGCTCCGGATGCGGGACAGGCGGGATCATACGCGGCTTCCACTGTCGAACTGGGCGATCTGAAGCGCATCCTGGTGCGCCGCCGGTTCTGGATTTTCGGCACCGTCGCGCTGCTGACGCTGGCCACTTTGCTCTATGGTCTTTTCACGCCCGCGCTCTACAGCTCGGCGGCGGAAATCCTCATCGATCCGCAGGACCTGCAGGTCGTCACCAACGACGTCAATCCCAGCCGTATCTCACCCGATGGCGGCATTACGCAGGTCGAGAGCCAGGTCAGCGTGGTTCAGTCGACCGGCGTTCTGATGCGCGCGATCGCGGCGACCAACCTGACGCAGGATCCGGAATTCAACGGGCAGGGCTTGCTGTCGCGCCTGCTCGGTTCGGCATCGGCCGAAGGCGACAGGTCGTCGCAGACGCTCGATGCGCTGCGCCGACGCCTGGCGGTGAAGCGGGCCGACAAGGTCCTGGTCCTCGACGTCATCGTCACCGCCAAGAGCGCCGACAAGGCCGCCCTTCTGGCCAATGCGATCGCCCAGGCCTATCTGGTCGACCAGGCAAGCGCGCGCGCGCAAATGGCCAAGGACGCTTCGGAGTCCATCACCGCGCGGCTGGACGAGCAGCGCAAACGCGTCCAGCAAGCCGAGAATGCCGTCGAGGCCTACAAGTCCGCCAACAACATGGTGATGGCGGCAGGCAATCTGGTCAGCGACCAGGAACTGACCGAGCTCAACACGCAGCTTTCAGCGGCGCAGAGCCGCACCGCGGCGCTGAAGGCGCAGGTCGACCAGATGCGCCGGAAGAGCGGCACGGCGGACGCAACCTCGGAAGCGATGCGCTCGGCGGTAGTCTCGAGCCTGCGGGCACAAGAGGCGACGCTGGTCGACCAGGTCTCACAACTCGGCACGGAGCTGGGGCCGCGTCACCCCTCGCTGATCGCCGCCCAGCAACAGCTGCGCGACACGCGCCAGCTCATCGCGCGCGAACTCGGCCGCATCGCCACCGCCACCGAGACCGACTACGAACGGGCGCTCGCCAACCAGCAGGCGCTGGAAGCCAAGGTCGCGGGCATGAAGAGCAAGTCGCTCGACACCGACCAGGCCTCCGTGCGGCTGCGCGAACTGCAGCGCGACCTCGAGGCGCTGCGCTCCGTCTATGCGAACTATCTCCAGCGCGCCCAGGAGACGCGCGAGCAGATCAATGTCGACAGCACCAATGCGCGCATCATCTCCAACGCCATGCCGGCCCTGAAGAAGAGCTGGCCGCCTTTGTCGCTGCTGCTTGTCGGCGCGATCTTTGGCGGGCTGGGGCTCGGCACCGGCCTTGCGCTGATCGCCGAATATGCCTCGCCGACGGTGCTTTCCAGCGCCCAGATGCAATCGGCCATCGAGGCGCCGGTGCTGGGCGTGGTGCCGGCAAAGTCAGACACTGGACGGCGCTGGTTTGGCGGAGCGCGCGCCGCCGCGGCCAGCCAGAAGACCGACGCCGTCGTCGGCCTTGCGCTGCGGCGCATGTTCAGTTCGGGCCAGCGGCCGCCAGACTGGCCGCTGGTGCCATCCATCCTGGTGACATCGTCGCCGGGCGAGGGCGCGCAACGCAGCCGGGTAGCGCGGTTGCTGGCCAATACCGCGGCGTCCAGGGGCAGCCGTGTGCTGTTCATCGATGCCAACGCCAGCGGTGGCGGCCTGAAGGATCCGCAGC
This sequence comes from Mesorhizobium loti, assembly GCA_014189435.1. Classification (NCBI taxonomy): domain Bacteria; kingdom Pseudomonadati; phylum Pseudomonadota; class Alphaproteobacteria; order Hyphomicrobiales; family Phyllobacteriaceae; genus Mesorhizobium; species Mesorhizobium loti. The sequence continues at coordinate 1,173,615 of CP050293.1, forward strand.
CGGGAATTCTCGACGTGCTGCGTGGCGAATACGCATTCGAGGCCGTCAGCCACTACGCGGCCGGCAGCAACGTCGCGCTGCTGGGCAGGGGCCGCTCAAAGGCCGTCTTCCAGGAAGCGCATGGCATCTACTTCGCGCAGCACATGCTGGCCCAGGCCAGCCGGAGCTTCGAGCTCGTCGTCATCGACGGCGGCGCGCTGGCCGACAATCTCAATGCCTCGCCGCTGGTTGCCATGGTCGACGAGATCGTGCTCGTCGCCACGCTGAACGCCACGCCGATGCGCGACGTCACCGCGACCTCGCAGGCCGTCTCCGTCATGGGGCGGCTGCCGACAGGCGCCATGCTGGTCGACGAGGCGGCCTGACATGGCCGCCCCTGGGGCCGCCAGTTGGAGCGCAAGCGCTTCGAACCATGGTGCTGCCGTGCCCCGCGCCGGCACGTCGGTCGATGCGCTGACGCGCTTCGGACTGATCGCGGCGGTGGCGGTGCTGTTCAGCATCTCGGGCGGCATGCTGTGGCTGGTGGGCTACAATTACGACGGTCTGTTCGGCAACCCGGCGACCAAGATCCACCCGTCAACCTATCTCATCGTGCTGCTGCTTGCCTGGCGCTCCTGCACCTTCGGCAATCCGGTCGGCTATCTCGTCCATATCGCCGACAGGCGGCCGGCCAGCGCGCTGATGGCCGCCATCTCGATCGTGCTGCTGTTCGTCGTCATCGTCCGGCAACGTCCCGGCATGGCCGGCATGATCGATACGTTCGTGGCCGCGGCGCTTGTGGTGCTGATGCTCAGCGAGGACGACGAACGGACATTCGCCGGGCTGCAGAGCGTCATTCACGTGGTCATGACGGCCAATGCCTTGCTTGCCCTTTTCGAGTTCGCCACCAAGACGCTGATTTTCCCCTATCGCCTCGACGGCGTGGCGTTTACCACCGATCTGCGCTCGAGCGCGCTGCAGGGGCATCCGCTTGCCAATGCCATGGTGACGTCGATCTATGTGCTTGCGCTGCTCTCGGGTGCCAGATCCCTGTCGATGCCTGCGCGGATAGGGCTGATCGGCCTGCAATGCGCGGCACTCGTCGCCTTCGGCGGCCGCACGGCGATGGTGACGACGGTGGTGCTCGGCGGCTGCTATCTGCTTTTTCAGGGCATCACCAAATTGCGCCGCGGCCGCGTCAACCTGCTGGGTGCGGCACTCGGCTTCATGCTTGCCGCGCTGCTGCCGGTCGTCATCATCGTGGCGGCATACCTGGGCTTTTTCGACGCGCTGCTGGAGCGCTTCGTGTCGGACAGCGGCAGCGCCAATGCCCGCGTCGAGATGTTCGAGCTCTTCAAGTATCTGGAATGGCGCGATCTGATCGTGGGGCCGGATGTCGACCTGGTCGACAGCCTGCGCCGCATCAACGGTCTCGAACAGGGTATCGAGAACCCGATCATCCGCACCATCGTCTATCAGGGCGCCTTCTTCACCCTCTTGCTGACGTTTGGCTTCGTGCTGTTCCTGTTTGAGGTGGCGCGCCGCTGCCATGCCGGCATCTGGCTGCCGATGCTGGGCTGGATCATCCTGATCAACACCTCGGAAAGCGTCGCGTCGAAGACGACGCTGCTGACCAAATTCGTGGTGCTGGTTCTGGTGCTTTACCGGCCGGCGCGGGCGGTGGTGCGGCAAAGGATGCAGCCGGCGCAAACGTAACGCTCCACGGCAGATGCCGGGATGGTGCCTATTTCGGCATGGTCAGGCCAAGCGCCTCAACCATCGCCGGGTCCAGCGCCCGCGTGGTGTCGTCCATCATGCCCATGCCGTCGAACAGATCCCAGAACGCCCAGGGGAAGCCGAACGCCTCGGCGCTTTGCCTGACATCGGCGATGTAGCGCGCGCGATCCGGGTTGGGCGCGGCGACATAGCGGGCGTCGGTGCGCAGCGCGCCGAACTCGCCCATGACGATGCGTTCCGGCGCAATGTCGTGGCCATCGGCCCAGGCGCGAACCTCGGCAAGATATTTGTCGACAAACCAGCGGTCGGGCCGGGCGTCGAAATAGACTTTCAGCACGCGCTCGGTTTCGGCATAGGCGGCCTGCTTGGCGTCTTCTGGGGTTTCGGTGTCCTGCGCCATACGCGCCCTGACCGACGCCAGCGTCTGTTCCAACGAGCCGGCGGATGCCGGCCACGGCACGTTGTTGAGCGACCGGTAGACCGGCTCGCGCATCCACGGTGCGCCCTGATGGCTGAACAGATAGGGCTCGTAGAAATGGAAGGTGAACAGGATCGGCTCGAACGGCGCCAGCGGCGCCGGGTCGAGCGCGGTCAGTCCGCTCACCATCGAACCGCAGCCGCCGGTGACGACCAGCGGCAAGGTCGCGGCCGACGCCCTTGCCGCGGTCAGAAGTGAAAGCTGGATCTGCGACCAGACATTCGATGCGCAGGACTGTGCCGGCTCGTTGACCGGCTCGAGCGCTATCTTGCCGGGCTGGAAGCGCTCCAGCCTGCCGGCAAGCTCGCCGACCAGCCCGCGATAGAGATCGAAAGCGGGTGCGGCGGTACTGGAGACCATGCGGTCGGGGTTCCAGTAGTGGGTGGCGCCATTGGCCTGCACGTTGACGATGATACCGAGATCGGCGTCGAGCGTGGCGGTGACGGCTGCGTCCAGCATATCCAGCAACTTGCCGCGCGTCTTGGCGTCGGCGGCCAGGAAAGGCCCGGGATCGACGGGCAGACGGATGAAATCGAGCCCGGTCTCACGCAGCCGACGCAGGTCGTCTGGGGTCGGCACCGGCCGTTGCGACTGGAAGGGTGGCCAGTCATAGTCGGTGCGGGGTGCCGGAAATTCGCGCGTCAGCGAGAACCACGGCCAGGCGTTGACGCCGCGCCGAAACCGCGGACCGGCGGCGCGGGCGGTTGGCGCGATCGGCAGCGAGCCAAGGGCTGCCGCCGTGGACAACGCCGTGCGCAGCACCCGCCGGCGCGACCAGCCTGTCATGCGGTGCCGGCAGAGGCGCGATTGGTTGCAATGGCTTCCGCGGCGGTCACGCCGAGCAGGCGGTAGGCTTCATTTTCATAGGCAAGCAGGACATCGTCCCAGCGGAAGGCCTCGCGGGCGCGCGCCCTGGCGGCAACGCCGCAGGTCCTGACCAAATCATCATCGTCCAGCGCCTGCTGCATCCGCTCGGCGCAACTGTCCTTGTCGGTGAAGTAGATCGCCGCCGCTCCCGCGGTCCACCTGTTGTAGGGATTGTCGTGCGCGATCACCATGTTGCCGGCCGCCAGCGCCTCGACCAGCGACGGGTTGGTCCCGCCCACCGTGTGGCCATGCAGATAGGCGCGGGCGTGGAAGCGCAGTGCCTTCACCGTTGCCTGGTCGTAAATGGCGCCGGGCAGGACCACCGAGTCGTTCGCTGCCTTGCGGATGGCGGCATGATAGGGGATGTCGTCGGACAACGTTCCCAGCACCACCAGCTTCATGTCGCGCTTGGCGGAGCAAAACGCTTCGACGATCGGCAGGATGTTGTTGTCGGGTTCTATGCGCGCGATCGAGATCAGATAGCGCCCGGGCTCGAGGCCGAGCGCCCGGACCGGCGCCTCCGGCGCCGACGTCACCGGATCGGCGCCATAGGCGATGGTGGCGATGGCGCTGCGCGGCCGGCGCGTCGCCAGGTGATCGGCGATGGCGGGATGATCGGCGACCAATCGATGCGAGGCCCAGGCGCCGATCCATTCGTTGAGCCAGAACCAGGTGCGCGCCGCCATGCCCCATTTGGGGCGGCGCCACTCGATGCCGTCCATGTTGGTGAAGATCTTGCGCCGCTTCAGCCGGAGCCAGGTCAGGAAGACCGCGCCATTGTAGCCGAGCACCAGGCAGACGCCGGGCCGCCTGGCGGCGTCGCGGACGCATTGCCAGTCGAATTCCAGGGTCGCGCGCGGCCCCTCGGAGGCAACCTGGATGTGGATGAGCTCGATGCCGCGCCAGGTTTCGCTGCGCACCCGCTGATCGATCCGCTCGACCTCATCCTGGCAATAGACGGCCACCTTCCAGCCTCGCCCGACAAGAAACAACGCCAGTCTTTCGGCGAAGGTTTCGAAGCCGCCATGGGCCGCGGGTATGCCGCGGGTCCCCAGGATCAGAATGGCGGGCGTCTCTGGTTTCATGGCTGGTGGCACTTTCAGATGCGTTCTATATATTAGCTGTTGCTTAATTTTTAGGAAGCGGGTGGCAACTTCCGTGCCATTCGTCGATTTTCGGCCTTCTGGCGGGTGATCATCGCGCGGGGTTGTAAAAAAACGGTGTTGAACCCGGTGGTTGTTTCATTCTCGGTCAACCCTTCTGTGCGTAGCTGTATCGAAACGAGGCATTGCCAGGGTCGTGGCCAGGGTCGTGCGGCCGGTAGTCGGACATACAGACCGATAGCCGGGCATATCGAAGCGATAGCCGGGCATATCGAACCGATAGCCGGGCATGTCGAACCAGGCATGATTCTTGCGACAACGATTCTGGATACCCTCGTCGAGCGCGAAGGTTGCAGCACCTGGCGGGATACAAAGATGCGGATTGCCTGCGTTCATCAGGGCTATGAACTCTATGGTTCCGACCGCAGCTTCGCGGAGAGCGTTGCTGCGTTGCGCGCCGCGTTTCCGTCGGCCGACATCGAGGTGGTCTTGCCGCGCAGCGGACCGATCGTGCAGATCCTGGAAGCCCATGCCAGCCGGATTGTCTTCGAACCGCTGTGGGTGCTGAGGCGCCAGGCGATCGCGCGGCTGGCGACGGTCGAGATGGCGCGATTGCCGGTTGCCGTGTTCAGGGCGTGGCGGCGCCTCAAGGAATGCGACCTCGTCTATGTCAACACTTCGATCGTGGCCGACTATGCGCTGGCCGCGCGCTTGCTGCCTCACAAGGCTGTCCTGCACATCCACGAAATCCCCGAAGGCGCCATGCGCAGGATACTCGTCGGCCTGATGCACTGGAGCCATGCGGATCTGATCTTCAACTCGCGCGCGACGCGCGCCGCCTTCGGCGATCCCAAGACCGCGCGCACGCATGTCGTCTACAACGGCGTTGCCGGGCCGGCGGCGGTCGAACCGACCACCTATGACGGCAAGCGCCCGTTGCGGGTGCTGCTGCTCGGCCGCATCAACCGGATCAAGGGGCAGGAGATCCTGCTGGAGGCAATCGCCGCGATGCCGGCAGAACTCCAGTCGAGGATCGAGGTGCGGCTGGTCGGCGGCGCCTTCGAAAGCACCGAGCGCGAGCGCGCTTTGGCCGAACTGGTCGAGACGATGGGGCTCACCGGGCGCGTCAGCGTCTTGCCCTTCGTGCCTGACCCTTCGGAGCACTACCGCTGGGCCGATATCGTCACCGTGCCGTCGCGGCGTCCCGAATCGCTCGGGCGCGTCGCCATCGAGGCGATGGCCTATGGCCGGCCGCCGCTGGTGTCGGCGATCGGCGGGCTGGTGGAAGTGGTCAGCGACGGCGAGACCGGCTGGCATGTTCCACCCGGCGACGCAGCGGCTCTTGCCGCGAAATTGCAGGAGATCATCCTCGCCCCTGAGGCCTGGCGCGGTTTTGTCGCTGCCGGGCGCGCGCGCTACGAGGCAATCTTTTCCGAGCCTGTCGCGGCCGCCGCGATCGCGGCGATCGCCGCCGACAAGCTCAAGACGACCATGGCGCGGCCGGGGCGGGCGGGCGCCGCCCGCCAAGCGGAGACACGGCCGTGAAGTTTGCGTTCCCGAGCCATCTGGTTCGACGCCTCGTGCTGATGATCGGCGGCGAGGCGATGCAGAGCGGCTTTCACTTCGCCCTCAACATCATGCTGTTGCACCTATTGTCGGCGCAAGGCTATGGCCTCTTCGCCATCGGCATGGTGATGGGCGGCGTCGGCTTGTCCTACATCAGGTCGCTCACCGCTGTTCCCGCCAGCATCTGGATGAGCAAAAGCACCAACAGCGCCGGCGTGGATGCCTATGACGTGGCGTTTGGAACGGCAGCGCTGATCGTGGCGTTGCTGATGGCCGTCGGCACGGCTGTTCTGATGCATCTGCTTGGCGATCCAAGCGGAATTGCCGCCGGCTGCTTCGTCGGCGCTTGGTCGCTGCGCAGCCATATGCGCACGGCTTTCTTCGCACGTCGCCAGCAAGTGGTCGTTTCCATCAGCGACGGCGCTTTTACAATCGCCGGCACCGTCCTGACAGGACTGACGATCTGGAAGGTCCAGGATCCGCTGCAGACCGTGTTCTATGCTCTTGCCGCGGCAAATGTGTTCGGCATTTTCGTCCTGGTCCGGCTGGCCCGGCGCACACTTCGCATCAGCTTCCGCATGCCGACGCGGCGACGCTATATCGGGCTCTGGCCCCAACTGCGCTGGTCGGCATTCAGCGCGACCACCACCAACATCCAGGGTCAATGTCTGGCGCTGCTGGTCGCGGGCATTGCCGGGCCTGCCGCCTACGCGCCGCTGGCGGCGGTCCTGGTGCTGTTTGCCCCGCTGCGCATCATCAGTCTTGCTTTCGTCAACATGACGCAGCCGGATCTTGCCAGGCTGATGCGGAACAACGAAACGGGCCGCGTCTGGGCGCAGGCGAAGATCTGGGCGCTCGTCATGGGGCTCGGCGGCCTGGTCTATGGATGCGCCATCATGTTCGTCCTGCCGATGATAAAATCCCAGGCCCTGCAGGACGCTTCGATCTGGTTCATCGGAATTTTCGTGATCGCGAATTTTGTCCCGATCATGCTCTATATCATGCCCCGCATCGTGCTTGAGATACTCGGCGATTTCCGGATCGTCGCGTTCACCACGCTGGGCGGCGCGGTCGTCGGGCTGGTGCTGATCGCGATCCTGCTGGCGATTGCGTCTCCGCCGTGGGCGCTGGTGGGTTCCGCCATGTCCGAGATCTTCGTGCTCGCGGCATCATGGTATTTCGCGCATCACCGCATGTGGAATCTCGAGCATCCGGATGAGGCTAGCGACAGCCGGTTGGGTTCATGGCGGCGGGCGGTCACGTTCGCAACGGCAAAACGATAGGAGAAGATGACGACATGGCAGGCCAGGCAGTGCAAAGTGCTGCGGCGACCGGCTTGCCCGAAGGGCAGGCCCTCGATCCCGTAACCGCGGCCGCGAACGACGCCTATACGGCGCGATTGCACACCAGCCTGGAAGCAGCCAGGCCGCTCTGGCTGCGCTACGAGGCGGACGGTGTGTGCACCGCCCACCAGCATTATGCGTGGGCCGAGGGAATCGTCGCACGACTGATGCCGAAAGGTGCGGACGTGCTTATCGTGGAGGTGAACGACGCCGCAACTGGCGCGCCCCGGATGCTGGTGCCGCTGATGCGGCGACCGGCTTTCCACCATCGGGTGATCGAATGGCTGAGCTGTGGCGTTTGCGACTATTCGGCACCGCTGCTGGCCGATGCGAGCCCGTGGACGAGGCAATCCGCACAGGCCGCGTGGGCCGCGGTGCGTTCCGTGCTGCCGCCGGCGGACCGCATCAACATCACGGGAATCCCGCAATCGATCAGCGGCGTCGCCAACCCGCTGGCCTTGCTCGCGGCCACGCGCGATTCCCTTCATACCAGCTTCGGCCTCGCTATCGAGGGCGACCCGGAAACCGTTCTCAAGCGTCTATGCAGGCCATCCTTCGTCAAGGCCTTCAACAAGGACTGGCGCCGGATCGAACGGCTCGGCAGCGTGGAACTGGTCGAGGCCAACACACCGGCTCTGGTGGAGCTCATCTTCGGCAGCCTGGTGCGGATGCGGCTCAGCCGCTTTCGCGAATTGGGCCGTTTCGACCTGCTGACGCAGGCGACGGCTGTCGACTTCTACCGGAACGCCGCTCTCGAGGGGCTGTCGGATGGATCGGTGCGGCTCTTCGGGCTGCGCGTTGGTGAAGCGCTGATCGCGGTCCAATATTTGCTGATCCATCAAGTTACTGTTCATGCTCTGCTGATATCAATCGACCAGGGCGCGGTGCCCAATGTTTCACCGGGGCTTCTGATCATGGGCAAGTTGATGAGCTGGGCGCGCGAGAAGGGTTTCGACTATTTCGACCTGTCGGTAGGTAACCAGAGCTACAAGGAGCATATGGGTGCCACGGGTTCGGTCCTGCGCGAGCTTTGCCACGGGGTTACGGTGCGGGGCAATGCCGTGAGCACTGCCCTCGAGGTCCGCAACCGGACCGAGGTGTTCGTGCGCTCCAAACCTCGGCTGCTCAAGACGATCCAGCGACTGATGCGAGGTTTGCGGCGTTTGCGTGGGGGGACCGGAATGACGGGAGAAGCATGTGGCAAGCTACGCGATGCGAATTATTCCGACCACGGATTTGCCCGATGGGCCGTTTTCCCCGACTGTCGCCAGCGCTGATGCAGCCGCACAGTTCACGGCCCGGCTGCACACCAGTTTCGACACCGTAAGGCTGCTATGGCTGCTCCTTGAGGCGCATGGCCTGTGTACCGGCCACCAGGGCCTTGCCTGGGTGGAAGGGATCGCCAAACAGCTGATGCCCCAAGATGCGGACCTGCTCGTCATCGAAGTCAGCGACGCCGTCACCGGCGCGCCTGTCATGCTGCTGCCGCTGATGCGGCGCCGCGCTCTGCGCCACCATGTGATCGAATGGTTGAGCCGCGGAGTGTGCGATTATTCGGCGCCGCTGCTGGCGGATGCGAGACCATGGACCGTACAAGATGCCGACGCCGCCTGGGCGGCGGTCCGCGCCGTGCTGCCGCCGGCCGATCGCATCCACATCGCGGGAATCCCGCAGCAGATCCACGGTGTGGCCAATCCGCTGGCGCTGCTTTCGGTGGCGCGCGGTTCCATCCAGATCACCTCAGGCCTCGTCCTGCATGGCGAACCGGAGACGCTCATCAAGCGCATCTGCAAGCCGTCCTTCGCCAAGACTTTCCACAAGCAGTGCCGCGCCTTCGAACGGCGTGGCGGCCTCGCTCTGGTAGAGGCCGACACGCCTGATCTGACCGAGGAGCTTTTCGACACGCTGCTGGAATTGCGGCTGAGGCGCTTTCGCGAGCTTGGGCGTTTCGACCTCCTGACGCAGGCCCCGGTCGTCGACTTCTACCGCCACGCGGCGCTGCAAGGCCTGTCCGACCGATCGGTGCGGCTGTTCGGGCTGCGCGCCGGTGAAGCCTGGCTCGCCTCCATCTATGTGCTGGCCAGAAAAGGCACGCTTCACACCCTCTTGCTCGGCATCGACCAGAACGCGGTCGCCAATGTCTCACCCGGCCTGACGATGATGGGCAAGCTGATGATGTGGGCGCGCCAACATGAGTTCGACTATTTCGACCTGTCGGTCGGCAGCCAGGGCTACAAGGAACATATCGGTGCCGCGAGCTCGGTTCTGGCCGAGATTTGCGAACCGATGACGGTGCGGGGCAGGGCTGCGAACGCCGCCATTTTGCTGCGCAGCCGGACCGAGCGTTACGTGCGGTCCAATCCGCGGCTGCTCAAGGCCGTCCGGAACCTGACGAGCCGCTTGCGGCGATTGAAGGACTGAAGGCAGCTATCCGACATCGCCTGGCTTGACAAAGCCCTGGTCAGGCCCCCACGTGCCGCCAGCCATTTGGGCTTTGGGGATTTCAATGAAAAAGACTTACGAAAAGCCGACGCTCAACAAGCGTCAGCAGCTCTCGCGCGTCACAGCGGTGTACGTCGGGTCGGCGCCACCAACCTGACAGGCAAACAGCCGTTCGACGATCGCGACCATCAAACCCGCCGCCGCAAGGTGGCGGGTTTTTTGTCCTCTGATCCCGGTACAGAGCGTATGAGCTAGAAACAGCTTCGGGAACACCGCATATCGATCCGTTCCTGTGGCCTTGCCCAGCAAACCAACGCTTCACATCGCTTCCGACTCGAAAAGCAGCATCATCGCATCGTCGTCTTCAGGCGCGTATTTGCGCCGGTCGACGGCGCAGGCCTTGCCGATCTCGCTGGCAAATGCCGCACGAATGGCGTCCAGGCTGTCGAAGTAGAGGGTCGCGACGAGGTAGGGCGTCTCGCCCGGCGACAGGTTCACGATCGGCCGCTTGCTGACATCATAGCGCCGCAGACCGGGAAGCTGCTTTGCGAGCGGCAGATGGATGTCGAAATAGTGCCGGTCGAAGGCGGCCGGATCGGCCGGTGTTTTGTAGATGACAAGCATTTTGGCCACGGTGTGCTCCCTTTGTGTCGCATGATCGGCGCTGCGATGTTCGTTGGCGCCGCACCAGTGTCGTTCGCGAGGAGCGGATTTCGACAAAGGGGGCGGATTTTTCGCAAGACCGACGGCACCGCGCCACCGCGCATGATATCAAGCTGTTTGCACTGAAATTGACAGGACGGCGCGTCTCCGTCATCCTTGAGCCCAGTCGCCAGGCTGCGGAGAGCGGTCGCGTTGCGTGTCAGAGCGACCGAGGGCAGCGTCATGTTCAGTCCCGTCATTGGCCAGAATTCCAAGCGCGCCGCGGTGCGCAAGGCGCTCGACCGCCACAAGGTCTACATCACCGCGCAGAGTTTTTCGGCCGGCACCTACCAGGCCCGCGTTCTGGTCGACGGCGAGGCTTATTGGGTCGATGAATTCCGGTTGAGCCAGCTGCAGCAAGGACTGTCGCCGGCGGAGCTTGAGTTGACGCCGGCCACCGACGATTGAGACCAAGTGAACAATCGCGAGTGGTGCAAACGTAGCGCTCTACGGCGCCCCCCTCTGTCCTGCCGGACATCTCCCCCACAAGGGGGGAGATCGGATGTCGCGACGTCCTTCGCCGATCTCCAAAGTTTTGAGGGGAGAGCCGGCGCCCGGGCTGCCAATCTCCCCCTCGTGGGGGAGATGTCCGGCAGGACAGAGGGGGGCGCGAAGGAACGAGGCGGTTGTTGTTTCCACCTGTCGCGCGCTTCGGTCTTTGATCATGACAACTCCACCAAAGCTCCAACCCTATCGCGCCAAGCGCGAATTCACCAAAACGCCGGAACCGGCTGGCGGGCTCATTGCCGGCGACGGCAACCGCTTCGTCGTCCACAAGCACCACGCCACCGCGGACCACTATGATCTGCGCCTGCAGGTCGGCGATGTCTTGAAGAGCTGGGCGGTGCCGCGTGGGCCTTCGCTCAATCCGGCCGACAAAAGGCTGGCGGTCCAGACCGAGGACCATCCGCTCGAATATATCGACTTCGAGGGCGTCATTCCCGAGGGCGAGTATGGCGGTGGGCCGATGATCGTCTGGGATACCGGCACCTGGGCGCCGATGGACGACGTCGAAAAGAGTTTCAAGACCGGCGCCTTCAAGTTCCGGCTGGCCGGCGACAAGCTCAATGGCGGCTGGATGCTGACCAGGCTGAAACCGAAACCCGGCGAGGACGAGAACAAGAAAAACTGGCTGCTGTTCAAGGAGCGCGACCTTGCCGCCGACACCGCGCTCGACATCCTCACGGCGCGGCCGGAAAGCGTCAAATCCGGGAAACGCATCGAGGAGTTGGTGGCGCCGGCGAAACCGGCGGCCAAGCCCAAGCCGGGGTCGCTGAAGCCAGGCACGCTGCCGGGCGCCTTCAAGGCCCCGGCACTCAGCCGCATCGAGCCGCAGCTGGCGACGCAGGTGCCAAAACCGCCCGATGGCGAGGACACCAAGAGCGGTACGGGCGAGGTCTGGCTGCACGAGATCAAATTCGACGGCTACCGCACCATGGCGCATCTCATTGACGGCGTGGTCAGACTGATCACCCGTGGCGGCATCGACTGGACGAAGCGCTATGGCGACCTGCCGCATGCCTTCGCGAAGCTGCCCTGCCGTGATGCCATCATCGACGGCGAGATCGTCGTGCTCGACGCCAAGGGCATCAGCCGCTTCGCGCTGCTGCAGGATGCGCTGGCCGAGGGCGCCGGCAACAAGTTGCACTTCTACGCCTTCGATCTTCTCCATCTCGACGGCTGGGACCTGACCAAGGTGCCACTCATCCGGCGCAAGGCGCTGCTGGCGCAAATGCTGTCCGGCCTCGGCGCCAATTCCGCCATCCAGTTCTCCGACCATGTCGAGGGCTCGGGGCAGGGGCTCTACGACCAGGCGTCGGAACTCGGGCTGGAGGGCGTCGTCTCCAAGCACGCCACCGCGACCTACCAGAGCGGCCGCACCAAGAGCTGGACCAAGTGCAAGGCGCTTCAGAAGGACGATTTTGTCATCGCCGGCTACACCACATCGGACGCGGCGGAGGGGCTGGCAGCACTCGGCATGGCCGAGTGGGAGGACGGTGAATTGCACTATCGCGGCAAGGTAGGCACCGGCTTCGACGCTGCCACCGCCAGTGAGTTGCTCGCCAGGCTGCAGCCGCTGCGGGAAGGCGCCACCGCGCCCGAAGGCGTTCCGCGCGAAATCATGCGCGAGATGCACTGGGTGAAGCCGTTGTTTTCAGCGCGTATCCATTATGCCAACCGCACGGCGGACAATTCGTTGCGCCATGGCGTGTTTCGCGGTCTCAGGGATGTCGGCCTGTCGACGCCCGTCTCGGCCAAGCGCAAGCGGCTGATCGCCGAGGCCGATCTCGCCACCATCTGGGTGACCAATCCGACGCGGCGGCTGTTCGGCAAGACCGGCCCGACCAAGCTCGACATCGCCGTCTATTACGCGCTGGTCGGGGACTTCATGCTGCCGCACATCCTCGGCCGGCCGGTGTCGCTGGTGCGCTGCCCGACCGGCCTGCCGAAGGATTGCTTCTTCCAGCGCCATGCCTTCACCGGCATGCCGCCCTCGGTGGTGACGTTCGAGGCGACCAATTCCGAGGGCGAAACCAAATCCTACCTCTCGGTCGAAGGCGCCAAAGGCTATCTGGCACTGGCGCAGTTCGGCGTCGTCGAGTTCCACACCTGGGGCACGCATCGAACCAACCTCGACAGACCCGACCAGATCGTCTTCGACCTCGATCCAGGCGAAGGGATTTCCTGGCGCGAGGTGGTCGAGGCGGCGGTGCATATCAAGGGTGAGCTGGAAGGGCTGGGGCTGGTGCCCTTTGCCAAGACCTCCGGCGGCAGCGGCATCCACATCACGGTGCCGGTAACCGGCAAGCAGAACTGGAAGAAGCTGCACCAGGCAACCAGCGCCATCGCCACGCATCTGACGGCGACGGCGCCCGATACCTTCACCACCACCATGGGCAAGGACAATCGCAAGAAGCGCATTTTCATCGACTACCACCGCAATGCGCGCGGCCACACCTCGGCAGCACCTTACTCGCTGCGCGCCCGCACCAATCTGCCGGCCTCGACACCGGTGAGCTGGGCGGATCTTGAGAGCATCGATGCGCCGCAGGATCTGAACTATTCGTCGCTGCCGGGGCTGCTGGCGACGTCGGGCGATCCGTGGGCGGATATCGATGAGTTCGCGCGGGATCTGCCGGTGGTTGCGGGAGCGGTCGCGCGGTGAGGACCGCCGCGATCCGTCGCGCCCCCCTCTGTCCTGCCGGACATCTCCCCCCACGGGTGGGGAGATCGGATGTCACTTCGGCTTCGCCAATCTCCAATGTTGCAAGGGGAGAGCCGGCGCCAAAGCCGCCAATCTCCCCCCTCGTGGGGGAGATGTCCGGCAGGACAGAGGGGGCTGTCCCGCCGGCGTTCCCCCTCCATCGACGCTTCCGACAATTTGAATTATTCTCCGTCCACGACCTCAAATGCATGGCGGAAGATTTCGTCAGGATTTGCCTGTATCTTTCGGGGTCGGTGTAGGATTTGCGCAGCGCCAATCGTCCTTCGGACGAAAGCGCTGCAGCAAACGTCAGTGCGTGGCCGCGTAGGAGAGTTTCATGGCGCCCAGGGCAAGTTGGAAAGGTTACCTCAAACTCAGCCTCGTCAGCTGTCCGGTCCGGCTCTATCCGGCGAGCAGCACGAGTGAACGCATCAGCTTCAACCAGCTGCACAAGAAGACCCACAACCGCATCAACATGAAGCCGGTCGACCCGGAACTCGGGCTGGTCGAGCGTTCGGATCTGGTCAAGGGCTACGAGTATGAGGACAAGCAGTACATCATCATCGATGATGCCGACCTCGACGCGGTGCGCATCGAATCCAACCACACGATGAACATCGAGGCTTTCGTCGACGAGGGCGAGGTCGACGTCATCTATCAGGATGCGCCATATTATCTGGCGCCCGACGGTGCGATGGCGGAAGAAACCTTCGCCGTGCTGCGCGAAGCGATGCGCAAATCCGGCAAGCTGGCGATCGCCCGCCTGGTGCTGTCCAGCCGGGAACGCGTGGTGACGATCGGCGCGCGCGAGAACGGCATGTTCGTGTGTACCTTGAGGAACCCGAATGAAGTGCGCGGCACGGCTGAATATTTCGGCAACATCCCGGCCGGAAAACCCGACGCCGAAATGCTGCAGCTCGCCGAAGCGCTGATCAAGCAGAAGGAAACCACCTTCGATCCGAAGAACTATGAGGACCGCTACGAGGCAGCACTCATGACGATGATCCGCGAGAAGCTGAAGGGCCACAAGCCGATCATCGCGGCGGCACCCGAGCGTGGCAATGTCATCAATCTGATGGATGCGTTGAAGGCGAGCCTGTCGCAATCGAAGCCGCCGGCCAAGTCGAAGAGCAAGGCCGACGAAGTGGCGAAGCCAGCCGTGAAGAAGGCGGCCGCAGGTGGTGCGGCTGAAAATCCGCTGAAGGCCAATCTGCTGAAGGCGGTCGGCAAGAGCAAGAAATGACGGCACCGGCCGTCCTGGGGGCCGTCTTCGGCACCATCGGCGCACTGGCGGCGTTTCCGCTCAGGCTGGCGGCGCGCGAGGTCGAGCGCCGGCACGGCCAGCTGCGGCGCGGCGTCACCAGGCGGACCACGCATGTCGTGTTCGGCCGGACACTGTTGGCCAAGGCCGGGCTCTCCAAGAACGGTGACGCCGAGATCGAGCGCCGTGTCGCCGCCGAGCGCGGGGCCGGGCACAAGCTCCTCAGCGAGAACGGTTTCCTGCGCCTGCTCGGGCTGATGAAGGCGCCGGAGGCATCCTCGCTGTCGCGGCAATCGCTGATCGAGCAGTCGCGGCTATCGGGCGCCGATCTCGACCTGCTCAGCCTGTTCGATGCGTTCGAGCATGACGCAGAACCCTATTCCTTCCGTGACCTGATCCTGGCGCGCAAATATGCCGGGCTCATCGCCGGCGGTGCGACGTGGGGGGCGATCGCACGCTCCGTCCACCGCTCCGGCCCGGTGGCGTCGCTGACCGCCAAGTCGCTCAATGTCGGTTCGCAGCATGGGCGCGCCGACGCGATCTATCTCGAAGGCGGCCAGAGCGAACTCGACGGGCAGTTGCTGTTCGATCTCGGCACCGCCGGGGCAGAGGGCGACGACACGCTGGAAGAACTCTTCGCCGAGGCCGAAGCGGCGGAGGAGGGCGGCGACCATGATGGGGCCGCCGCGCTCTACCAGCGCTGCCTGGCCATCGACCCGAGCGATGCCATCGCCGCCTTCAACCGCGCCAACTGCCTGCGCGCCGGCGGCCACGCTGCGGACGCCGCGCATGACTATATCAGCGCGATAAAGCTCGATCCGGCTTTCGTCGAGGCCTGGTTCAACCTGGCCGGGCTGATGAGCGAGCAAGGCCGCGAGGCCTCGGCGCGGAGGCACCTGCAGAAGGCGATCGCACTCGACAAGAGCTATGCCGATCCGGTGTTCAACCTTGCCCGGCTGGAATTCGACGCCGGCAATCTGCTGGAGGCACGCCGACTGTGGGTGCGCTATCTGGAGCTCGACGCGGATTCGGAATGGGCGCGAGTGGCGGCCAAGGGCGTGCAGTTCGTGGATTTGCAGCTGGCGCGGACAGCGGGGTGAGCATGATTGGTGAAGGCCGCGATGACAGCCAATCTCCCCCCTTGTGGGGGAGATGTCCGGCAGGACAGAGGGGGGCGCTGTCCCGCCGCGTCGTCGTCGCGCAAGACATCACACCATGACCACCTTCCTCTTCGACGGTCCCGACACCGCCCCCATCACCATCCTGCTCGCGCACGGCGCCGGTGCGTCGATGGATTCTCCCTCGATGACCGCCACCGCCAAGGCGCTCGCCGCCGCCGGTTTCCAGGTCGCGCGCTTCGAGTTTCACTATATGGCCGCCCGCCGCTATGGCCACCGCAAGCCGCCGCCGCGGGCCGAGACGGTGAACCCGGAATATGTCAAGGCGATCGCCGATCTGAGGGCCAACGGTGTGACCGGTCCGCTTATCATCGGCGGCAAGTCGATGGGTGGGCGCGTCGCCTCCATGGTCGCCGACGAGATGTTTGCCAAGGGCGAGATTTCAGGCCTGCTGTGCCTTGGCTATCCCTTTCACCCGCCGGCCAAGCCCGAGCAATTGCGGACAAAACATCTGGCCGGATTGAAGACGCCAACGCTGATCTTCCAGGGCACACGTGACGAGTTCGGCACCAGGGACGAGGTTGCGGGTTATGGCCTTTCCAATGCGATCGAGGTGATTTGGCTAGAGGACGGCGACCATGACCTCAAGCCACGCAAGAGCGTTTCGGGATTTTCGACCGCTGATCATCTGAAGACGTTGGCGGAGACGGTGAAGGCGTGGTCGGGTCGGATCGCCTCCTGACCCGCCAATGAAAATCGCCTCCTTCAACATCAACAACATCAACAGTCGGCTGGAAAACCTGCTGGCATGGCTGGCCGTCGCAAGGCCCGATGTCGTCTGCCTGCAGGAGCTGAAGGCGCGCGACATGCAGTTTCCGCGCTCGGCCCTTGCGGCGGCGGGCTATGGCGCTGTGTGGAAGGGCGAGCCGACCTGGAACGGCGTTGCCATCCTGGCGCGGGGTTCGGAACCGGTGCTGACCCGCGATGCCTTGCCCGGCGACGATGCCGACAAGCAGAGCCGCTACATCGAGGCGGCGGTGAGCGGCACTGTCATCGCTTGCCTTTATGCGCCGAACGGCAACCCGCAGCCCGGTCCGAAATTCCAATACAAGCTCGCCTGGCACGCGCGGCTGGAGGCGCATGCCGAACAACTGCTCGACACCGGCCTGCCGGTGGTGCTGGCCGGCGACTACAACATCGTGCCCGAGCCGCGCGACATCTACGCCACCCGATCCTATGACGACAACGCGCTGGTGCAGCCGGAAAGCCGGGCTTCCTTCGCCGCCTTGCTCGAGCAGGGCTGGGCGGACGGCCTGCGCAAGAAACACCCGAAGGAGACGCTCTACACCTTCTGGGACTATCGCCGTAACCGCTGGCCGCGCGATGCTGGCTTGAGGCTCGACCACATCCTGCTGTCGAAGAAACTGGCGCGGCGCCTGACCGCCGCAGGCATTGATCGCGACGTGCGCGGTGAGGACGGCGCCAGCGACCATGCGCCGGTGTGGGTGGAGTTGAAGTAGGGCGTTTGCTTTCAACGCGGGCTGAAGGCAATAAATCCGCAAAAAGTCCAATGATGAGCGACAAGTGCTCGCTCACCAATTCTTTGTTGCGGGCAATTCCATCCTGGAATTGCCCCAGCGCCGGCGCGATCCGGCCAGAATGCGCCGGGATTATATTGTGGGGCTGCTCGGGCCGTTTGCCGTGACGGCTGAAAGCCTGCCCTTCCTGACGAAGGTCGGCTTCGCGTAAGTCTTCTTCATCGTGGTCTCTCCTGAATCCCTTTGCGATGAGCGCAGATGCGCGACATGTGTCAACCAAGCCGGGTGAAGGCATGCGAGCGTCGGCAAGAGCGCGTGCCCCTGGCATGAACTGTCGGGTGGCGGGCTCTTGGCGATAGGAGCGCGCCGCTGGTAGTCTCGACCATTGCACCACGCGGGCGACGTCAAGTTGCCAGGGCCACCAATGAACGGCCTGGGGGAAGACATCCGATGGACAGGTTGGCCGACAGGCTGTTTGCGCTTCCCCTGCTGGCGGCGGCCATGGCTTGCCTGGTTCGCACATATCTGCTCTTGGGCGGCAGGAATTTCACTTGGAGCGCCATGGCGCGGATGCTGCATGGTCCGGCCACGCCGTGGGCGGTGGTGTTCCTGGCGGTGGGTGCGCTTTGTCTGCTTGGCGCTTTATTGTTTTGGGCCGGGCTGCTGCCCGGCCGGCCGCGCCAGCCCAGTGGGGCGCCGCTTTTTGGCCGCGACGCCGAGACCGAGCCCAAGGGCCGGCCGAACTTGCGGCGCGCCTTCCTTGTTTTGCCGGTGATTGCCGTGCTGGTGTTGCTGGCCGATCAATTCCCGTGGGGCGCGTACGGCTCGGGCGGCGAGGTGGCTTCGCCAAACCAACCCAAGGCCAGCGAACCAAAAATCCCGGGACCGAAGACCAACGAACCCAAGGGCAATGATGTCGTCAGCGCGCCGCCGGCCCTGGAGCCTGCAGCCCCGCCAACACCGCCCCCAGCTGCTTCGCCGCCAGAGGCCGCCAATCCGCCTGCGGCACCCGTGCCACCGACCTTGCCTGCCCTGGTGCCGCCACCCGTCGCTCCGCCACCACCGGAGGTCGCGGTCATGCCGCCGCCCACCGTGGCGCCGCTGCCGCCGGCTCCGCCACCGCTGCCGACGCAGCCCGAGGGCCACCGCGACGCCGTCGTCTGGCTGGCGGTGGCGCCCGACGGGCACTCGATCATGAGCGCCAGCACCGACCACACGATCAAGCTCTGGGACATCGCCGGCAAGCACCTGATCCGCGATCTCGGCGTGCACAAGGACATGGCCCGCACAGCGCTGTTCATGCCCGATGGCGTCAGCGCGCTGACGGCCGGTGACGATGGCGAGATCGTGCAGCGCAAACTCTCCGATGGCGCGGTGCTGCATGTCTTCTCGTCGGGCGGCAATGGCGGCGTCAACAAGCTGGCGATCAGCCTCGACGGCAAACGCGCCGTCAGCGGGCACGATACGGGCAATGTTATCGTCTGGGACCTCGAGAAGGGCACTGTGCTGCACGTCATGAGCCGGCACGACTGGTCCGTCAGCGCGGTGGCCGTCTCGCCCGATGGCAAGCAGGCCCTCAGCGGCAGCATCGATGGCACGCTGAAACTCTGGGATATCGAGAGCGGCAAGCAGCTGCGCAGCTGGCACGGGCACGAGCAAGGCACCTATGGTGCGGTGTTCACCGCCGACGGCCACCATCTGGTCACCGGCAGCGGCGATTACACGATCAAGCTATGGGATCTCGACAGCGGCCGCGAAGTGCGTCGCTTCGAAGGCCATGAGGGCACCGTTTACGCACTGGCCCTGTCGTCCGACGGCAAGCGCCTGGTCTCCGGCTCGCTCGATGGCACGGCGCGGCTGTGGGACATGGACAGCGGCAACCAGATCGCGATGTTCGACAGCCGGACCGGCCCGATCTATGCGGTGGCCTTCGCCGCTGACGGTACGGTGCTGACCGGCGGCAACGACCGCACCATCAGGGATTGGCCGGCCACCGGCGGCGACGGCGTGGTGCTGTTTGCCGGCGCGCCGGAGTGAGCAAATCCTTGATCACCTTGCCCGCCGTGCTATGTAAAAACCATGTCAGCTCCCAGCCTTGCGGACAATGCGCCGCTCATTGTCATTGATCTCCAGACCGGCATGTTCGACGGCGTGCACGAGCCGCCGATCCATGATGCGCCAGGCATTGTCGAGCGCACCAGGGCGGTGATCGACTGGGCGCGGCGCGGCGGCCGCCGAGTTGCTTTTATCAGGCACGATGGACCCGAAGGCGATCCGCTGGCGCCGGGCGAGCCGGGCTGGCCGGTATGGCCGGCACTTGGCCAGGCCGCCGACGAGCCGACCTTTGCCAAATCCGTGCGCGATGCGTTCAGCAATCCGGCCTTTGGCGACTGGGTTGACGGGCAGGGCGCGGGTGCCGTCGTGCTGCTGGGCGCACAGACCGATTTTTGCGTGGCGGCGACCGTCAAGGGCGCGATCGCCAGAGGGCTCGGCGTGACCGTGGTTTCCGATGCCCACAGCACGCTGGACAATGCCAGCGAGAGCGCCGAGCAGGTCATCATCAGGCACAATGGCGAATTCGCTGAAGCCGGCGTCAATCTGGTGACGACGAAGGCGCTGGTCGGCGGCTGAAGCCGCAACGAAGGTCACGGCAGGCTGTCGCTTCGCGGATCGCATAATGGCGCGCCAAGCGGCTGCCGTGGTCGACGCGGACGGGGGGGCGCATTGTTGGGATGGCTCGGGCGCCCGCGTCAACCAGGGCGGCTCGTACCGCCGCATTAGCAGCATTGCATATTGCGTGCCGGTCGAAACTTCCGCGAAAGCGGAATAGGCCGAGGCCAAAGTGCGGATTCGGCCCCCGGGATTTCGGCGTGCCTAAAGCGCGTCGCGTTTGAACGGATTCCGGCGACGCGCTTTAAGTTCCCAAAACCGAGATCGCTTTTGGGCGACATGCATTAGAAACAGTTTCTCTTTCCTGCCGCATTGACCGCCAGCCGGCGAGCAGCGACGACTGGCGCTGCAACCGATGGATGGCGCCCTTGAAAGAACAGACGATTTTCCTCAACGCCAGGCTGGCCGACGGCTCGCTGGTCGACCTCACAGTGACCGACGGGCGCTTCAGCGCAATCGTGCCGGCCCAGAAGACGGCCGATCTCGCCGGCATCGGCCTTGGCATTGTCGACCTTGCCATTGTCGATCTTGGGGGGCAGCTTGTCGTGCCCGCCTTCGTCGAGGGCCATATCCATCTCGACACGTCCTTTTATGGCGATGCCTGGCGTCCGCACATCCCTTGTAACAATGGTTTCGACGTGCGCGAGCGTGTCGCCTTCCAGGCCAGGAATCTGGCCGCCGCCGCCCCGATGGCGGAGCGGGCGAAGAACCAGCTCGAGCTCTGCATCGGCCATGGCAGTCTCGCCATGCGCAGCCATGTGATGGTCGACGGCTCGGTCGGCCTGACACATCTGGAAACGATCCTGACAGTGCGCGAACACTATCGCGACCTCATCGACATCCAGCTCGTCGCCTTCCCTCAGAGCGGCATCCTCGCCTCGCCGGGCACGCCGGAGCTTCTCGACGAGGCGCTGAAGCTCGGCTGCGACCTGATCGGCGGGCTCGACCCCGCCAGCTTCGATCGCGACGTCAGCGGCCATCTCGACGTCGTGTTCGGCCTGGCGCAAAAACACGGCGCCGGCGTCGACATCCATCTGCATGATGGCGGCACGCTCGGCCTGTTCCAGGTCGAGGAGATCGCCGCGCGGACAAGGGCGCTGGGCATGCAGGGCAACGTCGCCGTCAGCCATGCCTATGGGCTGGGCGATATTCCAGCCGACGCTTTGCTGAAGGCCGGCGAGATGCTTGCTGCCTCCGATGTCGCGATCATGACCAATGCGCCGGGCAACCACGCTTTCCCGCCGGTGGCGGCGCTCAGGCAGGCCGGCGTCACCGTGTTCGGCGGCTCCGACAACATCCGCGATTCCTGGTGGCCCTATGGCGATGGCGACATGCTGAGCCGCGCCAACATGATCGGCTACCGCTCCGGCTTCTACGAGGACCACGAACTGGCCGCCGCCTTCGAAATGGTGACCCATGCCGGGGCGAAAGCGCTTGGGCTGGCGAGCTACGGCCTTGCGGTCGGCGCCAGCGCCGACTTCGTCACCCTGCCGGCGCAGCATGTGCCCGAGGCGGTGGTGGCGGTGCCCAAGGACCGCACGGTCTATCGCCGGGGCAAGGCGGTGGCCAGGGACGGCAAGATGGTGGTGCGCTGACGCGCGCCGCACCGCTGGCGCGTGAGGGCAAAACGGCAAGGGAGAAAAATGGCCCGGCGGCCAGGTGCAAAGGGAGGCACGCCGGGCCCGGCCGACTTCTGGCGGTCGCCGGCCGACTTCCTATATTCGCTTCCTCTAATATTATTGCAAGCGCCGTCAAACCGCTTCGGTGGATAAAAGGTTGTCGAGCGTGGTGCAGACTCGATCAGTTTGCCGCTCTGCCATCCGCCGCCTGGATCGATCGGGCGGGTGGGGAGGACAGCGCGCGTTGATCCGACGGCTGCTCGCCGAAGTAGAGCGAGCTGCCCAGAACGATGAACACGGCGCCCACAGCCATCAATCCAACCATGAGCACGGCGATCGCCGTGCCCGGGCCGTGGCCTGTTTTGATGATGGTGGATCGATGGGGCATCGCGCTGTTCTCCGAATTGGGCGCCGGCTGTTGTCATGCCGGAGCCTTGGCGACAAACGACAAGCGAGGCCCGATGTTCCCTTGTCAGGGCTTCAATCGGTCACATCGGGCTTTTGCTTTTTCCTGTAGGACCAAGGTCTTAGCTGCCAGAGACAAAGGTCCGAGGGGCCTTGTTCGGTTCCGGCAATGTCCATTGGACGTTCCGATATTTTAGTCAAAACTGATATAATGCCCGGGCAAAAACCTTAGCTGGCCAATCGCCTTCGCCAACAATCCGGGCATAGAAAATGTGGTTTTGGCAAGTTTCGAAGTCACGCCGTCACATCTCGGCGCGGTGCGGGCCGCGATGCGAACAGGGTCCTGCCGATAGCCAGGAATTCGAACTTGCAGGACTCGCGCCGGCCGAGCGGTGGCGAGATATCATGGTTCCGCACCGGCATCGTGAAGCCGAATTCACCGCCTTGGCATCCACCACGGTCGAGCCAGTATTTATCCATGTCCGCATGTTTGCCGAGCCGTTTTTTCGGCGTGCGGAAATTGATGGTGTGCCTGACGTCGGAGACGCCGAGAAAATGTCCGGCGCCGCCGCCGATCGCGATGCCTTCGACAACGAGCAGCGTGGCATCCTTCGGCCGCAGGCCGCACAGGTCGCGCGTGGCGTCGATGACGGCGCGCCGGGACTCCCGGCTGCCCTGGATCCCGCCGATGGCGACCGTGTAGCGGCTGTCACCCAGCCGGTAGAGGATGAAGCTCAGCGTGACCAGATCGAGCCGGTCGCTCTGCCGCGTCAGCTTGATCGAGAAGGCGCCTTCGTGGCTGCTGCCGGAATGGACGGAGAGAAGCATGCTCAAGCCATAGGCATCGCGCCGCCCGCTTACCATGCCGATGTCCATCGGCCGCCCGCGCCATGCCGCCTCTAGCAGCCCTCGCGGCAGGCCTGCTGCCGCCAGATTGAAATGGTCGGCCAGAAGATCGAAGCCGCGATGACCTGACAGACCAAGGGCAAAGAACTTGTAGGGCTTCTTGCGCAGCAGATCGTCATTGGGGCAGCCGAGCCTATGCCGCCGCCGGAAGCCGGACAGGAAGCGGAACCATTTGAAGAAGCTCACCGGCTTCAACGCGAACCGGGTCAGGAAAACCCGCGCTTGTCCGACACCCAGGCGCCTGCAGAGGCCCAGGATCTGGCTGACAACGCCGACGGTGTCGTGCAGCCAGGCACGCCTGCTCGTTTCGATGGTCAAGATGCATCCCACACGGCTGGATCGTTCGCCGGTGGGGGTAGCTCCGGGGTATTACGTCGGCATTACGGAGATGCGTGAAGGCGCTTTATGGCGCAGGACATCGCAGTGGCTGAGTGTCGCCTATCTCCTTCCCTCCCACGTCCTGGTGCCTCGGCTCACGGCGTTTGTTCCGTGCCCGCCGGGCAAGGACTGGTTCTGGATTTGCCGACGGCTTGGAGGTCAGAGCGGTTCATCGTTTCACGGAAGCGCTGAACCGCTCTATCTCGTTGTTTTGACGCAATTCCCAAGGGAAAGCGCTATGCGCTTTTCCGGGAAAACCGCTTCGCACTTTTCCTGGAATTGCTCTAGCCCAGCCACCACCACAGCGCCGCAACCACGGCCACTATCGCCGCGATCGCCAGCCCCAGCATGATGTAGGAGCCCTTGATGATGTCGCGGATGATCTTCTTGATCGTCTCGCGGTCGTTGAGGTTGGGGAAGGGCTCGTTGGGCAGGGCCACGCCGAGGAACTCGCAAAGTGGAGCCCAGCCTTCGGTCACCTTGTAGACCAGCAGCTTTTGCGGCGGCACCGCTGCCTTCACCTCTTCGATATAGGCGTTGTAGCGCGCCACCGCCCTGGTGCGGTCGTCCATCACGCCTTCCAGGGTGCGGCCCCACACCAGCTTGCTCGACATGTCCCCGAATTTCCGGCCGAACGGCGTCAGCCATTCGAGGATCTTGAACTGCCAGACGTTCTTGGTGAAGTAGATCGTGTCGATCGTGCTCTCATACCAGGCTTCGGCGCCGCGCGGATGGAGCGTCAGCAACACCTTGGCGTCGGGGTAGGCGGCCATCAGTTCCTTCCACACGCAACAGCCGGGATTGTCGACGGTGGCCGTATAGTTGGCGAACACACGGTTCCAGTCGTGCTGGCTGCCCGCCGGGCTGTTGGCCACCTTGCGCCAGAAATCGAGATGGCCCTTGTTGGCCTTGTTCATGATCACTTCCTGCATGTGGTAGGACGGCAGGCCGAGCCTGTTCAGCGCGGCAAAGGTCGACCACGTGCCAGTGCGGCCGAAACCGGCCCCGATCAGTTTGAGCGTCATTTCCCCATCCCCCGGACTTGTTTTCTCCGTTACCCCAGTCCGTGAGCATCAAATTGCTCCCGACCAGGCCGGCGCGCAACAAATTTCGTAAGCGCGTACCGGGCGGCGATCACATACTTGCGAAGTTGCTAAAATAATGGAAAATTGTCCGCGGGTAACGGGAATTTGGCAGGGAGTCGTTGGAACCGGGGCGGTTCAACGATTGTGGAACGATGTATTTTGGACAGTTTCTTGTGGGGATGTCAGCCACGGCCGTCATTGTCGCGGTCTGGACCTATATGGCCACCGGTTCTTTCTGGGAGGCATTTGCCTGGACGATCGTGACACTGCTTGTTGTGCAGGTCGGCTACTTCGTGCTCGTCGTGAGGCTGATCTTCGGGCGCGCGCACCATGCCGCGACCAGCCAGGATCCAGGCGACGCTGTCTCGCCGCTGCATCGCGACGGTGTCTGGTTTTGAGGCCGGGCACTCGGGTTGGCTGAAACCCGGGATCGATCAGGAATGGCGCTTTGGAGATTTTCGCCACAACGTCATCGCGGCGACATGGTTGCATCCGCGACAGGCTTGGAGGCTGCGTCGGCGCAGAGGCCGCCAAAGGTCGGAACCAGTTCCGACGCTTCGCGTTTTCCTGGCGTGACCGGTGAAGGCTGCCACCTCCGCCGGCGCCGTTCAAGGCTCGCTCTGCTCCCGGCAGAGCGAGCCTTTTTCGTGGCGCCGGAAAAGCGGCGGGAACGACATTGCGCTCTCTACGTTAGCCAATCCTAAGATGTTGCAGCAAAAATCGACCGCCGCCCTCAATTGAGATTGCGGGTGAAGCCGATGTGCCGCGTTTTGCGATCATTGTCTCGCACCGAGGTGGCTTTCCATTCGGGGCATAGCCCCGTCGGATCCAGGCTATAGATCCAAAAATCACCCGGATTCACAATTTATCTGTACCTCGTCGGAAAATTAGGAAATATCTTTGGCTTGTCGCCGAAGTGAGACAATAATATGCGTCGGCGTTCAGCCAATTCTATTTATTCGTGTATTCGTAAAATCGAGATGGAACCTCAAGGCAATCATGGAGTTTTCATGCAGGGCGGATTTTCAGAGCCCTTAAGGAGATTGTCATGAAACTTTATCTTATGAGTGCGGCGGCCGTGGTTGTCTTGATGAGCGGCATTGGTGCGGCGCTGGCGGAAGATGTCATCGTCGTCCAGCCGGAACAGAACACTATCGTTCGCGAGTACATCAAGAAGGAGCCACTGGCGTCGGTGAACCTTCTGGGCGTCGAGCTCAAGCTCGGCTCGCCAGTGCCGGATACGGTCCAACTGCGCGAAGTGCCCAACGTCAAGTACCGCGTCGCCGTCATCAACGACCAGACTGTCCTGGTCGATCCCGAGACCCATCAGATCGTCGAAGTCCTGAACTGATCGATATTTGACGCGGGGGTGCCCGCGCCACGCCAGGCTTGCCTTGGGAAAAGCCCGCCCCGACACCGCGTCGGTGGCGGGCTTTAGTTTTGAGGCCGACTTTGCCGTGGCCTATCCAGCGGCCAGCCCGTCCTTGCGTCTTCGTCTGGAAATCGCTGGCGTCGCGGCATGCATCGGGCTGGCAAAGTCGTCCACCAGGGTGCAGGGTTGCAGCCGTGCGAACGTTCGCGAGCCGGCATATGTCGATGTGCAGCCGGCCTTTCGGCCGAGACCTGAAAGCCCTTCGATGACCACCCCGCCCATCGAAACTGCTAGCGATGACGCACCCCGCATCCTGCTTCTGCTTGGCAGCGCGCCCGACGCGGTGCGTTGCGAGCCCTGGCCGAAGCAGGCGTTCAGCCGGATCGTCGCCATCAACAATGCCTGGCGGGTGCGGCCCGACTGGGATTTCCTCGTCCATGCCGGCGATTTCCCGTCGGACCGGCTGCCGCACGACGCGACCTTGCGCCAGGCCCAGATATTCAGCGCCACGCAGTATGTTCCGGCGCAGAACGCCTTCGGTGGCTTCGTCTATGCCGGCGCCACGATGGCGCTGACCGCCGCATATTGGACCATTCACAGCCAGAAGCCCGATGTGCTGGCATTCCTGGGCTGCGACATGATCTACGACCGGCCGGACAAGACGCATTTCTATGGCATCGGCCATCCCGATCCGCTGCGCGACGACGTCACCCTGCGCAACCTCGAGGCCAAGTCCGCGCGCCTGCTTATCCAGGCGTTGAAGCATGGCTGCCTGTGCATCAATCTGTCCGACCTGCCGCGCAGCCGGCTGATGTTTCCCAGGCTTGCCTTCGACGAGCTTGGCGGTCTTTCGCTTACGCGGATTGCCGCCATGAAGGCGGACATTCTTGGCAGCATCCGGCTCGACAAGGCCGAAAAGGCCGAGGAGATCGAGAGGGACCTCGGCTATTTCTACGAGGACGGCATGTACTGGAACCATCTCGACGAGATCGACGAGACATTTCTTGCCGACATCGACGGGCTGTGGATGTCGGCCGTCGACACGAGGCGGGCGGGTTGAAGCTGCCAACCTCCCTCACAGGAGAGGGAGGTTGCGCGCTACAGCGGTTCGCCGTTTCACGGAAACAGCGAACCGCTGCAGCTCATTGTTTTGACGCAATTCCGGACGGAAAACCGTTTCACACTTTTCCTGGAATTGCTCTAGCCGTTCAGTTCACTCGGCCGCAAGCTTGTCCTGCGTGTTCGTGTCGAAGTCGCTGGCGTCGTGGCGCTCGTGCAGTTGCAGGGCAGGCTCGCCGAAGGCGCGGTTGACCATGCGGCCGCGCTTGACCGCCGGGCGGGCGTCGATCGCTTTCGCCCAACGCTGCACATGCTTGTATTCTTGCACCGACAGGAACTCGCCGGAATCATTGTACATGCGGCCGAGTGCCAGGCCGCCATACCAGGGCCACACCGCCATGTCGGCGATGGAGTAGTCCTTGCCGCCGAGATATTCACTCTCGGCCAGCCGACGGTCGAGCACGTCCATCTGGCGCTTCACCTCCATCGAGAAGCGGTCGATGGCATATTCGAACTTTTCCGGCGCATAGGCGTAGAAATGGCCGAAGCCGCCGCCCAGATATGGCGCCGAGCCCATCTGCCAGAACAGCCAGGACAGCACTTCGGCGCGCGCCGGCTGTTCGGTAGGCAGGAATTCGCCGAATTTTTCGGCGAGATAGACCAGGATCGAGCCGGATTCGAAGATGCGCACCGGCGTGGCGCCGCTGCGGTCCATCAGAGCGGGGATCTTGGAGTTGGGGTTGACCTCGACGAAGCCGCTGCCGAACTGGTCGCCATCGTTGATCCTGATCAGCCAGGCATCGTATTCGGCGCCCTTGTGGCCGCGTGCCAGAAGCTCTTCCAGCATGACCGTCACCTTGACGCCATTCGGCGTCGCCAGCGAATAGAGCTGCAGCGGGTGCTTGCCGATGGGCAGTTCTTTGTCATGCGTGGGGCCGGCGATCGGCCGGTTGATGCTGGCAAAAGTGCCGCCACTCGGCTTGTTCCAGGTCCATACTTTCGGCGGGGTGTATTCGGTCATCTCGGGGCCTCGTGTTCGGGGGAAGGATGGGCGGGAACGGGTGGGCTTATCCTCCTACAATTAGGGCGGCAAACGCGGAAGTTCAACTTGCGTTGAACTATTGTCGATGTCGGTGAAGTTCCTGCCTTCTCCCACGACAGGAGAAGGAAGAACTCCACCCCTTGCACCATCGCCTCCGAGGCATACCTATAAGAGGAGCCGCCAGAGCATTGCATCGCAGGACAAAAGCATGACCATCAACCCCAATTCGCGCTCGGTCGTTGCCGTGCGGGCCACCGTCCCCGAAGATGCCTTTACGGCCGGGGCACTCGGCACGCTCAGGGAAGGCAGTGGCGTCGTCATTCGCAATGATGGACTGGTGCTGACCATCGGCTATCTCATCACCGAGGCGGAAGAAGTCTGGCTGACCAGCCATGACGGCCGCGTCATCCCCGCGCACGCGCTGGCCTATGACCAGGAATCGGGTTTTGGGCTGGTGCAGTCACTGGCGCCGCTCGGCCTGCCGGCGGTGGCGCTGGGCGATGCCGGCAAGGCCAGGATCGGCGACGCCGTCGTGCTGGCCGATGGTATCGGACAGTCGGTACAGGCCAGGATCGTCACCAAGCAGGAATTCGCGGGTTATTGGGAGTATCTGCTCGACGAGGCGATCTTCATTGCGCCGGCGCACCCGTCCTGGGGCGGCGCCGGACTGTTTGGCGCCGACGGCTCGCTGCTCGGCATCGGTTCGCTGCGCCTGCAGATGAGCCGCAACGGCGAAGTCGCCGATATCAACATGGTGGTGCCGATCGACCTGTTGCCGCCCATTCTCGACGATCTCCTGACACGTGGCCAGGTGGCCAAGCCGCCGCGCCCGTGGCTCGGCGCCCTGTCGGCCGAAAGCGACGGCAAGGTGGTGGTGATGAGCGTGACCGAAGGCGGCCCGGCAGCCAAGGCCGGCCTGCGCCAGGGCGACATCATCTCCGACATCCGCGACGGCGCGGTCGACGGGCTGGCAGATTTCTATCGCAAGCTGTGGGAGAGCGGTTCGGCCGGTGCAGAGATCCCGATGCGCGTGTTGCGCGACGGCCGCGAAACCTGGCTGCGCGTCAAGTCCGCCGATCGCGGCAGTTTCCTGAAGAAGCCGCAGCTGCAGTAGCGCTTCATCGGGCTCAGCGCACCAGCGGACTTTCCCAGACGACAAACAGCAAAGCTTTCAGCTGGGCAAAGCGCTCCGGTCCAAGCTCGATGCGCCACTCCTCCTCTATGTCGCGCAGGATATCGACCATTTTCCAGAAGGCGGCATGGCCGCGTTCTGTGGACCGCACCACGCGTGCACTGCCCTCGCCGGGAATGTCGGAGCGGACGAGATAGCCGTACCCTTCGAGACTGCTGAGCAGTTGGTTGATGGCCTGCTTGCTCATGCCGGCACGCTCGGCGATGGTGCCGGGCCGCGCGCCGTCCGGTCCGGGAAACTGCAGCACCGCCATATGCGGCAGGCGCAATTCGTCGAAACCGGCGGCGTTGAGCTCCTTGATCAGCCGCCGCTGGATCGCTTGTGCCGGCACGCGCAGCAGGGCGCCGATCAACAGGTTCTCGGTCTTGGTCTGCAGAACTTCCGCTGAGGTGGCCATTGACGATCCGGTAAATTGAGTTTACTGATAGCTAGTAAATGTAATTTACTGGAGGGGTTCGCGCAATGTCAGTCATGAATCTTCAGGTCAATCCAGCCAATGAAATCATCGGCACCACGGGTCTGTCAGTTCGCTTCCTGGTGACGGGCGACAATTCGAACGGCAGCGTTGCCGCCTTCGAGCTGATGGTGCCCGGCGCGCAGCGGCTACCGGCGCCGGCGCACAGCCACGACCACTATGAAGAGACGATCTATGGCATTGACGGCGTGCTGACCTGGACCGTCAACGGCAAGCCGATCGAGGTCGGACCCGGGGAGGCACTGTGCATTCCACGCGGCGCGGTCCACCGCTTCGACAACAATGGCAGCATGGATGCGAAGGCGCTGTGCGTCATTTCGCCGGCGGCGATCGGCCCGGACTATTTCCGCGAGGCTTTCGGCTTGCTCAACGCCGCCGCCGGCGGTCCGCCGGACAAGGCGAGGATGATGGACATCATGCGCCGCCACGGGCTGACGCCGGCAGCGCCGCCACCAAGCTGAAGTCGGTCGAAGAGGCGCCGGTCAGTCGCCGCAAGCGGTGAAGGTGGTGCCCGGGTTCCAGTCCTTGAAGGCGATGGTCTGGCCTTCGACCGAGACGGTGTTGTGCTTCGTGCTGCCGTCCGGCTGCTTTTCGCTGCTGGTGCCTTTGCCGGTCAGCACATTGTACTCGCAGGCGCTTTCGGCATTCTCCTCCATATAGTCACAATGGTCATAGGCAAAGCCGGCGACGATGAAGGCACCGTTGCGCCAGGCGATGGTCAGGGTCATGTCGGTCCGTTTGCTGCCGACTGGCATCGCCGGCAGGTAGAATTTGATCGAGCCGTTGGGCAGCATCGTCAGTTCCGGCTCGGTGTCGGAGTTCTCGTTGCCCGGGTGGTCGTAGTTGTTCCATTCGCCGAGGATCTGCCCGTGCACGATCTCGACGGGCTTGAGGTAATTGTGCTCCTTGTCCCGGAGGAAGAAGTGAACGTCCATAGGGTGGCCTGGCTCGGTCTCGACCACCATGGCAAGGTCGACGGCGCCATCGCCGTTGAAGTCGCCGGTCACCGCCGTGATGATCTTCGGGGTTTCGATCGGCTCGGCGAGGGCCGGGGTCGGCAGCAACAAGGCGAGGGCGAGGAGCAGAGATTTCATGGTGTATTCCCCCGGAAGCGAGATGGCGTGCCCAAGCACGAGCATGGCAGGTATTCCGAGATTTTCCACAGCGGGGCCGGGAGAAAAATGCTCAGGACAGAAGGGCGCGCGAAGGAACGCTGTACGCGCCCGACAAGTTTGCTGACGGAAACTGACAACGATCTGTGCCACGATGCTGAGCAGTGACGATGGGAACGATGCGGAGGCAAGACAATGAAGGCAGGGGATGTGGTGTCGCGAGCGACAACAGCACCGAACGGGCAGGCCGGCTGATGGCGCCGGTCAAGGTCGATCCCGACAAGGTCCACGAGTTTCCGGATCCTGCCAGCTTCTACGCCTGGCTCGGCAAGCACCACGCCACGGAGACCGAAGTCTGGATCAAGGTGCACAAGGTGGCTTCGGGACTGAAGTCGATCACGCCCAAGGAAGCCATCGACGTGGTGCTGTGCTTCGGGTGGATCGATGCGGTGCGCAAGGGACTGGACGAGAAGAGTTTCCTGCAGCGCTACACGCCGCGCGGCAGGAAGAGCACCTGGAGCCAGATCAACATCGACAATGTCGCGCGGCTGGTCGAGGAGGGCCGCATGACCGAGAATGGGCTGAAGCAGGTCGAGGCGGCCAAGGCCGACGGTCGCTGGGCACGCGCCTATGCCAGTGACATGAAAATCCCCGATGACTTGCAAGCTGCCATCGATGCCGAGCCGCAGGCGAAAGAGATGCTGGCAAAGCTCGGCGCGCAGAACCGCTTCGCGCTCGCCTTCCGCACCCACAACATGAAGACCGAGGCTGGGCGCAAGAAGAAGATCGAGACTTTCGTGGCGATGCTCAAGCGCGGCGAGACGATCCATCCGCAGAGCAAGAAGTAAGCCGCTCAGGCGCCGGAGTGCGGATCGATGCTGTAAGGGTGCACGGGATAGCCGGGACCGATGGCATCGCGCACGCGGCCAGTCCACGCGGCGAAAGCCGGGTAATCCGTCAGCGAGAAGCCGCAATCCTCAGCGCGATGGGCGTAGGCAAAGACGGCGATATCAGCGATCGTGACGTCGTTTCCGACGAGAAATGGGACATCGCCAAGGCTGCGGTTGAGTGCGGCGAGTGTGCGGGCTCCGGCTTCGCGCTTGCCCGCAACCATGCCCTGGTTGCGCTCGAGCCTTCCGGTCAAGGTCCAGAAGCGCAGCGAGCCGATGACTGGCTCGACATTGTATTGTTCGAAGAACAGCCACTGCATGATTTTGGCGCACTGATAGCGGTCCGACGGCAGAAAGGGCGTCCCTTCGGCGAGGTAGGTGAGGATCGCATTGGATTCGGCGATGGCGCTGCCGTCTTCGAGCTGAAGCACGGGAACCGCACCGGCCGGATTGAGAGCAAGGAAGACATTGGTGCGGCTCTCGCCCTCGAAAATCGAGACAAGGCGACTGTCATAGGCGATGTCGAGCAGCCCGAGGAGGACGCGGACCTTCCAGCCATTTTGCGATGGCAAATAGTCGTGGAGCGTGAGCATGGACGTCCCTCTGCTGTGGCAAGTCAGCCATCGCATGTCATACCGGCAACCGACACCCGATTCCTGCGTCGGTGCGAAGACCGAAGCCGGCCGCAAGTCTTGAATCTTCGAACTGCTGTAAGTGTTTGTTTTCACGCAACTCCGGATGCAATTCCGCAATGCACGTCCTGGAACTGCATGGCCAAGAAAAAAGCCGCCCTCGCTTTCGCGAGTGGCGGCCTTTTCCCGGGAGGATATCAGGAGTCAAACGGTTGACGGCTGTTGTTCACTGGTTCAGGTCGACGGGCGTCACTCCAAGAAGCTTCAGGGCGTTGGCGTAGGTCCTGATGCCTTGTGCCTGCTTGCGCTCGGCACAAAACCGGTTCGCCTTGTCCTGGAGCGCGGTTGCCTCGGCGATCTGACTTGCATTGGCCCCGGGTTCGGCTTTCGTTTGAATGGCCCCGTCGAGCTGAAGACCGAGCCGGCTGCAATATTCGCTTCGGGTAACCGCCGCTTGCGCACCCGGCTGCGCGACCGCAAGCATGGCGAGCGAAATGCCTGTCAGGGCAGCCATCCATCCGGTCGAACGTCGTTGCATGTTTGCGGACCATTTCTTTGCGTTGTGCCGCGGCCCGCTTCGGCCGCTGCGAGGATGCTTATGACAGGCGATGTTTTCGCTAGTTTTTCCGGAGTGTTGAATCTTGTTTCTGGAGTGTGTCTGGGGGGCGTCTTCCTTCACCCTCCCCCTTGTGGGGAGGGTCGCTCCGCGCAGCGGAGCGGGGTGGGGGTCTTTTGCAGCGCCGCGCCCCCACCCCGTCCCACCGACCTTGCTTCGCAACGCCGGTGCGCCGACCCTCCCCACAAGGGGGAGGGTGAAGCGCTGCGGCGCTTGCGCCTCTTCCTTTGCGGCCGTCCTTCGCGTATGGCGCCGGGCAA